>JAFKFL010000009.1 GCA_017308235.1 Alphaproteobacteria bacterium | reverse complement strand
GTCTTGTCGGTGAAGAGCTGGCCGAAATTGAGGCCGTTGTTCTGCGGGTAGGTGTTGAAGGTCATGCCGCCTTCGATGTGACCGCTGATCGAGAACGTATCCCACCATGACGCGGGTGCTGACGGCGGCCCCGATGCAGGCTTGTCCTGCGCCTGGGCAGTGATGCTTGCCGATAAGGCAAGCCCTCCGACGATCATCGCCGCGATCTTCCTCAGCATCTTTCGATCTCCCCCGAATTGGTTGTGAACCTGCGGAGACCGAAGCAATCGATATGCCAGATGCATAAGAGATGAGATCTACGCTTCTGGCACGGGATTTGCTCATCCAGAGATCGCGTTGGGCGACGGTCGCCCATTTGGAGGGGAGCCGGAATGAAAATGGTCATGGCGATCTTCAAGCCATTCAAGCTCGACGAGGTGCGCGACGCGCTGACGTCGCTCGGCATCCAGGGCCTGACGGTGAGCGAGGTGAAAGGATTCGGCCGGCAGAAAGGCCAGACCGAGATCTATCGCGGCGCCGAATATGCCGTGAGCTTTCTGCCCAAGGTCAAGATCGAGGTCGTGATCGACGATGGGCTCGTCGAGCGCGCGGTTGAGGCCCTGCTGAAGGCCGCGCGAACGGACAAGATCGGTGACGGCAAGATCTTCGTGTTTCCGATCGAGCAGGCCATCCGCATTCGCACGGGCGAGTCCGGTACCGAGGCACTCTGACCAGCAACTTGCCACCACAAAAGCCAATTCCGAGGGAAGATCGATGAAACGTATGTTTGGTTCCGCTCTTGCCGGTCTGGGGGCGACCGGCCTGCTGCTTCTGCCGGCAGTGGCGCTGGCTGCCGATGACAAGCCCAAGCTCGACACGGGCGACACTGCCTGGATGCTGACCTCCACGGCGCTGGTCCTCATGATGACGGTGCCCGGCCTCGCGTTGTTCTACGGCGGCATGGTGCGCAAGAAGAACGTTCTGGCGACGGTGATGCAGAGCTTCGCCGTGACCTGTCTCGTGACCGTCCTTTGGATGGTGATCACCTACAGTCTCGCCTTCACGCCAGGCAATGCCTTCATCGGAGGCATGGGCCGCTTCTTCCTGGGCGGCATGGGGCTTGATGCCGTGAACGATCTCGCGAAGACAATTCCGGAATCGGTCTACATGACCTTCCAGATGACCTTCGCCATCATCACGCCGGCGCTGATCACCGGCGCCTTCGCCGAGCGGATGAAGTTCTCGGCCCTGATGTGGTTCATGGGCCTGTGGGCGATCGTCGTCTATGCACCGATCGCGCACTGGGTCTGGGGCGGCGGCTTCCTGGGCGACTGGGGCGTGCTCGATTATGCGGGCGGCACGGTCGTCCACATCAATGCCGGCGTCGCGGGCCTGGTCTGTGCCCTCGTGTTGGGCAAGCGCAAGGGCTACGGTACTGAGAACATGGCGCCGCACAATCTCGTGCTGAGCGTGATCGGTGCGTCGCTGCTGTGGGTCGGCTGGTTCGGCTTCAATGCCGGCTCAGCTACGGCCGCCAGCACCAACGCCGGCATGGCCATGGCGGTGACGCAGATCGCCACCGCTGCCGCGGCGCTGGCCTGGATGTTCGCGGAATGGATGACACGCGGCAAGCCGTCGGTACTGGGCATCGTCTCCGGCGCGGTGGCGGGCCTCGTGGCCATCACGCCGGCCTCCGGCTTCGTCAATCCGACCGGCGCCCTGGTGATCGGCATCGTGGCGGGCGCCGTCTGCTTCTGGTCGGCGACCAGCCTCAAGAAGATGCTGGGCTACGACGATTCGCTCGACGCCTTCGGTGTGCATGGCGTGGGCGGCTTCGTCGGCGCCATGCTGACCGGCGTTTTCGCGGTCGAGGCGATTGGCGGCGAAGGCAAGAAAGGCCTGATCGACGGCAACGGCGCCCAGGTCCTGACCCAGCTCTGGGGTTGTCTCGTCACCATGGCGTGGTGTGCCGTCGCCACTTTCATCATCCTCAAGGCAATCGATGTGGCCATCGGCCTGCGCGTCACGACGGAAGAGGAAGTCGAAGGCCTCGACATCAATCTTCATGGGGAAACGGTGCATTGACGCCGTTCTTTCTCGGAGAAAATTGACGTCGCCGTGATCCCACGCCACTCTCCGGCCTGTCGACGACAGGCCGGGGGTAGAAGCCGATGAAACTTGTGTCCGCCATCATCAAGCCGTTCAAGCTCGATGACGTGCGCGACGCGCTGACGGGCGTCGGCGTGTCGGGCCTCACCGTGAGCGAGGTCAAGGGATTCGGCCGGCAGAAGGGCCAGACCGAGATCTATCGCGGCGCCGAGTATCTCGTGAGCTTCTTGCCCAAGGTGAAGATCGAGATCGTGGTCGACGATTCCCAGGTCGAGCGTGCGGTCGAGGCGATCCAGAAGGCGGCCCACACGGGCAAGATCGGCGACGGCAAGATCTTCGTGACCGCGGTCGAGCAGGCGGTGCGCATCCGCACCGGCGAACAAGGTTCCAACGCCCTTTAGCCGGGCAAGACCAATGCAAAAGAACGCTTTGCGCGCCGCCAGTGGCCTGGCGGCGTTGTTCATTGCCGGGTCGACCACACCCGTCTGGGCGGCCGACAAGCCCGCCATCGATACCGGGGACACCGCATGGCTTCTGGTGGCCACCGCGCTGGTCCTGATGATGAACATCCCCGGCCTTTCGCTGTTCTACGCCGGTATGGTGCGCAAGAAGAACGTGCTGGCGACGGCGGTGCAGGCCTTTGCCGTGGCGGCGCTGGTGACAGTTCTCTGGCTGGTCGTCGGCTATTCGCTGGCTTTCACCGACGGCGGGGCGGTGAACGGGATCATCGGCGGCCTGAGCCGTGTGTTTGGCACAGGCCTTCATGGCAGCACCCATCCGCTGGCGAAGACGGTGCCTGAAAACGTCTTCCTGATGTACCAGGCGACTTTCGCCATCATCACACCGGCGATTATCGCCGGTGCCTTCGCCGAGCGGATGAAGTTCTCGGCCATGATGTGGTTCATGGGCCTGTGGGTGCTGCTGGTCTACGTGCCGGTGGCCCACTGGATCTGGGGCGGCGGCTTTCTCGGCGATGCAGGCGTCCTCGACTTCGCCGGCGGCCTCGTCGTGCACCTCAATGCGGGCATCGCTGGTCTCATTTGCGCGCTAGTGATCGGCCGGCGCGAAGGCTACGGGCACGAATACATGGCGCCGCATAATCTGGTGCTGACCTTGATCGGCACGTCGCTGCTGTGGGTTGGCTGGTTCGGCTTCAATGCTGGCTCCGCGCTTTCCTCGGGCGAGCTGGCGGGTGCGGCGATGCTCAACACTCACGTCGCCGCGGCGGTGGCGGCGCTGGCGTGGATGGCGATCGAATGGGCCGCGCGCGGCAAGCCCTCGGTGCTGGGCGTTCTCTCCGGCGCCGTCGCGGGCCTCGGCACCATCACGCCGGCCGCGGGATATGTCGAGCCGTGGGCCGCGATGCTGATCGGGCTCGCCGCCGGGGCCGTGTGCTACTGGTCGTCGGTCGTGTTGAAGAACCGGCTAGGCTACGACGATTCGCTCGATGTCTTCGGCGTGCACGGCATCAGCGGCATCCTGGGGCCGTTAATGGTGGGTGTGTTCGCGACCCGCGCGATCAACGACGTCGACCATGGCCAGCCGGTCGGCCTGGTCGATGGCCATGCCGCCCAGATTTTGATCCAGCTCTTCGGCGTGCTCGTGGTCGCGGCCTTCTCCTCCGTCGTCACCTGGGCGTTGCTCCGCATCCTCGACGCCACGATCGGACTGCGGGTCACGCGCGAGGAGGAGACGGAAGGCCTCGACACCGTCCTGCATGGCGAGCGGGTGCAGTAGCCGGCCGATCAGTCGGCCGCAGCCTCGATGATGCAGAGCGCCGAGCGAAAACTCTCATTCAGGACGACGGTCAAACCAGCCACGAGCTCGGCTCCGGTCGCAATGCTTTCCGGTCCGCCCTGGAAGGTGAGGCGATAGCGCTTCTGGTCGTGCAGGCCGCGCAGCCGAAAGGCGCGCTTGTTCTGCGGTCCAGCCAGACGAAAGACAAAAAGGGTGCCTTGCAGGCCGTCCTTGGTGACATACCAGGTCGCTGCCCAATCGCCGTTTCCGTCGGGTGGCGGTGTCGGCGTGAAGGCGTAGCGATCGCCATGATGGATGATGGCTCGAATGCTGGCCGTATAGAGCGCGACGTGCGCGGCCGCGATGGCACGATCGCCCTCCGACCAGCGATGGATGGGCGCGCTGATGCCGAAGCTGCCGAGCATCGCCACGCGCAGCCGGAAAGGAAGGTCGCCGCGCGGATCGACGAGCGCCGGTGGCTGGTCCGGCGCCTCGCTGCCGCCCGGCCAATCGATCAGCCAGTCGTTGCACACGATGGCCGGATGCGCGAGCTGGGTGCCGAAGTGGATCGCGAGCTTGCGCAACGCGCTACTCTGGTCGCTCATCCAGTTGACGTGGGCATGCGACAGGATCCCGCCGTCCAGCCGGCCGCCACCGCCGGCGCACATCTCCAGGATCAGGTCGGGAAAAGCGGCGCAGATCGCATCCTGCAGCCGATAGAGCCCGTCATAATGCGCGACCAGCGGCGCCTGTCCTGTCAGCGTCTCGGGGAGCGATGGCGCCCATCCTCCCGCGCCGAGGTCGGAATTGAAATCCCACTTCATCCAGTCCACGCCGATCACGCGCAACAGGCGCGAAATCCGTTCGAAGACGTGCTGCCAGGCGGCGGGCACACCAAGATTGATCACGGCGCGCTCGTTCGCGGGCGGCGGCTGGCCGTCGATATGGTGCATCCATTCGGGATGATCGTGCCGGACTGAAGAGGTTGGACCCGCGACCTCCGGCTCGAACCAGAGGCCGAAGCTCAGCCCTTCCTCACGGCAACGGGTCGACATCTCGCGCAAGCCGTTGGGAAAGCGTTGCCGGCTGACCCGCCAGTCGCCCGTCCGATAATCCCAGTCGGCGTCCGATTCGCCGTTTTCGTCGCGGTGCCAACCGGCATCGACGACGAAGGCCTCGCAGCCAAGCTGCTTTGCGATCGGGATGAGCGGGACGAGTGCCTCGGCCGAGGGCTCGCCGAGGAACGGATACCAGCTGTTGAACTGCACCGGGATCGGCCGCTCGGGATCGGGCCGGCGTGCGCGGCGATGGTCGTGAAGCTTGCGGGTGGCATTGCCAAGCGGCCCATCGAACCGCCCGAACAGCACGGTCGGTAGCTCCAGGCTCTTTCCAGCGGTCAGGCGATGGCGGAACTGCCAATTGTTGAAGCCGCCCGACAAGGTGGCGCCGTGACGATCGGGCGCCACGTGCAGCGTCCAGTTTCCCGACCACAGGATCTGGCAGACGTAACTTGCATCGGCGGTGATGATCGCAACGTAGGGCTGGAACTCGAAACCCGTCTTGCCGCTGCGGCTTTCCAGCGTGATGGCGCCCTTGGCGGGATCGGCGCGGACGATATCCGCCTCCTCCTGCCATTCGCCGGTGAGGTAGATGATCTGCTCGACCGGCTCATGGATCGAGACGAGGAGCCCCAGCGTCTCCTGGATATCGACTTCGCGCGGGCCGCCGGTGTGGCGCAGCACCGTGCGCCGGGTGAGAAAACCGGTAACGGGATCGAGCTCGAACGACACGGCGGCCTGCAATGGCTGATCCGCCGCCTTCAGGGTCATGATCCGGGTCGCCGCGTTTGCCTCGGCCCACGATATGACGTTCCAGGAAACGGGCTCCTTCTGCGGCCCGACGGCGACCATCGGCACCTCCGTCGCGGCCGATGGATGGGGGGCCTCCGGCGCGCTGGCGTCGGCAAAGCAGTCGACGGCGATGACGGGACCCCTGAGGCCGATCTCGTAGCGATGGCCCGGCGCCAGGAGCCCGTGGGGATCTTCCGACTGCTGGGCAAGCGCCGGTTGATGGAAACCCGTCAGAACCCCCGTCCCTCCGAAGGCTGCTCCCGTGACCAGAAGGCCCCTGCGTTTCACCGCGGCCACTCCCCGTTCGACGGTTTCCCGATCCCCCATCGTGCAGCACTTGGGACCGCGGCCGTCAAGTCAGACGATTTGCCTCAAGAATCCGGCCTATTGCTTTGTTGTTAAAGGTTAATCCGTCAAATAGAATGCACGCGGTCGAGCCGGGCTGGTCCCTCCCAGGCGGTTCGTGGTTGTCGGCCGGCCATCCGGCCCATTGGAAGGTCTCGATGTTCAATCCGCGCCTCACGGAGACGCTGACCGATTTCCCGTTTGCGCGGCTGAACACTCTTCTCAGCCCGATCACGCCGCCGGCGCACCTGTCGCAGATCAACATGTCGGTCGGCGAACCGCAGGGCGCGATGCCGGCCTTCGCCCGCAAGATCGTGGCCGAAGAGATCGACGGCTGGAACAAGTATCCGCCGAATCAGGGCTTGCCCGATCTCAATCTCGCGGTCTGCGAATGGCTGACGCGGCGCTACAAGCTGCCGAAGGATCTGCTCGATCCGGCGCTGCATGTTCATCCGACCGCCGGCAGCAAGGAAGGCGTCTACATCATCTCCGCGGTCGCCACGCCGCAGCAGAAGGGCGGCGGCAAGCCGGTGGTGGCGCTGCCCAACCCTTTCTATCAGGCGTACCTCGGCGGCGCCGTGATGTCCGGCGCCGAGCCGCTCCTGGTGGATGCCAACGCTTCGAACGGCTTCCTTCCCGACTACGAAGCCATCGACGAGGCGACCTGGCAGCGCATGTCGGTTGTCTATCTCTGTTCGCCGGCCAATCCGCAGGGAGCGATCGCCAGCATCGACTATCTGCAGAAGCTGATCCGGCTCTGCCGCAAGCACGATGCCGTGCTGGCGGTCGATGAATGCTACGCCGAGATCTACAACGGCGAGGCACCCGTCGGTGCGTTGCAGGCCGCGCTCGCCATGGACGAGACAGGCGGCAAGGATCCGTTCCGCAATCTCACGGTCTTCCATTCGCTTTCCAAGCGTTCCAATGCCGCCGGCCTGCGCGCGGGCTTCGTGGCGGGCGATCCCAAGCTCGTCGCCATGGTGCTGCGCTGGCGCACCTACGGCGGACCGCAGATTCCCCACGGCGTCCAGAAGGCGGCGGCCGCGTTGTGGCGAGAAGAAACTCATCCGCCCGAGACGCGCGAGTGGTATCGCAAGAATTTCCGCGTCGCCGAGCAGATCCTGCACAACCGCTTTGGTTACTACACACCGGGCGGCGGATTCTTCCTCTGGCTCGATGTCGGCGACGGCGAAGCTGCGACGCGCAAGCTCTGGGGCGAGGCGCACGTCAAGGTTCTGCCTGGCGCCTATGTCTACCGGGAGACTGGCGGCATCAATGCGGCCGAGCGCTACATCCGGGTGGCGCTGGTTCATGACGAGAAGACCACGCGCGAGGGATTGAGTCGCCTCGCGTCAGTGCTCTAGGGAGCGGTAGCGGGCGAGGCCATGGCCATCATGGGAATCGGCTCTGCAATGCAGCACAAGATCTCGATCCTGCCGGAAGGCGGGCGCGACTTCCTGCATCGGCGCATGATGGAGCTCGTGGGCATCGCGCTCGCCGCGCTGGGCGTGATGCTGCTGATGGCGGTCTTCACCTTCAGCAATGCCGATCCCTCGCTCAATCACGCCACCGGCAATCAGCCCAACAACCTCATGGGCCTGCCCGGCGCCTATGTCTCGGACCTGCTTCTGCAGACCTTCGGGCTCGCGATCGTGTTGGTGCCGATCGCGATGATCACCTGGGGCGTGCGGATGCTCCGCACCCATCATCTCGGCTTCTTCGGTCTGCGCCTGTCGCTCCTCCTGCTCGCGCTCCTGATGATGAGCGTGGCCTGCATCGGGCTCGGCGATGTCGGGGGCGCCGCCACCCACGCCGGCCCTGGCGGGCTGGTCGGCGTCGCTTTGCTCGGCCGCTTCCGTGAATTCGTTCTCAGCCACTCAAGCGGCGGCAGCCTCGCGCTGATCGAGCCGGGTTGCGCGGCGCTCGCCTTCATCGCCATGGCGCCGGCGCGGGGCATGAATCGCACCGACCTGCCGCTGATCTTCCGCATCCTGCGCGCGCCCTTCCTGGGCGGCGTGTGGCTGATGCGGGCCGCGGTTGGTTTGTGGCGCGGCCGGCCCGAGCCGCTCGACGAGTATGGCGAGCCGCCGGCGCCGGAGTTCGGCTATGCCGAGATCCCGGGCGAGATCGACGCCAGCCAATATGATCCCTCGCGCTTCGGGCAGATTCCGGAGGAAGGCACGGCCTTGCCGCCGCGCGATTCGCTGATGGTCGACGCGCCCAATGCGCCGATCGAGCGGCCGGCCCCGGCCATTCCGCCAGCACCAACTCATCAGCCAATCGCGCCGATGATCGACAGTGCAGGTGCCGATTCCCTGGTCGAGCGCACCCTGTTCGATCGCCTCGCGGGCGGCTTTCGCGTCGAGCCGATCCTGGGGCGTCTGCGCGCCGCGGTACCGGCGACGGCTGCCGCACCGGCGCAGGACGACCGACCCGCCGAAGTGGTGCGCTTCGCGCCTTCGGCTCCGCCTGAGCCGGTCGCCGAGGAACAAGAGATCGAAGCCGAGGCGGAAGGCGACGAGAACCCGTTCACACCCGACTCGCCGATGGCCGAACAGGCGGTAGCAGCGGCTGCAGCGGCCGCGTCGGGCGTGAAGATCGTGCCGCGCAAGTCGTCGGCGGCGCAGGGCAAGCGCGCGGCGAGGGCTGGCCAGCGCGAGCTCGATCTCGGCGGTGGTCAATACGAGCTGCCGCCGCTGGATATCCTGTCATTGCCGGCGCGCGCTTCGACCGAGACCAAGATCGACGAAAGCGCGCTCGAGCAGAACGCCCGTCTCCTGGAGACGGTGCTGGAGGATTTCGGCGTAAAAGGCCAAATCGTGAAGGTGCGGCCGGGTCCGGTCGTGACGCTCTACGAACTCGAGCCGGCGCCCGGTACCAAGTCGAGCCGCGTGATCGGTTTGGCCGACGACATCGCCCGCTCGATGAGCGCCGTCTCGGCGCGCGTCGCCACGGTGCCGGGCCGCAACGTGATCGGCATCGAGCTTCCCAATGCGCGGCGCGAGACGGTGTTCCTGCGCGAGCTGCTTTCGACGCGCCACTACGAGGACAACCGGCTGAACCTGCCGCTGGCGCTGGGCAAGGACATCGGCGGCGATCCGGTGATCGCCGATCTCGCTCGCATGCCGCATCTCCTGATTGGCGGCACCACCGGCTCGGGCAAGTCCGTGGCCGTGAACACCATGATCCTGTCGCTGCTCTACAGGCTGCCGCCGGATCGCTGCCGCTTCATCATGATCGATCCCAAGATGCTGGAGCTCAGCGTCTACCAGGACATCCCGCATCTGCTGACACCCGTCGTCACCGAGCCGCGCAAGGCGATCGTGGCGCTGAAGTGGGTGGTGCGCGAGATGGAGGATCGCTACCGCGCCATGAGCTCGCTCGGTGTGCGCAATATCGCGGGCTACAACGAGCGGCTGATCGAGGCCCGGCGCAAGGGCCAGGCGCTCACCCGCAAGGTGCAGACCGGCATCGATCCCGAGACTCGCCGTCCGACCTTCGAGGAAGAGGAGATCGACACGACGCCGCTGCCCTTCATCGTGGTCATCATCGACGAGATGGCCGACCTGATGCTGGTCGCGGGCAAGGAGATCGAGGCGGCCGTCCAGCGCCTGGCGCAGATGGCGCGCGCCGCCGGCATCCATGTCGTGATGGCGACGCAGCGGCCGTCGGTCGACGTCATCACCGGCACCATCAAGGCCAACTTCCCGACCCGTATCTCGTTCCAGGTCACGTCCAAGATCGACAGCCGGACCATCCTGGGCGAGCAGGGCGGCGAGCAGCTCCTGGGCCAGGGCGACATGCTCTACATGGCCGGCGGCGGCAAGATCGCCCGCGTCCACGGACCGTTCGTGAGCGACAGCGAGGTCGAGGAGGTGGTGCGCCATCTGCGTGCCCAGGGCGCGCCGGCCTACATCGAATCGGTCACCGATGATCCTGAGGGCGAAGAGGGCGGGTCGACCTTCCCGGGCGAGAGCGAGGATAGCGAGAGCGACCAGCTCTATGACCAGGCGATCGCGCTGGTGGCGCGCGAGCGCAAGTGCAGCACCAGCTTCGTCCAGCGCTACCTGCAGATCGGCTACAACCGCGCCGCCCGCATCGTAGAGCGCATGGAGCGCGAGGGCGTGGTGAGCGCCGCCAACCATGTCGGCAAGCGCGAGGTTCTCGCGCGCGACATCGACGACCGCACGCGCTGAACTACTGTCACGTAGCGATAGGCGCCTGACACGAGAACCGTGTCATCCTGAGGCGAAGCCGAAGGATCTTTAGCGGCGGCGCTGAAAGATCCTTCACTTCGTTCAGGATGACACCGTTGCCGTCATCAGCTCTTTGCGCCCTTTACGACGGCCATCAAGCCGGCCCTGCCCCCTGGGTGTTCACATAGAGCGCGTAGAGCGACTGGCTCGCCGCCATGAACAGCCGATTACGCTTGGGGCCGCCGAAGGTGATGTTGCCGCAAACTTCTGGCAGCCGAATGCGGCCGATCAATTTGCCGGCCGGCGTCCAGACCGTGACGCCGTTATAGCCGACATGACGGCCGGCGTTGCTGGAACACCAGAGATTGCCTTCGACGTCGCAGCGGATGCCGTCGGGGCCGCACGGTACGCTATCGATGATAAAATCGGCAAAGCGCTTGCCGTTGGTGAGCTTGTTGTCGGCGCCGACGTCGAACACGTGCACGTCACCCTTGCCGCCCGGCCCCTTGTCGCCGGGCCCTTTTCCGGTGCTCACGACATAGAGCTTCTTGTAGTCGGGTGAGAAGCAAAGGCCGTTCGGATCGGGCACCTGCTCCTCGGTGAGGACGACCTCGACCTTGCCCTTGGGGTCGATTCGATAGGTGCTGGTGGGCAACTCGCGCTTCAGCGATCCCACACCCTGAGCCTGCCCGAGCGTGGGCTTCAGGTGGCCCTGCGGATTGACCGGGCCACCCGCTGCGTCCGGCGCGCCTTCGTACAGGTTGCTCCCGTAGGGCGGGTCGGTGAACCAGTAGCTGCCGTCGGGATGGGCGACCACGTCGTTGGGCGAGTTGAGATGCTTGCCGTCGTGGCTGTCGGCCAGCACCGTTACCGAACCATCGAGTTCGTAGCGCACGACCCGGCGCGTCAGGTGCTCGCAAGAAAGCTGCCGGCCCTGAAAATCGAAGCTGTTGCCGTTGCTGTTGTTGGAAGGCATGCGGAACACGCTCACGTGTCCGTCGTCCTCCAGCCAGCGAAGCTGCCGATTGTTCGGGATGTCGCTCCAGAGAAGGTAGCGGCCTTCCGCATTCCAGGCCGGTCCCTCGGACCAGAGCGCACCGGTCCAGAGCCGCTTGATCGATGCGTTGGGCTGGACCAGCGCATCGAAAGAGGGATCGACCGAAAGGATGTCGGGATCGGTGAAGTAGGTGGTGGGCGCACCACGGGGGCTGAAGTCCCGCGGCGGGTTGGTGATCGTGCTGGGCGGCTCCCGCGATCCGGCGGCGGGCGTCTGCGTTTGTGCGAGGCTCGGCAAAGCGATGACGCCGAGTCCGGCTGCGATCGCGCCTCGGCGAGACAGGCCGCGGGCATTTGCTTGCTGCGTCATGAGAGTTTCTCCCTAGGGTGTTTATCGGGCACTCAGTTCATGCACTGCTGGTATCGAGGCCAAGTAAACGCTTGGCGAAGCGGCGGCCCGTTTCATGTCCTGTGAAGCGGCCGTCCTGGAAAAAGCGTACGGTCTGGACTCAGGACCGACAATGAACGCTGTTGCATGGCTCATGACACCGTGAAGGTGGCGCGCCTTGGGACTCGGTCCGGCAAGCCGCGTACACTCGCGGTCTTTGCGGGACCGCTCCTCATGAAGAAACTGCTCCTTGGCCTGGCCCTGCTGATCGGCATTCATGCAGGTTCGGCACGAGCCGCCGATGAGATCGTCGCCTCGGCCAAGGCACCGGACGGCGACACCGTCCGCTATGTCCTGACGAGCGTCGGCACGACGCCGCGCTATGCCGTGATCCTGATGCCGGGCGGCAATGGCCAGCTTCCCCTGCAGCCGCAGGACGGCCCGTTGACCACAAAACTCACCGGCAACTTCCTGATCCGTTCGCGTCAGCTTTTTGCCGATCCGCAATTCGTTGCGGCCTCGACGGCGGCGACCTCGACGCCGGCTCGCATCCTCGCGATCAAGCAGGATCTAGAGCGCCGGTTCGGACGATTGTCGGTGTACGTTATCGGCACGTCGCGCAGCACGGAGGCCACGCAGGCGCTCGCCGGGCCGCTGGACGGGCAGGTGGCGGGCTTCGTCCACACTTCGTCGATGAGCAGTATCTCGGGCCTCGATCCGCACAAGTACAAGAGCCGGCAGTTGCTGGTCGCTCATAGCCGCGACGGGTGCCGGGTGACCAAGCCCGCGTCCGCCGAGGCTTCGCATCGCAACTACGGCACCGACCTCATTTTGGTCGACGGCGGCAAGAGCGTGGGCGATGACTGCGAGGCCTTTGCCTATCACGGCTACAACGGCATCGAGAAAGAGACCATCGACAAGATCAAGGCCTGGATTCTGGCCGGCAAATAGCGGCCACGGAGCCCGGATTGGGCAACTTCCTTATCCACCGCCGGTGGTGACTGTCGTTTCGTTGTAACCAAATCGTCGCCTTTATGCAGCGTGCGGTCGCTACGCAACGAGCAGCGCACCGCGGGGTAGGGCATGCTGCGACTTGACGGGTTGGTAAAGGAGTTCGGCGCCAAGCGGGCGGTCGACAGCGTATCGATGATTGTGCCGCCGGGCCAGTTCGTGGGCGTGATCGGCCAGTCGGGCGCGGGCAAGTCCACGCTCCTGCGGGCGATCAATCGCTTGAGCGATCCCACCCAGGGCAGCATCTGGTGCAACGATACCGACGTGATGGCGCTCAAGGGTCGCGGCCTGCGCCAGTGGCGCGCTCGTTGCGCCATGATCTTCCAGCAATTCAACCTGGCGGGCCGCCTCGATGTCCTGACCAACGTCCTGATGGGCCGCGCCTTCCATGCGCCGGTCTGGCGCTCGGTTGCGAAGCTCTGGACCGCCGAAGAGAAGGCCATGGGCCTCTCCGCGCTCGAGAGCCTCGATATCGCGCGTCTGGCCGGGCAGCGCGCCGACACGCTGTCGGGCGGCCAGCAGCAAAGGGTCGCGATTGCCCGCGCGCTGATCCAGGAACCCGAGATCATCCTGGCCGACGAGCCGGTCGCCTCGCTCGATCCGCGCAACACGCGGGTGGTGATGGATGCGCTCCTGCACATCAACAAGCACTTCGGCATCACCGTGATGTGCAACCTCCACAGTCTCGATCTCGCCCGCAAATACTGTGATCGCCTGGTTGGCCTCGCCGGTGGACAGCTCGTGTTCGACGGCGTCCCGGCGGCGCTCACCGATCACGTCGCGCGCGACCTCTACGGCCTCGAAGCGAGCGACGTGGTCGACGCCGACCAGCGGCCGGTCCTCGTGCTTGGCGGCGCGCAGGGTCTCGCCGTCGCCAATCCCTGATCCCCTCAAGCCCCCTCTCATTTTTGCCCCTCAATTCGCAAGGAGACTCTCATGCTAAACCGTCGACAGGCCCTCGGGACGGCCCTTTCCGCGGGCGTCGTCGCCCTCTCGAGCACTGCCCGTGCCTCCGGCTGGCGCGATAAATACCCCGAACTGGTGATGGGCATCGTTCCGGCCGAGAACGCCTCGGGCGTGACGGATCGCTATGCGCCGTTCGTCGACTATCTCACCAAGGCGCTTGGCACCAGGATCACGCTGCGCATCGCCAATGACTACGCCGCCGTAATCGAGGGCCAGCGCAACGGCTCGATCCATATCGCGGGCTATGGTCCTGCTTCCTACGCGCGCGCCGTCGTGACGGGCGTCAAGACCGAGCCCTTCTGCACCACCGTCAACAGCGACGGCACGGTCGGCTACTACTCGGTGTTCTATGTCCGCGCCGACAGCCCCTATCAGACGATCGACGATCTCAAGGGCAAGAACTTGGGTCTGGTCGATCCGAACTCGACCTCCGGCAACAACGTGCCGCGCTTCATCCTGAACAAGCTGCACATCGTGCCGGAAAGCTACTTCTCTCATGTCACCTATACCGGCAGCCACGAGAACGCGGTCATCGCGTTGCAGCAGAAGACCGTCGATATGGCGGCCAACTGGTGGAATTCCGAAGAGGATTCAAATCTCACGCGCATGGTCAAGAAGGGCCTGGCGAAGAAGGAGGACTTCCGCATCATCTCCAAGTCGGACCTGATCCCCAACTCGCCCTATGCCTATCTCACCGACCTGCCGCCCGACGCCAAGCAGGCGATCTGGAAGGCATTCGAGGAGGCGCCGACCAAGGACAAGGCGGCCTACGACAAGCTGTCCGACGGCAAGGATCGCGAGTTCAAGGCTGTTGACGCCAAGTACTACGAGACGGTCGTCGAGCTGATCAAGTTCATCGATACGCTGCGCAAGCAGAAGAGCTGATCGCATCGTGGCGAAATGATCACCCCAAATCGCCTCATCCTGAGGAGCATCGCATCGCGATGCGTCTCGAAGGGTCGAAACGAGCACCGTGTTTGTTGCCCATCCTTCGAGACGCGCGCTTCCGCGCATGTGAATGCGCTTACGCGCGCTCCTCAGGATGAGGTCGTGTTCTAGGGGACTGGTCGCCCGTGTCGTCGCCGATCGTCCAGCTCCCCGAGGCGCAGCTTCGGCCGTTGCTCGCCGGTTACAACGCGACCGTCCGCTCCAGGCGTTGGCATACGCTGCTGATCTTTGTGGCGGTCGTCGTGGCGATGGGCCTGTCGAGCATTGCGGCAGAAGTCTCCTTGCCGACCTTCGTCGACAAGATCGGCAATTTCACGGGCTACATCGGCCGGCTGTTCCACCTCGACAGTGGCCGCGGCGTCTGGACCGATCCCGTGGAATGGTACTGGGGCCTGGGCCGATGGCTCAGGCTTTTGGGCGAGACGCTGGTGATGGCCTACGTTGGCACCGCGCTCGGCGTGATCGGGGCTTTCTTCCTCAGTTTCCTCGCCGCGACCAACGTTACGCCGAACCGCTGGTTGAGCGTCGTCGTCCGCCGCTTCTGCGAATTCTGCCGCACGGTGCCCGGCCTGGTGTTCGCCCTGATGTTCGTGATCGCTTTTGGCCTGGGGCCGATGGCCGGC
The DNA here is from genome assembly GCA_017308235.1 of Alphaproteobacteria bacterium. Taxonomy (GTDB): domain Bacteria; phylum Pseudomonadota; class Alphaproteobacteria; order Reyranellales; family Reyranellaceae; genus Reyranella. The sequence goes on along the minus strand of JAFKFL010000009.1, from coordinate 438,396 downwards.
GTCCTGGCCGTCGCGATCCACACGCTCGGCACGCTCGTCAAACTCTTCAGCGAAGTCGTCGAGAACATCGACCCGAAACCTGTTGAAGGCGTCTCCTCGACGGGTGCGGCCTGGCATGTCGCCATGCGTTTTGGCGCCCTGCCGCAGGTTCTGTCCGGCTTCGTGAGCTACACCTTGCTGCGCTTCGAGATCAACGTGCGGGAAAGTGCGGTCCTGGGCTTCGTGGGTGCCGGCGGCATCGGCATGGACCTGTTCGAGGCCATCCGCAAATTCTACTACTCGGACGTCTCGGCCATCCTGGTCATGATCGTCATCACCGTGGCCTTGATCGACTCGGCAACAAGCCTGATCCGCCATCGCCTGCTCGGCCTGATGGACGGTCACAGATGATGAACCGAGGTCAGATCGATGTTGCTGCCCTGCGTGGGCGGCATCCGCACCATTTCGTTGGCCTCCAACGCGAGCAACGGATGCTGGCGCTTGTCGCGGCAGCTCTGATCGCCTTGCTGCTGCTGGGCATGGCCTATTTGGACTTCTTCGATGCAAAGACGCTCCGGGGAATAACCAAGCTCGGCGAGGTCGCGATCCTCATGTTGCCACCCGACCCCGGCAGCTGGGCGCATTTCCAGCTCTATTTCTGGGCGTTGATCGAAACGATTTCGATCGCTCTGCTGGGCACGCTGACGGCGGCTGTGTTGGCGCTTCCACTCGGCTTGCTGGCCGCCAGGAACGTGACCGCCTCGCGATTCTTACGTTTTCTCACGCGCCGCTCGCTGGATACGATCCGCAGCATCGATATCCTCGTCTGGGCGCTGATCTGGATCAGTGTCGTGGGGCTTGGTCCGTTTGCGGGCGTGCTTGCCTTCGCGACGTCTGATATCGGCAGCTTTGGCAAGCTCTTCGCCGAAGCTATCGAGGCGGCTGACCGCAAGCCTGTAGAGGGGATCGTCTCTACTGGCGGTGGAAAGCTGTTGGGCGTGCGGTTCGGCATTTTGCCCGAGGTCTTTCCCGTGCTGGCGAGCCAGCTGCTCTATTACTTCGAATCGAACACGCGCTGGGCCAGTGTCCTCGGCGTCGTGGGCGCAGGCGGCATCGGTCTGCAGCTGGGAGAAGCGATCCGCGTGCTCGAGCTTCAACAGGCGTCCTTCATCATCCTTATGATCCTGATTGCCGTGGCCCTCATCGACGTCATCTCCAACCGCTTGCGGTTCGCCTTGATCGGCCGACGGGTGCAGACGGCATGACCGAGGCAGCACCGCGTTATGCCCTTTACTATGCGCCGCGATCCGACGAGGGGCTGGCCACGGCGGCAAGCCAGTGGCTCGGCTGGAATCCGGAGAACGGCGGAATACGTCAGCCAATCCTTTCCTCCGGCTTCTCGATCGAACGCCTGGCAGAGATCACGGCCGAACCGCGCCGCTATGGCTTTCATGGCACGCTGAAGCCGCCGATCGCCCTGGCCGACGATGCGACGGAAGGCGATTTCCTTGGCGCGGTCGGCGAATTCGCCACGACGATGCGCCCGTTCACCATTCCGTCGATGGTGCTCGCTGAGCTATCGGAGTTCCTTGCGCTCGTTCCGGCCGAGCCCTTCCCGGATCTGCAGGATCTGGCGGATCGCTGCGTGATCGAATTCGACGAATTCCGCCGACCGGCCGACGAGGCCGAGTTGGCGCGTCGGCGAGCGAACGGTCTCTCACCGCGCCAGGAACAGCTCCTCACGCGCTGGGGCTATCCCTATGTTCTGGAGGAATGGCGCTTCCATCTCACCTTGACGGGACGCGTCCTCGAAGCTGCCGAGCGAACCGCGGTCAAGGAGCTTTTGCGCCGTCGTTTCTCCGCCTTTATCGGGGCGCCCTTGCAGGTGCGGGATCTCTGCGTTTTTCGCCAGAGCGGCCCGGACCGTGCCTTCACCGTCCTGGCGCGCTTCAGGCTCGGCGGCGGACGTCTGGTGAATACGGAAGTGTGGCGAGCAAGCTGACGAAGGCTTCGGCCGCCCGATCGAGCAGGCCATCATTGCTGATCGTGACCAGCCGTGGAGCCGTCACCTCGTAGGCCATGCCGCGTTCGAGGCGTTCCAGCGCCGCTGATTTGTCCTCGCGGCCGCGATTGGCCAGCCGTTCGGCAAGCCTTTGCGATGAAGCGGTGATCAGGACCGGGAAGGTGTCATCGTCGATGCCGTCGGTCTGGCAAAAATGTTCACGCGAGCCGGATACGACGACGGTCAGGCCCGATTGGCGCCAGGTATGGATCTCGCGGCCGATGCCGTAGTGATTGCCATGCGCCTGCCAATCGAAGGCAAACAGGCCGTGGGCTCGGCGCAAGGCAAACTCTTCCGGGCTCAACGCGACGTGGTTCTCGCCGCCGGCTTCGGCCGGTCGCGTGATGTAGCGATGGGCGAAGACAACAGGTGCGTCCGAGGCGAGCAACGTCCGCGCCCGGTTCAGGACGGAGTCCTTTCCCGCGCCCGACGGGCCCATGACATAGACCAGCGGCCCTTGTCTTCCCGACGGCATATCAGACGACGCGTTCGCCGTCGCACCAGACCGAGCGCACGATGGGAGCATCGCCGATGACGCGCACGCGCACCAGATCGGCGCGCCGGTCGGCCGCGATCTCGCCGCGATCGTCGAGGCTCACCGCCCGCGCGGGGTTGAGGGAGGCGAGCTTCACGGCCTGCGGCAGCGAGATGCCGGCCGAAACGGGCAGGCGGAACACGCCTTCCATCAGGCTGGCGGGCACATAGTCCGACGACAGGATGTCGGCCTGACCCGCCCGCACGAGATCGATGGCGGCGATGTTGCCGGAATGCGATCCGCCCAGCACCAGGTTGGGGGCGCCCACCAGGATGGCGAGGCCAGCCTCGTGCGAGGCATCGGCCGCTTCTTGGGTGGTCGGGAACTCCGCGATGGACATGCCGTTCTGCACCGCCTCACGCACGTGCTCGGACGTGGCGTCGTCGTGGCTGGCGATGGGAAGTGCCCTGGCCTGGGCGCGCGAGACGATCTCGTGGCGATGGCGGGCAGCGTTCTTGGCATGCAAGGCCATCGCTTCGGCGCGGAAGACCTCGAACTCGTCGTTGGTCATGCCGTATTTCTTGGTGTGGTAGAGGCGCAGCTTCTCGGGGTCGAGGAACTGGCGCTGGCCGGGCGTGTGGTCGTTGATCGAGATCAGGCCGACCAACGGCAGGTCGATCCAGCGGTCCACCGCGTCCACGGCATCGTTGGCCACAATCTCGCAGCGCAGGTGCATGCGATGATCGACCCGCGTCAGCCGCCGCTCGACGATTTCGCAAATCGCCTCGACCATGCGTTCCCGGTTGCGCACGCGGTCGGTCTCGCCGCGCACGTCGCCCAGGGCGAGGGAATCGAAGACGGTGGTGATGCCGGCCGCGGCGATCTGGGTGTCGTGCGCCATCACGGCCGGCACGCTCGGCCACATGACGCCGGGGCGTGGCGCGAAGTGCTTCTCGAGATTGTCGGTATGCAGCTCGACAAAGCCCGGCAGCAGGTAGTCGCCGTCGAGGTTGACAGCGTTTGCGGCATGGGACCGGTCATCGCTCAGCTCGGCGATGCGGCCGTCATGCACCACGACGGTGCCCATGAATTCGGCATCGGCGGTGACGATGCGGCCATTGGTGAAGACAGTCTCGGTACTCATGTCTCTGTACTCATTGGGGCGCTCCGGGAAGCTCGACAGGATGGAGACGGGTCGCGAGCACATCGCGCACCGCGACGTCGTGGAAGATGCCGACGATGGCGGCCCCGGCCTCGCGGCGATCGCGGATCAGGTCGATGACGCCGTCACGATTGGCCGTATCGAGCGAGGCGGTCGGCTCGTCGAGCAGCAGCACCGGATAGTCGGCGATCAGCGACCGGGCGATGTTCACGCGTTGCTGCTCGCCGCCGGAGAAGGTCGCGGGCGGCAGTTGCCACAGCCGCTCCGGAATGCCGAGCAGGTGCAGCAGGAATTCGGCACGTCGGCGCGCCTCTTCCGGCGAGACGCCCCGCCGCAGCATCGGCTCCGCAACGACGTCGACCGTGGCCACGCGCGGGATCACGCGCAGGAACTGGCTGACGAAGCCCATGGTGTGGCGTCGCACGTCGAGCGTGACGCGCGGTTCGGCGCCCACCAGCTCGACCCAGTCGGCACGATGGCGCACACGGATCGAGCCGCCTTGCGGCCGGTAGTTGCCGTAGAGCGAGCGCAGGAGCGTGCTCTTGCCGGCGCCGGAAGGGCCGACCAGCGCAAGGCATTCGCCGGGCGACACGTCGAGAGCCACGTCGCGCAGCACCGGCAGCGCCAGATGGCCTTGCGCATGCATCACGAAGGACTTGTGCAGGCCTTGGACGCGAAGGACGGGCGACATGGCGGTCATACCGGCAGGATCGAGGCGACGAGCATTTGCGTGTAGGCGTGCTGCGGATCGTCCAGCACCTGGTCGGTGAGGCCCGCTTCGACCACCTCGCCGCCCTGCATCACCATCAGCCGATGCGTGAGCAGGCGCGCGACGCCGAGATCGTGGGTCACCAGCACAGCGGAGAGATGGAAGCTGTCCACCAGGCCGCGCAGCAGGTCGAGCAGGCGCGCCTGTACCGAGACATCGAGCCCGCCGGTCGGTTCGTCCATGAACACCAGCCGCGGCTCGCTCACGAGGTTGCGGGCGATCTGCAGGCGCTGGCGCATGCCGCCGGAATAGGCCGTGGGTCGGTCGTCCAGCCGGTCGAGATCGATCTCGACGCGAGAAAGCCAATCCGAGGCCGTGCCACGGATCTCGCCGTAGTGCCGGGCGCCGATCGCCATCAGCCGCTCACCAATGTTAGCGCCGGCGCTCGCGCCCATGCGCAGGCCCTCGCGTGCATCCTGGTGCACGAAGCCCCATTCGGTACGGGCGAGCAGGCGTCGCCGCGCTTCTGAGAGCTGGTGGACGTCGACCGTTCCGACGGAAGCGGTCTCGTAGGCAACGTGCCCTTCGTCAGGGATCAGGCGGCCGGCCAGGCAATTGAGCAGGGTCGTCTTTCCGGAACCCGACTCGCCCACGATGCCCAGCACTTCGCCGGGCCAAAGATCGAAGCTCACGCCGCGGCAGGCGACGCGGCTGCCGAAACGCTTGGTGACGCCTTTTGCGGACAGGATCGGCGCGGTCATCGGCGCTGCTCTTCCTGCCGCTCCTGGCAATAGTCGGTGTCGGAGCAGATGAAGCGCCGCTTGCCGGCATCGTCGACGATCATCTCGTCGAGGAAGCTTTGGGTCGAGCCGCAGAGCGCGCAGCACTCCGTCCAGCGCTCGATCTCGAACGGATGGTCGTCGAAGTCGAGGCTCTTGACCGGTGTATGCGGCGGCACCGCGTAGATGCGCTTCTCGCGGCCCGCACCGTAGAGCTGCAAGGCCGGATTGCGGTCGAGCTTGGGATTGTCGAACTTCGGGATGGGCGAGGGGCTCATGATGTAGCGCCCGTTCACCAGCACCGGATAGTTGTAGGTCTTGGCGATGCGGCCGTGCCGCGCGATGCTTTCGTAGAGGCTCACCTGCATGACGCCGTACTCGGAAAGCGCGTGCAGGGTGCGCGTCTCCGTCTCGCGTGGCTCCAGCATGCGCAATGGCTCGGGGATCGGCACCTGGAACACCAGGATCTGGCCGTCCTTCAGCGGCGTCTCCGGCACGCGATGGCGTGTCTGGATGACGGTCGCCTCTTCGGTGCGGGTCGTGGTGGCGACGTCGGCCACGCGCGCGAAAAAGCGGCGGATCGAGACGGCGTTGGTCGTGTCGTCGGCGCCCTGGTCGATCACCTTCAGCGTGTCGTCGCGGCCGATGATGGCGGCGGTCACCTGGATGCCGCCGGTGCCCCAGCCATAGGGCAGCGGCATCTCGCGGCCGCCGAACGGGACCTGGTAGCCCGGCACCGCGACCGCCTTCAGGATGGCGCGACGGATCATGCGCTTGGTCTGCTCATCGAGGTAGGCGTAGTTGTAGGCGCCATCGCTCGGGTCGTTCGAGGAGATCGTGTCGGGCATGGCGTTACTCCGCCGCCTGGTCGAGCGCGGTCTGTTGTCGGCGCGCCTCGACCTCGGCGCGCAAGGTGCGCACGATCACGAGCTCGGACTGGAAGTCGACGTAGTGCGGCAGCTTCAGGTGCTGCACGAATCCCGAGGCTTCGACATTGTCGCTGTGCGCCAGAACGAATTCCTCGTCCTGCGCCGGCGAGGTGACGGCTTCAGAGAGTTCCTCGGCCCGCAACGCGCGGTCGACGAGAGCCATCGCCATCGCCTTGCGCTCGGCATGTCCGAAGGCGAGCCCATAGCCGCGGGTGAATTGCGGCGGCACGTCATGCGAGCCCGCGAACTGGTTGACCATGTCGCATTCGGTGACGTCGATCTCGGCGATCTCGATCGGGAAGCCCAGCTCCTCGGGCACGAAAGAGACCGGCACGGCGCCGAATCGAATCTCGCCCACGAACGGATGGTTGTTGCCGTAGCCGCGTTGCGTCGAATAGCCGAGCGCCAGCAGAAAGCCTTCGTCGCCGCGCGCGAGATTCTGCAATCGCACCGGCCGTTCGGCGGGAAGCGTCAACGGATCGCGGGTGATGTCCTGTGTCGGCCCCCCGACGTTGGCAGGCGGTGGCTCCAGCATGCCCTCGCGTTCCAGGATGTCGCCGACGCGCGGCAGGTCGCGCGTGGCATCGACCGGCGCAGTCGGCGCCGCGGGACGCTCGCCGTTGGCGGCGAGGGAGAAATCGAGCAGTCGATGGGTGTAGTCGAAGGTTGGTCCCAGGACCTGGCCGCCCGGCACGTCCTTGAAGGTCGACGAGATGCGCCGTTCCGCGACCATGCGGCTGGTGTCGATGGGCTCGGAATGGCCGAAGCGCGGCAAGGTCGTGCGGTAGGCACGAAGGAGGAAGATCGCCTCGATGAGATCGCCGCGCGCCTGCTTGATGGCGAGGGCGGCAAGCGAACGGTCGTAGCAGGAGCCCTCGGTCATCACCCGATCGACCGCCAGCGCGAGTTGCTGATCGATCTGATCGAGTGTCAGCTCCGCCAGATCGCGCGATCCCCGGCGACGATCGGCCAACAATTCGAGCGAATGGGCGATCGCCGTTTCACCGCCTTTGACAGCCACATACATCGTCAGATCTCCACGGCAATGCTGCGGGGAAGCGCCATCAGTTCCGAGCCGGCGGTGAAGACGAGGTCGACACCGCAGGGAAAGAGGGTGCGGTTCGCCGCCCATTCTTCGGCAAAGGACGCGGGCAGGCCGGCAACACAGGCGCGCGCTTCGCTCTCGATGCCGGGCCCCTTCAGGGTAAGCGCCGGCCCGCCGGTCAGCGCAGGTACCTCGATCACCAGGGTGGCCGACCGGTCGGGGTACGGATCGGTGCCGATGGCGAAGCTGTCGATCAGCGGTGCGCGTCGCGGCGTCAGGAGGGCGAACAGCGCATCGGCCTCACGGGCCACCAAAGGCGCGCCGGTATGGAAGCGCACAAAGTCGCGGACGGCGGGCACGTCGAAATCGGGCGAGAGCCAGAGCGGCGTGTCGCGATCGACCAGCGTCAGCAGGAAGGCCGTTGCCGCACGGCTCAAGGGTCCGACGCCGGCCGGCCCCTGGGTCAGGGCGACGATGCGGCCGGGATGGGCAAAGGCATCGAGCACGGCGCGGAACAGCTTCTGGCTGTCGTGCGCGGGATCGGCGAGGCCAAGGGCGATATCGCTCATGTGCCGGCCTCGCGCGCGACCGTGAAGAAATCGACTTTTGTTGCGGCCGCCTTGGCGGCGCGGCCGCGGCGGCGTGCCTCGGCTTCCTGCTCGAGCGGCGTCAAGATTTGCTCCTCGAGCTGCCGCTGCCATTCGGGGAGCTGTCCCAGGGCGTCGATCGCCGCCACGATCTCGGCTTGACGCGGATGGCGGCCGCCGATGTAACCCACGCCCATCTGGCCGCTCTCCAGACGGACCGCGGCCCGCGTTACGGTCATCTCGCCGGCCGCAAACGGTGCGCCGCTGCCGGAGATCCGGCCTTGCAGCATCACCAGCCCGATCTCGGGCCGGCGCAGGACGGTATAGGAGGGGGTGGCGCGCAGCGTCCGCCACAACGCTTCGAGCCGATCTGCCGGTGCCTTCGCGAGGACAGACAACCAGCGTTGGCGCCGCGAAAGCGTGGCGTCGGAGGAAAGCATGGGAGGCATAGGTACGCTCGGAAAGACGCGCACCATGCGAAGGTCGCGTTACCGATCGACGCGACTTGCGTTAACTTATTGTGACGACTTCTTTGCTTATCCCCACGCGTCGCCGCGTGTCGCCCTCAAGGCTTCCAGCGCAGGAAGTTGGCGATCAATCGCAAGCCTGTCGCCTGGCTCTTCTCGGGATGGAACTGGGTGCCGACGAGGTTGTCCCGACCGACAGCGGCCGTGATCGGCCCGCCATAGTCGGTGACGGCCAGCAAGGCGTCGGATTTGCCCGTGTCGAGCTGGAAGGAATGCACGAAGTAGGCATGGTCGTGCGCGCTCAGTCCTTCCAGCAAGGGATGGGGCTTGAGGTCGAGCAACTCGTTCCAGCCCATGTGCGGGATCTTGAGATGGTCGGGGCCGGGCTCGATCCGCACCACGTCGCCTGCGATCCAGTCGAGGCCGGGGTGGATGCCGTATTCGACGCCACGCGTGGCCATCAGCTGCATGCCGACGCAAATGCCGAGGAACGGTTTGCCGCGCTCGATCACCTCGTGTTGCAGCGTGTCGACCATGTCAGGCACCCCGTAGAGCCCGGCGCGGCAGTCGGCGAAGGCGCCGACACCCGGCAGCACGATGCGGTCGGCCTCGGCCACCTCCCGCGGGCTCGAGGTCACCAGCACGTGGTCGTCGGCACCCGATTCGCGCGCTGCACGTTCGAAGGCCTTGGCGGCCGAGCGAAGATTGCCCGAGCCGTAATCGACGATGGCAACGGTCATGGGACGATCCGCCTAGAGGACGCCCTTGGTGCTGGGCACCGCCGTCTGCTGCCGCGGATCGGTCTCGACTGCGACACGCAGCGCCCGCGCCAGCCCCTTGAAGCAGCTTTCGACGATGTGGTGGTTGTTCTCGCCGTAATGGTTCCAGACATGCAGCGTGAGCCCGCCGAGCTGGGCGAAGGCCTGGAACCATTCCTTGAACAGCTCGGTGTCCATGGTGCCGAGCTTGGGTTTGGAGAAGTTCACCTTCCAGATCAGGTAGGGCCGGTTGCTGGCGTCTAGCGCTACTTCGGTCAGCGTCTCGTCCATCGGGATCACGGCGCTGCCGTAACGGCGAATGCCGGCGCGGTTGCCCAGTGCCTTGGCCAGGCACTCGCCCAGCACGATGCCCGAATCCTCGGTCGTGTGGTGATAGTCGATGTGCAGGTCGCCTTCGGCGCGCAACGTGATGTCGATCAGGCTGTGCCGCGAGAGCTGCTCCAGCATGTGATCGAGGAAGCCGATGCCGGTCTGGATGTCGTACTTGCCGTTGCCGTCGAGATTGATGGCGGCGGAGATGCGCGTCTCCTTGGTCTGGCGCGAGACAGCGGCCCGTCGTCCACCGTTTCCTGGCGTCGCGAGGGCCGGCGCAACCGGCTTGGGAGGGGCTTTGACGGCCCGTTTTGCGGCCTGGCGGGCCATTTGGACGTCCTCTGTATGACGGGCCCTGTCATACAGGAACGCGGGCCGCGCGGTCGAGCGCCAGGCGCGTCAGAACGACGCCCAAAAGCACGATCAGGCCACCCAGGACGCGAGCCGGCGTCAGCGGATCGCCGAAAAAGGCGGCCGACAGGCCCACTCCGGCGACCGGGATCAGATACATGTAGACCATGACCCGGCTGACCCCGAGGCGATCGAGCCCGAAGGCGATGCCGAGATAAGCCACGCCGACGGGGAATATGCCAGTGTAGAGCCAATACCCCAGCAGCCGATCGTTGAGCCGGCCAAACTCGGCCAGAGACCCGGAGAGGGAGTTCACTGAAAGCGCGATCGCCATCAGCACCAGGGCACCCAAGAACGTGGTCCAGGCGACGACCCTGAGAGCTCCCAGCCGAAAATTGTAAGGCACGCTGCGATCGACATAGAGCGCCCAGCAGAATGCGGCGACCAGCCAGTAAGCGGCACCTTTGAAGTCACCGACCTCGAACGTGAGGCGGGTCAGGCTATTGTTCACTACCAGGAGGACGCCGGCGAAGGCGATGGCAATGCCGGTCCAGCCGAGGGCAGACAGGCGCCGGCCCTGCATCCAGGCGAACAGCGCAGCGAAGGTCGTCGTGGTGGTCATGACGATCGAGCCGACGCTGGGCGAGGTATGGGCAATGCCGTAGCCCCAGCAGGCCTGGAACACCGTGACGCCGAGCAGTGACAGCAGCAGGATGGGAAGCCAGTCGCGGCGCGGCAGGCCAAGCGGCTGGCGGCGCAGCGCAATCACCAAAAGCAGGAACGCCCCGGCCATGGCATAGCGCGAGCTGCTGTAGAGCAGCGGGCTCATGACGGCGAGCACGTCCTTGGCGACGGGATAGCTCGAGCCCATCAGCAGGGCCGTCACCAGCATCACGGCGTCGCCCGTCCAGCGGCGGGCGGACGAGGTCATTGTTCGTTCATGAAGTCTTGGGGGCCGTCGACGCTTTCTGGGCGCCCCAGAAACCGAACAGCGCGCCTGCAACGCGGCGAATCTGGATCTCCTCGGAGCCCTCGGTGATGCGATAGCGGCGATGGTGGCGATAGATGTGCTCGAACGGCGTATGGCGCGAATAGCCGATGCCGCCATGGACCTGGATCGCGCGATCGGCTGCTTCGCAAACGAGGCGATTGGCGCGGTAGTTGGACATCGCCACCCATTCGCTCACCTGCATGTGGTGCTGGCGATCGAGATGCCAGGCGGTCTTGCGCACCAGGCCGCGCGTCATCTCGGCCTCGGTATGCAGCTCGGCGAGCGGGAACTGGATCGCCTGGTTGGCGGCTAGCGGCTTGCCGAACACCTTGCGGTTCTTGGTGTAGGCCACCGACATGTCGATGCAGTACTGCGCGGCGCCGAGACTCGAGGCGGCCTGGCGGATACGGTTCTCGTGCACGAAGGTCTGCGCCACGTCGAGGCCGCGGCCTTCCTCGCCCAGCATGGTCGAACCAGGCACCTTCACATTGGTGAGCGAGACCTCGGCATGATCGGACGGCATGTTGAAGGTCCACCACATGTGCTCGACCTTGAAGCCGGGCGACGTGACCGGCACCAGGAAGGCCGAGATGCCGCGCGCGTCGCCTTCCTTGCCCGAGGTGCGGGCGAAGACGAGATCGACGGTCGCGGTATGCATGCCGGTGTTGAACCGCTTCATGCCGTTCAGGACCCAATCGCTGCCCTGCTTGACCGCCGTCGTTTCCATGAAGGTGGCATCGGAGCCATGGTTGGGTTCGGTGAGACCGAAGGCGATGCGTTCCTTGCCGGTGAACATGCCATCGAGATAGCGCGATTTCTGTTCGCTGGTGCCAAAGCGGTGCAGCAGCAGCGCCACCGGGAAGTTGCCGACGATCGAGCTCTCGTTCTGCAGGTCGTTGTGCAGGCCGAGCCCCTTGTGCGCCAGATGCTCGCGGATGATCGCCATGGCGAGATTGGAGCCGTCCTTGCCGCCCAGCGCCTTCGGCAGGCCGAAGCGCAGGTGGCCCGCCTTGTCGGCGCGGCGGCGCATCTCGGCTAAAAGCTCTTCCCATTCGTGCCGCGGCTGGCCGTCATTGTCCCAGTCGGTGCGGGCATGCTCGCGGCGATGATCGAAGAAGCGGATATTGTCGTTCTCGCGTTCGAGCGGCCGGATCTCTCGCTCGATGAACGTGTCGAGCTCGTGCAAGTAGGCCGCGATGTCGGCAGGGATGTCGAAATCCATGGCTGCTCCTCCGGCGAGCGCCGTAATGAACGCCCATTCACCCTTAATCTTAGGCGGCCGGCAGGTCGACGCAAAAGCGGCTGCCGCTACCTTCTGCCGCCAAGCAAACCGCATCGCCCCCGTGACGGCGTGCGATTTCGCGGACCAAGGCAAGGCCGAGCCCGCTGCCGTGGCCGCTCTCGCGCGCCGCGGCCAGGCGATAGAAGGGCTCGAAGATGCGTTCACGCTCGTCCGGCGGCACGCCCGGTCCGCGGTCGCGCACCTCGAGCACGGCCCGGCCTGCGGCCAATGTCACCGAAACCTCGATCGGTCCGTCGCCTGCATAGCGGCGCGCATTCTCTAAAAGATTGCGCACCAGTCGGCGCAACAGCAAGCGATCGCCCTCGACCGTCACGGGCGTGCCGTCGGCCTCGATGTCGTAGTGGGCCGCTTCCTCGGCCGCCAGCGCCAGGAGGTCGATCGGCTCGCGGCGATCGAGACCGGATACGGCCTCGAGCCGGCTGGTCAGCAGGATCTGGTCGATCAGCTGGTCGAGTTCGGCAATGTCTCGTTTCAGCGATTCGCGCGTCTTGGGATCGGCCTGCTCGCCCAGCAGTGAGGCCGCCACGCCGATCCGCGCGAGCGGCGTGCGCAGTTCATGACTGCAGTTGGCGAGCAGCAGCCGGTGGGCCTCGACGAGTCCTTCGATGCGCTCGGCCGAGCGATTGAAGCTTTCGGCTAGGGCTGCGATCTCATCGCGGCCCTCGACCTTCACGCGCGCGCCAAGATCGCCGGTGCCCAGCTGCTCGACGCCGGCCTTGAGCCGCTCGATGCGCCGGCCGAGGCCGCGGATGACGGGATAAACGCCAACGGCGATGGCGAGCGCGACGATCGCGAGGAATGCCGTGATCCAGAAGGTGAGGCTGGGTCGCTCGCGCACCTGTCGCGCGACCAGCCATCGACCGTCGGGAAGCTGCAAGGTGAAGCTCGGCCCCTCACGGCTGCGGCGCCAGCCAGGCCGCGCCTTGCGTACGTCGAAGCGGGGCGGGGGACGGCCTGCCGTGGCCAGGATCGTGCCGTCGGGCCGATAGAGCGCAAGATCGAAGCGCAGCTTGCGGTGCAGGGCGTCGATGGCTTTCTGATCGTCGGCGGGGGCGGCATCGGAATCGGGCAGCAGTGCGCCCGTGAGCTCGGCCGCAACGTCGAGATACTGCGGCGTGCGCGCGTCCTCCTCCGCCAGGCGCCACAACAACGCCGCGGTGCCCACGAACACGATCAGCACCGCCACGATCGTGAGATAGAACTTGATATAGAGGCGCTGCATCGGAAGGCTAGCTGCGGTCCTGGTCGCGGGCGAAGACGTAGCCGGCGCCGCGCAAGGTCAGGATGCGGCGCGGCTTCTTGGGGTCGTCCTCGATGGCGGCGCGGATGCGCGAGATGTGGACATCGACGGAGCGATCGAACGCTTCGAGCTTCTCGCCCTTGGTCAGGTCCATCAGGGCATCGCGCGAAAGCACGCGGCCGGCGCGCTCGGCAAGCGCGATCAGAAGCGCGAACTGATAGGAGGTGAGAGAACGCTCCTCGCCATCCAGCCGCGCCACGCGCGCGCCGCGGTCGATCTCGAGCCGGCCGAAGCGCAGGATGTCGGACGCGGCGGCGGTGCTGCCCTTGCGGCGCAGGATCGCCCGCAGCCGGGCCTGCAGCTCGCGCGGTTCGAAGGGCTTGGCGAGATAATCATCGGCGCCGATCTCGAGGCCGACCACCCGGTCCATCGGCTCGCCGCGTGCCGTCAGCATCAGGATCGGCACGTCGCTCGTGGCGCGCAGGCGGCGGCAGAGGTCTAGGCCGTCGGCGTCAGGCAGCATCAGGTCGAGGATGATCGCGTCGAAGCTCTCGCGCTTCAGCCATCCCTCGCCGTCGCGCGCGGTGCCGGCGAGGGTGAGACGAAAGCCCGCCCCGCCGAGATAGTCGGACACCATCCCGGCGAGGCGGTCATCGTCGTCGATCATCAGGATGCGCTCGGCCATACGCCCAGTATCAGGCCGCGTCGCCCCTGATGTCATCCACGGTCGCGGTGATGCCGCTCGTGGTCTCGGTTGTTCCAGTTCTTGAAGAAGGCCTGGCGCTGCTGCTGGGTCAGCACGTTGCCGGCGTCGGTCAGCGCCTTGGTGAAGCGCTTGGAGCTTTCATCGGTGATCCTCATCTGCTCGGCGCGAAGCGATTCGATCTTCGCCGGATCGAGGGTCGGCGCCTGCAGCGCGTCCTGCATTGCCTTGCGGTTCTCCAGGCGCTGGTCGCGCAGCGGCTTGGTGTCCTTGAGGCTCGACGACAGGATGTCGGCGATCTGCTTCTTCTGCTGGTCGGTCGCGTCGGTGCCTTTCAGCGCCCGGTCGACGCGCTTCTCGATCCGCTGCTGGAACTTCGCCGGATCGAAATCCTGGCCGTTCGGCTTGGCGTAGGCGAGCCCGCCCGCCGTCATCGCGAGGCTGCCCGCCAGGAGGGCCGCCATCATCGTCTTCAGGTTGAGGTTTGACATCATCATCTCCATCGGGTGGGTTCCCCGCACGCCCGATATGGAGCCGGCCGGTTTCGCGCCCGTCTCCCCTGTGTAAAGTTTTGTAAAGATGATCGTGCTGAAGACAGAGCGGCTGACGCTTCGCCCCTTGGCGCCCGGTGACGCCGAGGCCTATGCCGCCATGCGCTATCACCCGGACGTGGCCAAGTGGCTGTCGCTCGCGCCCGCCGCTCCGGTCGATTCCGCGCGAGCTGCGATCGAACGCTATCGGCAATCGTGGCGAGATCGCGGCTACGGTCCGTGGGCGATCTTTCGCGACGGCGGGTTGATCGGTCATGCCGGCCTCAACTACGTGCCGGAATTCGGCGAAACCGAAGTACTGTGGTCATTGCACCCCGACGCCTGGGGCAACGGGTTCGCCACCGAAGCGGCCCGCGCCTCGCTCGACTTCGGTTTCCGGACACGGGAGCTTGATCTGATCTTCGCCGTCACCCGACCGGACAATCTTGCATCGCAGGCGGTGATGAAGCGGCTCGGCCTCGTCTACCGCAGGGATGTCGTCTATCGCGACGTCGACTCGGTCTGGTTCGACATCGATCGTCCGGGCTGGCTTCGATTGCCGCCTTAGGCTGCGAGGATGTGCGACGCTGCGCGATGAACAGCGGCATCACCGGCGGCGAGCACCGAGCCGTCGGAGGTCATGTCGAGCTCGCGGCCACGCCAGTCGGTGATCAGCCCGCCCGCACCCGTGATCACCGGCACGAGGGCGGCGAAGTCGTAGAGCTTCATCGAATTCTCGACCACGAGATCGACATGGCCCGACGCGAGCAGGCCGTAGGCGTAGCAGTCACCGCCCCAGCGGAAGAGCTTCACCTGCCTGGCGACCGTCTCATGACGCTGTTCGGTCTCGCCCGGGAACATGATCGGCGCCGTCGAATACATATAAGCACGATCGAGCGACGGGCAGGCCCGCACCCGGATCGGCTTGCCGTTGAAGGTCGAGGGTTGCCCGGCGACGCCCAGCCAGCGCTCGCCCAGGATCGGCTGGTCGATCACGCCTAGCACTGGCTTGCCGCGATGCAGGAGCGCGATCAGCGTGCCGAAGATCGGCAGGCCGGTGATGAAGGCCTTGGTGCCATCGATCGGATCGAGCACCCAGACATATTCGGCATCTGCGCGTTCGACGCCATGCTCCTCGCCGAACACGCCGTGCTCGGGCACGGCCTGCGCGAGCAGCGATCGCATCGCCGCTTCGGCATCGCGATCGGCGATGGTGACAGGGGTCTTGTCGCTCTTGTCGTCGATCGCGACGGGTGTACGAAAATGGCGCGCCACGACCGGGCGCGCCGCGTCGGCAAGGCGATGGGCCAGAGCGACCAGCTCGGCGGGAACCGACCCGGCCACCGGCGACGTCCTGTCTACTTCTTCTCGGGCGGCGCCGCGGGCTTGTTCTCCGGCTTGCTCTCGGGCGCGGGAGCGGCGTTGGGGTCGGGCAGCGGCGGCGGGCTGTCGTTCATCGTCCGCAGGTAGGCGATGACGTCGGCGCGCTCCTGTTCTTTCGGCAGGCCGACGAACGCCATCTTGGTGCCCTTGATGAACGCGCTGGGCTTGAGGAGCCAGTGATTGAGGTCCTCATAGCTCCAGTCGCCGCCCTTGGCCTCCACGCCCGAGGAATAGCTGAAGCCCGGGTGGCTCCCTTTCTTGCGGCCGACGATGTCCCACAGGTTCGGCCCGACCTTGTTGGGGCCGCCCTTGTCGTCGGTGTGACAGGTGGTGCAGAGCTTGGTGTAGAGCTGCTTGCCGTGATCGGCGTTGGCCTTGGCGAGCATCGGCGCGATCGGCGGTACTTCGGCGGGCTTGGCGCCGGCGGCGGGCTCCGGCTCGGCATCGCTGACAGCGATGGCTGGCTTCTCCAGATGGTGCGGATCCACCAGGGCATTCGACACCTTGCCGACCACCATCGCAAAAAGCGCCGAAGCCAGGAAGCAACCGGCTGCCGTATTGAAACTAGCCATTCTCGATCTCGCCCGCGCAAATTCTTCGGAGGTTGCTGTAGCACGCCCCGAGCGCCGCCAGTAGTATCCGATCGACGCGGCACCCTCGCGCGGCGGAACGTCGCAAGTGCCGGATTTAGCACGGTTTTTCGGCGTCGGCGGCGAGGATGACGGGGCGTGATCCGGCGGGCGAAACGACGGTGCACGGGCAATCGGTTCGGGTCCGGCGAACGAGAGACCGGGGGAGAAATCAGACATGGCCAAGGCGAGGGCGGGCGGCAGGGCCGGCAACACGATCGCATTCCAGGGCGAGGCCGGCGCCAATTCGGACATGGCCTGCCGGGCGGCCTTTCCCTACATGACGACGCTGCCCTGTCCGACCTTCGAAGCGGCCATGGCCATGGTCCAGTCCGGCAAGGCAGAGCTCGCGATGATCCCGGTCGAGAATTCGATCGCCGGTCGCGTCGCCGATCTGCACAGCCTCTTGCCGCATACCCGGCTCAAGATCGTCGCCGAGCATTTTCAACGCGTCGAGCACTGCCTGGTGGCGCTTCCCGGCGTACCGCTCAAGGCGGTCAGGATCGCGAAGAGCCATGTCCAGGCGTTGTCGCAATGCCGCAACTTCCTGAAGAAGCACCGTATCCAGCCGATGGTCCATGCCGACACGGCGGGAGCCGCGCGCGAGATCGCCGAGATCGGCGACAAGCAGGTCGGTGCCATCGCCTCGTCGCTGGCGGCCCGCATCTATGGGCTCAAGGTTCTGGCGCGCAACATCGAGGACGCCGACCACAACACGACGCGCATGCTGGTCTTCAGCCGCGAGGAGGCGCGGCCGGACTGGCGGACCGTGCCGTGCATGACGGCCTTCCTGTTTCGCGTCAAAAGCGTTCCGGCCGCGCTCTACAAAGCGCTGGGCGGCTTTGCCACCAACGGCGTCAATATCGTGAAGCTGGAGAGCTATCTTTCCGGGGCGCATTTCGAACAGGCGCAGTTCTACGCCGAGGTCGAGGGCCATCCCGAGCAACGCGGGCTAAAGCTTGCCCTCGAGGAACTGGGCTTCTTCTCCGAGGAGCTGAAGATGCTCGGCACCTTCCCGACCAATCCGTTCCGGCGCAAGGGCTGGGACGCGCCGACACGTCCAGGGACCTGAGGTCGATCATGCCGCAGCAGCCCGTCCGCATCGCGCCCTCGATCCTGTCTGCCGACTTCGCGGCCCTCGGTCCTGAAGTCGAAGCCGTGACCCGGGCCGGCGCCGACTGGATCCATGTCGATGTGATGGACGGCCACTTCGTGCCCAATCTCACGGTCGGGCCGATGGTGGTGAAGGCGCTGCGCAAGCACAGCACGCTGCCGTTCGACATCCATCTCATGATCACGCCGGTCGATCCTCTGGTCCCGGCTTACGTCGATGCAGGCGCTGACGTGATCTCCTTCCATCCCGAGGCGGGTCCGCACGTCCATCGCACGATCCAGCTGATCAAGAGCTTCGGCAAGAAGGCGGGCCTCGTGCTCAATCCTGCAACGCCTCTGGCGATGGTCGAGCCGGTGCTGGGCGATCTCGACCTTGTCCTGGTGATGAGCGTCAATCCAGGCTTCGGCGGTCAGGCCTTCATCGACAGCCAGCTCGCGAAGATCGCAAGCCTGCGCAAGGCGATCGATGCGCTGGGCAAATCGATCGCTCTCGAGGTCGACGGCGGCGTCAATTCAGAGACGGCAAGGCGCTGCGTCAAGGCCGGCGCTGACGTCCTCGTCGCCGGCACGGCGGTGTTCCAGGGCGGTGCCAACAAGTACGCCGCGAACATCAAGGCGCTGCGGGGTTAGGTCTGCCGACTACAGCGTGATCTCGCCGCGCAGGACCGGCACGCAGGCGCCGCCGACGCTGGCGCGAATGCCGTCGCTGGCGCGCCACGCCTTGGCGAACAGGTGGCTCGGCCGGCCCATCTCGACACCCTGGACGATGTCGTAGTGACGTTCCGCGTCCGACGTGAGCGAAAGCAGCAGGGCCGCGAGTGGAGTAGCGGCACTTCCCGTCGCTGCGTCCTCAAGCGTGCCGGAGAGCGGCGAGAACATGCGGGTCCGCAGACCGTCGCCGTCGCGGGCATGGAGGTAGACCGGCAGCCGGTTGGCGCCCAGCGCCGTATAGATCTGGTTGGCGGCGCGGAACTTTGTGATATCGGGCGCAGCCTTTGCCAGCGCCGACGGCGCGACCTCGGCGACCAGAAAGGAGTTGCCAACCGAAGCCAGCATCGGCCGATGCGCCGCGACGACGATGTCCTTCGCCTCGAGACCGACGCAGCCAGCCAAAAGGTCGACCGGCATTTCCGGTCCCAGCGACAGGGGCTGCGGCGCCGCGATGGTCACGCGTCCGGCGTCGATCCGAACCTCGACAAGGCCCGCCAGTTCCTCGAAACGCAGCACGCCGTCGGGCGCGCGGCCGAGTTCGTTCAGCACCCAGCCGGTGCCGACATTGGGATGGCCGGCGAACGGCATCTCGGCCCTACGATTGAAGATGCGCACCCGTGCAGAGTTCTTCGGGTCTTCGGCTGGCAGCACGAATGTCGTCTCGCTGAGATTGAACTCGGCTGCCAGCGACTGCATCTCCTGGTCGCTGAGCCCTCGCGCGTCGGGAACAACGGCAAGCGGATTGCCGCCGAAGCGGTGCTCGGTGAAAACGTCGACGGTGACAAAGGAAAAGCGGCGCATCGTTCTATACCGTCCAGCTTCCGTCGGTGCGGCGGAGTTCGTTGTAGTAGTCGATCCAGCGCGCCGCTTCGATATCGCCCGGCTGGCCGCGCTTCCTGAACTGGGTCGCGACGTTCGTTCGCCGGCTTGTCTCGTCGACGCCAGGCGGCCCGATCTTGAACTTGGCTTGCGTCGCGACGACTTTTAGCCGGAGGAGCGCGAGCTGGCGCAGGCGCGCCCCATAGACGTCCCCATCGGTGATCGTGCCGTGCGGAGCGTTGGGCTCATAGACGCTCAGCAGTCGCGTGAGGCCGGCGGCGACAACGGCTGGATCGGTATGGTGCTCGGCGATGCAATCGAAGCTCACGGCGCGAAACACCGTCGAGCCGCGGCCACCATCATTGGGATCGACCCAGTCGCTGGGATAGGTCCCGAGATAGTCGGACACCATGAAGGTGACGCGCGGATTGAGGCAGAGCGCCTGGAAGGTCGGGTCCAGCTGCACGCAGTGCATCTCGATGAGATCGCCGTCCTTCACGAACGGCAGGAGCGACAATCGCGGAAACCCGCCCTCGGCATAGGCAGCCAGCGTGCCCTGCTTCTGGCTTGCCACGAATTCGTCGGCCAGCGCCTTGGGGATGCGATGCTTCGGTGCGTCTTTCATAGTGAGGACTCTTTACGCGATGTCAGACCATCGCCACGCCGATTTCGCCCGCGAGGCGACGCAGGGCCTGCACCGACCGGGCCGTCGCGTTGCGGCCGTCGTGGGGACAATGGGTCTCGATGCTGGCGATGACCTCCGGCGCTTCGACATCGCGTAACAGGCGCTCCAGCTCGTTTGCCCAGGGAACGTCGCCGTCACCCAGGGGGACGGTGCGCTTGGTCGCAAGGTTTCGGTCCTTGAGATGGATCATGTCGACCTTGGGCGCGAGGCTGGCGATGTCGGCTGCCTCGGGTGGCATGCCCATCGAGTAGCTATTGGCGATATCGACCAGCGGCCGAAAGGGACCAGCGCCGCCGGGCAGCGTCTCGAAGAAGCGCGCCAGCTCGGCGGTCGAGCCCAGGTTGCACACCGGCTCGTTCTCGAGCTCGATGGTGACATTGCGTTCGCGGGCCATGGCCGTCAGGCGCTCGACCGTGTCATGGAGGTCGCGCGGCGCGAAGCCGGGATAGCGCAGATGGCTGAAAGCCCTGATGTGCGAGGCGCCGAGTGTGTTGGCGATATCGAAGGCATGGGCCAGCACGTCCTGTCCCGGACATTGAGCGGGATCGAAGGCGAAATCGACCCGGCCGTTGGAGGACGTCTTGTTCGGGGCCGGCCATTTCAGGAGCGGCGACACAAAGGTCGGTACTTCGAGGCCGGCAGACTTCAGCGTGTCGGCAATGGCGGCGACCTCCGCGAGCGTCATGGCCAGGAGGTTGCGGCCGTCGACCGTGCGCATGTCGAGGCGCGAGACGCCATGCTCGGTGCAAAAGGAGATCATCTCTGGCAGGGACGGACCGATTTCGTCGCCGATCACGGCCAGGGCAAGACGGGAAACAACCATATTGCGACCCTACACCGGGCCGGCTGGTTTGGCTAAAGTCGGAGGAGGATGGAGGAGCAGCCATGAGCGACGATGCAGAGATCTTCGTAGGCGCAAGCGACGCGGATCAGTATCTGCTCCTGAAATACGGCAATCGCCACGGCCTCGTGGCCGGCGCCACCGGCACCGGCAAGACCGTCACGCTGCAGACCCTGGCCGAGGGCTTCTCCGCCTTCGGCGTGCCGGTCTTCATGGCCGACGTGAAGGGCGACCTGTCCGGCATCAGCCAGCCCGGCGGCGACAACCCCAAGGCGGTCGAGCGGGCGAAGCTTCTCAAGATCGACGGCTACAAGGGCCGTGGCTTCCCGACCATCTACTGGGACCTGTTCGGCGACAAGGGCCATCCGGTGCGCACGACGGTGAGCGAGATCGGCCCCGTACTGATGGCCCGCTTGCTAGAGCTCAACGACACGCAGGAAGGCGTGCTCAACATCGTCTTCAAGGTGGCCGACGAACAGGGCCTGCTGCTGCTGGACTTCAAGGACCTGCAGGCCGTGCTGCAATGGACGGCGGAGAATGCAGGTTCGCTCACCACCAAGTACGGCAACGTGAGCAAGCAGACCGTCGGCACCATACAGCGGTCGCTCCTCACCCTGCAGCAGCAAGGCGGCGAGCGCTTCTTCGGCGAGCCGGCGCTCGATCTCAAGGACATGATTGCGCGCGACCCGTCAGGCACGGGCTACATCAATGTGCTGGCGGCGGACAAGCTGATGCAGAGCCCCCGACTCTACGGGACGTTCCTGCTCTGGCTGCTGTCGGAGCTTTTCCAGGTGATGCCCGAGGTGGGCGATCCCGACAAACCCAAGTTCGTCTTCTTCTTCGACGAGGCGCACCTTCTGTTTGACGATGCCCCCAAGGCCCTGCTCGACAAGATCGAGCAGGTGGTGCGGCTGATTCGCTCGAAGGGCGTGGGCGTTTACTTCGTGACGCAAAGCCCGCTCGACATTCCCGATTCGGTGCTGGGCCAGCTCAGCAACCGCGTGCAGCATGCCCTGCGCGCCTTCACGCCGAAGGATCAGAAGGCGGTGAAGACTGCGGCCGATACATTCCGGCCCAACAAGAAGTTCTCGGCATCGGACGCGATCGTCGAGCTGGGCGTGGGCGAGGCGCTGGTCTCGTTCCTCGACGCCAAGGGCGTGCCCACGCCGGTCGAGCGATGCTTCATCGCTCCACCGCAGGGACGGATCGGCCCGGCGACCGATGCGGAGCGCGCGGCGATCCTCAAGGCGAGCCCGCTTGCCGGCAAGTACGAGCGCACGGTCGATCGCGAGTCGGCCTACGAGGTGTTGACCGGGCGTGCGACCGGCGGCCAAGTGCAGCACGACGACGGCGCTGCGGCCTCTGGAGGTCAGCGTCGGCGCGGACAGTATGGTTCGGTGCCGCCGACGGTCGATGTGCCGCCCGCCGCGCCGACACCGACCCCAACCGCGGGGCCGTGGGGCGATGCTCCGGCGGCAGAAGCCTCGCCGCGGCCTCAGCCGCGTCTACGCGAGGCCCAGCCACCGGCACCTCCGCCGCAGGCAAAGGCACCGGCCCGCCATAGCGATACGCTCGGGGAGGCGATCGCCAAGTCGGCAGCCCGCACCGTGACCAACGTTGCGGTGCGTGAGGTCACGAAAGCGGTGCTGGGCAGTGGCCGCGGCAGCGGTGGAGGATTGCTGGGCGGCATCGTGCGTGGCGTGCTGGGCGGCCTGGTGAAGTAGCGTTCGCTTCTCCTCATGGACCTCCGCCTAGAAGCGGAAGTCCATGCCCAGCAAGATGCCCCACGACTGACCGACGACGGCATTGGACGGGCCGGAGTAGTTGTACGCGACGGCGCCGCCGGTGACGTGAATACCGGGACCAAGCAGATAGTTGGCGCCGAATTCGAATTTCTGCGCCGATTCGCCGCCGAACCGCGCGGCACCGGCCGCCGGGTTGTTGCCGAAGTAGATCGCCTTGGTCGCGGCCGCGCCCAAGGTCTGGACGTTGGTGCCCGGCGCGATCGATACGACGGAGAGCGAGCCGTTGCCGTTGTTGTTGTACGATCCTTCCCAGCCGAGCGAGACCTGCCACGGGCCGGTCGAGTACATGATCGAGGCAGCGTAGAAGCGGGTGTCGTTGTCGACGCCGGTATAGTAGTTCGCGCCCTGGCCGTTGTTGTCGTAGCCGACGTTGCCGCCGATGGTGAAGCCGGCATAGTTGAGCTGCAGGCCGACGACCCACTGCTTCAAGCTTGTCAGGTTCTGGCCCGAGACCAGATTCGCTGCCGCAGGAAACGGCGAGAAGCCGGGTACGAACGACGAGTACAGGAATGCACCGTAGGCCGCGACGCTGACATCGCCGAACTTGTTCACGTAGTTGATGCCGATGTCGACCATGTCCTGAAACGAATAGTCGTTGGTCGGGCAGCCGTTCGCCGTGGTGGCGTCGTTGAAGCCGCAGGTTCCGTTGAGGTTGGCCGATGGGCCGGAAGTGGGGAAGTTACCGGAGGGATTCCATTTTGGTGCGTACCCGACACCGAGCTGCAGGCCGTAGACGCGAGGCGTGAAGTAGTTGATGCGATTGGCATCCTGAACCTGCATGCCGATATCGGCGCCCGTGACGTGGAGCGCGGCCTTGTTGTTGGCGGCCGCCGACGCATTGGCCCACAGGAAGCTCGTATTGTGCTGCAGGAAGCCGAACTCGATCAGGGCCGAGGGCGCGCCGTACCACATGCGATAGCCCGCCGGGTCGCGTGCGCCGAATTCGACACGGCCCCAATCGCCAAAGGCGAACAGATAGGCTTCGTCGATCTGCCGGTTGCCGGCGGCGGCCGACGGATCCCAACCCTCGAGCTGAACCTGGATGCCAATCGATGTGCCGTTGTCGAGTTTCGTCTCGCCGGTGAAGTGAATTTCACCTTCCTGGATGAACTGAATCCCCTTGTATTGAGTCGAGCTGCCGTTCAGCGCGTACGTTCCTTCGATCGATCCGGTCAGAGCGTAGAAGATGTAATATCCGCCAACGTTGATCTTGATCGGATCGGCTGCAAAGGCCGGCGTAACCGCAAGCCCACCAGCGAGCAAAGCGGTGGTGGTCGGTAGCAACCCCTTCATCGTTCCCCTCATTATTATCCCTCCACTGCGTTTCTGTATGCCGACGCATGTCGATCGTCGGCAGGCACTCGTGGGGGACTACTGAAGGGTCGCGATGGCTATTCCGTCGGATTCGATTCTTCCGCGCGTGATCAAGCGAACGTGTAGGACTGTGTACGTCGTGTGCGTTTCGACTCAACGCGACATCGTCGCGTTTCGACTCAACGCGACGTTGGTCAAAGACCGAAGTTGTACGCCACGTCGATGTCTTTGAGGTCCGATTCGGAATCAGCATACTTGCGTCGCAGCGACGCGACGTCCGCTTCGAGCGTGTTGCATCTATAGGTCTTGAACGCGGCCTCGACTCTGGCGTCGCTTGCTTCGTCCTTTACTTCGACGGTGGCCAGGCGCCGGCACCCGATCGCGCGTTCCGCGAGCGCTACGATGTCGGACGGCGCGTCGCGCAACATCCGTCGCGAGCGTGCGAGCTCGCTGTCGGCGGCAAGCGACGACGCGGTGAACAGGCTGCTGAGGCCGATCAGGAAAAGAAAGAGGTGAACCGGTTTCATGATCTCATCCTTTGAAGGCGCTGAGGCTTCTGATGGATCGTCCGGCAGGCTGCTTGGGCTTGCCGATGGCGACTGCTGTGGGTCGCTTACGCGTCCAACGAACGTGAACGCTGCGAAGGGGCTGCGGATTTCAGCGAGTGCACCGCGACGGGCGCCGTCCGCAGGATGTAATCGAAAGGACGCCGATGGATTGGCGCCCCGTTGCCGCCGGACAGCTCCCCAGCTGCTGTCCGGCGGCGGGCCGGTGTCAGGCCTCGACGACGAGCGTGCCCGCCATCTCCTCGTGGCCGTCGCCGCAGAACACGTCGCAAAAGTACGCGAATTTGCCGACCTTGGTGGGCGTGATGGTCACCCGCGTGTCCACGCCTGGCACGATGTCGGTCCGAACGCCGAAGTCGGGCATCTTGAAGCCGTGGATGCGGTCCACCGAGGTCAGCACGAAGGTGAGCGGCTGGCCGACCTTCGCTTTGATCATGTCGGGCGTGTAGTCGAACTTCTCGGCAATGACCTCGACTTCTCTCGTTGTCGCGGCTTCGAGGCGCGCGACCCCTCCGGCCGCGCTGCCGGCGACCAGCAGCGCGATGAAGTATCTGCGTTTCATCTGTCTACGCCTTGGTGACGGGCAACTCGACGAAGGTGACGGCCTTGGCCATCGAGATGTCGCGCGTGCCCAGATTCTTCTGCGAGGCGTCATAGGGCGGCGGCGGCGGACGACGCGGCGGTGCATCCGGACCGGGGGTCGCCTGCGGGAAGACCAGCGACTTCGCCGCATGATGGGCGATGTGGCCCGTCATGTGGTTGTTCTCCTGATGGATGTGGCCGTAGAACACCACGACGTTTTGATAGGGCATCAGGAGGTCGATCGCCTTGGCACCGTCTGCGGTGGCCCAGTCCCAGGAGGGCTGGAGATCGAACAGCGGGCGATGCGTCAAGACGACGATCCGGTCGTCGGGCTTGTGCTTCTTGAGGTCGGCCGCCAGCCAGGCGAGCTGCTCGTCGCCGAGCTTGGCGCCCGGATCGGAGACGTTGTCGAGGGCGATGAAGTGCACGCCCTTGTGGTCGAAGGTGTAGTGGGTGTCGCCGAAGATCTCCTTGTAGGCTTCACCCTTGTCGAGCGAGGCGTCATGCTCGCCCGGCATGAAGCGGACGTCCTTGACCTTCAGCTCGCCGATGATCTCCTTCACGCGCTTCATACGGTTGCGCCGCTCCTTGGGATCGTCGGTCGTATGGGTGAGGTCGCCGGTGAAGACGATGAAGTCGGGCTGCTTGGCGAGCCCGTTCACCGTGACGATGGCCTTCTCCAGCGTATGCTCGGCGTCCGGATTGGCGGCACCCTTGTAGCCCCAGTGGGTGTCCGAAAACTGCACGAAATGGAAGTCGCCACCGGCTTGCGCCGCGGCCTCGCGGCCGGGGAATAGCCCGGCAGTGAATGTCACGCCCGCCATTCCGGCGAGCTTCAGGAAATCGCGGCGATCGGTTTGCTTCATGATGCCCTCCGGCATGGTTGATGCTGGCCATACCGGGGGCCTCTCCGGTTTATTCCGGTCGCCGGCCTGCCGTGCCGTGGGGGTGGAATAAGTTCGACGGCCAGACGGTAATCTTGTCCTATGGACGGTATGTCGAACACGCTGGAACCCGATGGAGACACGGTCGAGCGGTTTCGGTCCGTGATGCTACCGCATCTCGATGCCGCCTATGGTTTTGCACGGTGGCTGACTCGAGACCCAGTGCAGGCCCAGGACGTGGCGCAGGAGGCAATGTTGCGAGCCCTGCGTTACTTCCATGCCTTCCGGGGTGGGGAAGCCAGGCCGTGGCTGCTGCGGATCGTGCGCAATACCTGGCACGACATGCGGCAGCGTCAGGCCGGTGAACAGCCGTTGGACGTGGTTGAGAATAAGGCCGACGACCGGCCGGATCCGGAGCAGTCGGTGATGGCAGTCGACAGGCGGCGACATGTGGCCGCAGCCCTGGCGGCACTGCCGGCCGAAGCGCGTGAGATCCTCGTCCTGAGGGAGATCGAGGATTTCACATACAAGGAGATTGCGGCGGTGCTTGATCTGCCGATCGGAACCGTGATGTCGCGCCTGGCGCGCGCGAGGGAAAAGCTGGCGGGTGACCTCAAGGGCCGCCTTGGAAGGAGAGACCATGGACTGCGCGACCTGTGAGACGATGGTCGACGTCTACCTCGACGGCGAGATGTCGGCGACCGACTGCGTTGCGTTCGAGCGTGCCCTGGAACTTTGCCCGGAATGCCGCCAGCGCCTGGAAGATGCCCGGGCCCTGAGTGGCCTGCTGCACGACCTGCCGGCCGAGCCTGTGCCGGACCTGCTGCGGGCCCGTATCGAACGCGAGCTGCGGTCCATTGCCGGCAAGTCCCAGCCGGTAGTGCCTGCGGCGAGGCCGGTGGCCGCTACCACGATCCTGCCGCGTCCCTCGATGCGCTGGGCGGCGATGGCCGCCAGTCTGATCGTGGCCGTCAGCATTGGCTGGCTGGGCGGGATGTCTTCCATGCAAGGCAGGCGCGACGCCGACGAATTGACGGCGGGCTTCGTGCGCGTTGCCTCGAGTGACCATCCGGTCGACGTCGTGTCGTCGGACCGCCACACGGTGAAGCCGTGGTTCGCCGGGAAGATCTCGTATTCGCCGCCGGTGCGCGATCTCACCACCGGGGGTTTCCCGCTGCTGGGCGGCCGGGTCGATATCTTCGACGGTCGCAAGGTGGCGGTCCTGGTCTATAGCCATGGCCAGCACAAGGTGGCGTTGACGCTCTGGCCGGCCGGGTCGGACAGCGACTCGCCGGCCGATGTCGCGCAACGCGATGGCTTCGTACTGGCGCAATGGCGGCATGGCGGCTTCGAGATGCGCGCCGTGTCGGACATGGAGCCGGCGGAGATGTCGGCCTTCGTCAAGGCCGTCAACACCGCCGAAGGGCCCGATCGGTAATCTTTTGGACCGCGTGCATCCTGCGCGCTCAAGGCGCATGTGAATGCGCCGAGTGAGCGGGCTGGAAGCCCGCGGTCCGGAAGAGATCAGGCCACTCGATCAGACCAGTCGATCGAGTTCCTTCACGATCGCGTCGCCCATCTCCTGGGTGCCGACTTTCTTGACGCCCTGGGCCTTGCCGACCAGCAGGTCGCCGGTGCGATAGCCCGCGGCCAGCACGTTCTCGACCGCCTTCTCGACCAGGTCGGCTTCGTTGCCGAGGTCGAAGGAGTAACGCAGCATCATGGCATAGGAGAGCGTCTCGGCGATCGGGTTGGCGAGCCCCTTGCCCGCGATATCGGGCGCGCTGCCGTGGATCGGTTCATAGAGTGCCTTGCGCCGGCCGGTCGCATCGGGTGCGCCCAGCGAGGCCGAGGGCAAGAGGCCGAGCGAGCCCGTCAGCATCGAGGCCTCGTCCGAGAGAATGTCACCGAACAGGTTGTCGGTGACGATGACGTCGAACTGGTTGGGCGCGCGCAGGAGCTGCATGGCGAGCGCATCGGCGTACATGTGCTCCAGCTTCACGTCGGAGTATTTCTCCTTGTGCAGCTTGGTCGCCTCCTCGCGCCACAGCACGCCGGTGTGCATGACGTTGGCCTTCTCGGCCGACAGCACCTTGTTCTTGCGCTTGCGGGCGAGTTCGAACGCCACGGCGCAAACGCGGCGGATCTCGCCCGCGGTGTAGCGCTGCGTATCAAACGCCTCGACCTCGCCTTTGGCGTTGGTCTGCCGGCCGCGCGGCTCGCCGAAATACACGCCGCTCGTCAGCTCGCGGATGATCATGATGTCGAGGCCCTTGACGATCTCGTGCTTGAGCGAGCTGGCATCGACCAGCGCGTCGAACACCTTGGCCGGGCGCAGGTTGGCGAACAGATCCATCTCCTTGCGTAGGCGCAGGAGACCGCGCTCGGGCTTCTTGCTGAAGTCGGCGGTGTCCCATTTCGGGCCGCCGACCGAGCCGAACAGCACCGCGTCGGCCTCGAGGGCCGCCTTCATCGCATCGTCCGAGAGAGGCACGCCGTGTTTGTCGAGCGCCGCGCCGCCCACCACGTCTTCCTTGATGTCGAAGCCGACCGCGCGCTTCTTGCCCATCCAGGCGATGATCTTGCGCACTTCGTTCATGACTTCGGGGCCGATGCCATCGCCAGGCAGCACCAGCAGATTGCGGTT
Organism: Alphaproteobacteria bacterium; assembly: GCA_017308235.1. Taxonomy (GTDB): domain Bacteria; phylum Pseudomonadota; class Alphaproteobacteria; order Reyranellales; family Reyranellaceae; genus Reyranella. The sequence continues at coordinate 410,014 of JAFKFL010000009.1, read as the reverse complement.
TGACGCCATTGTCTTCTTCTCTCGGGTTAATGCGGTATCAGGCGGCAGAGTGCAGCCAGGGCTGGGCTTCCTTCTGGCGCGCCTCGAAGTCGTCGATCTCCGACTTCTTCTCCATCGTAAGACCGATGTCGTCGAGGCCGTTCAGCAGGCAATGTTTGCGGAAGGGGTCGATGTCGAAATGGACGGTGCCGCCGTCGGGACCCTTGATCTCCTGCTTCTCGAGATCGACCTCGATGACCGCGTTGGAGCCGCGGCTCGCATCGTCCATCAGCTTGGCGATGACGTCCTTCGGCACCTTGATCGGCAGGATGCCGTTCTTGAAGCAGTTGTTGTAGAAGATGTCGGCGAAATTCTCGGAGATGACGCAGCGGATGCCGAAGTCGAGCAGTGCCCAGGGCGCATGCTCGCGGCTCGATCCGCAGCCGAAATTGGGGCCGGCGACGATGATCTTGGCGTTCTGGTAGGCCGGCTGATCGAGAACGAAATCCTTCTTCTGGCCATCGGGCGTCCAGCGCAACTCGTAGAACAGCCCGTCCTTCAGGCCGGTGCGCTTGATGGTTTTCAGGAAATTCTTCGGGATGATCATATCGGTGTCGATATTGACCATCGGCAGCGGTGCGGCGACGCCGCGCAGCGTCGTGAATTTTTCCATGGAAACCCCTCGCGAAAGGCCGGAATTAACGGGCTTTCGCCGGTCCCGTCAAGTTATCCGCAAGGCGCGCTGTTTCAGCGGGCTTTGATCACCAGCGTGCCCGCCATCATGTCGTGCAGGGCCCGCTTTCGCTCCGTGAAGGCGACCATGATGTAGCCGATCAACAGGATGATGCCGGACACGAATTTCGCAAAGAAACGTCCGGTGGCCCTGCCGAAGGAGATCCGGTTCCCCTGTTCGTCGACCACCCGCAGGCCCATCGCCATCTTGCCGATGGTCGCGCCACGTTCTGAGCTTTCCAGCAGCGCAAAGTAAAGCCAGGTCACCACCAGGGCGACGAGTTCGAAGACCCCCATCTTCGACATAACTTCCGCGTCGAGCTTGGTCGGATCGGCCGGAATCAGGCTGACGCCCACGACCATGCCGATGATGGCGAAAGCGACGTTCAGCACGATCGCGTCGATTATGTACGCCACGACGCGGATCCAGAACCCGCCGTATCGTACCTGGCCGGCGCCGGTGGGACGCGCATCCCATACCGGGGCTGGCGGGGGCGTGCTGCCGGTATTCGATGTATTCGTCATGTCGGATCTCCCTCGGGGATTTAACGAACCTTGGTCAGGAGCGCCTTGGCCATGCTGTCGTGCAGGCCTTGCTTGCGAGGGTTGAAAGCAACGGCGACGCAGGACGCCAGGCCGGCCAGCATGACCAGCCAGCCCAGCCACGCGAAGATCAGGAAACCGATATTGGCGGCATAAAGTGGCCAGGCCCGGAGGCTCGCCGTGCCGAGGGTAAGCTTCGTGCCATTCTCCGACGATACTCGGATGCCGAGCAGCCGCTTGCCGAGGCTCGCTTGCGCCGATGAGCTTTCCTGGAAGGCGTAGTAGGCCCAGGCCACGAGGGTGAGCACAGCCAGCTTGGCCACGCCTTGCTGGGCAACCAGGTCGAGATTGCCAACGACATCGTCGGCGGAGGGTGGCGTCGGCCCGGGGAGGAAGATCCCCACGATATAGCCGATGATGATCAGGATGATCGTATCGATGATGGAAGCGACCACCCGCAGCCAGAAGCCGGCATATTGCTGCGTACCAGCGGCTGAGGATTGACCGTTCCAGACCGGCGGTGGCGGCGCGACAGGCCCGGTATTCGGCGCGTTGGTCATGACGACTTCCTCCCCCAAAGAAATCGGCCCAAAGAAAACGGCCCAAAGAAAACGGGCGGTGCATCGCTGCACAGCCCGGAATCTATCACCCTCTTTTCAGGGAGGGCTATTGGAAGTCACGCACATCTGCCAGCGTGCCCTTGATGGCCGCTGCCGCCGCCATGGCCGGACTCACAAGGTGTGTGCGTCCGCCGCGGCCTTGCCGGCCCTCGAAGTTGCGATTCGAGGTCGAGGCACAACGCTGGCCGGGCTCCAGCCGGTCGGCGTTCATGGCGAGGCACATGGAACAGCCCTGGATGCGCCATTCGAAGCCCGCCTCGAGGAAGATCTTGTCGAGACCTTCCTTCTCGGCTTCGGCCTTCACCAGGCCCGAGCCGGGCACCACCATCGCCGAGACGTTCGACGCCACCTTGCGGCCGCGCGCGATCTCGGCGGCCGCCCGCAGGTCCTCGATGCGACCGTTGGTGCAGGAGCCGATGAACACCCGGTCGATCGGCACATCGACCAGCCTGGTGCCGGGCGTCAGGCCCATGTAGGCGAGCGACCGCGTCCATGCCTCGCGGCGATTCTCGTCGGGCGCATTGGCCGGATCGGGAATGACGTCGGTGATCGGCAGCGCGTCCTGCGGGCTGGTGCCCCAGGTCACCATCGGCGGGATGTCCGAGGCGTTGAGATCGATCTGGGTGTCGAAATGCGCGCCCTTGTCCGACGGCAGGCGACGCCACTGGCCGAGCGCCAGGTCCCAGGCCCCACCCTGGGGGGCATAGGGCCGGCGAATCAGATAGTTGAAGGTCGTGTCGTCCGGCGCGATCAGGCCGGCCCGCGCGCCCGCCTCGATCGACATGTTGCAGACGGTCATGCGGCCTTCCATCGTCATCTCGCGGATGGCGCGGCCAGCATACTCGACCACGTAGCCCGTACCGCCCGCGGTGCCGAGCTTGGCGATGATGGCGAGGATCACGTCCTTGGGCGTGACGCCGATCGGCAAGCTGCCTTCGACAGACACGCGCATGTTCTTGGCCGGCTTCTGGATCAGCGTTTGCGTCGCCAGCACATGCTCGACCTCGGATGTGCCGATGCCGAAAGCAAGCGCGCCGAACGCGCCGTGCGTCGAGGTATGGCTGTCGCCGCACACGATCGTCATGCCGGGCAGGGTGAGGCCCTGCTCGGGGCCGATCACATGCACGATGCCGCGGCGCGCGTCATTCAGCCCGAAGTAGGGCACGCCGAAGTCGGCGACGTTCTTCTCCAGCGTCTCGACCTGGACGCGTGATTCCTCGTCGGGAATGCCCTGGCTGAAGTCGGTCGTTGGCGTGTTGTGATCGGCGACGGCGACGGTGGCATCAGGCCGGCGCACCGGGCGTTGCGCCATGCGCAGGCCCTCGAACGCCTGCGGGCTCGTCACCTCGTGCACGAGATGACGATCGATGTAGATCACGCAGGTGCCGTCATCCTGGCGATGGACGACATGGTTGTCCCAGATCTTCTCGAACAGGGTCCGGGGCGGCGGGGGAGGCGGCTGCGTGGCCGACTTCTTGCGGAACGCCATGGCGCGCCTACTTCTTTCCGCCCTTGGAGGCGCGGACGCCCCTCTCGTCCCGTGGCTTTTCCTTCTTGAGCTTCTCGCGCCGCGGACGCTTCGCGGCCTCCTCGGCCTGCACGGCGATCAACTCGCGCTGGGCCTCGACGTCTTCGGCGATGCGGCTCGCCTTGCCGCGCAGCGCGCGCAGGTAATAGAGCTTGGCGCGTCGCACCGTGCCCTTGCGCACCACCTCGATTTCCCAGATGCCGGGGCTGTAGAGCGGGAACACGCGCTCGACGCCTTCGCCGAAGCTGATCTTGCGCACCGTGAACGAGGAGTTCACGCCATCGTTCTTGCGCGCGATGCAAAGGCCCTCGTAGACCTGGATGCGCTCGCGGTTGCCTTCCTGCACCTTGACGTGCACGCGCAGCGTGTCGCCGGGCTCGAAGCGCGGCACCGGCCGCTCGGCAATCACCTTGTCCATCGTGGCCTGCGCCAGCGTATCGAGAATGTTCATCGCTCTATCCTTTCGTCACTTCTCTTCGTTTCCTGACGCGGTCTTCCGGCGTGCCCAAAGGTCGGGCCGCCGCTGCCGCGTAATCTCTTCCCGCTGCTTCATCCGCCAGGCGGCGACCCTGCCGTGGTGGCCCGAGACCAGGACCTCCGGCACGTGCCGTTCGGTTCCGTCGGGGTCCAGCCAGGCCGCCGGCCGGGTGTAGTGCGGGTACTCAAGCAAACCGTCCTCGAAACTCTCCTCGCTCGCCGACGCGGGCTCGCCCATCACCCCGGGCAGCAGTCGCACGCAGCAATCCATCACCGCCATGGCCGCGATCTCGCCGCCCGAAAGCACGAAATCGCCGACCGAGATCTCCTCCAACGCGTGGGCCTCGATCACACGCTCGTCGACTCCCTCGAACCGTCCGCACACCAGCACCAGACCTGGCCCTTCGGCCAACTCCCGCCCGCGCGCCTGACTGAACGGTGCGCCGCGCGGCGAGAGCAGGATCTTCGGCATGCCGGGCTCGGACGCTTCGGTGATCGCCGCCGACAGCACATCGGGCTTCATCACCATGCCGGCGCCGCCGCCAAACGGCGCATCGTCCACCGTGCCGTGCCGATCCATGGCGAACTGCCTGATGTCGACCGCCTTCAGCGACCATACGCCTTCCTTCAATGCCTTGCCGGCCAGGCTCTCGCCCAGCGGGCCCGGAAACATCTCCGGGAAGAGCGTCAGCGCCGTCGCGCGCCACACGTTGCTTCACGCCTCCTTCGTTTCGCTCTCCGCCAGCAGACCTGCCGGCGGATCCACCACGACCTTGCCGCCCTCGACGTCGATCTCGGGCACGACCTCGTCGGTGAAAGGCAGCATCACGCCACCCGACACCTCCATCACCGCGCCGGCGCCGAAATCGTGGAAGGCCACGACCTTCCCCCAATCCCGGCCATCCCGGCCAACCGCGGGCAGACCGATCAGGTCCGCCTCGTACCACTCCCGCTCGCCGGCCTTCGGCAGGGCGTCGCGCTCGACATAGAGCCGCAAGCCGCGCAACGCCTCCGCCGCCGTGCGATCGGCGACACCTTCAATCCGGGCCAGCACCGTGCCGCGTGCGGCACTCAACACCTCGACCCGGTACGCCTTCTTCCCCGTCTCGTCCGACAGCGGGCCATAAGTGCCGATCGCCGTCGGGTCCTCGGTGAAGCTCTTGACCCGAACCAGGCCGCGCACCCCGTGCGGCGCCGCGACGACGCCCAGCAGGACGCGACCCATCTTCATCAGGAGGCAGCCGCCTCCGTCTTCTCGCCTTCAGCCGGTGCTGCCGCCGGGGCCGCCTCGGCGCTGGTCGCCGCCTTCAGGCGCTCCTGCGCCTTGGTGCGCGGCTGGTTCTTCTTGGTCTGGTCGCGACGCTCGCGCGGCTTCATCAGCTCGGCCTCGGCCAAAAACTTGGCGACGCGATCCGATGGCCGGGCGCCGACCTTGAGCCAGTGCGCGATCCGCTCCTTGTCCATGGTCACGCGCTGGGCGTGCTCGCGCGGGAGGAGCGGATTGTAGGTGCCGAGCTTCTCGATGAAGCGGCCGTCGCGCGGGCTGCGCGCGTCGGCCACCACGATGTGGAAGAACGGCCTCTTCTTGGCGCCGTGGCGGGTCATGCGGATAGCTAGCATTCTCTCTCCTTCGATTCGTCAGAGACGGTTTTGTTCACGATACTTCAGCGCGGAAAGCCGGGCGGCTGATTCATGCCGCCGAGGCTGCGCATGAAACCCTTTTCCCCGAGCTTGTTGACGCGTTTCATCATCTTCACCATGTCGGCGTGCTGCTTCAGGAGTTTGTTGACGTCCTGGACCTGCACACCCGATCCCTTGGCGATGCGCTTCTTGCGCGAGGCATGGATCAGGTCGGGATTGCGCCGTTCCTTGGGCGTCATCGAGAGGATGACCGCCTCCTGGCGCTTGAGCTGGCCTTCGTCGATCTTGGCTTTCGACATCGCGGCCTTGGCCTGCATGGCGCCCGGCAGCATGCCCATCAGGCCTTGCAGCCCGCCCATCTTGCGCAGCTGGCGCAGTTGGGCCAGCAGGTCGTCCATGTCGAACTGACCCTTGCGCACCTTGGCGGCGAGCTTCTCAGCCTCTTCCTTGTCGATCGTCTCGGCCGCGCGCTCGACCAGCGAGACGATGTCGCCCATGCCGAGGATGCGCGAGGCGATGCGGTCGGGATGGAATGGCTCCAGTGCATCGAACTTTTCGCCGACGCCGATCAGCTTCACCGGACGGCCGGTGACGGCGCGCATTGAGAGCGCGGCACCGCCGCGGCTATCGCCGTCGACCCGCGTCAGCACGATGCCGGTGACGGCCAGCCGGTCGTTGAATGCCTTGGCGACATTGACCGCGTCCTGGCCGGTCATGGCGTCGGCGACCAGCAGCGTCTCCTTGGGCTGGGCGAGGTCGGAGATCTCCTTGACCTCGCCCATCAGCTCTTCGTCGATCGAGAGCCGGCCGGCGGTGTCGAGGATCAGGACATCGAAGCCTTCGCGCCGCGCGGTCTCGAGCGCGCGCCTGGTGATGGCGAGCGGCATCTCGAGCGGCACGATCGGCAGCGTCGGCACGGTCGTCTGCTCGCCCAGCACCTTGAGCTGCTGCTGCGCGGCGGGGCGTCGCGTGTCGAGCGAGGCCATCATGACGCGGCGCCTGGTCGAGAAGGTGCCGCCGAACATCTCGGCCGCCATGCCTTGCGGGCCCTGGCTCAATCGGTAGGCGATCTTGGCGGAGGAGGTGGTCTTGCCCGATCCCTGCAGGCCGACCATCAGGATCACGACCGGCGGGATGGCGTTGAGATCGAGGTCGGCCACACTGCCGCCCAGCATCTCGACCAGGTGATCGTTCACGATCTTGATCACCATCTGGCCGGGCGTCACCGAACGGATGACGTCGGCGCCGATCGCCTTGGGACGGACCCCGTCGATGAACTCCCGGACGACGGGCAGCGCCACGTCAGCCTCGAGCAGGGCCGTCCGCACCTCGCGCAGGGCCACGTCGACATCGGCCTCGGAGAGCGACCCGCGCCCCCGCAGCTTGTCGAAAACGTCGCCCAGGCGTTTGCTCAGACCTTCGAACATCGCACTCCCGTTCGCCCAAAGAGGTATCGCGCCGATGCGCGAACCCTCGCGGATCGACGGAGTTCCCCCTTCGCCGAAGAGGCAGGGGAACCATAGAAATCGGCACGACCGATTGAGCGGCCGGGGTATAAGGCCAGACGGGCACGGAGTCAAAGACTTGGCGTCGGAGTACAAGCCGTTGATCGAAAAGGACTATCGCCCCATTCCGGGCTGGACGCTCGTGCTCTTCGTAGCCGCGTTGCTGCTGTTCTTTACCGGTTTGACGGTCCTCCACTATCTCGGGGTGGAGGTTTTTGCCGGCCAAAAGATGCTGGCCGTCCTGTCGATGGTCTATGCCATCGGCCTTTGCGCCGTCCTGTTGGCCGTGGCGCCGCTCGGCCGGGCTGCCGCGCCGGCGCTGGGGCTCCGGCCATCGGGCTGGCGGCCCGTGGTCTTCGGCGTGATCGGCACCATTGCCCTGTCGGTGGGGGTGAGCCAGCTCGGCATCGAGCCCAAGGGCATGAAGGAGGCGGTCGACATCGCCCGCCAGCCTGGGGCTTTGACCAATGCCCTGATCAGCCTGGCCGTGCTGGCTCCGATCGTGGAGGAGCTGGTGTTCCGCGGCCTGCTCTATGGCTGGGTGGCGGGCCGCTGGGGCACCGTGCCGGCATGGCTCGTGAGCTCGATCGCCTTCGCGCTTGCCCACTACGAGCCGGCGCACATCATCCTGGTACTGCCGCTCGGCCTTCTGTTCGGCTACCTGCGGCGGCGCACCGACTCGCTTCTGCCCTCGCTCGTCGCCCACATCTTCAACAACGGTTTTGCCGTGCTGGCCGCCGCCTACCTCGACATGTGACTCATCGGAGCGCGCAACTCTGCCGAGACAGAAACGCCTCATCTTGAGGGGCCGCGCAGCGGCCGTCTCGAAGGATGGGCAACAAACGCGGTGCTTGTTCCACCCTTCGAGACGCATCGCGGGCGATGCTCCTCAGGGTGAGGTTCGGGATTTTGTGTCAGCCCGCGAGCTTGCGTTCGACGAAGTCGAGTCGGTCCTGGCCCCAGAAGATCTCGTGGTCGATCACGAACGACGGCGCGCCGAACACGCCCTGGTCGATGGCGTACTTGGTGTAGGAGTCGCGCTTGTCGGCCATGCCCGGCGTTTCGCTCGCCTTGGTCACCGAGTCGGGGTCGATGCCGCATCCGGTGATGATCCCGCGCAAGGTGGCGGGATCGCCGGTGTTCTTCTCCTCGACCCAGAGGGCATGCAACACGGCGTGCGCGAGCTTGATGGCGTCGGCCATGCGGCCGAGCTCGCGCAGGGCGATCACGCATTTGACAGCGGGCAGCTCGTTCGCTGGAAAGAACTTGGGCTCGAGGTTGAGCGGCACGCCCAGCATGTCGCGCCAGCGCTTGAGCTCCATCATCCGATAGGCCTGGCGTTGCGGCGCGCGCTTGGGCAGCGGCAGGCCGCCGGACGAAGCGAACACCGAGCCGAAGTCGACTGGCCAGATCGTGACATGCGCGTGGTGTTTCTTGGCGATCGTCTCGAAGCGCTTGGAGCCGAGGTAGGTCCAGGGCGAATTGAGCGAGACGTAGTAATCGACGTGCTTGGCCATGGCGTTCCTCCAACTGCCGGACTCTGGCCGAAAGTCAGGCGACAGCAAAGGGCCGATGCGCCATCCTGCGGAAGTGAGCGGACAAACGATTGCGATTACGGGCGGCGACGCCGCCTATTTCGATCTGATGCGCGATTGCGTCGATTCGCTGCGGGCGACGCCGGAAGGACGCGCGCTCGCACTCGGTGTGCTCGATTGCGGACTGACCGAGGACCAGCGCGCGTGGTGCCGAAATCGTGATGCCGTCCTGGTCGAGCCGGGCTGGGATTTCGACTTTCCCGGCCGCAGCAAACTCAAGGATGGCTACAAGGCGCTGACGGCACGCCCGTTCCTGCCGCGCTACTTTCCGGGTTTCGATATCTACCTCTGGATCGATGGCGACTGCTGGGTGCAGCAGGGCAATGCCGTGGCGCTGTTCCAGGCGGCCGCCCGCACCGGCAGGCTCGCCGTAGCGCCGGAGATCCATCGCTCGATGCGGCACTATCGCCATGCCTGGCCGGAATTCTCGGCCGTGAACGGGTTGGCCTACGAAGCCGGCTTCGGCAAGGAAATCGCCGAGCGGTTGATCCGCTATCCCTTGATCAATGCCGGCGTGTTCGCGCTCGCATCAGACGCGCCGCACTGGCAGGGCTGGGCCGAGCTGCTGGGCGAGGCGCTGCAGCGCTCGGCCGACATGACCGACCAGATCGCGCTCAACGTGCTGGTCTACGACAAGGGCTTCGCTTGCGAGCCGCTGCCCAGTCGTTGCAACTGGCCGGTGCATCACGCGACGCCGGCCTGGGACGCCGGCCGTGGCCTGTTCGTGGAGCCTGCCATGCCCTACGAGCCGCTCGGCATCCTGCATCTCACGATCTACACCAAGCGGCTCGCCGCGCTCGATGTGCGTGAGGTCGGGGGACCGCATGACGGCGAGGTCCGGGCGCGCTCGTTGCGCTGGCCCGGCCGAACGGCCATATAGCGCGCCATGACCACGATGCCGGTCCGCAAGATGCCGTTTCTCAAGATGCACGGGTTGGGCAACGATTTCGTCGTGCTCGATGCCCGCCGGACGGCGCTCGACCTCACGCTGGCGCGCCGCCGCGCCATCGCCGACCGGCGCCTGGGCGTGGGCTGCGATCAGTTGATCGTGCTCGAGCCGCCGACCGAGCGCGGCGCTGACGTCTTCATGCGGATCTACAATCCCGACGGCGGCGAGGCCGGCGCCTGCGGCAACGCCACGCGCTGCGTGGCGTCAGTGCTGATGGACGAGCGCAAGACCGACCAGGTGACGGTGCAGACGATTTCCGGCCTGCTCGAATCGCAGAAGACCGGCCGCGGCGCCAACGGCCTGCCGGTGATCTCGGTCGACATGGGGCCGGCCGGTCTCGACTGGCGCGACATTCCTGTACGCGAGGCCTGCGACACCAATCACATGCCGGTGGGCCTCGGTCCGTTGCAGGATCCGGTCGGCACGAACATGGGCAATCCGCACGCCACCTTCTTCGTCGACAATGCCGCGGCCGTCCCGCTCGCCGAGCTGGGGCCAAAGCTGGAGCACGACCCGTTCTTTCCCGAGCGCGCCAATATCGGCGTCGCCCAGCGCGTGGGCGATGGACGCCTGCGGCTGCGGGTCTGGGAGCGCGGTGCCGGCATCACGCTCGCCTGCGGCTCGGGTGCCTGCGCTGCCGTGGTGGCCGCGAGTCGGCGCGGATTGGTCGATCGCAAGGCCGAGGTGATCCTGGAGCAGGGCTCGCTTGCGGTCGAATGGCTGCGCGACAACCATGTGCTGATGACCGGTGGCATCGCCATCGCCTTCACGGGCGAGCTCGATGCTTCCTTGCTGGCGTGAGGGTGTGACGTGAGTGACGTGGTCGAGACCGAGAAGAAGGGCGGCTGGCTGTCGCGCCTGCGCGCGGGGCTCGCGAAGTCGACCAAGCGCGTCACCGAGAGCATCACCGGCCTCTTCACCAAGAAGAAGCTCGATCAGGAAACGCTGAACGAGCTCGAGGATGCGCTGATCCAGGCCGACCTCGGTGTCGCCGTCGCGGCGCGCCTGGTGGGCAAGCTCGGCAAGGAGCGCTTCGGCAAGGAAGTGACTGATGAGGAGGTGCGTGCGGCCTTCGCCGACGATATCGCCGAGATCCTGCAGCCAGTGGCGATGCCGCTTGCGATCGATGCGGCGCTGAAGCCGCATGTCGTACTGGTCGTCGGCGTGAACGGTTCGGGGAAGACCACGACCATCGCCAAGCTCGCCCATCTCTTCAAGGGCGAGGGCCGCAAGGTGATGCTGGCGGCCGGCGACACCTTTCGCGCCGCCGCTGTCGAGCAGCTCAAGGTCTGGGGCGATCGCGCCGGCGTGCCGGTGATCGCCAAGGATACTGGCGCCGACGCCGCGGGCCTTGCTTTCGAGGCGCTGGAGAAGGCGCGCGCCGAGCAGTGCGACGTGCTGTTGATCGACACCGCGGGCCGCCTGCACAACAAGACCAACCTCATGGAAGAGCTCGCCAAGATCGTGCGTGTGATCCGCAAGCTCGATACGACCGCACCGCACTCCTGCCTGCTGGTGCTGGACGCGACGACGGGCCAGAACGCCCACGCCCAGGTCGAGACCTTCAAGACCATGTCGCCGATCGATTCGTTGGTCGTGACCAAGCTCGACGGTAGCGCCAAGGGCGGCGTGCTGGTGGCGCTGGCGGAAAAGTTCCAATTGCCGGTCGTGGCAATCGGCGTCGGCGAGACCATCGACGATCTCCGGCCCTTCGAGGCGCGCAGCTTCGCCCGCAGCCTGATGGGACTGCCGGCATGAGCGACGACATCAAGCCCGAGCGCGGCATGCGCAAGCTTTACGCGACCGCGCTGGAGCTCGGTCCGCTGGTGCTGTTCTTCATCGCCAACGGCAAATGGGGCATCTTCACCGGCACTGGCGTGTTCATCGCCGCAACCGCCGTGGCACTGCCTTGCTATCGCTGGCTCGAAGGGCGCTGGCCGATCATGCCGCTGGTTGGCGGCTTCTTCGTACTGGTGTTTGGCGGCCTCACGATCTGGCTGCAGGACGAGACCTTCATCAAGCTGAAGCCGACCATCGTGAACTGCCTGTTTGGCGTCATCCTCGGGGGTGGTCTCCTGGTGTTGCGTCGACCGCTGCTCAAGCCGATCTTCGGCACCGCCTTCCAGCTGACCGACGACGGCTGGCGCAAGCTCACGCTGCGCTGGGCGCTATTCTTCTTCGTGCTGGCTGCGGTCAACGAGGTGATGTGGCGCGGCTTCTCGACTGACACCTGGATCGCCAGCAAGATGTTCCTGAGCTTCCCGCTCACGATGGTGTTCGCCTTCCTGCAGATCCCATTGCTCAAACGCCACTGGGACGGCGACGAAAACCCGTTCGGCTGATCAGCGCTGCGAAAGATCCCTCGGCTTTGCGTCGGGATGACACGGTTTGTGGATCAGAGGATGTGTCATCCCGAGCGTAGCGAGGGATCTTTCCTGATTTTCGCTACAGCAATTGCGGCTTCAGCGTTGCGGCTTCGTCGAGCAGGGCGGCGAGGTACCTGTCGGGCGCGGCGCCGTTGGAGGCGTCCTCGACCCAGACCGCGACACTGAGTGCCGCCAGCGTGGCGCCGTCATGGCGGCGGAGCGGCACCGCGACGGCGTGAAAGCCGCGGCGCAATTCCTGCGCGGTAAGGGCGTAGCCCTGCTTGCGCACATGCAGGATCTCGGCCCGCAAGGCTTTCTTGTCGGTCACCGTGAACTTGGTCATCACCTTGGGTTCGAGCTTTTCCAGCCACGCATCGAGCGCTGTATCGGAGAGCTGGCTCAGGAGCACACGGCCGGCAGCGGTGTTGAAAGCGGGGCGTCGCAGCCCGATCGTCGGTGCCAGCACGTCGGGACGGCCGTGATGGGAATGCGCGATCATGACGATGTCGTGGGCGTCGAGGACGGTCGCGAAGCAGGATTGCTCGGTCTTTTCCGACAGCCGCTCGCAGGCGGGCTGGATGACCGCCGAGATCATGTTGGAGCCGAGGTAGGCCGAGGCGAGCTCCATGATCTTCGGCGTCAGGCGGAAGGTCCGGCCGTCGCTGCTGGCGTAGCCGAGACAGATGAGTGTATAGAGCGCCCGCCGCGCACTGGGCTTCGGCAGGTCGATTGCACGGGCGACGTCGCTCAGCGTCATGTGCGTCCGTTCGCGCCCGAAGGCGCCGATCACGCGCAAGCCGCGGGCAAAAGCCTCGAGGAAATCCGGTCCATACCCGCTCGCCACCCGCCTTTCCGCATCGGCGGCCCTCAATCGCGCCATCTGAACTCCATTTGCTTCTGCCTGTCAGGCGTGAATCGCCCACGCATTTTGGGAATCGACCACGATCGTCGCCGTGTCACCCGTCGGCATTTCCCGCATGGCCGGGCATTCGACTCTGAAGCGCAGCACGTCGGTCTGGACTGCCAGCGAGCGGCGGGGCCCGCGAAAGACGCCGTCGACGATGCGGCCGCGCCAGCCGAGCTGCCCGTCGGCGAGAACCGCGTCGTCCGCGATCAGGGTCGCATCTTCGGGACGGATCACGACCAGCACCTTGTCGCCTTCGCCGAACGCTGCGGCGGCGCGGCACTGCCCCCTCCAGTTCGTTCCCTGCACCGCGAGCACGTGCTCGTCGTTGCCGGCCTCTCCGTTACTGATCGGACGGCTCGCGGTCACGATCGCCTCGATCAGGTTGGGCGTGCCGAAGAAGGCTGCGACGTCGCGGCTGGCCGGCCGTCGATAGACCTGTTCGGGCGTGCCGACCTGGTGGATGCGGCCGCGCTGCATCACGACCACGCGGTCGGAAAGCGCCATCGCCTCTTCCTGATCGTGAGTCACGTAGATTGTCGTGATGCCGAGCCGCCGCTGCAGGGCGCGGAACTCCTCGCCCATCACCGTGCGCAGGCGCGCGTCGAGATTGCTGAGCGGCTCATCGAGCAACAACACCTCGGGTTCGAACACCAGTGCCCGCGCGATCGCCACGCGTTGCTGCTGGCCGCCTGACAGCGCCGGCGCCGGCCGGTCGGCGTAGCGCTCCATCTCGACCAGCCGCAACGCCGCCGTCACCCGCTGGGCGATCTCGCGCTTGGGCACGTGGCGCACGCTCAAGGGGTAGGCCACGTTGTCGAACACCGTCATGTGCGGCCAGATGGCGTAGGACTGGAACACCATGCCGAGCTTGCGCTGCTCGGGCGGTACGAACAGGCCGGTCGCGGCGTCGCTCACCAGGCGGCCGCCGATCGCGATGCTCCCTGAGTCATTCTGCTCCAGGCCTGCGATCATGCGCAGCGTCGTCGTCTTGCCGCAGCCCGAGGGGCCCAGCAACGTCACGAACTCTCCATCGGAGACGGCAAGGTCGATGTTGTCGACCGCCTTGAGCTCGGCGAAGTGGCGGCTGACGGCCTGCAGGGCGACGTTGGGCACGGTCGATCCTCGCTATTGGTAGATTTCCTTGGCCAGCGCCATCATTGCGTCCTGGCGCTCCGGCACGGTGGTGCCCATCGGCTTGGTCGCGAGCAATGCGCGCATGTCTTCCGGTGCCTTCTCGACGACACCCTTCACGGCCGGATTGAAGCCACCATTGGCGAAGACGAGCTGTTGCTCAGGCTCGAGATAGAAGTTGATGAACAGGCGGGCCGCGTTGGGATGTGGCGCGTTCTTCAGTATCGAGAGCTGGAACAGGACGTAGGGCCGGCCCTCGGCCGGCACGATCGGCTTCACCGGCAGGCCGCGGATCTGGTTGTAGTCCGACAGCAGGAAGGGAACGTACAGCGGAAATTCGCCGCGCGCGGTGCGGCGTTCGTTGCCTGCGAGATCGCGCGAGAAGATCGGCTTCTGTGCCGCATACTTCTCGTGGAATTCCTTGCCGAAGGTGTCGTGCATCACCACGAAGAACACCGAGCCGCCGCCGAGCGCGCGCGTGTCGTCGGACAGGATCCGGCCTTTCCATTTCGGATCGAGGATGTCGAGCCAACTCTTGGGCTCGTCGGCCGGTTTCACCAGGTTGCGGTTGATCAGCAGGCCGTAGCTGTTGACCTCGCTCGGCACGCGCACGTCGTCGACCGCATAGGTCGGGTCGAGATTCTTCAGGTTGGGGATGGGGCCGTGCGGCTGGAAATTGCCGTCGCGCTGCATCAGCCAGGTCGCGGTCTGGCCGTTGTGATGGATGTCACCGACGAAGCGGCCAGCCGCCTGTTCGATGCGCACGCGCTCGCGCACCTCGCTCGCCCGAGCCTCGAACGCCTCGATGCGGATGCCATACTTCTTTTCGAACGCCTGGAGGACCGCCTTCAGATAAGGCGAGCCGATCGACGCGGTGTAGAGCGTGAGCTTGCCTTCCTTCTTCGCCGCATCGACCACCTTCTGCCACTCGGCATCGTCCTGGGCCGCAGCCGGTCGTGCGACGGCGTAGCTCGCGGCCAGCGTCAAGAAGGTCTTCCTGCCGATCGGAGTCATCCCGTCTTTCCTCCCGTCACAGTGTGCTGATTCGTGTCTTGATGAGCCTGAGCTGGATCCATCTGAAGAGGAGGACCATCACGACCATCAGGAGGCCGATCACGCTCACGTCCTCGGCCCTGTTGCTGGTCCACATCTTCAGCATCACCACCGACAGGACCTGGGTGCCAGGGGAATAGAGCAGGATCGAGGCGCTGAGCTCGCGCATGATGCCGAAGAACACCAGCACCCAGCCCACCGCGAAAGCGGGCCAGGCGAGCGCGACCAGGACGCGGCCCAGCGTCTGCCACCAGCCCGCGCCATGCACGCGCGAGCACTCCTCGAGGTCGCGCGCGATCTGCTGATAGGCACCCGAGGTCACGCGCACCGCGACCGGCGTGCCGAGCGCCACATAGGCCAGCAGCAGCGCCCACAGCGTGCCGTAGATCGGGATCGCGTGCGGCAGGGTGGCGAAGCCCCACAGGAAGCCGATGCCCAGCACCATGCCGGGCATCATCCAGGGCAGCCAGGCGAGCAGGTTGATCAGGCGGCGGCCAAACCAGAGCGTGCGCGTCGTCACATAGGCCACGATGCCGCCCAGCACCATGGTTGCGGTGGCGCCGGTGACGCCCAGCAGCATGGTGTTGCCCAGCGCCGTCCAGAACTCGTCGTTGGCCCAGACCGCGCGGTAGTGGTCGAGCGTCAGCATGTCGAGCTGGTAGAAGCCGAAGAACTGGAAGAAGGACGAGAGCAGGAGCTGGCCGATCGGCAGGGCGACCGTGGCGGCGAAAAAGGCAATGCAGATCGCGAAGGTCACCCAGCGCAGCCCGCCCAGCCGGATCACGTTGGGCGAGTAGCCCTTGCCGGTGACGGTCGTGAAGCTGCGCCGCCTCAGGAGGCGGGACTGCAACACCAGCAGCAGGAACATCAGCGCCATGGCTGCGAACCCGAACGACGTTGCGCCCTGGTAGTCGGGTTGGGCCTGCTGGGTGATCAGATCGTAGATCTGGGTGGTGATGACCTTGATGTTCACGGGCGTGCCGAAGAACACCGCGGATTCGAAGCCCTCCATGCCGCGGATGAAACTCAGGATGAAGGCGCTGGTCGTGACCGGCAGCATCAAAGCGAAGGTGACCCGCCAGAAGGTCTGCCAGCGCGTGGCACCCGACATGCGGCTCGATTCCTCGAGTGCGGGGTCCATGGCGCGGAAGGCGTCGACCACAAACAGGAAGATGAAGGGCGTCGAGTACTGCATCATGTGCCAGATGACGCCGCCGTAGGAATAGACGTCGACCAGCGTGCTGTCGGTGCCGGTGATCCAGCGCCATGCGAGGTTGATGGTGCCGACCTGCGCGTTGCCGAGCATCGCCCAGGCCGTGGCGGTCAGGATCGGCGGAATGAAAAAGGGGAGCGTGATCAGCACCTCGAGCGTGCCGCGTGCCGGCGTGTCGGTTCGCGCCACGATCCAGGCCAGCAGGATCGCGAGCGCCATCGAGAGCACGGTCTTGATCAGCGAGATGCCGATGGTGTTGGCCAGGATCTGCAGGTTCTGGACGGTCAGGAGCCCGGCATAGCCATCGAGGTTGAAGGTGCCGGCGATGCCCGGCGGCGTCGAATGCAGGCTGCCGTAGAGCAGCATCACCATCGGATAAAGCGACAGGAAGGCGAGCAGCAAGAGCAGGAGGGTGATGCCGGCCGGACGGCCGAGGTACGGCAGGCGCGCCCACCGGGCGCGTGCTTCCGCCGGCCGGACGCCGGCACCCATCAGCGGGTCTGGCGTCACCGCGTCTGAACGCCGTTCGAGCGCAGCCGAGCCCATCCGCGTTTCCTCCCATCAGGCGAGGCAGCAGGTCCTGCCTCGCCGGACCATGCGGCGGCCGTCTTGCGCGGCCGCTCGCTTCAGCCACTCGGGCCAGTTACTCGGCGGCCAGCGGCATCCGTGTCAGCAGGCCGAGCGGGCTCTTGGCGGTTTGCAGCTTCTCGGCGTAGGCGGCGAGCCAGTCGAGCTTGGTCGACGCCACGAACGCGCCGCCGCGCGCCCCCCGATAGAGGTCGGGATTGTCAACCGTCGCCGGCACCGTCCCGTCCTTCATGTGCGTCTGCACCGCCTCCAACGCGCGCTTGCGCGTGATTGCGATCATGCGGTCCGATGGCGCCAGATGCTCCAGCGAGCGGTCGACCAGATCGCCCATGCATTCGACCGCCGCCTGGTCCTGCCGGCCGATGCCCTGGATGCCGGTGTAGTTGACGTGCTTCTGCATCTCGCGGTCGATGAAGTAGTCGTTCTCCTTGCGCGCGACGAGACGATTGCGGCCATGCCAGTCGTTGGTGTTCGGCAGGTACTTCGCGTCGGGCGCGAGACCGGCGATCCACTCGCCATTCTTTGTTGTTTCGAGCGGACGCGTCTTTTTCTTCCAGGAAAGGTTGTAGACCATGGTGTGCGTGTCATCCATTGGCACGTTCATGGTGCAGGCGACCTGGTCCTCGAACGAGCCGTTGGGCGTCAGCGTGAAGAACGGCAGCATGTAGTGGGCGAAGCGGTAGTAGTAGTCGCCCGGTTCGGCCGGCCGGTACGCCGCGTACATCGTGCCCCAGTCGGTCTCGGTCGCCTTGTAGTCGGGCGCGCGGTCGCCCACGCTCCAGCGATGGATCGACTTCGGATCGACATCCTCGACCTTGAGCGCACCGATGTGCAGGAAGCCGAAGTGCGAGGTGTCGATGTCGCCTTCCAGCGACTGGAACCAGTTGCACTCGCGCTGGTGCGCGCGCGTCAGGCGCTCTTCCTCCGGCAGCAGCAGGATGTCGAAGCTGGGCAGCGGCGGCGGTTCGGCGCGCTTGCCCATGTAGGTCCAGACGAAGCCGCCGCGCTCCACCACCTTGTAGGCCTTGGCCCTGACGCGGTGCCTGAAGTCCTGCGACGGCGGCACGTTCGGCATGTCGAGGCAGTTGCCTTCCACGTCGAACTTCCAGCCGTGATAGACGCAGCGCAGGCCGCCTTGTTCGTTGCGGCCGAAGAACAGCGACGCACAGCGGTGCGGACAGCGATGTTCCATGATGCCGACGCGGCCGTCGGTGTCGCGGAAGGCGATGAGCTGCTCGCTGAGCAGCAGAAGTCGCATCGGCTCGCCGTCCGCCTTCAGTTCGGACGAGAGACACGCCGGAATCCAATATTCGCGCATGAGATTGCCCATGGGCGTGCCGGGTCCGGTGCGGCACAGCATTTCGTTACTGGCAGCCGTCAGCATGTGTTTCCTCCGTTGCGGTCCGTTTACCGGACTTTCGTACGATGTTAGCAGAGGAGGCTCGTTTCGCCAATGAAACTCGGATGCGACAGCCTTTGCTATCGCGAAAGTGAGCTTTGCTTTGGACGCGGATCAGGCGTCGGGTGATCAGACGCCGGCGGGTTTGCGCGGCGGCCACGTGCGGGCGAGGTCACCCGTCGGGTTGGAATAGGTTGCGAAGTCGGCCTTGCCGCGCGCGTCGTGGAAATGCGCCAGCGCCCAGACGACGGTCGGGAAGGCGAGCTGATCCCACGGGATGTCGGCCCAATCGAGCAGGGCCACCGCTTCGCTCTCTACGCCCGGTGCGATGTCGTCGCTGACCAGGCGCGCGCGATACATGATCTGCACCTGGCCGATGCGCGCCACACTGTACATCGCGAGCAAGCGCTCGATCTCGATGGTGGCGCAGGCTTCCTCACGCGCCTCGCGTTCAGCCGCCTGCTCGGTTGTCTCGCCCAATTCCATGTAGCCCGCCGGCAAGGTCCAAAATCCTTTGCGCGGTTCGATGGCGCGCTTGGCGAGCAGGATCTTGTCGCCCCAGGTGCAGACGGCGCCGGCGACGATCTTGGGGTTCTGGTAGTGGATGAACTCGCAGCGCGCGCACACCAGCCGCTCACGATTGTCGCCGTCGGGAATGCGCTTCTCGAAATGCTCCGGCGGATCC
Organism: Alphaproteobacteria bacterium; assembly: GCA_017308235.1. GTDB lineage: Bacteria > Pseudomonadota > Alphaproteobacteria > Reyranellales > Reyranellaceae > Reyranella. The sequence continues at coordinate 391,103 of JAFKFL010000009.1, read as the reverse complement.
CAGGGGAGTCGCGGCCGATCGGGAATGACGGGGGGAGGCGTGCTCATCGCCTCCGAGTCCTACGCTGCCCGGATCAGCGCCGCAACGCCCGGCAGGGTCTTGCCTTCCATCCATTCGAGGAACGCGCCGCCTGCGGTCGAGACATAGGAGAATTTCTCCTCGACGCCCGCCGCGGCGAGCGCCGCCACGGTATCGCCGCCGCCCGCAACCGAGAGCAGCTTCTTGGCCGACGTGAGATCGGCGACGGTTTTTGCGAGCGCCACCGTGCCCTGGTCGAACGGCTTCATCTCGAAAGCGCCGAGCGGGCCGTTCCAGACCAGCGTCGCGCAATCGCCGACTTCCTTCTGGTAGAGCGCGATCGACTTTGGCCCGACATCGAGGATCATCTGATCATCGGGGCAGGCGTTGGCGTCGACCACCTTGTTCGGCGCGCCGGCCTTGAACTCACCCGCGACCACGACATCGACCGGCAGCAGGACCTTGCAGTTCGCGGCCTTCGCCTTGCCCAGGATCTCGAGTGCTGTCTTGCCAAGGTCCTTCTCCGACAGCGACTTGCCGACCGGAATCCCCTGCGCCTGCAGGAACGTGTTGGCCATGCCGCCGCCGATGATCAGCTTGTCGACCTTGCCGACGAGGTTGCCCAAGAGGTCGAGCTTGGTCGAGACCTTGGCGCCGCCCACCACCGCGCAGACCGGCCGCTTCGGTTTGCCCAGTGCCCTGTCGAGCGCCTCGAGTTCGGCCTGCATCAGCCGGCCGGCCGTCGCCGGCAGGCGATGCGCCACGCCTTCGGTCGAGGCATGCGCGCGATGCGCGGCCGAGAAAGCGTCGTTGACGTAGAGATCGCCCAGGGCCGTGAGCTTCGCCACGAACGCGGAATCGTTCTTCTCCTCTTCCTTGTGGAAGCGGAGGTTCTCCAGCAGCAGCACGCCGCCCGGCTTCAGCGCGTTCACCGCCGCCTCCGCTGCCGGGCCGATGCAATCGTCGGCGAAGGCCACCGGCTTGCCCAGCGCCTTGCTGAGCGGCTCGACCAGCGGCTTGAGCGACATCTCCGGCACGCGCTTGCCGTCGGGCCGGCCGAAGTGGCTGAGCACGATCACCTTCGCCCCCTTCGACGCGAGCTCGGACAGGGTCGGCGCCGCGCGCTCGATGCGCGTCGCGTCGGTCACCTTGCCGGCTTTCATCGGAACATTGAGGTCGACACGCACCAGCACGCGCTTGCCCTCGACCTTCTCGGTGTCGATCGTCTTGAAATCGCTCATATCCTCGCTCTTCGCGTTAGCAGGGGTCTCGGCGCACAAAATCTTCGGCCGCGTGAACCCTTTCGTGTCTTCGGGCCCTCTATACGGTCAGGCAAAACACGGAACAAGGGTGCCGGACGATGTTCTATTTCAAAGCCAATCTGCCGGGTTGGGAGCGAACGATCCGGGTCGTGACCGGCCTTGTGCTGATCGGGATCACGTATCTTTATTCCACCGCGACGTGGATGGACGGAGTGGGGTTCGTGGTTGGCATCATTCTCGCCGGCACGGGCTTCCTTGGCTTTTGCCCGATGTGCGCAATGGCCGGCCGGAAAGCGGTCGAAGGCAAGACATGATCCACGCTGAACCTCGTCTGATCGAAGCCGCGTGCGGCGGAGACGCCACGGCGGTCGAAGAGTTGCTGGCCGTCTGCCAGCCAGACCTGGCGCGCTTCGCCCGGCGCACCTGTCGCACTCCCGAAGATGCCGAGGATGCCGTCCAGATCGCGCTGTGGCAGCTCTACCGGCGAATCGGCGCCTTGCGGACCAGTGCGGCCTTCGCTGCCTGGCTGTTCAAGATCGTCAAACGGGAATGCTATCGCCTGCTGCGCGCGCGCGACAAATTCCAGAAGTGGGATCGGTCGCTCGACGAGATGCTTCGCCATGATCCGATTCCGGTGGAGTTGCGCGCCGACCTCAGCGCCGCGATCGTGGCCCTGCCGCCGGCCTATCGAACGGTTCTGGTTCTGCGCGACATCGACGAGCTGACGGCGCCGGAAGTGGCCGACCAGCTGCGGATATCGACCGAGGCGGTGAAGAGCCGCCTGCACCGGGCTCGCGCGATGATGCGGGAGCATTTGCTGACCAACGGCTATCTGGCGTCCGAACACGCGGAGCGGCGGCAATGACAACATTCGTGGCGGTTCATGGGGCCTTCTTTGGCGGCTGGGTCTGGAAACCGGTTGCGGCCCTGCTCGAAGCACGAGGGCACAGGTTTTTCCGGCCGACCCTCACCGGTTGCGGAGAAAGAGATCATCTCGGCGGACCCGCTGTCGACTTGAAGACCCATGTGCGGGATATCGTGGCGCTGCTGGAGATGGAGGAGCTCGAGGACGTCATCCTCGTCGGCCACAGCTATGCGGGCATGGTCGTCGCCGGGGTCGCCCAACAAGCTCACGCCCGCTTGCGCGGCCTCGTCCATCTCGACGCCTTGTTGCCCGAGCATGGCGAAAGCACGCTCGATCACGCCAGCGGCGAGATGTTTGATCATGCCCGGGCTCTCGCCGTGGAGCGCGGCGACGGGTGGCGCATCCCGTGCTTCCTGCCGCTCGACAGTTTATGCCCGGAAGGCCACGACCTGCGGCCGTGGATGGCGGCCCAGTTGCGGGGAATGACGCTCAATGCGGTGGCGCAAAAGCTGGATCTGCCCCGCGACCTGTCGCATCTCCCGATGCTGTTTGTTTACTGCAAGGCCGAAGCGCTCGGCCTGTTTGAAAAGTCGCGCGACCGGGCAGCCCGACGGCCAAACACCGAACTCGTCGAGCTCGACACGCAGCACGCCCTGATGCTCACCCGCCCGCAGGAAGTCGCCGACCTGCTGCTTTCGTTCTCGGAGCGCGCCGCCGGGATAAGAGGCCGCGCCTAGCGCTTTTTGATAACGAACACCAGCACCTCGCCCTCGCGGCTCGTCGAGACCAATTCGTTGCCGGTCTGCCGGCAGTAGGCAGGAAAATCCTGTTCCGCCGCCGGATCGGTGGCGCGCACCGTGAGCAGGCCGCCCACCGCCAGCTCACGCAGCTTGCGGTTGGCCCGCAGCACCGGCAGCGGGCAGAGCAACCCGGTGGCATCGTATTCCAGCGTCTCGGTCATGGCCGGCGATACTACTTCATCGTCTCCGGGACCCAAGTCCCGATATCGGCGAGCTTGGCAGGGTTATCGCATATGACCAAGAGTCCTGGTTTCAATGGTGGTGTCATCCTGAGCGCAGCGAAGGATCCTTGGCTGCGTTGCTAAAGATCCTTCGCTCCGCTCAGGATGACACAGTTCTTTATCTGACATTCATCCTCGTAATCGCGCTCATGCTCATGACAAGGGTGTGCTGAAATCTCAGGCGACGCTGCCCCTACAGACTATAGAATCGCGTGGCCGTGCCGCCGAAAACGGCGTCGTGCGTCTCCGTCGGCAGCAGCGTTGCCGCTGTTTCGCGCCAGCGCCGATAGTCGCTCGCCAGGGTGACGACGGGCCAGTCGCTGCCCCACATCAATCGATCCGGGCCGAACGTTGCCAGCAGTTGTTCGACATAGGGACGGAGACCGTCGCCCTGCCAGTCCGGCCGCGCTTCGGTGACCAGACCGGACAGCTTGCAATACCACGGCGTCTCGCGGGCAAGCCTCGCCATGTGGTCCGCCCAAGGCTGGAAGCTTCCATGGGCGATATCGGGCTTGGCGGCGTGGTCGATCACCACGGGCAGGTCGGGATGACGCTCGGCAAGCTCACCAATGAGGGGAAGGTGGCGCGGCTTGATGAGCGCATCGAACCGCAATCCGCGCCGCGCCATCGCCGCGAGCGCAGGTTGCACGGCGGGCTGCAGGATCCAGTCGGTGTCGTCGATATCCTGCAACATCGGGCGAAGGCCCTTCAGAAGCGGATCGGCCGCAAGCTCGGCGATGCGTGCCGATGCGCGAGGCGACGCAAGGTCCGTCCAGCCCACCACGCCGCGCACCAGCCCAGCCGACTTGCGGGCGACATCGAGCAGGAATGCCGTCTCGGCCTCGGTCGCCGCGGCCTGTACCAGGACGGTTGCGGTGATGTCGCCCAGCAGCGGCCGGAGGTCGCTGAGCCCGTAGTCGCGGGCGATCGGCAGATCGGGCGACATCCAGTGATAGTCGCCGCGCGATAAGGTCCAGACGTGATGATGGGCGTCGACCCGCTTCATGCTTTCGGCGTTGGCGCGTTCTCCGGCAGCAGGCCGGCACGGCGCAACTCCGCCCAAAGCGCGCCCGGGACGTCGGCCTGCATCAGCTTGGCGTTCTGCCGGACTTCGTCCGATGTGCGCGGGCCGGGGATGACGGCGGCGACGACGGGGTGGGCCGCGCAAAACCGCAGCGCCGCCGCCTTGATGTCGGTGCCGTGCCGCTCGCAGACGGCGCGGATGGCATTGGCGCGCGCTACCATGTCTTTGTTGGCGGGCTTGTAGTTGAAGGTCGTGCCGCCTGCCAGCAAGCCGGAGTTGTATGGCCCGCCCAGCACGACTTTCGCGCCCTTGGCCTCGCACGCCGGGAACAGCCGCTCGAGCGCGGTGTGGTCGAGCAACGTATAGCGGCCCGCGATCAGGAAGATGTCCGGCCGCGCGGCTTCGAGGCAGGCGAGGGCGGGCTCGACGAGATTGAGGCCCATGCCCCAGGCACGAATCTCGCCCCGGTCGCGCATCTTGGTGAGCACTTGCGCCGCTCCCGTCATCGCTTCGTTGAAGCGCTCCTTCCACGTAGGCCCGTGCCAGTCCTCGGCGCAATCGTGGATGTAGACGATGTCGAAACGGGTGAGCCCCATCCGCTGCTGGCTGTCCTCCAGGGAGCGGATCGTGCCGTTGGCCGTGTAATCGAAGACCCGGCGAAACGGCAGGGCCCGCAGAAACCCTTCGTTCAACTCGGGCACGTCCGGTGCGACCTGCAGCAGACGTCCGACCTTGGTCGAGAGCGTGTAGGAGGAGCGCAAGCGAGCGCGCAGAGCATTGCCCAGCCGATGTTCCGCCAGTCCGGCGCCATAGTGGGGCGCGGTATCGTAGTGGCGAATGCCGGCGTCCCAGGCGGCCTGCAAGCAAGCGTTCGCAACCTCTTCAGGCACGACCGATCCGAGGTTGCCCAGGGGAGCGCTCCCGGCGCCAAGAGGGCCATGAGGACTGTAGCTACTGCTCATGTCCGCGATCACGAGCGGTGGCGCATAGACCATGCGCCGCCGCTAAAGCCTCCGACTATTTCTTAAGGTCGGCGGCAAAGAACTTGGCGGCCTCCGCCTTTGATTCCTGATCCGCCTTCGCATCGTACTTGAGCGGCAGGTTGAACTTCTTGCCGAGCTCGGTCGCTTCGGGATTCGTGAACGCATGCACCGCGCCCGGATACTCGATGATCCGATAGTCGACCTTCGCCGCGTCAAAATCCTTCTTGAGCGCAGCATACTGCTCGCGCTTCACGAAGGGATCGTCCGCGCCGTTCAGGATGAGGATTTTCGCCTTGACGGTTCCCGGCGCCGGCGCGGGGGTGTTGAGACCAAGCGATGCATGAAAGCCCGCCACGGCGACGAGGTCCGCGCCGGCGCGCGCCATGTTCAGGACGACCGCACCGCCGAAGCAGTAACCGACGGCGCCGATGCGCTGCGGATTGACCGAGGCTTGCTTGGCGAGCTGGTCCCGTGCAGCGTTGAAGCGCGACTCCATCGCTTTCGGGTCCTTCATCACTGAACCGGAAAGTGTGCCGGCGTCCTTTGGATTGTCGGCGGTCTTGGCGTCGCCGTACATGTCGGCGATGAAAGCTGTGTAGCCCTGCTGCGCGAACTTCCGCGCCTCGTTGTGGATGTGTGGGGTGATGCCCCACCACTCATGCACCATGACGATCCCGGGCCGCTTGGCCGTGAGGGCGTCGTCGTACACGACGAAGCCCTTCATGGTGGTCTGGCCGTCCGTATAAGTGATGGGTTCTTCTTTGATCGCAGCGTTTGCTTTCGCGACCATTGCGATCGCGCAAAGCACGGCCACCATAATCATTCGCATGCTGACCTCCCCGAAGTTGGCCCGATGACATTGGCATGGCCCTTGCGCCGATGCCAGACATCCAGGCTCGCGGACAGGTCGTGGTCCTCACGAGTTCTTGAGGTGGCGCGCGGACGTTCTTCAGGGACGGCGATAGTACTTCATCGCTTCGGGCACCCAGCGGCGGATGTTCTCGATGCGGGTCTCGTCGGCCGGATGGGTGCTGAGCCATTCGGCCTGCTGGCCGCCCTTGTTCGCGGCGCGCATGCGTTCCCAGAGACCGATCGCCTCGTGCGGGTCGTAGCCGGCGCGCGCCATCAGCACGAGGCCGATGTGGTCGGCCTCGGCCTCCTGGGTGCGCGACATCGGGAGCAGGATGCCGACGCTGGCGCCCGCACCGAGGGCCGCGATCACGAGCGGCGAATAGGTGCTGCCCTGGTTGCCGGTGTTGAGCGCGATCGCTGCCGCGGCGACGCCCGCGGTCACCAGCGTCTGGTCGCTGAGGCGCTCGGCGCTGTGGCGGGCGAGCGCATGGGCGACCTCGTGGCCGATCACGGTCGCCAGCCCTGCTTCGTTGCGCGTGATCGGCAGCAGGCCCGAATAGACCGCGATCTTGCCGCCCGGCAGGCAGAAGGCGTTGGGCTCGTTCTTCTTGATGGCGCGGAATTCCCAGTGGTAGTGCGGCGCGGGCCACATCTCCGCCGGCGGCGTTTCGGCGGCTGCCGCGATCCGTCGGCCGACCTTCTCGACCAGCGCGTTGAACTCGGCGTCATGCGAGGCCGGTTCCTGGGCCAGCACCTGGCGATAGGCCTGCAGGCCCATCTCGCGCTCCTGGTTCTCGCTCACGAGCATGAGCTGGGAACGGCCGGTCACCGGCGCTGATTCGCAGGCCGCGAGCAACATCGCAGCGCCGCACATTGCAGCGAACGATCGCAGGAAGATAGGCATGCCAGGAGTCTAGTCGGCAGTTATGGCAGGGTCGAGGCCGGCAATGTGCATTGCCCGGGTAGCGCGTTTGGAAATAGTCTGGCGCCGCAACGAACAGGGTTGATTTCTTGACTGCGAGCCGCTCCGCAACGCTCGGCGACGAGCTCTTTGTCGCCGGCCGCCTCGACGAGGCGATGGCGGCCTATCGACAGGCCCTGGCGTTGTCGCCGGGCTTCGCGGCGGCGCGCGTGGGGCTCGATGCCATTCTCGAACGCGCGCGCACTCGTCAACCGAACGAGCAGCTGATCCAACTGCTCATCGATGCCTACGCCGACAATGGGGCCAACTGGGAGGCGATCGGTTGGGGGGCTGCGAACCAGGTCGTGATCGGCTGGCCGTCGGATCCGACGCCCGAGGCGATGGCCGGCAATGCCCTGCTCATCGAATTCCTTCGCAAGTCGCTCAATCGCGACGCCGCGCTGGAGCGCAAGCTTCTGGCGCTGCGCGACGCCACCGCCAAGATCGTGATGCAGCCATCGCCACCCGATGCGATCGTGCGACTGACCGAGGCGATCGCCGAGCAGGCCTGGCTGAACGAGTACATCTGGCCGGATGATCCGGCTGTGCCGGACGGTCCGGCAGGCGCGATGTACCGGCCGCAACCGGCGCCTCGGCCCGAGGTCGTCGAGGAGCGCCAGCTTGCAGCCGGCCTGACGCAGATCGCGCCGATCACCGACAGCGTGTCGCAGTCGGTCGCGGCGATGTACGAGGCCAATCCCTATCCGCGCTGGACGCATCTGGCGCGCCGTCCATCGGTCGATGTGCGGGCGGCGCTGATGCGCGATTTTCCACACGCAACAGCCGTCGCGTTCGACGCGCCGCTTTCCGTGCTGATGCCCGGTGCCGGCACAGGCCAGCATCCGTTGTCGGTCGCCTCGGCGTACGACAACGCAAACGTGACGGCGGTCGACCTGTCGCGCGCCAGCCTCGCCTACGGCAAGCGCATGGCCAGCCGCTACGGGGTCGCCAACATCGAATTCCTGCAGGGCGACATCCTCGATCTGCCAAAGCTTGGCCGCACCTTCGATCATGTCGAATGTGTCGGCGTGCTGCATCACATGGCCGATCCCAAGGCTGGCCTGATGGCGATCTCGCAGGTCGCACGGCGCGGCGCCTTCGTGCGCCTCGGCCTCTACGGCGAGGGCGCGCGCCGCATCGTCGTGAAGGCGCGGCAGGAGATCGCGTCAGCCAAGCTGCCGCCGACACTCGACGGCCTGCGCGAGTTCCGCCGACGGGTGATGGGGGGCGGCTGGCGGCGGCTGGTGAAGCTCACGGAGTGGGAGGATTTCTGGAGCGCGAGCCTGCTGCGCGACCTTTGTTTCCATGTCCAGGAGCACCGCTTCACCGTCTCGCGCGTGCGTGAATTCCTCGACGGCAGCGGGCTGCGCTTCCTCGGCTTTGAATTCAATGCCGGCGCCGTGCAGCGCGCCGTCGATGCCAACCCGATCGCGCTTTATCGCGCGCGCTTCCCCACCGAGCGGACCTTGTCCGACCTCGCGCGCTGGGAGCAGCTCGAACGTGAGAAATCCAACCTGTTTCCTGGCTACGCCTTCGTCTGCCAGAAGCAATAGGGGACGGCTGCCAACAGTGGAGCAAGAGCCATGGCACAGCAGAGCGGAACGGACGAAAGCAAGATCAGGGCGCTGATCGAAGCGTGGGCGGCCGCCGTCCGCCGGCATGATCTGTCCGATATTCTTGCCCATCATGAGCCGGACATCGTGATGTTCGATGTGCCGCCGCCGCTGCAATCGCGGGGAATGGATGAATACAAGAAAACATGGGATCTGTTCTTCAAGTACCACAAGCCGTCACAAGCCTTCGACATCGAGGAACTTACCATCACCGCCGGTGAAGACGTTGCTTTCGCGGCCGCCATCATGCGGTGCGCCGACGCCTCCAGCGCGGAAGGCGGATTTCTGTTCAGGCTGACGATCGGACTGCGCAAGATCGATGGCGACTGGCGTATCACGCACGAGCACCACTCCGTTCCGGCAGAGGACTAACCTAGGACGTCGCGAGGAAGCCCGGCCCGCCGCGGCGCTTGAGTTCCTCGCCGATGTCGCGGCCCAGACGCTCGGCATCGGCGGAGGGGCCGCGACGTTCGGTAGCGACGACCTCGGAGCCGTCGGGCTTCACGATCAGGCCGCGCAGATAGAGCGTGTCGCCGGCTTCGAGGACGGCATGACCCGCGATCGGCGTACGGCAAGACCCATCGAGCACCGCCAGCATCGCGTGCTCGGCACCGACGCAGGTCGCTGTCGGCGCATGATTAATAATGGCAAGCCATTCATGCAATCTATGGTTGTCTGACCGGCATTCAATGCATACCGCACCCTGGCCGACCGCCGGCAGGATTTCCTCCTCCGGAACGGGCGTTCCGGTTACGAGCCCGAGCCGCTTCAACCCTGCAAGCGCGAGCAGCGTCGCGTCGGCGGCTCCCGCTTTCAGCTTGGCAAGGCGCGTGTCGACGTTGCCGCGGAGGTTCACGATCTGAAGGTCGGGCCGACGATGCAGGAGCTGCGCCTTGCGCCGCAGCGCCGAGGTACCGACGATCGCGCCGCGCTTGAGATCGGCGATGCGTTGGACCTCGCCCGCGATCAGGACGTCGCGCGCGTCCTCCCGTGGCAGGAAAGCCGCGATCGCGAGGCCCGGCGGCTGCGCCGTCGGCATGTCCTTCATGCTGTGAACGGCGGCGTCGATGCGGCCGGCGAGCAGCGCTTCCTCGATCTCCTTCACGAACAGGCCCTTGCCGCCCGCCTCGGCGAGCGGCCGATCCTGGATCGCATCGCCGGTAGTGCGGATGGCCACGATCTCGATGGCGTCGGGCGCGGCGAGGGCGGGGATCGCCGCGGCGAGGGCATCGCGCACCAGCCCGGCCTGGGTGAGGGCGAGCTTGCTGCCGCGTGTGCCGAGACGCAGGAGGGGAGCGGTCATGGCGCTCTCTAGCGCAGCGCCGCAGCGGAGGCTAGAAGAGCCGCATGCGCGTAATGGGCATCGAAACGAGCTGCGACGAAACGGCCGTCGCCATCGTCGAGGCGCCGGCGGGGCCTGAGCCCGTCGGCCGCATCCTGGCCAATGTCATCTATAGCCAGCTGACCGAGCATCGCCGCTTCGGCGGCGTGGTGCCCGAGATCGCGGCCCGCGCCCATCTCGAGCGGCTCGACGGCCTGGTCACCGATGCCCTGTCCGAGGCCGGGCTTGGCTTCGCCGATCTTGACGGCATCGCCGCCACCGGCGGACCTGGCCTGATCGGCGGCGTGATGGTGGGGGTGATGACGGCCAAGGCCATTGCCTTCGCGCACGACAAGCCTTTCCTTGCCATCAATCACCTCGAGGGACATGCGCTCTCGGTGCGACTCACCGAGGACGTCTCGTTCCCCTATCTCCTCCTGCTGGTGTCGGGTGGCCATTGCCAGCTCCTGACCGTCGACGGACCCGGCCGGTTCACGCGGCTCGGGACCACCATCGACGATGCGGTCGGGGAATGCTTCGACAAGACCGCGAAGCTTCTGGGCCTCGGCTTCCCCGGCGGGCCGGCGGTCGAGCGCGCGGCGTTGACCGGCGATGCGATGCGCTTCTCCCTGCCGCGGCCGATGTGGCGCAAGCCCGGCTGCGACTTCTCCTTCTCCGGTCTCAAGACGGCGGTTCGGCTAGCAGTCGAGAAGCTGCCCGCAAACGACCAGCAAGCGATCGCCGATCTTTGCGCTTCCTTCCAGCGCACGGTGGGCGATGTGCTGGCCGATCGCTGTGCCAACGCGCTCGCGCTTGCCCCTGCGCCGGCTTTGGTCGTGGCGGGCGGTGTTGCTGCGAACGCCTATCTGCGCAGTCGACTAGAGTCGCTCGCCGCCTCGCACGGCATCCGGCTGGTGGCACCGCCGGTAAAACTCTGCACCGACAACGGCGCGATGATCGCCTGGGCCGGACTCGAGCGGTTGCGACTCGGCGAGACCGACCCGCTCGACTTCCGTCCGCGGCCGCGCTGGCCGCTCGATCCCTCTGTCTCGATGGGAAGGTAAACTGCGGCCATGAGCAGAGGTCAGATCGATTTTCAGACCGTGGCGGCGTTCGCAACGCCCATCCTTACCGTCGATGTCCCCGATGCGGCGACGATGAATGCCGAGCTCTCGCGCGTGTTGCTGGCGCGCGAGAAAGAGCAGCCCAGCAAGTCGCACAGCACGCTCGGCGGCTGGCAGTCGACTTGGGACGTCGATACATGGGCAGGCGTCGGCGCCGTGAGGCTTCTTGCGATTGGTCGCAATGTCGCCAACCGCGCGACGGTCGATCGGGCCGGCCAGCCGGTCTCGATCGTGTGGCGCAGCAACATGTGGGCGAACATCAATCGCAGCGGCCACGGCAACGAATTCCATTCCCATCCCGGCAGCTTCTGGTCGGGCGTGTACTACGTCGACGACGGCGGCGTGTCCGACGATCCGTCGCTGGGCGGCGAGCTCGAGTTCATGGACCCGCGCGCGCCGGGTGCGGCGATGTATGCGCCACAGCTCGCCTTCGCTCTGCCGGGCGGCCTCTCGGTCGGTGCCAACGAAGTCGTGCGTCCCAAGGCTGGGCGGCTGATCATGTTTCCGGCGTGGCTGTTGCACCAGGTGCGGCCCTATACGGGCAACGCCCAGCGCATTTCCATCGCCTTCAACCTGAGCCTCTGACGGCCGGCCTTGGAGTCCATCAAACATATCGGCGTGGTGGGCGGCGGTGCCTGGGGCACGGCGCTCGCGTGCCTTGCGCGCCGCGCCGGCCGCGAAGCGACGCTGTGGTCGCGCGATCCGACGATCGCCCGATCGATCGCCGAGCGTCGCGCCAATCCCGTCTATCTGCCCGAGATCGTGCTCGATGCGGGCATCGCGGCAGCCGCGGATTTGAAGGATCTCGTGGCATGCGATGTCCTTCTGCTCGCTTGTCCGGCGCAGGCCGTGCGCGGACTGGCGGCAAGGCTTCCCGGCGATCGGCCGGTCGTGATCTGCGCCAAGGGCATCGAGACCACGACCGGCCTTCTGATGCCCGAGGTGCTGGCCGAGGTCCTGCCGGACCGGCCGGTGGCGCTGCTCTCGGGGCCAAGCTTCGCCGAAGAGGCGGTGCGCGGTCTGCCGACGGCGATCAGCATCGCCACGGCCGATCCCGAACGCGGGCGCGGGCTTGCGGCGGCATTGGCCTCGGGCGTCTTCCGGCCGTACTGGACGCACGATCTCACGGGTGTGGCGTTGGGCGGTGCGGCGAAGAACGTGCTGGCCATCGCCGCCGGTATCGTCGAGGGCCGCGGACTCGGGTCCAATGCCGCGGCGGCGCTAATCACGCGCGGCTTCGCCGAGATGGCGCGCCTCGGCCAGGCGCTGGGCGCCGAGCTGGAGACGCTCGCAGGCCTGAGCGGGCTCGGCGACTTGGTGCTGACCTGTCATGGGCCGTTGTCGCGCAACCGATCGCTGGGTCTGGCACTCGGCAAGGGCCAGTCGCTGGCTCATCACATGCAAGGGCGGCGTCAGGTGGTCGAAGGCGAGGCGACGGCGCCTGCGGTCCTGGCGCGGGCCAAGCGGCTCGACATCGAGATGCCGATTTGCGCCGCCGTCGATGCTATCCTCCACCGCGGCGCTGATCTCGATCAGGCGATTCGTGGTTTGCTGGCGCGGCCGTTGCGTCGCGAAGGGGAGTGACATGGCTTACTGGCTCATCAAGTCCGAACCCTCGACCTATTCGTGGGATCAGCTTGTGAAGGAAAAGCGCACCTCATGGACCGGCGTGCGCAACCCCCAGGCGTCGCTCAATCTCAAAGCGATGAAGGTGGGTGATCGCTGCTTCTTCTATCACTCGGGCGAGGGCAAGGAGATCGTGGGCATCGCTGAGGTGGTGAAGGCGGCCTATCCGGACTCGACCGACAAGGCGGGCAAGGCGGTGACGGTCGATGTCGCGGCCGTCGGGCCGGTGAAGCAACCCGTTACCTTGGCCGCGATCAAGGCTGACGCGACGTTCAAGGACTTCAAGCTGGTGCGTCAGTCGCGTCTTTCGGTCGTGCCGGTGAGCGCCGACCACTGGAAGCTGCTGATGAAGATGTCCGGCACCAAGTGATCGACAACAGTCGCGGCATCCTCGCGATGTCCGCGTCGGTCGTGGTCTTCATCTTCAACGATGCGTTGATGAAGCTTGCCGCCGAAACCATGCCCGCGGTCCAGGCGATCGGTTTGCGTGGCCTCTTCGCGACCCTGTGGTGTGCGCTGGCGGTGTGGGCGAGCGGTGCCTGGCGGCAAGTCGGGGGCATCAGGCATCCGTCGGTGCTGGCGCGCGGCGCGCTCGAGGCGGCGGCGGCCATTGTCTATTTCATCGCACTTACCCGTATTCCCTTTGCCATCGCGACGGCGGTCAATCTCTCGACCCCGCTCTTTCTCGCCGTGCTTGCCGTGCTGATTCTGAAGGAAAAGGTGGGCTGGCGGCGCTGGACCACGATCGCCTTGGGTTTCGTCGGCGTCTTGATGGTGATCCAGCCGAAGCTTGGCGACATCAATGCCTGGATGTGGGTGGTCGTGCTCGCGGCATTGCTGGGCGCGCTGCGTGACATCCTCGGTCGATACGTCCCGGCCACCGTGCCGACCGTTGTCGTGTCGCTGAGCTCCGCGATCGGCGTGACGCTCGCCGGTTGTGTCTGGGCGTCGCTGGAGGGCTGGCAGCCGGTGCCGATGCGAGGCCTCGCCTTGCTGGTTGCCGCCTCGGTGCTGCTCGCGAGCGGTTACCAGCTCCTGATGCTGGCCCTGCGCTCCCGCACGGACTATTCGGTGATGGGATCCTTCCGCTACGCCTCGGTCCTGTGGGCGCTCGGCATCGGCTATGTCGTATGGGGCGATGTGCCCAACACGCTTGCCGTGCTGGGCATCGTCGTCATCGTGGGCTCGGGCCTCTATCTCCTCCACCGTGAGCGGGTGAGGCGCGGTGCCCGATAGCGCCCATCGCGTGATACCTAGCGCGCAACCCAGCTGGCGTAGTCGCGAGCGACATCCTCGACCGCGGTGTCGTAGATGCGCTTGCCATGCTCGGGCGTGGCGAGGTTGGGATCGGAGCCGATGCGGCCGTCGGGGAAGACCCGGCGATAATCCTCGGCATCGGTGAAGGAGCCGTTGGGCGCGATGCGTGGCTCCATGGTCTTCTGCTGCATTGTCTGCGGATAGCCGTACCAGGTGACGGCCACTTCCGACGGAGTCGCATGGCTGCCTTCGGCGCCGCCATAGAGCTCGTTCCTGAGGCTCTTCACGCCGCTGCTTTCCCACCAGTTGCGCAAGGCGCACTTGATTGGCGGCTGGTTGCTGAGCTTCTCCATCGAGCGCTCGGCATAGATTTCCGAGAAAGCGGCCGTCACGGTGGCAATGTTGCCGCCATGGCCATTCACGAAATAGAAGCGCGTAAAACCGTGCCGAGCGAGCGACGTCACGGTATCGCGTATTACCGCGATCAGGGTGGTGGGCTTGAGCGTCACCGATCCCGGGAAGGCGAGATGGTGCTGCGCCATGCCGACCGAGATGGTGGGCGCCACCAGCGCCTCCGCTTTCTCGCCGGCGCCGCGCCCGATCATCTCCGCCGTCAGCGCATCGGTGCCGATCAGGCCGGTCGGGCCATGCTGCTCGGTCGAGCCGATGGGAATGATGATGCCGGTCTTGGTCTTGAGATAGTCCTCGACGAACTGCCACGTCTTGAGCTGAAGCTGCACGGTCTACTCCTGCATAATGCGGTGTTTCCGGCAACCGTAGCAGCGTCCTAGGACAGCGACAAAGCCTCCGGTTCAGTGATCGGAGCCTCGCAGGAGAGATTGCGGCAGACGTAGAGCGCTGATTTGCCACCGACCAGACCCTTGCCAACGGCGGGATGGTCCGTGGGCAACGATGCCTCGGGTGCGAGCCGGCGCACGATCTTGTTGGGCAGGCTTTTGGCGTAGACGGCGCGACGCAGGGCCTCGGTCTCCGGTCGCGACGGATCGCCCACGATCACCAGTTCGACCGCATTTTGCAGCGTCTCGTAGCTGTTCAGGAGCGTCATTAGGGGAAAGAAATTGCCCTCGAGCTCGCCCGCGAAAGCGGCGACCTGTCGATTCGCCTTGTCGTGCCAGAGCGTGTCGCCGGTCAGGATCCAGAGCCGGGCGAAGACTCCGACCAGCACGCCGTTGCCCGATGGCACCGCATTGTCGTGACAATGCTTGTTGCGCACGATCAGGTCGGCCGCATCGTCGGCGGTGATGAAGTAGCCACCTGACGATGGATCCGCGAAGTGCCTGTCGAGCACCGCAACCAGCGCTTTGGTCTCTTCGATATGGCGCGGATCGCCCGTCGCTTCGAACAATGCGATGCCGGCGCGCGCCATGTTGGCATAGTCGTCGAGCGTGCCGCGGTGCAGCCGCTTGCCGGTGCGATGGGAATGGAACAGCCGGCCGTCACTATCGCGCATCGCGTCCATGACGAAACGCCAGGCGCGCAGTGCTGCGGCGAGCCAGTTGTCGCGCTGGAACACCACTGACGCGTTGGCGAGAGCGGCGATCATCAGGCCGTTCCAGTCGGCCAGCACCTTGTCGTCCCAGCCCGGCCAGACGCGCTTGTCGCGTACCGCCTTCAGCTTGCCGCGCAAGGTCGCCAATCGCTGCTCGTCGGCCTCGCTTCGAAGCGCCGGCAACTGGTTGCGGTGCAGGATATTGTGATGCTCCCAATTGCCTTCGGGCGTGACGTCATAGACGGCACGGAAGAAGGCGCCATCCTCGGCACCCAGAACGGCGTCGATTTCCGCTGCGTCCCAGACATAGAACTTGCCTTCGACGCCTTCACTGTCGGCGTCGTAGGTCGCGGCGAACCCGCCGCCGTCGGCGATCATCTCCCGCAGGACCCAGTCGCAGGTCTCGGCGATGCGCGTGGCATAGAGCGGGCTCTTGGTCTCCTGCCATACTAGCGTCAGGAGATCGATGAGCTGCGCGTTGTCGTACAGCATCTTCTCGAAGTGCGGGATCAGCCACTGCGCGTCGGTGGCGTAGCGGGCGAAGCCGCCGCCCAGATGGTCGTAGATGCCGCCCTGACACATCCGGTCGAGCGTGACCGTGACCGCGTCGAAGAGCTTGGCGTTGGAACGCCCGCGCAGCCAGCCGCGCCAGATCTGTTCAAAGACATAAGGAGAAGGGAATTTCGGCGCCTGGCCGAAGCCGCCCCAGGTGAGGTCGCAGGCATCGGCGAGGCGCGCGGCGATCTGGTCGAGCAGGCTGATCGGGATCAGAGGTCCGTCGCCCTTGGGCACCACGGCCTTGTTCTCAGCACTTGCCTGCAGCGCCTTCAAAAGACCGGTGCGATTCGTCTCGATGTCCTGCGGCTTGTCGCGCCAAGCCTGGGCGATCCCGTGCAGCACCTCGACAAAGCTCGGCCGGCCGAATCGCGCGGGGTAAGGGAAATAGGTGCCGCCCCAGAACGGCTCGCCGGCGGGGGTGCAGAACATGGTGAGCGGCCAGCCGCCGTGCTCGCCCAGCAAATGCAGCGCCTGCATGTAGATCGCATCGACATCGGGCCGCTCCTCGCGGTCGACCTTGATGTTGACGAACAGCTCGTTCATCACCGCGGCGACCTCGGGCGATTCGAAGCTTTCGTGCGCCATCACATGGCACCAATGGCAGGCGGCGTAACCCACCGAGAGCAGGATCGGTCGGTTGGTGCGCTTGGCCTCGGCGATGGCCTCCTCGCCCCAGGCCCACCAATGCACAGGATTGTGCGCATGCTGCAGGAGATAAGGGCTGGTCTCCGCGCCGAGGCGGTTGCGGCCTTCGGTCATGCCGGTTCTTCTCCGAGATTGCCTTCACTGTTGATCAACAGAACGCGCGAACTGCTGTCGAGTTTCAGGGCCTTGAAGGCGGCTTCGTCGGTGCAGACGCGCGTAAGGCCGGCCAGCCCCGCGCAACCCGACGGGCCTGACTCCAAGGCGGGATCATCTTCAATCGGCTGTCGGTAGAGATGTCGCGCCGGCAGAACCTGGTCCTCCGTGATGGTCATGAACCAGTCGGCCGCCTCGCCGACGACCGGCCAGGTCACGGGAGAGATCTCGCGGCAAGCGAGGCCGCCCATGACCGTGTCGGCCTTGCCGCTGGCGAGCGCGGGCTTGCCGGCGGCGTTGCTCTGGAACCAGCAATCCGCACTCTCGGGTTCGACCACGACCGAGACCGGCCGCTCGGGCAGGACCGCCCAGAGATAGCCGATCACCGCGGCGGCGAGCCCGCCCACGCCGGCCTGCACGAAGACATGGGTGGGCGCGCCCCGCCACTGCTGGACGACCGCCTCGTGCGCCAGCACGCAGTAGCCGCGCATGACGCTGCGCGGCACGGAGTCGTAGCCTTCCCACGACGTGTCGGAAATGATGCTCCAGCCGTTCGCCTCCGATTGACGCCGGCACTCGGCCACGGCGGTGTCGTAGTCGCCGTCGACGCGGATCACCTCGGCACCACGGGCGCGGATCGCCGCTTCCTTTTCGGCCGTCGTGAACTTCGGCAGGAACACCACGCAGCGATTGCCGAACAGCTTGGCGCCCGCAGCCACCGAGCGGCCGTGATTGCCCGAGCTCGCTGTGGCGAAGATGAAGCTCGACGTGATCTCGCGGTGGTTGCCTTTCATGACGTCGGCGAAAGAGGTGCTGGAGTGATAAGCCTCGCCGACCGCGCCGCTCAGCACGTTGTAGACGGCGAGCACGCCGCCCAGCGCCTTGAAGGCGCCGAAGCCGAAACGCTGGCTTTCGTCCTTGACGCGGATCTCGCCTACGCCAAATCGTTGGGCGAGGTTGGGTAGCGAGTAGAGCGGCGTCGGCTGGTGTTTGGGACATTCCTTCAACATGTCGCAGAGTTCGGCAATGCCGTTGGGATTGACCACGAACTGCTGTTCGCGGCCGAATTTCAGGGAACGCCCGGCACGGGGATTGCGGGCCAGCCAGGCTGATGAGGAAGGAGCCATGACCGGTCATAGCATGGTCCGCCGGCCCAAGATCGCCTAAGCTGCCGCAAACCGGAGAGAATCATGAAGGTGAATGTCGAAGTGACCTGCACGCCCGAGGAGGCACGCGCCTTCTTCGGCCTGCCCGACCTCAAGCCGATGCAGGACCGGGTGATGGGCGAGATCGAGGAGCGCCTGCGGTCGAGCCTTGATGCGATGAATCCCGAAACCATCTTCAAGACTTGGCTGCCAGCCTCGATGCAGGGGGTGGAGCAAATGCAGCAGATCCAGCAGGCCTTCTGGACGCAGCTCGCCAACATCGCCTCGGGCAAGAAGGAATGAAGTCGTTATGAGTGCACGTCAGAAGCCGACCGATCCCGAGCCCTATTACGAAGCCCATGTCTTCTGTTGCACCAACCGGCGACCGGCTGGCCACCCGCGAGGCTGCTGCGCCGACAAGGGCAGCGAGGAGCTGCGCGACTACATGAAAACCCGGGCAAGGGAGCTGGGACTCAAGAGAGTCCGCATCAACAATGCCGGTTGTCTCGACCGCTGCGAGCTCGGGCCGACCGTCGTCGTCTATCCCGAAGGCGTCTGGTATTCGGTCGCGAACAAGGAAGACATCGACGAGGTCCTGCAGACCCACCTGGTGCAGGGCGGCCGCGTGGAGCGGCTGATGCTGCAGACGGCCGACAAGTTGCCGAAAGACCGGGTGAAGGCCTGACGGCGGACAACGCTTCGGGCACCTCAGTCCCTGCTTTTTGCTTACCCACGGCAGACATCGATAGTCTGCGGGCGTAGACTAGGTGCGAGGCTCCACGCAGAGGGGGCCCAGGAGCAGGGATATGACTCAACGCCTGGGAAGCGCCGGGACGATGTCGCCCGGCCGTCAAATTATGTCATTTACGCGTCGCGATGCGTTAGCCCTTGCCGCCGGTGCCTTGGCCGCAGGCGCCGCTGGCCCCACCGCCGCAGCACCCCAGGGGCAACTCACCTGGGGCGTCCATGTGTCGCTTGCCCCGACCTGGTTCGACCCGGCCGAGACGTCGGGCCTGATCACGCCGTTCATGATCCTCTATGCGCTGCACGACGCGATGTTGAAGCCAATGCCTGGCCAGCCGTTCGCGCCCTGCCTCGCCGAGTCGTGGACGGCGTCCGAAGATTTGCTCAACTACGAATTCGTGCTGCGCAAGGGGCCGACCTTCCACAACGGCGATCCGGTGACGGCCGAGGATGTGAAGTTCTCGTTCACACGCTACCGCGGCGCGTCGCACGATCTGATGGCGAGCCGCATTGCATCGATCGAAGTTCTGGACCCCCAGCGTCTGCGTTTCCACTTCAAGGAACCGTGGCCGGATTTCCTGACCTTTTACGGCCAGGCGACGGGCGCCGGATGGATCGTGCCAAAGAAGTATGTCGAGAAGGTTGGCGACGATGGCTATCTCAAGGCTCCGATCGGCGCCGGTCCCTACAAGTTCGTCTCGTTCAATCCCGGGGTCGAGCTGGTGCTCGAAGCCTTTGACGGCTACTGGCGCAAGGCGCCGAGCGTCAAGCGTCTGGTGTTTCGGGTCATTCCCGACGAGGCAACGCGGCTTGCGGCACTGAGCCGTGGCGAGGTCGACATCGTCTATTCGATCCGCGGCGAGTTGGCCGAAGAACTGCAGCGAAAACCGGGACTCACGCTGAAGCCGGTCGTCCTTGCCGCACCGTTCTGGCTCTCCTTTGTCGACCAATGGGACGAGAAGTCGCCGTGGCACGATGAGCGGGTGCGCAAGGCCGCCAGCCTGGCGATCGATCGCGACGGCATCAACCAGGCGCTGACCCTTGGATATTCCAAGATCACCGGCAGCATCATCCCTGCGAGCTTCGACATGTACTGGCAGCCGCCAATGCCGGAACGCGATCCGGTCAAGGCGAAGCAACTGCTTGCCCAGGCAGGTCATCCCCGTGGCTTCGATGCCGGCGAGCTGTTCTGCGACGCTTCCTATGCCAACCTCGCCGAGGCCGTGCTCAACAATTTCGCCGAGATCGGCATCCGCATCAGGCTGCGGCCGATCGAGCGGGCCGCATTCCTGAAATCCTGGGGCGACAAGAAGTACAAGAACGTCGTGCAGGGAGCGAGCGGCGCCTTCGGCAACGCCGCGACCCGGCTGGCCGCCTTCATCGTCGGGGGCGGCACCTATGCCTACGGCAGTTATCCGGACATCGATGATCTGTTCGAGAAGCAGGCGGCCGAGCTCAACCAGAAGAAGCGCAGCGAGTTGGTCGCGCAGATCCAGCAGATGGTCCACGAGCGGACCGTCGCCGCGCCGATCTGGCAGCTTGCGTTCATCAACGGTATCGGGCCGCGCGTCGGCGAGTCAGGCTTCGGCTTGATCCCCGACTTCCCCTATACCGCGCCCTATGAGGATCTCACGCTGAAGGCGACCTAGAGAACCACCTCATACTGAGGAGCGCGCGTAAGCGCATTCACATGCGCGGAAGCGCGCGTCTCGAAGGATGAGCAACAGGCGAGGTGCTCGTTCCCACCACAGCGCGGGGGTTACCCCGCGCGAATCGAGACGCGGCCTGCGGCCGCTCCTCAGGGTGAGGCGGTTTCACCATATTCGGATCCAGTGTTAGTCCTTGATTTCCATGTCCTCGTAAGAGGGGAACGGGCTCATCCAGACGTCGGTGATCGTGTGCTTGGTGACACGCGGGCCAATCGCCATCAGCGCGCGGAGATCCATGACCGGCGCGAACATGACCCGGTCGATCGTCAGTTGCTGGATCTTGTGCAGCATCGCTTCGCGCTTCGCGACGTCGCGTTCCTTGGCTTGGGCCAGGAACAGTTCGTCGATGTCGGGATAGCCGCCATTGGCATAAGCGCCTTTCGAATAGATGAAGGCGTCGACCCGGCTTGCCGCGTTGCCGGAATTCCCCGAGGCGACCATGTAAAGCCCGGGCAACTTCTTGTCCTGCCAATTTGCATAGAAGGCCGCCCGCTCCATCTGGCGCTGCCTGACGCGGATGCCGGCGGCATTGAGGTCGTTGACCACTGCGTCTGCGACCGTCGGGAAACCGGGAATCGCCGAGAACTCGCCGGCGTCGAAACCGTTGGGAAACCCGGCCTCGGCAAGGAGCTGCCTGGCCTTGGGCAAATCGTAGGGCAAGGCGTCGACCTGGAGCGCGAAATCCATGACGCGCGGCACGATCACACCCGCCGGAGGGCAGAAACTTAGGCAGGCCGCCTCGCTGATTTCCTTGCGGTTGAGCGCATAGTTGGCAGCCAGCCGCACCCGCGGGTCGTGCCATGGCGATTTCATGTCCCACTGTTTGGCGAACTCGATCCAGAAGATCGAGGCATGCTTGCTCGCGACGATCTGGACACCCGGCACGCCCTTCAGGGACTGCGCATCGGGGCCGTCGAGCACATAGCCGATATCGGCCTCGCCGGTTTTCACCATCAGCGCTCGCGTCGTCGCTTCGGGAACGCTGCGCATCACCAGCGTCTTGACGCTCGGCACACGCCGCCAGTAGCCGGGATTGGCCTCGAGCACGACCTCGATGCCTGGCTTGGTGCTGGCGAATTTGTAGGGACCGGCGCCTACGGGATGTTTCTTGAAGCCGTCGTCGCCCACTTGCTCGATGTAATGCTTCGGCACGACAATGCCGGCGGCGGTGGCAGTGGTGCCGAGAAACGTCATGAAGTCGGGCCAGGCTTCCTTGAGATGGAAGCGCACCAGCCGCGGATCGACGATCTCGACCGCCTCGACATGGTCATGCAGGATCGACGCGCCGGCGCCCTTGTAGCGGTCGAAGCTGAACTTCACGTCGTCCGCCGTCAGCGGATCGCCGTTGTGGAACGTCAGGCCCTGGCGCAGCGTGAAGGTGTAGGTCTTGCCGTCTTCGCTCTCCTCCCATTTCTCGGCGAGGCTCGGGCCCATTTTCTGCCCGGGATACGGCCGCACGAGTGCGTCATGGATGGCGTAGAGCATGCCGAAGGGGGTGATCTGCGGCGGTGCGGTCGACGGGTCGAACCAGCTGGGCGAGATCGTCACATGCCACGCCATGACCGCCTTGCCCTTCGGCTCCGGCTGTCCGGCAAGCGCTGCCGCGATGCCGCACGCGGGCACTGCGAGCAGCAGTGCCATGAACAGCGCCATATGCCGGCGGCGTCCGAAGAGAGCCATGTATGCCCCCCAACTAAGCCTGGTGCGCAACCTCCACGCCTGAAGTTGCGCCGGTGTAGAGGTGACAGGCGACAAGGCGTTCATGCGCCTTTCTCAGCAACGGCTCGTCCTTGCCGCAATGTGCCATCGCCTGCTGGCATCGCGGATGGAAGCGGCAGCCCGCCGGCGGCTTCAATGGACTTGGCACCTCGCCCTGCAGGATGATCTCGTCGCGCCGCTCGTCGGGGTGGCTCGGCAGCGCGGCCGAAAAAAGTGCACGGGTGTAGGGGTGTTTCGGATTTGTCGCGAGCGAACGTGCATCGCCGCATTCGACGATCTTGCCCAGATACATCACCACGATCGTATGGCTCATATGCGCCACCGCGGCGAGATCGTGGGCGATGAACAGATAGGAAAGCCCGAGCTGCTGCTGCAGGTCGCGCAGCAGATTGAGGATCTGGGCGCGGATCGATACGTCAAGCGCCGAGACCGGCTCATCGAGCACGACCAGTTTGGGGGACAGCACCAGCGCTCGCGCGATCGCGATGCGCTGGCGTTGCCCGCCGGAGAATTCGTGCGGGAACAGGTCGGCCGCGCGTTCAGGAAGTCCAACAAGATCGAGCAGACGCAGAACCTGCTTCCTGACCTCGCCGGCGTCCCGCGTGCCGTTGGTGACCAACGGCTCACCGACGATCTGGCCGATGCGCATGCGCGGATTGAGGGAGGCGTAAGGATCCTGAAACACCGCCTGGACCGATTTGCGGTAGTTCCGTTGGCCCGCCGCATCGAGCGTGCGCAGATCTCGGCCCTCGAACCGCATCTGTCCGCCGGTCGGCTCTTCGAGTCCAAGCACCAGCTTGGCCGTCGTCGTCTTGCCGCAACCGGACTCACCCACGACCCCGAGCGTACGGCCGGCGTCGATCGTGAACGAGATTCCGTCCACAGCCCGCACCACGCCCTGATCCGCGGCCAGCAATCCGCGCTTGGCCTGGAAAAGTTTGGTGAGCCCTTCGGCCTCGATGATCGGCATCAGACCGCTCCCGCTAACGTGGTGCGATCGGTATTCACCTCCCGTGCCAGCCAGCAGCGCGCCACCCGGCCTTCGCCAATACTGAAGGCGGGAGGTGCCTCGATGCGACAGCGATCGACAGCCTGTGGGCAACGCGGCGCAAAGGAGCAGCCTCGCGGCAAAGCGGCCAGATCGGGCGGCTGACCGGCGATCGCGGTCAGCCGGTGTTGCGGGTCGCCCATATGCGGGATCGAGCCCAGCAGCGCCCTGGTATAGGGATGCGCTGGCGCATTGAAGATGCGCGAGACCGATCCCGACTCGACGACGCGGCCGGCATACATGACGGCAAGCTGGTCGCACATCTTGGCGACGATGCCGAGATTGTGGGTGATGAAGATCAGCGCCAGCCCGTGCGCACGCTGCAGCTCGCGCAGCAGATTCAGGTATTGCGCCTGGATCGTGAGATCGAGGCTGGTCGTCGGTTCGTCGGCAATCAGGAGACGTGGCTGGCACGATATGCCGATAGCGCCGACGATGCGCTGCCGCATGCCCCCCGACATCTCGTGAGGATATTGCCTGACCCGCGTCTCGGGCGAGGGAATGCGCACTGCCTTCAAGAGTTCGCGCGCCCGCGTCCACGACGCCGAGCGCGGTGTCTTCTCGTGGATCTGGATCGGTTCGGCGACCTGGTTGCCGATCGTGAACAGCGGATTGAGCGAGGCCATCGGGTCCTGCAGGATCATGGCGATGCGCTTGCCGCGGATCTCGCGCATGTCGGCGTCGGACTTCGCCACGAGGTCCTCGCCCTCGAACAGGATACGGCCGCCGACGATGTGGGCCGCCGGCGGCAGCACCCGCAACATGGTGAGCGCCAGCGTGCTCTTGCCCGAGCCGCTTTCGCCGACGATGCCCAGCGTCTCGCCGGCATTGAGGCTGAGCGATACCTCGTCGACGGCCCGCACCACTCGGGTGCCTTGGGCCGAGATGTAGTGCGTGGAGAGATTCTCCAGGCGCAGAAGCGGTTCGCGGGCCATGGTCAGAGCTGCCGAAGCTGCGGATCGAGTTTGACTCGCAGCCAATCCCCCAGGAGATTGGCCGACAACACCATCAGCATGATGCAGCAGCCGGGGAACACGGTGAGCCACCAGTAGCCCACCATCAGCCCCTGCTTGCCGTCGGACAGCATCAGGCCCCAGGCCGGTTGGGGCGGCGGGACACCGACGCCGAGGAACGACAACGTGGCTTCGGTGATGATCACGACACCGAGCATCAGGCTACCGAGCACGGTCGCCGAGTTGATGACATTGGGCAGGATGTGCCGCGTCATGATCGTCCACTTCGAGCAGCCGGCGACGATCGCCAGCTGCACGAATTCGCGTTCCCTGAGCGAAAGCACCTCACCGCGGATGACGCGGGCATAGCGGGTCCAGTAGGTGACTCCGAGGATGATGACGATATTCCACATGCTGGGGCCGACGATCGCGGCGAGGAAGATCGCGAACGTCAGTGCCGGCAAGGCAAGCCATGTATCGGTAATGCGCATGATGACCTGGTCGACCCAGCCGCGGAGATAACCCGAGAGGATCCCGAGGGCGGTGCCGATGACGCCGGCGACGATCACCGCCATGATGCCCACGACCATCGACACGCGCGCGCCAAAGATAAGCCGCGACAGCACATCCCTGCCGAGCTGATCGGTGCCGAGCAGATATTGCGTGCTGCCGCCGCTCTGCCAGAACGGCGGCTTGAAGCGGGCCGTCAGCTTGCCGACCTCCGGATCATGCGGCGCAAGCTGGTCGGCGAAAATTGCCACCAGGGCGATGATGATGAGGATCGCTGCCGGCACGATGGGTATGTCGCCCAGCCGGATCGCCCGACGACGGGCCGTGCGCGGCGGAGAGGGTAGGGTGATGACGTCTGCGGGTGCGCTCATCGGGTCACCTCTCCAACCGGATGCGGGGGTCAATGACGGCGTAAAGAATGTCGATGGCCAGATTGACGACCACGATCATCGCGCCGCCCAGCAGCACGACGCCCTGAACCACCGGGAAGTCGCGGAAGGTGATGCCCTCGTAGAGAAGGCGTCCGATCCCTGGCCAGGCAAAGACCGTCTCCACCACCACGGCCACGTTGACCATGATGACGAGGTTGATGCCGGCCAGGGTAAGCACCGGGATCAGCGCGTTCTTGAACGCGTGCTTGGCGATCACCAGCGCCTCGGGCAGGCCCTTGAGTCGGGCGAGCTTGATGTACTCGGATCCCAGGACATCGAGCATCGAAGAACGGGTCAGCCGCATGTGCGCGGCCGCGAAATACCAGCCCAAAGCGAAGGCCGGCATGATCAGATGAAGCGGGGTTCCGGCGCCGGACGACGGCAGCCAGTGCAGATAGACCGAGAAGAGAAGGATCAGGACCAGGCCGACCCAGAAAGAGGGCAGCGAGAGGCCAAGCAGCGCGAACACCTTCCCGGCGCTGTCCCAGAAACGGCCGACCCGCACCGCCGCGAGGATGCCGCTCGGGATGCCGATCAGGAGCGAGAACACCATCGCCACACCGGCGAGCATCAGCGAGTTCGGCAGGCGCGACAGGTAGAGGTCGATGACCGGGGTCTGGTAGTAGAAGGACTGGCCAAGATCGCCGTGCGCCAGGCTCCACATGAACAAGCCGTATTGCACCCAAAGCGGTTGATCGAGGCCGAACCTGTGGTGGATGGCAGCGATATCAGCCGCGCTGGCCCCCGGCTCGACCAGCAAGGCTGCCGGGTCGCCGGTCACCCGGACGAAGAAGAAGATCGTCAACGACAGCAACAGCAGCGACAAGGCGCAGTAAGCAGCTCTTCGCGTGATGTATCGTGTCATGACGCCCTCAAAAGTCTGTGGCCGCCTGTAGCCGGGTTTACGTGCCTTTCAGCGTGATATCCTCGTAAGGTGACGTGTACGGAAACAACGGAATCCGGCCGAAGCTGGACTCTCCCACGCGCGATCCGATGCCGTTGATGAAGGCGAGCTGCCAGATCGGCGCGTAGATCGTCCGCTCGACCATCAGCTGCTGGATCTTGAAGAGGATGGCCTCGCGTCGTGCGCGATCCAGTTCGGCCGCCTGCTGCTGGTAGAGCGCGTCGATATCCGGATAGCTGCCGTAGGAGAACACGCCGCCCTTGACCAGGTGCGCCTCGATGCGAGTCGCGGCATTGCCGAAGGCGCCAGGGCCGGCCTGGATGATGTTCTTGTATTTCTTCTCGCCAAATTCCTTGATGAAGGCGGCCCGCTCGACCGGTCGTAGTTTGCAGCGAATCCCGGCGGCCAACAGGTTGTCGACGACGCTCTCGCCGATATTGGCGTACGAGGCGTCGCAGAAATAGGTGCCGGCGTCGAAGCCGCGCGGGAAGCCCGCCTCGGCAAGAAGCTGCTTGGCCTTCTTCGGGTCATACTCAGGCGCGGGCGGTTGCCAGTAGAAGTCGTATCCCTTGGGCACGATCGAGTTTCCGGTGACTTCCGAGTAGCCCAGAGTGAGGGCCTCGTTGATCCCGTTACAGTCGATCGCAAGGCTCGCGGCTTTTCGCACCCGCACGTCGTGCCACGGTGACTTCTCGTCCCACTGGTCGGGGAAATAGAGGCAGAACGGCGCCTGCACCACGGCCGGCTTCAGGGCGAGGCCGGGCGTCTTGCGCAACTGTTCGGCAAGCTCACCGCGCACCGAATAGGCAACGTCGATTTCACCGAGCTTGAGTGCGGCAAGTCGGGTGCTTTCGTCGGGGATCACCTTGAAGACGAGGCGTTTTACGGCCGGCTTCTTGCGCCAATAGCCATCGAACGCTTCGAGGATCAGTTCCACTCCGGGAGTGAAGGAGACGAACTTGTAGGGGCCGGCGCCGATCGGTGCCTTCTTGAAGCCGTCGTCACCCACCTTCTCGAGGTAAGCCTTCGGTACGATCCAGCCCGATCCGGTCGCCGTCGCATAGAATGTCAGGAAATCCGGCCAAGGCTCCTTCAGTTGGAATCGAACACGGTGGGCATCCAGCGCCTCGACCGCGGCGACCCGCTCCTGCAACAGGCCGTGCGCGATGCCGCGATAACGTTCGAAAGAGAATTTGACGTCGGTCGGCGTTACCGGATCGCCGTTGTGGAACTTGGCGCCCTCGCGGATCACGAACTCGTAGGACCGGCCGTCTTCCGAAGCCTTGACCGATTCGGCAAGGCACGGCGCAAGCGCGGAGCCCGGCATGGGCTTCACCATTGCATCGTGCAGCGCATAGAACACCATGAACGGTGTGATGATGCCGGATGCCTCGGCGGGCTCGAACCAGGTCGGTGCGAGAGAGACATGGACGCCCCACGTCAGCTGGTCGGGCGAAGCCGCCACTGCCGCGTGGGCGCCAGTCATCAAGCCGAGTCCCGTGGCGACCAAAAAGTCGCGACGGCCGATCATGGAGATGCCGCCAGCCGGATACGGTTCGCGGCCGACAAGACCTGAACTCATTCCGCGCCTCCCTGTAGGCGCCCCGTTTTTTAGTCGGGCTTATGGGTACTCTAGATCAACGTCGTGCGGATGTCGCGCGCTTATCGAGCGGCGGGAGCCGGCGACTGCCCGGACGGCAAGGCCAGGCCGGCCTGAAGGCTATTCCACCAGTTCGCCCAGCCGGCGGATGATGCGCGACGGTCGGGCGGTCGCATGAGCTGGAATGCCCATGCCCAACGGATCGTACCAGATGCCGCAAAGGCCAAGCTTCTGCGGTGCCACCACTTCCCATTCGTAATTGTCGCCCACCATCCAGGCATCGCTCGCCGCGACGCCGAGCGTTTCCAGGGCATGGCGATACACGGCGGGCTCTGGTTTCCCCTGGCCGAACTCACCCTCGATCTGGATGTGATCGAAGCGATGGGCAAGGTCGAAACGTTTGATCTTGTCGCGCTGCGTGGCACCGGCGCCGTTGGTGACGAGGGCCAATTTCACGCCGGCATCGCGCAACGCATCGACCGTGGCGTGCGCATCGGGATAGAGACGGTATTCCTGGCGGCGCAGCTCGGTGAAGGCGTCGGCGATGCGGTCCGCAAGGGCGTCGTCGGGCCGGCCGAAGCGGGCGAGGCCACGCCGCACCGAAAGCCGTCGTGCGCCCGGAATGTCGAGCCGCCATTTGGCGGCGGTCTTCGCCTCCGACCAAAAGGCGCGCGCTTCGTCCATGATCGCCCGCCGCACACCTTCGATCGATGCCGCATCGTGCGCCCCGAGAGGGTCGGCGAACATCTGCAGCAGCCGTGTCCAGGCTTCGTCCGGCTGGGCGTAGGCCCGGATCAGGGTATCGTCGAGATCGAACAGGATGGCGCGTGGCAGAACGGGCATGTTGGTCAGTTCGTGACCTGGCTGAACGAACTGGGCGCCGGGCTGATCACCACGCTGCGGTCACCCTGGATCTCGATCACCGCCAGGGCGCGTTGCGAACGGCCGTCCGGCAGGAAACGGATCGGCCCATCGACGCCCGTCCAGCCGTTCGGGCTGGTGATGGCATCGGCGGAGACGACGCCTGATTTTCCACGCACCAGCTGGGCGGCCAGCGCCACTGCGTCGTAGGCGAGTGTGGCCAGGCGTTCCGGCGGCCGGCCGTAGGTCGCGAGGTACTTGCGCTCGAAATCGGCGCGCCGGGCAGGATCGGGCGCGGCATACCAGGCGCCACGCAGCGTGGCATTCGAGCCGATGTTCGGCGCATCCCACACGCCGGTGCCGATCAACTGGACCTTGCTGGTGTCGATCTCGGCGGCCTGGAGCGACGCCAGCGCTGGCGAGAGCTGCGGCGGCGCAACCGGCATCAGGATGGCGACCTTGCCGTCACCGGTGCCGATGTCCGTTGCCAGCCGCTTGGCAGCACCGGTGAGATCGAGGCTGCGCGGATCGAACTGCTCGACCCCCACAACGGTGGCGCCGCGCGCGGCCGCCTCGTCCTGCAGCGTCGCCGTCATCTGATCACCGTAGGCGGTGCGCGGCGCGAATGCGGCGAAGCGCCGGATGCCCTGCGAGACTGCATAGGCAACAACGCGACGGACCTGGGGCGGGGCGGCGATGCCCATGATCCAGACGCCGGGCTGCGCGGCCTTCTCGTCGTTGGAAAAGGAGATGACGTTGGCGCCGCCCTGTTTCACCAGGGGCGCGAGCGCGCTGGCCGACGAACCGAACAAAGGTCCCAGCACAAGGGCGCAACCATCGGTACGCGCACGATTGTAGGCGTCGCTCGCTGACTCGGCGCTGTCGCCGCTGTCGTAGGCGGCCAAGGCGATCTCCTTGCCGCCCGAATCGAACAGCGACATCTCGGCGGCCTGTTGCATCGACCGGCCGATGCCAGCGGCGCGGCCGGACAAGGGAAGGAGGAGGGCGATGCGCGTCTTGCCCGACGGCGTGATCGGCGAACCGGCCTGCGGCCCGGTCGGCTTGGCGGGAGTGGGCGTGCTAGTGTTGGGCGGTTCGGTGCATGCAGCCAGCAGGAGGGCGGCAGTGGCGAGCGCGAGAAAAGGCAAACGCATCGGCGCGAAACTCCGGCGGACAAATGCACATGGAAGGACACAACCAGTCACAAGCTAGCGATGGGCGGGGCCCGCGTAAACCTTCGCTCGCGCCGGGGCTTCATATTGTGGCAACACCGATCGGAAACCTTCGCGACATCACGCTGCGTGCGCTGGATGTGCTGCGAGCGGTGGATTTGATCGCCTGCGAGGACACGCGAGTCTTTGCCAAGCTCGCCCATCATCACGGCATATCGGTCCCCACGATCGCCTACAGCGATGCGACGCAAGACGCGACCGAGCCGCGTATCCTGCGCGCCTTGGGCGAGGGCAAGCGGGTGGCGTTGGTGTCGGACGCCGGCATGCCGCTGGTTTCCGATCCAGGTTATCGCCTGGTGCGTGAAGCCTTGGCGGCGGGCTACCCGGTGACGGCCGCCCCTGGTGCGTCCGCCGTGCCGATGGCGCTCGTACTCTCGGGATTGCCGACCGACCGTTTCTTCTTCGGCGGCTTCCTGCCGGCGAAGCCTGTCGAGCGCCGCCGGGCGATCGTCGAGGCGGGCGCGATTCCCGCGACGCTTGTATTCTTCGAGGCGCCGCATCGCCTCGCGGCTTCGCTTGCCGACCTGGCGGAGCTGCTGGGGGATCGCGCCGCCGCGGTTGCGCGTGAGCTCACCAAGCTGTTCGAGGAAGTGCGCCGCGCACCGCTGGTCGAGCTTGCTGCGCACTATGGCCGCGAATCCGAGGTGAAAGGCGAGATCGCTGTAGTGATCGGACCGCCTGGCGAGGCCGCGGCGCCGCCGGCCGAGGCACTGGATGATGCGTTGCGGCTTGCGATGGCCGGCGCGTCGGTGAAGGATGCTGCCGCGGAGGTTGCGGCAAGGTTTGGCCTCAAGCGCCGCGAGGTCTATGCTCGGGCGCTCGCGCTCAAGCGTGAAAGGGCAGGATGACCACCGAGACGCGTCAAAAGGCTTATCGACTCGGCCATGCCGCTGAATGGCGCGCCGTCTGGCGCTTGCGACTGGCCGGCTATTCGATCCTCGCCCGCCGCTACAAGACGCGGTTGGGCGAGATCGACATCGTGGCGCGTCGCGGCGACGTGCTGGCCTTCGTCGAGGTCAAGGCGCGTGGCGAGATCGAGGCCGCCACCTTCGCGCTGCGTCGCAATCAGTTCGGCCGCGTTGCGCGGGCCGCCAGCGTGTTCGTCACGCGCCATCCACAATATGCCGCGCATTCGTTACGCTTCGATGCCGTGCTGGTGGTGGGGCTGTGGCCGCGCCACTTGCCCGACGTGTGGCGAGCACCGGAGTGAGGCGTGCCCTCTGCGGCATCCGACAGCCGGCAGGATCTTGATCGGCTGCGCGCTCTGTGCGCCGGCGACGGAGTGCATCTCGATCTACTGGAGGTCGCCCTGGAGATCGGCGCGTTGCGGCGCGATGCACCGTTCGATCCGGCACCGTTTCGCCAACACGTCGCGGCGATGGTTGACGATCTCGCGGATCTCGTGCGCCGCCGAGGTGCGGTGCCCGAGCGACTGGCCGAGGTGATCGCGCAGGCCTACGGCTATCGCGGCGACAGCGAAACCTACGACGATTTGCAGAATGCCGACCTCGCGCGCGTGATCGAGCGGCGCAAGGGCTTGCCGGTGGCGCTGTCGCTTCTTTACCTGCATGCCGCGCGCGTCCAGGGCTGGGATGCGGAGGGCCTGGCTTTTCCGGCCCATTTCCTGATCCGGGTTGCGATCGACGGCGCACGCTACGTTGTCGATCCCTTCCACGGAGGTGTCGTGCGTGATGCCGCCGAGCTTCGCGCCCTCCTGCGCCAGGTCGTGGGACCGCAAGCCGAACTGCAGCCCGACCACTTCGACCCCGTGACCGACCGCGACGTGCTGCTCCGGCTCGAGAACAATGTCCGCCTGCGACTTGCCCAGCAGGGCGACTGGCCGGAGGCGGCGCGTTCGTTGGACCGCATGCTGGCGATCGCGCCGGATCGTCCGGCGCTCCTGTTCGAGGCCGGCGAGATCAATGCCCGGCTGGACAAGCGCCGCGCCGCCATTGCGGCCTTCAGTCGGTTCCTCGACATCGAGGGCGGCCAGGGCGATCCTGCGCTGCGCCGACGCGCATCGGACCTGTTGCGGGAATTGCGCCGCGGGCTTAACTGACTGCCCGTCCAACGCAGAGGCCTTGATGAAGCTCACTGTCGCTATCCAGATGGACCATGTGTCGACCATCGACATCGACGGCGATTCGACCTTCGTGCTGGGGCTCGAGGCAGAGCGACGCGGCTACGAGGTCTGGCACTACACGCCACCGGAACTGATCTTCCGCGACCGCAAGGTGATGGCGCGCGCCCAGCCGATGCAGCTCCGGCGCGAAAAGGGCAATCACTACACGCTGGGCGCGCCGCAGATGCGCGATCTCTCGACGTTCGATGTGGTGTTGCTGCGCCAGGATCCGCCGTTCGACATGTCCTACATCACGACCACGCATCTCCTGGAGCACGTCCATCCCAAGACGCTGGTCGTGAACGATCCGGCGAGCGTACGCAACGCGCCGGAGAAGCTGTTCGTCACCCACTTCGAGAACGTGATGCCGCCGACGCTCATCGCCGCCGATGCGCGGGCACTGCGCGAATTCCGCGACGAGCACAAGGACATCATCCTGAAGCCGCTTTACGGCAACGGCGGTTCAGGCGTCTTTCGTTTGCGGCCGGGTGACGAGAACTTTAATTCTCTGCTCGAGATGTTCTCCCAGCGCAGCCGCGAGCCCGTGATCGCGCAGCGCTACCTGCCTGAGGTACGGCAGGGCGACAAGCGAATCATCCTGATCGACGGCAAGGCGGTGGGCGGGGTCAATCGCGTGCCCGCCGAGGGCGAAGCGCGCTCCAACATGCATATTGGCGGCAAGGCCGTGAAGGCCGACCTTACCAAGCGAGAAAAGGAGATTTGCGAGACGATCGGACCCGAGCTGAAGCGGCTCGGTCTGATCTTTGTCGGCATCGACGTGATCGGCGACTATCTTACCGAGATCAACGTCACCTCGCCGACCGGACTGCAGCAGATCAACCGTTTCGACGACGTCTGCCTAGAAGCCCAGATCTGGGACAGCATCGAGGCGCGTTATCAGGCGACACGAGGAACTAGAGCATGATTCGGCGGACGTTCCTGACGGCAAGTCTCGCGGCGCTGGCGATGCCTGCGATGGCACAAGGCATCGAGTCCCTGATCGAGAAACCGCTGGTCAAGGCGGTGCGCGACGGTGACCTTGACAAGGTCCGGCACGCCTTGCTGAAGGGCGAGAGTCCCAACCAGACTGACGCATCGGGCCGATCGCTGCTGCTGGTCGCGACCAACGCGGGCCAGGTTGAGATCGTCGAAGCCCTGCTCAAGGCGGGTGCCGCCGTCGACGTCGCCGATAGCGACGGCTACACGGCGTTGATTCGCGCGGCGTCGCAGGGCGACGACGCTATCGTCGGTATGCTGCTGAAGCGTCGTGCCCGGGTCAGTGTCCAGACCCGTCAAGGGCTGACTGCTCTGATGGCCGCCGCGCGCGCCGGGTCGGCGGAGTCCTGCCGCCTGCTGCTGGACGCCAAGGCCGATCCCAACCAGGCCGACTTCACCGGCCGCACCGCGCTCGCCTACGCCCGGCAGAACAATCGTGGCTCAATCGAGTCCATGCTGCGCAAAGCCGGTGGCCACGGATGACATCTGCCGCCAAGGCGGCGCCGATCCGGATCACCGGTGCGATCTGGCTCGATCCTGACGAGATCCAGGAGAGTTTCGTGCGCGCCGCCGGTCCGGGCGGCCAGCACGTCAACAAGAGCGCGACCGCGGTGCAGTTGCGCTTCGACGTGCGCCGTTCGCCGTCGCTTCCCGACGATGTGCGATGGCGGCTGGAGCGACTGGCGGGCAGCCGGCTGACGCGCGAGGGCGTGCTGGTGCTCACGGCGCAAAGCGAACGCAGCCAGAAGCGCAATCGCGAAGAGGCACTCGCCCGGTTAGTCGCCCTGATCCGCGCCGCAGCGCGTCCGCCCGTCCCGCGCAAGGCGACCAAGCCCACCAAGGCGAGCAAGCGGCGTCGGCTCGACGACAAGAAGCGGCAGGGCACGCTCAAGTCCCTGCGTCGCAGCCGGCTCGATCTCTCTTGACGGCTGGCGTCTCGAACGAAGTTACCGGGTCTTCAGTGCAGCAGCGAGGGCGCGCCCGGCATCGAGAATATGATCGCCCAACAAGCGACAAGCGCGGTCGGTTCGCTTGTCTTTGATCGCTTGAAGAATGGCACGGTGCTCGTCGTCCGAGCGTGCGTGCCACTCCAGGCTTTGCCATGTCGCAAACATATGTCGTGCGCTGGCACGGTGGAGGTCTGCAATCGTTGCCAGAAGGCGAGGCAGGCGACTCGGAGCCGTCAGCGCTTCATGGAAGCGCCGGTTGGCGGCCTCCCAAACGGCAACGTCGGACTCATTGGTCCCGCTATCCAGTGCCATCTGTGCGTGTTCGAGATCGTCTGGCTGGAATCGAGGTATCGCGCGGCGTAACGCGAGAACCTCAAGGGCTGCCCGCATTTCAGTGACTTCGATGACATCACCTGGATCGAGCGGCGCCACGCGCACGCCCTTTCGAGGCTCGGTGACGACGAGACCTTGCGCGTCGAGCCTCCGGAACGCCTCGCGCACGGGAACATGGCTTGCCCGGAACGCATGAGCGATCTGGTCCTGCCGTAACCGCTCTCCGGGCTTCAGCTCACCGGAGACGATCTGGCTCGCCAGGACACGGGCAATTTGCCCGGCTAACGAACGGTCGTCTTCTTCAGAGGGCTCTTGCACTGACATCGGAGAGAAATTATAGATAATCTATAATAGTTGAAGGTGGCGATGAAGCATACTCGTCCCGAGCGTTTACGGCACGTCGCCGGCATCGGCGTCGACCGCATGGGCTCCATCGCCGATGCGTCCGGTCGGGATTTTCTACGGTTGGAAAATCTCGACACCGATGTGCCGCCCGATCTTGAAGCCATTGCGCGGACCAAGGCGGCGGCAGAACGGGATTCCGACAACAGCTATCTCCCGTTCGTTGGCCAGGATGAATTGCGAGCGGTGGCCGCCCAGCATGTGTCGGCCCTGTCAGGAGTGACCTACACCGCCAGAAACTGCGTCGTCGCACCCGGAGGCCTCGCGGGAATCCTCAATGCGTTGCTTGCCACCATAGAGGTGGGTGACGAGGTCATTGTCACCGACCCGACCTATGCCGGTCTTCTCAATCGCGTGCGCCTGGCAGGTGGAGTGCCACGCCAGGTTCCATTCCTGTTTGCGCCGGGAGAGACATGGCGCCTCGACCGAGAGTCTCTCAGCGCAGCGGTCGGGCCGAAAAGCCGTGCGATGCTGCTGATGTCGCCTTCAATGCCGAGCGGCGGCGTCCTTGATCGAGACGACTGGGCGCTCGTCACCGAACTCTGCATTCGCAACGACCTACTATTGATCGTCGACAGCGCCATGGAACGCTTGCTGTTCGATGAGCGTCACGTGCTGCATCCTGCGGGTCTGCCAGGAATGGCCGAGCGCACCGTAACCGTTGGCGCAGCTTCGAAGGAATTGCGCATGATCGGCTGGCGTGTTGGCTGGACCATAGCGCCTGACTGGTTGATGCCGGATCTCGTCGCGGTTTCGCTGGCGAATTGTGTCGTGCCGGTGGGAATCGCTCAGTCCGCAGCTGCCGTGGCGCTGACCAGATCATGGCAAACATTGCCGGCGTACGTTGGCGAACTACAGCGGCGACGAGACACGGTGATGGAGGAACTGCATGGCTTGCCCGTCGGAAAGCCGGCGGGAGGCTGGTCCTTGCTTCTGCGTGTCTCCGACTTCGATCTCGATGGTGAATCGATGTCCGGGCGCCTGCTTGAGCAAGGCGTCTGCGCAACGGGCATGTCGGGATGGGGCGTCATCCACGGTTCCCAGTTCATCCGATTCGTTTACGCAAACGAGCCGGTGAGTCGATTGCGCGGTCTGGGCGCCCGCGTGCGTGCGGCACTAGCAAAATAGCAGCGGGAAACGGTCCTATGTGCCACGGTAACTAGCCAAGGCATGTCGAACGAGGACCATCTCCATGTCGCCTTCACGTTCACTCATTTCCGCGACGGTAAATTTTGATCAGCAAGGCGCAGTGCAACGCGGCTGTCTTCGCGTCCCTTTTTCCCACGATCGTTCGGCCTATGGGCACATCCCCATCCCCGTCTGGGTGGCCCAACGCGGAAGCGGACCGACCGTTCTTCTGACCGGTGGCGTTCATGGCGACGAGTATGAAGGCCCGATTGCGCTCATGCGCTTCATTCAAGATTTTCCCATCGAGAAACTCAGCGGCCGGATCATTGCAATTCCGGCCCTCAACTATCCCGCTTTCACGGCCGCGACCCGGGCATCTCCGATAGATCGTCTGAACCTCAACCGTTGCTTTCCGGGCAACCGCAACGGTTCGCCGACAGACATGATCGCCCACTACGTCGAAACCGAATTGTTGCCTCGCGTCGATTACTGCTTTGACTTCCACGCGGGCGGATCGTCGCTGAACTACCTGCCCACGCTGATCGTCGCGGATCGCCCAAAAACCGATGCTCGTCGTGCCGTCATCGACAAGCTTGTCGAGGCCTTCGATCCGCCGCGCGTTCTTTACATGGACATGTTGGGTGAAGACCGCGTGATCTCGGCGGCAGCCGAGCGGCACAACGTTTGCTTTCTGACGGGGGAGTTCGGTGGAGGCGCCTCGGTCAATATCGAGGGGCTCGAGATCGTGCGTGGCGGCATCGCTCGCATGCTCGAGGCATTGGGTATGCTCTCTGATGCCGAAGGATACGGTCGCCCTGGCAATCGCCAGCCTACAAGACGTCTCTCTGTCAAAGGCGCCGAACACTACATATTTGCGCCCCGCGCGGGCATCTTCGAACCGTGTTTCAAACTCGGTGACGCTGTTCGCGAGGGGCAGGTTGCGGGATACATTCACGATCCCTCTGCCCCTTGGGATGTGCCGGAAGAGGTTCGGTTTGCCGGCAACGGCAGTGTCCTTTGTATTCGGACGTTCGCCCAGGTCTCTGGTGGTGATTGCCTCGGACACCTGGCAAGCGAGGATACCTGATCGGCCCGCCCGATCTTTCCTGATGCCTTCGGCGCGAGCGCTCTCGGCGTATCGCATCGCGGGCTGGTGCCTCTCGGCACCTATGCGGCATCCCCTTTCAGCACTACCCTTCTCCGACAATTCGAAGGAGCGGCCATGACCAGTCTCAAGCGCGACGAGATCACTGGCACGCGGCGCCAGACGCCGACCTACGAGGTCCTTGTCGAAGACATCAAGGCGCTTGGCGTCGAGCAGGTGTTTGGCCTGATGAGCGACGATACCGCCGTCTTCGCGACGGCGCTCGACAGTGCCGGCATCCGCTTCTACGGCGCGCGACACGAGAACAACGCCATCGCCATGGCCGAAGGCTTTGCCTATGCGACGGCCGGTCTTGGCGTGGCAGTGATCGGAAGAGGGCCGGCGACTGCGAACGGGCTGCACGCCGCCACCTATGCAAGCCGCACCGGCTCTCGCGTGCTGATCATTTCCGGTGACGCGGCAGTGCCGTCTGGCGGCGGCAACTCGATCGGTCCCGACTACAAGGGTTTCAACGCCACCGGCGTGCTGGGCGCTGCCGGCATCCGGACGTTTGTCGCGACGAGCCCGGCGACGGCCCGTGGCGCTCTCGCAGACGCAGTTGCCGCGACTCAACTCGGCGGGGCAGTGGCGTTGTTGCTGCCGGTCAACGTCCAGCTCGCCGACATGGATCTTGAGAACGGCGCAGCGGCGCCGCGGCAGCGGCCCCAAACCACGCCTGCAGCACCGCGGCCGGAAGCCATAGACGCGGCAGTGGCCTTGCTGCGCCAGAGCCGCAAGCCGCTGATCCTGGCGGGGCAGGGCGCGTCTCGTGCCGGCGGCAAGGCGGCTCTGGAGCAGCTGGCCGACCGGACCGGCGCCTTGCTGGCGACGACAGCCCGCGGCAAGGATCTGTTTCGCGGGCATCCCTGCAATCTCGGGATCATCGGTTCGTTTTCGCACTCCGCCGCACGACGGATGGCTGCCGAGGCCGATTGCATTCTGGTCTTCGGCGCGAGCCTCAACCTTCTCACCATGAGCTTCGGCCATTCGCTGCCCAAGGTGCCGCTCATCCAGATCGACGCAAATCGCGGCAACATCGGCCGCTGGTATCCGGCTGATGTGGCGGTGGTGGGCGATGCGCGGCTCGCGGCCGAGGCGCTTCTGGCGGCGCTGCCCGAAGGTTCCAATGCGGAGCGACCGTTTCGTTCCGAGGAGACGCTTCGGTTCCTGGGCGAATTCGATATTGCCCATGACTTTCAACCGGCCAACACGTTGCGAACGGTCGATCCGCGCGCCCTCGGCGTGGCGCTCGACAAGCTCCTGCCCACCAATCGCAACCTGGTTTACGACGCCGGAAACTTCCTCGGCATCGTGCCCTATCTCTCTGTGCCAGGCCCGGACCGCTTCAAGCTGACCAGCGACTTCGCCTCGATTGGCCTTGGCTTCGGCACCGCTCTGGGCGTGGCCAAGGCGCGGCCGAACGAGACCACTATCCTCGTCATTGGCGATGGCGGCTTCCTGATGACCATGGGAGAGCTCGAGACGGTGGTCCGCGAGGATCTGCCGCTCGTGATCGTGCTGATGAATGACTGCGCCTATGGCGCGGAGCTGCATTTCCTCAAGATGCGCGATCTGCCGGTCGCAAAGTCCGTGTTCCCGGACGTCGATTACGCGCCGATCGCCGAGGCTTTCGGCTTCCAGGCGGCAACCATCCGCACGCTCGACGATCTGCAAAAGGCGGCGGCGATGCTCGCCAAGCCGGACGGGCCGGTGTTCCTCGACTGCAAGCTGAACGCCGCCGTGGCGGCGCCCTTCATGAGCGAGTTTCACGAGTTCGAGACCAGGCAGCATTGAGGGGAGGGGGACGCCATGCCGATGCCGAACGAGACCGATACGACCAGCCCCAAATATCTGCGCGACAAGTACGCCATCGTTGGCGTCGGCGAGACGACGTACATGCGCGGCTCCGGGATGACGACTCGCGCTCTGGGAACATGGGCGGTGCGCAACGCGATCGAGGATGCTGGCCTAAAACCCTCCGATGTCGACGGCATGCTGTCCTATCAATCGGGCGATTCGACCTTCGCAACGTTTATCGCGGGCGATCTCGGCATCCGGCTCAACTTCTACATGGACGTGTTCGGCGGCGGCTCGTCGACGGAGGCGCTGGTCGGCCTCGCGATCGGCCTGATCGAGGCCGGCATGTGCAAGGCCGTGGTGATCTTCCGGGCGATGAACGGCTTTTCCCAGGTCCGCATCGGCGGCACGGGCGCGCGCGCGGTGGCACCGGTGTCGGGCGACATGCTGCACAGCCGCGCCTATGGCTGGCAGAGCGCGGGCCAGATGTTCAGCCCGACCTTCCTGCGCCACATGCACGACTACGGGACGCGGCCTGAGCAGGTGGCCGCCGTCAAGGCGATCCATAGCGAGCATGCCTCGAACAATCCCAAGGCCTTCTACCAGAAACGTGTTTCGGTGGCGGACGTGCTCGCAAGCCGCTTCATCTGCAAGCCGCTGCATTTGCTGGACTGCTGCGTCGAGACCGACAATGGCACGGCGATCGTCGTGACATCGGCGGAGCGGGCGCGCGACTGTCGTCACCCGCGGGTTCTGATCCGTGGCGTCGTCGGTCGCTGCAGCAAGCCGCGCATGGACATGCACTACCAGTACGGACCGATCTCGACCGTCGCGGGCCATTATGCGCGGGAGATCCTGTGGCCCAACGCAGGTGTGGGACCGGACGACATCGACGTCACGGGCTCGTACGACGCCTTCACCTTCACCACCATGCTGCAGCTCGAGGACTATGGCTTCTGCAAGAAAGGCGAGGGCGGTCATTACGTCAGCGACGGCACGATCCGTCTGGGCGGGCGGCGGCCGAACAACACCAGCGGCGGCCATCTGTGCGAAGGCTATACGCATGGGCTGAACATGGTGATCGAGAACGTGCGCCAGCTGCGCCACGACGCCGACGATTCCTGTCCCGTCGGACCCGACGGCCGACGCCAGCATACCTACGACTATCGCGAGGGCGGTTGCCGTCAGGTCAAGAACTGCGAGCTGAGCGCCAATCTTGGCTGGGCGAATCCCGGCACCGGCTCGGCTATGGTCATGCGGCGCGACTGAGACGGGGGAATCGCACGATGGGAATCCAGGCCAACTATCTCGGCATGCCACTCGACATCAACGACCTCGACGTCGAGAACCTGGCGTATTTCAAGCATTGCGCCGCGCACGACTTTCATCTGCAGCGATGCGCCGCCTGCGGTTTGGTGCGTTATCCGCCGACCACGGCCTGTCCATGGTGCGCCAGCCCCAAATCCGAATGGGTGCCGGTCGAAGGCCGCGGCGCCGTCCATTCCTACACCGAGGTTCATCACGCGATTCAGCCGGCCTTCAAGAACCACACGCCTTACCTGATCCTCCTGGTCGACCTCGACACCCAGAAAGGAAAGCCCAGCGAGCATGAGTCCTTGCGCGTGGTCGGCAATCTCGTCACGCCCGAAGGCCGGTTGGCGCCGCCGGAAATGGTGCGCCGCGTCGGCATCGGGACTCGCGTTCGCATGGTCTTTGCCGATGTGACGCCCGGTTTGGCGCTGCCTCATTGGACCATCGATGAAGGCGCTTCCCAGCCTGACAAGCCCTGGCGCTATCCGGAGGACTGACAGCGCCACCTGGAGGTCC
Organism: Alphaproteobacteria bacterium; assembly: GCA_017308235.1. Classification (GTDB taxonomy): domain Bacteria; phylum Pseudomonadota; class Alphaproteobacteria; order Reyranellales; family Reyranellaceae; genus Reyranella. Next base: position 350,755 of record JAFKFL010000009.1, on the reverse strand, counting down.
GCGCAGCGCTCAAAGGCGTAATGCCTTTGCGTTGGTCGAATCGGCCTACGTTGCCGGGCGCTCACGATTTGATGTTCGACGATCTATGAAGAGGAGGCAGCATGCGCGATCTCGTTGGCTATGGCTGGAAGTATCCCAAGGTTCGCTGGCCGGACGATGCGCGCGTCGTGGTTTCCCTGGTCCTGAACTACGAGGAGGGCTCGGAACTCTGCATCGGCGACGGTGACGCAGAGGGCGAGCGGGTCGGAGAGTTCGTCTATCCGACGATGGACTCGAAGACACGCGATCTCGGAATCGAATCGACCTTCGAATACGGCTCGCGCGTCGGGACGTGGCGCGTGCTCGACCTGTTCGACGAGTACGGCGTCAAGTCGACGATCTTCGCCTGTGGTCGGGCGCTCGAACGCAACACGCTCGTGGCGCGCACCTTCACCGAGCGCGGACACGAGGTGGCGGGGCATGGCTACCGCTGGGTCGATCATTTCCGCATGGAGGAGGATCACGAGCGCGAGCAGATCCGACTCGCCGTCGCCTCCATCACGGCATCTTCCGGCCAGCGGCCGGTGGGCTGGTATTGCCGCTACGCCCCCAGCATCAACACGCGGCGCCTGCTGATGGAAGAAGGCGGTTTCCTGTACGATTGCGATTCTTATGCCGACGAGATTCCTTATTGGGTCGAGGTCGGCGATCGGCACCAGCTCATCGTGCCCTATCAGTTCGATGCCAACGACGCGAAGTTCTTCCGGGGGCCGGGCTGGTCGGGGGCCGGCGAGTTCTGGGAATATCTGCGCGACAGCGTGGATTGCCTGCTGAAGGAAGGCCGCACCGCGCCGAAGATGATGAGTGTCGGCCTGCATGGCCGCATCATCGGGCGGCCGGGGCGCAGCACCGCATTGGCTCGCTTCCTGGACTATTGCCGCAAGACCCCTGGAGTGAGTTTCATGCGCCGTGTCGACATCGCGCGCTGGTGGCACGAGCACTACAAGCCCTAGCTTGTCCGCGGACGTTCCTATTGAAAAGCCGACGCTACCGGCAATGGTCGTTGCTCGCCGGATGCCGATCGAAAGCGTGCTGACGCCATAGGCATCGGATGCTATATCGCCGGGCACGTCCCCGTAGCTCAGCCGGATAGAGCAGCGGTTTCCTAAACCGGAGGTCGGAGGTTCGAATCCTCTCGGGGACGCCATTCTTGAGCAACTGATTGTGTTCGGGTAAACCTTTGCGCCGAGGACATTAGGCAATTCGAAATTGTGTTCCAAAGTCCGACGGCACTCGCAGCCTCACTTTCACATCGTTAGGCGGGACGTTGAGAGCTTTTCGGGCGCTAGGCGCATTTCAGTGACGGAGGATCGCCTAGTCTTGGCATCGGGACATATGGATTTTTTTCTGAATTTCCAATCCCCAGGAAACAATTGTGTGCCCATTTCCGTCCTGATTTGCAGTACCATGTCCGCAAGTGTTTTCTTTACACGGTATCGCGTCCGCACTGTTTGGAACAGGTAGCGGCTTGCCTGCTTCGATAAACTTCTCGATGTCGTTGTTACAGATAGTCTCTCCGAATTGAGAGCAAGCGGCCAAAACACCATCGATGACATGGCCCAAACGCAAAATCATAGAAATCTTCGCGTCAATAGCCTTGTACCCGCGAGAGGCATTATTGTCCGTTGCTCCCACCAATGCCCAATTATCAATTTGATCTTGCAAAGAAAGGTCCATGTATTCTTCCGGCGTTAGTCCGAGCCGACCTACATTCTCCGCACTTAGTTGAAGGACCCCGAAGTTATAGCCGTTGGAAGCGCAAAGATTTCCGCCGGATTCTGCTATCGCTGCACCTGCCCACATGCACGATCTTGCAGTCACATCTACTGGTGCTTTCGTCGACGCCTTTACTGCAGAGGCTATCTCAGAGAGCGTAGCCGTCCTCCCGGGACATTGCGCAAACGCACCAGAACTGAGCATCGAGATCGTAGAGGCAACAATGACCGTCAAGATTCCGAATCGCATTGAAGTCCCCCCAGGCGCTAGTAGCTCAGTTTAATTGTAGAATCGTTAGCTGAGGGAGCGATCCCCTTGGGCGCAGTCTCATCGTCCAAATGCGTGAACAGAGACTTCGTGGTGGAGTTAAGAGTCAGAAGCGTACGCACCTTCTCTCCACCATTGTCGAACTCGCCTCGACTATTCGGGTTAAGGACAAAGGTATAATCGGGCTTCGAATAAACAACCTTCGGCTCGTTAACCGCTCCAGCTGGTCCCTTGTTACGCACTAGAGCTACCCGAACCGGGCACGTTATCAATTTGGAGCTCAATCCGATGGACTGATACGTTCGGCATCCTACCTCAGGAGTACCGGTCGACGAGACGATCACTTGGCCTTCAGGCACCTCGAAGATCGCTTGGAACACATTTACTGTCGCTATGACCGGTCGTTTGGTTTTGGCACTCAACTCCTTACGGAGTGCAAGCTCCTTATCAAAAGCGTCTTGCCATATGGTCTTGTAGATTGAGGGTTCGACCAAGCTGACTTTCATTGCTGAAAGGCTAAGGGTCTTTTCCTGCGCGAGGGCGGCGTTGCCGCCCGCACACGCTAGCATAGCAATCAAAGCCAAGAGCGCGCGCATCATGGCACCCTCCTAAAAGCTGAAGCTCCTAGTCCAATAACGGGCCACCCAACTCAGGCCTGCTAGGGAAGAATTTAGCTCTATGCAGATCCCACCGCAGGGCCAATGTGTTTTTTCTTTGCTTTTTGCGGGTTGCATGCGCACAATATAGTGCCACTCGACAGTTGTGCGCAAGGGCGGCGTCGATGCTTCTTTCGGAGGGCTCATGTGTCGTCTGCGAGTCATCGCCATGCTCGTCGCCGTATGCTGCGGTCTGAGCGCCAGTCAAGCTGCGGCTTCTGACGCTACCTGCGTTACGGACTTCTTTAATGGAAGGCCCAAGGACGCACCTTTAGATCCAACCGCTGCGGACGCCGAAGGTATGATCAGGCAGGTTGCCGCGTCCTTTAATTTGGTTGGATCGATCGTGATTATTCCATGCAAGCTAGTCAGCAAGGCTGAGGCCTACGTGGCAGTTCCTTGCAATGTTTGTGCGCCTGGAGAAAATGACGACAAATTAGCCGGAGAATACATTCTTTATGATCCCGATTGGTTTCGAGAAGTGGCCGGTCGGGAGCGAATGCAGAAATATTGGATATTCGGGCACGAACTAGCGCACATTTTGAACAGGGATTTCATCCAACGCCAAAACGAGAGTCAGCTTGATAAGGAAAAACGGGCGGACTTCTGGGCGGGTTGCGCCGTAGCGCGAATGAAAGGTGACATTAAATCTCTCGACGAGATTGTTTATAAACTGCGCCGGGAAAAGGACGATTCAGATGGCTATCCTGACAGAGAAACGTCTCTACAACTAACCCGATCAGGCTATCAAAGCTGTAGCCCGGAACCTGCGAAGCCAGAACCGGTGACCGTCACGTACAAAGTGTGTAGCGGCGAATATGAGAATCGCTGCCAGACGCACGATGTGTATCTCTACTGCCATGGAGACGTCGGTGCTTGGGCAAAGCCGCGATGCACGTCTTACAAGGTACAACGCCTTAATAGCTACGGCGGCAACAAGTGCGGATATTCGATCGATGCTGTTATATGTACAGGACCTAAGTAGCTGAGCAGTTGACGTTTGGCTCATTTCGCCTGCTGTTTGCTGCGAGCAGCTCCTGCAAGCGCAGCCATCGTCCGAAACCATTGCTCTATCGTTCGGTTGATACCATCTCGATCGGATCAGGCTCGTTAATTGTTTCGATCCGCTTCGGAAAATCTTTGGTTGCGCAACGGTCAACAACCTCAATTCCGATGTATGAGTTTGGTCGGGTAATCACGTTCTTGCGTACGGCATCAACAGAGCCGCCAAGCTTGCCCGCGATATCCGCTGAGATCTTTGCCGCAACCTCTGCAGAAACGTTTGAAGCCGTTCCAATCGTATATTCTACCGTCGCGCGAAGTGCTCGACGAGTGAGGCAAACTGCGCGTATCGGCTCTGCGCCGAGCAGTTCCCCCACAATTGCATCGCGGCAAGTCTTTGACTGACGGATTTTTAGTGACGCCGCTGTCAAATACTCACGATTGTATTCCTCAACAGCAATATCGGTGAGTTTTGCACTGGAACCGCGGGCATAGTCGGTGCCGAGAGACGTACTGACGATGTCGTAGAGACGAGCATCTACTACTGCCTTCCCGCCTAGCGTATTCGTTGCTTCTTGAGTTCCCGCATTTGTCAGTTGGCCTGGGCGGTACGTCCCCTCTGGAATATCGCAAGTCTCGGATAGAAAAGCGGTCTGAACCGAATAGGTCGAGACGTTGGCGGCTACCTCGGGCACTCCTGGACGCCAGCTTACAGGTTGAACTCGAACGATATTGCCGGGTTGCGCGCCGCTCCCAGATAAAACGTGAATAAAGTTTAGAGCATTGATCGCCTCAGTGAGATTGGGACCGGACGGTCCAGAAGGCGCACTTCCGGTTGGGTTGTCAGAGCCGAAAGCAAAGCAGCCACCCAGGGAAAACAAAATCAGTGCAAAAAGCGAGAACTTTCCCATCGTTGCCAATCCCCCTAGTCAGCCTCGACAACTGTAGTTTGTATTGCACTCAGCACAGCTGTCTACACTTCCTTAGCCGATGAGACCTTCGTTCGAGCTCGCAAGGAGGATTAGGGCCGTCCCTCCTTCAGGTAACCACATCGATAAGTTGCGACGGCGGCGGGGGGACCTCTGTGAATATAGTTTCGTGGATTTTGCTTCGCAGTAAAATTAGCCCTTTATTCAAAGTAGATCTAAGGTCTAGTTAACCAAAGTTTAGCTGCGATTGGCCAGAAAACAGGTTTCCTAAACCGGAGGTCGGAGGTTCGAATCCTCTCGGGGACGCCAATTCCCGCCGTAGGAGTCAAAAGAGAGAACCAGCGGTGCGCTGGCGTTTGCAAGCGCTCGTTAATGGCTGCGGGAGGGAATGTCGCTGTTAGCGGGAAAGCAGCAATCGACTGTAGGCTCGGCGATGTCCGGAAATGACCCAGAACGGACTGCCCGGAATTCATGGAGCGTGCCACCGTTACCGCCGGTGGAGGCCGGTCGGGAAGGGCTGCGGCGCCGCATAGCGCGGTCGCTTACGTCTTGGCGTAGGCGATGCTCATGGTCTCGGCAACACAGGCCGGACGCTCCTTGCCCTCGATCTCGACGGTCCATTGGTACGTCATGCGAATGCCGCCGTTTGGCATGTCGTCGGCGGCGAGTAGCTTCTGGCGGCCGCGGATGCGCGCACCAACTTGCACGGGGCTGGTGAAGCGCACTTTGTTCGAGCCGTAGTTTATGCCGTTCCGCACATTGTCGATCTTGAGTACATCCCGGCTGAAGGTAGCGATCACGGCCAGGGTAAGATTACCGTGTGCGATGGTCTTGCCGTCCGGCATGTCCGTCTTGCAGCGCTCGACATCAACATGGATCCATTGATGGTCGCCGCTTGCTTCGGCAAATGTGTTGATGCGTTCCTGTGTCATTACCAGCCAGTCGCTGACCCCTAGCTCCTGACCGACCAGCACTTTCATCGCCTGCGGGCTCTGCACGACTCGTTTTGCCACGATGCCCTCCGTCAAACCAACCCAACACGTATCCGGTACCGTTACAGGAAGAATCACCCACCGATCTGCAACTTTGCCCAGGTGTCGCGCAGCTCGATCGTGCGGTTGAACACCAGAGCGTCCGAGCGGCTCGTCGGGTCCGGGCAGAAATAGCCCTGCCGCTCGAATTGCACGGCTTCGCCCGCGGGCATCTCCGCCAACGAGGGTTCCGCCAGCGCGCCCGACAGGACTTCGAGCGAGCCTGGATTCAAATCGGTGTCCAGATCGCCATCGGCTCCCGGGTCGGGGCGGTTGAAGAGGGTACTGTACAAACGGACCTCGGCGGGGCGTGCGTCGTGGCCGACCCAGTGCAGGGTGGCCTTCACCTTTCGACCGTCCGGTGCATTGCCGCCGCGGCTGGCAGGATCATAGGTGCAACGCAGCTCCACCACGTTGCCATCCGCGTCCTTCACGACCTGGCGGCAGGTGACGAGATAGGCATAGCGCAACCGCACCTCCCGTCCCACCGCCATCCGGAAGAACTTGTTCGGCGGGTTCTCCATGAAGTCGTCGCGCTCGATGAAAATCTCCCTGCTGAAGCGAAGGGTGCGCGTGCCGGCCCCCGGGTCCGCCGGATGGTTGACGGCCTCCAGCTCTTCGACGTGGTCCTCGGGAAAATTCTCGATCACGAGCTTGAGAGGCCGCAGGACCGCCATGCGCCGCTGGGCCACCTGGTTGAGACGGTCGCGGATCGCGTGATCGAACATGGCGATGTCGACGACGCTGTTGGCTTTGGACATGCCGATGCGCCGAACGAAGTCGCGGATCGCCTCCGGCGGCACGCCGCGGCGGCGCAGCCCTGCCAGGGTCGGCATGCGCGGATCGTCCCAGCCACTCACGATGGCGCGTCGTACCAGATCCGTCAGATAGCGCTTGGAAAGGACGGTGTATCCGAGATGGAGGCGGGCGAATTCGATCTGGCGGGGTCGCGACGGAACCGGCAGGTGGTCGAGGAACCAGTCGTAGAGGGGACGATGGTCCTCGAATTCCAGGGTACAGAGCGAGTGCGTGACATGCTCTATGGCGTCGGACTGGCCATGAGCGAAATCGTAGGTCGGGTAGATGCACCACTGCGTTCCGGTGCGCGGGTGAGGCGCGTGCAGGATGCGATACAGGACGGGGTCCCGCAGGTTCATGTTGCCGGAAGCAAGGTCGATCTTTGCCCGCAGCACGCAGGCACCATTCGGAAACTTGCCGCCGCGCATATCGCGAAACAGGTTGAGATTTGTTTCCACCGAACGGTCGCGATCGGCCGAAGCGCGGCCCGGTTCGGTCAGGGTGCCGCGCATCGCCCGCATCTCGTCGGGGGGCGTGTCGTCGACATAGGCGAGGCCGGCGCGAATGAGGTGCTCTGCCCAGTCATACAACGTCTGGAAATTGTCCGACGCATGGTACAGATGCTCGCCCCAGTCGAAGCCAAGCCAGTGTACGTCCCGCTTGATGGCGTCGATGTATTCCTGCTCCTCCTTCACGGGATTGGTATCGTCGAAACGAAGGTGGCAGCGGCCGCCGTATTCGACGCCAAGTCCGAAGTTCAAGCAGATCGACTTCGCGTGGCCGAGATGCAGATAGCCGTTCGGCTCCGGTGGAAAGCGTGTGACGATGCCCTGCACCAGGCCGCGTTCGAGGTCAGCCTGGACCATGTCGCGAATGAAATCCCGAGGCTCTTCATTTGCAGTGACCTCTGGCATCGGCTTCTTGTCATCCATCTACCTGTCAACCTCCACACGGGCGCGTACACGGGCAATCTGCGGTCAAGCCAATTGTAACACCGCCGGCGTGCCCGGCTATGTCTCGGCCATTCGCCGGCACTATATAGACCGCTTGAGTAGCGGCGCATCCCTCACTGAGAAGGCGCTCGCCATCCGGGCCAACACCTGCGGGCCGGGCAGGCTTGACCGGTGAACGGTGCGAACCCGATGCGCTCGGACGTCCGCTTTTGGCCCAAAGCGGACATTTTTGTGGGTAGTCGAATCAGAAGCGGCAATAGCGCGATTGAGGAAGGGGTTCCGCTCTGCACTCGAAAGCAGGCCCTGTGTGCTACGACTTGGTCTTAAGAGATCAGGCTTTCTGGGGCAGAATTAGCGCCGCCGCCCAGTTCTCTCTTTTGACCACTACGGCACGCCGCCATTCCTGAACAAAAGACGGCTTGCCCCGGCCGACGACGGACGCTGCGATTTCCGACGGCGCTTGAACTTCACTCAACCGTGTCATCGGCTACGGCTAACAGGCCAGCCGGTACCTCGAGCCCAAGCGCCTTGGCGGTCTTAAGGTTGATGAGCATCTCGAACCGTGATGGCTGGATAATGGGCAAGTCCTGCGGCTTCTCGCCCTTCAGGATACGGCCGACATAAAGCCCTGCCTGTCGCCACGTGTCGGTCAGCACACTGCCGTAACTGATGAGCCCGCCCTTCTCCACGTAGTCGCGCGAGTCGTAGAGCGCCGGAAGCTTGTACTGGGCCGCAAGCCCAACAATGCGGTCGCGGAACACCAAAGCATAACTGGGATCGACGCCAACCAGCAACGCCTCTACTTTTTGCCGATTCATCTCGGCAAATGCGGCGTCGATTTCATCGGCGCCGCTCGCATTAATGATTTGCACTTTCTGCCCGAGCATAGGCGCGGCTTTCCGAGCGTCGCGGATCTGGCCTTCGGCCAGCGTCGCCTTGGGATTGAGCAGCAGCGCCACGTCGAGAGCCTGCGGCAAAAGCTGCTTCAGCACCTGCAGGCGCTTGGGCGTGAGCGAAGCACCCATAAAAGAAGCGCCAGTGACGTTGCCATCCGGTCGGTTAAAGCTTCCGACCAACCCGTCGCTCACTGGATCGCCACCATAAGCGAAGATAATGGGAATGGTCGACGTGGCGGACTTCGCCGCACGGGTTGGCACCGGCCCGCCGATCGCCACGATGGCATCAACCTTCTGGCTCACCAGATCCTGAGCCAACGCCGGCAGCTTGTCGAACTGACCTGCAGCGCTGCGCCTCACGACGGTGAGATTGTGACCCTCTTCGAAGCCCATGCCGGTCAAGCCCTTGAAGAAGGCCCGCGTCAGGCTGTCGACACCGCCCGTGCTCAGCATGCCGATGGTCCGTGCCGCTCCTTGTGCGAAAGTCCCTTTTCCGCCGGCAGCGATCCCCCCGATGCCCGCGATTAAGGTGCGTCTCCGGATAGCCATGCGGCCATCGTAGCCGTCTTACGCTTGCTTTGGCGACGTTGGATTACGCCCTGCGACAGCGCACGCCATGCCGCGAACTGCACCGTGAGGATCGCATTGGATTGGCATCCGCTTCGGCCGAGGGCTCTCGACGGCGCCGTGTCTGCACTGCCCAATGTCGAGAACGTGCAAGAATTGGGTTCTGCGGTCGCGTGTTGACAGTGCGTAAAATCGCATTGTAGCCTTTTTGCCGTCACATCTGCGCGCATGCGCACGCTGGCAACGCCGCCAGCTCACAATCAACATCAGGGCAATGCTGCCCCGCGAAGGCCACCCCAAGTGGTCGCGCGGGGCTTTTTGTTTTGGCGCAAGCCGGCAGCACGCCGGTGTCGCACAACCCGCCGGACGACGGGACGGCGATGGGAGGGGGATGCACATGGCTACGAAGGATCAAACGGGCGTTGGCGACCTGGAAGAGGTCGAGCAGCAACTCGACCATGTCCTGGGCGAGGAGTTCGAGCACAAGCCGGTGCCGGCGGCCGCGCGGCGCAGCATGTTCTCGGTGACGATGGTGTGGATCGGCTTTCCGATGATCATCACCGGCGCGATGACCGGCTCGGTCCTCGTGCTGGGGATGGGCTTCAAGGATGCCCTCACCGCCATGATCATCGGCAACCTGATCATGTTCGCCTATGTCGGTGCGCTCGGCCTGCTGGGCACGTGGCGCGGCTACAATTTCGCGTTGCTGGCCAGCGTCGTGTTCGGCCGCAAGGGCTATGTCTTCTCGTCAGGGTTGCTCGCCACCCTGCTGCTCGGCTGGTACGCGGTGCAGACCGGCATCACCGGCAACCTGATCGCCAGCACGTATCATCTGAACTACGTCGCGATGACGATCATCGCCGGCCTTCTCTATATCGCCATCACTTTCATCGGCGTGCGAGGCCTGCACTGGATCGGCCTGGTGTCGGTTCCCTTGTTCGTCATTCTCGGCATCTGGGTGGCGGCCGATGCCGCTTCGACCACGAGCTGGTCTGCGATCTACAGCTATGCCGGCAACAAGGGCGTCGCCACCATGTCGATGGGCGCCGGCCTCACGATCGTGATCGCGCTGTTCATCGACGCGGGCACGGTGACGGCGGATTTCAACCGTTGGGCCAAGGATACGCAGAGCTCGCTGGTCTCGACCTTCAGCGCCTTTCCGTTCGCCAACCTGATCGCCATGCTGGTCGGCGGCATCATGACGGCGGCGCTGGCCAAGGCCGATGCCAATCCGTTCGGAGTCGACAACATGTTCGGCTACATGAACGGCAAGCAGGCGGTCTGGCTCAGCATCCTCGCCTTCATTTTCCTCTACTGCAATCTCGGTTCGGTGTGCTCGCACTGCCTCTACAATTCGGCAACCGGCTGGTCGCGCATCATGGGCAGCCACATGCGGCTGTTCGCGGTGATCCTGGGCGTCATCGGTATCGTCGTCGCCGCCGGCAACGTGTGGGCCTTCTTCATCGAATGGCTGTCGCTGCTCGGTATCCTCGTGCCGCCGATCGGCGCCATCGTCCTGGTCGACCAGTATATCGCGCGACCGAAGTCGGAGATCTCGACCGATTGGCGCGGCAGCGCTTTCGTGGCGTGGGCCTGCGGCTCGGTGGTGGCGTTCTTCGTCGAGACACAGGCGCCGCAATGGTCGACGGCGATTTCCGCTGCGGTGGTTGCCGGCGTGGTCTACTGGGTGCTTTGTGCCGTCGCGCGCAGCCGTTCCGAACTCGCGTAGGGCATCTGTCGACTAAGGGAGAAGCGCTTCATGCCTGGAGACTACGAGATCTATGATCTTGGCGACGTGCGATTTCAGAGCGGCGCCACGATTCGCGGTTGCAAGCTCGCCTACAAGACGTTCGGCAAGCTGAACGCCGCCAAGGACAATGTCGTGGTCTATCCGACCTGGTATTCGGGCCAGCACCAGGACAATGAATGGCTGGTCGGCAAAGGCATGGCGCTCGACCCCGACAAGTACTTCATCATCATCCCGAACATGTTCGGCAACGGCCTGTCGTCGTCGCCGAGCAACACACCCGAGCCCTACAACGGGCCGCGCTTTCCCAATGTCACTGCCTACGACAACGTGCGTGCCCAGCATCGGCTGGTGACCGAGAAGTTCGGCATCAAAAAGATCAAGCTGGTGATCGGATGGTCGATGGGCGCGCTGCAGACCTTCCACTGGGGCGCGCTCTATCCCGACATGATCGAGTACATCCTGCCGTTCTGCGGATCGGCAAAATGCTCTCGCCACAACTACGTCTTCCTTGAAGGCGTGAAGGCCGCACTCCAGGCAGACGCGGCCTGGGACAACGGTTGGTACAAGGAAAAGCCCGCCAAGGGCCTGCGCGCCGTGGGCCGGGTCTATGCCGGATGGGGCCTGTCGCAGGCCTTCTATCGCCATGAGCTCGACCTCAAAGTGCTCGGCTACTCCTCGCTGGAGGATTTCCTGGTCGCCTTCTGGGAAGGCTTCTTCCTGCCCAAGGATGCCAACAACCTCCTCACCATGCTGTGGACGTGGCAGCACGGCGACATCAGCAACAACGAGATCTACAAGGGCGACTACAAGAAGGCGCTCGCCGCCATCAAGCCCAAGGCCTACGTCATGCCCGGCAGGACCGATCTCTACTTCCCGCCCGAGGACAGCGAGAACGAGGTCGCCAACATGCCTGACGCGAAGCTGATCCCGATCGAATCGATCTGGGGCCATTTCGCTGGTGGCCCCGGGACCAATCCCGAGGACGTGAAGTTCCTCGACGGCAAGATCAAGGAGCTGCTCGCCGGCTGATGTCCGTCGACTGATCTCGATAGGGCCGCCACGATCGACGGCTTAAACGGCTCTAAAAAGGGAGACGACATCATGGCAGGCGTCGACGAAATCTGTCGCATGGATGCCGTCACCCAGGCGCACAAGATCAGGCGCAAGGAGTTGTCGCCGGTCGAAGTCGTCGACGCACATCTGTCGCGGATGGAGGCGCTCGAGCCCAAGCTCCACGCCTTCTGCACGCCGACGCCCGAGCTGGCCCGCGCCACGGCCAAGCGGATCGAAAGCGACATCGTCGCCGGAAAGGATGCCGGCCCGCTGGCGGGCGTGCCGATCGGCATCAAGGATCTGGTGTGCACCAAGGGGATCCGAACTGTCTCGGGCTCGGTCGCCTATCGGGATTTCGTGCCCGACGAAGACGACATCGTGGTCGAACGCCTGTCGGCCGCCGGTGCGGTCATCATCGGAAAGACCAACGTGCCTGAGTTCGGCTACAGCGCCGTGGGCCACAATCCGGTCTTCGAGACGACGCGCAATCCGTGGAACCTCGACCGCACTTCCGGTGGGTCGAGCGCGGGCTCGGGCGCCGCCGTGGCGTCGGGCATGTGTCCCTTCGCGATCGGCAGCGACGGCGGCGGTTCTGTCAGGATTCCGTCGGCTCACTGCGGCCTCTATGGCCTCAAGGCATCGATGGGGCGCGTACCGCTCTATCCCGGCACCAAGGACGAACGCTACCCGGGCGTCTCGAGCTGGGAGAGCCTGGAGCACATCGGGCCGATGAGCCGGACGGTCGCCGACGGCGCTCTCATGATGTCGGTGATCGCGGGTCCTGATCCGCGCGATCGTCACAGTCTGCCGGCCGCCTCCTTCGACTGGATGGACTGTCTCAAAGGCGATCTCAAGGGGCTCAAGGTCGCCTACAGTTCTGACTGGGGTTACGCCGCGGTGGATCCGGCCGTTCGCCGGATCGTGGGCGATGCGGTGCGGGTCTTCGAACGCGACCTGGGCTGCAGCGTCGAGGAGAAGCACCCGGGCTGGAGCGATCCCTACGGCGCCTTCTGGGGGCTTGTCGCACTCGAGTCCGATCTCAAGGGCCTGCGCGCGATGGCCGACAAGCACGCCGCAGAAATCACGCCACACATCCTGGACTTCATCCGGCGTCCCTGGACGGCGGAGGAGCTGACCGACGCGGTCATCCAACGCAAGGCGGTGAACAACAAGATGTGGCGTCTCATGCAGTCTTACGACCTGCTGCTGACGCCGACCCTCGCGGTGCCGCCGTTCGCGCTGCATACGCAGGGCCCGGAGAAGATTGACGGGCGCATCGTGGCGCCGTTCCAGTGGCTGGCCTTCACCTTCCCGCTGAATATGACGGGGCAGCCGGCAGCCACCGTGCCGGCCGGATGGACCGATGACGGCCTGCCTGTGGGCTTGCAGATCATCGGCCGCCACCTCGACGATCCCCTGGTGCTGCGGGCTTCGGCGGCGTTCGAGGCGGCCCGTCCCTGGAAGCACCGCTGGCCGTCGATCGTTCCGCAGTGATCAACGACCAGCGGGGCGAGTGCAACGCTAGGCCTTCGGCTCGTATCTCAAACCCAGCTTGAGGGTGACCTGGTAGTTCGAGACCTTGTTGTCGCGAATATTGCCCCGGACCTCGGCTACCTCGAACCATTCTAGATTGCGCAACGAACGCGATGCCGTCGCGATTGCCGATTCAATGGCGTCGGAAACCGACTTGTCGGAACTGCCGACGATCTCGGTTTTCACATAGGTTTTGTTGGTAGCCATATGCGTCTCCTGGTCCTGGTGAAAGAAGCTTCGACGGGAAGAAACGCTTAAGCAGTGCTGAACGGGTAGCGTGCGTCGTTTCACGATCCGGCGCCATCGTTTCGAAGCAACCGGCATGCTTTCGATTCGTTGTGGCTGCATCCATGTGCTCCGTTCTCCGCCTCCCTCTGCTTCTTGCAGCCTCCCTGTTGCTTATGGCGCCGTTTGCGCAAGCCCAGGACAACGACTTCAACTTCGGCTCGGTCCAGGCGATGGCCTACAAGCTCGCCACCAGCCCCTACAAGGAAGTGCCGTCGATCGACGGCGAGATGAAGAAGCTGAGCTACGACCACTATCGGGCGCTGAGGCCGCGGGATGACAAGGCGCTGTGGGGCGAGGGCAAAGGGCTTTTCCGGGTCGAGTTCTTTCCGGCGGGCTTCATCTACGAGAAGCCGGTCACCATCAGCGTCGTCGAAAACGGCAAGGTGACGCCGCTCTCGATCGGGCCCGAGTACTTCGATTTCAGCGACACCGGTCTCAAGACACCGCCGCAGAAGGTCGAGCTGGCGGGCTTCAAGCTCGTCTTTCCGCTCAATCGTCCCGATAAGTTCGACGAAATCGCGGCCTTCCTGGGCGCGAGCTACTTCAGGACCGTTGGCCGCGCCCAGGTCTACGGCGCTTCGGCGAGGGGCCTTGCCATTGACACGGCGACGGGCCAACCCGAGGAATTCCCGATCTTCCGTGCCTTCTGGCTGCTGAAGCCAGCCGACGACGCGCAGCAAATGACGGTCTGGGCCTTGCTCGATTCGCCCGGCGCCGCGGGGGCCTTTGCTTTCACGATCGAGCCCGGCGCGCGCACGGTGGTCGAGACGCAGGCGGCGCTGTTCGTGCGCCATGACGTGTCGATGCTTGCCATCGCCCCGCTCACCTCGATGTTCTTTGCCGGCAAGGCCTCGCCGCCACGCGACGATTATCGGCCGGAAATCCATGATTCCGATGGGCTCTACCTTGCCACTGGCAAAGGTGAGCGCATCTGGCGGCCGCTGGCCAATCCTTCGGCGCTCGCAGTCACCTCCTTCGGCGACACCAATCCGCGCGGTTTCGGCCTGATGCAACGCGAGCGCGACTTCGCTCAATATCAGGACAGCGCCGCCAGTCAGCAGAAGCGTCCGAGTCTCTGGGTCGAGCCGATCGGCGACTGGGGCGATGGCGAGGTGCGGCTGGTCGAAATCCCCTCCAAGTCTGAGACCAACGACAATGTCGTCGCTTTCTGGAAGTCGCGCTGGCCGGCGAAACAGGGCAATCGGCTCGACTATCGCTATCGGCTGTCGGCTCTCTCGGACGAGGCCGACCTCGCGCCGTTGCTCGGCCGGGTGATTGCCACACGGGCTGGCGCCGTGCCGGGAGCGGACAAACAGCGGCGGCTGGTCGTCGAATTCTCAGGCGGCGAGCTGTCGACCCTCGAACCGGAACAGCCCGTCTCCGCCAACGTTTCCCTGACGGGTGGCAAGGTTACCCGTACCTACGTCGAAGCTCTGCCATCGCAAAGGACGTGGCGGATGTTCATCGATTTCGAACCCGAGGCTAAAAAGCCCACCGATATCCGCGCCTCACTGGTGTTGCGCGGCAAGACGCTGACCGAAACCTTCGCCGATTTCATTCCCCCATGACCGACGCAACGGACGGGTGGAACCTCGACCGCTATGCCGACAGGGGACGATGGCGGCGGAGATTGTTGCTTCTTCTTCTCCTCGCGACCGCAGGACTCGGCGGCGGGTTGATGTGGACCGTTGTCGGTACGGGCGACATGAGCGCGCTTCAATGGGCGCTGCTTGCCGTTTTCATCCCGATCTTCGCCTGGAGCGCGCTTTCCTTCTGGTGCGGCGCCTTCGGCTTTATTCTGGGCGTGCTGCGGCTCCATCCCGTCAGCCTCCGTCGTCGCGGTCCGGCTAACGGGCCAGTGCCGACGCTCCGCCAGCGCACCGCGATCCTCATTCCAGTCTACAACGAGGAGCCCGCCGAGGTTCTGGCGCGCCTCGAGCTCACCTATCGGTCGCTGGTTGAAACCGGGCAGGCGGAAGCGTTCCATTTCTTCGTACTGAGCGACACGACCGACAAGGCGATCGCCGAAGAGGAACAGCGGGCCGTGGCCGCGCTCGGCGAGCGCCTGCAGCTTGGCGAACGGCTGTCCTATCGCCATCGCAGTCCCAACACCGGCAAGAAGGCCGGCAACATCGCCGAGTGGGTCAGCACGCGCGGGCCTGCCTATGCCCACATGATCATCCTCGATGCCGACAGCACCATGCAAGGCGACGCGCTGGTGCGTCTGGCGGCGCTGATGGAGGCGAGCCCGCGAACGGGCATCATCCAGACACTGATCGTGCCGGCCGGCCGCGAGACGCTGTTTGCCCGTGCGTTGCAGTTCTCGACGCGACTCACCGGCGCGGTGCTGGCGATGGGCACGAGCTTCTGGCACGTCGGCGAGTCGAACTACTACGGCCATAACGCGATCCTGCGCGTGTCGGCCTTCGCTGCCTGTTGCCGTTTACCCGTGCTCTCGGGACGACCGCCGCTCGGCGGCGAGATCCTGAGCCACGACTTCGTCGAAGCGGCCTTCATGCGCCGCGGCGGCTGGTATGTGTGGCTGCTTCCGGAGCTGCACGGCAGCTACGAGGAACTGCCGACCAACCTGCTCGACTATGCCTTGCGCGATCGGCGCTGGATGCAGGGCAACCTGCAGCATGCGCGACTTCTCGGCGCGCCGGGCTTGCATTGGATGAGCAGGCTCCATCTGGCGCTCGGCATCTTCGCCTATCTGGCATCGCCGCTTTGGCTCGCGATGCTCACGTTGAGCAGCGCCATCGTGGTCGATCGCAAGCTGGTGGGCGAAATCTATTTCGGGCCCACCCGGACACTCTTTCCACAATGGCCGAACTATCATTGGCCCGAAATACACGGCCTCCTGATTCTGACCATTGTGCTGCTGCTCGGTTCCAAGCTCCTTGCCCTGATGCTGCGGCTCGCCTCGACGCGCAATGCCCGTCGCTTCGGCGGTCGCATCGCCTTGATCCTGAGTTTTATCGGCGAGGTCTTATTCTCGACCCTGCTTGCACCGGTGATGATGCTGTTTCACACCACCTTCCTGATCGACATCCTGTTGGGGAATGCCGTCGGCTGGCCGCCGCAGGCGCGTGGCGATCGCGGCATGGCGTGGCGCCTCGCCCTGCGCCGCCACATCCCTCACGCTTTGCTGGGATTGGCAGCCCTGGTCGTCCTGGTCGTGCTGGCGCCCGACTATGTGCCCTGGGTTCTGCCGGTTGTCGTCGGGCTTGTCTTTTCCGCACCGCTGGCCGTGCTGTCGAGCCGCCGCACGATGGGGCTTGCCGCCAGGCGTTACCGAGTTTTCGTGACACCTGAAGAAAGAAGCGCCGTCTCTTCCAGCGTGACAGACGCCCCCGGTCGATGAGGCAGCGGCCAAACGACGTGGCTAGTTCTTTAGAAAAGTCTCGAAGGCTTGCTTGTAGTCGGCATGCCAGCGCGAAAGCGCGGGGCGATTCTCGATAACGTCTTGTGCCGACCAGAGCACACGTTTGTTGTCGACATCGCGTGTGACTTCGTTGTCGGGGCAGAGGATGTAGAAGTTTCTGCGGCTCATGCCCTCGATCAGCATGGCGATCACTTGGTCGGGCGTCCAGGCGCCGGCCGGCTTCTCGGTCCGGCCGCGGGCCGTCATGCCAGTGAAGGTCGAGCCGGGGATCAACAAGTGCGCGCTGATGCGTGCGCCTTCCTCGTTGCGCAGGCTGTGGGCGAGGCCTTCGGTGAGGACCTTCACACCGGCCTTGCTGACATTATAGGCAGTGTCGCCGGGCGGGCAGGTGATCCCTTGCTTGGAACCGGTATTCACGACGGCGCACGGCGTTCCTTGTGCCAGCATCGCTGGGACGAAGGTCTGCACGCCATTGATCACGCCCCAGAGATTGACGTCCAGCACCTTGTGCCAGCGCTCGATATGATCCCACGGCCCGCCCCCTGGGGCGGTACCGGCATTGTTCATCAGCACGGCCACTTCGCCAAAGGACGCATACACTTTGCCAGTTACGACAGCCACGCGGCCGGCAGTGAGTGCGGGATGGGTCATGCGGTTTCTCCTCACGATGATGGACAATCAATAAAAAGATGCCGCCCGGAGGGCGGCAAGTGTCCGTCGCGGGAGGGTACGACGGTTAGCTCATAGGTGCACGGCGTCCAGCCTTCATTGCCAGCCAGACGGCCGTTTTGCGAACGCTGTATCTGTAAAAATACAGCGGATAGCCGATATAGTCGATTGGAAATGACGACCTCGATTCCATTCGCTATAGTCCATCAAATACGACGATGACGATGGTCGTGAGATCGGTTTCGAGGTGATCGAGCTTTGTACCGAGGTGAAGGCCATCGCCGCGCTTCTGTGATCGAGGAGAATACGAATGACCGTAGTGGAAAAGGGGGCGGCCGCGCGGCCGGCCTATATCGATGGCAAAACCAAGTTGATGCTGATCGACGGCCGCTGGGTGCCGGCGGCGTCAGGCAAGACCTTTGAGACGCGCAATCCCGCGACCGGCGAGCTGCTGGCACAGGTCGCCGAAGGCGATCGCGAGGACATCGATCGTGCCGTCGCCGCGGCGCGCAAGGCCTTTACCGGTCCATGGAGCAAATGGAAGCCAGCCGAGCGGCAGATGCTCCTGTTGAGACTCGCCGATCTCGTCGAGAAACACATCGAGGAACTGGCCGCACTTGACACCTTCGATATGGGCGCTCCGATCAGCCGTACCCGCAACAACCGCCAGCGTGCGCTCGGCATGCTGCGCTACTACGCGGGTCATGCCGTCGCGCTGCATGGCGAGACGATCGAGAACTCGCTCGCGGGCGAAATCTTCTCCTACACGCTCAAGGAGCCGGTGGGCGTGGTCGGCGCGATCATCCCGTGGAACGGCCCGCTCACCGCCACGATTTGGAAGATCGGTCCCGCCCTTGCGACGGGCTGCACGGTGGTGCTGAAGCCTGCTGAGGAGGCGCCGCTCACCTCGCTCAGGCTGGGCGAGCTCTGCCTCGAGGCTGGCGTGCCGCCGGGCGTGGTGAATGTCGTGCCGGGCTACGGCGAAACGGCGGGCGCCGCACTTGCATCGCACCCCGACGTCGACAAGGTCGCCTTCACCGGCTCGCACCTTACCGGTCAGAAGATCGTCCAGGCTTCGGCCGGCAACCTCAAGCGGGTGTCGCTGGAACTCGGCGGCAAGTCGCCTGACATCGTCTTCGCCGATGCCGATCTCGATGCGGCGGTGCCGGGCGCCAGCATGGCGGTGTTCGCCAACTCGGGCCAGATCTGCAGCGCCGGCACGCGCCTCTTCGTCGAGAAGAAGGTCTACGAGGAGTTCACCGACAAGGTGGCGGCGTTCGCCAAGGCCTTGCGCGTTGGCAATGGCGTCGATCCGCAGACACAGGTGGGACCGCTGGTGTCGGCCGAGCAGCTTGACCGCGTGACCGATTACCTCAGCATCGGTCGCCAGGAGGGTGCCAAGCGTCTGAGCGGCGGCGAGCGGCTCACCGACGGCGACTACGGCAAAGGCTATTTCGTGCCGCCGACCGTCTTCGCCGACGTGCGCGACGATATGCGGATCGCCCAGGAGGAGATCTTTGGCCCCGTGATCTCAGCGATCCCCTTCACCGACATCGAAGAAGTCATCCAGCGCGGCAATGCGACGACTTTCGGACTCGGCAGCGGCGTCTGGACACGCGACGTTGGCAAGGCGCATCGGCTTGCCAAGGCAATCCGCGCCGGCTCGGTATGGATCAACTGCTACCAGGCGATGGATCCGGCCGTGCCGTTCGGCGGCTACAAGATGAGCGGCTACGGGCGCGAGAGCGGCAAGCAGCATCTCGAAGAGTATCTCAACGTCAAGGCGGTCTGGATCAAAACCGCTTAGTCCCAGCGATGCAGCTCACCAACACGTTCATGTGACTTGCCTGCGCTGTGGCAGGCTCGGGGAACTCTTGACGCGACACCACGCGTGCCCAACACCGGCGCGCGTGGATCGCGGCAAGGAGCCGGGAATGACGATCAGGTTTCATCGCGGCCTCTGGGCCGTAGTGGCTGTGATGACAATCCTCGTGGCGGTGGCAGCAATCGGGGAACGGTCCGTCGCGCAGACGGCTTCGACAACCCCCTCGGGATGTCCCGGCGACAATGGTGGGCTTGCCCTGTCGCCGGGCTTCTGCGCGACGGTGTTCGCCGACAATCTCGGACACGTCCGCCATCTCGCCGTCTCGGCGGACGGCACGCTTTACGCCAACACCTGGAACAGCCGCTACTATCGCACCACGCCACCGACGGGTGGCTTTCTGATCGCCCTGAAGGACACCAACGGCGATGGCCGTGCCGATGCCGTTCAGCGTTTCGGCGCAACGTCGGAGACCGGTGCCACGGGCGGTACGGGAATCGCTCTCTACAATGGTGCGCTCTATGCCGAAGAGAACGGCCGCATCCTGCGCTACGCCCTGTCGCCGGGCGCAGCCGCGCCGAACCCAACATCCGCTGTTGTGGTGTCCGGTCTGCCCCTCACGGGCGATCACCCGATGCATCCGTTCGTGATCGACGCGAAGGGTAACCTGTTTGTCGACATCGCCTCGGCGACCAATTCCTGCCAGGCCGACAATCGCATGGTCGCCTCGCGTGGCGCCGATCCGTGCGTCGAAAAGCAGACGCGTGGCGGGATTTGGCGCTATGACGCCACCAAGACCGGGCAGGTCTTTTCGGCTGCAGAGCGCTATGCCACCGGCCTTCGGAATGCGGAGGGTCTTGCCCTCGATGCCGCCGGCCGTTTGTTTGCCACCCAGCATGGCCGCGACCAGCTCTACCAAAACTGGCCGCGTTTCTACACGGCCGAGCAAAGCGCGGAACTTCCGGCCGAGGAGCTGGTCGAGGTCGGCCAGGGCGCCGACTATGGCTGGCCGGAATGTTACTACGACCAGAACCAGAAAAAGCTCGTGCTCGCGCCGGAATACGGCGGCGACGGCGGCAAGACCGTCGGGCTCTGCGCGCAGCGGCGAGGACCGGTCGCGGCTTTCCCAGGTCACTGGGCACCCAATGCGCTCGCGATCTATCTCGGCGACAAGTTTCCGTCGGGCTATCGCGGCGGCGCCTTCATTGCCTTCCACGGATCGTGGAATCGCGCGCCGCTGCCGCAAGGCGGTTACAACGTCATTTTCCAGCCGCTGGTCGACGGCAAGGCGTCCGGTCCCTACGTCGTTTTCGCCGATGGCTTCGACGGCGGGCACAAGGAGCCGGGACGGGCGGCGTTCCGGCCGACCGGCCTCGCCGTGGCGCCGGATGGCGCGCTCTTTGTGTCAGACGACGTCCATGGCCGGATCTGGCGCATCGCCTATGTCGGCAACGGCTCGGATAAGGTGGCGTCGGCGTCGACGACATCATCGGCAGCGACGGCCTCGCGTCAGGCGTCACCGCCGGAGGGCGTCCATCCCGACGCCGGACGCAAGGCGCAAGCGCTGCCGATCCCGCCAGGCTCGACCGCCGAACAGGTGGCGTTGGGTGATCGCATCTATCACGGCGAAGCGAGCAGCGGTGCTTGCAGTGGCTGTCACGGCTCGGACGGCAATGGCAGTCCGATTGGCCCGCCGCTCAACACCAGCGAGCGGTTGTGGAGCGATGGGAGCCTGGCAGGCCTCAGCGACATCATTGCCAAGGGCGTCCTCAAGCCGAAGCGGTACCAGGGCGTAATGCCGCCGATGGGAGGGAGCCCGCTGTCGAAGCAGGACCTTGCGGCGGTATCGGCCTATGTTTGGGCGATCAGCCACGCGAGCCGTCGCTGACGAGAGGGGAGGGTCACTTGGCTTCCGTCAAGAGAATCGCCGTCGTGCAGGGTGCCACTGGCGTGACAGTCCAGGCGTTGTTCCACACTTTGGCCGACCGCTGGCGGCCGACGATGCGCCTCGCCGGTGTTCTCGCGGAGGAGCACGGGCTCGCCGACCGTGCCTGCAGCGCCGGCTTCCTGCGCAGCCTGGCAAGCGACGAGCGTTTCTCGGTCTTCCAGGATCTGGGGCCGAATTCGACGGCTTGTCATCTCGATGGCGCGGGCATGGTGACCGCGGCCGATGCCGTGCGGCGGGACGTCGAACGGGGATGCGATCTCGTGGTGCTGAGCAAGTTCGGCAAACTTGAAGCGAGCGGCGGCGGCCTACGCGACGCCTTCGCTGCGGCCATCGATGCCGGCGTGCCGCTTTTAACGTCGGTCTCGCAAAACTTCAGCGCGGCGTGGGAGGCCTTTGCCGCTCCGCTGTTCGTCGTCCTTCCGGCCGATCCGGATCGGATCGAGCAGTGGCGGCTCGCTCAGGTATCCGTCGCCCAGCGCCGATCGGCACGCAGCGGAGAGCTCTCAGGAACGAACAGCAGGTCGAGCTGAGCGGTCGCATCGTCGAGCGGCCGGCGCTTCAGGCCGATGACGTCCGCCAGGACGAAACCGTGATCGTGCATGAAGCCGACCACGCTATGGACCTCGGCACCGCCTTTGACCGTGGCGATGGTGCTGGTCTCGATGATGAAAGCGTCGATATTCTCGATGCAGCCGGCCATGCCTTGCAGCACCATCAGCTCGGCGCCCTGCACATCGATCTTACAGAGGGCCGACCGGTCGAAGTTTTTGAACAGTGAATCAAACCGGCGCATGGGTACGCTATCGAACCGCAGGAAGTCGCGCTCGCCCACTTCCTCCAGCAAGGTCGAGCCTTGGATGTCGGGCCGGACTTCAAGCTGCGCCTGGCCGTCGCGATCGCCAAGTGCCACGGCATGGATCTCGCAGCGCAGCCGGCGTGTGAGTTTCTCTACGTGAGGCAGCGCCTCGCGTGTCGGCTCGACCAAATGATAGAAGGCCTCGGGAAAGCAGTGATAGAGGCCGAAGGTGCCGTATCCGACGCCGACATCGAATACGGTTGCCGGCTGGAAACCATGCTGCCGCAGCACGGCGATCGACTGGCGCCACGACAGACGTGGCGCGGGCAGGGGCAGGTAAGGCTCGAGCGGGCGCAGGGCGTCCTTCAGGCGAGAGATAACGCCACGGCGCGCCGGAGCGGCCGCGGAAGAACGAATGTGCGCCACGCTGTTCCTTCTCGGTCAAACCTCGGAGGTCATGTTAGGAGAGACACCCTTTGTCACCAGTGATCAACGTGTGGCGTCCCATTGGGGCGTAAAAGTGGACGTGCAACGACACAACCGACCGCGTCGATATTGCAGTAGCTGAGAAAGAATGACCTCAGAACCTGAAATCAGCGCTGTGCCGCCTGAATCGCCTGCCAGACCCGAGCCGGTGTCGCGGGCCCGTCGAAATTCCTGACGCCGAACGGCGCCAGCGCGTCGAGGACGGCATTGGCGATGGCGGGAAAGGCGGCAATCGCGCCGGCTTCACCGCAGCCCTTTACGCCCAGCGGATTCGTGGTGCAGCGGGTGTGATTGAAGCCGAGGTCGAACGACGGCAGATGCTCTGCACGTGGCAGCGAATAGTCCATGAAGGAAGCCGCGACCATCTGGCCGGACGCGGGGTCGTAGGTGGCGTGTTCCATCAACGCTTGCCCGATGCCTTGCGCCATCGCGCCATGGGCCTGGCCTTCGACGATCATGGGATTGACCAGCACGCCGTAGTCGTCGACTGCCGTGTAGCGCACCAGCGTCACGACCCCCGTGTCGCGATCGACCTCGACTTCGACCACATGGGCGCCGTTGGGGAAGGTGAGGTGCTCACGCTTCCAGAAATGATAGGTGTCGAGCGGTTCCTTCTTCTTGCGGCCAAGGGCGGCGACCTCGAGGAGGGCGATGGCGCGATCTGTGCCGGAGACGGTGAAGCGACCGTTCTCGAAACGGATATCCGCTTCAGCGGCTTCGAGGGCATCGGCAGCGAGCGCCAGACCCTTGGCGATGATCGTGTCCGAGGCGCGCCAGATCGCGGTCCCGCCCATGTAGGTCGCGCGCGAGCTGCCGTGGCCGCCACCCGCAGCGATGAGATCGGTGTCACCCTGGCAGAGCCGGATCTGCTCGTTGGAGATGCCAAGGCGATGGGCGAGGATTTGCGGGAAGGTCGTCTCGTGGCCCTGGCCGATGTGCTGGGTGCCGGTGATCAACGACACCGTGCCGTCGGCTTCGAAGCGGATGTCGACATTCTCTTCCGGAGAGCCACCGGTGCCCTTGATGTGATAGGCGACACCTAACCCGCGCAGCAGCCCGCGCCGCTCGCTGTCGCGCCGCCGCTCGGCGAAGCCTATGAGGTCGGCGCGCGCCAACGCCTTATCGAGCGTGTCGCCAAAGGCGCCGCTGTCGACCTGGAAGCCGAAGGAATTGGTCATCGGCATGTCGCGGCCGGCGATGATATTGCGCCGACGCAACTCGAGCCGGTCAAACCCGCCTTGCAATGCCGCGGCGTCGATCAAGCGCTCGAGGATATTCACCGTCTCGGCAAACCCCGGCCCGCGAGTGACGCCAATAGGTGTAGTGTTGGAGAGAACGGCGATGACATGGAGTGCGATCGCGGGAATGCGATACACCGTGCCCTGCAGATGCACATACTGATAGGTCTGCACGCCGCCGCCCGCGCCCGCCATGTAGGCGCCGAGATTGGCGAAGCTCTCGACCTTGAGTGCCAGGAACCTGCCGGATGCGTCGAGTGCCAGCGCGGCCTCGGCCTGCATGTCGCGTCCGGCATGATCGCCCAGGAAGACTTCGCTGCGGGTCGCCACCCACTTCACGGGCCGGCCGGTGCGGCGCGCCGCCCACAGGATGAGCGCGTGCTCGGCATAAGCGAAGTTCTTGGCGCCGAAGCCGCCGCCGACATCCGGTGCGATGAAGCGCACGTCCTTTGGCTCGACACCCAGGCAACGCGCGACGTGGTTGCGATTGATGTGGATGTTCTGGCTCGAGACGTGGAGCGTGTAGCGATTGTCGGCCGGATCGAAGCGGCCAACGCAGCCGCGCGGCTCCATCGGGTTGGTAACGATGCGATGGTTATCGAGCCGCAGGCGCACGACGTGCGCTGCCTGCTTGAACGCTTCTTCCGTCCCTGGCCAATCGCCGGTGCGCCAGTCGATGCAACGATTGCCCGGCACTTCGGCCGAGATCTGCGGGGCGTCTTGTGCGCATGCCGCTTCGGTGGTCGTGACCGCGGGCAGGGCGACATAATCGACCGTGATCAGCTCGGCGGCGTCGAGCGCCTGGGCGAGCGTCTCGGCTACGACCAGCGCCACCGGCTCGCCCACGAACCGCACTTTGTCGGTGGCGAGAAGAGGCTGCGGCGCGAAACGGAACGGCTCGCCGGTCTGCACATTGGCTTCGACATAGGGCCGCAGCGGCCCCAGCCCGTCGGCCGCGGCATCGGCGGCGGTGAGTACGGCCAGCACGCCAAGCGCACTTAGCGCCGCGGAGACATCGATCGAGCGGACGTGAGCATGGGCATGCGGCGAGCGCAGGACCGTCGCCCGCGCGAGCCTGTCAAAGCGTAGGTCGTCGAGATAGGTGCCGCGTCCGGTGACGAAGCGCGCATCCTCGCGCCGCTTGGGCGAGTCGCCGATGGTCGAGACGGCCATATCGAAATGTCGCGTGACGCCGGGCGCCAGGCAAGACCCGGCGTGCCTAACCTTATCCCGGTCGCCGCAGCCAGGGCCTGCCCGAGACCCTTGCCGAGCATTTTTTTCTCTTGTTCGATATTTTAATGGTAAGGCGAATTCTTGTTGTCTGGCCCATCTTGCGAAATTCAACGGTGGCGACGAAATTATCAGCATGACCAAACGCCAGCTTCGCCTGGGCGCCTTCATGCGCCCGGTCAGCATCCACACAGCCGCCTGGCGCTATCCCGGCGGCACCCCCGATGCCAACTTCAACCTGAAAGAGTTGATCCGCTACGCCCAGACCCTGGAGCGCGGCAAGTTCGACGCCTTCTTCATGGCCGATCATCTGGCCGTGCTGAACATGCCGATGGAGGCATTGAAGCGGTCGGCGACGGTCACCTCGTTCGATCCGCTGACGCTCCTGCCGGCGCTGGCCCAGCACACCGAGCATCTCGGCCTGATCGCGACGGCATCGACCACCTTCGAGCCGGCCTACACCATCGCCCGCCGCTTCGCCTCGCTCGACCACATCTCCGGCGGCCGCGCCGGCTGGAACCTGGTGACGACGTCCAATCCGGACGCGGCGCTGAATTTCGGCATGGACGAGCAGATGGAGCATGGCGAGCGCTATGCCCGTGCACGTGAGTTCTACGACGTCGTCACCGGTCTCTGGGACTCATGGGCAGACGATGCCTTCATCCGCGACGTCGAGAGCGGCATCTATTTCGATCCGGCCAAGCTCCATGTCCTGGACCACAAGGGCAAATACCTGAAGGTGCGCGGCCCGCTGAACATCGGGCGACCGATCCAGGGCTGGCCGGTGATGGTGCAGGCGGGGGCCTCGGATGCCGGCCGCCAGCTTGCAGCCGAGACAGCCGAGGTCGTGTTCGCGGCGGGCGGGCCGATCGAGGCCGGCCGCGCTTTCTATGCCGACGTGAAAGGGCGCGCGGCCAAGATCGGGCGCAATCCCGACCACATCAAGATCCTGCCCGGCGCCTTCACCATCATTGGCGAATCGCTCGACGAGGCGAAGGAGAAGCGGGCGCGCCTCGACAGCCTGGTGAACTACGACAGCGGCATCGCGGCCCTCTCGATCGCGGCCGGCGTCGATGCACGCAAGTTCGATCCCGACGGGCCTTTGCCCGAACTTCCCGAGACCAACCAGAGCAAGAGCGGCCGTGACCGCGTGATCGCACTCGCCAAGCGCGAGGGACTCACCGTGCGCCAGATCGCGGGACGCCTGGGTGGCTATGGCGGCCTTGCCATGATGGGCACCCCCAAGATGATCGCCGACCAGATGGAGGAGTGGCTGACGACGAACGCGTCAGATGGCTTCAACGTCATGTTCCCCTACCTGCCGGGCGGCCTCGACGACTTCGTGAACAAGGTCGTGCCCGAGCTGCAGCGTCGCGGATTGTTCCGTACTGAATACGAAGGCAAGACGCTGCGCGAGAATCTCGGCTTGCCGCGGCCGGAGAACCAATTCTTCGCGCCGACCGCGCAAGCGGCTGAATAGCCGTGATGTTCGAGATCGCAGTGGCCAGCGCGTCGGACGCGTGGCGAATGGCCGACTGGGCAGCCGACGAGGGCTGGAACCCGGGCAACACCGACATGCAGGCCTTCTTCACCACCGACCCCGGTGGCTTCCTGATCGGCCGTCTCGACGGCGAGCCGATCGCCTGCATCTCGGTCGTGAAGTATGGCGGGAGCTTCGGGTTCCTCGGCTTCTATATCGTACGTCCGCCGTGGCGCGGCAAAGGCCACGGTTTCGGCATTTGGCAGGCCGGCATGGCCCGCTTGCAAGGGCGCAACGTTGGCCTCGACGGTGTCGTCGCACAGCAGGCCAACTACCGGAAGTCCGGCTTTCGCTTGGCCTGGAACAATGTCCGCCATGTCGGCCCGGCGCCGACGATGGCATCGGTACCGCCCGGCGTCACCTTGCGCGATGCGGCCGCCATACCGTTCGACAGGCTCGCCGCCTATGACCGCCGCTTCTTTCCTGAAAATCGCGACTCTTTCCTCGCGGCCTGGATCTCGTTGCCCGAGCGCGCGGCCCTCGTGGCCGTCAAGGACGGCGAACTCGCAGGCTTCGGTGTGATCCGGCGATCGAAGGCCGCCGCCAAAATCGGTCCGCTCTACGCGGCGTCAACAGCCGTCGCCGACGCATTGGTCGGAGCGTTGGCCGCGCGCATCGCCACGAGCGAGGTGGCGCTCGATACGCCGGACATCAACAAGCAAGCGACCGCACTTGCCGCCAATCTTGGACTTAAGCCTTCGTTCGAGACGGCACGCATGTATACCGGTCCCGATCCCGCCATCGATCAGGCGGGGCTATTCGGCGTCGCGAGCTTCGAGCTTGGCTGACGACCGTCAGTAGGTCGCCGACAGGTACTCGACGATCTTGGGGACGTCGGCTTCCTTGATCGGCGCACCATAGACCTTGATCATCTTGGTGACCTCGGCCTGCCAGAAATCCTTGCCGAATTTCGCCCCGCGCGGCTGGGTCTGGATGTAGTCGGCCGAGTGGCAGGAACCGCAATTGCCCTGCACGACGTCGAGGTTGGGACCGGCCTTGAAGGCGGTGGTGTCATCGGGGATCTGGTAGTCCACCGGCTTGGCGCTGACCGAAAGGGCGAGGGCGATGCTGCTGGCGACGAGGAGGCCGCCCAGAACGAAGCGATTCATGGTCGGTCTCCCTCAGCTCGCGGTCACATGAACGGTTTCGATGACGTTGCGCATATAGCCGGCCGGATTCCAGCTTGCCTTTTCAGGCTGCGTCTCGCCCTTGTTGGTGGTAGCGCGGACTTTCAGCACATGCGCGCCGGCCGCCAGAGTCACCGGCAATTGCCATTCGCGGAACGAGTACTTGCCGAGGTCCTGACCGAGCTTGGCAGGTTTCCAGCTCTTGCCATCGTCGGTCGATACAGCGACTTCCTTGATGCCGCTGCCACCGTCGAAGGCAATGCCTTTCAAAGTCGTCTCGCCGGCCTTTACCTTGGCACCATCGGCCACGCTTGTGATGAAGGAGCGCACGTCAAACCGGTTGATCGGCACGGTCGCCTTGGGCGCGGTGCCGGGCTCGACACAGTGACAGTCGTTGTCGGGAATGCGGTAGGCCGTTTTCATCCAGAAATTGTCGAACACGGTGTCGATGACCGTGATCTCGTTCAAATGCTTCACCCAGTAGGTGCCATAATAGCCCGGCACGACCAGGCGCAGAGGGAAGCCGTTCAGGAACGGCAGGTCGGCACCGTTCATCTGGTAGGCCAGCATCACTTCGCCGTCGCGGGCATGGTCGAGGTCGAGCGCCTTAACGAAATCGGGCGTGGTGTCGATCACGGGCCCGTCCATGCCGCCGAAGGTCACCTGCTTGGCCCCAGCCTGCACGCCTGCCTGGTCGAGCACGGTCTTGAGCGGTACGCCGCGCCAGCGGGCATTGCCCATCGCACCGTTGCCCGATTGGCCGCCGGCCACGCGCGGCTCGAAGAAACCGCGGCTGTTGCCCGAGCACTGGTTGACCGCGACGATCTCGACCGCTGGCAGGCGCTTCAGGTCAGCGAGCTTCAGCTTCAGGGGCTTGTTCACCTTGCCCTTGACCTCGACCGTGAAGGTGTCCGGATCGATGTCGATTGGCAGACCGGCGAGATGGTAGCGCACGAAGAAAGCGTCGTTGGGCGTGATCGCGCCTTCGTTGAAGACCGAGAACGGCGTCTCGAGCTGCGGCGGCCTGGCGGTGAGGCCGATCATCGGCCGCTTCTGCGGATATTTGACGAGCGGTCGTTGCCCGTTGTCGAACGGCAGGGTTACCGTGTCGGCGAGTGCCCGCAGAGGGCTGAAAGCAGCCACCAATGCGCTGGAACCTTTGATCAGGTTGCGTCTGTCGATCATGCACCCTCCCGGTCGTTGTCCCGATTCTATCCAACGCTCCGACCCGGCACCAGTGCCAGCCAAAGGGAGATCACGGTCGAGCCGATGGCGATCGCCTGCAATGGCGAGAGCGGCTCATGCAGCAACAGTATCCCGCTCAATACTGCGACAATGGGAATCGCAATCGAGGACAGAGCCGCCACCTGTGTCGGCAGGAGCTTCACCAGGGCGAACCAGGCTGCGGTGCCCAGGGCCGTGGGTATTGTGCCGATATACAACGTCAAGGCCATGACGAGCACCGACGGCAGGTGTGTCGGCAGCCCGTCGATCACGACGGCGCCCAGCACGATCGGCGGCCAGGAGGCGACGACTTGCCAGAAGGTGAGGGAGAGGCCCATGCCCGGCCAACTCGTGCGTTTCACGATGAAGGTGCCGACCGCCCAGCAAAAACCGGCGAAGAGTCCCCAGAAGAGACCCCAGGGGGCACCGGCGTAGCTCTCGAAGTTGGGCACCATCAGCGCAACGACAGCAGCGGCGCCGATCAGGATCGCCGCCAGCAAGCGGCCGGTCAGGCGCTGGTGGAACACCACGAAGCTGATCAGTGCCACCCACAATGGCATGGTATAGGCCAATACCGACGCGTGCCCGGACGGGATGTAGAGCACGGCCATCGATGTTGCGACGCTCCAGATCGTGAGGTTCATCAAGGACGCGAGCAGCAGCATCGGCCATTTTCCGCGGGGCACGGCGAAGGACTCGCCGCGCAGGCGCATCACGAAATAGAGCGTGATGATCGCAGCCGTCAGCACGAGGCTGCGAAAGGTGAGGACTGGCAATTCCGCAAGCGTGATCCGGAACAAAGGCCAGTTGGTACCCCAGATCAGAGTCAGGCCAGCGAGCAGCGCCAGCACCTGGAACGAGGAACGGGTCATGCCTCGGATGGACGGTCAGGCCTGAGGATCGTCGGGCGCGCTGAGGTAGCAGCCGTCGATGCGCCAGTGGCCGTCAGGTAGTTGCACCATGGGATAGAAGGCCGTCACGGCCCGGCCATCGGGGCCAACGACGGCGACTTTCTGCGTTGGCTTGCCGTTCAGCGTCACGATCTCGCGAAAGTCGAAGGATTGCGGCCGGTAGACCGGCTGGTAGCCCCGCCGCACCATCGCCATGAAGCTTGCCGATGTGCCGAACATGGTCTGGATGGTCGGCGAGGCGTAACCGAAGGCTGCGTCATCGTCGTCCCGCCGGAATGCCTCGACCTGGTTCTGGATGGTCTGCCGGATGGCGCCGCGGTCAGCCGCCGAGAGCGCCTGGTCCTGCGCCTGCGCCGGCAGGGCGAACCCGGCCAACAGCCCGATCACGGCAAGAATCCACCACAAGGTCATGCTGACCCAGCCGGTTAGACCGAAAGTGATGATTTGCCAAGGCTTTGCGCCCTCTGGAGCGTGGTGGCCGGCGCACCACCGGCCACCCGGTCCAGCTTGCAAGCGTGGGCCATCTTCATTAGAGAGGTCCCGCCGCGCCCGTAGCTCAACTGGATAGAGCATCTGACTACGGATCAGAAGGTTAGGAGTTCGAATCTCTTCGGGCGCGCCATTCTTCAAGCACTTAACGGTGGTCTCCCTAGCGAGGATCGTCCGTTCAACGTACCTCGACGGCTACCGCATGGATCGCGTTACGGGCGTCACGCGCTGGCTGGACATGGCCGCGAGCGTCGGTGGCGCGCGCCATGATCATGAAGCGCCCCACTGACTCCGGCTCCCAGGAAATGCGGAAGCGTTGCCATGACCATTCTGCACGAGGTTCGACCGTGGCTTCCCGCCAACTTGCGCCGCCATCGGTGCTGACCTCGACCCCGACGACACCCGCCGCCGCCCAGGCCCAGCCCCAGATGTCGATTTCTTCAAGCCGCAGAATTGAGTCGGGCGCGGGCGCGACGATCGCCGATTCCGCCGGCACCTCCCACACCGGGCGGCTCGCATCGGCGGCGCCAGTCTCGGCCTTGGGGATGGGGTCGTTGTAGAAAATCGTGGTGAACGGTCCGGAGGCACGGCGATCGGCGAGCTCCAGTCGGCTGAGCCATTTCACGGCGTTCGTGCCGTAGTAGCCGGGAATGATCAGCCGCAGCGGTCCGCCATGCTCGAGCGCCAGCGGCTCGCCGTTGATCTCGTAGGCGAGCAGCGCGCCACCTTCGAGGATGCGCGTGAGCGGCGCGTCCTTGAGGTAGCAGTCCGCCTGCGTCCCGTCATAGGTGCCGTGATCGACGCCATAGGCCCAGAGATACCGGGCGTCGTCGTTTATGCCGGCTGCACGCAGCACAGCGGCGAGATCGACGCCGCCCCAGACGACATTGGCAATACGCCGGGTCGTGATGTCGGGTCGGCGCGGATACCCTGCGCATTCATGGAAGGATTCGACGGTCTGCTTGGGCAGGCGATGGAGCGCCGCGAGCGATAATGTGCTGGGACGTTCGACGAGTCCGTCGATCGTGATCTGCCAGGAAGCGGGATCGATCCGGGGAATGCCAAGATGCGCCAACAGAAACAGATCGCGCTGTGGCGTGATGCGATCGAGGAGCTGATGAGGTGCCAGGGGGATCCGACGCTGGAGGCCGGCAGGATCAAGGATCACCGGCGGAAACGGGCGGGTCATCGGGGCACTCCGAGGTGGATCGCAATCTTAGGATGAGCGGCGTCAAAACGACTATTCTTGATCGTATCAATGGAGCGAAGAGGGGAACATGGCGTTCGCGATCAAAGTCGAGGTTCGCGGTGGGCGAAGATTTTCTTATTCGCCGCACAAAAGACGATGTTGCGCGAATTGCACCTCGGCCAGAAGCGCCGCCGCTCGAGTCAGCCACCAAGGCACAGCGTGCTAAAACGGCCGAACGACGCCTATGAAGCCGAACGCGCGAAAAGTTCGGGTCGATCGCGCCGGATGGCCGAGGATTGAGGGCTGGCGCGCGCTGTTTCATTTCTTGTCGTCGAGCAGGGAAACGATCGCCTGCTCCGTGTCCTCGTAGGCGCCTTCACCGACGTGTTTCAGCATGACCCGACCCGAACGATCGATCAGGTAGACGGCCGGCCAGTATGCGTTGTCGAACGCCTTCCACGTCGCATAGCGATTGTCCTGGGCGACTGGATACTTGATGCCGAACCGCCGGATTGCGGCCTGCACGTTGGGCGTCGACTTCTCGTAGCTGAACTCGGGCGTATGCACGCCGATGACGACGAAGCCTCGGTCCTTGTACTTGTCGTACCAGCGCGTGACATAGGGCAGGGTGCGCAGGCAATTGATGCAGGAGTAGGTCCAGAAATCGACCAGCACGACCTTGCCCCTGAGGTCGGCGATCAAGAGCGGCTCGGAATTGAGCCATCGGTCGATACCGGTAATCTCCGGCGCCTCGCCACGGTCGATCATTGCGGTATTGCCCGCCAGAACACTACCAATACAGGCGGCTGCGATCGAAACGCCGAATACCACAGCGGCTGCGGCGCGGAAGAAAGCTGAAGTAACCATCGGTTCAAAGCCCTGTGACGAGAGTGTCGGGATAGAAGTTCGAGAGCCAGACCGTGGCCACGCTATCGAACTGATAGAAGATCGCGACGGCGATCAGGATGACGACGAGGCCGAAGCCTTGCTGCAAGGGGCGCGCATAGCGGGCGATGTGGCGCACATGCGTCGAGGCATATTGGCCGCCATAGGCAATGGCGAACATCGGGACAGCCGCACCCAGCGAATAGAAGCCGAGCATGGCTGCGGCGCGATCGAGCCGTTCCGCAGAGGCAATCAAGGTCAGGATCGATCCGAGCACCGGCCCGGCGCAGGGCGCCCAAACCGCGCCCAGGCTGGCGCCGAGAATTGCTGCACCAAACTTCCCCGATCGCGCAGGGTCACCGATCCTGTTCACCGAGCCGAAGACGGAGCCGATACGAACCGTCACCAGCTCGTAGAGACGTGGCCAGATCATAAGCGCCCCAAACAGCAGCAGCAGCCCGACCGCTGTGGTGCGAAGCGTCTCTTGCGAAAGACCCAGCACGCTCGGGAACAGTCCGAAGACGAAGGCGACCAGCGCGAAGGTGACCGTGAAACCCAGAATGATGAACAGCGGGCGTGCCGGGTCGCTGCGACCGACCGTTGCGCCGAGAACGATCGGCAGCATCGGCAGCACGCAGGGCGAGCCCACCGTCAGCAGCCCCGCGGCGAACGCCAGGACGATATCGAGCACGGTGCCGGGTCACTTGTTGCTGGCGGCTGCGGCGACGCGGCGCCAGACCTGGGTCTTGCCGAACATCGGCAGGCCGACATAGGCCCGCACGACCAGCTGGTCGGGAGCGTCGAGCGATATCTTGCAGGCGTAGGTCTTTGCGTTCTCGCGGTTGTAGATCTCGCCTTGCCAGTTGTCGCCCGACGTCGGCATGAAATCCTTGAGAATGGTCATGCCGAGCGGATTGCGATTGTCGGCCGCGGCCATTTCACCCGAACCGCTCATCGAGCGATTGGCCAGCACCTTGACGACTGTGCCGCAGATCGCCTTGCCGCAAGGTGCGATCTCCACTTCGAGGTTGCCGCTCTCGGTCAGCCAGCGCCCGACCGGCGAGGCAGGCGGAGCCGCGATCGCCGACTGACTTAACAGCAGGATCGAAACCAGGATCGCTGACGTGCGTGAGATCATTGTGCCCTCCGGGGAGTCGCCGGCCGCGAAGCTGCGTCCGGGTGGAGGCTGATTAATCACCACGATGTATCCAGCGTGTGTCCGCGGTCGCCCTGTTTGGTAAGCGGGCTTGTCTGCGGGCGTGCCGGATACACTACGGTACAAGAACGGGCGCATTCCGGGTGCGCGATCAGATAAACTGCCCGATATGGACCGGCCCGATCACATCCTGATTGTCGATGACGATCGCGAGATGCGTTTGTTGCTGTCGGACTATCTTGAAAAGAACGGATTTACGGTCACCGCGGTCGACGATGGCCGTGCCATGCGCCGCGTCCTGGTGGGCAAGCCGGTCGACCTGATCGTTCTCGATCTGATGTTGCCGCGCGAGGACGGCCTCACGCTCTGTCGCGATCTGCGCGCCACCGATCCGGCATCGCCGCCCATCCTGATGCTCACCGCCCTTGGCGATGAAGCCGACCGGATCGTCGGCCTGGAAATGGGCGCCGATGACTATCTCGGCAAACCCTTCGCCTCGCGGGAGCTGCTTGCGCGCATCAAGGCGATCCTGCGGCGGTCCCGCGCCCTGCCGGCAAATCTCCGGGTGACCGAGGTCGCGGCGCTTCTTGGCTTCGGCGACTGGACGCTGGACACCACCCGGCGTCATCTGATCGATGCGGCCGGCACGATGGTGTCGCTGAGCGGCGCCGAGTACCGGCTGCTGCGGATCTTCCTCGATCATCCCCAGCGCGTCCTGACTCGTGACCAACTGCTCAATCTGACACAGGGCCGGGACACCGAGCCGTTCGACCGCTCGATCGATCTCCTGGTCAGCCGATTGCGGCAGCGGTTGCGCGATGGCGCACGCGAGCCGCGCTACATCAAGACGGTCCGCAGCGAAGGCTATGTCTTCGCCGAGCCGGTCGACGTCAGGAAGGACGGGCGGTGAGCGCGCGCTCTGCACGCTTCCGATGGACCTGGTGGCCACGGTCCCTGTTCGGACGCATCGCGCTCGTCCTCTTCTGCGGGCTGGCCGCGGCCCACGTCCTGACCCTGGCGCTGCTGCTGCGAGAACGCTCCGAGACGATGGGCGCGATGATGATGGCCTATCTCGCCAAGGATGTGGCGAGCTCGGTCGCCATCCTGGATCGTCTGCCGGCTGCCGAACGGCCGTCGTGGCTGCGGAAGATCGAACGCCGCAACTACCGCTACATTCTTGGCGACCCGTCGCCCGGACGTCCG
Source organism: Alphaproteobacteria bacterium (assembly GCA_017308235.1). GTDB lineage: Bacteria > Pseudomonadota > Alphaproteobacteria > Reyranellales > Reyranellaceae > Reyranella. The sequence continues at coordinate 315,979 of JAFKFL010000009.1, read as the reverse complement.
ACAGACTCGCCCGGCGCACGGGAAATCTCCGGTATGATATCGCGCGCACTCGATGGGCCACACGACATCAGCATTTCAATGTCGCCGGGGGCGTCGGACCCGCTGCAGCTTGCCATTCATCTCAAGCTCAAGGATGGCGCGCCGCTCACCATCGAGCTGATCCCGCCGACGCTGATGGTGTCGGGTTGGGTCATTGCGGCTCTCGCTTTGCAGCTTGTCCTGCTCGGGCTGTTCACGTGGCTTGCCGTCAGGATTGCGACCAGACCATTGGCACGCCTGGCGCAGGCGGCGGATGACCTTCGCGCCGACCGGCAGGGACGGCCGCTTCCCGAAGATGGTCCGACCGAGGTCGGTCGCGCCGCTGCTGCGTTCAATGCCATGCAGCGTCGCATTGCCGATCATCTGGCCGAACGCACGCGCATTCTCGCGGCAATTTCTCACGATCTCCAGAGTCCGATCGCGCGAATGCGACTGCGCGCCGACCTTCTGGATGACACGGAGCTGAAGCAGCGGTTCCAGCGCGACCTCACCGCCATGCAGACTCTGGTCGCCGAAGGTCTCGAGCTTGCGCGCAGCATGAACGGGCAAGCGGAACCCGCGGTCGCAACCGACCTCCAAGCGCTCATGGAGAGCCTGGTCTACGACTATGTCGATGCGGGACAAAAGGTGTGGCTGAATGGCCGGCTCGAGGTGCCGCTGATCACCCGGCCGCAGACCCTGAGACGCGTCGTCACGAACCTTGTCGACAACGCCCTGAAGTTTGCTGGCGATGCAGAGCTTTCGATCGCAAGATCGGACGACCAGATCGCGATTGTCGTTCGCGATCACGGTCCGGGGATTCCTGACCGCGAGCTCGAAGCGGTGCTGCAGCCGTTCTATCGGGTCGAGGGGTCACGCAATCGCGAGACCGGCGGCACCGGTCTCGGGCTTGCGATTGTCCAGCAGCTCGCTGCCGCCCTGAATGGCCGGCTCTTGCTCTCGAACCTGGCCTCAGGCGGTCTCGAAGCGCGGCTGCTCATCTCCGCGGTCGCCGGTGATATGCTTTCGGGAAACCCAGCGGATACCGGATATCGTGATCGATTTGTTTGACGTTCCTGGCGAGATGTCAGTCGAGCGCGAAACCATGGCGCCGGGCGCCGCTCTTTTGCGCGGGCGGGCGCTTGTCCTGGAGGCCGACATCCTCGCGGCGCTGGAATCGGTGGTCGAGGCCGCGCCCTTCCGGCACATGACGACGCCGGGCGGCTTTCTGATGTCGGCCGCCATGACCAGCTGCGGCACGGCGGGCTGGGTCACCGATCGCACGGGCTATCGTTACGACCGCTGCGATCCTGAGACGGGCAAGCCGTGGCCTGCCATGCCGGAAAGCTTCCGTCGGTTGGCCCGCGAGGCAGCGGCGGATGCGGGATATGCCGGCTTCGCGACCGACAGCTGTCTCATCAATCGCTATCTACCAGGCGCGCGGCTGTCGTTGCACCAGGATAAGAATGAGCGCGATTTCACCCAGCCGATCGTCTCGGTGTCGCTCGGTTTGCCTGCCACCTTCCAGTTCGGTGGCGCGAAGCGGGCCGATCCGGTGGCGAGATATCCCATGCGTCATGGCGATATCGCGGTGTGGGGCGGTCCCTCGCGCCTGTTCCACCACGGTGTGCTCGCGATCAAGGACGGCGAGCACACGAAACTCGGCCGTCAGCGGATCAACCTCACCTTCAGGGCCGCGCTCTAGCTCTCGGATTCGCAATTCCCAGCTATTGCGGCTCGATTTTCTGCCATACCCGTTATGCTGGGGCAGGGTACGCCGGGCCTGGCGTCCGATGGATGGATGGCGGGGAATCACAACATGAGCGATTGGCTGCACAATCTTTCTCTGCCTTGGATGGCGGCGGTCATCTTCGGCTTCACCTTTCTGGTTGCGGCGGCGATCCATGTGTTTGTCGAGGTGCTGGCTGGGCGGGCGCCTTGGTTCAAGGTCGTCTCGCCGGCTATGGTGGCGCCGCCAGGCATCCTGTTCGGCTTGTTCGTGGCATTTACCGCCGCCCAGGTCTGGGACGACAGCAACCACGCCAACACCGCCGTCAACCGCGAGGCGAGCGCACTGCGCGAGGTCGTGGTGCTGACGGCAGCCTTTCCCGGCCAGTTCCAGGGGCGCATGCGCGAACTGGTGCGGCGCTATGTAGACGATGCGGTTACGCAGGAATGGCCGATGATGGCCAAGCAGAGCGCCACGCTGCGCCTCACCCCAAAACCACTGGCCGAGGCCGTGCAGTTGACGCTCGCGCTGGTGCCGGACACCCCGGGCCAGCAGACCGCTCAGCGCTCGATCACGGCGGCCCTCCAGATAGCGCTCGATGCGCGCCGGCAACGCATCATCGTCAGTCACTCGCAGGTCAATGGCCTCAAGTGGGTGTGCCTGATCGTCCAGGCCGCTGCTGCGCTGCTTGTGATCGCCATGGTCCATTCAGAAAATCGCTACGCCTCCCTGAGCGCCTTGGGCATTTTCGCGATAGGCGTGGCGACGGCACTCCTGCTGATCGCGTCTCACGACCGACCGTTCGTGGGGGACGTCTCGGTCAAGCCTGACCCTTTGCTGCAGATCATGCCCGAGGGCCAGGCGGCCGAGGCGGGCGTCCGACCTTGACCGCTGCGGCCCTCCGGCCCCGAATTCGCGGCCCCGAATTCGCGGCAAGCGCCGGAGTGTCGACGGCTCGGGCGTGCCCTAGATGACTGTCTCCAATCGCATGGAGACCGTCATGCCAGAACTTATTCGCTACACACTTGGTCAGAGCTCACTTGGCGACTTTCTCGTTGCCCTATCAGCAAGAGGCATTGTTGCTTTCGAGTTCGTCGATGACCGAGACACGGCCTTGGACGCGCTGTGCAAACGGCTCCCTGATGCGCATTTCGATCAGGACGACGAAGGGCTTGCCGCACTCGTAACGGAATTGCAGGTCCAGGTTGATCGACCGGGCAATGGAAAGGTCTTTGCCCTCGATCCGCGCGGCGACGACTACCAGAAAAAGGTCTGGTCGCTCCTGCAGGAAATTCCGGCCGGCGAGACCACGAACTATGGCGCCGTTGCCGCCAGGCTTGGCACGCGCGATGCGCGGGACGTGACAGCGGCAATCGCGGCCAATGCGATCGCCGTCCTCATCCCCTGTCATCGGGTGGTGAAGAAGGACGGTTCGCTCTCCGGCTATCGCTGGGGAGCGAAGCGCAAGCGCGCCCTGATCGAACGCGAACGCAAGGCTTTGGCCTTTCAACTGGCGTGAAGCGGCCCGCGGAGGCTAGGGTGATGGCTAATGACTGCCGTCACCCGTGCCTGCCTCGTCACCGGCGCCTCGTCTGGGATCGGCGCCGCCACCGCCCGAACGCTGGCTGCGCCCGGGACCGCGATTGCGCTCCATGCCCGCAAGAACAAGGCCGGGCTGGAAAAAGTCGCCGCCTCGGTGCGCGAGGCGGGAGGCGAGGTGCTGTTGCTGGAGGGCGACCTCGCGCAGCCCGGCACGGCCGAGCGGCTGGTCGGCGAGACGGCCAAGCGGTTCGGTCGCCTCGATGTCATCGTGAGCAACGCGGGCTTTGCCGATCGCCGAGCGGTCGGTGAGGTTGATCGGGCGACCTGGGACGCGAGCCTCGCCACCATGACGACCGCTTTTTTCGAACTCGCGACCGCGGCCAAGCCGTTGGTGACGTCGGCGGGCACGACGGGCCGACTGGTCGGGGTGTCGTCCTTCGTGGCGCATGCTTTCGCGCGCGGCATCATGAGTTTCCCGGCAACGGCCGCTGCCAAGGGAGGCCTCGAGGCGCTGGCCCGGGCGCTGGCCGCCGATCTCGCATCGTCCGGGGTCACGGTAAATTGTGTGGCGCCGGGTTTCATCGAGAAGGACGCCGATGGTCACGCCGCCGTGCCTCGCGAACGCATGGCCAAGGTGAGCGAGTCGATCCCGATGCGCCGCTATGGCACGCCTGCTGAAGTGGCGGCGGTCATCGCCTTCCTGTGCTCACCGGCTGCGAGTTACGTCACCGGCCAGACCATCCACGTCAACGGTGGGCTTACTCTTTAAAGTCCGGCCGAGCCGTCAAAACTGGACCGTCCGGGACTGGGGCAGTACCGTTTCCTCATCCAAGGGAGACGGCAATGGCGACAGGCGCAAACGGCACGCAGCAGGTCGATGTGGCGTTGGTGGGAGCCGGCTTCGCGGGCCTCTATCTGCTCCATCGACTACGCAAAGCCGGCCTCTCGGCGGTCGCCTTCGAAACAGCCGACGACGTCGGAGGAACCTGGTACTGGAACCGATATCCTGGCGCGCGTTGCGATATCGCCACGACAGACTACAGCTACACCTTCGACCCCGATCTGGAAGCCGCGTGGACGTGGTCGGAGAAGTACGCCACGCAACCAGAAATTCTTTCCTATCTGCGATTCGTCGCCGACCGCTACGACCTGCGCCGCGATATCCGCTTCTCGACAAAGGTGACGGAGGCGCGGTGGAATGAAAGTGAGGAACGGTGGCACCTGTCGACGGACGGTGGTGCGACGGTGTCGTGTCGCTTCTATGTGATGGCGAGCGGTTGTCTGTCGGCGCCCAAGCTGCCGGAGATCGACGGTATCGATGCCTTCGCTGGCGACATCTACTTCACCAGCCGTTGGCCGCATGACGGCGTGGCTCTGGAAGGACGCCGCGTTGCGGTGATCGGCACAGGGTCGTCGGGCATCCAAGCGATCCCGTTGATCGCGGCCCAGGCGGAACACGTGACCGTGTTCCAGCGGACGCCGAATTTTGCCTTGCCCGCCCACAACGGTCCACCGCTGCCCGATCGCGTGGCGTCGCTCGAAAAGGACCGCGCCGGTTTTCGCGAACAGGCGCGCTGGTCGATGACCGGCGTGCCGATCCCCGCGGCGACGGACTTCAGCTGGCAGCTCACCGATGCCCAGCGCCGCGAGCGCTTCGAGAAGGCCTGGTCGACCGGGGATCTCGTCGTCATTTTGACTCAGCTATGGGCCGATTCGGGCGTCGACGCTGATGGCAACAAGCTGGTGGCCGACCTGATCCGGGAGAAGATCCGCACCATCGTCCACGATCCCGAGGTCGCGGCCGCCTTGTCTCCACACGACCACCCGTTCGGGGCCAAGCGACCCTGCCTGGATACCAACTACTACGCGACCTACAACCGGCCCAACGTCAAGCTGGTCGACCTGCGCCGCAATCCGATCAAGGCGATCACCGCCTCGGGCATCGAAACCGCCAATGATAAATACGACGTGGACGTGATCGTCTTCGCCACCGGGTTCGATGCGATGACCGGCGCGGTGCTGGCGGTGCATCCGATCACCGGCCGCGGCGGCGTCGCGCTGTCGGACGTCTGGGCCAAGGGGCCAAAGACTTATCTTGGCCTGACGGTTGCCGGCTTTCCCAATCTGTTCCTGGTCACGGGCCCGGGCAGCCCCTCCGTGTTCTCGAACATGGTGGTGTCGATCGAGCAGCATGCCGACTGGATCGTCGATCGTCTCGTGGCCATGCGCGATGCGGGCTTCACGACGATCGAGGCGACCGAGACCGCGCAGGCGGGATGGACGCGTCATCTTGCGGATTGTTCCATGATCACGCTGCATCGGCTGGCCAACACCTGGTACACGGGCGCCAACGTTTCGGGCAAGGCGCAAGGGCTGATGCCTTATCCTGGCGGCGTTGGCCCGTATCGCGGGATCTGCAACGAGGCCGTGACGCGCGGCATGCTGGGTTTCAAGCTGACCGGTCCGGGCATCGCCGCGCAATGCAACGATGGCGAAGTCGTGCGCCTGCAACCCGACGTTCGGCTGGTGCTGAACACCTTGGCCGAGATGAACCTGCCGACCATCGAGTCGTTGGGACCCGACGGCGCGCGCGCCTTCGTCAACCAGTTCAACGCCACGCGCCCCGCCGGCCGGCTGGTCGGCGAGGTGGTCGACGGAACGCTCCCCGTATCAGGTACGACGCTTCCCTATCGGCTTTACCGTCCGGCGACGCCGGGACCGCATCCGATCGTCGTCTATTTCCACGGCGGCGGCTGGGTGCTGGGCAGCCACGATTCCGACGACCCATTCTGCCGCGATCTCTGCCGTCGCAGCGACATGATCTTCGTCAGCGTCGGTTACCGGCATGCTCCGGAGCATCGTTTCCCCACGGCTGCCGAAGACGGATACGCGGCCTTGCGCTGGATTTCCGACCACGCCGTCGAACTGGGCGGCCGGCCTGGTCCCGTGGCCGTCGCGGGCTGGAGCGCCGGCGGCAATATCGCCGCTGTCGTATGCCAACTGGCGCGCGATCGCCGCGGCCCACCGATTGCCGGCCAGTTGCTCGTTTGTCCGGTGACCGACAGCGACTTCGAGCGCGGGTCCTATCGCGACAATGCCGAAGGATACTTCCTCACGCGACCGCTGATGCATTGGTTCTGGGACCACTATTGCGACCCGGCTGATCGCAGGGATCCCCGGGTGTCACCGCTGCGCGGCAAGCTTGCGGGGTTGCCACCGGCTTTCGTCGTGACCTGCGAATTCGATCCGTTGCGGGACGAGGGCATCGCCTATGCCGAGGCCCTTGCCGCTGCGGGCGTGCCAGCCAAGCAGTTGCAAGCGCACGGCCATTTCCATTCGTCCTTCCCTATGGTCGATGTCGTGATCACGGGGGCTGGTGGACGGGCCGATATGGCACAGGAGCTGCGTCGCTTCGCCGGCCTCAACTCTTGAGGCCGGTCAACTCGAGGCTGAGCTTGCGCAACTTCGTGCGCGCCTCGGCGTCGTAGGCCTGGCCGTTGGCGCGCGCTTCGCGCAGCACATTGAAGTAAAGACCGCTCCTGCCTTCGACTGCGGATCCGACGGCGAGATTGAGGATCGCTTCGGCGCCGTCTTCGACACGGCTCATGGGCGTCGTGCCGGACTGGCGCACCATTGTCGTGTTCATATAGGTCGACGGATGCAACGCGTTCACAATCACGCCTGACCCTTTGAGTGCGTCGGTGAGGTCGATCGTGAACAGGATCTGCGCCAGCTTGCTCTGACAGTAGGCCGCGACGCCGCTGTAGTGCTTGGTGAGCATGACATCGGAGAAATCGATCGCCTGCTGGCCGGCAGAAGAGACGTTGACGATGCGGGCAGGCGAACCGGCCTTGAGGAGCGGCAGCAGCAGGTGTGTGAGCAGGAAACCGGAAAGATAGTTCACGGCGAAGCGCAGCTCGTGGCCGTCGGCGCTTGTCTGGCGTCCCGGCTTGTTGCCGGCAGTGCCGATGCCGGCATTGTTGATCAGGAGATGAAGCCGGTCGGTCGTCGCGGCGACGGCCTTCGCAAGGCCGCGCACCTCGTCGAGTGAGGCAAGATCGGCAGGCAGGAAGGTGGCGCTGCCGCCAGCCTGCTCGATCTCCCGCACCGTCGCGGCGCCACGCGCAGGGTCGCGACCGTGGATCAGCACGCGAAAACCCGCCGCGCCCAGCCGCGTAGCAACGACGCGGCCGACGCCGTCCGTCGCGCCCGTCACCAGGGCTGTTCGCTCCTTTTGGTCAGCCATGCCGTTCTCCGACGCGTGCGATGATCAGGGGATCGAACGCATGAGGCGAACGATGTCGATGCCCTTGCTGTCGATGCCAAACCAGTCGAGATAGATCGGGATTTGATGGTCGAGCATGTGTCGACCGTGATGGACCCGCCGACCATGGGTGCGGGCGCGTTGCAGAAGCGGCGTTTCCACCGGGCTCATGATCACTTCGGCGATCACCGCATCGGAATCGAGCATCATGGGATCGAACGAGAGCGGATCGCCCGGTCGCAAACCGAGCGGCGTGGCATTGATCGCGTAATGGATGCCATGGGGCGGATGTTCGGCCGAGATGCTGGCGACGGGAACGTCCGGGTAGAAGCGCGATAGCCGGTCGAGGCCGGCATCGGCGCGCGCAGCATTGAGTTCGGTGACCAGAAGCCGGCCGACCTTGGCTTCGCACAACGCCGCTGCAATGGCGCCGCCCGCGCCGCCCAGGCCCACCAGCCAGACGCTGGCGCCGCGCACGCGATGCCCCTGCGCTTCGAGCCCGGCGACGAAGCCCGCGCCGTCGGCCATATCGCCGGAGAGCGTGCCGTCGGCCTCGCGCTTGACGAGATTTGCACTGCCCGCCGCCTGGGCGCGACGTGTCGCGCGGCCGAGCAAGGGCAGGATCGCCGACTTGTGCGGGATCGTGACCGTGAAGCCGCCGAGATTGCGCATCTTGGCCAACGCCTCGAGCATCACCGGCAAGAGCGGTGCGCTCCCTTCGAACGGCAGCCATACCGCGTTGACTCCGACGGCCGCGAAGATCTGAGGCATGACGCCGGTCATGCGCAACTGACGAATGGGATCGCCGATCGTGCCGTAGAGGCGGGTCGCGCCGTTGACGGCAAAGTGCCCTGTGAAAAGTGGTGGCTCAGGCTGATCCATGCCGCCACCATAAACGAAAACGGCAGGACCGTGAGGCCCTGCCGTCATGCCGGATTTGCGTGATCCTTAACGGATGATGGCGATCTTGAAGGCCGTCTGCACGCTGTAGACAGTGGTCAGCTTGTCGCCAGGTTTCAGCGTTGCCAGCGTCGCCCGTCCCTTTTCGGACTGGATTTGCGGCAATCGAATGACCTCGCCGCTATCGGGGGCGGGCTTGTCGGGCTCGCCGCCGGACGCATTGACGATATCGACGGTGGAATGTTGCGGGTCGGTGGCGACAACCATGCCGGCCATCGGGAACAGCCGGATCTGATGCTCGCTGCCAGGAAGACCTTCGATTCGTGCGCCCTGGGCAACCATGGTTTTGGCATGCGCCGTGGACTCGGGCGTCGTCTTGGCGATCAGGAAATCGAGATAGTCGTACCAGTGGATGTCGACGGTCTGCCCTTCCTTCAGCTCCGAGTAGGCATTGCCGGCGTAGCCGCTGGTCGTTTTCACGACCATATCGGCCGCCTTCATCTTGACCCGTCCGGCATCCGGCCACACGACGACAAGCCCGCGTGTTTTGGGGTCGAGGCTATGGATCGTGCCGCGCTTAAAGTTCTCGTAGCGGCTCGGCACATAGAGGTCTTCTTCGGCCAAGGCCGACCGCGGAATTACCGCTAGGCCGGAACCCGCCACAGTCGCGAGTCCCAGATAATTCAGCGCTGTACGGCGCCCAATATTGATCATTGCGCATCTCCCTCAAATTGCAGGCGTTAAACCTGCATGCCAAAAGCATATTCGAGGGTGAAAATGTCGCCAATAATTTTGTTTCGTTCGCGTAGATAAAGACGACAGGATATTTTCAATCCCACCGTCAATATCTACCTGCCAAACGGTGCTCGAAGCCTATTGCTAAAGGTGCTTCAGCACATTCTCGGCCGAGGACACGTCGAAAGCGCCCGGCTTTTCGACAAACAGTTCCTTGATGACCCCGTTGTCGACGATCATGGCGTAACGCTGGCTGCGCGTGCCGAGGCCGAATTTCGAGCCGTCCATCGTGAGGCCCATCGCCTGGGTGAATTCGCCGTTGCCGTCGCCCAGCATCACTACCTTGTCGCCGACCTTCTGGTCCTTGCCCCAGGCGCCCATGACAAACGCGTCATTCACCGAGATGCAGGCGACAGTATCGACGCCCTTGCCCTTCAGCTTGTCGAACTCCGCAACGAAGCCCGGAACGTGCTTGGCAGAGCAAGTGGGCGTGAAAGCACCAGGCAACGCGAAGGCGACAACCTTCTTGCCAGGGGCAAACAACTCTTCCGTTGTAACTGGTTTGGGACCTTCCGGGCCCATCGTGCGCAACGTCGCATTGGGCACTTTGTCGCCGACTTTGGCCATGTCTCTGCTCCTGCTGGTGGGACGGCGGGGACCCTAGGATGCGGAGTGCGTCCTGTCCATGCGCCCACGAGCTTGTCGCCAGGACTTGATCTTTGGCCGGACAATCCCCATGGATTTGAAGGAACATACGATCGTGGCAGGGTCATCCCCCGCGGCTTCGCTGGTCGGCCGTTTTCTGGTTGCAGCGCCATCCATGCCGGATGAGCGCTTCCAGAAGAGTGTTGTCTTCATCTGCAGGCATGACGGCGATGGTGCGCTGGGCATCATCGTCAACAATGCCGTCGACGACCTGTCGCTTGGCCAGGTCTACAAGCAACTCGGGAAGCAACTTGGGATCGACGAGCGCGCTGCAGAGAACCAGCAACCGGTGTTGTTCGGTGGGCCGGTCGAGCCCACGCGTGGTCTCGTCCTCCACTCCGCCGACTACAAGCGCGAAGAGACCCTGCTGATCGAGGGGGGCATGGCGCTGACGGCGTCGCTCGAGATCCTGAAAGACATGGCGGGCGGCAGCGGGCCCAAGCAGGCATGGTTGGCCCTTGGACATTCCGGCTGGGGCCGCGGGCAGCTCGACAACGAGATGCAGGACAACGCCTGGCTGGTGGTCGATGGCGATGCCGAGCTGGTGTTCGACTCCAATCTCGGCCCGGCCAAGTGGCAGCGTGCTCTTGATCGCCTGGGCGGCAAGGCGAACTCAGGCGGCAAGTTCGACCCGGCTTCCTACTCGCCCCATATCGGACGCGCCTGAACGCTCGTCGGCACCGCGTCAGTCCGGCGCCGACGGTCCTGATACTTCCGTCATCTACTCTGCGGCGGCCCGGGCAGTCGCCGGCGAACGATAAGCCGCCAGCAGCGACGCCTCGCGTGCCTTGGCGTCCTTCACGTTCTTCTCCTTCACATGCCCGAAACCGCGCATGCTCTCCGGCACCTGGGCGATCTGCACCGCCATGGCGTGGTTGGTCTGGTCGAGCGTGCCGAGGACACCGTCGATGGTCGTCTGGTATTCGCCAATCAGCCGGCGTTCCATGCGACGCTCCTCGGTGCGGCCAAAGATGTCGAAGGCCGTGCCGCGCAGCTTCTTCATCGACGCGAGCAAACGGAAGGCTGGCATCACCCAGGCGCCGTATTCGCGCTTCTTCAGATGGCCCGTCGTTGGATCGCGGTCGGAGAAGAGTGGCGGCGCGAGATGGAAGGTGAGCTTGTAGTCGCCCTCGAACTGGCCGCCGAGCTTCTTCAGGAATTCGCCGTCAGTATAGAGACGCGCGACCTCGTACTCGTCCTTGTAGGCCATCAGTTTGTACAGCGACTTGGCGACGGCCTCGGCTAGCCCCGAACGGCCTCGGGCCTTTTCCTTTTCGGCCTTCGCCACCTTGTCGACGTAGGCGCTGTAGCGCGCGGCGTAGGCCGCGTCCTGATAGGCAGTCAGCAACTCGACGCGCTTGGCCATGATCTCGGCCAGCGTGCGGGCAACCGGCTTCTCGACACGCAGCGTCGGCTTGGCCGCAGTCTGAACAGCGGAAAGATTGTGCGCGGCGAGTCGACCCCAGATGAAGGTCCGCAGGCTGGTTTCAACGGCGACGCCATTCAGCTCGATTGCGCGCGTGAGCGCCTCGAGCGACAACGGCACCAGGCCCTTCTGCCAGGCATAGCCCAGCATGAAGAGGTTGGTGGCGATTGAATCGCCCAGCAGGGCGGTGGCGAGACCGGTGCCGTCGATGAAGGACGTGGCCTCGTCGCCCGCGGCGTCTCGGATCGCCTTCATCATGGATTCGGCGCCGAGATCCATGTCACCGTTCATCACGAAGGCCGCGACCGGCTGCATGTAGCCGTTGATCACGGCCTTGGTGATGCCAGGCTCGATGCGCGACAGCGCGGCGGGCGAGGCCGCCACGACCATATCGCAACCCAGCACGAGGTTGGCCCCGCCGGCGGCGATGCGCACGGCATGCAGGTCTTCCGGCTTGGGCGCCAACCGAACGTGGCTCATGACCGCGCCGTTCTTTTGCGCGAGCCCCGTGAAGTCGAGCACAGTGCAGCCCTTGCCCTCGAGGTGCGCTGCCATGCCGATGAGGGCACCGACGGTGATCACGCCGGTGCCGCCAATGCCGGTCACCAGGATGCCGTAGGCTTCGCTCAGCGGCCGCATGGTCGGCATCGGCAACGACGCGAACGGATCGTCCTGCACGACCTTGAGCTGCGGACGCTTGGCCTTGGCCGGCGTGCCGCCATGCACCGAGACGAAGCTCGGGCAGAAGCCCTTCACGCAGGAGAAGTCCTTGTTGCAGTTGCTTTGGTCGATCTGGCGTTTGCGGCCGAGCTCGGTCTCGAGTGGCTTCACCGACACGCAGTTGCTCTGCTCGGAGCAGTCGCCGCAGCCTTCGCAAACCGCGTCGTTGATGAACACGCGCTTGGCCGGATCGGGGAAGGTGCCGCGCTTGCGGCGCCGGCGCTTCTCGGCGGCACAGGTCTGGTCGTAGACCAGCACGGTGAGTCCCGGAATGTCGCGCAGCTCGCGCTGTACGGCATCGAGCTCGTCGCGATGCCGAATGCTTACGCCATGCGCGAAGCCCGCGTTGGGTGGGTACTTGTCCGGCTCGTCGGTGACGACCACGACCTTTTTCGCGCCCTCCGCTTCGACCTGGCGCGTGATCTCGGGAACGGTCAGCGGGCCGTCATGCGGCTGGCCGCCGGTCATGGCGACGGCGTCGTTGTAGAGGATCTTGTAGGTGATGTTGACGCCGGCGGCGGCCGATTGGCGGATCGCCATCAGCCCCGAGTGGTAATAGGTGCCGTCGCCCAGATTCTGGAAGATGTGCTTGTCGGAGGAGAAGGGGGCCTGTCCGACCCAGGCAACGCCTTCGCCGCCCATGTGGCTGATCAGCGAGGTCCGGCGTTCGGGCATCCAGATGGCCATGCCGTGGCAGCCGATGCCCGCCATGGCGCGGCTGCCTTCGGGTACGCGCGTGGAGGTGTTGTGTGGGCAGCCTGAGCAGAAGAAGGGCGTGCGCGCGATCTTGGGCGGCGGCGCGGCAAGAAGCTTTTCCTTGGCGTCGAGACGCGCCAGCCGCTGCTTCAGCTCGGGCGAATCGCCACCATGCTTCATCAGGCGGTTGGCGATCACCATGGCGACGCCGGTCGGCGTGAGCTCGCCTTCGCTCGGCAGGATGATGCGCCCCGATTCGTCACTCTTGCCGATCACCACCGGCCGGCGGTCTGCCGGCAAGTTGTAGAGCAGGCGAACGAGCTGGTCTTCGAGGTTCGAGCGCTTCTCCTCAATCACGATCACTTCGTCGAGGCCTTCGGCGAAGCGCCGCGCGCCTTCAGGCTCCAATGGCCAGGTGACGCCCACCTTGTAGAGGCGGATGCCCATCGCCTTGGCACGCTCATCGCTGATACCGAGATCCTCCAGCGCCTGGCGTGTGTCGAGATAGGCCTTGCCGGTGGTCATGATGCCAATGCGCGCCCTGGTGCCTGACTGGGGCGGATCGATCACGACTCGGTCAAAGCCGTTGACGCGCACGAAGGCCTGGACGGCGGCCATCTTTGGTCCATGCAGCCGCCTTTCCTGATCGAGCGGCGGATCGGGATTGCGGATGCCGAGACCGCCCGGCGGCAACTGGAAATCCGTCGGCATCACGACCTGGATACGCTCGGGATCGACCCAGACCGAAGCGCCCGATTCGACCGTCTCGGAGATCGCCTTGAAGCCCACCCAGCAACCCGAGTAGCGCGACAGGGCGAAGCCGAGGATGCCGAAGTCGAGATATTCCTGAACCGTCGCCGGATTGACGACCGGAATCATGGCGGCGGCGAACACCTGCTCGCTCTGGTGCGGCAGGGTCGAGGACTGGCAGCCGTGGTCGTCGCCGGCCAGCGCGATCACGCCGCCATGCGGCGAGGTGCCTGCGGCATTGCCGTGCTTCAGCACGTCCATCGAGCGGTCGACGCCCGGCCCCTTGCCGTACCAGATGCCGAAGACGCCATCGACCTTGGCGCCGGGGAACAGGTTGGTCTGCTGTGTGCCCCATACGGCGGTCGCCGCAAGATCCTCGTTGAGGCCCGGCTGGAAATGGATGTTGTTCTCTTTCAGGTACCGTTTGGCGCCCCACAACGCATTGTCATACATGCCGAGCGGTGAGCCTCGATAACCCGAGATGAAGCCGCCGGTATTGAGGCCCGCCTTGAGATCTCTCTGCCGCTGCATCATCGGCAGGCGCACCAGCGCCTGGATGCCGGTCAGATAGACGCGACCCTTGTCGAGCCGGTAACGATCCTCCAGGGCGTAGTCGCCAAAAACGAGGGGGACGGGGGTAACGGCCGTGCTCATCGCGAAAAGTCCTCCCGCAAGGGGTAAACCGACGTTCAGAAGAGAATAGCGGTCCGGGCATGGGCCCGGAAAGGCCAGGGCCGCCCGTTCCGGGATGAAATTTCGCATCCCCTGAAGATCGTTTACGTTGTACGCGCGCCACAATGAGGAGGGAGCCATGGCCTACAGGACCATCTTGGTGCATTGCGATGCCGGCAAGACGTCGGCGGCCCGCATCGGCGTGGCGGCTGATCTGGCGACACGATTCGATGCGCACGTGATCGGCGCGTATGTGCGGCCCCGCTTCGAGGCCCCGATGTTCAGCGATGGCAGTCTTGCCATGGATACGCTTTTCCGCAACTTCGAGACGTCGGTAACGACCGATGAGGAGGCCGCCTCGGCCCTGTTCAGGAATGGTACGACGGGCAAAGGGCGTTCGACCGAGTGGCGGACGGCCGACGGCTACGCCGACGAGGCCCTCGCCCGTCTGGCGCACGGCGCCGATCTGGTGGTGGTGGGCCAACGAGAGCGCGAAGCCTTGACCTTGGGGTCTCAACCGGACCTTCCGGAGCGATTGGCACTGGCGAGCGAACGGCCGGTGCTGGTCGTGCCCTTTATCGGCGTGGGCAGCAGCCGGCCAGGAAGCAGGGTCTTGTTGTGCTGGAACGGTCGCCGCGAAGCGGGCCGCGCCGCCACGGGTGCACTGCCGCTCCTGCAGAAGGCAGAGACGGTTACCGTGCTGACGATCGATACATCAGCTGACGAAAAGGAGGAGAGCGCCCAGTCAGCGTCCGAGCTTCTTGCTTGGCTTACCCGTCACGACGTGAAGGCGTCGCTGCAGCACGACAATGCCGGCGACTCCGACATCGGCGACATCATCCTGTCGCGCGCGGCGGACAACTCGTCTGACCTGATCGTGATGGGGCTCTACGGTCATTCGCGCACGCGCGAGATGGTGATGGGTGGCGCGAGCCGGACCATCCTTTCCAGCATGACCGTGCCGGTGCTGATGGCACACTAGGGCTGGCCGTGTGCGGCCAGCCCGGGCAAAGCCGAGGGACCTCTTGTCGCATTTGAGAGAGGGAGAGAGGCCCCTCGACCCGCCCTGCGCAGGAATGACTCCTGCGCAGGCGACGAACCAGCAAGCTAGTTCGTTGCCTTGTGGCTGGTCTTGTAAGCGGCGATCGCTTTCTTGAGCTCGCGGTATTCGGTGCAGCCGAAGACGCAAAGCGAATCGAGCCGCGCAAGCTGCTGTTCAGCTTCGGCCGGCCGGTTCAGCTCCAGGTAGGCTTCGCCGACATATTCATGCGCGCCGATATGCTTGGGATCGATCGATAGCGCTTGGTTGTAGTACTGCAGTGAACCGTTGGGATCGCCCGACTTACGCGTGGCAAATCCCATGAGCGTGTAGGCGTCGGCATTCTTTGGATCCTTCGCCACGACCTGCTGCAGAACCGGCATCGCGCCCTTGTAGTCCTTGGCCTCGATCATGGCCTTGGCGCGCGTGTAATTCGGATCCTTGACCGGAGCAGGCGTGCTGTCGACACCACCGCCACCACCACCCGCCGCGTAGGCAGACGCCGAAAGCATGATTGCCAGCAACGCCACGCCGGAGAAGAGGGTCGAACGCATGGGGACCTCCTTGAGTGGGTCGAGCGATTGTTCCGGACATACCGGTTGGCGCAACGAAATTAAGATGACAAGGTCGTGAGATCGGTGGCGCGTGACACCGCCCGCACCGCCAATCGTCCCTGACGACCACGGATTTCAACTTCGTGGCGGGTTGCGGCCGGCACGTCGATGCCCGCGCGGTCGAGCAGGTCCTGCGACACTACCAGTTCAACGCCAAAATCCTTGGTAAGCGTCTCAAGCCGGCTTGCGGTGTTGACCGCGTCGCCGATCGCGGTGAGCGACGAGGTTCGCTCGAAGCCCATTTCGCCCACGATCGCGGGGCCGGCATGAAGCCCGATGCCGATTCGCAGGGGCTGGTCGAGATCGTCCGACAGGGCGGCGTTCAGATCGTCGAGCGCGACCGCCATGCGGCGGGCGGCGTCGAGGGCTTGGCGGCAGGCGATTTGCGGCTCCGCATCGAGGCCGAAAATCGCCATCACGCCATCGCCGATGAACTTGTCGAGCCGGCCACCCGCCGCCTGCACCGCCTGGCCGGTGGCGCGGAAATAGCGGTTCAGCAGGAAGACGATGTCGTAAGGCAGACGTCCCTCCGAGATAGAGGTGAAACCGCGGATATCGGCAAACAGGATGGCGACGTAGCGTTCGCCGCCATGAGCCTGGGGCTGGTGCCGATAGGCTTCGACCGGGCCGGCCGAAGACGGCAACAAAGGCGTGACGCGGTAGCGGCCGGGCGGTGGGCGAAGCTGGCAGGCGAGGCGGACGTTTTCCGGCGCGCCCACGCGGGCCAGCACTTTCTGCTCCTCCGGCGAAGCCGGCGGCAGCAGGTTGCGGTCGGGACCGCCAACCCGCACGCGGCAGGTCGAGCAGCGGCCGCGGCCGCCGCAGACCGAGGCATGCGGGATGCTGGCGATCCGGCTCATGTCGAGGATCGAGAGCCCGGTCGGAGCCGAGACCGTCTTGCGATCGCTATAGACGAGATGAACGGCGCCGGCGCGGCTCTCCCACCAGTCGCGCACCGGTCGTGCGGCGACGCTCGCCAGCAACAGCCCGCCCGCGAACACGATCAGTGAGTTGGCGATCATGCCGATCTCGGCAAGTCCCGCCGCGTTAGGGGCATCGACCTGCTCGAAGACGCTCGCCAGGACTCCTGGCTGTTGTTGCACCAGGTTGACGAAGTCGCGCAGCGCGATCGCCGCGCCGCCGATGCCCGCGGCCGGTACCAGCAGGGCAATGGCGTAGAGGTAGGGAAACCAGTCGCGGTACCAGGACCGTAGGCGCCAAGCGAAGTGGATGCCGATCGCGGCGTGGAGCCACACCACGAGCGGGAAGGCGAACTGGCGCGTGACGCCGAGCCAGCTCTCGGACGCGAGCGACGCCAGCACCCAGGGATAGCCGATGCGGACGCCGAAATAGTTGGCGGCGATACGGGTGGCGACGACATGCAAGGCACCGAGAGGAATGATCAGCGCGCCGAGACTGAGCTGCGTCCATTCCCATGGTGAAAGGATGAACGTACGGCGGCGAAACACTGCCCAGAAGGCGAGCGACACATGAACGAGCAGGGCGCCGTACAGGACGGTTTGTCCGACATATCCCTTCCAGAAGAGGGTGAACCAGTAACGGCCGGCCTCCATCACCTGCAGCGAGATCAACCCCAACGAGTGGTTGAGCAGGTGCATGGTGACATAGGCGAGAAGGACATAGCCCGACCAGAGACGAAACCGGCCGACCATGGGTCGACTACTTCAACAACGGCAGGATCGCTTCGGGTGGCCGGCCGATGGCAGCACTTTTGCCGGCGACGACGATCGGCCGTTGCAGCAGGATCGGATGGGTCGCGATCGCGGTTGCGATATCGCGCTTCGTTAGATCGCCCTTTTTCTTCTTGAGCACTTTGAACTCCGCCTCGCCATCGCGGATGAGCGATGTCGGGTCGCCGCCCACGAGGTCGATCAAAGCCTCCACCTCTGCCTTACTTGGGGGCTGCTTCAGATATTCCCGGATGACGGGTGTCACGCCCTTCTTTTGCAAGAGCTCGAGCGTCTGCCGCGATTTACTGCAGCGCGGATTGTGCCAGATCGTGATGGTCATGCTTTGGCTCCCCGATGGACCTTCGCTCCCCCGTCAGGCCTCGTCCAGCGCTTCGACGGTTGCGGCGTCGATCACCTTTCTTGCCAGCTCGTAGTCGAAGCCGGCGCGGGCCATGGCGGCAAGGTCGCGGACGCGCGCTTCCTTGCGATCCTTCTGCGGCCGATAGGGACCGAGTCGGCGCCGCCGGGCAAACGCCGCCGCGGCTTTCCATTCCCGTTGGCGGGGATCGGTGTGCAGCTCCTCGTCGAGGCCGGCCATCGCCTGGTCGAGCGCCTCGTCCGCGACTCCCGCAACCCGCAGCTTCTGCCGCGTGAGCCTGGTCGAGACGCCGCGCCGATGGAGGGCGCGCGCCTTGGTCTGGGCGAACGCCTTGTCGTCGATCACACCCGCCGCGACGAACCGCGCGACAGTGGCGTCGATTGCCTGCTGCACATTTTCCATCACCGGTGCTTCCGCCCTCTCGGCCCTCTGCACGCGGCGCTGCAGGACGCGCCGCAAACCTTCGGCCGTGCTGGGATAGCGCTCGAGATAGAATGTCGCCGCGTTCTCGAGATACCGGGCTGTGATGGGGCGCGCCGGCCGTTTCATGAGGCCTCCCTGGTCAGCGCAATGGAATGCCGACCATCGCTTCGAGCTCGGCGATCGCGAGATCTGGATCACCGACCTTTATGGTGCGCATGCCAAGCGCCCGCGCCGGTTTCAGGTTGATGCCGAGGTCGTCGAGATAGACGCAATCTTCGGAGGCAACGCCGAGCAGATCGCAGGCGTGGCGATAGATGCGCGGGTCGGGCTTGCGCATGCCGAGCTTGCTCGATTCGATCACGTGCTCGAACAGCGCCATGACCTCGGCGACGGCCTTGGCCCTTTCCGGGCTGCGCGTCATCGCCGGACCCTCACCTGATTTCATGTTATTGGTGATGCAGGCCACCCGAAAAGCGGCCTTGCAGCGGCGCAGGGCCTCGACCATCTGCGGCCGAATGTCGCCGCTGATCGCGCCCAGCACGCGCCAGCCATCGAGCTCGCGCCCGGCGTCGCGGGCCTCCGTCTCAAACAGCCGGACGAACTCCTCGATCGACACCTCACTTCTTTCCATTTTTGCCCAGGCATTGGTCTCAGGATTGCGCGCATTCAGTCCGCGAATGAAATCTTGCGGCAGTCCGGCCTCGCGCTCGTAGATTCGGAAGGCCTCGAAGGGGCTACTCAAAATGACGCCGCCGAAGTCCCACAGCACGGCCTTGGGCGAATTTGCATGGCTGATATTTTTCACGGTGCGACCGTCTTTACCTTGTTCCTGCCGCAGTCGGCTCTTATTCCACGCCCTCCATAGGCGACGGGTCATGTTGTTGACCACACCCGTCTTTCTTCACACCGATCGGGAAAGTGAATATGAGCGAAGCAGCCGTAATGCCGCGCGGCAACGCCGTGCCAGCTGAGGTGAGCGACATGGGCCGTACGGACGGGCGCAACCGGCGGGCCGCCGCCACTCGCCGCAAGATTATCGAGGCCGCCAAGGCCATCATCGAAGAAACCAGCGAAGCGCCCACGGTCGTAGGCGTGGCCAAGCGTGCGGACGTTTCCGTCCGGTCGGTCTTCCAGCATTTCGGTGACGTCCAGTCACTTTTTGTAACTGTCGTCGACAGCATTGGCGAAGACGTCCAGATGAGCCCGCCGCTGACGGTCGACCGGCCGTTGGAGGTGCGGGTCGAAGGGCTGATCCAGGGCCTGGTGGAGTTGTTCGACAAGATCGTTCCCCTGCGCGTGGCGGCTGGCCAGTTCGCCGGCCACCCGGCCTTGCTGGAACGCGGCTTGGCGCTGCGCCAGCAGTTGCGGGATGCGACATTCAAGGCGTTCGAGCCTGAGTTTGCTGCGCTTACGGAGCAGGCCGACCGCGAGGAGCTGGCCGATGCGATCGGCGCGGCCCTTTCCCTCGATGCCTGGATCGTGCTGCGTCGCCGCGACGGACTGAGCGTCGAGCGGGCGGCCGCGATCTGGCGTTTGACGCTCACGGCGCTTCTGGAGCACGAGCTGGGGAAAGTTGCGCAATAGTCCACGGCACGCCGATTGACTCAGCGTTTGGGATCAGGGACTTAAGAGCCCGATTCAGGGGATCTGACGACTTCAATGGCGACTAGCCAACTTCACGAGGACTTTTCGCGCGACGATCACGTCCAGGCAGGTACCGACCGCGGTTTCGGGCTCGTCTTCGCCGGCTTTTTTGCGCTGGTGAGCGGGCTCTCGTGGTGGCGAGGTCACAGCGGTTGGCACTGGACGCTGCCGCTGGCCGCGCTCTTCCTCGTGGTGGCGCTTGTCTATCCGCGGATCCTCAATCCGCTGAACAAACTGTGGCTCAAGTTCGGATTGCTGCTCTACAAGGTCGTCAATCCGATCGTGCTCGGCCTGCTGTTCTTCATCACCATCACGCCGATCGGATTGGTCATGCGGGCCTCCGGCAAGGATTTCCTGCGCTTGAAGCTCGACAACGGAGCCCGGAGCTACTGGATCGACCGCACACCGCCCGGGCCGCCGCCGCAATCGATGCGCAACCAGTTCTGACTTTCGAAGAGGATCACAGGCAAATGGGCGCCATTATCGTCGAACTCTGGGCCTTCATGCGCGAGCGCAAGAAGTTCTGGCTGTTGCCGATTTTGATCATGATGGTCGTGTTCGGCGGCCTGATCGTGCTGACCAAGGGCTCGGCCATCGCGCCGTTCATCTACACCCTGTTCTAAAAGGAGCAGGACGCTGCCATGCGTGTGCTGGGAATCTCCGCCTTCTACCACGATAGCGCTGCCGCCTTGATCGAGGACGGTGCGCTCGTCGGCGCTGCGCAGGAGGAGCGCTTCACGCGCAAGAAGCATGATTCGGGCTTTCCGCAGAACGCGGTGCAGTACTGCCTCGACACGGCCGGCATCAAGCTGGCCGACGTCGACTATGTCGCCTTCTACGACAAGCCGTTCCTGAAGTTCGAACGGCTGATCGAGACCTACCTCGCCTTCGCGCCGCGCGGCTTCAACTCGTTCCGCATGGCCATGCCGCTGTGGCTGAAGGAGAAGCTGTTCCAGAAGACGTTGCTGCGCGACGAGATGAAGAAGTGGCAGCCGGACTTCGACTGGCAGAAGCGCCTGCTGTTCGGCGAGCACCACCAGAGCCATGCCGCGTCGGCTTTCTTCCCCTCGCCGTTCGAGGAGGCCGCCATCCTGTGCATGGACGGCGTTGGCGAATGGGCCACGACGTCGCTGGGCTGGGGACAGGGCAACAAGCTCGAGATGCTGCGGGAGATTCATTTCCCGCATTCGTTGGGGCTGCTCTATTCGGCCTTCACCTATTACACGGGCTTCAAGGTCAACTCCGGCGAATACAAGGTCATGGGCCTCGCGCCTTATGGCGAGCCGAAGTTCAAGGACCTGATCCTCGACAAGATCGTCGACCTCAAGGAGGACGGCACCTTCCGCCTCGATCAGCAGTATTTCGACTACTGCACCGGCCTGCGCATGACCAACGACCGGTTTGCCGAGCTGTTCGGCGGCAAGGCGCGCAAGCCCGAGGAGCTGCTGACGCAGCACCACATGGACCTCGCGGCTTCCGTGCAGGCCGTGACCGAGGAGATCGTGCTGCGTCTCGGCCGCTCGGTGAAGAAAGAGACGGGCGCGAAGAACATTTGCCTCGCGGGCGGCGTGGCGCTGAACTGCGTCGCCAACGGCAAGCTCCTGCGTGAGGGTCTGTTCGACAATATCTGGGTGCAGCCGGCAGCGGGCGACGCGGGCGGCGCGGTGGGCGCGGCGTTCGCGGCCTATCACGGTTTCATGGGCCAGCCGCGCAAGCTGAACGGTGCCCAGGACGGCATGGCCGGCTCCTACCTTGGTCCGGCGTTCGAGGACGAGGAGATTGCCCAGCGCCTCACGGCGGCGGGGGCGAAGCTCACCCGGCTCACGCACGAGCAAACGATCGAGCAGACGGCGCAGGCGCTCGCGGACGCCAAGGCCGTGGGCTGGATGCAGGGCCGCATGGAATTCGGTCCGCGCTCGCTCGGCGCGCGCTCGATCCTGGGCGATGCGCGTTCGCCCTCGATGCAGAAGACGCTCAACCTCAAGGTCAAGTACCGCGAATCGTTCCGGCCCTTCGCACCGGCCGTGCTGCGCGAGGACCTCGAGCAGTATTTCGACATAAAGAGCGACAGTCCGTACATGCTGATGGTGGCGCCGGTGGTCGAAGGCCGCCGCCGCGCCATGACCGCCGAGGAAGAGAAGCTGTTCGGTATCGACAAGCTGAACGTGCCGCGCTCAGATATTCCGGCGGTGACGCATGTCGACTACTCGGCGCGCGTGCAGACCGTGCACAAGGAAACCAATCCGGCGTTCCATGATCTGATCGAGGCCTTCAAGGCGCGGACCGGCTGCTCGGTGCTGGTGAACACCTCGTTCAACGTGCGCGGCGAGCCGATCGTCTGCACGCCCGAGGACGCCTTCCGCTGCTTCATGGGCAGCGAGATCGAGGTGCTGGTGGTTGGCAACTGCTTCCTGAAGAAGGAAGACCAGGATCCCGCACTCAAGCTCGACTACAAGAATGCCTTCGAATTGGACTAGGTCATGGTCTTCCGGACCGCGAGCCTCCCAGCGCGGCGGGTACGCCGCGCGACTCGCTCATGATCATGAGCGCGCAAGATGCGCGCGGTCCGGCTGAATGAGAGCGGTCGTATGCGACCGGCTGGGCGATCCGTCCGTCCTGAAGATCGAGGAGCGGCTGCTTCCCGAGGCTGGGCCGGCCGAGATCGTGATCAAGGTCGGTGCGGCAGGCGTCAATTTTCCCGACGTCCTCACCGTCGCCGGCACCTACCAGCACAAGCCGGAGCTTCCGTTCATTCCCGGTATGGAGGGCGCTGGCGCAATCCATGCCCTCGGAGCCGACGTGACGGGCTGGCGCGTCGGCGATCGCGTGATCTTCAGCGTCCGACCCGGTGCTTTCGCTGAATATGTGAAGGTTCCCGCCAAAAGTCCGTTGCTGCGTCTGCCGGAAAGTTGGTCCTTCGCCGAGGGCGCGGGTTTTCGCGTCGGCGCGCAGACCGCCTACCATTCGCTGGTCCATCGCGCGGCGCTCAGGAGCGGCGAGGTGCTGCTGGTGCATGGCGCGTCGGGTGGCGTGGGCCTGGCCGCCGTGCAGCTCGGCAAGCATCTCGGCGCGCGCGTGATCGCGACCGGCAGCGACGATCACCGCCTTGCAATCGTGAAGGACCACGGCGCCGATGCGGTCGTGAACTATCGCACAGCCGATTTCGTCGCGGCGGTGAAGGAGCTGACGGCAGGCAAGGGCGCCAATGTGATCTACGATCCGGTCGGCGGCGAGGTGCTGGAGAAATCCATGCGCGCGGCCGCCTATGGCGCGCGGCTCCTGGTGGTGGGCTTCACGTCAGGCGATCCGAGCCGGATCATGTCGAACCATGTGTTGATCAAGGGCCTGTCGGTCCTGGGCGTGCGCGCCGGCGAGACCATCCGACGCCTCTCGCCGGAACTCGGCCGCGACTACGCCGAGGAGCTGCCGCGGCTCGCCGCGCTCGGCGTCATGCGCCCACACATCTCCCATCGTTTCCCGATGGAGCAGGCCGCCGCCGCCTTCCGTGCCTTGCTCGACCGCAAGGTGGTCGGCAAGGCCGTGATCGAGATCGACGCTACTTGAGTGTCACCTGATGTGTGATCTTCTCGCCGTCGCTTACCGTCACGTCCTGGAAGCCTAGAAGCTTCAGGAGGTCGAAGAAGGTCGCATCCTCGGCGACGGTGTGTTCCTGGAAGAACGGTGACGTGCGCGACATGGTCGTCATGTTCGCGAGCAGCGCGCGGATGCGGTAGATCGTGTTCAGCTCGCCGGAATGCAGGCCGACAACGATCAGATGGTCGGCCCTCTCGCCTTTCGCGAACACCGCATAGGGAACGCGGTAGCTCGCCTGCAGCGTGCCCTGAGAGACCACCGTCACGAACTGGATGCGCTCGGCACGTCCGACCCCGTTGATGGTCTGCATCTGCGAGGCATAGGTCTCGGTCGAGGTGGGCTTGGGATAGTAATAGCCGACGTAGCGTTCTTCGCCCGACGCCTGCACCGGCTTGACCGTGGCCGCGGCTTTGGTGGTTTGCGCCCACGCCGGTGCCGTCGACAGCAATACGGCCAGAGCTGCCGCGCCTGCCCATTTTCTCATCACGTTATTCCCCCGAAAAACCGAGACCTAGAACAGGGTATAGCCGCCATCGATGACGAAGTCGCGCCCCGTGGTGTACTGAGTGGCGCCGCTCGCCAGATAGACTGCAATCGGGCCGAAGTCGGCGCCGTTGCCCCAGCGGCGCTCGGGGATGCGTGGCATCACGTTGCCGGCGAACTTGGGGTTGCCGAAGGCGTTGGCCGTCATCTCGGTCTCGATCCAGCCCGGCAGGATGGAATTCACCGTGATCCGGTAGCGTGCGAGCTCGACGGCCAGCGCGCGGACCATGGCGCAGACGCCGCCCTTGCTCGCGCCATAGTGGCTGGAGCGTGCCGCGCCCTCGATCGCAGCTGTGCTTGCCATCGCCACCAGCGATCCGCCCTGTCCGCGCTCGACCATGTGCTTGGCGGCGGCGCGGAAGGTGAAGAACACGCCGTCGAGATTGACGCGCAACACGCGACGCCATTCATCGTAGTCCATCTCGAGGAACGCGCCCTTGCCGCGGCCCGAGACGCCCGAGTTGGCGACGCAGTTGTCGACATGGCCCATCACCTTCAGCGTTTCCGCGAAGGCCGCTTCAACCTGCTTCTCGTCGCCGACATCGACGATCTGGGCGTGGACCTTGTGGCCGTGCTTCTGGAGCTGGGCTACGGCCTTTTCGTTCTTCTCGGCACGCGTGCCCCAGATGCAGACATCAGCACCCGCTTCGGCCAGCGCATCCGCCATGCCAAGACCGATGCCGCCATTGCCGCCGGTGATCAGCGCCACCTTGCCCGTCAGGTCGAAGCCTCTGTAGGCCATGTGCCGCCTCCCTCTCATGTTTCTCTCCCCCAACTGGGGGAGAGAAGAATGAACATGAAAGCGGGGCGGTCGTCGAGGTCAGTTCAGCTTGTCGGTTTCGACCAGCACAATCTCGGCGTCCTCGCTGGCCTTGAGTTCGATCTCGGCCTCGTCGATCACGGCAACGCCGTCCCGTGCTTGGGCGGTCACGGCCTTACCGTCCTTGCCCACCACCTCGATCCGGCCCTTGGCGGGCACGAGATAGGCGGGTTTGCCGTCGAGCTTCTGACGGATCGTCTGGCCCGCCTTCAGCGTTCCGGCGAATAGCGCACCGTCGGCATAGAGTGGGATCGCGCCCTCATGGCCGCGGCCCGACGCCAGGGCCACGAGCTTGCCGTCGCGCCCATCCGTCGGGAACTGCACCGTCTCCCAACGCGCCGGCACGCCCTCCTGGTTCGGCAGGATCCAGATCTGGAACAGCTCGGTTTCGGCCTGCTCCATGTTGTATTCGGCGTGCTGGATGCCTTTGCCTGCGCTCATCACCTGGATCTGGCCTGCCTCGGTGCGACCCTGATTGCCCAGATGGTCCTGATGCGTGATCGCGCCTTTGATGACGTAGGTCACGATCTCCATGTCGCGATGGGGATGCGGCGGAAAGCCCGACTGAGGCGCGATGCGGTCGTTGTTCCACACGCGCAGTGCACCCCAGTGCACGCGCGCTGGATCGCGGTACTCGGCGAAGCTGAAATGGAAGTTGGCGTTGAGCCAGCCGTGGTTCGACTTGCCCAACTTCTCGAAGGGTCTGCGTTCAATCATGGGATACCTCTCGGCCCCCAAAATGGCGCCCCCAAGCAGGGGATCAAGTTTCGGATTGGTAACGGTTCTGGCGCGTCTCTGCTGCGGCGAGGGCGGCAAACCAGGCCTTTCCCGATGGTGTCAGATGCAGCGCACGTCCCGGCCCGCGGCGCAGATGGCCCTTTTCAAGCAGGCCTCGCAGGATAGCCGACGGCAGGCGTCCGGCGAGATGATGGCGCCGTTCCGTCCAGTCGAGACAGAGACGGAGGTCGGCCCTGGCTGTGCGTTTGCCTTCGACGGCGAAGCCCTGCTCGGCAGCCCATTGCTTGCCCGCAGGTGTGATCTCCACGACATCGCCCCTGACGCGGATGTAGCCACGCCGTTGCAGAAGATCGCCCAGCTCGACACCTAACGCGCCCGCGAGATGGCTGTAGCAGCTGCGTGCGAAGCCGAGGTCGGGCGGCGTCGCGCGGCGGCGCGTGCTGCTTGAGGTGACCTTTTGCGCGAAGTTCGCGAGCGCCTCGATCACCTCCGCGGCAGGCTCACCGGCAAGCCGGTAGTAGCGGAACTTGCCTTGTTTCCAGACGGCGAGGATGCCGCTATCGACCAGCCTTTGCAGATGCGCCGATGCGCTCTGCGGCGAGACTCCGGCCGCCGTGGCCAGTTCACCCGCGGGCAGGGCGCGACCATCGGCGAGTGCAGCCAGGATCGCCTCTCGCGCCGGATCGGCGAGGGCTGCTGCGATCTGCGAGAATCCGGCTTGAACCGGCATCGTCTCCTTCCGGTCAACTGTCTCGGTGACCGCCCTCCTGCAGGTGCTTCAGTCCGAACCATCCCCAGTAGACACGATGATGCTGGATGAGGCCATCCCTGAGCTCCATCACCTCGACGAGATCGAACTGCTCGCCGTTGGCGCCGACTCGCGGATATTCCCAGATCAACCGGTGGCCGTCGGTGAAGAAGCCATGGCGATGACGCTTCCTCTGCGGCGGCTGGGTCCGGAAGACCTTCTCCACGAAGGCCCGCAATGCCTCTCTGCCCTGAACGACACCGCGCTCGCTCCCGAGCAGATGGCGGACGAGGGGGCTTTCGAGAGTGCAGTCCTCCGAGTAGAGGGCCATCGCCGCGCCGATATCTTTCTTCCCCAAGGCATTGTCCCAGGCGTGGTAAATGCGCTCCGCCGTTTCGGTGGCGGTGCTGTCGCTGGACGAGAACTGATCGTGTGGTGCCATGGTCGTCCCCTTTCGTGCAGCAGTTGGTTGCTGACGCGAAAGTGGCACGTGGCTGGCGCTCGACGTTTCATCGACGACTGAAATGTCGGAGTGCCGCTTCTTGCTATGCCAATCGAGAAGAAGGAAGAGTTTCTACCGCCCCTCGCGCCACCACGCGCTGCCCAGCGCCATCAGGAAGGCGACGGCGACCAGAATGCCGGGCAGGAGCGGGGTCTGATTGATGCCGGCGACGGTATAGCCCTCGTTGCGACGAAGCCCGATCCAGTCCGAGCCGCCGGCGGCTCGGCCGGGCCGTACCGAGCGGATCTCGGGGCTGGGGTGTTCGCTGAGCCAGATCGACGTGCCGTTGGACGCCTCCACGAGCGGCTTCAGTTTCTCGTCGGTGGCGCGCACGTCGGAGAATTCCAATGGGTCGGGGTTGCCGACCGCGGCGACGGTATGCAGCGTGCCGTCATCGAAGCGATAGAGCCCGGGCTTGTCGACGTCGACCACGGCGCGGCCGAGGCCGGGCTCGACTTCGGTGAGCTTGAGCTTGCGCTGCTCGCCACCGTTGGGCGGCGTTCCGGGCGCTGTCATGGTGACGTCGGGGAAGCTGGTCGCGAGTGTGCGGCGTGTGATCTCGATATGGCCGCCGGTCGCTTTCGCGCGCAGTGCCTCCTCTTCGAGGTCGGGCTCCTTCATCAGCCAGTGCGCGGTGCGACGAACGAGCTCGGGTTGCGGCCCGCCGCCGTCGATCCCGCGATTCCAGATCCAGAGTTGATCGGACATGACCTCGGCCACACGGCCCTTGCCCACGCGGTCGAGCACGACCAACGGCTGGTCGTCGGCACCGGAAAGGATGGCGTGGCCTTTCTCGGCATGAGAGGTGACGACGCGGAACCAGCGCCCCCACTGCGGATCCTTGCCGGGTGGGCCTTCCTGCGGCAGGTCGGCCGTCACCGGATGGCGCCGGCCGATATCGGTGACCTTGGGCTTGAAACCCTGTTCCAGCACGTCGCCGGTCGGGGTCGACGGCAGGATGGCGCCGAGCGGCGTGCGGAAGAGCGAACGCTGGGTGGCGAACACCGGGCCGACGGACACCAGCAAGGCACCGCCGTCCTTCACGTAGTCGGCGATATTGCGGAAATAGTCCCGCGTGATCAGACCGCCCGATTCGTAGCGGTCGAAGATGATGAGATCGAATTCCTTCAGCTTCTGCTCGAACAGCTCCTTCATCGGGAACACGATCAACGACAGTTCGCGCACTGGCGTGAAGTCGTCCTTCTGCGGCGTGCGCAGGATGGTGAAGTGCACCAGGTCGACAGCCGGGTCGCTCTTCAGGAGGTTTCGCCACGCCCGCTCGCCCTGGTAGGGCTCGCCGGAGACCAGTAGCACGCGCAGCCGGTCACGCACGCCGTTGATGGTGAAGATCGCGCGGTTGTTGTCGAGGGTGAGCTCGCTTGGCCCGGGCGCCGTCTCCATTTCGACGATGTTCTCGCCGGGATTGGCGACGGTGATGGGCAGCTCGATCAACTTGCCGACCGGCACCTCCATGTGGCGCACGACCTCGCCGCCCACCGTCACCGTTACCGGCGCAGTGCTGCTGGCGGGATCGTCGACACGGAATTTGGCCGTCACCTGATGGCCGACCACGCCGAAACGCGGTGCCTGCTCGACGGTGATCAGCCGGTCGCGTTCGCCCTTCTTGCCGGCTATCAGGGCGTGCATTGGCGCGCCGCCGAGCTCCGGCGGCAGCGTCGGCGTCACATCATGGACCTGTCCATCTGTCAGCAGCACGACGCCGGCCAACCGCTCGGGCGGAACATCGACCAGGGCCGAACGCATCGTCTCGATCAGCCGCGTGCCTCCCGGCCGCTCGCTGCCAAGCTGGATGCGCGAGGGCGGCAGGACGGCCTCGCGCACTTCGAGGCCTTGCTCCTGTCCGAACTTGCGCTTCAGCATCTCGCGTGCCGCCTGGACCTGCTGGCGGCGATCGCCGATCGACATCGAATCGCTGTCGTCGACCACGATCAGCGCCACGTCGGCGATCGGCTTGCGCTTCTCCTCGACCAGCGACGGGTTGGAGAGGGCGGCCAGCACGACCGCGACGGCCCCCAGCCGCCACAATGTGCCGCGCGCACCGGCGCGCAGGCCCGCCAGGACGAGGAGGAGGCCGATGCCTCCCAGCACCGCCAGTATCGTCCAGGACAGCAACGGATCGAAGGCGACGGAAACGGCCGAGGACATGTTCATCGGCGCAACCTCTGCATGATGTCCTGCAGATGGACGGCGTCGTCCTTGTAGTTGCCCGTCAGCGCCACCATGACGAGGTTGACGCCGAAACGGAACGCCATCTCACGCTGCGTTTCACCGCCCGGCGACACCGGCATCAGGCCGCGGCCGCGCTGGTCCACGGCCCACGCGCCGGCATAGTCGTTCGAACCGATAATGATGGTGGGCACGCCGTCGTTCACGCGGCCGTTGCCGGCCTCGATCCAGAGTTTCCCGCCCTGCCAGCGGCCGGGGAAGTCGGACAGGAGATAGAACGACTTGGTGAGAACATAGTCGGACGGCATCGATATCAAAGGCGGCAGCTCGATCGCGCCCAGCAGCCGCTTCAGGTCGGGATTGCCGTTGGCTGGCCGATCGAAGCTCATCTGCTGGTCGCGCGTATCGACGAAGACAATGCCGCCGGTGCGCAGATAGCGGTCGAGCGCTGCTGACGCCTTTGGCGAGAGGTTGGGCTGGGTCGAGGTGATGGGCCAGTAGATCAGGGGATAGAGGCGCGGCTCGTCTCGGTCGAGATCGAGGCCCACCGGATCGGCGGGCTCGACCGACGTGCGGCTGCGCAATATCTCGCTTAGTCCTTCGAGGCCGGCGCGGCTGGTGTCGTCGACGTCCTTGTCGCCGGTAACGATGTAGGCGAGACGCACGTCGAGCGCACCGCGCAATGCCTCTTCATCGGAAAGCGGCGGCGGCTTGTCCTCGTTCGGTGCCGCGACCTTGATGGGGGCTGCGATGCGAGGTGATGTGGAGGGAGTCTGAGCCTCGACCGACGGTGGGCTCGCGAACAGGCCTGCCGCGGCGATCAGCACAGCCGCTGTCGCCGCACGTCGCAGCCGGACCGCGCGCGGCAGCATACCACGCAGCCACAGCGAGATCAGGAAGTCGCTGAGCAGCAAGATCGCTGCCGCAAGCAGACACCAGCGGGAGAGATCCGTCTCGCCGCCTTCGGACAGGCGGTCGGTTGCGACCCCTGGGGGCAAGGCCAGCGGCTTCGGCGCGTCGACATGGTCACCCAGATTGAACGCCACGTGGGCGTTCTCGTCGCCGTAAAGGCCGGGCGGTGTCGAAGGCTTGGGCTTGAAGGTCCGGTTTGCGTCGGCGGGCAACATCTGCACCCCGGCCGGCGGCGCGCCCAACCGGCCGAAACCATCGAGTGTGCGCCACGGCTTCAGCGCCTTGTTGATCCCGTCGCCCGCGATGCCGCGCGACAGCAGCACCAGGCGCTGCAGCATGTCGACGAACAGCCCGGAGAGGGCGAGGTTGCTCCAGTTCGTGTTGGCTGTCGTGTGCACCAGCACAAGATAACCTTTGCCGCGCTTCTCCGCAGTCACCAACGGCGTGCCGTCGCTGAGCCGAGCCCAGGTCTTGTCGCCGAGATCGGGCGTGGGCTCGGCGAGGACCTGCTGCGAGATGCGAACGTCCTTGGGCATCGGTATGCCGAAAAACGGACTGTTGCTCGGAAAATCGGCCAGCGTCGCGGGCGTGCCCCAGCTCATGACGCCGCCCAGCGAGCGGTCGCCCAGGCGCAGCGGAACGGGGATCAGATTGTCTCCGCCGGCCGCCAGGTTCGGGCCTGCGAAGCGCACGGCGACGCCGCCCTGCTCGATCCATTTCGCGATCTCTTCGCGATCGTTGGGTGAAGGTGCCGCGCCGTCGGGAATCAACAGGACGGCGGTGTTGCGCGTCAGTACGGTTTCACGATCGCCGATGCTGAGACTCACATAGGGATCGAGCGCGCGTTCGAGATAGTAGACTTCCTGCAGGAGCGGCTGGCCGTTGGCCGAGGCACGCTCGCCCAGGATCGAGACCGGCCGGCGGCGGCTGCGCTCGTCCAGCAGCACGGCACTGCCCGCGCCGTTCTGGCCTTCGATGTCGAGGCGCGCGATGCGGTTGCGCAACTCGACCGGGGCGGCCAGCACGCCTTCGCCCTGGGTGCTGGTTGCCGCGAAATCGACGTCGATGCGGGCCACGACCCGACCCTGCTCATCCTCGGCGCGAACCGCCGCCTTGCGCGGTCCGTTGGCCGCAGGCCGCAGCGCCCGTACCTTGAGGTCACGACCGTCCGAGTCGGGCGGCAGCAACACCAGCGGCGTCGACGCCTGGTCGGGCAAAACCACTTCGAGGCCGTCGAAGTCGCGCAATCGGGCCGTCAACTTGTCCGTCCCCGGATCCTCGAGGCCATCGCTCAGCCAGACGGCATGGGCGCTGGCATCGACCTGTGCCTGATCGAGCTGGCCGACAGTGGCGGCGCGGTCGGTCGGCCACGGCTTGGGCCGCATCGCCCGCAACAGGGTACGCGCTTCCTCGGGCCGCAACGCCCCTTGTTTCATCGCCGGCGCATCGAGCGGCTGCGGCGCGGTGCCCATCAGCACGACCGGGCGGCCGCCGCGCTCGGCGCGATCGATCAGGCGCTCCGCATGGGCGATGCGCGCCGTCCAGCCGGGCGCGGAAGCCCAGCCGTCGTCGATCACCAACAAGAGGGGGCCCTTGCCGGGCAAGTCGGCCTGCGGATTGAGGAGGGGCTTGGCCATCGCGACGATCAGGGCAATGGCCAACAGCAGCCGCAGGAGCAGGAGCCACCACGGCATCTTCATCGGCGTCTGCTCGGTCGGCTCCAGCCCCATCAGCAGGCGGATCGCCGGAAAGCGTACCAGCCGCGGCAACGGCGGGATCATGCGCAGCAGCCAGTAGATCAACGGCAGCACGAGCAACAGCGCCAGCATGCCGGGCGCGGCGAACGCGAAGGCGCCAAGGCTCAGCATGGGACGAACGTGTGTTTCCACCCTTCGAGACGCGGCCCTGCGGACCGCTCCTCAGGGTGAGGTGTTCCTTTGGCCTCATCCTGAGGAGCCGCGCGCAGCGTGGCGTCTCGAAGGATGGCGACGCGAAGAAGCATCGTCATATCAAGCCGCATTCAGGCGACGCAGATCGGCCATCGCCAGGTAGAGGGAGAGGAGGACGGTTTGCGCCGGCCGGTCGGTGCGATGCAGATGCACCGTCCAGTCGGCCGGGCGAGCGAGTCGCTGCAGGCCCTCGCGCTGCGCGGCAAGCCGGGCACCATAGGCTTCGCGCACTGTTTCGACGCGGCGGATCGTGTGTTGGCCCTCGGCTTCGAGGCCTTCGAATTTCACATGGCCGTTGAACGGCAGATCCTCCTCCGCCGGATCGAGGATCTGCACCAGATGGCCGCGCACGCCCTCACTTGCGTAGTGCCGCACGACCGTCTCGATCCTGTCTAGTGGATCGAGCCAGTCGGACACCAGCACCACCGTTCCATGCGCGGGCAGTGGCACCAGCGGCGGCAGGCTGGGCAGCTTCGCGGCGTCATTCTTCGTTTCCGCGAACAAGGACTCGGCCATGCGACGGACGGCAACGCGGCCGGCGCTCGGGCGCAGGCCGCCGCCCAGGATCGCGATGCGCTCGCTGGCGTCGGTGAGCAGATTGGCCAGCGCCAGCACGATCAGCTCGGCGCGTTGCGCCTTGGTGTCGAGATTGCGCAGCGAGGCGTATTGCATCGAGGGCGAGGCGTCGCGCCACAGCCACACACTGGCTGCTGCTTCCCATTCCGTCTCGCGCACGAACAGCGCACGGCTGCGCGCGCTCTGGCGCCAGTCGATGCGGCTTGCGCTGTCGCCATCGCGATACTGCCGGTATTGCCAGAAGGCATCGCCCTGGCCGACCCGCCGGCGGCCATGCACGCCCTGGATCACGGTCGCGGCGACGCGATCGGCCGCCACCATCAGCGCAGGAAGGGTACCGGCAAGCTCGAGCGAACGGTTGAAGGTGGACTGGGCCATCTGGTCGGTTGGTGCAATGCCTAGGCCAGCCGTGCGCACATCTGGTCGATCACCGAGTCGATGGTGATGCCCTCGGCGCGCGCCGAGAAGTTCACCGCCATGCGGTGACGCAGGATGGGACCAGCCAACGCTGCGACGTCGTCGACCGACGGCGCCAGGCGGCCCTGGATGATGGCGCGGGCGCGACAGGCCAGCATGAACGCCTGGCTGGCGCGCGGTCCCGGTCCCCAGGCCATGCGCTGGCGCACGATCTCGAGGTCGCTCGTTTCTGGACGGCCGGCGCGGACCAGCTTCAGGATGGCATCGACCACGCTCTGGCCGATCGGCAGGCGGCGGACCAGGGCTTGGGCCGCCATCAGGTCGGCCGGGCTCAGCGCCTGGGTCGCAGCCGGAACGTTGGCTCCGGTTGTGGCGATCATGATCTGGCGCTCCGCCTCCTCGTCGGGATAGCCGACGTCGACCTGCAGCAGGAAGCGGTCGAGCTGGGCCTCGGGGAGGGGGTAGGTGCCTTCCTGTTCCAGGGGGTTCTGGGTCGCGAGCACATGGAAGGGCTCCGGCAGGTCGTAGCGCTTGCCGGCCACCGTCACATGCCGCTCCTGCATGCTCTGCAGCAGGGCGGACTGGGTGCGGGGGCTCGCGCGATTGATCTCGTCGGCCATCAGGAGCTGGGCGAAGACTGGTCCCTGGATGAAACGGAAGGACCGCCGGCCGGCGTCCGTCTCCTCCATCACCTCCGAACCGAGGATGTCGGCTGGCATCAGGTCGGGGGTGAACTGGATGCGCTTGGCGTCCATGCCCAGGACGACACCCAGTGTCTCCACCAGTTTGGTCTTGGCCAGTCCCGGTACGCCGATCAATAGGAGGTGACCCCCAGACAGGAGCGCAACCAGGGTTTGATCGATCACGTCCTGCTGGCCATAAATGACTTGGCCGATGGCGGCCCGGGCGGCACGTAGTTGGCCGCCCAACCGTTCGATGTCGGCCAGGGCGGCTTGGGCGTCGGCGTCGGTGGCGGTCGAAGTGTCGGGGGCCACGAGGCGCTCCTGTTGTCGGTGGGAATGGATATAGGAATAGGTTCGAGGGAAGCCCAGAATTGAGGCCGGAACAAGGGCATGACGGTTGACGAAATTGTGCGCCGGGTGCGCGAACGAAGCGCCCGCTTATCCTCGGGTTTGCCGGTCGATCCCCCGCCCCTCGCCAATGATCTCTACTTGAGCGGCCTGGCGGCGGCGCCGTCTCAAAGTTGGCGTCCGGCCGCGGTCCTGGTGCCCCTGGTGAAACGTGCGCCGGGTGTGACGGTTCTGTTGACCCAGCGCACCGACGATATGCCAAGTCACGCGGGCCAAATCGCCTTTCCTGGTGGTCGCCACCAGGCGGGCGATGCGGATGCCGTGGCCACTGCCCTGCGCGAAACCGAGGAGGAGGTGGGTCTGGCGCGACAATTCGTCGAGGTGGTAGGCGCCATCGATCATTACCGGACCGGCACCGGCTACGAGATCACCCCTATCATCGGCATGGTAACTCCCGGATTTACCCTCCATGCCGACCCGCGTGAGGTAGCCGATGTCTTCGAGGTGCCGCTCGAGCACTTCCTCGACGAGGTCAATCACAAGATCGGCAAGCGCATGCACAACGGCCAGGAGCGGCGCTACTACGAGATGCCCTACGGCGAGCGCTACATCTGGGGCGCGACCGCCGGTATGTTGAAGAACCTGCACTTCATCTTGACCCGGAACGGTTGAGCCCGAAGGGAAAGCGCCGTGATCCGCATCGTCTTGCTGGTGATCGTCCTGGTGATGGCGCCGACGGCAGCCTTCTTTCTTTGGGCGTGGGCCGTGAAGATCAAGGAGGAGCGCAAGCTCGCCGGCACCTTGCCGGAATGGCAGGACCTGCCGCTCACATGGCTCGCGATCGCGGGCCTTGTCTGCCTGATTGTGGGCGTGCTGGTCATGTTCTTCACCCAGAGCCAGGGCTACGGTGGGCTCTTCGCTCCATGAAGCCCAATGGTCGTCTCGTGCCGCCGGAGCGAATGGTCGATGCGCCTTCGCAACGCCTGTTCGCCGCCCTTCGCGCCGCCGGCATCGCCGCGCGCTTCGTGGGCGGCTGCGTGCGCAACGCCGTGCTGGAACGCGGGATCGACGATATCGATCTCGCCGTCGACAAGCCGCCGGCAACGGTGATGGCGGCACTCGCGGCCGCCGACATCAAGGCGATCCCGACCGGCGTGAAGCACGGCACGGTGACGGCAATCGCCGACAGCCGCTCCTTCGAGCTCACGACACTGCGACGCGATGTCGAGACCGACGGCCGGCGCGCGGTCGTCGCCTTCACGGATGATTGGCTGGAAGACGCAGCGCGTCGCGACTTCACCTTCAACGCGCTCTACGCCGATCCCGACGGCACGCTCTACGATCCGTTCGATGGTCGAGCCGATCTCGCTGCGGGCCGCGTGCGCTTCATCGGCGATCCCGATCGGCGCATCGCCGAGGATCGCCTGCGCGTGCTGCGCTTCTTCCGCTTCCATGCCTGGTACGGCCAACCGCCCGTCGACGCGGCAAGCTTCGACGCCTGCCGCCGCAACGCGGGCACATTGGGGGCACTGTCGGCCGAGCGCGTCGCCAAGGAGCTACTGCGTCTCCTCGAAGCGTCGGCGCCGGTCGATGCCCTGGAGGCGATGGTCGAGGCGGGTGCGCTCGATCACTGGCTGCCTGAATATGCCGGTACCGCACGGCTGCGGGCGCTGATCACGCGCGAACCCACGCCCGACAAATTGCGCCGGCTGGCGGCGATCCTGCCGGCAGAGGCGGATGCGACGGCGATCGGCAAGCGGCTGAAACTCTCGACCCAGGAGTCGCTCAGGCTCGGCGTGATGCTGGCGCGTGAACCTGTGCTTGATCTCGCAGGTGGTCCGCGCGCGTGGCGGGCCGGGCTCTATCGCCTCGGCAACAAGCTCTACAGGGATCGCTTGTTGCTCGCGGTCAACACGCCGGGCGATTGGCGAGGCGCATTCGTGCTTGCCGAAAGCTGGACGCCACCCGAGTTGCCGGTGAGCGGCGGCGATCTGCTCCAGATGGGCCTCGCCCCCAGTCCGCGAGTCGGCGCGTTGATCACGGCCGTCGAGGACTGGTGGGTGGCGGGCGACTTCGCGGCCGACCGCTCCGCTTGCCTTGCCGAGCTTGTGCGCCTCGCAAAAGCGGCGTGACCGAAACCGTATGATCCGACCAGGGCCGACACTTCTATTGTGGCTTGCGATCGCAGCCATGGTGATCGTGAACAATGCGATCGGCGACACCTGGATCGCGATGGCGCTCTCCGTGCGCGCCGTCGAATGGTACAAGGTGTTGGTGCCGCTGCCCTATGTGATCTCGCTGGCGATCATCCATGCACGCCGCACCAAAGGTCCGCGCTGGTTCGAGGCGGCGCTGCTCGCTGCAATGCTGTGGCCGCCATCGACCGCCTTCGTCGACTATCTCTACGGCCGCTTTACCTTTGGCACCGAGTCGGCGACCTTCCTCGATCGCTTCGCCGTCTGGTGGGGCGAGCCGTATCC
This sequence comes from Alphaproteobacteria bacterium, assembly GCA_017308235.1. Taxonomy (GTDB): domain Bacteria; phylum Pseudomonadota; class Alphaproteobacteria; order Reyranellales; family Reyranellaceae; genus Reyranella. The sequence continues at coordinate 279,535 of JAFKFL010000009.1, read as the reverse complement.
GCTGCTGATCGCGACACTGTTCGCAGCGCCGCTAATGGCGGGACGGCTGGTCGCGCGCCCATGAAGCCGATCTCGCGCCTCTGTGTGTCGGGCTATCGCTCTCTGCGTGACGTGCGGCTGGAGATCGACTCCCTCACCGTTATCACCGGCGCAAACGGCAGCGGTAAATCGAATCTTTATCGTGCGCTAAGGCTCCTGGCCGATGTCGCCCAGGGGCGGATCATCCCATCGGTGGCGAAAGAAGGCGGCCTGCCCTCGGTGTTGTGGGCTGGACCCGAAGCCTTCTCTCGATCGATGAAAACAGGACGACATCCGGTCCAGGGGACCGTGCGCAAGGGGCCGGTCAGCCTGAAGCTGGGCTTCTCTTCGGAAGAATATGGATATGCCATCGACCTTGGCATGCCCGCGCCGATCCCGCCGTCGCGCTTCGACCGGGATCCGGAGATAAAGGTGGAGAGCCTGTGGACGGGCCTCGTGCTTCAACGCGCCAATGTCTTCGCGCAGCGCAAGGGACCGGCGGTCAGCCTGCGCGATCAGGAGGGCGCCTGGCGGTCGGCGCTCGACGGTCTGGAATCCTACGACAGCATGCTGACCCACTACAGCAACCCGCGCGACGGCGCCGAGTTGCTGGATATGCGCGAGCATCTGCGCGCCTGGCGCTTCTACGATCATTTCCGCACCGACGTCGATGCACCCGTGCGGCGTCAGCAGGTCGGCACGCGCACGCCGGTGCTGGCGAGCGACGGCGCTGATCTGGCGGCGGCCATCGTGACGATCCAGGAAATCGGCGCCAAGGAGGAGCTCGACGCGGCCATCGCCGATGCCTTTCCCGGGGGCTCGATCGATGTCGGTGGCAGCGACGGGCACTTCGAGATCGAGATGTACCAGCACGGCCTGCTGCGCTCGCTCGGAACGTCCGAACTGTCGGACGGCACGGTGCGTTATCTGCTGCTGGTCGCCGCTCTCCTCTCGCCGCGGCCGCCGCCGTTGATGATCCTCAACGAACCCGAGACCAGCCTCCATCCCGATCTTTTACAGCCGCTGGCGCGCCTGATCGCCAAGGCGTCGAAACAATCGCAGATCATCGTCGTCTCGCACGCGGCGAGCCTGGTCCAGGCATTGCGCGATGCCGGTGCCCGACAGATCGTGCTGACGAAGCAGCTCGGCGAAACGGTCGTTGCTGATGACGAAAGCCCTGTATGGAACTGGCCTGCGCGCTGAGGTGGTAAATTAAAAGCGGGATTGAACGACAGACATTGCCCTCGGTTTATCTGCTTCAGCATATTGCACGCGAAGGCACCGACGATGAGGACATGAAGATTCTCGGAATCTATTCGAATGAGAGGAAGCCCAAGCGGGCTATCGCCCAGTTTGTGAAGTTGCCGGGGTTCAAGCGATATCCTGAAAGTTTTTATATCGATCGATATCAGCTAGATGAAAGCAAGTGGACAGAGGGATTCATAACCAGGCGATCGAAGTCCAAATCAGTCACCCAAACTCGAAAGCCCGGGAACTCCGTCTAAGGTCAGTTATTGAGCCGATGGCTTCACCGGCTGAGCAATAGGAGCCACCGGCCGGCGTGCGGCGAGCGGCGCGCTGCGGATCGGGTCGAGGTTGACCTCGGGCATCGGCAGGTCGAGCTGCTGCAGCACCCGGTTGGCGAGGTCGTTGTAGTCCTTGAAGCTGCGGCGCAGGCGACCGCGCCAGGTGGTTTCGCCGCCGTTGGCGTGCAGTTCGAAGACCGATTCGCGGTGATCGAGCGCGGAGCCGACATGATCCCAGGCGAGCTGCAGGAGCGCGGCGCGCTGGCGGGCGGTGTACCCGCTGCCGGCGAAGGATTCTTCGAGGCCAGCGGCCAGATTAGGGTCGGCGAGGTCCCGGTCGGTCGGCGCCACGACCAGCGAGGAGCCCGGCAGGATGCGCAGGATCTCGGCCATGCGCGGCCGCGCCTTCAGCATGGCGAGGCTGCCGGCGGCGACATGGTTGTGGTTGGGCGAGCAGAAGCCATCGGGCGTGAATTCCGGATCGAGCTCGGCCGCGGTTTGGCAGCTCCTCACCGTCTGCACGTCGGCGATGAGGTCGAGCAGGTACTCGATCGTGGGGTCGTGCGCGACGAGGCCCATCGCGTGCGTGCAGGCGAAGGCGAGGCCCAGCGTGAACTCGGCCTTGGCGAGCCAGCAATAGAGCTGATGCCAGAACAGCCAACGCGCCACCGGTTCGGGTGTCTGCTCGGTGAGGAACACCCGGTTCCACGGGATCAGCACGTCGTCGAGCCACATCTGGCCGTCGAGCTCGTCGTAGCGGTTGCTGAGCGGCGCCGCGAAGCGATTGGCATCGCGCGCCGAGGCGCGGCGGCAGACCACCGTGACGCCTAGCGCGTTCACCGGCACGACGAAGCTCGCGCGATGGCCGTCGAGATCGACGCCGTTCAATGCGCCGATATAGACGTCGTGGGCAAAGGCGGGGCTGGTATGCATGCCGATCTTGCCACGCAGCACGACGCCCGCGTCCGACTGCTTCACCGCACGGAGCGCGACCCGCTCGGCGGGATTCTCGCGCAAGCGATATCCGATCGGCGCGGCACCGGCGGCGAAGGTGAGGAAGCGGCCGGTGCGCGCGATCTCGGCCCGGTAGGCCTCGGCGTTGATTGCCTGCTTGGGCGAGGCGTTGTGGAGCCCGGCCGCGTGCAGCACGCCGAGCGCGATCAGATGGCCGTAAGCCGGCGTGTGGGTGATGTTGCCGGCGCTCAAGAACGTCGTTGCGAGGAAGCAGCGTCCCATGCGGCGAAGATCGTCCGACGTGCGCGGCACGATGTAGCTGACCGGGAGGCGCGTCCCGTCCGACCCTGGCGGCGCGAGCACCGTGTCCTGCCAGGCCGGATCGACGTGGCGGTCGTACCAGGCGACATATTCCTCAACCATCGCCCGGGTCGCGGGATGCGTGGTCACGTCCTCGACGCGGCCCTCGCCCAGGATCCAGACGCGCCGTCCGTCGCGTAGGCTCTCGCGATACTCTGCGCCCGTTGGCAGCGACATCATGGTGGCTCCGTTTCTTCGCGCGGCTTCAGGAAGTCTGCCGCCGAAGCATGGTAAGAGCCAGCGTGGTCAGCCGCTTGTCGGCATCGCGACAATATTGGCAGAGAGAGGCTGGCCCTCGGTCCAAGGCTCGGTCAGGCCGCGCTCGTTGAAGATATGGATCTGGTAGTCGAGCGTGTGCAGGAGTTCCAGCAATGCCGCCGTGCTCGTGCCCTGGCGGCGGAGCGCTTCCTCGTTGGCCTCGACCAGCAGGATCGGCCTTGATGCCGACAGCAGGGCGCGGCCGCCAGTCAGCACTTTTACCTCGGCGCCCTCGACATCGATCTTCATGACGTTCACACGCGCCAGCGACAGGCGCTGCTGCACGGCATCGAGCGTCTCGACCTCGACCATCTCGCGCTTAGGCGCCGGCGCACCATCGTACTGGTAGATGAAGGCGCCCAGGGTGTTGTGCAGCCCGTGCCTTTGGGGGGCGATCAGGAGCTCGGCCGTGCCCGGCGCGTCCGCCAGCGCCTGCGGCACCACAGTGACGTTGGCAAGATCATTGAGGGCGATGTTGCGCTCCAGGAGCGTACGCTCGCGGCCGCTGGGCTCGGCTGCGATCACACGACCGGTGGTGCCGACCTGGCGCGCGGCGAAGAGTGTGAAAAGCCCCTCGTTGGCGCCGACGTCGATGAAGGTCATGCCGGATCGCAGCGTGCGCGCCAGAAACGCAAATTCGTTGGGCTCGAAGGAGCCGGCCACGTAAACGCAGAGGCTGGCGTCGGTGCCGAGCATCGTCTCGATTTGCGTGCCTTCGAGCCACGGCACCACGAGGTGGACGTCGAGGCCGTTTTCCAGGGCATGGGTCCAGAGCGCGCCGCGTCGCAACGCGAGCCAGCGGCGCTCGCGGTAGAACTCGCCGGCGAACGACCAGCCGGGTGTCGGCGTGGCGCGCGGCCGGCGGCAGAGGCTTAGGGCATAGAGGCGGGCGAGTCCGGGCGCGTGGTCCAGCAGCCAGCGGCCGATCGTGTCGAGCAGGGTGCCGACGATGGCCACGCGTCAGGGCCAGCGCGCCTCAGGCGGCAGCGACATCAGGATCGCCTCGACATTGCCGCCCGTCATGAGGCCGAAGCGCGTGCCGCGGTCGTGCAGCAGATTGAACTCGACATAGCGGCCGCGGCGCACGAGCTGGTGCTCGCGCTCTTCCGCAGTCCAGGGTTCGTTCATGTGCCGGCGCACGAGCTTGGGATAGACGCCGAGGAAGGCGTCGCCCACCGCGCGGGTGAAAGTGAAGTCGCGGGCGAAGTCGCCACTGTCGAGGTAGTCGTAGAAGATACCACCGACGCCGCGCGGCTCGCCGCGGTGCGGTAGATAGAAGTATTCGTCGCACCAATCCTTGAAGCGGGAGTAGTAGCCGGTGTCGTGCGCATCGCAGGCTGACTTGAGCGCGGCATGGAAGTCACGGGTGTCGGTCTCGCGGGCTGCCGTGTCGACCGTCAGAGGCGTGAGGTCGGCGCCGCCGCCGAACCAGGCGCGCGTGGTCACGATGAAGCGCGTGTTCATATGGACGGCCGGCACGCGTGGTGAGCGGAGGTGCGCCACGAGCGAAATGCCTGACGCAAAGAACCGCGGATCCTCGGCCGCGCCCGGGATCTGGGCGCGGAACTCGGGGCTGAACTCGCCATGGACGGTCGAGACGTTCACGCCCACCTTCTCGAAAACACGGCCGCGCAGGATCGACATGACGCCGCCGCCTCGGTCCTCGCCGTTCGGTCCACGCTCGCGCTGCCATTCCTGGCGGGTGAAGCGGCCGGCCGGCAGGTCGCGGTGCGTGCCGGCAAGCGCGGCCTCGATCGTCTCGAACTCGGTGCAGATCCGGTCGCGCAGATCCTCGAACCAGGCGCGCGTCTGGTCCTTGCGCTCGGCCACCGTCTTTTCGATGGGCAAGGGCGTGGGCCCGTTCGGGCCGGTGGCATGACGGGAAGGCAGGGTCATGAGAGCTCGGCAAATCCGTTCGTCTGGCGCAAGGCCTCGCTCAATACCACCGTCGCGGCCAGCGCGACATTGAGCGACCGCGCACCCGGCTGCAGAGGAATGCGCAGGCGAAGGTCGGCGGCTTCATGCACATCAGGCGGGACACCGGCGCTTTCGCGCCCCATCAGCAGGATGTCGTCGAGCCGGAAGGCGATCTCGGGGAAGACCTGGGCGCCCGACGTGGTCAGCAGCACCAGGCGACCCGCCGGCCGGTCCTGGCGGAAACTCTGCCAGGAGGCATGCCGTGTGACGTGCGCGAGACTGTAATAGTCCATGGCGGCCCGCCGGATGCGCCGGTCGTCCAGGGGAAATCCACAGGGTTCGATGATATCCAGCGGAACCCCCAGGCAGGCTGCCAAGCGGATGAAAGCCCCAAGATTCTGGGGTATATCCGGCTGATAAAGGGCGAGGCGCATGGGTCCCTTCCTGTTGCCGTCCGCGACGCGGAAACGGATTTGTGCGGCACGCTGTCACAGAGCGAGACGGGTTCACACCTGCGACCAACTAGAGCCTTGAAGCAAAAGGCGCTTTCTCGTGTATAGAAGCGCTTAACTCCTCGGGGGAAGTATCAAGCAATGGCTTCAAGCAGCATCCCGGCCGGCGGTCATGGCGATCCGACACGGCGCGACTTCCTGATGGTCGCGACGGGGGCCATGGGCGCCGTTGGCGCCATCGCGGTGGCCTGGCCGTTCATCAACAATCTCAACCCCGCCGCCGACACCTTGGCGCTCAGCACGGTCGAGGTGAACGTGAAGGCGATCGCGGTCGGCCAGGCCATCACGGTCAAGTGGCGCGGCAAGCCGGTCTTCATTCGCCATCGCACGGAGAAGGAGATCAAGGAAGCCGAGGCGGTGCCGCTCGCCGACCTGCCCGATCCCGAGACCGACGATGCGCGCGTGACCGACACCGCCAAGAAGGTGCGCCGCGAATGGCTGATCGTGGTGGGCATCTGCACCCATCTCGGCTGCGTGCCGCTCGGCACCAAGCCAGGCGATCCGCGCGGCGAATACGACGGCTGGTTCTGCCCCTGCCACGGCTCGCAGTACGACACGTCGGGCCGCATCCGCAAAGGCCCCGCGCCGAAGAACCTTCTGGTTCCCAGCTACCTCTTCTCGTCCGACACACTCGTCCGCATCGGCTGATCGCCTGATCGCCACTGGAGCTCTCAGCAATGGCCTCGTCTCACGGCGCTCCGCCGGTCTTCAATAACAAGCTGATCGCCTGGATCGATCATCGCCTGCCGATCTTCTCCTACATCGAGAAGGAGTATCACACCTTCCCGACGCCCCGAAATTTCAACTACTTCTGGAATTTCGGCGCGATCGCGACGGTGATGCTGCTGCTGATGATCGTCACCGGCATCGTGCTGGCGATGAACTACCAGCCCAACGCCGACCTCGCCTTCGACTCGGTCGAGCGCATCATGCGCGACGTGCCGTCGGGCTGGCTGCTGCGCTACATGCACATGACCGGCGCGTCGTTCTTCTTCGCCGCCGTCTATGTCCATATCTTCCGCGGCCTCTACTACGGCTCCTACAAGGCGCCGCGCGAGCTCTTGTGGATGCTGGGCGTGGTCATCCTGCTCCTGATGATGGCGACGGCCTTCATGGGTTACGTCCTGCCGTGGGGCCAGATGTCATTCTGGGGCGCCACCGTGATCACCAACCTGTTCTCGGCGATCCCGGTCGTGGGTGATTCGATCGTCACCTGGCTGTGGGGCGGCTTCTCGGTCGGCAACCCGACGCTCAACCGCTTCTTCGCGCTGCACTACCTGCTGCCCTTCATCATCGTTGCCGTCGTGGCGCTGCACGTCGTGGCGCTGCACGTGCACGGCTCGAACAACCCGCTGGGCATCGATCCCAAGGGCCCGCAGGACACCGTGCCGTTCCATCCCTACTACACGATGAAGGACGGTTTCGGCCTGATGGTCTTCCTGATCGTCTATGCCGCCTTCGTGTTCTTCGCGCCGAACTCGCTGGGTGAGCCGGTCAACTACGTGCAGGCCAACCCGCTGGTGACGCCCAACGAGATCGTGCCGGAATGGTACCTGCTGCCGTTCTACGCCATCCTGCGCGCCATCCCGGACAAGCTGGGCGGCGTGATCTGCATGTTCGGCTCGATCGCGCTGCTGTTCGTGCTGCCGTGGCTCGATACCTCGCGCGTGCGTTCCTGCACCTTCCGGCCGATCTACAAGTGGTTCGTGTTCCTGCTGGTCTTCGACCTGCTCGTGCTCGGCGTCTGCGGCGCCCATCCGCCGGAGGGCTGGTACGTGCCGGTGGCTCGCCTCGCCACGGCCTACTACTTCTTCCACTTCCTGATCCTGCTGCCAGTCCTGGGCAAGATCGAACGACCGCTGCCGTTGCCATCCAGCATCGCCGATGCGGTGCTCAAGAAGAAGGCGGTCTGAGCTCATGTCCAAGCCCACTCCTACAAAGCTTTCCCTGACCAAGCTCGTCCTGGCGGGTGCCGCGGCACTTGCCGTCTTCGCGGCCGGTACGCTCGCCACAGCAGCGGAGGACATGCCGCCGCTGCCCAAGCATGAATGGGGCTTCAAGGGCCCGTTCGGCACCTACGACCGGGCGGCTGCCCAGCGCGGCTTCCAAGTCTACAAGGAAGTCTGTTCGGCGTGCCATTCGCTGAACCTGCTCTATTACCGCAACCTGCAGGAGCTCGGCCTTACCGAGAACCAGGTGAAGGGGATCGCGGCCGAGGTACAGGTGTCCGATCTTTCAGACGACGGTTCGGTGATCGACCGGCCGGCGCGTCCGTCGGATCCTTTCAAGAAGCCGTTCCCCAACGAACTGGCCGCTGCCGCTGCCAACGGCGGCAAGGCGCCGCCCGACCTCAGCGTCATCGTCAAGGCGCGCGAAGGTGGTGCGGACTATATCTACGGCATCCTCACCGGCTACGTGCCGTTCGAGAAGCTGACGCCCCAACAGATCAAGGAATTCAGCGTCACCAAGGACGACCACTTCAACCTGCACTTCCCAGGCCATCGCATCGCCATGCCGCCGCCGCTCGAGGACGGCAAGGTGAACTATATCGACGGCACCAAGAACACGCTGCAGCAGGAAGCCTCGGACGTCGTCGAGTTCCTGGCCTGGGCCTCCGAGCCGCATCTCGAGGACCGCAACCGCACCGGCGTGCGGGTCATCCTGTTCCTGCTGGTGATGGCGGGCCTCATGTATGGGGTCAAGCGCGCGGTCTGGGCCGACAAGCACTGACGGACGGGTCAAGACCATCAAATCAAGCGCGCGACCCAAAGGTCGCGCGTTTTCTTTTGCCCTCATGTTGTCGTTTGGGCGCCGATCGAACTGCGCTACGATCCGCGTGTTGCATCGCAACGGAGGGGGAACATGACCAAAGCGATCTCGATCGTGATGCTCGCGACTGCCGGCTTGCTCGCGGCTTGCGACAGGCCAATGACGACCGCCGAGAAGGGTGCTGCGGCGGGCGGTGCGATCGGAACAGGCATCGGCCTCGTCACGGGTGGCAGCTTCGGAACCGTCGTCGGCGCCGGCCTGATTGGCGGTGCGGTTGGTTATCTGGGCGGCACTGCCATCGAGAACAATAAAAAGTAGGGGAGACCGACATGAGAAGCGCAGTTGCCGGCGGGCTTTGCGGCCTGCTTTTCCTCGCCACCGCGGCTCAGGCCCAGCCGCTCAACTTCGACCAGGCGGCCTACATCACTTGCCGCGAGGCGCAGGCCATGAAGCCCGAAGCCCGCAAGCAGGTCGCCACCTTCCTCGCCGAGCATTCGGCGCGTCACCGTGGCATCTCGCTTCCTAACGACGAGCGCGGTGGCCAGCTCGCGATGCTAGTGCGCGGCGGCTGCACCCTCGCGCCTGACGCCTACCTTTTCACGGTAATCGACCGGGCGATCCAAGCCGAGAAGGACAAGTTGCCCAAGCGGTAGTTCAGCGTCGCGTCAGCCGCCGCTCGATCGCCTCGTGTCGGGCGATCAGCTTGCGCGCCCGCTCGACGACGGGAATGTCGATCATCTTTCCGTCGACGGAGAAGGAGCCGCGCCCCTCGGCAGCCGCCTTGCGGTCCGCCTCGATCAGCTTGCGCGCATGGGCGACCTCGTCCTGCGTCGGCGTAAAAGCGGCGTTCAGCGCCGCCACCAGGCCAGGATGGATGCAGGTCCCTCCCGAGAAGCCGAAGCGACGGGCACGTTCGGCGCTCTTGCGGTAGGCGTCCGGGTCGGAATAGTCGGCGACGGTCCCCAGGATGCCGATCATCGGCACGGCGTGCGCTTGGGCCGCGAAAGCGACGAGCCGCTTGGGCAGCTCCAGGGTCTCGTCGCCCGGCACCGAGCCGGTCTCCAGCGCAAAATCCTCGCCGCCCAGCATCAGCGCGATCAATCGCGGCGCGTGCTCGGCGATGTCGTTCGCATGGGCCAGCGCTCGAGGATGCTCGATCATGCCGGCGAAGCCCACGCTGCCGACCGGCAGGCCGCGTTCGCGCTCGAGGTCGCTCACGACCTCGTCGAGCAGCTTTAGGTGCTGCACGCTTTCGGTCTTGGTGATGAAGAGGGCCGAGAGGCCGGGCCGCACCGCCGCTTCGATATCGGGGATGGCGAGCCGCAGCGGCCGGTTGATGCGCACGGCGACATCGGCGCCGCCGCGCACGACCTTTTTCATGGTCTCCGCCAGCATTGCCCGTGCCTCGGGCTTCTGCGCCGGCTGGACGCTGTCCTCGAGGTCGACCAGCACGCAATCGGCGCCGCGCTCATGCGCCTTGTCGATGAATTTCGGCACGTTGCCCGGGACATAGAGGACCGAACGCCAGACGGGCGGCGCGGGGCGATGAGGGAGGGTCACTTCTTCTTTCCCTTCGAGATGACGCCGGCCTGGCAGAGCTTGGCGTACTCGGCCTCGCCCAGCAGCGGCTTCAGGAGTGCTTCGTTGTGCTCGCCGACCGTTGGCGCTGCCGATTTGAAGGCACCTGGCGTGCCCGACATCCGCGGCACCACCGAATGCGTCGGCAGCTCGCCCATCTCCTGATCGGGGATTTCGATCAGCGCCTCGCGCTCCAGCACATAGTCATCTTGGACGATCTGCGCGATGTCGTAGACCGGGCCGATGGTCACGCCGGCTTCGTCAAAGTAGCTCAGGTTCTCGTCAAGATCGCGCGCGCCGATGAAATCGCCGATCAGGCGGTCGAGCTCGAGGCCGTTCTTCACCCGCTCGATGTTGGTGGCGAAGCGGGGGTCCTTCACGAGCTCGGGCCGGCCGATCTTCGCCAGCACGCGCTCGGCCATGCCCTGCGTGGAGGCGGAGAGGCACACCCAATGCCCGTCCTTGGTCTGGTAGACGTTGCGCGGCGCGGCGTTGGTCGAACGGCTGCCGGTGCGTACCTTCACGTCGCCCGTGAGCTTGTAGTTGGCGGCCTGCGGCCCGAGCATGGAATACAAAGGATCGAACAGCGGCAGGTCGAGCACTTGGCCCTTGCCGCCGTTCACCTCGACCTCGCGCAACGCGACCATCACCGCACCATAGCCATTCAAGGCGGCCATGCAGTCGGCGAGATACATCGGCGGCAGCACCGGCTCGCGGTCGGCGAAGCCGTTCATTGAGGCGAAGCCACTGTAGCCTTCGATCAGCGTGCCGAAGCCCGGCTTGTGACGATAGCGTCCGTCCTGTCCCCAGCCGGAGATGCGCACGATCACCAGCTTCGGATTGATCTGGTGCAACTCATTGGGCGAAAGGCCCATATCCTCCAGCACGCCCGGCCGGAAGCTCTCGACCAGGATTGCGGCCGACGCAGCGAGTTGGCGCACGATCGTGCGGCCGGCGTCGGATCGCAGATCGAGCGCGATGCTCTTCTTGTTGCGGCTATAGACCTTCCACGCCGTCTCGACGCCCTTCACGCGCCACGAGCGCAACGTGTCGCCTTCCGGCGGCTCGACCTTGATCACCTCGGCGCCGAAGTCGGCGAGTTGCAAGGTGAGCACGTTGCCCGCCACCAGGCGCGACAGATCGACGACCCGGACCCCGTTCAACGGGCCTGTGGCAGCGGGGGTGAAGGATTTCTTGGTGGGGCGTTTGGTCATGGCCGGGGCGCGCGACTCCAGTCGCGCGTCTTTACGTTGGATCGAGTAGAAGATCGCGCCACTGGAGTGGCGCGCCCCCAGCTACCCCACGTGCTTCTTCACGAACTCCAGCGTGCGGCCCATCGCCTGTTTGGAGGCCGCCGCATCGTAGGAGCCGCGCTCGTCGCAGTGGAAGCCGTGGTCGGCGGGATAGTCGAAGACCTGCGCATCGGGATGGAGCTTGCGGATCTCGTTCACATGCGCCATCGGGATGTGCATGTCCTTGTCCCCGAAATGCATCATGGTCGGCACCTTCGGCTTCTCGTTCTTGGTGCCATGGATGCCGCCGCCGTAGTAGGCGATGGCCACGTCAGGCTTGAGCCGCGTCGCCGACAACCAGGTGATAGTGCCGCCCCAGCAGAAGCCGGTGACAGCGACTTTCTTCGCGCCGCGCTTCTTCAGTTCGGCGATCGCCGCATCGACATCCTGCACCGGCTTGTCGAGGCCGAGCTCGGTCACGTACTTGCGGCCCTCGGCGATGGTGTCGGGCGTGTAGCCCAGCTCGACCCCGGTCTTGATGTGATCGAAGAACTTTGGTGCCAGGGCGAGATAGCCGTCCGCGGCGAACTTGTCGGTCACCGCCTTGATGTGATGGTTGACCCCGAAAATCTCCTGAATGACGACGATACCGCCCCGGGCCGTGCCCTTCGGCGTCGCGAGGTAGGCGCCGATTTCGCCGGCAGCTGACTTAAGACGGATATCTTCACCCATGAGAAAACCTCCCGGTTGCGGGCCGCATCTGACATGGTAATCCGGCGCCGTTCAACCCATCCGCCCGCAGAGCGAGGCCACGAAGGCACGACATGTATATTCCCAAACCGTTCGAAGTCTCCGAGGACACGGGACGCGAGATCATGCTGGCCCATAGCTGGGCATTGCTGGTCACGACCGGTGCCGAGGGCGTGCCGTTCGCGAGTCATCTCGCGCTCCTCTGGCAGGACGACGGCAGCCCGCACGGCCATTTGATCGGCCACATGGCCCGCGCGAACGATCATTGGAAGCTGTTCGAGCGTGCGCCCGAGTCGATGGCCATGTTCTGGGGGCCGCACGCCTATGTCTCGCCGACCTGGTATGCGCCGGGGCCGAAGGTGCCGACCTGGAACTACGTCACGGTACATGCCTACGGCCGGCCCGAGATCATCGACGACACCAAGGGCGTGCTCGACGTGCTGGCGAAGCTGGCCGCCGTCTATGAAGGCAATGGGCCGGAAGCCTGGACGCTCGATCGCTTGCCGCCCGGTAATGCCGAGGCGCAGATCAGGGGCATCGTTGCCTTCCGCATGCCCATCACGCGCATCGAGCCCAAGGCGAAGCTCAGCCAGAATCGAGATCTGGAGGACCGCCATCGCGTGATTGCAAAGTTCGAGGCGAGCGACAGCCAGGACGCCCAGGCCGTCGCACTCTGGATGAAGAAGGCGCTGCCTTAGCGGCTTCGCACGCTTCTTAAGGTCATTTGGCGCGCAGCAGCTCAGGCACTCGCAACAGTACCATTTCGCTGTCGTCCGAACGGCCGATCGCGCGGCCCGACGAGAAGGGCAGGTTGTTGTCGTTGCCGACGAGGATGTGGTCGGCATCGACCACATCCACTTGGTCTCCCCACTTGGAAGGGAGCTACAGCGCCGGTGCTACGGTTTGCTTACGGCTTATGTGGATGCCGCTGGTCGCGCACGGATGGCGACCGCTCTATGCGTCGATCACCGCCATCGCGTCCATCTCGAACAGCCAGCCCGGTTGGGCGAGGCGGCTCACGAAGATGAAAGTGCTGACTGGGGGCGATGCGGTGTTGACGTAGCGGTCGCGCGTTTTCTGGAAAGCTGTCCGTTGTTCCGGCGTGACCGAGGCCACGCAATAGTTGTTGATCTTCACGAGATTATGCATGCTGCCACCTGCGGCCTTCAGGGCAGCATCGAGATTCTTGAACACTTGCTCGACTTGGGCGGCGAAATCGTTCTCGCCGACCAGCTTGTCGCTCGTGTCGTGGGGCACCTGGCCGGCGATCAATATGAGCTTGCCCCGGGTCACCTCGCAGATCTGCGAATAACCGGTGCGCCGGGGCATGGTCTCAGGATTGGCAAAAGCGACAGTCATGTACGGCTCCTTGGAGAATGGTCCCGAAAACGTAGGGGGACTCATCCATACCCTCTCCCGCTCGGCGAGAGAGGTAAAGCGCCAGCCGGGTGGTGCCGTTGCCTATTCGTCGATCACCGCCATCGCGTCCATCTCGAACAGCCAGCCGGGCCGTACCAGGCGGCTGACAAAGATGAAGGTGCTGACCGGCGGTGCGGCTTTATTGACATAACGGTCCCGCACCTCGCGGAAAACCGCCATCTGGGCGGGATCGACCGAGGCCACACAGTAGTTGTTGATCTTCACGAGATTGCGGAAGCTGCCGCCAGCTGCTTTCAGGGCAGCTTCGACATTCTTGAACACCTGCTCGACCTGGGCCTTGAAGTCGTTCTCGCCGACCAGGTTGCCGCTCGCGTCGTGGGCAACTTGTCCCGCGATCAGGATCAGCTTGCCCTTGGTCACTTCGGCGACATGCGAGTAGCCGGCCGGCGGTGGCATGGTTTTCGGGCTCGAAAGAGTGACGGTCATCGAATAATTCCCTCGTTTGGAAGAAAGCGGAAACGAGGGACGGTAACGTCTCCCCTTATGGGAGAGTCAAGGCCTGAGGATCAGACGTTGAAGCGGAAGTGGAAGACGTCGCCGTCCTTGACCGCGTAATCCTTGCCTTCGAGGCGAAGCTTGCCGGCGTCGCGCGCGCCGGCTTCGCCGCCGAGTACCACATAGTCGTCATAGGCGATGGTCTCGGCGCGGATAAAGCCCTTTTCGAAGTCGGTGTGGATCACGCCGGCGGCCTCGGGCGCCCTGGCCTCGCGCCGCACGGTCCAGGCCCGTGCCTCCTTGGGTCCCACGGTGAAGAACGTGACGAGGTCGAGCAGCGCGTAGCCTGCCCGCACGACGCGCGTGAGGCCTGTCTCCTTGAGGCCAAGGTGGCCGAGATATTCGGCCTGGTCCTCCGGAGGAAGCTGGGCCACTTCGGCCTCGATTGCGGCCGAGATCACGACGGTCGGAATGCCGTGTTCCTTGGCCCAGGCCTCGGCTTTGGCGCTGTGGGGGTTGCCGGTGCTGGCTGACGCTTCTTCGACGTTCAGCACGTACATCATGGGTTTGGCGGTGATGAGCTGCAGGCGGGCAAAGACCGGCCGCTCCTCGTCGGTGAGCGTGGCCGCACGCGCGGGCTTGCCGTCCCGCAGCACCTCGAGTGCCTTCTTGACGACCGGCGCCTCGACCGCGGCCTCCTTGTCGCCTCCCTTGGCACGCTTTTCGAGATTGGGCAGGCGCTTCTCGAGGCTGTCGAGATCGGCCAGCATCAACTCGGTTTCGACGATCTCGGCGTCCCTCGCCGGATCGACGCTGCCGGCGACATGCGTCACGTCGCTATCCTCGAAGCAGCGCAGGACATGGGCGATGGCGTCGACTTCGCGGATGTTGCCGAGGAACTGGTTGCCGAGCCCTTCGCCTTTGCTGGCGCCTTTCACCAGGCCTGCGATATCGACGAACTCGAGCTGGGTGTTGATGATCTTGGCCGACTGTCCGATGACCGCGAGCTTGTCGAGCCGTGGATCAGGCACGGCGACACGTCCGACGTTCGGTTCGATGGTGCAGAACGGATAGTTGGCTGCCTGCGCCGCCTGGGTGGCGGTGAGGGCGTTGAACAGGGTCGACTTGCCGACGTTGGGCAGGCCGACGATTCCGCAATTGAAACCCATGAATTTACTCTTCGAGAGATAATCTGGCCGGCAGATTGGGAGGCGGTGCGAGATTCGCCACCCGGCTCATATATTTTTCGTCACCCTTGCCCGTGCCTTCGACCAGCAGCGCCGATTCCTCGGCAAGAGCATCGAGAAGCTTGGGTAGCCAGCCATTCTTTGTGTCCCGTTCGTCGGGTTCGAAGTCGCGGAGCACCCAATGCAGGACCAGATCCTTGTGGCCGGGATGGCCGATGCCGATGCGCACGCGGCGATAACCGTTGCCAAGATGGGCATCGATATCGCGCAGGCCGTTATGGCCGCCCGCACCGCCGCCTTTCTTCATGCGCACGCGGCCGGGTGCGAGATCGAGCTCGTCGTGGAACACCACGACGCGCTCGAGTGGCACCTTCAGGAAGCGCACGGCCTCGCCGACCGCCTTGCTCGACTCGTTCATGAAGGTCATCGGCTTCAGCACGAGGGTGCGCTCGCCACCGAGATGGCCTTCCGCCATCTCGCCGTTGAAGCGCGTACGCCAGGGCGAGAAGACACGGCGGCGGACGATCTCGTCCACCGCCATGAATCCGACGTTGTGCCGGTGCCCCGCGTAACGCGGCCCGGGATTGCCGAGGCCGACCAGGAGCAGCATGGGAAGGGCGGAGTGCCGAGACTTCGCTTACTTCTTGGCTGGGGCCGGCGCCTTGGCGCCGGCGGCCGGGGCCGCCGCTGGTGCAGCTCCCGCGGCCGGTGCTGCGGCCGGTGCGGCCGCACCTGCTGCCGGTGCCGCGGCGTCGCCAGCAGCCGGTGCCGCGGCATCCGCCGCAGCCTGAGCCGCCGCTTCGCGCACCACGGTGGGCGCTGCGATCGATGCCACGGTGGCATCTCTCTCGCGCGTCACCATGCGCACGCCTTCAGGCGCTTTCAGCGAGGAGATGTGCACCGAGTGCCCGATCTCCAGGCCCGTCAGGTCGACCTCGAAGAACTCCGGGATCAGGTCCGGTTTGGTACGCACCGTGATCTCGTGCATGACGATATTCAGCACGCCGCCACGCTTGATGCCGGGCGCGGCCGCTTCGTTCTTGAAGTGGACAGGCACCTGCACGGTGATGATCGAATCAGGGCCGATGCGCAGGAAGTCGAGATGCAGAGGACGGTCGGTCACCGGATCGACTTGCACATCGCGCGGGAGCACGTCGACATTGGTGCCCTCGACATCGATCTGAAGCCGGTGATTGAAGAAACCCTCCTTGTGTATTTCGCGTGCGATGCTTTTCGGCTCGACCGCGATCATCAGGGGGGCCTGCTTATCGCCGTAGATCACGGCGGGAATCAGTCCATCGCGACGGCTGGAACGGGCGCCCCCTTTGCCGGCCCGGTCCCGCTTCTTCGCGACGACCTTCGTCGTCTCTGCCATTTCAACTTCTCCTATCTGGTTTGCTGTTGCTCTCTTCATCGCGGCGTGGCCTCCAGGGGTGCCCAGCGCCGGATTTCGTTGAACTCCTAATCGAACAAGATCGATACCGAGGTCTCCTCGGAGATGCGTTTCATGGCTTCCGCCATCAGCGAGGCGATGCTGAGCGGTCGCACATTGGGCGACACGCGTACCGCTTCGGTGGGCTGGATCGAATCGGTGATCACCAGCTTCTCCATCGGCGAGGCGGCGACGCGGGCAACCGCGCCACCCGACAGCACGCCGTGCGTGACGTAGGCGCAGACCGACTTGGCGCCGTGGTCCATCAGGGCGACGGCAGCGTTGCAGAGCGTGCCCGCCGAATCGACAATGTCGTCGATCAGGATGCAGTCCCGTTCCTTCACATCGCCGATCACGTTCATCACCTCACTGACGCCGGCCGCCTCGCGGCGCTTGTCGATGATGGCGAGGTCCGCGTCGATGCGCTTGGCGATCGCTCGGGCGCGCACCACGCCACCGGTGTCGGGCGATACGACGGTCAGGCTGCGGTTGCTGAGTGTGTCCTTGATGTCCTTGGAAAAGACGGGGCCGGCATAGAGATTGTCGAGCGGGATATCGAAAAAGCCCTGAATCTGTGCGGCATGAAGATCGAGGGTGAGGACGCGATTGGCGCCGGCGTTGGTGATCAGGTTGGCCACCAGCTTGGCCGAAATCGGCGTCCGTGAACCGGTCCTACGATCCTGGCGGGCATAGCCGTAGTAGGGGATCACCGCGGTGATGCGGCGCGCAGAGCTGCGGCGCAGCGCATCGATGGTGATCAGGAGCTCCATCAGGTGATCGTTGGCCGGATAGCTTGTCGACTGAATGAGGAATACGTCCTCGCCGCGCACATTCTCCAGGATCTCGACGAAGATTTCGTTGTCGGAGAACCGTTTGATGTTCGCCCGCACGAGCGGCAGGGCGAGCTTGGCGGCTATCGCCTCCGCCAGCGGCCGATTGCTGTTGCCGGTCAGGATCTTCATGGCATCGCGCCCCTCACGCCGGGCGGGTTCTCGTTAAGTCGTTGACATTAAACGACAAAACGGCCATTCCCGGCCGCGACGCGGCGGAACATACCAACCGGTTGGCCCGCTGTAAACGGTCTGCAATATCGCAGCCGTTGGCGGGATGGCGCGGACCCTGTGCACGAAAAAGGCCGCCCCTTGGCGGCGAACGGAACTACGGTCGTCCCCACAGTCGTCGCGTCGCGATGTCGGCGCCCTCGCGACAAGCCTTCAGTTTTTCCCAGACGACATCTTCGGCGACCAGTTCGCCGCCTGCAAAAGTGCCGAAACCGCAGTCGCTGGACGCGATGACACGGCTGCGGTCGCCGACCGCGTCGACGGCCTCGCAAATCCGGTTCGCCACCACTTCCGGATGCTCGACGTAGTTGGTCGTTGAATCGATCACGCCGGCCAGCAGAAGAAATTCCGGCGGTGGCCGGTTGCTCTTGAGCGCGGCGTATTCGTGCTGATGCCGGGGATTGGCGAACTCCAGGCTGAGCGCACCGACGCGCGCCTGGTACAGCACCGGCAAGATCTCCTTGAGCGGGATGTCGTGGACGTGCGGTCCTTCGTAGTTGCCCCAGCAGCAGTGCAACCGGATGCGCTCACGCGGGATGGCCGCCAGTGCCTCGTTGAGCGCGGCGACATGCATCTCGGCAATCTCAAGGAACTCACTGACGGTCTTATCGCGAAACAGGACCGCACGTTCCATGGCAAGGTCGGGCGCATCGATCTGCAGCACGAAGTCGCGGGCGATCAGCTCGTATTCCTTGCGCATCTGCCGGGCCAGCGCAAAGACATAGGCTTCGTGGCTGTCGTAATAGGCATTGAGCAGCGTCGTTGCGATGATCCCGGGTGCTGCCGCCGTCATGAAAGCGTCGACAGGCGGCGTGGCAAGCCCGTCCAACGCTGCGCGAAACATCCGGCATTCCTGTTGGGCGGCGCCAAGGTCGTCGTAGACGACGTCGGCGATCGCCTGTGGGGCATTCGACACCTTGCTGCGACGGGAAAGCCGCTGGGCCATCCAAGCGGCAAACCCGGGGAAATCGGTGAAATCGCGGGGCCGCGGTCGCTTCGATTCGCCGCCAAACCCCTTCATGCGCTGCGCGACATAAGTCTGGAAGCCGACGCGCGGCTGCTCGCCATCATTGATCACGTCGATGCCGCTCGCGACCTGACGTTCGACGACATGCCGAACCGCGTTTTCGCTCAGGCGATGCAGCTCCGCCCGATCGACCGTCTCGCTGGCTTCTTCGCGGATCAGGAGGTCGGCGAGCGCGGGATGACGCGGGAGGCTGCCGACATGGGTCGTGAGAATTCGGTCCTCGCTGCGACGCATGGGCAACCTCCAGGCGCTGCGATTGTCAGGTGGCGTGTGGATTGGCCACGAACGGCCACTGGGTCTTGTCGGCCTTCGTGTAGGGCAGTAGCGACCAGTCTGGCACGAGCGCACCGGGCGCCGCGACATACACCACCTCGCTCGCGATCGGGGCGTAGGCCGCATGGAAGTGCTGCATCGATTTCACCACCACGACCTTCTTGGTCGCAGGATCGATACCGAGCTTGGTGAAGCAGTCGCGGCTAAGACACTGTGTGCGCCTTGAGTTGACGATCACCGTCACGCCGTCGATCTGCAACGCGGCCGCATCGCCGATCGAGCCGACGCTCTTGCGTTCGCCGCCGAACTCAATGGTGATGTTCTTGCCGAGCTTCAGCACCTTGGCACGCGCGTCGACCGGTGGCCCGGATTGCGGGCCGAGTTTGCCGCCCAGACGAATGTCGAGCTCGGCGCCCTCACCAACCTCGAAGGCGAGCTTCACCGCGCCCGGATCCCAGAACATGCCGACAGCGGCGTCCTTGACCTTCTTGTCGAGCAACGCCCTCAGGATGAAGGTCGAGTCGGAGGCCGCGCCACCGCCGGCATTGTCCGAAACGTCGGCCAGCACCATCGGCTTGGGCAGATTGTGGGTGGAGACCCGCGCCATCGCGGTCTCGAGCGTAACGTAAGGTGGCTGGGTCTTGTCGCGCATGGCAAAGAACTCGAGGCCGAGCTCACGCGCGAGCTTCTCTGCCTTGGGCCGGTCGTTGTCGGTGATGACGATCAGCTTGGAGCTCATCTCTTTCACGTCGGACCAGGGGAAGCCGTGCGCGATCGAGATCGACAGGACGCCGTCCTTGCCCTCCATCGCCTGCAGCTTGTCGACGAAGCCACGCATCGGCTGCCGCGTCGTGTGGAACACGCCGATCATGCGGCAGTCGAAAGCCGCCATCACCGGCTTGGTGCGGCCTTCGATGGCACCCTCGATCACGGTGAAAAGATCGTCGGCGCGCTCGGGAACGTCGATGTGCGGGTATTCCTTGAACAGCACAAGCGCCGTGGCGTCGCGCAGTGTGCCGGCGCCGATATTGCAGTGTAGATCGAGCTCGGCGCCGACCGGGATGTTGGGTCCCACGACCTTGCGTACCGCGGCGAGCAGGTCGCTTTCGCAATCGTCGTAGCCCTCCGCCACCATGGCACCGTGCATGGAGAGCAGGACGCCATCGACCGGCAGTGCGGCCTTGAGGTCGGCGACGATCTCGTCACGGAACGCTTCGTAGACCTTTTTCACCGTCTTGCCGGCGGGCTGTGCGAAAGCGCAGAGGCTTTCGACGACCTGCCAACCTTTGGCTTCGGCACGGCCGCGCCAGACGGCAAGCGGTGCGCCGAACATCGGCACGTTCTTGCCGTAGCTTGCCTTGCGGTAGAGGCAGGTCTCCTCGAAAAGCTGATGACCGGTGGGGATGGAGGCGAAGGTGTTGGTCTCGGTACCGAGGCACGCGGTGAAGATCTTGGTCATGGGCCGGACTGTGCTTTCCCTCCCCTTACGAAGCAAGGGGAGGTGCTCGCACAGCGGGCGGGAAGCTAACGAATGGCTGCAATGATGTCCGCGACCAGGCGCGCGACGGCGTCCATGTCGTCGCGCGGCGTGAAGGCCATGCCGAAGCGCGCAACGACCAGCCGCTGCGACGGTATGATGATGACGTACTGACCGTAGGCGCCGCGGGCCATGAAGGAGTCGGCCGGCAGGCCGGCCTTCACGCGATACCTGGCGCCGTCACTGTCGCCACGGTTGGTCCAGAAGCCGGCGGCGTAGCCATAGCGCTCGCTGCCAGGCGTCGGGGCGGCGGAATAGTCGACCCAACCTTCAGGCAGGAGACGCTGGCCGCCCACGACGCCGTCGTTGAGGTAGAGCAGACCAAAGCGCGCCCAGTCGCGGGCGGAGGCCAGCATATGACTGGAGCCGATCGGCGTGCCGACCGCATCGAACTCGAGCGTGACATGCTGCATGCCAAGCTTGTCGAACAGCTCGCGATGGGCGAAGGCCAGCACGGCATTGGCGTCGCCGCCAGCCTTGTCGCGCACGATGCGTGAGAGCAGCAGGGTGTTGCCATTGGTGTAGGTCCATTGCGTGCCGGGCGCGACCTTGAGCGGCGCACGCTCGGCGAAGGCCGCCATGTCGCGCTCCCGGAACACCATCTGCGTGGTTGGATCGAACGCATCAGAGGCGCTGGCCGTCAGCGACTGGCCGATGTCTAGCCCGCTGTTCATGCGCAGCAGATTGTCGACGGTGATGGCGTGTCGCGGATCCTTCGGGTTGTCCCAGGCTGCTATCGGCGCCGGGCCGGTCAGGCTGACCCTGCCTTGCCGCGCGAGAATACCGATGAAGGCGTTGGTGACGGATTTGGTCGCCGACCAACCGATCACTGGCGTGTCGACCCCGTAGCCCGGAGCGTAACGTTCGGCGATGACGCGGCCATCGTGCATCACGACAATGGCCTTGGTCTGGCGGTGCGGCGAATTGGGCGTCTCCTCGAAGGCGCGGTCGAGGGCGGCCTTCACTGCCGGATCGGCCGGTTCGACCATCGCGGGACCGGCGATGGCCGGCAACAGACTGGGCGCCGGTGCGGGCGTGCTGACGGGCGTTGTCGGCAGTGGTTCGTGCACGACAAGGCAACCCAATGGGCCGCGATAGACGGCGCGGGCCTCACCGAGGCCTGCGAAGCTTGCAGTGACCTCGCTGCGGTTGCGGTCGACGTGGTGGCTGGCGAGGAAACCCACCGGCGCCAGGCTTGGTGCAATGGCTTCACGGTAGAAGGTTTCGGGTTCGAGCTGGGACACGAAGGTCGCGGAACAGAGCTGGTGGCTGACGAAGCCCGCCGCGACGTCGGCGGCACGGTCGATCTTGCCGCATCCCGCGAGGGCGATTGGTGCGGTGCCCAGCAAGGCCAAGGTCAGGAAACGATGCATGAACAGCTCTCCCGGTCAAAACCGGGAAGAGCCTAGGGCGTGCTGAGACCGCTGCTCGCCGTGCTTGGAATCCGGCTGGCCGATTCCGAAATGGGCTCGCCGATTCCGGAATCATCGGCTTTTCCGCCATTCCGGCGGCGATATTCACTGGGCGTGAACCCCGTTTCAGCCTTGAAGGCTCGGTTGAAGGGACCGAGCGAGTTGAAGCCGGCGTCGAGGGCAATGGTCAGCACCGGCACCTCGGCTTGACGGGGATCGCTGAGCGCCGTCTTGGCCTCGGCGATGCGGTAGTGGTTCACGAAGCTGTTGAAGTTCCGGTAGCCCAGCGCCTGGTTGATCAGTCGGCGCAGTCGGTATTCGGGAAGGCCGAGCTGTTGCGCCAAGGCGCCGATAGTGAGGCCATCCTGCCGATAGGCCCGTTCCGCCGTCATGAGATGCGCCAGGGCGGTGACAAGGCGCCCGTCTGCCGGTTCTGGACTTGGCGAGCGCTCGGGGGTGGGGGCCGCGATGTCCGCCGCGACCGCAAAAAGAGATTGGCTCGGCCCGATCCGCAGCAGGAACCAGGCGACGAGGCCTGCGATGACGAGCAGGCCGGCCGCTCCGGCAAGGCTTGCCTCGGCGGGCATGGATCGCGGCAGGCCTGCGAGTTGGGATAGGGCCGTGAGACCGATATAGAGCGACGAGGCCGTCACCACAAAGAGCCGCAGCCGGCGGCGCCCCTCGACGAGGTCGGTCCGCCATGACGCCACGGCCTGGACGACGGCCAGCGCGGCGAAAGCGAAGGAGCTGAGCGTCAGTGCAAGACCGAGTGCTGGCGTGGGCGACAGGCACATCGCGGTGCCGGCGACGACGAGCAGCAACCAGAGGCCAAGGTGCCACCATCGCAGCCGGTAGCCATCGTCGAACAGGGACGCCGCGAACAGCCAGAACACGACGTTGTTGCCGGCCGACAGCGCCAGAAGCGGGAATGTCCATCCGCCGAGATGGGCGGCGAAACCGGCCGCAGAGGTGACGGCATAGGCGGCCGTGCCTACTGCGAACATCGCTCCCAACCGAGCCGCGATCAGCCGACCATGGTCGCGCATCAGTGCGCCGGCCAGTATCAGCACCAAGGCGACGGTGCCGCCGCGCAATGCCCAGTCGAGTGACGAAAGAAACATCCAGGTCTGGCTCAGGCGGCGAGGGCGCGATCCATCAGCGTAGTCTCCGCGCTGCCGAGATCGGCCGTACCGAATTGCGCGAAGTGCCCGGTGCCCAGTCGTGCCTCACCGTAAAGGGTCGCGAAGGGTGAATTGGCCTCGGCGAGCGCCGCCAGGGCAGCGATGCGGGCGAGGCCCTCGCACAGGAAACGCGCGCGTCGTTCCGCGTCGGGCGACTTGAGTGTGCGTTCGAATGCCGAGACCAGTGGCCGTACGTCGAAGGCTTGCTTGGCGGTGTGTGCCAGCGCGGCGACTGTTTCCATTGTCGCCTCCGGTTGACGGCCGGCGGCGCGCAGGACGTCGAGCGCCATCACATTACCCGAGCCTTCCCAGATCGCATTGAGCGGCGCCTCGCGATAGAGACGCGCCATCGGCAGATCCTCGGTGTAGCCGTTGCCGCCCAGGCACTCGAGTGACTCGTACACGACCTGCGGCGTGCTCTTGCAGACCAGGAATTTCACGGCCGGTGTCAGCAAGCGCGCATAGGCGGTCTCGCCCTTGTCGACCGCGTGGGCGAGACGGAACACCAGCGCCACCTGCGCCTCGAGTTCCAGCGCCAGATCGGTCACCACGGCGCGCATCGCCGGCTGATCGGCGAGCCTGCGCTGGAACACCGAGCGGTTGCGGATGTGGTTCAGCGCCTGGCTGAGGCCAAAGCGCATCTGTCCGGCCGAGGCGATGGCGCAGTCAAGCCGGGTGAGGTTCACCATCTCGATGATGGTGCGCACGCCCGCACCTTCGGGCCCCACTCGCTCGGCGTAGGCGGAATGGAACTCCACCTCGGACGATGCATTCGACTTGTTGCCGAGCTTGTCCTTGAGGCGCTGGAAGCGCAGGCCGTTCTGGCTTCCATCGGGCCGGTAGCGGGGCATCAGATAGCAGGTGAGCCCGCCGTCGCCCTGAGCCAACACCAGAAAGGCATCGCACATCGGGGCCGACATGAACCACTTATGGCCGCTGATCTCGACATGGTCCCCGGCCGTCTTGGCGAGGGTGATGTTGGCGCGCACGTCGGTGCCGCCCTGCCGCTCGGTCATGCCCATGCCGAGCGTGACGCCCGTCTTCTCCCACCACGGCAGTGGCCGCGGATCGTAGTGGCGCGACAGGATCTTGGGTTGCCACTTCTGCAGCAGCGCGGGCTCGGCCTTGAGCGCGCCGATGCAGGCATGGGTCATGGTGACAGGGCAGAGATGGCCGCTTTCCGCCTGGGTGGCGAGATAGAGCCGAACGGCCCGGCTGGCCATCGGGCCGGCCGGTTCACTGCTGTCATGTGCCGAGCAGTGGATGCCCCAGCCGATGCTCTTGGCCATCAACGCATGATAGGCGGGGTGAAACTCAACGAAGTCGACGCGGTTGCCCTTGCCGTCCATGATCCGGAGCTTGGGCGGGTTCTCGTTGGCGACACGGCCGAGATCGAGCGTCTCGGCCGAGCCGTAGTCCTTGCCGCACGCCGCGAGCGCTTGCAGGTCGAGCCCATAGCGCGCTGCCGCGTCGCTGAGCGGCTTATCGGCGCAGAAAAGGTCGACATCGCCGAACGCAGGCGACTGGTTGAACGAGGCGTCTTCGAGGAATCCGGAGGTCATGCGCACAGTTTGGACCGGATGGTTCGCCGCGCAAGCGCCATCGGCACGACCGGCAGGGCCGGTCGTGCCCGACGTCGAACTGCGGTTACAGAACGCTTCGCTGCTGCGTTCGGCCGCTCAGTCCTTGCCTTCGTACTTGAAGGAGAGTTTCAGCTTGGTGCGATAGGCCGAGACCTTGCCGTCCTCCATGACGATATCCTGCTCGACGACTTCGGCGACCCGCAGGTCGCGCAGCGACTCGCCGGCCCGTTCGACCGCCGCCTTTGCCGCCTTTTCCCAGGATTCACTGCTGGTGCCGACCAGCTCGACCACCTTGTAGACGCTCTCGGCCATGGAAACCTCCCTGACACGACTCACAGTCCTGGCCTGGCGATCGTCAGGGGGAGGCGCGGCGCCAGGTGCCCGATGGGCACTTTCCTTGTGGTGCGGCTAGCCTATCACGCGGTGGCGAACTTGCCGAACTCCCAGTCGCGGCCGGGCGCGGCGGCAAACAGGGACTTGGTGTAGTCGTGCTTGGGAGCACCGAACACCTGCTCGGCGGCGCCATACTCGACGACGCGGCCCTGGCTCATCACGGCGACGAAATCGCAGATCTGTGCTGCCACCCGCAGGTCATGGGTGATGAACAGGACGGCGAGGTTCAGGCGCTGGCGAATCTCGTCCAACAGCCCCAGCACCTGCTTCTGCACCGAGACGTCGAGTGCCGAGACCGCCTCGTCGGCGATCAAGAGCTCGGGTTCCATCGCCAACGCCCGGGCGATGCAAATGCGCTGTCGCTGGCCGCCGGAGAACTGGTGCGGGTAGCGGTCGAGCGCATTGGGATCGAGCTGGACCGTCTCCATCAGCTTGCGCGCACGCGCGAGTGCCTCGCCGCGCTTGAGACCGAAATTCATCGGCCCCTCGATGATCGAATCGCCCACCGTGATGCGAGGATTGAGCGAGCGGTAGGGATCCTGGAAGACGATCTGCACCTTCCGCCGATGCGGGCGCAGCTTCGAGGGCGAGATGGTGGCGATCTCTGTTTTGCCCAGGAACACCTTGCCTTCGGTCGGATCGATCAGGCGGGCGATGCAGCGCGCCACCGTCGATTTGCCCGAGCCTGACTCGCCCACGATGCCGAGCGTTTCGCCCCGTCTGATGTCGAGGTCGACGTCGACGGCAGCCTTCACGACGCGCGCCTTCTGGAAGAAGGATTTGCCGGCATAGGTCTTGCCGAGCTTCTCTGTGCGCAAGACCGTCTCCTTTTCCAGCCGGACGCCGCGATGGGCCGGATGGATCGAGGGCACGGAGGAGATCAGCATGCGCGTGTAGGGCTGCTGGGGGCGTGACAGGATCTGCTCGGTCGGTCCCATCTCGACCAGCTCGCCCCAGCGCAGCACGGCGACGCGATGGGCGATCTCGGCGACGACGCCGAAATCATGGGTGATGAACAGCACGCCCGTGCCCTGGCCTTCCTGCAGCTCGGCAACCAGCTTCAGGATCTCGGCTTGCGTGGTGACATCGAGCGCCGTGGTCGGCTCATCGGCGATCAGCAGCACGGGATCGAGCACCAGCGCCATGGCGATCATGATGCGCTGGCGCTGGCCGCCCGAAAGCTGGTGCGGGAAGGAAGCGTAGATGCGCTCCGGCTCCGGCAGCTTCACTCGCGTCAGGATGCCGATGATCTTGGTCTTGCGCTGCGTGGTGTCGAGTTTGGTGTGCGTGCGCAGCACCTCATCGATCTGCTCGCCGCAGGTCATGACCGGATTGAGCGCGGTCATCGGCTCCTGGAAAATCATCGACATGCGCGTGCAGCGCAGCTCGCGCAGTCGGGCCTCGTTGGCCGCCAGCACGTTCTCGCCCTGCAGCAGGATCTCGCCCGAAACCGGCTTCAATGCCTTGGCCAGCAGCCCCATGATGGTGAAGGCGATCACGGACTTGCCCGAACCGGATTCGCCTACCAAGCAGACGATCTCGCCCGGCTTGACGGTGAAGCTCACCTTTTCGACGGCATGGAGGCGGTCGCCACCTTGCGGCAAGGCGACGCTCAGGTTCTTGACCTCGAGAACCGGCTTTTGGTCGGACATCAATACTTCTCCACCGTCATCCCGACCTGCGGTCAAACTTTCTTGCTCATCTTGGGATCGAGCGTGTCACGCAGGCCGTCGCCCATCACATTGATGGCAAGCACGGCAAGCGCGAGGAAGATGCCCGGATAGAGGATGTTGTGCGGGAAGATGCGGAACAGGGTACGCCCTTCCGACATGATGTTGCCCCAACTCGGCGTCTCGGGTGGGATGCCGATGCCGAGGAAGCTCAGGATCGCCTCGGTGATGATCGCGGCCGCCGCCGTGAAGGTGCCCTGCACGATCAACGGCGCGATCGTGTTGGGCAGGATGTGGCGGAACATCAGCGTCCATGTCGGCGTGCCGACCGAAATCGCGCCTTCGACATAGGGTTCCTCGCGGACCGTCAGCACAATCGATCGCACGAGGCGTACGACGCGCGGCACCTCGGGCACGACGATGGCGAAGATCACGGTGATCAGGCCCGCGCGCCAGATCGAGACCAGCGCGATCGCAAGCAATATGCCAGGGATCGCCATCAGCCCGTCCATGATGCGCATGATGATGCCGTCGAGCCATCGGATGTAACCCGACACCATGCCGATGACCAAGCCGAAGGCGAGGGCGAGCACGGCGACGGAGATACCGACGATCAGCGATACCCGGGTGCCGTAGAGCACGCGGCTATAGACATCGCGACCCAGCGTGTCGGTGCCCATGTAGGCCTCGTGCTTGAACGACGTGCCATTGTCGAGCCGGTAGGTGATCTCCGTTCCCGGCTTCTTGTTGCGTGCCGCCGGATCGATGCGCGTGGGATCGACCGTGCCAAGGAAAGGCGCCAGGACAGCAATCGCAACCATGATGAGCAGAATGGCGCCACCGAAGATGACGGCGGGGT
This sequence comes from Alphaproteobacteria bacterium, assembly GCA_017308235.1. Taxonomy (GTDB): domain Bacteria; phylum Pseudomonadota; class Alphaproteobacteria; order Reyranellales; family Reyranellaceae; genus Reyranella. Next base: position 252,171 of record JAFKFL010000009.1, on the reverse strand, counting down.
TGCGGATGGCTAGCTGCCACAGCGGCTTGCGCTTGGACGAGGCTGACGCAATGGCAGCCGAGTCAACGGCTTCTTCGATGATCGCGGTCAATAGCGGATCCTCGGATCGAACAGGGTGTAGCTGATGTCGATCAAGAGATTGATGACGACGTAGACGACCGAAAACATCAGGATGACGGCCTGGATGGTCGGGAAGTCGCGGCTCAGCACCGCTTCGACCGTGAGGCGGCCCAGTCCCGGCAGGCCGTACACGGTTTCAGTCACGACGGCGCCGCCGATCAGCAGGGCGATGCCGATGCCGATCACGGTCAGGATGGGCACGGCGGCGTTGCGCAAGGCATGGCGCATCAGCACGACCCGATTCGACAAGCCCTTGGCGCGTGCGGTGCGGATGTAGTCCTCGTTCAGCACCTCCAGCACCGAAGCGCGCGTGATGCGGGCAATCAGCGCGACATAGATGATGCCGAGCGTGATGCTGGGCAGGATCATGTGCTCGATGAAGCCGCCGAAATCGGCGCCGATGCGCGTGTAACCCTGTACAGGCAGCCAGCCGAGGTCGATGGCAAAGATGTAGATCAGGCAATAGCCAATGACGAAGGTCGGCAGCGAGAAGCCCATGACCGAGAAGCCCATGACGACGCGGTCGAGCAGCGAACCGTGGCGATAGGCAGCGATGACGCCGAGTGGCACCGCAGTCGTCACCGCGACGATCAAGGTGCATATCGACAGCGCAAGTGTCGGCTCGAGACGCTGGGCAATCAGCTCGGTTACGGTCTTCTTGAAGAAGAAGCTCTCGCCGAAATTGCCGCGCAGGATATCGCTGATCCAGATGAAGAACTGCTGCCAGATCGGCAGATCGAGACCGAGCTTGGCCCGGATGAGGTCGATCTGTTCAGACGTGGCGTTGTCGCCGGCGATCACGGCTGCTGGATCGCCCGGCGTGAGACGCAACATGAGGAAGACGAAGACCGCCACCACCGCAAGCACGGGGATGATGGCGACGAGACGGCGGGCGATGAAATCGATCATGGGCTATGTACTCAAGCCACCGCCCCGATCCGAACCAGCCGGATCAGGGCGGCGGATTTCAGATCACGCTTTTTCGACATTCCACATTACCGGCACGGGCGCCTTGAGCCAGCCAGTAACGTTCTTGCGAGCGGCGCCGGGTCCATACCACTGGCCGATCCAGCCGTATTGCGCGGTCTCGATCGCCCGGTTCTGCACCGCCAGTGCCAGCTCCTTGGCCTTTGCCGCGTCGGTTTCCTTGGCATAGGCGTTGCGCAGCTTCTCCATATCCGGATCGGTCGGCCAGCCGAACCACGACTTGTCGCCCTGCGCCACCATGTAGGTGTTGGAGATCGGGTTCAGGATATCGGCCGCCACGGTGAAGGTATGGAAGATGTTCCAGCCGCCCTGGTTCGGCGGGTCCTTCTTGGTCCGTCGCGACACCAGCGTCTGCCAGTCCATGGTTTGCATATCGACCTTGAAGCCGACTTGCTCCAGCGCTGCCTTGGTGACGGGCGCCGTGTTCGTGAGCACGGGCAGCGTGGTCGACTGCATCAGCACGACCGGCGTGCCGTCGTAGCCGGCCTCCTTGAGGAGCGCCTTTGCCTTCTCGTAGTCGGGCTTCACCAGGAAGCCGTTCGGCGCTTCAAACGCATTGGGCGTACCGGAGATGAAGGCGGCCGAGCTCACTTTGTAGAACTGCGGCTCGCCCACGGTCGCCTTGAGATAGTCCTCCTGCCGGACCGCCAGGAGCGCGGCCCTGCGGATCTTGGGGTTGTTGAAAGGCGGCTGTACATGGTTGAAACGGTAGACGAACTGCTGGCCAAGCGGGTTCCAGTCGACCAGCTGCATGCCCTTGTCGGCCTTCATGATCGGCAGCAAGTCATGCGGCGGCTGCTCGATCAGATCGATCTCGCCGGCGATGATGGCGTTCACCTGCTGCTGCGGATCGGGCATCTCGATGATCTCGACCCGTTCCATCTTCACGACCTTGCCGCCCGACAGACCCGAAGGCGGCTCGTTGCGCGGCTTGTACTTCGTGTTCTTGACGTAGACGTGCTTCTCGCCAGGCTTGGACTCGGCGTTGACGTAGATGAACGGGCCGGAGCCGATCTGGCTGTCGATCTGCTTGAACGGATCGGTCTCGGCAATGCGCTTGGGCATCATGAAAGGCACGTTCGAGCTCGGCTTGCCCAGTGATTCGAGCACAAGCCCGTAGGGCTCCTTCAGGATCATGGTGAAGGTTTTGTCATTCACCACCTTGAAGTCCTTGACGAACTCCATGAGCTTCAAGCCCATCGAATCGCGCGCGCCCCAGCGCTTGATGGAGGGGATGCAGTCCTCCGCCGTCACGGGCTTCCCGTCGTGCCATTCCAGCCCGTCGCGCAGGACGAAGGTCCACTCCGTACGGTCCGGCGAAACTTCATACTTGTCGACCATCTGCGGCTTGATGGCGTTGTGCTCGTCCATCGAAAACAGCGTGTCGTAGATGAAGTATCCGTGCGTGCGCGTGACGTAGGCTGTCGTCCAGATCGGGTCCAGGATCGACATGTTGCCGTTTTGCACGAAGCGCAGGACCTTCTTGTCGTCGGCGCGTGCAGCGCCGGTGGCCGCCACGAAAGCGCCAGCGGTCAGCACGCCGAATGTACGTCTCTTGATCGTCGGTATCATCGAAGCCCCTCTTCACCATCCGCCCATCGAGGAAGGCGGATGCCAGGCCCGCCCTCGTCGATGGGCACGCAGGCTGCGCCCGCGTGCCCGCGACTTACGCCGCTATTTCTTGGTCATGTTCCAGAAAACCGGCACGGGCGAGGTCATCATGCCGTCGATATTGGTGCGCATGACGGCCGGCTGGTACCACTGACCGACATTGATATGGGTCGGGTGGTCGACCCAGTACTTCTGCAGATCCATCGCGATCTGCTTCTGCTTGGCCGGATCGGTCTCCTTGGAGAAGGCGTCGCGCATCTTCTCGATGGTGGCGTCGCACGGCCAGCCGAACATCGCCTTCTCGCACGAGGCGTTGAAGAAGCCGGAACTCACCGGATTAAGGATGTCGGCCGAGACCCAGGAGGTCAGGAAGGCGTTCCAGCCGCCCTTGTCCGGCGGGTCCTTCTTGGTGCGGCGGCCGACCAGCGTCTGCCAGTCCATCGCCTGCATGTTGACCTTGAAGCCCGCGGCTTCGAGCTGCGCCTTGGCGACCGGCGCGAGGTTGGTCAGTACCTGCAGGTCGGTCGACTGCATCAGCACAACCGGCGTGCCATCGTAACCGGCTTCCTTCAGCAGCTCCTTGGCCTTGGCGGCGTCTCCGTTCAGCACGCCCGACATGCCTTCGTCGCTTCCCAGCGGCGTGCCGCAGACGAACGGCGCCTTGCAGACCTTGTAGTACTTCGGATTGCCGATTGTCGCCTTCAGGAACTCCTCCTGGCCGAACGCGACCATGACGGCATGGCGAATCTTGGGGTTGTCGAACGGCTTGAATAGCGAGTTGAAACGGAAGGTGTACTGGTTGCCGAGTGGATTCCAATCGACCAGCTTGATGTTCTTGTCCTTGGAGAGCAGCGGCAGCAGGTCGTGGCCGGGCGATTCGATGAAGTCGATCTCGCCATTCTGGATTGCCGCCACCTGGGTCTGCACGTCCGGCATGGCGATCCACTCGACACGGTCGACCTTGACAACCTTGCCGCCGGAGAGGCCGGAGGGCGGCTCAGAACGCGGCTTGTAGTTCGCGTTCTTGACGAACACTACCTTCTCGCCCGGCTTCCACTCGTCGGCCTTGAAGATGAACGGACCGGAGCCGATCACATCCTCGATCTTGATCTGGGTGTTGGGGTCGGTTTCGGCCGTCTTCTTCGGCATCATGAAGGGCACGTTCGATGACGGCTTGCCAAGCGACTCGAGCACCAGGCCGTACGGCTCCTTCATCTTCATCCGGAAGGTCTTGGCGTCGACCGCCTCGAAGCCCTCGACGGAGGCCATCATCTTCTGGCCCATCGAGTCCTTGGCGCCCCAGCGCTTGATCGAGGCAATGCAATCTTCGGCCGTGACCGGCTGGCCGTTGGTCCACGCGAGCCCATCACGCAAGGTGAAGGTCCAGGTGAGCTTGTCCGGTGACACGCTCCACTTGTCGACCATCTGGGGCTTCACCTCGAACTTCTCGTCCATGGCGAACAGCGTGTCCCAGACCATGTAGCCGAAATTTCGTTGGATGTAGGCCGTGGTCCAGATCGGATCGAGAATCTTCACGTCCGAGTGCATCACCGCCTTGATCGTCTGGGCCTGCGCCGCCGTCGCACCGAGCATGCCTACGATGCTCGCGGCCGCGAGCAATGCCGCGACCGGCCTCCTAATTTCAAACATGAGCAACCCCCTCACCATAGTGCGGCTTTGTCTTTGCAAAGTTCGAGCCGCTGTAATGACAGTAACAGGCAGGAACCCCCCTCTGACAAGCCGATTCAAGCTGGTGCGTACTAGTGTTGCGGTTGTTGGGCCTTGTCGAGCAACTCTAGGATGCCTTCGACGGCCGCGGCTGCGACAATGTCGCCAAACCCCGCCCAGGACCCGCGCGCGGCCGCAAGCGGTACCGGATTGGCCTGTTCGACCTTACCGACCTCCTTGCCCGCCGGATCTTTCAGCACCCAGATGACGGAGAGTTGACCAGAGCGGTCGTCGATGGGCGCCAGGGCAACCTTGCCTGCCACGGTGAACACGTCGGCGTCAGTTTTGTCCATGACGACCACCCGGTTCGAGCCGAGCGCTCGTCGCATGCCGGAGAGGAGTTGTCGGTTGCCGTCCGAAGGCGCGCCGGTGACCGACGCTACCATAACCCTGATCTGCGGCGGCCTTGGCGCCGCTGTGGTTGCGGTGCCCGAAGCGGCTGCGGCCGTCGCCTTGGCATCCGGTTTGGCTGCATTGGGATCGGCCGGTATGTCGGGCACACTCAATCCGGCGGCGACCTGACCCAGCGAGCGCGCCTCATAGTCGGGCGGATGGCCCAACATCGTCGCCACTTTGGGGGCTGCCTGCTGGGCGATGCGCGATGCAAGCCGGTCGCTCGCGGAAGCATAGTCTTCCAGTCGAGCAACGGTCGTGGTCGCGGTCGGCCCGCCTCCGTCTTTGTCACCGGCCATCGACCAGTCGACTTTGATCTCGATTCCCTGGCCTGAAGGGGCGTCGCGGGTACCCATGATGCCAGTGACCGTGGCCGGCGCCCTGCCTGGCACGATCGTACCGACGATGCCATAGGCCTGCAGTTCGACCGCGAGCGCTGCCGCGACTCGCTGGCCAAGCTCGTTCGGCATGTTGGTCGGAGGCGTGATAACGACGTCGATCTTGTCCTGCTTGGGCGCGTAGGCCTGATCGTCTGCGCCGCTATGTTCGAACGGTCTGGGCGTGCGCACGCAAGCGGCCAGCGCAAATGCCATGAGAACGATCACAGCAAGGCGCATGTGGCAATCAGACCGAAAAGACAGCAGACAACCAGAAAGACGAAGTAGGGCAAATCAGCCCTCGAGCGCGATGGCCGACAGACCGCGTCCGTAGTCGCGCACGCCGTCCAGGGTGTTGCGGCGATAGCTGAAGAAATCGTCGGTGCCGCGCAAGGTGTCGTGCCCGGTTGCATTGGCTTTCACGCCAGCGTTGGCGAGGCGTTGCACCAGGTAGCCCGCGAGGTCGAACAGGAAATGGCCGGGGCGTGGGGCGGGGCGGAAGAAGACGCTGTTGGCTCTGTCTTGCGTCAGGAAGGGCGCTGGGAACTCCGGTCCGACCTCGTAGGACTCGCGACCGATGCAGGGTCCGATTGCTGCATGCAATTGATCGCGGCGTGCACCCAACCGTTCCATAGCTGAAACGGTGGCTTCGACGACGCCGCCCAACGCGCCCCTCCACCCGGCATGAGCGGCACCGACCACTTGAGCCTCGGCGTCGGCCAGCAGCACGGGCGCGCAGTCGGCCGCCATAACGCCCAGAACCACGCCCGGCCGGTCTGTTACCAGCGCGTCGGCCTTGGGGGCACCCGGCGAGGTCCAGCGCTCAGTGCCGACCGTCAGCACCTGGTCGGAATGGATCTGGTGCACCGTGAGGAGATCGCTTTCGGTGAGATTGAACGTCGATGCGGCGCGCCGTCGGTTCTCGCGCACATTGTCGGGACTGTCGCCCGAGCCGTAACCGCAATTCAGCGAAGAATAGAGGCCGGCGCTCACGCCGCCGCGCCGCGTGAAGAACCGGTGCTGCACGCCCTCGAGACCGGCCAGCGTCTTGTCCTGGATTTGAGCCTGGATCATGTGTCGTCCGAAAAGCCGGCCGGTGCGGCGCTTCTGTCGTCGCCCATGGCCAAAACGCGGAACAAGGTGCCCATTTGGTCCCTGTCGATCAAGCGCAGCAATGCCGCGTCGATCGCCGAGCGCTGCGTTGGTGTCGCCCGCGCTTTCAATATCTCGGCACGCCGTTCGATGCCGAGTCGGCGAAGAAACGTGCCTTGTCCTGTCGGCCCGAAAACCCGCGCGCCTGTCGTGCATGCCGCCTGCGCAAGTGTCGCGAAATCGACATGAGCCGTAAGATCCGTCTCGCCTGGCCGATCGAGCGGATCGACCGACCGATGACTGCGCAGAGCCTGCAGCGTGGCGCCGGTGCCGGAGGTGTCGCGGCCGTAGTCGATGATCAGGGCCCAGCCGCCATCCTTTACGAGCCGTTCGGCGATGCGGCCTGCAAGATCGACCGCTGCGACGGAGACCTCGGCTACAGTTCCCGCCGGCAAATCGCCGCCGCGCACTGTCTCCGGCAGCAGTCGTGCAAACGGCGAGGGACCAGGTGCCAGTGCAAAGACCAGATGCTCGCCGTTAGGTGTCAGGCCGACCATGCGCTCGTGCCAACCTTGCGGCGTCCTTTCGAATTGGCGCACCGGCAGAGCGTCAAAGAACTCGTTGGCGACCAGCAGCAGCGGGCCGCGCGGCACTGCGTCAAGGGCTTCGTGCCAGGTCGGCGTGTAGGCCGCGAGGGCGCTCTCCTGCAAGACGCGCAGCGGCGCGTTGACTTCAACCAAATGGAGATCGAGCGCGTCATGGAAGCCCGCAACGCCGCGTGTCGCCCGCAAGGCATCGGCCATCAACGTGCCGCGCCCGGGTCCCAGTTCGACCAGCCGGACCGGCGCCGGCCGGCCGATCGCCTGCCACCGTTCGGCCAGCCATGCGCCGAGAAGCTCGCCAAACATCTGCGAGATCTCGGGCGCGGTGGTGAAGTCGCCGGCGGTGCCAAGCGGCATGGCGCGGCGATAGTAGCCGAGCGTGGGATGGCCGAGCGCTTCGGCCATGAAGTCGGCGATCGACATCGGACCGGTAGCGGCGATGCGTCGGGCGATGCGTCGGCCGAGCTCGCTGGTCACGTCGATTGCCTAGCGTTGCGGCAGGGGAGGCCTGCTGTAGGCGAGGACGACCAGCACGAGCCCGAAGAGGAACACCGGCACGGAGAGCAGCATGCCCATGGTGACCGGTCCCCACAGGAAGCCCAAGAAAGCGTCCGGCTCGCGGAAGATCTCGCCGACGATCCGTGCCACGCCGTAGCCCATGCAGAACACCCCGGTGAGCAGCGCCGGCCGGCGGCGCCCCTCGGTCAGTTTCCAGACCGCGAGCATCAGCAGGAGCAGCAGCACGCCCTCGAAGAAGGCCTGGTAGAGCTGGCTCGGGTGGCGCGGGATTGGCCCGCCGCGCGGGAAGATCATGGCCCAGGGGACATCGCTGGGGCGGCCCCACAGCTCGCCGTTGATGAAGTTGGCGATGCGCCCGAAGAAGAGGCCAATGGGCGCCACGATCGCCACCAGGTCGGACAGCATGAAAGTGTTGACGCGGTTGCGATAGGCGAAGGCGATGATCGCCACCACGACGCCGAGCAGGCCGCCGTGGAAGGACATGCCGCCTTCCCACACCGTCAGGATCGCCAGCGGATCATGGAAGAAGAAGCTCGGCTTGTAGAACAGCACGTAGCCCAATCGACCGCCCAGGATGACGCCCAGCGCCGCCCACAGGAGGAAGTCGTCGATCTTTTCCGGCGACAGGATCGCCGGCGGCTGCTGGCAGACGCGACGCATGACGCGCCAGCCGATCACCAGGCCGGCGATATAGGCGAGCGCGTACCAGCGGATGGCAAAAGGTCCGATCTGAACCAGGACCGGATCGATATCGGGATAGGGGATGAGGAGGGGGATCATGGGGCGTTTGTTATAGCCGGGCGATCATGACCTCAGAATGGTCGCGGCGCCGGCCTGAGGGGAGACCGGCGCCGCTAGGACGATCCAACGTTATTATTGATGTTTTACGAGAGGGGGCGTCGGAGGGTCCTTTTTTCGCTCAGGCTTCGCCGACCGTCTCGAGGATCGAGGCGGTCAACGCGTCGGAGGGCGTCTTGCCGGCCCACACGACGTACTGAAAGGCGGGATAAAATCGTTCGCTCTCGCTGATCGCCACTTCGACCAGGTCGTTGAGCTGCTCAAGCTTGAGGCCTTCGGTGCCACGCAAGGGGATGGCATGCCGGTACATCGGCAGCCCCTCTTCGGTCCAGAGATCGAAGTGGCCCATCCACATCTTCTCGTTGATCAACGCCAGCAGGCCATGGATGTCCGTATGCCGCTCGGCGGGGATGCGGACGTCGTAGGCGCAGGTGAAGTGCAGCGCCTCGACATCCTCTCGCCAACTGAAGAACATGCGGTAGTCGCACCATCGGCCGGCAACCTCGACGGCGATCTCGCGCTCGGACGTACGATCGAAAGGCCATTCATTGGCCGACACGAGCCTCTCAATCAGTTCGAGCGGATTCAGATCGACCTTCTCCCTGCCCCGCTCGTGTCGCGATAACGCCATCGACCGACTCCCCAACCATTCCGCTCTGCGGCTCGTAAGTGCCATTCTTGGAGCGGGTGGCCGATATATCGTGGTGGGCACCCAGAAACCCACAACGGCTAGCCTGCCACAAGGAGGACTCAGCACGCAACGAAAAATCAGCCCTGATTCGGGAAAAGAGTCAGCGATTCCAAAAATTTAATCCCCAGCGCTGAGACCCGAGTCATAAAATTTCGCACGCCGAATCGGGGCTCTTTGACGACAGATTCTGTGAAAATGAAGATTGTTCAGCTTCACTCGGCGGCGAGCTTGCGCGCCGGGCGCGGATCGCGCGTCAGGAGGCCGTCGGCCAAGTCGCGTTCGATCAGGGCGTCGGGGCGCTGGGCGATGCGGCCGAAGCCCGCGCCGCCGCCCACGAACATCTCGACCACGTCGCCCTTGGCGAGGTCGATGGCCGCCTTGCTGCGCAGCTCCTGGGTCGTGCCGTCGGCGCGGTAGATGCGGCAATAGCCGCGCTGGCCTGGTTCGCCGCCGAACAAACCCTCCGGCGCGAGGCGGAAGCGGTCGGAGTAGATAGCAAGCTGTACGTCGTCCCTCAGGATCTCGCAGCGGCGGAGGAATCCTGCACCGCCGCGGCGCGCGCCAAGACCGAAGGAATCAGGGGCGAGCTCGTAACCGACGATGCGGAAGAAATCGTAGTCGATGTCGAGCGATTCGACCGGCGCATTGGAGCAGTTGCTGAGTGGCGAATCCACGGCGTCGCAGCCGTCGGCGTTTTTCGAGCCGCCGTAGCCACCGCCGAAGATCTCGAGATAGACGCTGTAGCCCTTCTCGCCGAGATGGCTGAGGCAAAGTGCGGTGGTGCTATCGAAGCCGGTAGCGATCACCTTGTCGGGCAGCGCTTGCGCCAACGCCTTCATTACGGCGTTGAACACGCGATAGGCCGGGATCATGCGGGCACGCACTGGCGCCGGCGGCCGCGGGTTGAGCAGCGAGCCGTACGGCACCTTGATGCGGATCGGCCGCGCCATGCCTTCGTTGTACGGGATGTCCGGGCTGGTCAGCACCGACTTCACGCAGGATAGCGCCGCCGAGAGCGTGCTCGAGTAGGGGCAGTTGAGGTTGCGCTTGATCTGCGCGCAGGTACCTTCGAAATCGATCTCAACCGAATCGTCAGCGATCGTCACCTTCGCCCTGATCGGCAGTGGATCGTCGGAGAGCCCGTCATCGTCGATCGCGTCCTCGCCGTAGAAAGTTCCCTTCGGCGCCTGGGCGATGGCGGCCCGCACACGGCGCTCGGAATAATCCTGCATCGCCTTCATCGCCGTCTCGACCTTGTCCACGCCATAGCGCTCGCAGAGTTGCTTTACGCGCAGCACGCCGATCGCATTCGCGGCGAACTGGGCGTTGAAGTCGCCGATGGTAAGATCGGGCACGCGCACGTTGGCGGTGACGAGCCGCTCGAACGAGCCGCCGTTCCAGTCGCGCGGGAAATTGTACTTGCTGGGCGGGAAGCGCAGGCCCTCCTGATAGACATCGCTGGCGTGGATATTGAGGCCGGGTGCGCCGCCGCCGAGATCGAGATGATGCGCGACCGAGGCGCCGAAGCCGACCACCCGGCCTTCGACGAAGATCGGCGTGAAGATGAAGACGTCGGGGATATGCTGGCCGCCCTCGAACGGGTCGTTGTTGATCAGGAAGTCACCTTCCTGCAGCGTCTCCACCGGATGGCGCTTGAGGCAGGCACGCAAGGTCTCGCCGATCGGTCCGAGTTGCATGGGAATGAGCTCGGCTTGCGCCACTGTGTTGCCGAAGCGGTCCATCAGTCCGGCCGAGCCGTCGCGCGCCTCGCGCAGGATGGTGGAATAGGCCGAGCGGATCAGCTTCACGCCCATCTCGCGTGCGCCTGCGATCAGCGCCTGGCTGATCACCGCATAATCAAGGGGAGTGAGCACGACGCTCATGATGCCCTCCGCAGGATGAGATTGTCCGCCGCGTCGAGTATTGCGGTCCAGCCCGCCGGTACCCAGGTCGTGGCAGTGTGACCTTCGATCACGGCTGGTCCGACGATCTGCTGGCCGCTTGTCAGGGCCTCCGCCGTGTAGCGTGCGCAGTCAACCCAGGCTTCGCCGTGGAAGATGCGGGTTCGTTCGGACTCGTGCGCAGCTACAGTCTCGCGGTCCAGTTTGGGTGCCATCCCGATCGGCAGTGTGGCGCCCACGCGCAGGGTCACGATCTCGACCGGCCGGTCGAGCGTCGCGCCATGCATGAAGGTGCGATGATGCGCATCGGCGAACAGCTCGGCGAGGTAAGCGGCATCGAGCGAGGCGAGCCGATCGGCCGGAATCTCGACACCGACTTCGAAGGCCTGGCCGACGAAGCGCATATCGAGCGTGTGGGTGTACAGAAGTTCACCAGGAAGCTTCATGTCGGCGAATTGCGTGGCGAGCCTGGCGCGCATGTCGGCGAAGGACTTGCTTGCCTCACGGGCCGCCGTTTCGTCGAGCTTCATCTTCCGGGTGACGGCATCGAACTTGGTGTAGTCGGAGGCGACCAGGCCGTAGGCGGAGATCACCCCGGCGTTTGGCGGCACGACGATGGTAGCGATGCCGAGTTCCTCGGCAATGCGCGCGGCATGCAGGGGACCGGCACCGCCGAACGGCACCAGGGCATAGTCACGCGGGTCGCGGCCGCGTTCGGTCGAGACGAGCTGAATTGCGCGCACGATATTGGCGTCGGCGAGCTGCAACGCCGCGGCCGCCGCCTGCTCGACGCCGAGGCTGAAGCGTTCCGCCACTGGCCCGAAGACCTTCCTCGCCGCCTCAGCGTCGAGTGTCATGCGTCCGCCCAGGAACGCCGCCGGCCGGATCGTGCCCGTCATGACATGGGCATCGGTGATGGTGGGCTCGGCGCCGCCGCGGCCGTAGCAGGCGGGGCCCGGATCGGCGCCCGCGCTTTGCGGGCCGACCCGCAGCATGCCGCCGTCGTCGACCCAGGCGATCGAGCCACCGCCCGCACCAACCGAAACGATGTCGAGCACCGGCGTACGGATCGGCAGACCGTCGATCTCGCTTTCCGAGGCGAGCGAAGGCCGTCCGTCCTGGACCAGGCAGACATCGGTCGAAGTGCCGCCCATGTCGAAAGTGATCAGATCCTTGAAGCCTGAGCGCGCGGCCTGGCGTGTGGCGCCGACGACGCCGGCGGCTGGTCCGGAATAAAGCGCCGTGATCGCGCTCTCGCGCATCGCCTCTGCGGGCAGCCGACCGCCGTTCGACTGCATCACGGTGAAGCGGCCCTTGAAGCCTGCGTCGGCGAGCTTGTTCTCGAAGCGGTGCAGGTAGCCGTCGATCACCGGCTGGACATAGGCCGAGAGCAGCGTCGTCGAGGCGCGTTCGAACTCGCGGAACTCGCGCGCGACCTGATGGCTGCAGGTGACCAGTACGCCTGGAAGCGCTTCGACAATCAGCGCGGCAAGCCGCTTCTCGTGCGTTGGATCGGCGTAGGCGTTCAGCAGGCAGATCGCGACAGCGCGATATCCTCCGGCCTGAAGTGCAGGAACGAGTTCGGCCCGCACCTTCGCTTCGTCGAGCGGCATTTCGACCGAGCCGTCGGCGCGCAAGCGTTCGCTGACCTCGAAGCAATCCTTGCGGCGCACCGGGGGCGCGGGTTTGGCGTAAAAAAGATCGTAGATGTTGCGTCGGTCATGGCGCTGCATGAAGAGCAGGTCACGAAAGCCGGCAGTTGCCACGAAAGCGACGGCCGCGCCCTTGCGCTCCAGCACCGCATTGGTCGCGACCGTGGAACCGTGGCCAAGATCTTCGATACGCGCGAGATCGATGCCAGAGGCAGCCAACGCTGCGAAGGCGCCGATGTCGGGCGAGCGTGGCGTGCTCGGCACCTTGGTGACGACGACACGACCTCCCTCGACGGCGACCAGATCCGTGAAGGTGCCGCCAACCTCGACGCCGACGCGCATGGGTTACGGCCCTGTATTGAGAAGCCGAGCCTGCAGGTCGGCGATCTGCTTCTTCAACTCCTCGTTCTCCTCGCGCGCTTTGGCGGCCATTGCTTTCACCGCCTCGAATTCGTCGCGCCGCGGAATGTCCATGCCGTCGAGGATCTTCGCGATCTGGTCGCGCACGCGGGCCTCGACCTCATCCTTCACGCCGGTGAGCGCACCCATCGCGCCATTGGCGAGCTTGGTGAGATCGTCGATAAAGGGATTGCGGGTCTGCATGATGGGGACTCCTGATGCAGCGAGTATGGGCGGCTGGTAGCATCCCGCGCAAGAACGCCGCCGCGACTGGAGGGACATCGTGGGTCTTGTGAAAGTCGAATCGAGCGAAGGTATCACCACCATCACCATGGCGCGCCCCGAGAAGCGCAATGCGCTCACGCAGGAGCTGTGCGACGGGCTCTACGACGCCTATCGCGCCTTCGAAGCGGGCGGGGACAAGGTTGCCGTCCTGCAGGCCGACGGTCCCGCCTTTTGCGTCGGCGCCGACCTCAAGGACCCGCCGGCCGCGATGTGGAAGGCCGTCCCGGATGTCTCGTATAAACTCAGCAAGCCGGTCGTCGCAGCCACCCAGGGCTGGGTGATCGGCGGCGGTATATGCCTTGTCATGACCTGCGATCTGATGGTCGCCGCCGATACGACCAAGTTCATGTACCCCGAGGCCAAGGTCGGCGTATTTGGCGGGCTGATGCCCGGCATCGTGTCGCGCATGCCGCACAAGGTGGCGATGGAGCTTCTGCTGCTGGGCGAAGAGATTCCAGCCAAACGGGCCTATGACGTCGGTTTCGTGAACAAGGTCGTTCCGCTCGGCGAGGAGCGCAAGGAGGCGCGGCGCATGGCAAGCGTGATCGCCAACTCGGCGCCGCTGGTGATCCGCACCTTGCGTGACTTCGCCAACCAGACCTTGCCGCGTGGCCCCGCCGAGATCTTCGTGCCGGAGCGCTACAAGCTGGAGCAGATCGCGACCAGCGAGGATCGCAAGGAGGGCACGGCCGCCTTTCGCGAGAAGCGGCCACCCAAGTTCAAGGGTCGCTAATCGGGGGAGGCGATATGGGCAAGCTCTTGTTGGTCGGTTGCGGCAAGATGGGCGGCGCCATGCTCGACGGCTGGTTGACACGGGGCCTTGCGGCCTCCGATGCGATCGTTGCCGAGCCGGTCGAGGCGTTGCGGCCGCGCAAACGGGGACTGCGGGCTGTGGCTTCGACCTCAGAAGTCAGAGAAACGCCCGAGATCGTCGTCCTGGCGGTGAAGCCGCAGACGATGGATGCAGCGCTGGTCGACCTCAAACGCTTCGCCGATGAGGGCGCGGTGTTCCTCTCGATCGCGGCCGGCAAAACCATCAGGTATTTCACCAGCCATCTCGGCACCACGGCCAAGATTGTGCGCGCCATGCCCAACACGCCGGCGGCAGTGCGTCAGGGCATCACCGTTGCCACGGCTGCCAAGGGCGTTTCGGCGGCCGAGAAGAAGAAGTGCCAGGAGTTGCTCGAAGCGGTAGGGCAGGCGCTGTGGGTCGACGATGAGGCATTGATGGATCCGGTCACCGCGCTCTCGGGTAGCGGGCCGGCCTATGTCTTCCTGCTGGTCGAAGCGATGGCCGCCGCGGGCACCAAGCTTGGCCTCGCCCCTGACATGGCCATGCAGCTTGCCCGCGCGACCGTGATGGGCAGTGGCGAATTGCTGCGCCAGTCGGCGGAACCCGCGGCGCAGTTGCGCGTCAATGTCACCAGTCCCGGCGGCACCACCGCCGAAGCCTTGAAGGTGCTGATGGCGGCCGATGGACTCCAACCCATCTTCGACAAGGCGCTTGCTGCAGCATCGCGGCGCTCCAAGGAACTTGCCGGATGAGCGAGGCTTCCGACCGCGCGATTGACGCGTTTCTGGCCTTGGTTGCCGAGAAGGGGTTTGCCGGGGTGAGCTTGCGAGATGTCGCCCAATCGGCGGGCCTTGGCATGGGCGAACTCCATCGCTTGCATCCCGACAAGGCGTCGCTCGTGACGGCCCTCATGGCGCGGGTCGATTCCAAGGTTCTTGCCGGGACAGCCCGCGATCCCGATCCGGAAGAAACGGCGCGCGACCGCCTGTTCGATGTCATGATGCGCCGCTACGACGCGCTTCGCCCTCATCGCGAGGCCTTGCACGAGATCGGGCAGGCCACGCTCCGCGATCCGCTGCTGGCACTCGCCGTCGGCCCGGCGTTGCGGCGCTCGATGGCGGCAATGTTGGAGGCGGCGGCGCTGCCCAGCGACGGGCTCGCAGGCATGCTGCGCCAGAATGGTCTCCTGGCCATTCACTACGCCGTGTCCCGGGTCTTCGATCAGGACGAAACAGGCGATCTATCCAAGACCATGGCAGCTCTGGACAGCCGTCTCAAGACGGCTGAAAGGTGGTCTCAACTCTTTGAAAGATATAGGGTTTCTCCGAGACGACGGGCAACTGAATCGCCGGGCGCATGAATATTTTGTGCAACGCACAAAAGCACCTTGACTTCGCGGACGCAGCACATACATTGGTCGTCGTTGTGCAGTGCAGCATAGCGCAAGTTTCAGCCCTAAGCTCAGTCGTCCTCAGGAGATTCCCATGTACGCCAATGGCACCTTCAAGAACCCGTTCACCGATTTCGACTTCAGCAAGTTCGCTGGTGAGTTCAAGTTCCCGATGGTCAACGTCGAGTCGATCGTCGAGAGCAATCGCAAGACTTTCGCCGCCTTCACCACGGCCAGCACCTCGACCGTCGAGGCTCTGAAGACCATCGCGCAGCGCCAGGGCGACATGATCCGCGCCGCCTTCGAGGACTTCTCCAAGCATGGCAGCGAAGTGCTCGCCGCCGCCACGGTTGAGGAGAAGACGGCCAAGCAGATCGACTTCGCCAAGAAGAGCTATGACGTTGCTCTCGCCAACGCCCGCGAGATCGGCGAGCTCTACACCAAGGGTCAGACCGAGGCCTTCGGCGTGATCAACGAGCGCATTGCCGAGCTGACCGACGAGGTCAAGGCCGCGATCGCCAAGAAGTAAGCACATCGCCCGCGGGCGATCGAAGCGAAGGGCCGTCCGATTCAGGACGGCCCTTTTCTTTTGGCCGCTCTTTCCTTTTAGGTGATGGCCCGGTAGGTGCGAGGGCATGAGCTCCATTGCCTATGACGACTTCGCCAAGGTCGATATCCGCGTTGGCACCGTGCGGGCGGCGCGTCCACTCGAAGGTGCGCGCAAGCCCGCCATCATCCTTGAGATCGACTTCGGGCCGGAGATCGGCGTCAAGAAATCCTCGGCTCAGCTTACCGTGCACTACACGCCGGAGAGCCTGGTCGGCCGGCAGGTCGCCGCCGTCGTCAACTTCCCGCCGCGCCAGATCGGCAAGGTCATGTCGGAAGTGCTGACGCTCGGCTTTCCAGACGACGGTGATTCGGTGGTGCTGGTTGTGCCGGACAAGCCGGTGCCGAACGGCGGCAAGCTCTTTTAGAAGACCTTGTGGACCCAACTGTGCGGATCGGCAGCGCGCCCGCGCTGGATGCCGACGAGTGCCGCCTTCAGTTCTTCGGTCTTGGCGCCCGAGCCGCCGTTGCCAATCTTGAATTCGCCGTCCTTGCTGCGCACCGTGCCGATCGGCGTCACGACCGCGGCGGTGCCGCAGGCGAATGCCTCGCGCAGGCGGCCGGTGCCGGCATCGGCGCGCCACTGGTCGATCGAATAGCGTTCCTCGCGGACCTTGATGCCCTTGTCCTTGGCCAGCGTGATCAGCGAGGAGCGCGTGACGCCGGGCAGGATCGTGCCGCCGAGCGGCGGCGTCGCCAAGGAGCCGTCGTCGAAGATGAAGAAGACGTTCATGCCGCCCAGCTCTTCGACCCAGCGCTGCTCCTTGGCATCGAGGAACACGACCTGGTCGCAGCCATGCTTCGTCGCCTCGGCTTGGGCAAGCAAGCTTGACGCGTAGTTGCCGCCACACTTGGCGGCGCCCGTGCCGCCCGGCGCGGCGCGCGTGTACTCAGTCGAGACCCAGACCGACACTGCAGGCGCGTCGGTCTTGAAGTAGGCGCCGACCGACGAGGCGATCACAATGAAGAGGTAGTCCGACGAGGGCTTCACGCCGAGGAAGACCTCGTTGGCGAACATGAACGGACGGAGATAGAGGCTGCCGTCGCCGCCTGGGATCCAGTCGCGGTCGGTGTTGACCAGCAGGTCGCAGGCGTCGAGGAAGGCCTTCTCCGGCAGTACAGGCATGGCGAGCCGCTCGGCCGATTGCTGGAAGCGGCGGGCGTTCTCGGCCGGCCGGAACAGCGTCGCGCCTTTGCCGTCGGCGGTGCGGTAGGCTTTCAGCCCCTCGAAGATCTCCTGGGCGTAATGCAGAACGGCCGCCGCCGGATCCATCGGGATCGGCGCACGGGGCTCGATCTTGGCGTCGTGCCAGCCTTGGCTGTCGCTGTAGCGGATCGTCACCATGTGATCGGAGAAGACCCGACCGAAGCCAGGATTCTTGAGGAGTTCCGCGCGCTTGCCGGCTGGAGTCGGCGATGGGTGCGGGACGCGGGCGAAGCTAAGCGACTGGGTCTTGGACATTTTTCTCGGGCTCTTTGCCGGCACTATAGCACAGGCCGCACGGCGGCAAGCGTCGCGGCCCTCAAAGCGGAATTCTCACGATCACGCGCAAACCGCCAAGCGGTGCCGCGGCCAGCGACACGTCACCACCATGGCTGCGCGCCACATCGCGCGCGATGGTGAGGCCGAGACCGACGCCGCCGGTGTCGACATTGCGCGATTCGTCGAGACGATAGAAAGCGCGAAACACGTCCTCGTAGTGGTCGGGCGGAATGCCGGGCCCGTTGTCGTCGACGATGACTTCGACCGAGGTGCGGCCGCGGACGGCGAGAATCTCCGCGCGTGCGCCATGCCGCAACGCATTGGCGAGGATATTGGTGAGGCAGCGCTTCATGGCAAGCGGCCGCAACTCGACCTGCATGTCGCCTTCGATGCTCAGCCTGACGTCGGCATTGTCGCGACGCGCGCCCGCGATCACTTCCTCGAGGATCTCGCCGAGATCAACTGGCGCGGTTTCCTCGTCGCCCTCGCCACGTGCGAAGGCCAGGTAGCCCTCGATCATGCGCTCCATGTCGGCGACGTCGGCACTCAGCTCTTTGGTCTCCGGCGAATCGGACAGCAGCGCGAGCGAGAGCTTCATGCGCGTGAGCGGTGTGCGCAGGTCGTGGCTCACGCCCGCCAGCATCTCGGTGCGCTGCTGGATCGAGCGGCTTAGCCTGATGCGCATGGTCTGGAATGCGCGTGCGGCATTGCGCACCTCGCGCGTGCCGCCGGAGAAGGCGAAGTCGGGAATATCGCGCCCTTTGCCAAGCGCATCGGCGGTGGCGCCGAGGTGCTCGATCGGGACCAGCTCGCGGCGCATGAACCAGATGGCAAGGCCGAACAGAACGAGAGCGAGGCCGAGCTGGGCCAGCACGTAGGCGAAGCTGGAGCCGAAGGTGAGGCGCAGGTGCGGCACCCACGCCGTCATGATGTCACCGTTGTTGAGCTGGATCTCGAGCAGGAGCTGATTGCCACCGACGCTGTTGTCGATGAAGTAAGGCCGCTTGAGGTCGGCCTCGAGGGCGCCCTGCACCTCGCGCGCGACGATGTCGTAGTGATCGATCGGTTTCCAGTGATCGATGATCCCCTTGCGGAAGCTGATGTCCATCAGCAGGTCGACCTGCGCATGACGGACAATCCAGAGACGGTGCGCCTCGTCGGGGAAGTCCTGGTGCAGGGAGATCAGCGTCCTGAGGTCGCGCACCAGCAGGAAGGCCAGCCGGTTCGTCACGTTGTCACCGCGCTGGCTGTAGAACCACCAGGCACTGAGAGCCTGCAGCACCAGCATCGGCACCACGATGATCAGCAGGGCGCGCGCAAACAGAGTCTGCGGCGAGTGGCGATCAGCCCATATCGCGATCGTCTCGAACAGATCGCGGATGCGTTTCATCGCCGGGGGCTCACGCATCCACCAGGCGATAGCCTTGCCCGCGCACGGTGCGCAGGTAGCGCGGGAAGCCTGGATCGGGCTCGATCTTGCGGCGCAGCCGCGTCACCTGGACGTCGATCGCGCGTTCGTTCAGGTCGCCGCCCACGCTCTTGCATAGGGCTTCGCGGCTCAGTACCTCGCCCATGCGCGTGGCGAGCGCTCGCAGGAGCGCGATCTCGGTCTCGGTCAGCGGCACACGTGTGCCCTTTTGTGTGAGCTCGCCCAATGCCAGATCGAACTGGAACGGACCGAACGCCACGTAGCCAGGCGCGGCTGCCACTTCGGCCGGTCGGCCGCGCCGCAACACGCTCTGGATGCGCAACAGGAGTTCGCGCGGCTCGAACGGCTTGCCGAGATAGTCGTCAACGCCGGTTTCGAGGCCGGCAATGCGGTCCTTCGCTTCGCCGCGCGCTGTCAGCATGAGGATCGGCACGTTGTCCGTGCGGCGCAGCTCAGTGGCGAAGTCGAGACCTGTCTGGCCCGGCATCATGACGTCGAGCACGATCAGGTCGAAGTCGAGCACGGCTATCCGCTCGCGCGCCTCGTTGGCGCTGCCGGCAACGGTGACGCGAAAGTCGCTGCGCGAGAGGAAGGACTTCAGGAGATCGCGCAGGCGTGTGTCGTCGTCGACGACCAGGATGTGAGGCTTGTCGGGCGCCGCTTCCATGCCGGTCAGCGGCCGGCGCCGCGCACGCGCTTGTCGACCTCGATGCGCTCGGCTGGATCGAGGAGGCCCAACATCACCTTGCGGAAGCCTTCGACCGCGTCCGCACCGGTCTCGCGATAGGCGCGAGCGAAACGCTGGCTCTGTCGGTCGGTCAGTTCGCGTTCGAGTACCTGGCCTTTCTCGGTGAGCCACAGCCGGCGCTCGCGGCGGTCGCGCGGGCCGCTTTTCTGTTCGACATATTGCTGCTCGAGCAGGTCCTTCAGCACGCGGCTGATCGATTGCTTCGTCACCTTGAGGATCGACAGCAAGTGGCCAACTGTTTGGCCAGGGTGGCGGCCGATGAAATAGAGCGCGCGATGATGCGCGCGGCCGAGCTGGTAGCGCTTGAGCTGCTGATCGCTTTCGAAGGTGAAGTCGCGATAGGCGTAGAACATGAGTTCGATGCCCTGTCGCAGCTCTTCGTCACGCAGAAACAGCGGGTTAGCGGGAGATCTGGTTTCCACCATCACGGACATGTCTTCTGCGTTTGCGGCGGCACTATAGACCATCGAAAGCCACGGAAAGCGACCGCGGAATGGCAACGAGGCTCGCAAATTTTGACCGCGCCGCTGCATTTGGATCAGCATTCTTGACAAGGTCAGTAATACTGACCTATTTAGGAAGAAGATTGCGTATTCAAACGTCCAAAAGACCTCTTTGGAATCATTAAGGCGGAGGAATTGCAATGTCCTTAACCATGGCAGATCGCGACGGCTGGATCTGGTGCGACGGCAAGCTGGTTCCCTGGCGTGAGGTGACGACGCATGTTCTGACCCACGCGCTGCATTACGGCTCGGCTGTCTTCGAGGGCGAGCGCATCTACGGGGGCCGCGTCTTCCGCCTCGCCGCCCACAGCGCCCGGCTGATCAACTCGGCGCGACTCCTCGACTATGAGCTGCCCTGGACGCGCGAGCAGATCGACGAGGCGACCAAGGCCGTCGTGAAGGCCAACAATCTGACCTCAGGCTACGTGCGGCCGGTGGCCTGGCGCGGGTCGGAGGTGATGGGCGTGTCGGCGATCGGCACGACCGTGCATCTCGCCATCGCACCCTGGGCGCAGGAGGGTCGGCTCTCGGTGCAGGTAAAGCCGGGCGGCATCAATGTCACGCTGGCCAAGTATCGGCGGCCGTCGCCGGACGTGGCGCCGGGCGCCGCCAAGGCCGCCGGTCTCTACATCATCTGCGGTATCGAGAAGGACCGCGCGCTGCAGGCCGGTTTCGACGACGCCTTGATGCTTGACTGGCAGGGGCGGCTGGCCGAATCGACGGGTGCCAACATCTTTCTGGCGATGGGCGGCAAGCTCGTCACGCCCAGGGTCGAGAATTTCCTCGACGGCATCACTCGGCGCGCCGTCATTGGCATGGCGCAAAAGCGCCGCTGGACGGTCGAGGAGCGCGCCGTGATGCCGCACGAGCTCGACGAGGCCAGCGAGGTGTTCCTGTGCGGCAGCGCCGCCGAGATCGTGCCCGTGGGTGCGATCGACCATCGCCACTACCAGGTGGGACCGATGACCCGGACCTTGATGGCCGACTATGCCGAGCTGGTGTGCCAGCCCGACTGCGAAGGTTTCGGCGAATCGGCTCATTTCGCGCAGCCCGCGCCCGCGAAAGCGGCATAGCGCGCCGGCTTGACAGGCCGGCCTCATAGCAGTCTGTTTGCAAACGTCCGAGGGGTGTCCGGTCTCCCGAGAGGAGACCGGTCTGAGACAGCCAGATCGGCTGAACCCTTTGAACCTGATCCGGGTCATGCCGGCGAAGGAACGGGAGTTAGCGGTTGAGCCAGTCCAGAGTCATTGTCGTTGGTGCCGGCGTCGCGGGTCTCTGCTGCGCGCTCGAGCTCAGCGAACGCGGCCATGCGGTCGAAGTGGTCGACCGCGGCCGGGCACTGGGCGACGGCTGCTGCTCGTGGATGGCGGGCGGCATGTTGGCGCCGTGGTGTGAGCGCGCCACGACCGAACCGGTGGTCGCCACGCGCGGTGCGCCGTCGATCGGCTGGTGGGCCCGGCATTTTCCCGGCACCGTGCGAAAGGGCAGCCTGGTGGTAGCCCAGCCGCGCGATGCTGGCGAGCTACAGCGCTTTGCCGAGCGCACCGAGAACTTCGAACGGATCGATGACGCGCGCCTGGCCGAGCTTGAGCCCGATCTCGCCGGCCGCTTCCGCCGTGCGCTGTTCTTTCCCAACGAGGCGCATCTCGATCCGCGCCGTGCGCTGGCGGCGCTGGCCGAAGCCTTGCACCGGCGCGGCGTGCCGATCCGGTTCGGCGTCGATTTCTCCGCCGCGACCTCGCGGCACGAGCTGATCGTCGACTGCCGTGGCCTTGCCGCGCGGGATGCGCTCGCCGATCTACGCGGTGTGCGTGGCGAGATGCTGGTGGTCCGTTCGCGTGACATCGAATTTTCGCGTCCGGTGCGCATGCTGCATCCGCGTATCCCGCTCTACATCGTGCCACGTGGCGAAGGTGTCTTCATGGTGGGCGCCACCATGATCGAAAGCGACACACGCGGCGGGCCGACCGTGCGCTCGGCCGTCGAGCTTTTAAACGCAGCCTATGCGCTGCATCCCGCGTTCGGCGAGGCGGAGATCCTGGAGATCAATGCCGATGTCCGGCCGGCTTTCCCCGACAACCTGCCGGCGGTGCGGCAGGAAGGCCGGGTCCTCCATGCCAACGGCCTCTATCGCCATGGCTTCCTTCTGGCGCCGTCGCTGGCGCGGGAGGTGGCCGAGCGGTTGGCCGACCTCGTTCCTTCTTTGGAGACGTCTTCTTTGGAGATGATCGATGCGGATCTACGTGAACGGCGACCAGCATGACGTCGAGCCCGGAACGCTGGCCGTGGCGCTGGATGCGCTGGGCTTTGGCGGACGGAAGATCGCGACGGCGGTGAATGGCCGCTTCGTGGCCGCCGCCGTGCGGCCAACGACCAAGCTTGCCGAGGGCGACAAGGTCGAGGTCGTGGCGCCGATGCAAGGAGGTTGAGCGATGCCTTTCTACGGCGTCGATCTGAAATCGCGGCTGCTGCTGGGGACGGCGCGCTACCCCTCGCCCAAGATCCTGGGCGAGGCGATCCAGGCATCGGGCGCGGAAGTTGTGACAGTGTCATTGCGCCGCGAGGCGGGCTCGGAGCGCGGTGGACAAAGCTTCTGGTCGCTGGTGCGCTCGCTCGGCGTGCGCGTGCTGCCCAATACCGCAGGCTGCCACACGGTGAAGGAGGCGGTGACGACAGCGCACATGGCCCGCGAGTTGTTCGACACGGCCTGGATCAAGCTCGAGGTGATCCGCGACGACGACACGTTGCAGCCGGATGCCTTTGGCCTGGTCGAGGCCGCGCGGGTGCTGGCGGAAGAAGGTTTCGAGGTCTTCCCCTACACGACCGAGGATCTCGCGGTCGCCGATCGCCTGGTCGAAGCGGGCTGCCGCGTGCTGATGCCGTGGGGTGCGCCGATCGGTTCGGCGCGAGGTTTGAACAACATCTATGGCCTGAAGGCCTTGAGGGCCCATTTCCCCGACATTCCGCTGGTGGTCGATGCGGGCGTTGGCGTGCCCTCGCACGCCGCTGCGGCGATGGAGCTTGGCTATGATGCCGTGTTGTTGAATACGGCCGTCGCCGAGGCGGGCGATCCGGTGGCGATGGCCAAAGCCTTTGCGATGGCGATCGAGGCAGGTCGCATGGCGTTCGAGGCCAAGCCCATGGAGCCACGCGACATGGCGGTGCCGTCGACGCCGACGATCGGCCGCGCGGCGCTCGGAGACCGGCGATGATCGATCGATTCTATCCGGTCGTTCCCGATGCCGATTGGGTGGCGCGCCTGGTGCCGGCCGGAGCGCGCTTCGTCCAGCTCCGCATCAAGGACCAGCCCGATTCGGAACTGCGACGCCAGGTGCGTGCCGCCAAGGCGGTCTGCGCCGCGCATGGCGCCGACCTGATCGTCAACGACTATTGGCAGATCGCCATCGACGAGAAATGCGCCTGGGTCCATCTCGGCCAGGAAGATCTCATCGACGCCGACGTGAAGGCGATCCACCGTGCAGGCCTCCTGCTGGGGGTGAGCACGCACGATCATGCGGAGCTGGAGAAAGGCCTCGCCGCCGATCCCGACTATGTGGCGCTCGGGCCGATTTATCCGACGCTCCTCAAGAAGATGCCGTGGGCGCCGCAGGGGCTGGACCGGATCGGCGAATGGAAGAAGCTGATCGGCAACAAGCCGTTGGTGGCGATCGGCGGCCTGACCGTCGAGCGCGCCAAGCTTTGCCTCGCGGCCGGCGCCGACTCAGCGGCGGTAGTCGGCGACATCGTCAATCACGCCGATCCGATGGGCCAGACAAAGGCGTGGCTCGCTGCCACGCGGGTGACAGCATGACCGACCGTTACGCGCGGCAAACCATCCTCGGCGACGTCGGCGCTGCGGGCCAGGCACGGCTCACTGCGGCGTCGGTGCTGGTGGTGGGAGCCGGCGGGCTCGGCTGCCCCGTCTTGCAATACCTCGCGGGGGCAGGCGTCGGCCGGCTGCTGATCGTCGATCACGACACGGTCGAGGAGACCAATCTCCATCGCCAGCCAATCTACGGCATGCCGGACATCGGCAAGGCGAAGGCCGAAGCTGCGCGCGCGAGCCTGCAACGCTTCAATCCCGGTATTTCGATCGAGGCGTTCGTCGAACGCCTCACGCCCCAGAACGCCGCGGCTCTGGTGGCGCGTGCCGACGTGATCGTCGATGCCGCCGACAGCTTCGCGGTCACCTACATCCTGAGCGACGCCTGCCATGCCGCGGCCAAACCGCTGATCAGCGCGTCCGCCATCGGTCTCACCGGTTATGTCGGGGTCTTCTGCGGCGGCGGACCGAGCTACCGCGCCGTATTTCCCGATGTCTCGATCGATGGTGGGACCTGTGCGACGGTCGGCGTCCTCGGCACCGCGGTTGGCGTGCTGGGCAGCTTGCAGGCCCATCTCGCTCTTCATCTCCTGCTGAAGCTTGAACCCCCGGTACTGGGTCGCGTGGTAACTTTCGATGCCAAGAAGTTTGCTTTCGGCGGCTTTGGTTTCGAGGGCAGTCCCGAGCCGGAAGCGTCGGTGCCTTTTATCGCCGCTGACGCCGTCGAGCCCGACGACCTTGTCGTGGATTTGCGCGGCTTCGATGAGGCGCCGGTCTCACCTTTTGCGGGTGCGCGCCGGCTGGATGTCGATCACGTCGAGGAGATCGTCACGCAACCGCCGCCGACGCAGCGCATTGTCCTCTGTTGCCGCAGTGGCCAGCGGTCCCTGATGGCGGCCGATCGGCTGCTGGGACGGGGGCTTGCCAATCTCGCGCTGGTGGCTTTGGGATAAGGGTCGTACGCAGTCGTTGAGCGAAGGAGGGCTGTCATGACGCATGTCACCGATCAGACCGTGCTCAAGCACATCGAACAGCTGGTCGTAGAAGAGAAGAAGCTCTACGCCAAAGGCGATATCTCGGACGAGGAAAAAGGGCGGCTCGACCGGATCAACATCGAGCTCGACCGTTGTTGGGATCTGCTGCGCCAGCGTCGCGCGCTGCGTGAGTTCGGCCGAAATCCGGACGAGGCCGAAGTGCGGCCGGCGAAGATCGTGGAGAACTACAAGGGCTGAGGGCGAGAGCCCGGCGGTCCGGCTGCTAACTCTTCTCCCATCGCTTTGCCGCTGCATCATCGCCTTCGTGGGCGCCGACCCATTTCTCGCCGGCCGGCGTGTCCTCGAGCTTCCAGAACGGTGCCTTGGTCTTCAGCCAATCGACCAGGAACGCGCAGGCCTCGAATGCGGCCTCGCGATGGGGCGAGCCCACGGCGACGAGCACGATGCGATCGCCCGCTGCGAGCCGGCCATGGCGGTGCACGATCAGCGTGGCCTCGAGCGGCCAGCGGCGATGGGCCTCCGCCTCGATCTCCTCCAGCGCCTTCTCGGTCATGCCGGGATAGTGCTCCAGCGTGAGGGCATCGATGCGCTCGCGATGCAGGCCTTCGCGCACGTGCATCTCGCGCACCAGACCGACGAACAATGTAAGCCCGCCGATGCGCTTGTTGCCCCCGGTCAGGGCTTCGACTTCGGCGCCGACGTCGAAGTCCGCTTCCTGGACCCGCACTGCCATGGCCTCAGCCTCCCGTGAAGGGCGGGAAGAACGCCACTTCCTCGGCTCCGGTAAGCGGGGTATCGAACGGCGCCGTGCGATGATCGACTGCGGCACCGAACGCCGCACCCTCGGCCAGTGCCTCCGCATGGCCACCGCTGCGCGTGCGCAGCCAGGCGACAAGGTCGGCCACCGTGCGCACGTCGGCTGGCGGCTCGACCTGCTCCTCGGCCACGCCCACGGTACGTTTCATCCAGGCGAAATACCTTACTTTCATCAGACGCTGCCTGGCGGTGCATCCTCCGCCATGTGGCGAAGTCCCGTTCGCAGATAGTCGTAGCCCGTCACCAGGGTAAGGCCCGCGGCGATCCAGATCAGCCAAAGCCCGATGTCCGTGACCCAGGGTGCGCCGGCATCGCCGACCAGCAGGAAGGCAATGGCCGCCATCTGTACCGTCGTCTTCCATTTGGCGAGCTGGCTGACCGGCAGGCCGACGCGCAGCTCGGCCAGGAACTCGCGCAGTCCGGAGACCAGGATCTCGCGGGCGAGGATGATCAGGGCGGCAAACACATGCACGCCATTCAGCGGGCCGTTTTGCACCAGCATGACGAGGACCGCGGCGACGAGAAGCTTGTCCGCGATGGGATCGAGGAAACGGCCGAGCCGCGAGATCTGGTGGTAGCGCCTTGCAAAATAGCCGTCGAACCAGTCGGTGATGGCCGCGGCTGCGAACAGGAAAACTGCCACCCAGGGCGACCACGGCCGGTCGACCCACAGGCAGGCGACGACCAGGGGGATCGCCACGATGCGCGAGAGGGTGAGGATGTTGGCGGTGTTGAGCATGGTTCTTGCAGAAGCATAAAGCCCATTCGCCGCCGCCTGTCACCCGACGGCTCGGCGCAGGGATCAACTCCCCCGGAAGTGGTCATGGATCTTGCGGGCGAGCGCATCGGAAATACCGGGGACGGCCTTGATGTCCTCGAGTGTGGCAACGGCGACGGCGCGGGCGCTGCCGAAGTGGTGCAGCAGGGCACGCTTGCGGCCGGCGCCGATGCCCGGCACCTCGTCGAGTGCCGAACGCGTGATGCTGGCGGCACGACGCGTGCGATGCGTGCCGATCGCGAAGCGATGCGCCTCGTCCCGCAGGCGCTGCAGGAAGTAAAGCACGGGGTCGCGCGGCTCCAGAGAGAAGGGTGGCTTGCCCGGCAGGAAGAAACGCTCGCGGCCGGCGTCGCGATCCGGCCCCTTGGCGATGCCCACCGTGGCGATGTCCTCTAGTCCCAGCTCGGCCAGCACCTGCCGGGTCGCTTCGAGCTGCCCCTGGCCACCGTCGATCAGCACCAGATCCGGCCAATGCTCCTCGTTGCGCTCGGGGTTCTCCTTGAGCGCACGGCCAAACCGCCGGCTCATGACCTCGCGCATCATGGCGAAGTCGTCGCCTGCGGCGCCCTCGGTCTTGATGTTGAATTTTCGATATGAATTTTTGGTGAAGCCATCGGGACCGGCCACGATCATGGCGCCGATGGCCGCGGCTCCCTGGATATGGCTGTTGTCGTACACCTCGATGCGTTCGGGCGCTGCCTCGAGGCCAAAGACGCGCGCCACGCCTTCCAACAACTGCCGCTGCGTGCCGCGCTCGGCCATACGGCGGGCCAGCGCCTCGCGCGCGTTGATGACAGCCTGGTCGAGGACATCCTTCTGGTCGCCGCGCTTGGGGTTGCGGATCTCGACCTTGTGGCCGGCGGACAGCGCCAGCGCGCTTTCCAGGAGCTCGGCCTCCGCCACTTCGTGGCTCGTCAGTACCAGCTTGGGCGCCGGCCGGGCGTCGTAGAACTGGCCGATGAAGGCCGACAGCACCGCCGCCTCGTCGAGCTCCCGGGCATGGCTCGGAAAATAGGCGCGATTGCCGAGGTTCTGGCCGGCGCGCAAAAAGAAGACCTGCACGCAGACCTGTCCGCCTTCGGCATGGGCGGCGAAGATGTCCGCTTCGTCGATCGAGTCGAGGCTGATCGACTGGTGCGACTGGATGTGGGCCAGCGCCTTGATGCGGTCGCGCAGGACGGCGGCCTGCTCGAACTCGAGACCGGCCGAGGCCTGCTCCATGCGCTGCGAGAGCGCCAGTTGCACTTCTCGATTGTGCCCGCCCAGGAAGTCACGCACCTCGCCGACGATCCGGTCATACTCCGGCTTCTCGATGCGACCGACACAGGGCGCGGTGCAGCGCTTGATCTGGTACTGCAGGCACGGCCGGGTCCGGGTCGAGAAAACGCCGTCGGAGCAGGAGCGCAGGGGAAAGGCGCGCTGCAGCGCATAGAGCGTGCGGTTGACCGCCGTTGCCGAGGCGAAGGGCCCAAAATACTCGTTGTCCGGCTCGCGCGTGCCGCGGTGCTTGGCAAGCTGCGGCCATTCGGTGTCGCGTCGAATGACGACGTAGGGGAAGGACTTGTCGTCGCGCAGCAGCACGTTGAAGCGCGGCCGGAAGCGCTTGATCAGGTTGTTTTCGAGCAGCAAGGCCTCGGCCTCGCTGTCGGTGACGGCGAACTCCATGGTTCGCGTCGCCGACACCATGCGCATCAGCCGGGTGGCCAGTCGTGTCGGCTGGGTGTAAGCGGCCACCCGGCTGCGCAGCGACCTCGCCTTACCGACGTACAGGACCTCGCCGTCGGCCGCGATCATCCGATAGACGCCCGGCTTGCGCGGCAGGGTCCGGACGAAATCGGCGATGGTCCGCATGCCCTCGGCAAGCGATCCTTCGCTCGGCGGTTGTTCGATGTCGGTTTCGTTGGTCACGACGATGTGGGGAAGTCTGTGAAAAAGCCAATTGCATAGCCGACGTTACATTGACGTCACTAGGTTGACTTAATGTAGGTGGGGTGGCAGCGGGTCGCCACCCCGAACCTAATCCATTGGGTCTGCTGGCTTATTCAGCTCGACAAATCCCCATCGAGAGAGCAATCAGCGCCGTTTGTTCCTGTTTTGGTCCAATTGTCTGGGTCGCTGCGATATGTGGATAATTTTGGGGAACCTTAGAGAACTGACAGCATCCTCCCGACCAGCGGATGGCGGACCACATCCTTGTCCGCAAGCCGGACAACAGCCACGTCTTCGAAGCCTTCCAGACGTTGGGCAATCGCTCCAAGGCCGGAGAGTTCCGGCAACAGATCCGTCTGGTCCGGGTCGCCTGTCATGACCATCGTCGAATGCCAGCCGAGCCGGGTCAGCAGCATCTTGATCTGGCCGTAGGTGCAATTCTGCGCCTCGTCGATCAGCACGAAGCTGTTGTTCAGGGTACGGCCGCGCATGAAGGCCACCGGGGCGATTTCTATGGTGCCGTCGTCCAGGTTCTGGCGCAGGCGCTTGGCGCCAAGGCGGTCGTTCAGGGCATCCCAAAGCGGGCGCAAATAGGGATCGAGCTTCTCCCGCATGTCGCCGGGCAGGAAGCCCAGATTCTCGCCAGCCTCGACAGCGGGGCGAGACAGGACGATGCGCGCGACCGTGCCCGCTTCGAGAGCCTCCACGGCAGCTGAAATGGCGAGATAGGTCTTGCCGGTGCCCGCGGGACCAACGGCGATGGTCAAAGGCTTGGTATCAATGGCCTCCATCAGCAGGCGCTGATTATCGCTGCGAGGCCTGATTTTCCTGACGTAGCTCTGGTCCCGGTCGTTGGCTGGCGTTTGATCAAAGACGAGGTTGTGAATACGG
Organism: Alphaproteobacteria bacterium; assembly: GCA_017308235.1. GTDB lineage: Bacteria > Pseudomonadota > Alphaproteobacteria > Reyranellales > Reyranellaceae > Reyranella. The sequence goes on along the minus strand of JAFKFL010000009.1, from coordinate 222,832 downwards.
GCGCTATCAATGGCGTGAAGCTTGGCGCGACGGGCGGCGCGTTTGGCCATATTCAGACTCCGGGGTCAAAAACGGGTGAGCGAGGCCGGGCGCCAGAAAGCAAAAACGCCTCCGCAGGCGGAGGCGAGGGCGATCGGCAGTAGGCTGGAAGGTGCAGCTTGGAAGGCACGCGGCGGGACTACCACCGGTGGTCTCCGTTCCGTCGGGGCGCATGGTCCTCGAACGGATAAGCACCTCCTTCACCTTACCGGCAAAAAGCGTACCCCTATCGGCGCAATGCAGCCACAATATTTATGGCCTATCGCCAAAGTTTCACACAAGGGGCGGGTAACGGGTAACACGGTGGCCTTGCAGCGGAACACGACTGTTGCCCGGCTGCCACAGTCTGGGCGCCGATGCGGCGGACAAGGCAATTGGGCGGCAACGTCAGGCCGTTTCGTGCCGTTGAAATTTCGTTACTTGTTCGCAGAAAAGGGAAAACAGACATGAAAAAAGCATTGCTGGGTGCGGCGACCCTCATCGCCCTGCCGATGGCGGCGGCCAGCGCGCAGTCGGATTGGTTTGCCCCAGGGCAATCTTTTCCGGGTGTCTATATTGGCGCAGAGGGTGGCCTCAACTGGCTGCTGAACAGCGGCAACTACAACATGGATCTGGGCTATGCCGCCGGGGGCAAGGTCGGTTACGATTTCGTCGGGCCGCGGGTCGAATTGGAAGGCATGTACCGATCCAACAATGGCCGCGGCACGGCCAATTTCGGCAATGTCTTCAGTAACAGCGCCGGACGGATTGAGCAGGTCAGCGTGATGGCCAACGCTCTGTACGACTTTTTTCCGGGTGCGGTGATCACGCCCTATATAGGTGCCGGCCTCGGCGTCGCCTTCGCCGACAGTGGCATTAACACCTGCTCGCTCTGCAGCACGCAGTTCGCTTACCAGGGCATGATCGGCGTGGGCTGGAATGCGACGCAGAACATCCGGGTCGATCTCGAGGGTCGCTACTACGGGACGACCAATCCGGGCGCCTACCAGAACAACAACATCGCTGTGATGCTCGGCGTCAGCTACAAGTTCGGCCAGCCTGCCGTGGCCGCGCCGCCAGCCGCGGCGCCGCCGGTGTCCGCGCCGTCGTTCATGGTGTTCTTCGATTGGGACCGCTCGAACCTCTCGCAGCAGGCCCTGAGCACCATCCAGCAGGCGGCCGACGCCTACAAGACGAAGGGTAGCGCCCGCATCACCGCGACCGGTCATACCGACACGTCCGGCCCGGCCGACTACAACATGGCGCTGTCGCTGCGCCGTGCAAACACAGTCAAGGACGCTCTGGTGCGCGATGGCGTACCGGCGACGGCGATCTCGGTCGTCGGCAAGGGCGAGACCGATCTGCTGGTTCCGACGGGCGACGGTGTGCGCGAGCCGCAGAACCGCCGCGTCGTGATCGCACTTCAGTAAAATCTTCTTCCGTACTGTGCGGATAAGGAACGGCCGGGCATTGCCCGGCCGTTTTTCGTTTGCGCTGTAGCCACTGCAAGGGTTTGTGCCACGATGGGCTCGATTGCGACACTCCGGGAAGGGCAGGAACGACAGATGAGTAGTGAGCTTTTCAGGATGACGGCTGTCGAGGCGGTGGCACGGCTCAAGAAGGGCGAGGTCACGCCACTCGATCTCGTCGAGGCTTCGGCCAAGCGTATCGCCGAAGTTGAGCCGGCGGTGAATGCCCTGCCCACCCTGTGCCTCGATCGCGCGCGCGACCATGCCAAGCGCATCATGGCCGGCACGGCCTGCGAGGCGAAGGATGAGGCGGGCTGGCTCGCGGGCCTTCCGGTTTCCATCAAGGATCTGACGGATGTTGCCGGCGTGCGCACCACCTACGGCTCGCCGATCTTCGCCAACCACGTGCCGACCAAGTCTCACCCGCTGGTGGAGCGTGTCGAGCGCAAGGGCGGGATCGTCATGGCCAAGTCCAACACGCCCGAGTTCGGTGCCGGTGGCAGCACTTTCAACGAGGTGTTCGGCCGTACACGCAACCCCTGGAACACCTCGCTCACATGTGGTGGCTCGACCGGCGGGGGTGCGGTCTCGATCGCGACCGGCGAAGTCTGGCTGGCGCACGGCTCCGACCATGGCGGCTCATTGCGACGACCCGGGACCTATTGCTCGGTCGTCGGTCTCCGGCCGTCACCAGGGCGGGTGACGCGCGGCACGTCGAACAATCTTTATTCGCCGCAGTCGGTCCAGGGACCGATGGCGCGCACCGTCGCCGATCTTGCGCTGTTCCTCGACGCGATGGCGGGCTTCTGTCCGCACGATGCCATGACGTTCGATGCGCCGGCGGTGTCGTTCAGCGCCGCCGTTGCCCGGCCCGTGGCGCCGAAGCGCGTGGCCTTCACCGCTGACCTCGGCGGCAGGATGGAACTCGATCGCGATATTCGCGAGATCTGCACCAAGGCGGCGCGTCGGTTCGAGGAACTGGGCTGCATCGTGGAGGAGGCGTCGCCGGATTTCGGACCGGTGGACGAAGTATTCATGGCGTTGCGCAGCCAGCAGTTCGTGGTCGATCGTGAACTGCAGATCCAGGAGCATCGCGACAAGATCAAGCCCGACATCATTTGGAACACCGAGCTTGGCCTGAAGCAGAATCCGAGCCGGCTTGCCTGGGCCGACCGCGAACGCGCGGCGCTTTATAGGCGCATGAATGAGTTCTTTCAGACATACGATCTTCTTGTGACGCCCGGATCGCCGACCGCGGCATTCGACGTCAACTTGCGCGCGCCGGCGACCATCGCCGGCAAGAAGCTCGAGAACTACATGGCGGGCTCGACGATCAACTCGGCGATCACCGTGACCGGCAGTCCCGCGATCGCCGTGCCCTGCGGCTTCGATCAATACGGTCGGCCGATGGGTCTGCAACTCGTCGGCAAGCCGCGCGGAGAAGCAGCGTTGCTGCAGGCCGCATCGCTCTACGAAAGCCTGGTCGGGCTGCACAAGCTCCTGCCCATCGACCCCAAGCACGGAACCGTGCCACCTTCCTCCTGAGTGTCGGGAGGAATGAATGAAAGCGTCGCTGTTCTATCTGCCCAGCATCGGCAGCCGCGCCGAGATCGAGGCCGGTATGGCGGGCATGCGGCCGGACTTTTACCAGCGCATGCTGAAGGAGCTGTCCGAACAGATCCGTCTCGGCGACGAGCTTGGCTACGATTCGGTGAGCTTCACCGAGCATCACTTTCATATCGAAGGCTTCGAGCTCTCCAACAATCCCGTGCTGCTCGATCTCTACTTCGCGATGCAAACCAAGCGCATCCGGGTCGGGCAGCTCGGCATCGTCCTGCCGGCGTCCAATCCGATCCGCGTCGCCGAGGACATCGCCATGCTCGATCATATGACGGGCGGCCGCGCCTGTGCGGGCTTTGCGCGCGGCTACCAGCGGCGCTGGGTCGATGTCATGGCGCAGCAGACTCACGGTATCCACGGCGCCTTGCCCAACCAGCACGACGAAATCGACAACGCCAATCGATTGGCCTTCGAGGAGAACTTCCGCATCGTCAAGAAATGCTGGACCGAGGAGATGCTCACCTTCGAGGGTAAATTCTGGAAGGTGCCGGCCGGTCCCACACCCTGGACGCTCGATACGACGGAGAAGTGGGGCAAGGGCGTGGAAGGCGGCATCCTGAAGGCTGTCGGCGTGGTACCCAAGCCGTTGCAGAAACCGCATCCGCCGCTCTTCCAGCCGTTCGCGAGCTCGGAGAACACCGTCCGGTTCTGCGCCCGAGAAGGCATCACGCCCATCCTGCCGCCCATGCATCCGGTCTACGAGAACAAGCTCTACAGCGTCTATGCCGAGGTCTCGGGCAAGCCGAAGGGACAGGGCGTCGGTGTGCTGCGCGACGTCATCATCGCCGACAGCGACGCGGAGGCCATGGCGCTGTGGCGAGATTCGGGCCAGTTCTCTGGCCGCGCCTGGTTTGAGCCGTTCGGCTTTCGCAAGGGCATGCAGGATCCCAAGACCGGCGCGTTCCCGACGCCCGAGCAGGTCATCGACGAGGGCTATGCCTTTGTCGGCACAATCGACACGGTCCTGCGCGCGATGGAGACCCAGCAGGCGCGTCAGCCTGTCGATTGGGTGTTCTGCTACACCTACAACAGCCTGGTGCCGCATCCCAAGCTGATGAAGTCGATCGAGGCCTTCTGGACCAAGGTGATGCCTCGCTTTCACTGATGCTGCGTAGACAGTCCCGCTGGACCGCGATGCGTTAGCAGTCCAGACTTTCGACAATGCAAATGAGGGGACCGTCCATGACCAGCCGGTATTGCTCGCTTGTCACTGCCATGCTCGCCGTATGCGCCGCGCCTGCACTCGTCCCAGCCGCCTTGGCGCAAAACACCATCAAGCCCGCCATCGTCTACAGCACTGGTGGCAAGTTCGACAAGTCTTTCAACGAGGGTGTGAGCACCGGCGCGGAGAAGTTCAAGGCCGAGACCCAGATCGCTGCCGCAGAGTTCGAGATCAACAACGAGACGCAGTTCGAGCAGGCCCAGCGCCGCTTCGCGCAGCGCGGCTACGACCCCATTATTGCGGTGAGCTTCTCGCAGGGCGTCGCGTTGTCGAAGGTCGCGAAGGAGTTCCCCAAGACCCATTTCACGCTGATCGACAGCGTCGTCGACCTGCCCAATGTCCAGTCCGTTACCTTCAAGGAACACGAGGGTTCGTTCCTGGTGGGCGTCGCGGCGGCCCTGGCCTCCAAGACCGGCAAAGTCGGATTCGTGGGCGGAATGGACATTCCGCTTATCCGCCGCTTCCAGTGCGGCTACGAGCAGGGCATCAAGTATGCCAATCCCAAGGCCGAGCTGATCGCGAACATGACCGGCACGACGCCGGCGGCTTGGAACGATCCCGGCCGCGGCGCGGAGCTCGCGAAGGGTCAGTTCGATCGCGGTGTCGATGTGGTCTATGCGGCGGCCGGCAGCACCGGCATCGGCGTGCTGCAGGCGGCCAAGGATCGCGGCAAGTATGCGATCGGCGTCGATTCCAACCAGGACCATCTGCATCCCGGCACTATGCTGACCTCGATGATCAAGCGCGTCGATCTCGCCACCTATCGCAGCTTCAAGGCGATGCAGGCGGGCACCTGGCAGGGCGGCGCCACCGCGCTGGGGTTGAAGGAGGGCGGCGTCGACTGGACCGTGGACCAGTACAACGAGAAGCTGATCACGCCCGAGATGAAGACCAAGGTCGAGCAGGCTAAGGCCGACATCATCTCCGGCAAGATCACGGTCCATGACTATATGAGCGACAATACCTGCAAGTGATCATTCGCCGGCCATGACGGCGCCTCCTGCCATCGAGCTTTCGTCGATCGCGAAGTCGTTCGGCGCCGTCCGCGCCGTGCGCGGCGTCTCGCTGCGCATCGAGAGCGGAACGATCGCCGGCATCATCGGCGAGAACGGGGCCGGCAAGTCGACGCTGATGAGCATCCTGTTCGGCCTCTACCATGCCGATGGCGGCGAGATTCACATCGGCGGGGTGCCGGTGCGCATGGAAAGCCCGCACGATGCGATCGCGCACGGCATCGGCATGGTCCACCAGCATTTCATGCTGATCGACAGTTTCACCGTGCTGGAAAATCTGGTGTTGGGCGTCGAAGGAGGCTTCCTGCTTTCCGACGGCATGGCCAGGACGCGAGCGGAGGTCGAACGGCTATCGGGGGAGTACGGCCTGTCCGTCAATCTCGATGCCAGGGTGTCCGATCTTTCCGTCGGCGAGCAGCAGCGCGTCGAGATCCTGAAGGTCCTGCTGCGCGGCGCCCGCATCCTGATCCTCGACGAGCCGAGCGCGGTGCTCACGCCGCAGGAGACCGATCGCCTGTTCCTCGTCCTGGCCGCACTGCGGGAGCGCGGCGTGACCGTGATCTTGATCACGCACAAGCTACGGGAAATCATGGCGGCCACGGATCGGGTGTTCGTGATGCGCCAAGGCGAATTGGTCGCCGAGCGACGTACGGCCGAGACTGATCCGCATGAGCTCGCGGAGCTGATGGTCGGCCGCAAGGTTCGCCTGCAGATCGACAAGACCCCGACCCATGCCGGGTCGGTGATGCTGCGCGCCGAACATCTGCGTCTGGTCGATGGCCGGGGTGTTCCACTGCTCGACGATGTCGATCTCGAGCTCAGGGCGGGTGAGATCGTTGCCATCGCGGGTGTCGCCGGCAATGGCCAGACGGAGTTGCTGCAGGTACTGGCGGGCATGCGCGCACCGACCTCCGGTTCCCTGACGATCTGCGAACGCACATTCGATGCCCACCGGCCAGGTGATCCTGCGGGTCGACGCGCGATCGGATTGGCGCATGTTCCGGAGGACCGGTTGCGCCAGGGCCTCGTCGCTCCGTTCCAGGCGGCCGAGACATCGATCCTGGGCTACCAGGACGAGCCGCGATTCAATCCACGCTATTTTCTTGATCGGCCCGCCATCGCCCGCCATTGCCGCGATCTCATGGAACGCTTCGACGTGCGGCCGCGGCTGCCCCGCCTGCGCTCGTCGCAATTCTCGGGTGGCAATCAGCAGAAGCTCGTGTTGGCGCGCGAGATGGCGCAAGAGCCCAGGGTGCTGCTCGTTGGCCAGCCGACGCGCGGCGTCGATATTGGCGCGATCGAGTTCATTCATCGCGAACTGGTAAAGGCGCGCGACCGCGGCTGCGCCGTGCTCGTGGTCTCGGTCGAGCTCGACGAGGTCCTGTCGCTCGCTGATCGCGTGCTGGTGATGTTCGGAGGCAAGATCGTGGGCGAGGTCGAGCCCGCGGGCACAGACGAGCGGCGTCTCGGCCTCATGATGGCGGGGGCGAGTGAATGAAGCTCGCGCGCGGCCCGCTGCCCCGCTGGGCCGAGATCCTGCTCCTGCCGCTGATCAATATCGCGCTCGCCTTCCTGGTCGTCGGGATCATCGTGCGCATCATCGGCGTCGATCCGTTCCATGCGCTGGACCGGCTCGTCCTGGGCGCCGTGGGTTCGCCTGAGTCGATCGGCTACACGCTCTACTACGCCACCAATTTCATCTTCACCGGTCTTGCCGTGGCCGTCGCCTTCCACGGCGGACTGTTCAACATAGGGGGCGAGGGCCAGGCCTATATCGGCGGCCTGGGATGCGGGCTCGCGATCCTCGCGCTCGACAGGTACCTGCCGGGCTGGCTGATGGCGCCCATCGCCATTGCCGCGGCCGCACTGTTCGGGGCCGCCTGGGCTGCGGTGCCGGCTTGGCTGCAGGCCTGGCGCGGCAGCCACATCGTCATCACCACCATCATGTTCAACTTCGTCGCCTCGGCGCTGATGGTCTATCTCCTGGTGAATGTGCTGATCGCGCCCGGCTCGATGACGCCGCAGAGCCGCAACTTCGAGCCGTCCGGCGAACTGCCGGCCCTGCCAGGATCGGCCCTCAATCTGTCTATTCTCCTGGCCTTGGCCTGCTGCGTGCTGATGTGGTTGTTCCTGTGGCACACGCGCTGGGGCTATGCGCTGCGCGCCATGGGCCACAATCCCGAAGCCGCACATTATGCCGGGACCGATCTCAAGCGCATGACGCTGCTCGGCATGTGCTTGTCAGGTGCGCTGGCGGGATTTGTCGGCGTCAATGAGCTGATGGGCGTGCACCATCGCATCGTGCTCGACTTTCCGGCAGGCTACGGCTTTGCCGGCATCGCCGTGGCATTGATGGGCCGCAATCATCCGGTCGGGGTCGTGCTCGCGGCCCTGCTGTTCGGCGCCTTGCAACAAGGCGGCGCCGAACTTGCGTTCGACGAGCCTCGCATCACGCGCGAGATGGTGGTCGTGATCCAGGGGCTGGTGATCCTCTTCTCGGGTGCGCTTGAGCATCTGCCGCGGCCTTGGCTCGCGGTCCTCCTGCCGCGCCGCGGCTGACGCATGGACGATCTCGCCGCCATCGTCTTCCTCACCGCCGCCGCGACGCTGCGGACGGCGACGCCGCTGATTCTGTGCGCCATGGGCGGCCTGTTCTCGGAGAAGAGCGGCATCGTCGATGTGGGGCTCGAGGGCAAGATGCTGATGGCGGCCTTCTTCGGCGCATCAGCCGCGGCCTTGACCGGGTCTGCCTGGTGGGGCGTGGCGGCCGCGATCGGCGCCGCCGAGATCATGGCCCTGCTGCATGGCTTTGCCTGCATCACCTATCGCGGCAACCAGGTGGTGAGCGGCGTTGCGCTCAATATCCTTGCCGCCGGCCTCACCGTGGTGCTGGGCAATGCCTGGTTCCACCAGGGTGGCCAGACACCGCCGCTGGAGCAAGCGGGTTCGCGGATGCTGCCGATCTTCTTTCCGCACGCAGGCGATAACATCCTGGTCTACGCGGCGCTGGCGAGCGTGCCGTTCACCTGGTGGCTGATTGCACGCACGCGCTTTGGCTTGCGGCTGCGCGCTGTTGGTGAGATGCCGCTGGCGGTCGACGCTGCCGGCGTTTCGGTCTCGTGGCTGCGCTACCGCGCCGTGTTGCTGTGCGGGTTTTTTGCGGGTCTGGCCGGCGCCTACCTGTCAATTGCGCAGAACGCAGGCTTCAGCCGCGACATGACGGCGGGCCAGGGCTTCATTGCGTTGGCCGCCATCATCTTCGGCAAATGGCAGCCATTCCCGGCGTTCGGCGCCTGCCTGATCTTCGGCCTGCTGGATGCTGTCGCCATACGCCTGCAGGGCGTCCGCGTGCCGGGTGTCGGCGAAGTGCCGGTGCAATTTATCCAGGCCTTGCCCTATCTTCTCACGATGTTCCTGCTGGCTGGCTTCATTGGACGAGCCGTGGCACCCAAGGCGATTGGCGTCCCTTATGAGAAGGAGCACTGATATGGAAGATCTGCTCCGTCTCGCGCGGACCATGATGGTGCGGGCCTACGCGCCTTACTCCAAGTTCCACGTCGGCGCGGCGGTGCGCGACGAAGACGGTGGTCTTCATGGCGGCTGCAATGTCGAGAACGCCGCGTACCCCGAGGGGATCTGTGCCGAAGCTTCGGCCATCGCGGCTCTCGTGGCGGCGGGCAAACATCGTGTCCTGGAATGCGCTGTGGTTGGGCCGGGCCCGGAGGTCATTGCGCCCTGTGGCGGCTGCCGGCAGAAGCTGCGCGAGTTCGCGGCCGATGACGTGAAGGTCCATCTCTGCGGTCCCGACGGACTGCATCGGACCATGACGGTGGGTGAGCTGTTTCCGTTATCCTTCGGCCCGCATCACCTCGGTCGGCCATGATCGAAGAAATCGCCCACCGCGCGCCCGGCTTCAAGCCGAAGGTCGCCGTGCTCCTGGGGTCGGGCCTCGGCAGCTTCGTCGAGGAAGTGAAGACGATCGCAGCGATTCCCTATGCTGAGCTCCAAGGATTCCCGAAGCCGACCGTGCGCGGGCATGAGGGGCGGCTCGTGCTCGGCCATGTCGGCGCAACGCCGGTCGCCGTGCTGCAAGGTCGCGCGCATTACTACGAATTCGGTCGAACCGACGAGATGAGAGTGCCCGTCGAGGCGATGGCGGAGCTGGGATGCGAGACCTTGCTGCAAACCAACGCTGCGGGCAGCCTGCGGCTCGACATGCCGCCGGGGTCGCTGATGGTGATCACCGACCACATCAACTTCACCGGCGTCAATCCGCTGTTCGGCCTCGGCGCCAAGCGGCGCTTCGTCGATATGGTCGACGCCTATGACCCTGCGCTCGTGCAACGGCTGATGGCGGCCGCGAAGGCGGAAAGCATTCGCTGCCACGACGGAATCTACATCTGGTTCTGCGGGCCGAGTTTCGAGACGCCGGCCGAGATCCGTGCCGCCGTCACGTTGGGTGCCGATGCCGTCGGCATGTCGACGGCGCCGGAAACCATTTTGGCGCGGCATGCCGGGCTGAGGGTTGCGGCCGTGTCGGTGCTGACCAACTACGCCGCCGGGCTGGTTCCGGGAGCGATCGGCCACGACCAGACGATCACGGTCGCGAACGCTTCGTCCGGTCAACTTCGGCTGTTGCTGCGACGCTTTCTCGAAAGCTACGGCTGAGGCGCCATGCTGCCTCAGGAGATCATCCGCAAAAAGCGCGACGGCCAGGGTCTCTCGGCAGAAGAGATCGATCATGTCGTGCACGGCATCACCGACGGCAGCCTGAGCGAAGGCCAGGTCGCGGCCTTTGCCATGGCGGTGTTCTTCCGCGACATGAAGCTGGAGGAGCGGGTGGCACTCACGCAGGCTCTTGCCCGTTCGGGGGTGACCCTCGACTGGTCGGATCTTCGCTTGCCCGGTCCGGTCATCGACAAGCATTCGAGCGGTGGTGTCGGCGACAAGGTAAGCCTGATGCTGGCGCCCATCGTCGCGGCATGCGGCGGTTTCGTGCCGATGATCTCGGGCCGTGGTCTCGGCCACACCGGCGGGACGCTCGACAAGCTCGATTCAATCACGGGCTACGATACCGAGCCCGATGTCGAGACGTTCCGCAGGGTCGTCCGCGAAGTGGGCTGCGCCATCATCGGCCAGACCGACGACCTCGCCCCGGCGGACCGGCGTCTCTACGGCGTGCGCGACGTGACGGCCACCGTGGAATCGATCCCGCTGATCGTGAGTTCCATCCTGGGCAAGAAGATCGCGGCTGGCCTGGCGGGGCTGGTGATGGACGTGAAATGCGGCTCGGGTGCTTTTTGCAACAGCGAACCCATGGCGCGCGATCTGGCGCAAAGCATCGTCGCCGTCGCCAATCGTGCCGGCCTGCCGACCGTCGCACTCGTCACCGATATGGACCGGGTTCTGGGCCGGAATGTCGGAAATGCCCTCGAAGTGGCCGAGACCATTGCCTATCTCAAGGGGGAAGGCATGCGCGACCGACGCCTGCATGAGGTGGTCATGGCGCTGGCAGGAGAAATGCTTGCTTTGGGCGGTCTTGCGCCTGACGTGGTGGCGGGCAGGTCGTGCGCCGAGGCTGTGTTGAACGATGGCCGGGCTACCGAGACTTTCGCGCGCATGATCCGCGCGCTGGGCGGACCCGGAGACTTCGTCGATCGACCCGATCGGTATCTGGCGCAGGCGCCGGTCGTGAAGCCGTGCCTGGCCGAGCGCGACGGCTTTGTCGTCGGCATGGAAGCGCGGCAGGTCGGCCTTGCCGTGGTCACACTGGGCGGCGGGCGCCAACATGCCGACGATGCGATCGATCCGTCCGTCGGCATAACCGACATGATCGACATTGGGGCGCCTATCCGTGCCGGTGAAGAGTTGTGCCGGGTTCATGCCGCTACGGAAGCCGATGCAGACGCCGCTATTGCTGCGCTGCAGTCGTCCATCCGCATCGGCGAGACAGCTTCTCCAGAGCGGCCCGTGGTGATCGGACGGGTGACCCAATGACCGGGCTCGACCGCGCGGCTTACGACCGGGACGGCTTTCTCGTCCTGGAGCGATATCTGCCGGCCGAGGATTGCGATGCGCTGCAGACGCGCATGGCGGAGCTGGTGGCCGAATTCGATCCCGGTCCCGTGCGCACGATCTTCTCTGCGCGTGACCAGAGTCATGCCCGTGATCTCTACTTCCAGGACTCCGGCGGAGCAATCCGGTTCTTCTTTGAGGAAGAGGCGACGGACGAACGGACCGAGCGCGCGCTGAACAAAGTTGGCCATGCGCTGCACGACCTCGATCCGGTCTTCGATCGGATTTCACGCCAGCCGCGCCTGGCCGAGCTTGCCGCGGCGTTGGGATTCGTCCAACCGCTGCTGCTGCAGTCGATGTATCTCTTCAAGCAGCCACAGATCGGCGCGGAAGTCGGCTGGCATCAGGACGCGACCTACCTGCACACGCAGCCCTCGACGGTGACGGGCTTCTGGATCGCCCTGGACGATGCTGACCGGGAAAATGGCTGCTTGCTCGCGTTGCCCGGCGCGCACTGCGGCCCATTGCGGCAGCGTTTCCATCGCGTCGGTGCCGAGTTGATCACGACCGAGCTCGACGCGACCCCCTGGCCCAGGATCGAGCCGGTGGCACTGGAGGTGCCGCGCGGCTCGCTTGTCGTACTGCATGGGTTGCTGCCGCATGCCAGCGCCGCCAATCGTTCGGACCGACTGCGTCATGCCTATTCTCTGCATCTGATCGATGGCCAAGCCGTCTACGACACCGATAATTGGCTGCAGCGTCCCGGCTTGCCGTTGCGAGGTTTCGCGTGACCCCCAAGGCTGAACTGCACTGCCATCTCGAAGGCTCGATCCCGCCAGTACTTGCGCATGAGCTGGCTGCGCGCAACGGGCTCGCGCTGCCCGACGGGCTGTTCGGCCCCGACGGCACCTATGTGTGGCGCGACTTCCTGAGCTTTCTTGCCGCCTATGACCGGGTCTGCAGCGTATTGAAGACGCCGCGCGATTTTAGCGACGTAATCCATTCCTATCTCACTCGCGCCGCCGCCGAAGGGGCGGTCTATGTCGAGATGTTCTGCTCCCCCGAGCGACCGAAGGCGCTGGGCATTTCCTATGCGGACTGGGTCGCGGCGCTGGCCGATGGCATCGACCGGGCTGGCCGCGAAACAGGGATCGTCGGTCGCGTCATCATCATCTGCATCAGGCATCTCGGCCCGGACCGTGCCCGCGCCATGGCCGAGCGCATGGTTGCTGAACCGCACCCCTATATCGTCGGTTTCGGCATGGGCGGCGATGAAGCCAAATACATGCCCGCCGATTTCGCCCCGGCCTATCGGTTGGCGCACGAAAACGGTTACGGCTGCACGGTCCACGCCGGCGAGGTGCTGGGGCCGGAAAGCGTGTGGGCTGCGATCAAGGCCTTGCCGGTGACCCGGATCGGGCACGGTGTGCGGTCGATCGAGGATTCGGCGCTGCTCGAGGAACTGGCACGGCGCGGCACGGCGCTCGAGGTCTGTCCCGGCAGCAATGTCGCGCTCGGCATCTATCCCGACCGCGCCGCCCATCCGCTTCACCGGTTGATCGCATCGGGCGTACGCGTCACGCTGAACTCCGATGATCCGCCGTTCTTTCACACGACGCTTGGCACCGAATACGAACAGGCGGGTCTGCCGGAAGCGGCGCTTCGGCGAATTACACGCGCTGCGATCGAGGTGTCGTTCGTGGATGAGGCGACCAAGAAACGACTACTGGAGGGAGTGCCGCCATGATCATGAGCCGGGGGGTTTTGTATGTCGCCATCGTCGGTACGATGGCCATGGGGAATGCCGCGTGGGCCGAGGAGCCCGTGCCCGATGATCTGTTGCTGGCGACTCTCTGGAACCAGCGATCGGTCGAGTACAAGGGCAACGCGCTCACCGTCTACGCGCTGGCCCGGATTCGTCTCGATGAGGCGCTGGCCGACAAGAGCTGGACGGCGGCACCGGTCGAGCAGAAGGGTGACTTCGCGAACCTCCCGCCCGCGATCATCCTCGATGTCGACGAGACAGTGCTCGACAATTCGCCTTATGAGGTCTGGATGATGAAGGCCAATCAGACCTTCAGCACCAAGACCTGGAACCAGTTCTGCGCGGCGCAGATCTCGAAGGCGATCCCGGGCGCCGTGGAGTTCACGAAATACGCCGATTCCAAGGGCGTGAAGGTCTTCTACATCAGCAATCGCGGTGTCGAGACCAAGAAGGATACGCGCGAGAACATGGAGAAGCTGGGCTTCCCGATGGGCGGCAATGTCGACACCTTCATGATGCAGAACGAGAAGCCCGATTGGGGCAGCCAGAAGGGCACGCGCCGGACCGTCATCGCCAAGGACTATCGCATCCTGCTGAACTTTGGCGACAATCTCGGTGACTTCGACGATCGCTATCGCAGCAGCGAGGCGGAACGGCTGAAGGTCTTCGAGGAGGACAAGGCGCACTGGGGTCGCGACTGGCTGGTAATTGCCAATCCGACCTACGGCTCATTCGATACAGCGCCCTTTGGGCACGACTTCAAGAAGTCACGCGAGGATCAGCGCAAGGCAAAGTGGGACGTGCTGGAGAGCTGGAGCGGCCCGAAGCAGTAGGCATCAGAGGCGTGTCTTGCGGACCGCGAGCTTCCAGCTCGCTCATTCGGCGCATCACATGTGCCTGGTGCGCGCAAGATGCGCGCGGTCCATCATGAAGCTACCTAGAGCGCTTTTTCGCTCTCGGCGTCGAACAGGTGCAAGCGCTCGGGCTTGAGGGCAAGCCTGAGCTTCTCGTGCGGCCGCACGCGTATGGTGGGATCGATGCTGGCCACGAACAGGGCCGATCCGACCCGCGTGTCGAGCAGGATTTCCGAGCCGAGCTGCTCCACCACCTCCACGCCGGCATCGAAGCAGTAACCGGCCTCATCCGACGGTCCGGCAACGTGGATGTTCTCCGGGCGAATGCCGAGCGTCATCTTGCGGCCGAGATGCGGCCGACCACGATCCGCGAGATCCGGCGGCAAGGCGATGCGGAGGCCGGGCGCTTCCGCCGTCACCTGGCCGCCATTCCCGGTTAGCATCACGTCGGCGAAATTCATTGCCGGCGAGCCGATGAAGCCCGCCACAAAGCGGTTGGCGGGATTGTTGTAGAGCTCGAGCGGCTCGCCCACTTGTTGGACTACGCCGTCCTTCATCACCACGACGCGGTCGCCGAGGGTCATGGCCTCGACCTGGTCGTGCGTGACGTAGATTGCGGTGGTTCCCAGCCGTTCGTGCAGCTTCTTCAGCTCAACGCGCATCTGCACGCGCAGCTTGGCGTCGAGATTGGAAAGCGGTTCATCGAACAGGAACACTTTGGGGTCGCGCACGATCGCCCGGCCGAGCGCCACGCGTTGGCGCTGGCCACCCGAGAGCTGCCGCGGCTTGCGGCCGAGCAGGCTTTCGATGCCCAGGATCCCGGCGGCGCGCTTGATGCGTTCGTTGATCTCGGCCTTCTGGAACTTCCGCATCTTGAGCCCGAACGCCATGTTCGAGGCAACGCTCATGTGCGGATAGAGCGCGTAATTCTGAAACACCATCGCGATGTCGCGATCCATGGGCGGCACTTCATTCACGACCGTGTCGTCGATGCGGATCTCGCCGTCGCTCACCGCCTCGAGTCCGGCGATCATGCGCAGGGTCGTCGTCTTGCCGCAGCCCGACGGGCCGACCAGGACGATGAATTCCTTGTCTCGGATCTGCAGGTCGACGTCCTTCACCGCATGGAAGGCCTCGAACCGCTTGTTGAGCTTGTGCAGGCTGACTTCGGCCATAGGCGCTAACCCTTTACCGAGCCGGTGAGGCCCGAGACGTAGTGTTCGACGAAGAACGAATAGACGATCGCCACCGGAACGGAGCCAAGCAGCGCGCCCGCCATCAGCGAGCCCCAGAAGAACACGTCGCCGCGGATCAGCTCCGAGGTAACACCCACCGCCACCGTCTTTTCCTGGGGAGAGGAGAGGAAGACGAGGGCGTAGATAAACTCGTTCCAGGACAGCGTGAAGGCGATGATGCCCGACGACAGGATGCCGGGCACCGCGATCGGGATGATGATGTAGAGCATCGCTTTCCAGCGCGAGGCGCCGTCGATGCGCGCACATTCCTCCAACTCTTTGGGAATGGCCTTGAAGTAGCCCATCATCAGCCAGGTGCAGAACGGGATCAGGAAGGTCGGATAGGTGAGGATCAGCGACCACGGTGTGTCGCCGAGGTGGAAATTGCGGATGATCTCGGCAAGCGGGATGAACAGCAGGGTCTGCGGCACGAGATAGGTGATGAAGATCATCGTGCCGAGGCTGCCGGCAAAGGGGAAGTTGAGGCGCGCCAGCGCATATCCGGCCAGCACGCCGCAGAACAGCGAGATCAGCGTCGAGGTGACGGCGATGAACATCGTGTTCACCATCCAGCGCCCGAAATCGGTCTCCTCGAACAGGTAGCGGAAGTGCTCGAACGTCGGCTTGTTCGTCCAGAACGGCATGTAGTTCACGGCGTTCCACGGCCGGTAGAGCTCGCCGTCTGGCCGGAAGCTGGTGACGATCATCCAGTAGAACGGGAACAGGAGAACAAAGACGAACAGGATGAGCGGGATGTTGTAGAACATCCACCGCCGCCACAATGCACCTTCGATCATTCGCGCGTCTCCCTGCCGGCGCTCATGTCAGCGGACCTCCACGCGGCGGATGTAGAGAAGCTGGATCACCACGATCACGAACAGGAACGGGAACATGGCCAGCGACACCGCCGCGCCCTGCGACAGGAGGCCCGTGCCGATGCCGATCTGGTAGGCGTAGGTTGCGAAGAGGTGGGTGGCGTTTGCCGGCCCGCCCCCGGTCATGACGTAGACGAGCTGGAAGTCGGCGAAGGTCTGGATCACCGAGAACAGCATCACGACCATCGTCACCGGCAACAGCAAGGGCCAGGTGATCAGCCAGAACCGCGCCCATGGCCTCGCACCGTCGATGGCCGCCGCCTCGTTCAGCTCGGGGCTGATGGTCTGCAAGCCGGCCAGCAGGCTGATGGCGAAGAACGGCACGCCGCGCCAGATGTTGACGACGATGATCGACGACATGGCAAGGCTCGGATCGCCCAGCCAGTTGATACGCTGGGTGATGAAGCCGAGATTGAAGAGCGTCCAGTTGATGACGCTGAACGTTGGATCGAACATCCACTTCCAGGCGAATGTCGACAGCACTGTGGGAATGATGAACGGCAGCAGGATGAAAGCCCGCACCAGTGCCTTGCCGCGAAAATGCCGGTTGAGCAGCATGGCAAGCCACAGGCCGAGCCCCAGCTTGAACACCGTCGTGACGCCGGTGTACCAGAAGGTATTCCACACCGACGTCCAGAAGATGTTGTCATCCCAGAGCTTGGCGAAATTCGCCAGGCCCACGAAATGACCGGGGTCGCCGACGCGGGCGTCGCTCAACGCCAGCAGCACACCCTCGACGAACGGGTAGGCGATGAAGAGACCGAGCAGGACTGCGGTCGGCGACAGTAGCGCGAGCGCGAGCCAGCGCTCGTCTTCCAGTTTCCGCAGCCGTACGGCGGGACGCCGACCTGCCGCCACGTCATGGACCGCGGTTGCCGTCATGATCTGTTCACCGGTTAATGTGGTGCGACCCGCTCTCCTTCACGCCGAGTAGATCTTCTTGAGTTCTCCCTCAGCCCACTTCACCGACTCCTCCGGCGCCATGCCCTGGACCGCTTTGGCGTACATATCGGTGATGATGTACTTCGTGAGCGCCTCGGCCGCCTTGCCGTTGGGCAGGCCGGCATAGCCCGGCGCCTGGCCGAGCTTCGCCGCGATCTTGAACGGCGCCATGACAGGGTCCTCCGTCCACTGCTTGTGCTCTTCCCACTTGGCCTGGCACGGCGTCGAGTAGCCCTTCTGCGAGATGAACCACTTCTCGTAGTTCTTCTCGGTGTGGATCCATTTCAGGAATTCCTTCGCGGCGTCCTGATTCTTGGAATATTTCATCAGCATGTCGGACTGCATGAGATGCATGCCGAACTGGCCGGTCGGTCCTGCCGGCAAGGGCGAATGAAGGATGTCGTCCTTCATCGGCTTGCCTTTCTCGGTCTGGTACTGATCGGGCTTGCGTGAGGCCTCGATGTAGATCGACGCGCCGTTCAGGGTGGCCGAGATCGTCTGCGACAGGAAAGCTCGGTTGTTGTTGGTGTCGTCCCAGGCAAGGCCGCCCTCGTCACAGGCATCCTTCCAGAAACTGGTCATGAACTTGATCGACTCGAGCGTCTCCTTGGAGTTGACGGCGACCGTCTTGCCATCGGCCTCGACTTCCTTGCCGCCCCACGACCACATGTAGGGATAGGTGAAAGTGGGCGCGTCGCCGAAGGTGTGGCCGAGCGTCTGACCGATCGGACGGCCCTTCGCCTTCAGCTTCTTCCCGGCGTCATGATATTCCTGCCAGGTCTTGGGGAAAGCGTTGAAGCCCACCTCCTCGAACCAGGACTTGCGGTAGGAGATCATCGCGCCGATCACCGCCCACGGCATGCTCATGAACATCTTCCCGTCGCTGCAGAGCGATCGGCAATATTTGTAGAGACCGCCTTCACGCTTCGCGAGGTCTTCGACCAGGTCGCTGAGATCGACGACGCTGTTGGCGTAGATGTAGGTGTTGTTGTTGAAGGCTTGGATCAGGTCGGGACCCGCACCCGACTGGATCGCCGCCGTGGCACGCGGTTGCAGGTCGTTGCCGTTCACCGTCTCGAGATTGATCTTCATGCCGAGTTCCTTCTCGGCCTCGGGGACCAGCTCCTTGCGCAGAAGCGTGTCGGATGCCGGCACGAAATCGACCCATCGCAACCAATGCACGGTCTTTTGCTGGGCGTAGGCGGGCGTACGGCCCGATGCCAGGATTCCGGCCATGCCCGTGGACGCAACGGCAGCTGCGCTGCCGGCAAGCTTAATGACGCTCCGACGCTTCGCCTGAACCATATGATCTTCCTCCCAGAAGATGGCCGTCTCTTTGGACGGCATTTGTTAGTGTTATCGTACGCATCTGGAAGGAACGGGCGCAAGCCAAGTCGCGGAAATTTTCCGGGCGAATCGGGAAAGCTGTTTCACATTCCGTTGTGCGGCGCCTGTATGAGGGCCGGATCGAGCGTGAACAGATCCTGCGCCCGCCCCACGCCGCGCAAGGCAAAGCGGCCGACCGAGACCAGCTTCGCCCGTTTCTCGGCCGGCAACGCGTCGGCAAAGGCCGAAGAGATCAGGAGTGGGCGATCGACCGAGCGGCACATCGAGGCGATGCGGCTGGTCTCGTTCACGGCCGGGCCCACGACGGTGAAGTCGAGCCGGTCGACGCTGCCGATGTTGCCGTAAAACACCTCGCCGATGTGCAGGCCGAGATAAACCGTCGTCGTCGGATGGGCTTCCATTGCCCGTCGCGCATTCAGTGCCTGCACGTTGCGCCGCATCGCCGCTTCGGCGCGAAGCGCATTGGCGCAGGCCAGTGCGGGATCTTCGGCGCGGAAGATCGCGAGCGTGCCGTCGCCGATCAGCTTCAGCACTTCGCCACCCGATTCGTGGATCGCCGTGATCACCGCGTCGGCATAGCCGTTCAGCAGCGGGATGATCTCGTCGGGAGCGGCGGTGTCTGTGATGGCGGTGAAACCGCGCAGATCGGAGAACCAGAGGACGGCATCGATGCGATCGGCGACGCCGCGTTGGATGAGGCCCTTGATGACACGCCTACCCGCATCGCGACCAAGATAGACCTCGACCAGCGTGTCGGCGACCTTGGCGAGGGCGGCACTCTTGATGGCGAGCCCCAACGCCGGCACGAGCCGTCGCAATGCAGCGAAGCCTTCGTCGCCGAAGCCCTTGGGGCTGCGCGTCGACCAGCCCGAATAAACGCAGTCCATCTCGCCGATCCAGGCTTCCCTGGCAATGCGGTGCACGAAGACGACGTACTCGGTATGGCCCAGCTCCTTCATCTCCTCGATGACCGGGAAATCTGCAGGTTCTCCCAACCACATGCGCCGGCGCAGCTCCTCGCTGCCCGTCTGCAGCACATGATAAAAGGGGCTGCGGTGCCAAGCGTCTGCGGCCTCACCTTCGGTCGTGCGGCCATATGTGGTCGCCGCCCTCTCCTCGACATCGTCGTCACGCCAGCGAAACACAGTGCCTTCGTGCACGGGATGCAGCGTGTCGATGACCACAAGGGAGCGCGCGATCGGCAATCCCGATGCTTTGCACTTTTCGCAGAATTCGCGCAGCAGATCGGTCTCTCCGGCGCCTTCGAGGCCGCGTCGGATCACCCAGTCGGCGATGCGGTCGATATCGAGCGGATCCATCGGTCCAATGTAAGCGAAGGCGTGCGCAGCGCTAGACCGTACGATCCCGGAAATGGCATGCGGCGCGATGACCCGGCGCGACAGCCTCCAACGCCGGCAGTTCGCTCACGCAGCGGTCGGCCTTGATCGGACAGCGCGGATGGAAGGGGCAGCCAGAGGGTGGATTCAGCGCGCTGGCAATCTCGCCTTTGGCCTTGGTCCGGTTGGCCGTCGCATCGACCCGATGGAAAGGGTCGGGGATCGCCGCGATCAGGGCGCGTGTATAGGGGTGGCGCGGGTTCTCGAAGATCTCTTGCCAGCCGCCCTGCTCCACGATGCGGCCGAGATACATCACAGCCACGCGGTCGCTCACATGTTCGACCACGCCGAGGTCGTGACTGATCATGATGTAGGAGAGCCCCATCTCGTCCTTGAGCTCGAGCAGGAGATTGATGATCTGGGCGCGAATCGACACGTCGAGCGCCGATACTGGCTCATCGCAGATCACGAGCTTGGGCTTCAGGATCAGCGCGCGGGCGATGCCGATGCGCTGACGTTGGCCGCCGGAAAACTCATGTGGGTAGCGGTCGGCGTGCTCGGGCCGGAGCCCCACCTTGGCCAGCATGTCCATCACGCGTCCATCGACTTCAGCCTTGTTGCCAACGCCCTGCAGACGCAGCGGATCGGCAAGCGTACGGCGCACGGTCTGGCGAGGATTGAGCGACGCGTAGGGGTCCTGGAAGACCATCTGCACCGTGCGCGCCGTCTCGAGCCGCGGGCGCTGCTTGACGTCGCTGCCGTCGAGCGCGACGCGGCCACGCGTTGGTGCGATCAGGCCCATGATGGCGAGCGCCAGGGTGGACTTGCCGCAGCCCGATTCACCGACCAGGCCAAGGCACTCACCTGGCTTGACGTCGAGGCTGATGCCCTCGACGGCCTTCAATGTCTTGATGCCGCCGGCGAGAGCGCTGCCGACCGTGAAGTGCACGGCGAGGTCGTCGAGGCTGAGCAGGGTATCAGCCATGATGGTGGCACCGCACGAGGCCGTCGGCCGGCAGCGGCGTTTGCGCCGGCGGCGTGTTGCGGCAGATATCCGTCGCCGCGAAGCAGCGCGGATTGAACCGGCAGCCGGCCGGATAGGATGCAATCGACGGCACGACACCTGAAATCTCGCGCAGCCGCTGGCGGCCGCGTTTCGCGCGCTCGCCCAGCCGTGGCAGCGAATCGACCAGCCCTTGCGTATAGGGATGGCGTGGCGTGGCGAAGATCGCCCCCGCGGGCTGGCTTTCGACGATGCGTCCGGCATACATCACGGCGACGCGGCGGCACATGTTGGCGACCAGGCCGAGATCGTGGCTGATCATGAGAATGGCGGTTCCCTTGGCGGCACAAAGCTCGGCCATCAGGTCGATGATCTCGGATTGGACTGTGACGTCGAGTGCGGTCGTGGGCTCGTCAGCGATCAGCAGGTCCGGCCCGCAGGCAAGGGCGATGGCGATCATGACACGCTGGCGCATGCCGCCCGAAAGCTGATGCGGGTAATCGCGGATGCGACGTTCGGGCGAGGGCACGCGCACCTGGCGCAGCGCCTCCTCGGCGCGATCCATCGCCTCGCTCCACGACGCGCCCTGATGCAGCACGAACATCTCGGCGATCTGCTTGCCGACCGGCGACAGCGGATTGAGCGCCGTCATCGGCTCCTGGAAGATCATGGCGATGCGGCTGCCCCGCAGCCTCCGCCACTCGGAGGGCGAGGCATCCTGGATCTCCTGGCCATCGAGCGCGATCCGGCCGCCGGCGAGCGATAACGGCCGCCGCAGCAGGCCCATGATGGCAAGGGCGGTGATGCTCTTGCCGCAACCCGATTCGCCCACCAGGCCGAACGCCTCGCCGCGGCCGATCTCGAACGACACTTCCTCGACGGCGTTGTGAATGACGTCGCCGGCGAGCGCGATGCGCAGCTCATCGACCTTGAGGAGGGGAACGGTCATCAGCGGCGCGTCGTCGTCTGTGGATCGAGGATGTCGCGCAATCCGTCGCCCAGCAGGTTGAGGCCGAGCACGGTGAAAAAGATCGCAAGCCCCGGGAAAACCGACAGCCAGGGCACCGTGTTGATCTGGTCGCGCGCCTCAGAAAGCATGCTGCCCCAGCTCGGGAAGGGCGGGCGGATGCCGAGTCCCAGGAAGGAGAGTGCCGCTTCCGAGAGGATCGCGCCGCCCATGCCGAGTGTGGCGATCACGATCAGCGGCCCCAGCATGTTGGGCAGGAGCTGGGTGAACATGATGCGCAGGTCGCCATAGCCCAGGATACGCGCGGCCTGGACGTAGCCCTGGCTCTTGAGCGACAGCACCTGGGCGCGCGCCAACCGGCAGGAGTAGGACCAGTTGGTGAGGCCGAGCGCGATCACGAGGCTCACCAGGCCGGGGCCGAGGATGGCCATGATGGCGAGCGCGAAGATCAATGACGGGATGGCGAGCATGAGGTTGGTGAGGCCGCTTACAAAGTCGTCCCACAGACCGCCCCAGTAGCCCGCACTCAAGCCCAGCGAGACGCCGATCAGGCTATTCACGATCTGGCTCACCACACCCACGGTGAGCGAGATGCGCGAGCCGTAGACGATGCGCGAGTAGATGTCGCGGCCCTGGGCGTCGGTGCCGAACGGGAACTCCCAGCAGGGCGGGATCTCGGCATTCATCAGGTTGGCGCTCATCACCGGATCAGTGATCGCAATCAGCGGCGCCGTGATCGCCACCGCGAGTGCGATGCCGACCAATGCGCCGCCGACCCACAGGGACAGCCCGCCCTTGAGCCGGAACCTGCGCTTTGCGGCGATGTCAGCCGTAACGGATGCGGGGGTCGATTGCGACATAGGCGAGGTCTATCAGCATATTGATCAGGAGGAAGAACGTGACGATTAGCAGGATGCAGCCCTGCACCGTGGGGATGTCGCGCTGGAACACCGAATCGACCAGCAGCGAACCGACGCCCGGCCAGGCGAAGAGCTTCTCGACCACGACCGCGGCGCCCATCAGCGACCCGAACTGCAGGCCGATGGTGGTGATGACCAGCACCAGTGCATTGCGCAGCACGTGCCACTCCACGACGCGCGTTTCGGTCATGCCCTTGCTGCGCGCGGTACGCACGAAATCGGCGTTCAGCACATCGAGCACGGCGGCACGCGTAGTGCGCGCCAGCAGCGCCATCGGGCCCACGCCCAGCGCAATCGCGGGCAGGATCAGATGGTAGATACCGCCGTCGCCGTAACCGAAGCTCGGCAACCATTTGAGCTGCAGGGCAAAGAGATACATCATCATCAGGCCGAGCCAGAATTGCGAGAGCGACAGGCCTGAGATCGCACAGACCATGGAGGCGGTGTCGAAGACGCTGCCCGGCCGCAGCGCCGCGATGAAGCCCAGCGGCACGCCGATGGCGATGGCAAAGCACATGGCGGCGAAGACGAGCTTCAGCGACGGCCAGACGCGAGGAGAGATCAGCTTGGTCACCGGCTCGCGGGTGCGGAACGACGTGCCGAGATCCCCCACGACGATATGGGTCACGTATTTGGCGAAGCGCGTCGTAACGGGGTCATCCAGTCCCATCTCTTTGCGCATCCGTTCCATGACGGCCGGGTCGATGGTCGTGCGGCCGTCCTCGTTCATGGCCGACACGAAGCTGCCGGGCAGTACGCTGAACAGCACGAAGACCAGCGCCACCACGGCGGCGAGGGTGGGAATGATGTTGGCGATGCGGCGTGCGAGGATCGGAAGCATCTTGGTTCCTGGAAAGATCTCTCGGCCGCAGCTCAGGATGACAGCAAGACCGTCATCCTGGCAGCGGCAAAGGGTCCTTCCTGGCGGTTACTTTGCTGGCGACGTCGCGTCGACCCAGACGTATTCCGGATACTGGTGGGTGATCTCGGTCGGGTTGGCCTGCAGGCCGTGGATCCACGGCTGATACGCCAGCACGGCCTTGTTGTAGTTGAAGAACCAGACCGGCGCTTCCTCATAGAGGAGGTTGTTGGCCTGGCGCAGCAGATCGTTGCGCTTGGCCATGTCCCCTTCCGCGCCCGCTTCATCCAGGAGCTTGTCGAACTCCGGGTTGTTGAACGTGGTGTAGTTGCAGGCCGTCCGCGGCGTCTTGGAATAGTAGCAGCGTAGGGTCGCCAGCGAATCGGGCCCGGTCAGGTTGGAGCCGATGAAGGCCTGATGCTCGCCCTTCATCGCGACATCGGTCAGCACGGTGACCTCCACCATCTTGGGCTTTACCTTGATGCCGACCTTGTCGAGATAGGGGATGATCGCCTCGACGATCGGCAGGCCCCAGCTCTCGTTCTGGCTGGTGCTGAGCTCGAATTCGAAGCCGTTGGGATAGCCCGCGTCAGCCAAGAGCTTCTTCGCCTTGGCGGGATCGAAAGCGTAGGGCTTCATCGTCTTGTCGAACGCGGCGGACGAGGGTGGCAGCCAGCTCACCGCCCGGTAGGCCTTGTCCTTTACCAGCCGCTTGATGATGAGGTCGGTGTCGATTGCATAATTGATGGCCTGCCGCACGCGCTTGTCGGCGAAGGGCTTGTAGGTCGGGTTGAACTGCATGGCGCGCGTGAACATCTCGGGCACTTCCAGGATGCCCTTCGAGAGCTGCGGATCGGCACGATAGGCGACGTACTGCGCGGGCCCCAGGATCGAGGTATCGATCTCCTTGTTGCGGAAGGCGACATCGCGTGCCGCGGCTTCGGCCATGATCAGCACTTCGAGCTTGTCGGCGTACGGCATGCCGGGCTTGTAGAATTTGTCCCATCGCTCGGCGACGACGCGCGAGCCTGGGATGTGTTCCTTGAACTTGAACGGGCCGAGGCCGACGGGATTGGCGGCGAAGTTGCCTTTCTCGACTTCTTCCTTGGGCAGGATCGCCGTCGAACCGGCGAAGAAGTAGTAGCCCGGCTCGACGCGATCGGTGAGCGTCATCTGGAGCGTGAAGTCGTCGATCTTTTTCAGGCCCGAGATTTCCTTGGCCTGGCCTTTCTCGACGTCGACAGCGCCCTTGAGGATGCGCACATAGCGCGCCCCGGGAAATCCTTTGGTGCCGTCCATGATGCGTGTGTAGGACCAGATAAGGTCGTCGGCCGTCATCTTGCGGCCGTTGTGGAAGTAGGCGTCGTCGCGCAGCTTGTAGGTATAGGTGAGGCCGTCTTCCGAAACGCTCACCGACTTCGCAAGCTCGAGCACCAACTTGTTATTGGCTGTGTCCCAGTTGTAGAGCGTGCGCTGCAGTGCCTTGTTGATGATGTCGTCCTGGGCGCGCGGTGTGGTGTGCGGATCGAGGCTGCCGAAGCTTGCAGCGTATGGCGCCGTCATGCGAATCGTGCCGCCGCGTCGCGGCGTGTCCTGCGCCTGAGCGGCCGTTACTCCCGATATTGCGAAAGCAATGGCAGCCAGCCACGCCAATTTACGCATATTCATTTCCCCCTAATTTCTTGCGGCCGTATTCCAGCCTGCCTGCCGTCAATGCGCAAGGGGAATGCCGACGAACGGCTAATGCTGCTGCGCGATGTTCTCCTGCATGAGTCCATGCAGAATCTTGTCCGGCGTGATCGGATAGTCGCGCACACGCACACCGCAGGCATTGTCGGCCGCATTGGCGATGGCCGCACCGGCACCGCAAATTCCAAGCTCAAGTCGCGGGCCGGGCCCTTCGACGTTGCTCAGGGCAAGCGTCTGCGGGCCACAAACTATACTGGCACGCAGTAACCGTCGCGGCGCGGATCGCACCCGCCGATGAAGATGCCGGTCTTGGGGTCGATCGCGACTCCCTGCATGCCGCCGACCTTCATCGTCCAGTCCGGTCCGCTGGTCACGTCGTGGCCGCGCTGGCGCAGCGCCTCGTGCACGTCGCCGTCGACGCGCGATTCGACGAGCACCTCGCGGCCATCGGTGAGTCGCGCGCGCGGCGCCTCGATCGCCTCCTGCAGAGGCAGGCCGAAATCGAGGTAGTGCACCAACGCTTGCGGTTGGGTCTGCAGGATGCCGTAGCTGCCCGGCGTGCCCAGCGCGAGCACAGGTGCGTCATCTCTGGTCAGGATCGAGGGCGCCATGCACATCGGCAGCGCGCCGCCCGGCTTCGCGCGAAACGGGCTCTTGGGATTGACGTCGGCCCAGTAAAGGAAGTTGTTGAGGCAAAGGCCAGTGTCCGGCACGACCACGCCCGAACCGAACACGCTACCGAGGCTTTGCGTCAGGCAGACGAGATTGCCGTCGCTGTCGGCGATCGAAAACGAGGTCGTGTGGCTTTCGCCCGGAACCGCGACTTTCTCTGCCGACGGTGCCCATTGCTCGGTCGGGCCTTCGATCGGTCGGCCATCGCGGACGCGGGACCGCAACGCCTCGACGTGGCCGTCGGACAGGATCTCGGCGAGCTTTTGCGCGCTCGGCACACTTGATGCGATGCGCACGCCGGCAGCCAGCCGGATGGCGCGCAGTACGACATCCAGATGCTGCGTCGAGCCGCGCGCCATCTTTGCGAGGTCGAAGCCTTCGAGGATGCGCAGGGTCAGGAGATACTGGAAGCCCTCGCAGGGCGGCGGCGGCACGTGCACCGAATGGCCGCGGTAGGAAACCGCGATGGGATCGATCCAGCGCGGCTTCACGGCGCGGAAATCGTCCAGGGTAAGGCAGCCGCCCAGCTCCTTCAGCCGGTCGACGATCTTCTGTCCGAGCGCGCCCCCGTAGAGCAGGCCGGGCCCTTCGCTGGCCAAAGCCTCCAGGGTGCGCGCAAGGTCCGGCTGCTTCAGGATGAAGCCGGGCGAGACGGTGCCTCGACCGGCCGTGTAGACGCGCGACCACTCGGGAAACAGCGCCTTGTGCTCGGCGATTTCAGGGCTGGCCTTGCCGAATTCCTCAAGGTTGAATTCGATGAGCTGAAAGCCGTCGCGTGCCAGCGCGATGGCAGGGGCGAAGAGTTCGGGCAGCTTCTTGCGGCCGTGGCTTTGCGCCAACTCGCACCAGCCGGCGAGGTTGCCCGGTGCCCCCACGGCGGACGCGCCGCGCGCCAGCTGATCGCGGCGGCTGAACTTATCGACCGGAAAGTTGTTCGGAATGGGCGCCACGAAGTCGAGCGAGCGCACGCGGCGCTCCTTGGCGATGTAGCAGGTCGCCACGCCACGTCCGGCCAGGCCCGACATATAGGGCTCGACGACGTTCAACGCGGCGGCCGTCGCCACCGCGGCGTCGAATGCCGTACCGCCATTGCCGAGAATGCGTGCGCCGGCTGCTGCTGCCAGCGGATGAGCGGCGGCCACCATGCCGTGCCGCGATGCGATTGTAGGCCGCCGTCCAGGCTGAAGCATCAAACCCTCCCCGAAGATCGCGGATCGTGGCGATTTCGATCGTTCGCCGCCACCCTGATTTGCGTAAGCGGCCATTCCCTCAGAACATGCGAGATGTGTTGTCGAGAGGAGCGTTCGCATGCGAGCCGAAGCGTATCAGACCTTCACCCGGGCCGAGTGGGCCGCGCTTCGCGCCAACACGCCGCTCACGCTCACGCAGGATGAACTCGCTTCACTCCGCGGCGTGAACGACAGGGTGTCGCTTGAAGAGCTGGCCGACGTGTACCTGCCGCTGTCGCGCCTTCTCAATCTGCACGTTCGTGCCGCGCGCAACCTGAACGGCGTCACCGACACGTTCCTGGGGCGGCCGATCGTCGGCCGCACTTATGTGATCGCGGTGGCGGGCAGTGTCGCCGTCGGCAAGAGCACCTTCGCCCGCATCCTGCAGGCCTTGATGGCGCGATGGCCCGACCATCCCGCGGTCGATCTCGTGACCACGGACGGCTTCCTCTATCCCCTGCGCCAGCTCGAGGAGAAGCAACTCATGCGCCGCAAGGGCTTCCCCGAGAGTTACGATACCAGGCGCATGGTGCAGTTCCTGGCCGACATCAAGGCTGGCCAACCCGAAGTGACGGCGCCGGTCTATTCGCACCTCGCCTACGATATCGTGCCCGACCAACGTCAGACCGTGCGCCGCCCCGACGTGCTGATCTTCGAAGGCCTGAACGTGCTGCAACCGGGCCTGTCGGGCGTGGACGGTCGCCCGGCTTCGGTCATCCTGTCCGACTTCTTCGATTTTTCGATCTACATCGATGCCGAGACTGCCGATATCGAGGCGTGGTATCTCGATCGCTTCCTGCTGCTGCAGCGTACGGCTTTCCAGAATCCCGCATCCTATTTTCATCACTACAAAGATCTGCCTCTCGACGAAGCGCGCGAGGTCGGCCGGCGTATCTGGTCGGAGATCAACGAGGTGAACCTGCGTGAGAACATCCTGCCCACACGCGAGCGCGCACATGTCGTCCTGTCCAAGGGCGCCGATCATTCGATCGCGCAGGTGGCGCTGCGCCAGCTCTAGGAGCGCGGCTGGCCTCGATTGAGCTAGGATACGGTTGGAGGATTATCCATGCGACGACTGGAATTCGGCTGGTTCCTGCCGACTGCAGGCGACACGACCGCCTATGGAGTCTCGAGCGCCCAGGTCGGCTCGTCTCTCGCCTTGTTTGACCGTGTCGTGCAATCGGCCGAAGCGGCGGGCTTCGAATATATGCTGGTGCCGGTGCAAACCGCCTGCTGGGAGGCCTGGATCTCGAGCGCCATGATGGTGGCGCGCTCGAAGTCGATCCGCATGCTGGTCGCGGCGCGGCCTTCCTATATCAATCCCGTGCTGCTCGCGAAGATGATCGCGACCTTCGATCAGCTCTCGGGCGGCCGCATCTGCGTCAACCTGATCGCGGGCCAGAGCGAGGCCGAGAACGCGTCCGAAGGTATCAAGTGGGGCAAGGAAGAGCGCTACGAGATCATGGACGAGGAAGTCTCGATCCTGAAAGCATTATGGACGGCGAAGGGACCGGTGAACTTCGACGGCAAGTTCCATCAGCTGAAGGGTGCCCAGATCCGGCCCTATCCATTGCAGCAGCCCCATCCGAAATTCTATCTCGGCGGCGGAAGTCGGCAGGCCTGGGAGATTTCCGCCAAGCACTCAGACGTGCATCTCTTTTGGGGTGATACCTACGATCGCATTCGCGCCAACATGGCCGAGATCCGCGCCATGGCCGCCGGGCTCGGCCGCGAGTCCGAGATCGGCTTCGGCATGCGCCTGCAGATCGTCTGCCGGCCGACCGAGAAGGAGGCGTGGGAATTTGCGCACGGCCTGGTCGCCCATGCGAGCGAGGCGCAAAAGGCTTTCGTGAAGAAGCATTTTGCGACGTCCGAAGCGAATCGGCGCGTACGCGAGCTGGCGGCGATCGGCGAGACCATCGAGCCGCATCTTTGGACCGGCATCACTGAGGTGCGGCCGGGCGCAGGCATCGCCGTTGTCGGCGACCCGCAGCAATGCGCCGACACCTTGCAGAAGTTCATCGACCTCGGCTGCCACTCGTTCTGTCTCTCGGGCTACCTGCACGACGAGGAGGCCGAGCGTTTCGGCAAGTGGGTGATGCCGATCCTGCGCGAGCGCAATCGCGAACGCATGCTCGCGGCCTGATGAGCGGGACGTCGCCCGACATCGGGTCCCGCCAGCTCGAGGCCGTGCTCGCGCTGGCGGAGTACGGCAGTTTCGTCGCAGCTGCGGCGCGACTCAGGCTCTCGCAGCCAGCTCTGACGCGCATGGTTAAGCGGCTCGAGGCTGAACTCGGCGTACGCCTGTTCGACCGTAGCACGCGGCACGTCGAGATCACGGCGGCAGGCCGTGCGTTCGCCGCCGTGGCCGAGCGCATGCTGAACGATCTCGGCATCACGGTGCAAAGCGTACGCGAGACGGCGCAGGAGGGGCGTGGGCTGGTCGTTGTGTCGTGCGTTATGTCGGTGGCGGGCGGTCTGCTGCCGCGAACCATCGCAGCCTATCGCGATGATCGGCCTGGCGTGGAGATCCACGTCCGCGAGGGCATCTATGCGACGATCCTCGACGACGTGCGAAGCGGCGTCGCCGATTTCGGCATCAGCTACGTCGACGAGCTGCCCGACTTCGCGGTCGGTACGGCGCTGGGCCGCGAGATCTTCTATGCCGTCGTGCCCAGCCGTCACAAGCTGGCCAGCCGGCGCAGCGTGACGCTGGCCGAGCTCGCGGCTCATCCCATCGTCGCCCTGCCCACCGAGTCCCGTACGCGCCGTACGATCGATGCGGCCGCCGTCGCGGCGGGCCTGCAGCTTCGCCAGAGGGTCGTCGTGACCCAGATCGCGACACTGCTCGCCCTCATCGCCGCCGGCGTCGGTGTGGGCGTGGTGCCAGGCGGGGCGACCCGCGGACCGCTGCCGCCCGGCGTGCGCGTCATTCCGCTTGCCGGGTCGAAGTTGGTGCGCCGCATGGGGCTGATCACCCTGCGCGGACGCGAGCTCACACCCGCGGCAACGGGGCTTTTCTCGTTGCTGCAGCGTGAATGGCGCAAGCCCGATTGATGCGGGAATTGCAACAATCCTGTCTATCAGGTTGATCTTGGCATAATGCACGCCGGCCCTATGCTTGGCGCTGGAGGATGACCGTGCAGCTTTCGTCCCGAACCTATGAGGCCGACAGCATCTCGGCGGTGCAGGAGCTTTATCACAGCAACGGCTGGACCGATGGGTTGCCCATCGTGCCGCCGACCGCCGATGCCGTTCAGGCCTGCCTCGACTGGGTGATGATGCCGCCGGATCAACTGATTGGCATCGAGCCGGTGCGCGGCCTTGCGATCACGGCCGAGAAGCTCGCCGTCAACGCGGTGATGGCAGGCTGTCTGCCGATGCATTTCCCCGTGGTCGTCACCGCCTGGACGGCGATGATGCAGGAGCCGTTCCTGATGCACGGCGCCACGGCCAGCACCGGTGGCTGTGCCGTGCTGGTGGTGCTGAACGGCCCGATCCGCCACGAAATCGGCGCCAGCGGCGGCTTCAACGCGCTGGGCAATTCCGATCGCGCCACGGCGACGATCGGCCGGGCGATCCGCCTCTGCCTCATCAATCTGATGGACGTGCGGCCGGGTGCCATCGACCGCTCGACGCTCGGCCATCCCGGCAAGTTCAGCTACTGCATTGCCGAGGACGAGGAGGACTCGTCCTGGCTGCCGCTTCACGAGCAGCGCGGCGTCGAGAGGGCCGCCTCGTCGGTCACCGTGATGGCGGCAGGTGCACCGCGCCAGATCATGAACGAATGGACGACCAAGCCCGAGGAGATCCTCGAAACCTTCGCCGCCGAGATGCGCGCCAACCTGCGGCATTACTCGATCCATCCCGGCAACTATGCGCTGATCATTCCCAAGCAATTGCGCGAGCATCTGCAGGCCGCGCGCTGGACCAAGACCGACATCGCGAACTTCGTCCACGAGCGCGCCCGCATCCATCGCCGTGAATGGGCCGATGTCGGCAAGGGTGCCGTCGTGCGCGACCGTGGTGATAGCGTCTATCCGGCGATGGAATCGCCTGACCAACTCCTGGTGGTTGCCGCCGGCGGTCCGGCGGGCGGCTTCGGTGCCGTGATCCCGCCCTGGCTCGGTAACAAAAGCCATGCCGTTACCCTGCCTATGGGCGTCTGCATCGATTGCGAACCGCCAAAAGCCTGAAGACGAAGAGGACCACATGACTTTCCACGTGCTCGATCCCACTGCCGAGAAGACCGCGCCGTTGGGCCAGGCGGCGCCGCGCCTCGACACGCTCAAAGGAAAGACGGTCGGCTTCATCTCCAACGGCAAGGAAGGCACCAAGGGCTTCTTCCGCCATCTCGAGCAGATTTTGCGCGAGGAATACGGCGTCGCGAAGGTCGTGAGCCGCACCAAGTCGAACTATAGCGCGCCGGCCGATGCGCCCATAGCCGCCGAGATCAAGCAATGGGATGCGATGATCTCCGGCATAGGAGATTGAGGCAGCTGCTCATCGTGCAGTCTGCACGACGCCGTTACCGCTGAACGCCAGAACATTCCCGCCTTCGGAGTGATGACAACCCGGTTCGCGAGCGCTGCCGAGATGATGGGGCGCGTGTTGGGAATGCCGGGTTACGCCTTCGCCCTGATCGACCATCCGGTCAGCAGTGCCACCGACCAGCAGCTCGCCGAGCGTGCTCGCGCCGCCCTCGAGCAGGGCGTGAAAATGCTGGTGAAATCCTGACGTAGGGAACTTTATCCGACCTACCACGTTGGCGAGGGCATGAGACCACTCGCCGTCGTTGGCGTGATCCTGATCGTGCTCGGGATCGCAGGCCTGGTTGTCGCCAATATCTCCATCACGGAGCAGAAGACCGTTCTCGACGCGGGGCCGCTTAAGGTCACCAAGGACGAGCAAAAGACCATTCCCATCCCGACGATTGCCGGCGTCGTCGCCGTGGTGGTTGGTCTGGGTCTCGTGATCATCGGCAGGGGCCGGCGTTAGGGCAAGCCCTAGCTGGACTTCGGCCGCTGCGCTTGCGATCACGGCTCTCTGGATCGGTGACCTCAGCCGAGCGGCCAGGTGAAGCGGATGTTGTTGTTGGCGAGGCCGTCGAGGACGATCTGCGCGCCGCCGGACTTCATCATCCATTCCAGGCGGTGATCGCGATATTCGCGCCGCATCGCACCTGAGGCGACTCGCTCCGCAGCATTGGCCAGTACGTTGGTCGCGGCCTGCGACTCGGCGAAGGTCGCGGCAACGGACGGCCGCTGGCACAGGCGTTCATGCCAAAGCGCGAGGGGCGAGCCGCCGGCCGTCCCCATGCCGTTGATGAACGAGCGGTTCACATAAGGCGCCGCGGCAATGTCGGCCCAGCCGAATGTATCGCCGTTGAACCAGGACCTGGGGCCCAGCTTCTGCGTGAGCCAGTTCTGCAGTTCGGCCGTTTGCCGCGCCGCGGTGGCCCGCATCTTCTCGGCCTGCTCGCCCTCGGCGCGCTTGAACCATCGGATCTCGGTCAGGCCCCAGTTGATCGCCTCGTAGAGCGTGTCGCAGATCTCCTCGATCATGCGCGCGTTCGCGCGGTCGGCGGGATCGCGCGGCAGAAGCGGCGGGGAGGGAAACTTGTCCTCGATATATTCGAGGATGATCGTCGAATCGAAGACATGTGTGTCGCCGTCGATCAGCGTTGGTACTTCCCGGCGTGGACTGGCCGCAGCGAAAAGCCCGGCCGAGTTGCCCGAGCCGATGGCTTGCGGCGTCTCGACGTCGAACGCCACTCCCTTCTCGCGCAATGCGATCTTGACCTTCTGCGCGTAGGGCGAGAGCGGATGCTCGTAGAGCAACATGTCAGGGCAGCTCCAGTTGGACCTCGACGGCTGCGCTTGCGATCACGGCAGGGTCGTTGTTCTCCGGATCGGCGATGTCGAGGCCGCCCTTCACTGCCTTCACCGTCACGATGCCGTGCGGCAGGGAGGCTTTCACCTTCTCGAGGTCGACCTTGTCGGGCTGCTGCACGCCGATCGTGACATTGACGAACATGCTGGTCTTCGAATCGACCTTGAGCGTGCGCAGCATGGCGAGCGAGCTGTGATGCAAGGCATCCTGCACCGCTCGCAACGCCGCCTTGGTGTAGTCGCCGCCATGCAGGTCGTTGCCGGTGCCGAGTTCCAGAATTACGCGCTTGCGGGCCATGCCTTGCTCTTCAAAGATCGAGACGCACGACGGCGGCCGCCTGCGCGATCACCGTTTTGTCGGTGCCGGCCTCGTTCGGGATTTCGAGACCGCCTTCGACCACTTTCACCACGCCGCTGCCGTGCGGCAGTACCTTCAGCACTTCGGCTTTGTCGACCTTGTCGGGCTGCGGCACGCCGATCAGCACTTCGACCTGCATGTCGTCACTCGACTTGCCGACCGCCGTGGCGACCGTAAGCGAGTTATGCCACAGCGCATCGCGCAAGGCTCGCACGGCGGCCTTGGTGTAGTCGCCGCCGCGGATGTCGGTGCCCATGCCGATCTCGAGGGCGACGCGCTTCAAAGCCATGGCGACTACTTGCTGCGCGAGGCGTCGATGCTCCACGGACCGGGGCCGGCCGCAGCGATGTAGAGGAAGATGAAGCAGAACAGGATCGCCGGTTCGCCGTTGTTCACGAGGGGAAAGAAGCTGCGCGAGGCATGGGCCATGAAGTAGGCGACAGCCATCTCGCCCGCCAGGATGAAGGCCACCGGCCGCGTGAACACACCGAGGATCAAGAGGATGCTGCCGACCAGTTCGATGACGCCGGCAACGCCGACCAGGCTCATGAGATCGAGGTTGGCGAACATCTGAAGCGCCGGAAACTTGAACAGCTTCGCCGTGCTGTGCTCCAGGAACAGGAGCCCCGTCATAATGCGCAGGATGCTGAGCAGTCGCGGCGCCCAAGATGCCGGAATGATCGTAAAGTCCATGGCGTTATCTCCCCTTTGGCGGTTGCATCATGCAGGCATGATCTTTTTCCGACAAGCGATCTGACAAAGTTACTAAGTCACGGTTGCGTCACTGATCGCTCGCGTAGATGTTTTGCTTTGCTATATTTCAGACCGAGAGAAAGCGGCCGTAAGAGTCGAGTTGTAATCGTGGCGTTGTACGCGGCGCGTGGTCGGGAGGAGTGATGGCGACGGTCGAGATCCGGAGCGTACGCAAGGCGTTCGGGTCGTTCGAAGTACTGCATGGCGTCAGCGTCGATATTGCGGACGGAGAGTTCGTGGTCCTGGTGGGCCCATCGGGCTGCGGCAAGTCCACCTTGCTGCGCATGCTGGCAGGACTGGAGAACATTACATCGGGCGAGATCGCGATCGGCGGCAAGGTGGTGAACCTGATGCCGCCCAAGGATCGCGACATCGCCATGGTATTCCAGAATTACGCGCTCTATCCGCACATGACCGTGTTCGACAACATGGCCTTCTCGTTGACGCTCGCCAAGGCGCCGCGCGCGGTGATGGAACGGGAGGTCGAACGCGCCGCGAAGATCCTGGGCCTCGAGCAGCTTCTTGGCCGCTATCCGCGGCAGCTCTCCGGCGGCCAGCGCCAGCGTGTCGCCATGGGCCGCGCGATCGTTCGCAATCCGCAGGTATTCCTGTTCGACGAACCCTTGTCGAACCTCGATGCGAAGCTCCGCGTGCAGATGCGGGCCGAGATCAAGGAGTTGCATCAGCGGCTCAAGGTGACGACGGTCTATGTCACGCACGACCAGATCGAGGCCATGACCATGGCCGACAAGATCGTGGTCATGAACGGCGGCAACATCGAGCAGATCGGCCGTCCGCTCGATCTCTACGATCACCCGGCCAATCTGTTCGTGGCGGGCTTCATCGGTTCGCCGGCGATGAACATGATCAAGGGAACGATCTCCGATGGGGCTCTGCGCATGGCCGATGGCACGGCCTGGCCGCTGCCCGTCAATGGCACCGGACCCAAGGACGGGCCGGCCGTCTACGGCATTCGGCCCGAGCATCTCATCATCGATCGTGGCGGCATTCCGGCGACCGTTCAGGTCGTCGAGCCGACGGGCTCGGAGACGCAGGTAACGATGCGAATCGGCGGCCAACCCGTGCTCGGCGCCTTTCGCGAGCGCGTATCTGCGCAACCGGGCGAAACCCTGGCCGTGCGACCTGATCCGGCGCTGATCCATCTGTTCGATCAGCAATCGGGCCAACGGCTTTAGTCAGTGGAGTAGGAGGAGACGAAAGAAATGGTGTTCATTATCAAGCGGCGCGAGGCCCTCGGTTTGGGGGCATCGGCTATGGCGATGGCGCTCGCCCGCCAAGCGATGGGCCAGGATATTCCCAAGGCCGACGTCGCGGCGCCGAAGCTCACGCCCGAAAATGGTGCGTCGCTGCGCGTGCTGCGGCCGGCGCGCTTCGTCGAGCCGGACGAAGTGATCTTCCGCGCCAACACCGAGAAGTTCACCAAGGCGACGGGTGTGCAGGTGAAGGTCGACTTCGTTGGTTGGGAGGACATCCGTCAGCAGACAGCTGTGTCGGCCAACACCGGCGCCGGACCGGACGTCATCCTGGGCTGGGCCGAGGATCCGCATATCTTTTCCGACAAGGTCTCCGAGCTCAGCGACATCGCCGAATATCTCAGCAAGAAGTACGGCGGCTGGATGTTCCTGGGTGAGAAGTACGGCAAGAAGGCCGGCACCAACAACTGGATCGGTCTGCCGATGGGCGGTTCGAGCGGCCCGGTCGTCTATCGCAAGTCGGCGGTCACGGAAGCCGGCTTCGATGAAATTCCCAACGACCACGCCAATTTCTTGAAACTTTGCCAGGGGCTGAAGAAGGTCAACAAGCCTGCGGGCTTCTCTCTCGGAAATGCGGTTGGCGACGCCAACGGTTTCGCCAACTGGCTACTGTGGAGTCACGGCGCCTATCTCGTCGACGAGAGCGGCAAGGTGGCGATCAACAGCAAGGAGACGCTGAACGCGCTGAACTATCTCAAGGAGCTCTATCCGACCTTCGTGTCGGGTACGCTGTCCTGGAACGACGTCAGCAACAACCGCGCCTATTCCGCCGGCGAGCTATTCCTGACCGCCAATGGCGTGTCGCTCTACTTCTCGCTGAAGAACGATCCCAAGACCAAGCCGATCGCGGACGACACCTATCATGCACCGTTGATGAGCGGTATCGTCGGCAAGCCGGCACAAACCGCGCTGGTGCTGAACGCCATGCTGTTCAAGCACTCCAAGTACCAGAACGCTGCGAAGGCCTATCTCACCTTCATGATGGAGGCCGAGCAGTACGATCCCTGGCTGACCGGCTGTCTCGGCTATTGGGCGCATCCGCTCAAGGCCTACGACAAGAGCAAGGTGTGGGAGAGCGACCCGAAGATCGCTGTTTACCGCAACACGATGAACGCGGCTTTCTGGTCGGGCTACAAGGGCCCGATCACGCAGGCCGCCGGCACCGTCGCTGCCGACTACGTGCTGGTGCAGATGTTCGCGTCGGTCGCGTCGGGCCAGGCAACGCCCGAGGCGGCAGTGAAGGAGGCCGAGCGCCGGACCAAGCGTTACTACCGTTGATCAGTTGGGGGTGGCGCGGCGGTTGGGCTGCCGCGCCGTCTCTCTCCATTCGGAGGAATGATGACCGTCGCCACGATGACCGATTGGACGCGCGTGCGGCCGCAGCCAAGCTGGTTGGCGCGGTTGTTCGACCACAAGCCGTTCCTCGTCTTCGCCTGTCTTTTGCCGGCCTGCGGACTGTTGCTCGTATTCCTCACTTATCCGCTTGGTCTCGGCATATGGCTCGCGTTCACCGACACCAAGATTGGCCGCACTGGCGAATGGATCGGGTTCGAGAACTTCGAATACTTGATGACGGACCCGCAGTTCTGGAGCGCGGTGTTCTTCAGCGTCTTCTACACCGCTGTCGCGACGTTCGGGAAATTCGGCCTTGGCCTCTGGCTCGCGCTGCTGCTCAACAACCACCTGCCGTTCAAGAGCCTGCTGCGCGCCATCATCCTGCTGCCCTGGATCGTACCGACCGTGTTGTCGGCGATCGCCTTCTGGTGGATCTACGATCCGCAATTCTCGATCCTGTCGTATCTCGCGGTCGACGTGCTGCATCTTAGGACGAAGTACTTCGACTTCCTCAGCACGACCTGGCCCGCACGCTGGTCGCTGGTTGCAGCCAACATCTGGCGCGGAATCCCGTTCGTGGCGATTTCGCTTTTGGCCGGGTTGCAGACAATCTCGCCTTCGCTCTACGAAGCAGCGCTGCTCGATGGTTCGACCGCCTGGCAGCGCTTCCGCTACATCACCTTCCCGCTGTTGCTGCCGATTCTCGCGATCGTGATGACCTTCTCGATCATCTTTACTTTCACCGATTTTCAGCTCGTCTATGCGATCACGCGCGGTGGTCCGATCAATTCGACGCATTTGATGGCGACGCTCGCCTTCCAGCGCGGCATCTCGGGCGGCGAACTGGGCGAGGGTTCGGCGATCGCCGTATCGATGATCCCGTTCCTGATCTTCGCCACGCTATTCAGCTACTTCGCCCTGGCGCGCCGCAAGTGGCAGCAGGGGGAAGCCAATGACTGACGTTCCGGCCGGCGGCGGTTCGACCAACACCGCAAGCGCCACGCCCGAGCAGCTCGCCTGGGACAGCCGCGCCCGGCGGATGGTGACAATTTACCTACCGCTTGCCTGTTTCGTGATCATCCTCCTGTTTCCCTTCTATTGGATGGCGATCACGGCCTTCAAACCGGACAGTGAGCTCTACGACTACAAGCACTACAATCCGTTCCTGGTCAGCAGCCCAACGCTGCAGCACATCAAGCACCTGCTGTTCGAGACCGCCTATCCCCGCTGGCTGACAACGACGATGGGCATCTCGCTTGCCGCGACCGTTGTGTCGCTGTTCGCGAGCGTGCTCGCGGCCTACGCGATCCAGCGCCTGCGGTTCAGGGGCAGCCAGTATGTCGGGCTCGCCATCTATCTCGCCTACCTCGTGCCGCCGTCGATCCTGTTCATTCCGCTCGCGACCACGGTCTACCAGCTCGGCCTGTTCGATACGCCGTTCGCCCTGATCCTCACCTATCCGACCTTCCTGGTGCCGTTCTGCACCTGGTTGCTGATCGGCTACTTCAAGTCGATTCCTTATGAGCTCGAGGAGTGTGCGCTGATCGATGGCGCGACGCGCCTACAGATCCTGCGGCGCATCACGTTGCCGCTCGCCATCCCGGGGTTGATCTCGGCCGGCATCTTCTCTTTCACACTCTCGTGGAACGAATTCATCTATGCGCTGGCCTTCATCCAGAGCAGCGAGAAGAAGACCGTGCCGGTCGCGATCCTGACCGAACTGGTGTCGGGCGACGTCTATCAGTGGGGTGCGCTGATGGCGGGCTCGCTGCTCGGTTCGCTGCCGGTCGCGATCTTCTATTCCTTCTTCGTCGACTACTACGTGTCGTCGCTGACGGGCGCGGTGAAGGAGTAGGAAGACGAGGCTCAGGCCGGCGGCGCGACCGACAGGCCCTTGACCTTGTGCTTCGCGATCAGCTGGGCGACCAGGCCCGACCGCTTGGCCTCCTCGACGAAATCGGACAGGAACTTGGCGCTAGCGGTATTGGCGCGCGGCGTTCCGACCGCCTGTTGCACGGCGCTGAATTTGCCATCGAGGATTTTGGCGCTCGGCAGCTTCTCGATATCCTTCAGGAGCCCCGGGCGCAGGCCCGCCAGCACGTCAAGCCTGTCGTCGACGAACTTGTTGAAGGCGGCATCCAGCCCCGCAATGGGAACGAGGGTCGCGTTCTTGATGTTGTTCTCAAGCCACAGCCCGTAGGCCGAGCGTGCGGAGACGGCGATGCGCACGCCTTTCTTGTCGACATCCGCGATGGTTTTGATCGGCGAGCCGGCCGGGACCATGTAGGTCGCTTCGATCTCGCAATAAGCAGCGGTGAAGGCGATCACGGCGGCACGCTGCGGCTCGGCGCCGATGTTGCCGATGTCCCACACATTGTTGCCTGCCTGGTCGGCAAGCTCGCCGGGAGTCTTGAACGGCACGTACTTCACCGGAACGCCGAGCCGATCGGCGATCGCGCGCGCCATGTCGGGCGACACGCCTTCGGGATCGCCGTTGGCGCTGCGGCCCGTCACGAGCAGGAAATTCGAGAGATTGATACCGGCACGCAAAACGCCGGTCGGGGCCAGTTCGGCTTTCACTTTGTCGCTCATGCGTCGAGCTTATACTGAACCGGCCAAGGGGAGAAATGCGCATGATGGACGGCTGCATCGTTGAAACTGCGAGCGGCCGCGTCCGCGGTACCGTCGAGGGCGGCGTGCGCACCTTCAAAGGCGTTCCCTATGCTGCACCGCCGCTGGGAGCTTTGCGCTGGAAACCGCCACAGAAGGCCGCGCCGTGGCCTGGTGTCCGCGAGGCCGCATCGTACGGCAACATGTCGATCCAGGCCGAAAACGTCTTCGGCCTGCCGGCCAACCTGCTCAAGCTTTTCACGCTCGGCGGCCGTCAGAAGATCAGTGAGGACTGCCTCTACCTCAATATCTGGACGTCGGGCCTTGAAGGCAGGAAGCGGCCAGTTCTGTTCTGGTGCCATGGCGGCGCGTTCGTTACCGGCTCAGGATCCTCGCCCTGGACCGACGGCGCCAATCTCTGCCGCCTCGATGACGTCGTGGTCGTGTCGATCAATCACCGCCTCGGCGCGCTGGGGTATCTGCATCTGGAAGATATCGCCGGCGAGGCATTTGCCGGCGCGGGCACGGCGGGCATGCGCGACATTGTCGCCGCGCTCGAATGGGTCCGGGACAATATCGCCGCCTTCGGCGGTGATGCAGGGAACGTCACGATCTTCGGAGAGTCAGGCGGCGGCGCGAAAGTGTGTGTGCTGATGGCACTGCCCTCGGCCAAGGGCCTGTTTCACAAGGCTGTGATCCAGAGCGGCCCGGCCGTGCAGATGGCCGACCGCGAAGACGGCACGAAAACGACGCGCCAGGTATTGGCGGAGCTTGGCCTTGATGCCGCGTCGGCCGGCAAGCTGCGCGAGCTGCCCGCGCTCACGATCCTGAAGGCCCAGAACGCGGTGCAGGCCACGGTGAGCCGAGCCTCCTTCAGCAACCGTCGGCGGCTTGGCTTCAATCCAGTGATCGACGGCACATTCTTTCCCGGTGGTCCCTTTGCGCCGGCTGCGCCCTCGGTGTCGGCGCATGTGCCGCTGATGATCGGCACCAACAAGGACGAGATGGCGCTGTTCCTCGGTCATCTGGACTGGGTCAGAAAGGCGACATTCGACACTCTTGTCGAGGCGATGATGCCCTATGTCGGCGCGCGCGCAGCCGATGTGATCGCGGCCTACCGCAAGGCGCAGCCTGGAATGGCGGCCGATGAGATCGGCCTTTCGATCGTTGGTGACCTCGGCGTGCGCAGCCTCTCGCTCGCCATCGCCGAGCGCAAACTCGCGCAGCGAGCGGCGGATGTGTTCGTCTATCTGTTTGCTTGGGAAACGCCGGTCCTGGGCGGAAGACTGCGCTCCTGTCACACTCTCGAAATTCCTTTCGTGTTCAATAATCTCGCCGAGGCGGCGTTGACAGGCGATGATCCGACACGGCTGGCTTTGGGCGAACGCATGGCGCTGAGTTGGATCGCCTTCGCGAGGACGGGTCGGCCAGGGCACGCGGGCCTTCCCGATTGGCCCGTCTATTCGACCGCGACGCGGCCGACGATGATCTTCGACACCGAGTGCCGGCTGAAGAACGATCCTTACGGCGCGGAACGACAGGTTTGGGAGGGCGCATGAAAATCACCGACGTCTCGCTCACGCTCTTTTCCTGGGACGATATTCCCGCCACCCAATACGGGCAAATCTCCCGCTTCTCGGGATCGAGCGCGCTCGGCTTTTTGTGCCTCAAAACCGACGACGGCGTCGAAGGCCATGCCTTCCTGGGCTCGGCCTCGAATTCCGCGGCCAACGACGGACAGGGCCTGATCACCCATCTGAAGCCGATCCTGATGGGAAAGAACCCGATCATGCGCGAGGCGATCGTCGCCGAACTCTGGCGCCGCCAGCGCACCGCGGGCGTTCGCTGCATCGGTGCGGTCGATGTCGCGCTGTGGGACCTCGTCGGCAAAGCAATGGGTCAGCCGATCCATCGCCTGCTGGGCACGTTCCGCGAATCGGTGCCCGCCTATGCGAGCTCGGCCGTACTTGCGTCGCCCGAGGCGTACGCGGAAGAGGCGCTAAAGCACAAGGAGGAGGGTTGGGCCGCTTACAAGATCCATCCGCCGACGCAATGGCAGACCGACATCAAGGTCTGCGAGGCGGTGCGCCGCGCGGTGGGCGATTACACGGTCATGCTGGATTCGACCTGGGCCTACGACTATCCGGCGGCGCTGCGAGTCGGCCGGGCCGCCGAGGAGCTGGACTTCTTCTGGTACGAGGATCCGCTGCACGACCAGGACATCTACAACTACGTGAAGCTGAAGCAGCAGCTCTCGATCCCGATCCTCGCCACCGAGTATCCCATCACCGGCCTCGAGGCCTACCAGCCATGGATCATGCAGCAGGCGACCGATTTCCTGCGCGGTGACGTGGCGGTGAAGGGCGGCATCACGACGTTGGTGAAGGCAGCGCATCTTGCCGAAGCATTCCGGATGAGCTTCGAGGTCCACCACGGCGGCAACTCGTTCAACAATCTCGCCAACCTCCATGTGATCGCCGCGATCCGCAACACCACTTTCTTCGAGGTGCTGTTGCCCGACGCGGCGCAGAAGTACGGGCTGGAGAAGGACATCGTCGTGGGCCGTGACGGCATGGTGCATGTGCCGCACGAGCCAGGTGTTGGAGCGGCCATCGACTTCGGCCTGATCGAGCGCAAAAAGATCGCGGTGCTGTCGTAACGATTGCCGCATGGACGTTCGCGACAGGACGGGCCAATATCCCTCCAAGTAACAAAACTGTCACAATGGAGGGGAGGATGAAGAAGATCGTCGGGGCGTTGGCGGTTGTGGCTGGGTTGCTGGGCTTGCTGACGGGCGCGCAGGCAGCCGAACCGCTGAACGTCTACTCGATCTGGCCCGAGAACTATGCCCGGCCAATGTTCGAAGAGTTCGAGAAGGCAAGCGGCATCAAGGTCAATTTCCTGCGCTTCTCGTCCGGCGAGGCGCTGGCCCGAGTGATCGCCGAGAAGGGCAATCCGCGCGTCGATGTGCTGTTCGGCGGGCCAGTCGAAACCTTCGCCGCCGGCATCAAGGAAGGCATCTTCGAGCCCTACAAGTCGCCCTCGTTCGACAAGCTGCCGGCGCGGTTCAAGCATGCCGACGGCCAGTGGACGGCGATCGCCGACGATCCGCTGGTGTTCATGACCAACACGGCCTTCCTCAAGGCGCACAACCTGCAGCCGCCCGCCTCGTGGGACGATCTCCTGAACCCCGCCTACAAGAACATGCTGCAGATGGCCGACGCCCGGACTTCGGGCACGGCGGTGACGCGCATCTTCTCGGTGCTGGAGGTCAACAAGCGCGACGAGGACAAGGCCTTCGCTTATTTGAAGAAGCTGCGCCAGAACGTGCAGGTCTACACCAAGAGCGGCGGCGGCGGCACGCTGCCGGTCGGCCTGGGCCAGGCGGGCGGCGGCATCTTTTTCATCGTCGACGCGCTCGAGACCCGCGAGAAGGGGTATGACATCACGATCAGCCTGCCCAAGGAGGGCATCGGCGCTGCCGCCGAGGCGATTGCGCTGATCAAGGGCGCCAAGCATCCGGTCGAGGCGAAGAAGCTGATCGACTTCGCGACCAGCGCGGCCATGCAATCCAAGCTCTCGCAGCACAAGATCGGCTTCGTGCCGGCTAATCCCGACGTGAAGACCGACCCCGCCGTCGCCGCGGTGCTAAAGGGCGCCAACATCATCCCGATCGACGACGCTTATGCCGGCGCCAACCGCAAGCGGATCGTCGATAAATGGGTGAAGGAAGTCCTGCCGGCGCAGTAAGCTTGGTGAAGTCGCGTTTCCTGACGACGGGGCGTGGGATCGCCGGCGATCCCGCGCTGCTCGTCACCGTGGCCGTGCTATGGGCGCTGCTGGCGCTGTTCGTGCTCTTCCCGCTCGTCGAGCTGATCCAGCGCGCCTTCGTGGACGAAGGACATGTGACGCTGGCGCCGCTC
This sequence comes from Alphaproteobacteria bacterium, assembly GCA_017308235.1. GTDB lineage: Bacteria > Pseudomonadota > Alphaproteobacteria > Reyranellales > Reyranellaceae > Reyranella. Next base: position 179,637 of record JAFKFL010000009.1, on the reverse strand, counting down.
GCGGCCGTATTGTCGGACGAGAATCATCGGTCCTCGTTCTTCAACAGCCTGTTTCTCGCAGCGTCGGTGGGCGTGCTGGGCACGGCGCTGGGGTTCCTGTTCGCACTCACCTCCGTCCGCGGCGGTCTTGGCCGCCATTGGCTGACCTGCCTCGACGCCGCGGCGCTGCTGCCGCTCGTATCGCCGCCTTTCACCACCTCGATCTCGATCATCTTCTCGTTCGGCCCCAAGGGCTTCATCAGTCACGACCTGCTCGGTTTCACCAACGTCTCGCCCTACGGCTACTGGAGCACGGCGCTCGCCGAGACGTTAACCTATTTCCCGATCGCCTATCTCACTTTGCGGCCGATCCTGGCGGCGATCGATCCCAACCTCGAGGAGATGGCGTCGAGCCTTGGCGGCTCGCGCTGGCGGATCTTCCGCACCGTCACCCTGCCGCTCGCGGTGCCGGGCTTCGCCAATGCTTTCCTGCTGCTGTTCGCGGCATCCCTGGCCGATTTCGCGACGCCGCTGATCCTCGCCGGCAATTCTTTCCCAGTGTTGCCAACGCAGGCTTACCTGCAGATCACCGGCATGTTCGACTTCAAGGGCGGCGCGGTCCTGTCGCTGGTGTTGCTCGTACCGGCCGCCGCGGTGTTCCTGTTGCAGCGCTACTGGGTCGGACGGCGCGTTTACGTCACGGTGACCGGCAAGGTCGGCCAGCGCTCGCGCAGCCGCGCGCTTGCCCCCTGGGTCGCCTGGTTGCTGACCGCCGGTTGCTTCCTGGTCGCGGCACTCATCGTCTACTTCTACGCCCTGCTGCTCTGGGCTTCGCTGGTGCGGGCATTCGGCGCCAACAACAGCTTCACCCTCAACCATTACCGCGTGATCTTCACCGAAGGCCTGCCGGCGATCCGCGACACGCTGATCATCGCCGCGATCGGCATGCCGCTGGGCGGCCTCTATGGCGTGCTGGTCGGCTACCTGATCGCCCGTCGCCGCTTTCCGGGACAGCGGGCGATGGAGTTGGTGGCGATGATCAACTACGCGCTTCCCGGCACCATCGTCGGCATCGGCTACCTGATCGCCTTCAATGATCCTCCGGTGGCGTTGACCGGCGGCGTGCTGATCATCATCGCCTGCTACATCTTTCGCTACAGCCCGACCGGCATCCGCGCCACCGTCGCCCTCCTGCAGCAGATCGACCGCAGCATCGAGGAGGCGTCGTCGAGCCTCGGCGCCGGCAGCGGCGAGACCTTCCGGCGCGTGACCCTGCCGCTGATCGCACCGGCCTTCTTCGCCGGTCTGGGAGTCGTCTTCATCCGCTCGATGACGGCGATCAGCGCCACGATTTTCCTGGTATCGATCTCCTGGACCCTGATCACCGTGCGCATCCTCGAGAACATGACGGAGCTCGCACTGGGACCGGCCGCCGCTTTCTCCGTCTTCGTGATCGTGGTCGTGTTCGTCGTGGTGGCCATCCTCAGTGCCGTCCTGGCCCGACTCAGGGCGCCGGCCGCGGGTGCGGCTGCCCGCAGTTTCCTCGGAGGATAGGCGCATGGCCAACGGCATTCGTCTCGACCGCGTGTCCAAGCGCTTCGACCACACGGTGAAAGGCGAGGTCTATGCCGTGCGCGACGTGTCGCTCGGCGTGGGGCAGGGCGAGCTGGTGACGCTGCTTGGTCCCTCGGGCTGCGGCAAGTCGACGACCCTGCGCATGATCGCGGGCTTCGAGACGCCGGACGAGGGGACGATCTCGATCGACGGCCAGGATGTCACCCATGTCCTGCCCAACCGGCGCGGCATCGGCTTCATGTTCCAGAACTACGCGCTGTTCCCGCACTTGTCGGTGTTCGACAACGTGGCCTATGCGCTGCGCGTCGAACGGCGCGACGAGAAAACCGTCAGGACCCTGGTGGAGGAGATGCTGGCGGCGGTCGGCCTCTCGGGTTACGGCCGCCAGCATCCGCATCAGCTCTCCGGCGGCGAACAGCAGCGCGTGGCGTTGGCCCGCGCCGTGGTGTTCCAGCCGAAGGTGCTGCTGTTCGACGAGCCGCTCAGCAACCTCGATGCCAAGCTGCGGCTGGAGATGCGCGAGCAAATCCGTGAGCTGCAAAAGCGGGTGGGCATCACCGCAGTGTATGTGACGCACGACCAGGAGGAGGCGATGGCGATCTCCGACCGCATCGCCGTGATGGAGCGCGGCGTCATCGTCCAGAGCGGCACCGCACAGGACCTCTACTACCGTCCGGCCACCGAGTTCGTCGCCCGTTTCATCGGCCGGACCAACCTTTTGGCTGGTCGCGTTCTATCGCCAAGCGATGTCGAGGTGCTGGGCGCCCGGGTCACGCTGGCGACGGGCCGCCCGGCGGGGTCGGCCGTCCGTCTCGTGATCCGGCCGGAGATGATCGGGATCGCGCCGGCTGCGTCGAGCATACCGATCGGCCGGGTCGAACAACGCACGTTCCTGGGCGAGAAGACCGATTATCAGGTGTCGCTGGGCGGCGAGCGGCTGCAGGTTGCGGCGACAGATCATTACCGCCAGCCGCCGATCGATGTTGGCCAATCGGTGGCTGTGCATTTCCATCCCGAAGGCATCCACATTCTCGACTAGGCGGCCCGACGCGGCGCAGAAGAGCGCAAGAAGATCGCGGTGCTGTCGTAGAGCGTATCGTGGCTTCTTATTTGTCGAGCCAGACGTCCTCGAAACGGAACCCGTTGTAGACGCTGTTCACTTGCGGCACGTAACCTTTGACGTAGGGCTGCACGCAGGAGGCGGCGCGGTTCCACATGATGATCGGTCGCGCATTGTCCTCCAGAAGCCTGCGGTCGATCTCCCAGACGAGCTTGCGGCGCTTGTCTTTGTCCGTTTCGGCCGATTGCTGCTCGATCATCTTGTCGATCTCGGGATTGCAGTAGCCTGTATAGTTGCGCTCCGACTTGCAGGAGAAGTTCTCGAAGAAGTTCTGGTCGGGATCGTCGACGCCATTGCCGGTGGTGTTGAGGCCAACGGAATAGGCTTTGCGCGCTACCTTGGGGAACCATTGCGGCGTGTCGACGATTTCGACCTCGGCGTCGATCCAGATCTCCTTCAGCTGGTCGACGAGGATCACGGCAGGATCCTTGTAGAGCGAGATGCCGCGCGTCGAGACTTTCAGGGGCAGGTGTTTGTCCGGCCCGTAGCCTGCCTTCTTCATAAGGTCGCGCGCCTCGGCGCGGTTCTTCGCGACGTCCGGCCCGTAGCCGGGAACCGACGCGAACATCTCCGTTGGCATTCCCCAGATGCCGTCGGTCGGCGGCTGCATGATGCCGCCCAGCTGGGCGTCGCCCTGGTTCAGGATATCGACGAAGGCCTTGCGGTCCATCGCAAGCGAGAGCGCGCGGCGAAGATCTGGATTGTCGAATGGTGGGGCGTCACGGTTCACGATCAGGTTGGTGCTGTTGTTCATCGACGTGACCTGGCAGACCGCGTTCGGTGACTGGCTCTTCACGTCCTTCAGCAATGGCATCGTGACCTCCCAGGGGAAGGTCATGTCAAAACGCCCCGAGACGAAACCCAGCATCGCGGTGGCACGATTGGGCACGATCGTGAAGTCGATGCCGTCGAGATAGGGATGGCCCTTCTTCCAATAGTCCGGATTGCGCGTGACCTTCATGCCCTCGTTCTGTTTGAACTCGGCGAACTTGAACGGCCCCGTGCCGATCGGCCGGGTACGCATTTGCGCCGACGGGACATGACAGGGATAGATCGGCGAATAGCCCGACGCGAGCAGCGAGGGTAGCGAAGGCTGTGGATGGCGCAGATGAATCGTCGCCTGCAATTCGCCGTCGGCGGTCACGCGCTCGACATTGGTGTACCAGGACTGGCGCGGATTGCGGCGCAGCTTGTCCTCGCCCTTGCCCGTGAGCAGGTCGAAGGTGCAGACGACATCCTTCGCCGTGAACGGCTGGCCGTCGTGCCATTTCACGCCTTCGCGCAACTTGAAAGTCAGTGCCTTGCCGTCGGCACTCCAGTTCCATGACGTGGCAAGGTCGGGGACAATGTCGTCCGGGCTGTTCTGCGGCTTGGACTGGTCATAGAGCACCAGGTTGTTGAACAGCGACATGAAGGGGATGACGGTCGAGTTGGTCGCCTCCTCGTGGATCGAGGCGCTGGGCGGGTTGTCGCGGTGATAGATCCGCAGAGTCCCACCGGTTTTTTGCGCTAAGGCCGGGGCCATGCCGCAGACAAGCGCGGCGACGAGGCCGGCCCCAAGAATCCTGGGCCGCATTGTCGTTTCCTTCCCTGCTCGCCGCATGTCGAGCTGCAGCGTCTCGCCGACGGTAGCATGGAGTCCGCTTGTCAATTCAGGCGATTGCTGAAATTTTCGGCCGCACACCGGGTCCTTTCGGGGCCGACTGCGTTCCTTATGGGCATGGCCATGCGTTTGCGTTGGAAGATCGGGCTGATCGTCGCTGCCATACTGGCGCCGGTGGCGGCGATCCTGGCGTTTCTGCCGTCCCTGATCGATGTCGAGGCCTATAAACCCGGCCTCATCGAGGCCGTGCGCGCTGCGACCGGCCGCGAGCTCGTGATCGATGGGCCTATGCGGCTTTCGGTCTTCCCGGTGCCGGGGGTCGGCGCGGGCGACGTGCATTTCTCCAACGCCGTTGGCGCCGCAGGCGCGCAGATGGTCGATGTGCGATGGGTGGCGGTGACGCCGTCGTGGTGGGCGTTGCTGCAGGGGCGGATCGAGGTCGGCACGCTGACGCTCTATCGCCCGACGATCGTTCTGGAGACCGATGCCAACGGCACGCCGAACTGGCAGTTCGATCCTGGTGGCGGCACCAAGCAGGAGGCCGGGGCGCCGAGCAGCGGCCTCCATCTGGCGGTCGGTCGGTTGTCGCTCGTGCGCGGCCAGGTGATCTACAAGAACCCGCGTGACGGCTCGACCCTCACGGCCAACGATGTGAACGGAGGCGCGACGGTCCGCTCGTTTGACGGACCGTTCGAGATCGACGGCAGCGCCACGGTGAATGGTATTCCGCTCAAGCTCAATGTCGGCGTTGGCGCGGCCGGCGCGAAGGGTCATCGCGCCAAGCTCTCGCTCGAGGTCTCGAGCGGCAAGCTCGACTTCGACGGTAATCTGACAGCCGTCAATCCCGGCGCGACGGCGCAAGGTCATCTTACCGTGGAGACAGGCCTGCTGAGCGATTTCGTCAATTCGATCTGGAGCGCGCTCGGCGGCACAAAGCCCGACTTCGACACCTCAGGTGCCGGCCGCTTCTCTTTCTCGGGTGATATTGTCGTCTCGCCCGAAAAGATCGCCGCCGACAATATCGCGGCCCAAGCCGGCAAGGATGAAGCCGCGGGTTCGCTGTCGTTTGCCCTCAAGCCGACACCGGCGATTGCCGGCAAGGTCTCGCTCTCGCATTTCGATGTCGACAAGTGGCTCACGATCCTGGCGCGACCGATCGACTTTGCGCCGCCGGCCGTGAAGTCGGCCCTGAAGCCAGCGGCGAAGGCCGCGTCCCCTTCGTCCTACTGGTCGGCCATCGATGCCAACCTTACGGCCGATGTTGGCGAGGCGCGCTACAAGGACGACCTCGTGCGCAATCTTTCTCTCGTGCTCGACGTCAAGAAAGGTGTGCTTGCCGTTCCACATTTCTCGGCGCTGCTGCCGGGGCAGACGAAAATCGATATCGATTCGGCGGCAGGTCGCTTCAGCCTTACCAGCAACGATCTGCGCCAGACGCTGCGCTGGCTGGATGTCGATACGTCAGGCGTGCCGGCTGGTCGGTTGCAGACGCTGGCGGTGGACGGCAAGCTTGTTTCAGCGCCGGGCAGCCTGCAGGTGAACGATGTCCGCTTCCGGCTCGATGACACGTCGGGTACGGCAGGTGGCACGCTCTCGCTCAAGTCTCCTTTCTCGGCGGCGCTCCATGCCGAGATCGACAAGTTCGACCTCGATGCCTATGTGCCAAAGGCTGCGCCCATGGCATCGCCAGCCTCTGCGGCAGCGTCGAAGCCGCCTTCGCCCGACGATCCGAAGATTGGATTGAAACTTAAGGTCGCCAATCTTGCTTTCCGCGGTGAAACCCTGAAGAACATCGACGGCGACGTGACGCTGCAGGGCAATCGTCTGCAACTTGCCGCCATGAGGATTGGCGATGTTGCCGGTGCTCGGCTCGATCTGAAGGGTACGATTAGCGATTTCGGCACCGTGCCGCGCTTCGATCTTGCCTTCAACGTCTCGACCCAGGATGCCGACCGGCTGCTCAACTACGCCGACCTGCCACATTTTATGAACGGCAAGATCGGGCCGATCACCGCGAGTGGTGCCGTTGCCGGCACGTTCGACGCGGTCGCTGTCCGCGACGTTGCGATGAACTTCCTAAATACCGAGAGCCGGCTCTCGGGCACTCTGTCGTTCGGCGACAGCTTCACTTACGACTTTCCGGACTTCTTCCTTCACACGCGCGATGCGAGCGCGCTGGTCTCGGCGGCGAGCGGACAGGCGATGTCGAGCGTGGGCTACATCCGCGCCACGGGAAGCCTCAAGGGAACATCGCAACAGGCGCGCTTCAATGGTGAGGTTCGGGCGCGCGGCAGCCGATTGAACGGCCAGATCGACACCACGCTCGATCACCACCCGCGCCTCGTCGCCACGCTTACGGTGCCGGGTGTGTTGAAGGTCGATCGCTGGCTGGGAATCGATCCCAAATCGGCGGCACATATCGCCCCGGTGGAGGAGGCGTCAGATCCGACGGCGAGCCCCACGACGTCCCAACCGATCGACCTCGCCGCATTCCGCGCCTTCGATGCCAAGCTCTCCTTGCAGGCCGACACGATGACGCTTACGTCGCTCACCGTGGGGCACGCCGAAATAGAGGCCGCCCTCGTCAGAGGTGTGATCAAGGTGTCGAAGCTCGCGGGCACGTTCTATGGCGGCGGCGCCGAGCTTACCGGCACGATCGATGCTTCGGGGTCGGCGCTTGCCGTCGATCTTCTGGGTGCCGTGCACGGGATTGCGCTCGATCAACTGCTGAAGGGCACTGTGGGGAAGAACACGCTCAGTTCATCCGGCTTTTCGATCGCGATCGAAGGTAAGGTCGACGCGACGGACCTGCGCATCACGGGCGCAGGGATTTCCTCGCAGGAAATTCGCAACGCCTTGTCGGGGGCGGCGATGGTGAACGGTTTCCTTCACCCGATTGTGATCGATGGATCGCCTGCTTTCGCGCAGTTTGCCGCGAGCATCGGCGGCATCTTCAGCGACGGCCTGGCATTCGACTCTCAGGTGTTGAAGAGCTTCATCGATCGGCAGAATCCGCTCTCCGGTGGGATCAGGCTCGGTGCGGGCGGCCTCTCGCTGGAGAACCAGACGATCCAAGGGGCAAGCGCGGTCGCCGACATCAACGGCCGGGTGAACTTCGCTGAGAGCGCAATCGAATCAGTCGTGACGCTGCAAAACGGCAACGATCGTTATGTCACGACGGTCAAGGGTCCTCTGTCTTCGCCCGATCTCAATACAACGCGGAGCTCGTCGCGCTAGGCTGTAGGCAGCGACTTTGCAACCGAGGCATTGTAGCCTCGCTGCCCCAAGACGTTGAAGGAGAGGCCATGCTTGCAACAGGCGAGACAAACTCGGCGAGCCACGCCGCCATTGCTTTCACCGGTTGCCCCATGGCCGTGTCGGCCGCGACTGACCACTCGGGCGGCCATACGCACAGCCAGCCGCGGCGCCGCGAAGTCGTGGTCAACGGCAGCCGGGTCAAGACCGTCGATATCCACGCCCACTGCGCCGTGCCGACGGCAATGGCTTTGGTCAAGCAGCCACTCGAGGCGCCGGGCCTGCTGATGAGCGATATCGACACGCGCATCGCGGCCATGGATGCGCAAGGCATCGACGTCGAGGCGCTCAGCATCAATCCCTATTGGTATCGCGCCGAGCGCGATGTCGTAGCCGAGCTGGTCAAGGTCCAGAACGAAGCACTGACCGAGTTCTGCGCCACCCACTCCGACCGCTTCGTCGCTTTCGCGACGGCGGCCCTGCAGCATCCCGATCTTGCCGCCGAACAGGTCGAATATGCCGTCAAGAAGCTCGGCTTCCGCGGCGTCGGAGTGGGCGGCAGCGTCGCCGGCGAGGAGCTGGCCAATCCGAAGTTCCATCCGTTCTGGGCCAAGTGCGAGGAGCTGGGTGCCCTGGTCTTCATGCATCCGTTGGGGACGCGCGAGCTTGAGCCCAGCGGCCGGCTTGGTGGCAGCGGTTTGTTGACCAACACGATCGGCAATCCGCTCGAAACCACGATCGCGCTGTCGCATCTCATCTTCGAAGGCACCCTTGATCGCTTTCCCGGTCTCAAGATCTGTGCCGCACATGGTGGCGGGTTCCTGCCGTCCTACGCCAACCGCTCCGATGCCGTTTGCCGGACGTTTCCCAACCGCGTCGGGCCTTTGCCGAAGAAGAACCCGACGGCTTATCTGCGAGATGGGCAGCTCTTCTTCGACACCATCGTGTTCACGCCCGAGGCGCTGCGCCATCTGATCGCCGAGACCGGCCCGGGCCAGATCATGATCGGCACGGACTATCCGTTCCCATGGACCAGCACCGAGGTTGACCTCGTCCTCAATACGCCGGGACTGAGCGATAAGCAGCGGATTGCGATCCTGGGCGGAACGGCGGCGCGCCTGATGGGCATCGCCTCCTGACGGGAAGGAGAGCCGAATGTCCACTGCCATCAGGCCCTTCCGGATCGCGATCGGCGACGATGTGCTCGCCGATCTCAAATCGAGGCTGCGCAACACCCGCTGGCCGGAGGCTGAGCTCGTCAGCGACTGGAGCCAAGGTGCGCCTTTGCAGTGGATCCAGGAGGTCTGTCGATACTGGTGCGACGATTACGATTGGCGTCGTCGGGAAGCGGCGCTCAATCGCTTTACCCAATTCACCACCGAGATCGACGGGCTGGACATTCATTTCCTGCATGTGCGGTCGTCTCATCCCGAGGCGATGCCCCTCATCATCACGCACGGCTGGCCAGGCTCGGTGGTCGAGTTCCACAAGGTCATCGAGCCACTGACCAATCCTACGGCTCACGGTGGCCGTGCCGCCGATGCCTTCCATGTGGTGTGTCCGTCGCTGCCCGGCTTCGGCTTCTCGTCCAAGCCCGCGACGACCGGATGGGGCGTCGATCGGATCGCGCGGGCCTGGGCGGAGCTCATGAGCCGGCTTGGCTATAGTCGCTACGGCGCGCAGGGCGGCGACTGGGGCTCGGCCGTGACGACGTCGCTCGGTGCACAGGATGCGGCCCACTGCGCCGGCATTCACATCACGCTTGCCATGTCCGTGCGGCCCGCGGTCGAGGGCGAGCCGACGCCCGAAGAGGCCCGCGCGCTAAATGGGATCAAGCACTACGCCGACTGGGACTCGGGCTACTCCAAGCAGCAGTCGACCCGGCCGCAGACCCTCGGTTATGGCCTCACCGATTCGCCTGCCGGCCAGGCGGCCTGGATCCTGGAGAAGTTCTGGGCCTGGACCGACTGCGAAGGTCATCCCGAGAACATCCTGAGCCGCGACGAACTGCTCGACAACGTCATGCTCTATTGGGTGACGGGCACCGCGGCCTCGTCAGCGCGGCTCTACTGGGAGAGCTTCGGCCCTGGCCGACGCACGGCGCACAAGGTCACGGTGCCGACAGGCGTTGCGGTGTTCCCCAAGGAGATCGTCGCGCCCGTGCGGCGATGGATGGAGGGCAGTTACACCAATATCTGCCATTGGACGGAAATGCCGAAAGGCGGCCACTTCGCTGCATTCGAGCAGCCGGAACTGTTCATCGCTGAAGTCCACCGGTTTTTCGGCACGTTGCGTTGAATGAAATCCAACCGAAGGTAAATCTGTTGCTCCTCCGCCTGCGACAGGCTCATATCGCGCGGCAAATAGTTGGGGGAGTGCGCATGAAGATGTCGAGGCTCAGCGGGCTGGTGGCGCTCGCGTCCCTGCTCGGCAGCCTGTTTGCAGGTGGCGCGGCGCTGGCGCAGAAAAAGCTGGTCGTCTACACCGCCAACGAAAGCACGTTGAACGATCTGGTGTTCAAGAGCTTCACCCAGGAAACCGGGATCCAGGTCGAGCCGGTGACGGCGGGTTCGGGCGTGCTGGTACGCCGGCTGCAGGCCGAGAAAGCTCATCCGCTGAGTGATATCATCTGGGGCGTAAACAGGTCGCTACTCCAGACGAACAAGGCGCTGTTCTCAGCCTATGATTCGAAGAACCGGGACGCCACGCCGGCCGAGTACCGCGACCCCGACAATCTCTGGATCGGAAACAACCTCCACCTGCTGGTGATTTTGCAAAACACCAAGCTCGTGCCGGCCGATCAGGGTCCGAAGACCTGGGCCGACCTGCTCGATCCCAAGTGGAAAGGCAAGATTGCCTTCACCGATCCCGCCAACTCCGGTTCCGCCTATGCCACTGTGACCATGCTGGTCGATCTCTGGGGTGGCGGAGATGTCGGCTGGAAGAAGGTGGGAGAGCTGTTCCACAACATGAAGGTGCTGAACCGGTCATCGCTGGTGTTCCAGGGCGTCGGCAACGGAGAATATCCGCTCGGCATCTCCCTGGAATATGCCGGCCCGCTGTGGGCTTCCAACGGCGCACCGATGAAGACGGTCTACCCAGCCGATGGGACGAGCGCGGCGATGGAAGGCGTGGCGATCATCAAGGGCGGCCCCAATGCCGACTCGGCCAAGGCCTATGTCGACTACATCAACCGCAAGGATGTGCGCGAGATGATCCTGAAGGCGACGTTCCGTCGGCCGACACGAAGCGATCTCGACCTTTCCAGCCTGCCCGGAAATCTGCCGCCGCTCTCCGCCGTGAAGATCATTCCCTATGATGAGGAAGGCTGGACGGCCAAGCGCGGTCCAACGTTGGAGAAGATCAAGGACGTGATCCAGGACTCGCGCTAGGTGGCGGCCATCGTCATGGCCGGCGCGAGCCGGTCCTTCGGGCCGGTGCGCGCCGTCGATCGCATCGACCTGACCGTTGGCGACGGTGAATTCTTCACGTTGTTGGGGCCGTCAGGCTGCGGCAAGACCACTCTGCTGCGCATGATTGCGGGCTTTTGCGATCTCGACAGTGGCGAGATCAGGTTCGGCGAGAAACGCATCGATCGTTTGCCGGCGCATGTCCGCGACATCGGCATGGTGTTCCAGAACTATGCGGTCTTTCCCAACCTCTCGGTCGCCGACAATGTGGCCTATGGGCTCCGGGCGCGCAAAACACCGGCAGGTGAGCTTGCCAAGCGGGTCGAAGAGGCGTTGGCGCTCGTGCGGCTCGCCGAGTACGGGAAGCGCAAGCCGCACCAGCTCTCGGGCGGCCAGCTTCAGCGCGTGGCGATCGCCCGCGCGCTGGTCATTCGTCCGCAGGTCCTGCTGTTCGACGAGCCGCTAAGCAACCTCGATGCACGTTTGCGCGTCAGCATGCGCGCCGAGATCCGCGAGCTTCAGAAGTCGCTCGGCATCACCGCGATCTATGTCACGCACGACCAGGAAGAGGCGATGTCGGTGTCCGATCGCATCGCCCTCATGAATGCTGGCCGTTTGGAGCAGGTCGGTGCACCGGCCGATATCTACCGGCACCCCGCGTCGCGCTTCGCTGCCGAGTTCATGGGCACGACCAATCTTGTCGAAGCACGTGCGCTCGGCCGGGAGGGCGGCCTGCTGTCGCTGAGGCCCGAAGCGTTGCGCCTGTCGGAGGAAGCGCCGGAGGCCTGGCCGCGTCTTGCCGGCAACGTCGTCGACCTCGAAATGTTGGGACCGATCACGCGGCTCGGCGTTCGTCTCGGCGATGGGACGATCCTGAACGTCGCAATCCTCGATGCGCCCGAGCGTCGGCTAAACCAGGCCGACAAGGTGACGCTGGCTTACGATCCAGCGCGGCTGACGGTCCTGCGGTGATGCTCGCCATCCCGCATCAGCAGCGCCTGCCGATTGCCATTGCCGCCCTGGGCCTGCTGTTCCTGGCGCTCTTTCTGCTCTATCCGCTGTTCAACGTGTTCGGGGCGAGTTTCCTCGATTCCGAAGGAGGAGCGCTGACGCTCGGCAACTACGCCAAGATGCTGGGCCGACCGTTTTATCGTCAGGCCATTATCAACACGCTCGGTATCGGCATCGCCGCCACCCTGATCACGACGTTGATCTCGGTCCCGTTCGCCTTTGCGCTCGCTCGTCTGCCGGTCGTCGGCCGGGCGGCGATCCTGGCGCTCGCGTCGCTGCCGCTCATCCTGCCATCGTTCGTCAGCGCCTATGCCCTGGTGCTTCTGTTCGGCCGGTCCGGCGTCGTCACGCAATGGCTGCAGTCGATGGGGCTGGGCTTCGGCTCGATCTACGGCGCCGGCGGCATCGTCGTCGTCTATGTGCTCACGCTCTATCCCTACGTGCTGCTGCCGACCGTCGCCGCCTTCAAGGCGGTCGATGTGTCGATGGAGGAGGCGGCCCAGAACCTCGGATCGTCACCCCTCCGTACCGTTCGCACCGTCATCCTGCCCATCGTGTTGCCGGCGATCCTGGCCGGTGCGTTGCTGGTGTTCATCGAGACGCTCGAGAACTTCGGCGTTCCCTTCGTACTCGCCGAGGATATGCCGATCTTCGCCGTCGAGGCGTTCAAGCTCTTCATCGGCGAGACATCGCCCAATCCGTCGTCGGCCGGCGTGCTGGGCGTGCTCCTGATTCTGATGACGGCTGCTGTGCTGGTGGTGCAGCGCCACTTCCTCGCCTCACGCCGCTTCGCCACCAACGCGCGCCGCACGCCACCCCTCCTGAATGTCGGCCGGGGCGTCCAGGCAGCGTCGTCGCTCTATTGCTGGGCCATCGTGATCCTGGCGCTTGTGCCGTTCTTCGCGATCGTCGTTCTGTCGTTCATGGAGTTCCGTGGCCCGGTCCTGCACGGCCATTTCAGCCTCGACAATTTTGCGCCGCTGCTCGGACGCGCATCCCGGCCGTTCTTCAATACGCTGATCTTTGCCACGGCCGCGGCGGCCTGCGCGACGCTGGTCGGCGTTCCGATCGGCTATGTGGTGGCCCGCCAGCGCAACGGCATGGCGACACTGCTCGATGTCGTGGCGACCCTGCCCTTTGCCGTGGCGGGCACGGTGCTCGCCATCGGCTTCATCGTGTCGTTCAACAGCGGACCCCTGATGCTGACGGGTGGCCCGCTGATCCTGGTGCTCGCCTACACCGTACGCAAGGTGCCGTTCACCGTGCGCTCGGCAAGCGCGATCGTGCATCAGATCGACGGCTCCCTCGAAGAGGCGTCGATTAGCCTTGGACGCCCGCCGTTGCAGACGTTCCTGCGAATCGTCGTGCCGCTGATGCTGGGCGGTATCCTGAGCGGGGCGGTGCTCACCTGGGTTACCGTGGCGTCCGAACTCAGCGCCACGATCGTGCTTTACAGCGGGCCGTGGAGCACGCTGACGGTGGTGATGTTCCAGTCGCTCGAGAGCGGCGGCGCGGGCGTCGCCACCGCGGCGGCCTCCATCCTGATTCTCGTCTCCATCGTGCCGATCGCGCTGCTGTATCGCCTGGTGCGGCGCTACGGGCTCGACTGACCGTCGCGGCCTACGCCGCGCGGTTCTTCAGGATGTCCCAGGCCTGACGGAAGGCATTGGCCATGTCCTCGGCCGCGAGTGCCCCGGAGAACAGCACATGCCCCTGCAGGGCGAAGCTCGGCACGCCCTGGATGCCGGCATTGCGCGCCATCTGGTCATTGGCCAGCACCTCGCGCTTGCCGTCCTCGCCTGCCAGCATCTTCCAGACTTCATCGGGATCGAGGCCGCCGGTGCCGCCGATCGCCGCCAGAAGCTCGGAATCGCCGAGGTCAGCACCGTCGCAGAAATAGGCCTTGAACAACGCCTCAACGACGCTGTCTTGCACGCCCTGCTGGGCAGCGAGGCGGATCAATCGGTGGGCATTCAACGTATTGGGCGTGCGGGTGAGTTTCTCGAGATGGAACTCGAGCCCCACAGTGGCCGCGGTCTCGGTGATGCGCTGGTCGATCGCCTGCGCGCGCTCCGCACTGCCGAACTTGGCGGCGCGGTAGGTCGCGCGTTCGACCCCCTCGGCCGGCATGTCGGGGTTCAGCTGGTAGGGATGCCACATCACGCTGAAGCGCAGCTGATCCTGGCCGAGGATTTTCAATGCGCTTTCGAACTGGCGCTTGCCAATATAGCACCACGGACAAATGGCGTCGGAGATGACATCGATGCGGGCAAGCGTATCCATTGGAAAATCCTTTCCACTGACCTCATGTACCCTATACCTGCACAGTCACCCGAACAACGAGGCCATCCGATGAGTACGCCCAGTTATCGCTCCGCCCTGATCGTCGGCACCGGACCCGGCCTCAGCGCATCGCTGGCGCGCCTGTTCGCCAAGCACGGGCTCGCAGTCGCGGTCGCTGCCCGCCAGACCGACAAGCTCACGGCCCTGGCGGCCGAGACGGGCGCCAGCATCCACAAGTGCAACGCCGCGGAGCCTGCGGATGTTGCGGGGCTGTTCAAGGCAATCGAAGCGAAGGGAGAGGCGCCCGATGTCGTGGTCTACAACGCAAGCGCCCGCACGCGCGGTCCGCTGGTGGACCTTGCTCCAGAAGATGTGAAGCGCGCCCTGGACGTCAGCGCGTTTGGCGCCTTCCTGGTGTCCCAGCAGGCGGCGCAGCGCATGCTGCCCAAGGCCCATGGTGCCATCCTGCTCACGGGCGCGACGGCGGGCGTGAAGGGCTTTGCCCTGTCGTCGACCTTTGCCATGGGCAAGTTCGCCTTGCGCGGGCTCGCGCAGTCGATGGCGCGCGAGCTGTCACCGAAGGGCATTCATGTTGCCCATTTCGTGATTGACGGCGGGATCCGAAGCGCCGCACGAACCGTGTCAGCCGACAATCCCGACAGCCTGCTCGATCCTGATGCCATCGCCGAGACCTACTGGGCAGTGCTGCAGCAGCATCGCAGCGCCTGGAGCTGGGAAGTCGAGGTACGGCCTTGGGTGGAGAAATTCTAGCGCAGGGGTCTAGAAGAGCCGCCGCTTCAGCGCCAGAAAACCACCGGGGCCGTAGCAGGCCGCGAACAGCAAGCCGGCAAGAAAAGTGAAGTGGTCGACGAAGAAGCCGAACTCGGCCTGGTTCGCCGACCAATGACTCGGGCCGTGAAAGGCAAAGCCCAGGAACACCACGTAGACGGCGGCGACGATTGCCGCCTCCGAGAAGTAAGCGCCGCTCAGGAAGCACAGCACCAGGATCACCTCGAGGATCGCGGCGGCCCAGGCCAGAACGAGACCCATGGGAAATCCTGCGGCCGTGATGTAGTCGGCCGTACCACCCATGTTCAAGAACTTGAAGATCGCGGCCATGGCGAAAACGCCGGCGAAGATCAGCCTGGCGACGAGCGCCGCGGTCGAGGGCAGTGCGGCCGTTCCGGTTGTGGACGCCATATTGTTCCTCCTTCAATTCTTCTTGTCCGATCGGAGGTAGATCGGGCGGTCGAATCATGCAACCGCCCATCACCGTCAAAAAGCTCCGCCTTGGAAAAGACTTGCTGCGGGGACTCCTTGTCTTAGTGTCGCGCCATCAAGGAGCATCCCCGATGAAATATCCGTCTTCGACTTTGGCCGTCGCGGTGCTTGCCGCCATCGGTTTGGGCCTGCCGGCATCGACGTTCGCCCAGGTCGAACCGCCTCACCGCAAGCCGGGCTTGTGGGAGCAATCGGTTGCGCTGCCGGGCAACAATGCGATGGCGATGCAGATGTGCATCGATGAAGAAACCGAGAAGCAATATTCGGCGATGGGCAAGAGACCGGGCTGCACTCAGGAGTTCCAGAAGATTCCCGGCGGCTATTCGTTCAAAGGCGCCTGCGAGGGCAAGACGGCCACGGGGACTGTCATCGGCGATTTCGACAAGGCGCTCAAGATCGAGGTCGACAGCGAAGGGACCCACCTGACCTCCAATCTCAAATATCTCGGTCCCTGTCCGGCGGACCGCAAGCCCGGCGACGTTGTCATGCCCGGCGGCCGGGTGGTGAACATGAAGGACTTGCAGCATTGACGTTGGCAGCACTGAGGCTGGCAGCACTAACGTCAAAGGTCGCGCCCTCGCGCAGCAGGCGCAGAGCGGCGTGGAGATCGGGCACAACCTGCAGGCATTTCGCACGTACCTCGTTGGTCGGCGGTACGATGTCGGGCACCATGATCGCCATCGTGCCCGCCGCGTGCGCGGCTGTGAGCCCCGTATTGGAGTCCTCGAAGGCGATGCAGTTCTCGGCCGCCACGCCGAGCCGCCGGGCGGCCTCGAGGTAGACATCCGGGTGCGGCTTGCTACGCACGACATCGTCGCGCGTGGCAACCGCGTGGAATCGGTCGAGCAGGCCGGCCCGGCCGAGGTGTTTCCTCACTGTGGCCTGGCTCGACGACGTGGCGATGGCGAGGGGTAAACGATGCTGCTTCAGGAAGTCGAGCAACTCGATGGCGCCCGCCTTCACCGGCACGCCTGATTCTAAACGGCGACGAGTGTGTGAATCGAAGTGCGCGCCGAATGTTTCGAGAACGAAGTCCGGCCCGTAGAAATCCTGGATCATGCCGTCGCAGATCGGACCGGGAATACCGATCATGGAGTGGCAGAAGCTGAGGGGCATTTCGAGCCCCATCGCCGCGGCGGCGACCTGCAAAGCGTCGATATAGACGGCTTCAGTGTCGATCAGCAGGCCATCCATGTCGAACAGGACGGCCTTTACGGGTTTCGTGAACATCTTTTCGTTCTAAGCTCGGGTCCGTAAACGGCAAGAGGGAGAAAATTCATGCGCATCCACAATCTCTATGTCGACACGAGTGGCGAGACGCATTTCCGCGACATCGAGGTCGAATGGAAGAACGAAGGCCGCGGCGGCAAGACGTCGGCCACATTCCCCGCCACGGGCATCATCTTTCGCGAGACACCGGGTAGTTACGACTACGAATGGCATCCGGCGCCGCGCCGGCAGTACATCATCAATCTTGACGGCGCGGTCAGCATCCAGGCGAGCGACGGCGAGACGCGCATCATCGGGGCGGGCGAAGTGCTGCTGGTCGAGGACACGTCGGGCAAGGGCCACTTCTCCAAGGCGGTCGAAGGCAAGATGCGTCATTCGATCTTTGTGCCTATCGAGTGAAGTCAGCCTATAAGGCTGCGAAATTTCATGGTTGGCCTTAGCGTTTATGCCGATGCCGGAACCGGCAATCGCGCTAAGCTTGTGTTCCCGTCGTTGTTCCGCATTTGCCAAGGAGTGCGCCATGTCCGCCGCGACTGCTGATCCCATCCTCGATATCGTGACCGCTGCGAAGAAAGTGATGCCCGGCGGCAGTTTCGGCAATTTGCCAGCCGAGGTTGTACTGAAGGACGGCAAGGGTGGTCGCATCTGGGACGAGGCCGGCCGAGAATACGTCGATTTCCTGCTGGGCTCGGGGCCGATGTTCATCGGCCACGCCCACCCCGACGTTACAGCGGCTGTGCAGGGCCAGGTGCCGCTCGGCACGACCTTCTTCGCCAACAACCGACACGGCATCGCGCTCGCCGAGGCGATTGTCGACGCCGTGCCCTGCGCCGAGCAGGTGCGCTTCGTTTGCTCAGGCACCGAGGCGGATCTCTACGCCATGCGCGCCGCCCGCGCCTTCCGCCGGCGTGACAAGATCCTGAAGTTCGAGGGCGGCTACCACGGCATGAGCGACTATGCGCTGATGTCGATGGCGCCCAAGAACCCCGGCAACTTCCCGCGCGCCATTCCCGATTCGGCGGGCATCCCCAAGAGCGTCCAGGATGAGATGCTGATCGGGGCGTTCAACGACATCGAGATGGCCGAGAGCCTGATCAAGGAGCATCGCGACGAGCTCGCCGGCGTCATTGTCGAGCCGTTCCAGCGCCTGATCCCGCCGGCGCCGGGCTTCCTGCAGGGGCTGCGCCGCGTGACCCAGGAACACGGCATTCCGCTCATCTTCGACGAGGTCGTGACCGGCTTCCGCTTCTCCTATGGCGGCGCCCAGCAATACTACGGCGTCACGCCCGACCTCTGCACCCTGGGCAAGATCGTGGGCGGCGGCTTCGCGCTCGCGGCCATCGCCGGTCGCGCCGACATCATGGCGCATTTCGACAAGCTCGCGGTCGCCGACGAGGACTTCCTGTTCCAGGTCGGCACGCTGTCGGGCAACCCGGTCGCCTCGGTGGCAGGCCTGGCGACGCTCGAGGTGCTGAAGCGCCCCGGCACCTACGAGCAGGTCTTCAAGACCGGCCGCACCCTGATGGCCACGCTCGACGATCTCCTGAAGAAGGCCGGCATCAAGGCGCAGGTGATCGGCGAGCCCCCCTTGTTCGACGTCGTCTTCACCAACCAGCCGGTGCGCGACTATCGCGACACGCTGAAGGGCGACAAGGCGATCGCCACGCGCTTCAATCAGCTCCTGCGCGCCAAGGGCATCATGAAGGGCGAGTCGAAGTACTATGTGAGCCTTGCCCATACTCAGGCCGACATCGATCACACGATCGGCGCCTGGGCCGACTCGATCAAGGAGTTGAAGAAGGGCTGATCCTTCTCGTCTTCGGTCGCTCTAGCCCCTCAACAGGCTGCCCAATGTCAGGCCGAGAACGATATCGTCCTCGGCGCCGAAGCTGTGGCGCGCGACGCGGCCGGTACGATCGATGATGATGGTCGAGGGCGTTCCACGCAGGCCATAGGCCGCCATCGTCAGGGGAATCGGCCCATCCGACGACGGACGGTCGACGGCGACGGGAAAAGCGATCCGGTATTCGTGCAGGAACGCTTCGAGGGCGACCGGCGTCATCGCGGCGTGATGCTCGAACACGCTGTGCAGCCCCAGGACGACGAGATCGTCGAGGTGCTGGGCGATCTCGTGCAGCCGCTTGGCCTGCGGCAGGGCGTGCGCGACGCAGCCCGGGCACAGCATCTGGAAAGCATGCACCACCACGACTTTGCCCCGCAGCCGCTCGAGCGTCGGTGGATCGTTGGTGTTGAACCAGCGCTCGACCTCGAGCGGCGGTGCGTCAGAAATCTCCGTCACAGACATAGGGCTGGCTCCGCAGGATCGCCTTAGGGCGATTCCAGGCCGCGCCGCTTCAACAGGGGCGCGAGGCCGGGGTCGGCGAGGGCGGCCAGCAAAGCTTTCGCAGCGTCGGGTTCGTGTGTCTCGGCCGAGATCGCGCCGGAATAGGTCGTATAGACCTGGATCGCGGCCGGAATCATTCCTGCGAGGCGCACCGTCGGGACCATCCGCAATTCGCTCGCCTGCTGCAGGGCGATGTCGGCGTCGCCTCGCGCCACCGCATCGGCGGAAGAGCCGCTCCGCACCAGCACCGCCTTGCGGTTCACATCGGACAAGATGCCGAGGGATTGGAAGATCTGCACCAGAGCATTGCCGCTGGTGCTCCCGGAGGCCGGGTCCATGTAGGCGATGCGGCGGGCCTTGAGGAGGGTCTGGCGGAAGGCCTCGACGCTCAGGATGTCGGGCTGCGGCGCGCTGAGACCGACCGCAACGCCAATGCCAACCCGAGCCAGTGGCGTGATCGAATCGCCGGTCACGGTGCCGATATCGGCCAGCGCATCGAGGCCGTCCGACGTCAGCACGATCACGTCGAATGCCTCGCCGGCGCGCAGCCGTCGCATCAGCGCACCCGCCGTGTCGTTTGTCATCGTGACCTTGTTTCCCGTCCGCTTCTCGAAGCTGGCGACAGCGTCCTCCGCCACCGGACGAAAGGCACCGGTGGTCAGAAGCTTGAGGTCAGCCGCCGAGGCGCCGGCGGTGCCCGCGAGCCACAGGCCGAGGCCGAAGAGAAGACGAAAAACTCCCGTCATGTCGGCGCTCCTCGGGTGATGCTGGCGACGATCAGTCGCCCGCCCTTGCAGGCCAGCATGGTCGTGCGGTCCGTGTCGATCCGCAAGGCATGATGGGCGGGCAGGCGGTGCAGTGCGTCATCGGCATCGAGGATGGTCGGTCCTTCGGCGCAATAGGCAATGTGGATTCCCGGGCCGACGCCGCCGCGCTCGCCGGCATCGAGTGTATCGAGATCGATCTTCACCGCGGCGCGACTGCCGATCAGGTTGACGACCTCGACCGGGCCTCCTTCCAGCCGGCTGACGATCGGCGTCTCGCCCGCGAACCGGACCGGACGGAAGGGCGTCCGCACGTCGATTTCGCCGCCGGGCGTCTCAAGCACCAGGCCCTTGCCGGCGATCAGCATTTGAATCCGGTCAAAGCCCGAATAGTCGGAGAAGGGACCCGGTTCGGCGATGGGGGTTCGGCTAAAGCGCCAGAGGTCGTCTTCGGTAGCGATGTCGACCGTCGTCCCGCCGCCATTCTTCCATGGCGTGCGACGGTACTGGATGGGCTCGAGGAGCGTGAACATGGCAGCGTATCCGTCAGGGAGCAGCGATGATGCCGTGCTGGAGCAGAGTCTCGATCTCGGCCTCGGCATAGCCGTGCTTGGCAAGAAGGGCGCGAGTGTGCTGGCCGGGCGTGGGTGCCGTGCCGCGCAACGTGCTGTCCTCTTGATGCGGCATGCCGGGCAGCGCCGGCATCGGCACGGCGCTATTGAGACCGGCCTGGCCGAGCCATCGGATGGCGCCGGTCTCCTTTACGTGCGGCTGATTGATGTAATCGGCGTAGCTGTTCAATCGTTCGTGCATCAGGCGCGCTTTCGTAAGCCGCTCGCTCCAGATCGTCCAGGGATGTTGGGCAAACGCCGGGCGCAGGATGGCATAGAGGGCATCGCTGTTGGCCAGCCGCGAGGGCGGATCCGCGAAGCGCGGCTCGTCGGCGAGCGAAGGCATCTCCATTGCTGCACACAGGCCACGCCAATCGCGATCGTTGATGGCGACGACCGACATCCAGCCATCGGCAGTCTTGAAGACGCCGCCCGGCGCGCCACCCGGCTTCATGGTGCCGCCTTCGAGATGATTGGCCATCAGCCGGATCGACTGGAGGGCGGCAGCAGACTGCATCAGGCTGACGTCGATGTAACGGCCGCGAGGTTCGTCCCGCCGCGCATAGAGTGCCGCCGACAGTGCCTGGAAGGCGTAGAGCGCAGTCGACATGTCGACCACGATCACCGGGACGCGATGGGGGATGCCGTCCTCGCCGCGATTCTCGTTCATGAGCCCGGTATAGGCCTGCAACACCGGATCCATCGCTGGCCGTTCGGCGAGGGGTCCCGTCTGGCCGAAGCCTGAGATCGAAAGATAGAGCAGCCGCGGTTCGCGGTCGGCGACGGACTCGTAGTCGAAACCCAGCCGTTTGATCACGCCGGGTCGGAAGCCTTCGAGGAACACATCAGCACCTTCCAGGAGACGCCAGACGACCTGTTTGCCGGCCTCCGTCTTGAGGTCGACCGCGATGCTGTGCTTGCCCAAGTTGCCGATGATCGAATAAGCGGTGTGACCGCCGTAGCGCGTCCCCAGTGTGCGGGCCCAATCGCCGTCGCCCAGGCTCTCGACCTTGATGACCTCGGCGCCATGCTGCGCCAGCAGCATGGCGCAGTAGGGGCCGGCGATGCCCTGGCTGAGATCGACGACCTTCAGGCCGGCGAAAGGCGCATCGTAGCTCATGTCCTTTTTTCCGGCATCGCGTTCCGGCCCTTCATGAACGGTTGCCTCCGAGCGATCTGGCGGCCCACCATAGCGCGGGATTTGCAGGAGCTTCCATGGCGACGATCCGGCGTCTTTCGTTCATCGGTCTTGAATATGCGTTTGCGCCGGAAAAGGCCTACGGCATGTCGCGCGGTGGCGGCTTTCGCCGGCAGGGCGGCCTCGTCGAGGTCGAGACCGATGCCGGCGTGAGAGGCATCGGCGAGGCCTTCGGCAACCCCCTGGTGACACGGGAATATTTCCGCATGGTCGAGCCGTTCTTCGCTGGCAAGAGCGTGTTCGATTTCGAGCACATCGAGGCCCGGATCCGCAATTCGATGTACCACCTCGGCGTCGGCAACCAGCTCACGTCCTGCCTTGCCGGCATCAACGTGGCCCTGCTCGACGCCATTGCCCGCGGCTTCGGCGTGCGGGTCTGCGACCTGATCGGCGGGTGTCGCACCACGCGCATTCCGGCCTACGCCTCGACCGGGTTCTTCTCCGACGATCCCGAACGGCAGCTTTCCCACATGCTGGCTGAGGCGGCGGGACACCCCTATGCCGGAGCCAAGATCAAGATCGGCCGCGGCCTCAAGAGCGATCTCGAGCGTGTACGCCAGGCGCGCGAGGCCCTGGGGCCCGACAAGCTCCTGATGGTCGACATCAACGGCGCCTATACGCCCGACACTGCGCTCGAATGTGCGCGGGTCATCCAGCCCTTCGATATCCATTGGATCGAGGAGCCGCTGCCGCCGGGCGATCTTAGAGGGTATGCCGAGCTGCGGGCCCGCTCTCCGATCCCGATCGCGGCGGGCGAGGCCCATCACACCATCCGGGATTTCCGCGCCCTGATCGACGGCCGTTGCATCGACATCGTGCAGCCCTCGATCCCGGGAGTTGGCGGCCTCAGCGAAGCCAAGCGCATTGCAACGCTTGCGCTGGCCGCCAACCTGCGCCTGGCACCACATGCCTGGGGTGGCGCGGTGGGGCTTGCGACGACCTGTCATTTCATCGCCGCGCAGCCTGCTTCGCCGCACGTCGATCACCCGCCGCATCCGCAGATGCTCGAGTACGACATGAGCGACAATGCGCTGCGTACCCAGTTGCTCAAGACTCCCCTGACGCTGGAAGACGGGCATATCTTGCTGCCCGAGGGGGCCGGACTCGGCATCGAACTCGACCCTGCGACCGTAGAGCGCTATCGGGTTTGCTGAGCCGGGTGGGGCGTGCCAACATTACCGGTCGCGGACACATGCCGCCTGGGGGAATTTTGCGTATGGGTAAGGTCGTTCGCCGGACGCTGGTTGCCGGCGCTGCTCTTTTTGCTTTTTCGCTGGCGGTCGATGCGGGTGCACAGCAGACCGTGAAGATCGGCGTTCTCTATCCCTTGAGCGGCAACGCGGCGAGCGCCGGCAACGCTTCCAAGATGGCCATCGAGCTGGGCGCGGACCTCGTCAACAAAGGGGATCCTGAACTTGCCAAGCTGATGCCGGTTGCCAAGGGCGGCGGCCTTTCCGGATTGAACGGCGCCAAGATCGAGCTTGTCGTGGCCGACAACCAGGGCACCCCGGCCGCCGGCCAGAACCAGACGCTGCGGCTCATCACCCAGGAGAAAGTGGTAGCCATGGTCGGTGCCTATCAGTCGGGCATCACGCAGACGGCGAGCGCTGTTGCCGAAAAATATGGCATTCCCTTCGTCAATCCCGAATCGACGGCGGCCGACCTCACCGAACGGGGCTTCAAATGGTTCTTTCGCACCACACCGGTCGCGACCAACTTTGCCAAGGCCTACTCGGATTTCCTCAAGGAGCAGAAGGCCGCCGGCCGGAAGGCTGATTCGATCGCAATCGTCTATGAGAACACCGAATACGGTAAATCGACCTCCACGGCGATCGCCGACCTCTTCGCCAAGGAAGGCCGCAACGTCACGATGAAAGTGCCCTATTCGGCCAACTCGACCGACGTCCAGCCGCAGGTGTTGCAGCTCAAGGAGAAGAATCCGGATGTGGTCGTGTTCATCTCCTACACGTCGGATGCGATCCTTTATACGAAGACGCTGAAGTCGCTGAATTGGAAGCCGGAGATCATGATGGCCGACTCCTCGGGCTTCAACGACCAGGCTTACGTGAAGTCGATGGGTCGGGAAGTGGAAGGCCTGATCAGCCGGTCGGCGTTTGCAACAGGCAAGCCTGGCAGCATCTCCGCCATCTGCGAGGAGCTTTTCAAGAAGAAGAACGATGGCGTCGGTTTCGATGACGTCTCGGCGCGAAGCTTCCAGGGCTTCCTGGTGCTGGTCGACGCGCTCAACCGGGCCGGTTCGACCGATTCAGCGAAGATCCAGGCGGCGCTCAAGGCCACGAACATGCCGGCGGATCAGATGGCCGTGGGCTACAACGGCGTGAAATTCGACGACAAGGGGCAGAACACGCTGGGGTCGAGCCTGCTGATCCAGATGCGCAATGGCGAGTACGTTCCGGTGTGGCCGAAGGCGAAGGCCACGGCTGATGTCGTCCTGCCGTTCAAAGGCTGGACCAAATAACGACAAGAGGCGAGGCACATCATGGTTGAACTCTCACGCCGGGCAGTGACGATCGGCGCGGCATCGGCGGCATTCGCGTTCGCAAGAAACGCTGCCGCCGAAGAAGTCGTCAAGATCGGTGTCCTCTATCCTTTGAGCGGCAATGCGGCGAGCGCCGGCAACTACGCCAAGATGGCCGTTGAGCTCGGCGCGGACATCGTCAACAAAGGGGATCCTGAACTCGCCAAGCTGATGCCGGTCGCCAAGGGCGGCGGTCTCGCCGGTCTCAAGGGCGCCAAGGTCGAGCTCGTCGTGGCCGACAACCAGGGCACACCGGCCGCCGGTCAGAACCAGACGCTGCGGCTGATCACGCAGGAGAAGGTGGTGGCCATGCTGGGCTGCTATCAATCGGGCATCACGCAGACCGCGAGTGCCGTGGCGGAAAAATACGGCATTCCGTTCCTGACGCCCGAATCGACAGCCGCCGACCTCACCGACCGTGGCTTCAAGTGGTTCTTCCGCACCACGCCGATCGCAACCAACTTCGCCAAGGCCTACTCGGACTTCCTCGAAGAGCAAAAGGCGGCCGGCCGAAAGGTCGGCTCGATCGCGATCGTTTATGAGAACACCGAGTACGGTAAATCGACATCGACGGCGATCGCCGACCTCTTCGTCAAGGAGGGGCGCAATGTCACGATGAAGGTGTCCTATTCGGCCAATTCGACCGACGTCCAGCCGCAGGTATTGCAACTCAAGGAAAAGAATCCGGATGTCGTGATCTTCGTTTCCTACACGTCGGACGCGATCCTCTATACGAAGACCATGAAGTCGTTGAACTGGAAGCCCGAGATCATGATGGCCGATGCGGCGGGCTTCAACGACCCGGCTTATGTGAAGTCGATGGGCCCCGAGGCGGAGGGATTGATCAGCCGTTCCGCCTTCGCCCCCGGAAAGCCCGGCAGCATCGCCGCCATTTGCGATGCTCTCTATCGCAAGAAAAGCGGCGGCGGCGGTCTCGAGGACGGTTCGGCGCGCGCCTTGCAAGGCTTCCTCGCCTTGGTGGACGCCCTCAACCGCGCGGGCTCGACCGACCCGGCCAAGATCCAGGCGGCACTCAAGGCTACGGACATGAAGGCGGACCAGATGGTCGCCGGCTACAACGGTGTGAAGTTTGACGACAAGGGCCAGAATACGCTGGGATCGAGCCTGCTGATCCAGATGCGCAATGGTGAGTACGTTCCGGTGTGGCCGAAGGTGAAGGCCACGGCCGATGTCGTCCTGCCCTACAAGGGCTGGACCAAATAACAACAGGGTTAAGGCAAGTCATTCTCAGGGAGCTACGTCATGGTTGAACTCTCACGCCGGGCAGTAACGGTCGGCGCGGCATCGGCGGCGTTCGTGTTCGCAACGGACGCAACTGCCGAGGAGGTCGTGAAAATCGGCGCCATCTATCCGCTGAGCGGCAACTCCGCGAGCGCGGGCAACTACGAGAAGATGGCGATGGAGTTGGGTGCCGACCTCGTCAACAAGGGCGACCCGGAGCTGGCGAAGATCCTGCCGCTCGCCAAGGGCGGCGGCCTTTCCGGCCTCAAGGGCGCCAAGATCCAGATGGTCTTCGCCGACAACCAGGGAACGCCGGCTGCAGGCCAGAACCAGACCCTGCGTCTCATCACCGAGGAGAAGGTCGCCGCAGTGATCGGCGCCTACCAGTCGGGCATCACGCTGACGGCCAGCGCCGTCGCCGAGAAATACGGCATCCCCTTCCTCAATCCCGAGTCGGTGGCGGCCAACCTGACCGAGCGCGGTTTCAAGTGGTTCTTCCGTGTGACCCCGGTGGCGGCCGACTTCGCGCGGGCCTATTCGGCCTTCCTCAAGGAGCAGAAGGCGGCCGGTCGCAAAGTCGATTCGATCGCCCTGGTGCATGAGAACACCGAGTACGGCAATTCGGTTGCCAGCGTCATCGCCAGCGCCTTTGCCAAGGATGGACTGAACATCAGCATGAAGGTCGCCTATTCGGCGAACTCGACTGATGTGCAGCCGCAGGTGCTGCAGCTCAAGGAGAAGAATCCCGACGCGGCGATCTTCATCTCCTACACGTCGGACGCCATTCTCTATGCCAAGACGATGAAGGAGCAGAACTGGAAGCCCGCGATCCTGATCGCCGACGACGGCGGTTTCAACGATCCGGCTTTCGTGAAGGCGATGGGCTCGGTGTGCGAGGGGCTGGTCAGCCGGTCGGTCTTCGCGGCAGGCAAGCCGGGCAGCGTCGCGGCGATCTGCGATGCGCTCTACAAGAAGAAGACGGGCGGCGACGGGCTCGATGACGTTTCGGCACGCGCCTTGCAGGGCTTCCTGGTCATGGCGGATGCAATCAACCGCGCCGGCTCGACCGATCCGGCGAAGATCCAGGCGGCGCTGCGCGCGACCGATCTCAAACCGGACCAGCTCGTGGCGGGCTACGACGGCGTGAAGTTCGACGACAAGGGCCAGAACATCCTGGCCTCGACCCTCGTCACGCAACTCCGCAATAGCCAGTACGTCTCGGTCTGGCCGAAATCGCGGGCAACCCATCAGCTGATCCTGCCCTACAAGGGCTGGTAATCCATCTATTGGCATAGGCAAGACTGCATGACGACGACGCTTCTGTTGCAGGTCGTGGTGAGCGGCCTGCTGCTGGGTGCCGTCTACGCTCTCTTCTCGTCGGGCCTCAGCCTGATCTGGGGCATGATGAATGTCGTGAACTTCGCCCATGGCGAGTTCGTGATGTTGGGCATGTACACCGCCGTCGTGGTGTGGACGGCGCTGGGCGGCGGCCCCTGGGCCTCGGTGCCGATCGCCGCTATCCTGATCGCGACGCTCGGCGTGCTGGCCTATTTCCTGCTGGTCCGGCACATCATGCGTGGGCCGATGCTGGCGCAGATCCTGGGCACGTTCGGTTTGGCGCTGTTTCTGCGTTACGGCGCCTTGTGGGTGTTCGGTGCCAACTTCAAGACACTGCCCGACGATCTTGTCGGCCATTCCTTCATCCTGGGCGGCATTCGCTTCGAAGGGTCGCGTGTCCTGGCAGGTGTCGTCGGACTCGTCGTGACTGTGCTTCTGCATCTGCTGCTGACGCGCACCTCGATCGGCAGCCGCATGCTCGCCGTGTCGGAGGATGCGACGGCCGCACAGCTCATGGGGATCAGGCCGCAGCGCATGCAGGCGCTCGCCTGGGCGCTCGCCGGCGCGGCCACCGGCATCGCGGGCGCGCTGATCGCCACCTTCTTCTACACCTCGCCGACGGTCGGCGAGACGCTCGCGATCGTGGCCTTCGTCACCGTGGCGCTGGGCGGCTTCGGCAGCGTGATGGGCGCGCTGGTCGCCGGCCTGCTGATCGGCGTGGTCGAATCGCTCTCGGCCTTCCTGATCGGCCCTGTCTACAAGGACGTGATCGTCTACGCCGCCTTCGTGCTGGTGCTGTGGTTCCGGCCGCAAGGCCTGATGGGAACGAACTGATGACGGCGCGCCGCCTGCTCCAGATCGCCCTCGTCGTGGTGGTGCTGGCCTATCCGATCGTGACGGCCGGTTCGCCGGTCTGGCAGCGGCTGGGCGCGCTGGTGCTGCTGGCCGCCATCAGCGCCTCGGCCTGGAACATCGTCGGCGGCTATGCCGGCCAGGTATCGGTGGGCCACGCGGTGTTCTTCGGCATCGGCGCCTATTCCGCCGTGGTGGCCTTCGTCCATCTCGATCTGCCGCCGATCCTGGGCGCGCCGCTGGGCATGCTGGTGAGCGTCGCCGTGGCCGCGGTGATCGGCGTGCCGACGCTTCGATTGTCGGGCCACTATTTTAGCATGGCCACCATCGCCGTGGGTGAACTGGTGCGCGTGCTGAGCTCGACCAGCGACTGGCTGGGCGGCGCGCAGGGCCTCGGCGGTCCCGCCATGCCGCGCACGGTGTTCGATCTCTCCTTCGTCTCGGCCATGCCCTACTACTATATTTTCCTCGCCGTGCTGGCCGGCGTTCTTGGGCTCACCTGGTGGATCGAGCGCGGGCGCATGGGCTTCTACCTGCGCGCCATCAAGGACAGCGAGCGCGCGGCACGGTCGCTCGGCGTGTCCGCCGGTCGCTACAAGCTCTATGCCTACATGCTGAGCGCCGCTTTCACCTCTGTCGCGGGCTCCCTCTATCTCTGCATGTTCGGCTTCGTCGATCCCGAGTCGGGCTTCGGCATCCTGCTGTCGGTCAAGATCCTGGTGATGGCAGCCCTGGGCGGCGCGGGCCAGCTTTTCGGACCGCTGGTCGGTGCCCTGATCCTGGTGCCGCTCGAGGAATTGTCGAACAGCCTCCTGGGCGGCCAGGGCGCGGGCATCACCTTCGTGGTCTATGGCGCGATCATCGTGATCATCGCGCGCTTCCTGCCGTCCGGCCTCCTGTCGTTGCTGGAGCGCCGGCCGAACGCCCCGACCAAGGCCGCTCCCGTCAATCCGAGCCCCGCGAGCGGTCATGCTGATTGAGGCGCGCGGCATCACCCGCCTGTTCGGCGCCTTCAAGGCGGTCGACAACGCCTCGGTGACGGTCGAGGAAGGCGAGATCCTGGGCCTGATCGGGCCCAACGGCGCGGGCAAGTCGACCTTCTTCAATTGCCTCACCGGCGATCTGGCGCCGTCGGCCGGCAGCGTGCATTTCGCCGGTGTCGACATCACGAACGAACCGCCCGAGGCTCGAGCTCGGCTCGGGCTCGCCCGCAGCTTCCAGGTGCCGCTCACCTTCGAATCGATGTCGGTTCTGGACAACGCGATGATCGGCGCGCTGCTGCGCCATCCCCACGCCCGCGACGCCCGGGCCAAGGCACGAGCGGTGCTGGACCGAGTCGGTCTCGGCCCACTCGCCGACGCGCCGGCGAGAAGCCTGGGCACGCCCGGCCGCAAGCGGCTGGAGATCGCGCGGGCGCTCGCTTCCGAGCCCAAAGTGCTGCTGCTGGACGAGGCCATGGCCGGCCTCACGCCCACCGAGGTGCGCGAGGCGATCGAGCTGGTGCGACGCATCCACGGCGGCGGCATCACGATCGTGATCGTCGAGCACATCATGGAAGTGATCACCTCGCTCGCACGTCGGGTGATCGTGTTCCACCAGGGACGCGAGATCGCCCGCGGCACGCCGCGCGAGGTGACGAGCGATCAGCGCGTGATCGAGGCCTATCTCGGCCGGCGCAAGGTCAGGCACGCGGGGGACGCATGAGCCCGCCGCTCCTGAAGATCGATCATCTCGAGGTGCGCTACGGCGACCTGATCGGCGTGGCCGACGTCTCGCTCGAAGTGCCGCGCGGCTCGGTGGTGGCCCTCCTGGGCTCCAACGGCGCGGGCAAGACCACGACCCTGAATGCGATCGCCGGGATCGCCCGGGTTTCTTCCGGCACGATCGCGTTCGACGGCCAGAATATCGCGGGCCAGCCGGCCTATGCGATCGTGCGCAAGGGCCTGGCTCTTTCGCCGGAAGGCTGGCGCCTGTTCGCCCAGCAGAGCGTCGAGAACAACCTCCTGCTGGGCGCCACGCCGCTTGCCGACCGCAAGCAGGTTCCGCGGTTGCTCGAGCGCGTCTATTCAGCCTTTCCGCGCCTCGGCGAGCGGCGCACGCAGCGCGCCGGCACCATGTCGGGCGGCGAGCGCCAGATGCTGGCGGTCGGGCGTGCGTTGATGAGCGAGCCCAAGCTCCTGATGCTCGACGAGCCGAGCCTGGGATTGGCGCCGGCGATCGTCGATTCGATGTACGACAGCTTCGCCGCTCTCCATAAGGATGGGCAGACGATCCTGCTCGCCGAGCAATCGGTCGATCTCGCGCTCGAGGCTGCCGACCACGCCTATGTGCTGCAGGTCGGCCGAACCGTGCTCGAAGGACCGGCCAAGGCGATGGCGGACAATCCCGACGTCCAGCGCATCTATCTCGGCGTCGAGTAGGACCTAGCTAGCTGCAATGCCGTGGATAAAGCGGCGACGTTGATCAGAAGCTCGCGTGCAATCGTCCGCTGAAGACGTTGACCGGGCCTCGGGCAGCGTTGTAGGCGGGATTGTCGAGGAGCTGATAGTCGGCGGTGACGATCAGCCCTTTGGTGAGCTGCAGGGCATAATAGACCTCGAGCACGCGCTCCGGCGCGTAACTGAGCTGCCCGTCGCCGACTAGCACGCCAAGACCACCCTGCGCCAGGAAGCTGGAGAACTGCGGCGAGATGAAGTTGATCGCGCCGCCGATTCCGACCGTGTCGTCGGGGCGGCCCCATCGCTTTCCCTTGAGTGAAATACCGGCCGACAGGCTGGCGTTGATGTCCGTGAAGGCGTTGATCTCGCTTTGGCCGTCATTCCAGCTCCAGCGCGCGAACGCGCCGAGGTCGTCGGCGATCTCCTGCTGCAGATTGAGGTAGTAGCCGAACATCGAACGCCCTTGGCGGGTCTGGACGATGGCGTCGGTGGCCGCGATGCCTACGTTTGAGATCAGATTAAGCGCGTCGTTGTAGTTGCCGGCAAAGGTTTGGTGCATCCAGCCGCCAAGCTTGAAGGTGCCCGGACGCTCGTTCAGCTTGTAGCGGACTTCCAGCTCGGCGTTGTACATGCCGCGAGAGAACAGGTTCATATCGAACACGTTCGAGTTGGGCTCGTTGCCGACCAGGAAGTAGCCTAGCCGGAACGCCCACCACGGCTGGTTCAATTCGGCGGTCACGCCGTAGGTGAGGCCAATCCTGTCGGCGGCGTAGTCGAACGCACCCGCTGCCCAGATCGACCAGTTCATGAAGTCGACGCGCCCATCCTGGGCATAGTCGTTGGTGTCGAACAGGTCATGCACGGAGAAGCGCCCGATCTGGAAAGTGAGCCGGGAGACATCCTTCACGCCGGAAAGCTGGCCGTAGTCGCTTTCGACTGTTTCCGTCTCGCCACCCAGCCCGATCTCCTGGCGCAGGAACAGGCGCGAGATGCTGAAGCGTGGATAAGGGAAATTGGATTTTTGCGCCTCGCCGTTGGGGAAGCCCGCGGCGCCGGTCGTGTCGGCGAGTCCGAAGCCCTGCAGCAGCTCCGGGTTGAAGTAGAGTTCCCCACCGTTCCATAGGCGCACGCCGAGGAAGGCCGACGTGGTCCAGGTCTGTTGGGCTTCGCCGCTGTTCGGCAGGCTCTGCGGACCGTTATAGGGCGCACTGAATGCCGGGTAGCCCTGGTAGATGAAGGTCGACTGGCCGTGGACCTCAAAGGTCCCAGGCCCGCGGTCGGGTGACGACTGACCCTGGTCTTGCTTCTCTTTCTCCGGCCCCGCCGCGCCGAAATGATAATTCAATCCGATGCGGAACATGTGGAAGTCGTACTGAGAGTCGTACCGTGCCGGCGTGCTGTACGTTGGGCCGGAACCGGCAAACTGGAAGCCGGAGGGGCCGAAGGCGGTGTAGAGGTATTCCAGTCTCGCTGACCAACGGTTGTCGAGCGCGCGATCGATGCCCGCTCCCACCGCATAGCCCAGCCGCTTGTTGCCGGGCGTGGCGTCTTCGTTGCCGGTCGTCGAATCGATCAGCGCGGTCCGGAAGCTACCGAGCGCCAGCCCACCGGTGAGATAGGGAGTCCAGCTCCCGAAGCTGTAGCCGACGCGGCCGCGCAAGGTACCCAAAAACTGCAGCTGCTCGTTGGCGCTGCCGTTTGCAGTGAAGCGCTCGGACAGGATCTGCGACTGATCCATGAAGTCAGGAAAGGAAAGGTCCGCCTCGATCCCCAGCATCAGTCCCGACGAGAAGACGTGTTCGTAGCCGGCCTGGACGCCGCCGAATAGCATGCCGTAGTGGTTCGTCCCACCGGCCGTGGTCATGCCGGTCGGGTCGCTTAACGTCGCCGCGGCATGACCGAACAGATAGCCGGCGTGGCCGCCGACGTAGAAACCGGAAGAGGGTGCGGCAGGATCGGCCGCCAGTGCCGGTGCCGATACCAGCAACAAGGCGGCAATTGCCACGCTCGTTCGCGCCGAGATCCGATCCACTCCGGCCTGCCCCCAAAGTACAGACGTCTTCACTGTTGTCTCCGTAACACGAACGCAGGCGCCGGCGGGAGGTCCGAGCGGGGCGCAGGGTTGTCAACTTTTGTTGCGTTTTTATGCCAACCGTCAGTTTCCGTGTGCCAGACGGAGATCAGCCGTCCCTCCATGTCGCGTTGCCAGCGACAGGCAAGTCCAGGCCTTTGCTTGGGCATCAGATCAAGGGCGAACAGCCGCACGAGATCGACCGTGCCCGACCATGAGGGGCTGGTTGCGCAGATCTTCCTCGCGCGGAAGGCGCGCACCGGAAATGAAATGAACTTCAACATCATCCACCTATTCCGTGTCGGCATTCGCACGACACGGCAGGCGGATGGGAACGGCGCCGCTCAGGGGCGGCCGTTCGTCCTCCTGCGGCACCGGTCGAGTGCGGTCCGCGTGAATTGGCCGTTGCCGGCCGAAAGGGTTCGCTCGCGTCGCGCCGATGCGCGGAGAGCGATGTTTGCTGGTCCTTCGTCCATGATTGAGTTCCAGGTTCGAGATCGATCTACGAATCGCCCGTGGCGCGCGATTGGGCACGCGGACCGTGGCGTTGGCAGTTCCAGTCCTGTGGCGTGTTCGACATGTTCATCTCTCCCGGCCCGATCGGCGCGGTGGGATGAACGGGGAGGGCTGGCGCTAGGCCCAGCTTCCCTTGCTCACCCGACACGTCCGGTCGAGCGCGATCTTCTCGAGTCGGTGTGCTGCCGCGAGGGCAGTGCATCGTGGGTGGCAATCCATCACTGTTTCCGTTGCTGCGATCATCAAATATGTCGACGACCGTGAGGGCGAATACGCTTCGCTGATTTTTCCGTCAAGCTTAAAGGGCCTCCGATGCGTCGCGTAAAATTTTCGTGCCTCGCGGAATAAGGTCCGAGCATATCCGGTAGTTGGAGCCGCGGGACTCTTCCGGAGCTATACGCGCATCAAGGCGCGGACATGAGCAGCGGCCGACGCCGCAAGCGCGTCGAGATCGTAACCACCCTCGAGGGCGGAGACGACTCGGCCGTGGGCATGCCGGTCGGCGATCTTCATCAGCTCGTCGCTGATCCAGCGGAAGTCTTCCGTCTCTAGGCGCAATTGCGCCAGCGGGTCGCGCCGATGCGCGTCGAACCCCGCCGAGACGATCAGCAGCTCAGGTGCGAACCGGTCGAGCTGCGGCAGGATGCGCTCGCTCCAGGCGATACGGAATTCGCGGCTGCCGCTGTTGGGCGCCAGCGGCACATTCACGACGTTGCCGTCGATGCCGCGTTCGCGTGCGCTGCCTGTACCGGGATAGAGCGGATATTGATGCGAGGAGCCGTAGAAGAGCGAGGCGTCGGCATCGACCACCGCCTGCGTGCCCTGGCCGTGATGCACATCGAAGTCGAGGATCGCGACGCGCTCGATGCCATATTGGGCCTGAGCGTGACGCACGCCGATGGCGACATTGTTGAACAGGCAGAAGCCGCCAGGAATATCAGGCGTGGCGTGATGGCCGGGCGGCCGAACAGCCGCGAAGGCGGTATCGATGCGGCCCGCGCCAAGCACGGCGTCGACGCCGGCCACGACGGCGCCGGCGGCATGGAGTGCTGCCTCTGCGCTTCCCGCACTCATGGCCGTGTCGCCGTCGATCATGACGATCTCGTCGGCGGCCGGCCGGATGCTGAGGATCGTCTCGATATAACGCTCCGGATGCACGCGCTGGAGCTGCTCGAAGGTCGCCGGCGGCGCTGCGACACGCTCCAGCAGGGCAAACGACTCATCCTCGAGTGCCGCCATGACCGCGCGTAGGCGATCGGGGCATTCGGGATGGTGCTCGCCCGGATCGTGCTCGAGAAGCGCCGGATGGCTGATCAGCAAGGTCGACATCGACGCCACTGTAGTGGGCCTCGCGGGCCAAGGCATCCGGGTTGACGGTCTCGTGATCCGCCGCCAATTTGGCCCGCAAATGCCTGTACCTAGTGCGCTTGTCTGCGTTCGTTGTGGCGCCCGCCATCCCATCGACCACTACGCCGAGGATTGCGCGGCCTGCCGGACGAAAGGTGCGCCGGCCAATCTCACCGTCGCCTATGACAGCCAGCCCGGCGATGGCGCAGAGCGGAATGCACCTTCCAGCCCAGCGCGTTCAATGTGGCGTTGGGACAGCTTTTTGCACGCCTCTGCTTCTGATGCGGTGACGCTGGGCGAAGGCAACACACCGCTTCTACCAGCGCCATCGCTTGGCCTGGGTGACGTCTGGATCAAGGACGAGTCGCGCAATCCCACCTGGTCGTTCAAGGATCGTTTGGGCTCAGGCGCCCTCACGATGGCCAAGCACTTCGGCGCCAAGGTGATCGCCTCCAGCTCGTCGGGCAATGCAGGCGCCGCCGCGGCTGCTTACGCCGCCAAGGCCGGTATTCCCTGCGTCGTCTTCACCTTCGTGGGCTCGGCCGGTCCTCTGGTGCTGCAGATGCGCGCCTACGGCGCCATGGTGGTGAAGGTGGCGGACAAGGCCGATCGCTGGCGGCTGCAATCGCTCGGCGTGCGGGAGTTCGGCTGGTATCCGACCTCGCCTTTCTTCGGTCCGGTGGTCGGCAGCAATCCCTATGGCATGGAAGCCTACAAGACGATCGCGTACGAGATCGCCGAGGCCTTCGACTGGCAGCCGCCGGACTGGTGCGTGTTGCCGGTCTGTTATGGCGATGCGTTGTACGGCATGTGGAAGGGCTTCGAAGAGCTGAAGGCGTTGGGCTGGATCGAGCGTACGCCGCGCTTCGTCGCGGCCGAGGTTTCGGGCTCGCTGCCGGTGGCTCTGGCGAGTGGCGATCCGATGCCGCCAGAGATGACGCGCAACGCGCCCTCTATCGCCACCTCGATCGGGGCGGCGCAGGCGACGGTCCAGTCACTGGACGTGCTGCGCCGATCGAAGGGGGTGGCCGTGACCGTGGACGACGACGAGATGCGCCGCTGGGTCGTCACGCTCGCGGCGAAAGAAGGCATCTGGCCCGAGGCCTCCTCGGCCGCTCCCTTTGCCGCTATCGAACGGCTGCGGTTGGAAGGCACCATCAAGCCGCACGAACGCTGCGTGGCCCTGATGACGGCGGCGGGCCTGAAGGACCCGGGGCCGATCGAGGCGGCGCTGCCCGAGCCGCCGCTGGTGACCGGCGGGCTCCCGGAATTGCTGGCGGCACTCAAGAATGCCTATGGTTTCGCCCATGGTTGAGTTCGGCATCGCGATGGATGGCCGCGCACCGATCGCCGGCATTGCCGAGCAGGCGCGCGTCGCGGAGGACGGTGGCGCCTCGACGCTCTGGATCGCCTGCCATCTCTTCTTGCGCGATCCGGTGACGACGGCCGCGCTGGCACTGGCCGCCACCAAGCGGATCAAGATCGCACTGATGGCACTGAGCCCCTATTCGGTGCACCCGGTCTATATCGCCA
The DNA here is from genome assembly GCA_017308235.1 of Alphaproteobacteria bacterium. Taxonomy (GTDB): domain Bacteria; phylum Pseudomonadota; class Alphaproteobacteria; order Reyranellales; family Reyranellaceae; genus Reyranella. The sequence continues at coordinate 144,097 of JAFKFL010000009.1, read as the reverse complement.
TGGCAGCGGCGAGCCTTGCGGAAGCCTATCCCGGCCGCGTGATTTTGTGTCTGGGCTCGGGCGCGCCGGCCGATCTTAAGGCCGCCGGCATCGACTCGCCTCGGCCGCTGGTCACGATCGGCGAAGCCGTGAAGGTCTGTCGCTCGCTGTTCGCGGGCGAGATGGCCGACTTCGACGGCAAGGTCTTCAAGGTGAGCGGCCGCCGGCTCGCCAACGCGCCTTGTGACGTGCCTGTTGTGATCGCGGCCTCGCGGCCCAACATGCTGCAGCTCGCCGGGCGCGAGACCGACGGCGTATTGATCTCGGCCGCGACCTCGCCGCCGTTCGTCAAGGCCTGCATCGACCAGGCTGCATCGGGCGCGGCCGGCAAGGCGTTCCGCAAATACGGCATCGTCTATACGCGCCTTGGCGCGACCGAGAAGGAGGGCATCGATCCGATCCGCCGACCGATCGGCTTCGTGCTGCGCGGCGCACATCATGCTGAGAACATCCGCCTCAGCGGCGCCTCGCTCGATCAGGCCGCTCTTGCCTCGGCCTATGCGTCCGAGAATTGGGCCGAGGTCGATCGGCTGGTGAGCGACGACGTCGTCCGCCGCCACGCCGCCTGCGGTACACCGGCCCAGGTCAAGGCAAGACTCGCCGAATACCGCGCCTTCGGGCTCGATGAGGTGATTATCGGCGGCATGGATGACGCCAAGTCCATCGCTGCCGCCCTGGCCGCGGCCCAAGGCTAGGCGATGAAATTCAGCATTAGCCTGCCCACCGGCTTCGAAGGCGTGATGTATCCGGTGCCGTTCGTCGCGCCCGCCGACTTTGTGCGCCTGGCTCAACTGTGCGAGAGGCTCGGTTATCATTCGGTCTGGGGTAACGATCACATCCAGACCCAGCACTATGTGCGCGAGCTCTTCCCGGATACGCCGCCCAACTTCTACGAGCTGATGACGGTGCTGTCGTTCTGTGCCGCCGCCACGACCAGGCTCGAGGTCGGCACGGCGCTCGCGGTGCTGCCCATGCGCGACCCGTTCTGGCTCGCCAAGACGTCGGCCACGATCGACCAGCTTTCGAACGGGCGACTGATCCTGGCGTTGGGCATCGGCGCCTATCGCGAGGAGTTCGCGGCCTGGGCGCCACGGCTTGCCCCAAAGGCCCAACGCGGCGAGATGATGGACGAGGGCATTACCCTGATGCAGCGGTTGTTCAGCGAGCGGCGCGTTACGCACGAGGGCAAGTACTATGCCGTTCGCGACATCGAGATGTACCCCAAGCCCAAGCGCGAGCCCTTCGCGCTCTGGATCGGTGGGCATAATATGGAGGCCGTCGAGCGTACGGCCCGTGTCGGGACAGGCTGGCTGCCGGGCTGGCGGCCGTGGCCTGAGCTCGAAGAGCGCATCAAGACATTGAAGGCGCGGGCCGCGGAACTCGGCCGCGATCCGTCGGCGATCGAGATCGCCCCGCAATTCTCGCTCACCATTGCAAAGACAGCAGAGGAGGCCGAGCAGCGCTACATGGCGTCGGGCCTGGTCGCGCATCGCAAGTCGCTCGCCTACACCGGCCGCGATCTTTCAAAGCAGGTGGTGGCCAATCTTGTCGGCTCGCCCGATCTGATTCGCGAGAAGGTCGAGGGCCTGCGCAAGATCGGCGTCGACCATGCCTGCGCCCTCATGATCCCCGCCGACTCGATCGCCGAATTCGAGGATCAGGTCGAATGGTTCGCCAAGACGGTGATGTAGGACGCGCTTACGTGTCATCCCGAGCGTAGCGAGGGATCTTTGGCGATGTAGAGTAAAGATCCCTCGCTACTCTCGGGATGACACGGATGGTGTTTAGGGAACGTTTCCAAAAGTCCGTATCACCGTCTCGCCGAAGCGGCCGAGACCGGCTTCGAGATCGGGCAGGAAGGCGTGCACGGCCAGGATGATGCGGTCGATGCCCTGCTTGCGGCGCGCCTCGACCGCCGCCTTCGGATCCTTGCCTGACTTGGGGAGCGCATCGGGGCAGCCCGCCATCATTTCGATGGCCTTGGGATCGCGGCCGGCGGCCTCGGCGGTACGCCGCGCGAGATCGTACAAGGGGAGGGTGTCGACCTGCGAGCCGATCGAGGGGAAGAACCCGTCCCCCAGGCGGCCGGCACGTTTGGCTGCCGCTTCGGAATGACCGCCGATCACGATTGGCACGCTGCCATGCACCGGCTTGGGATTCGAGCTCACGTCGTGGAAGTTCACGAACTCGCCCGAAAAGCTCGCGCCGTCCTTGGCCCATAGCGCGCGCATGGCGGCGACATATTCGTCGGTGCGCTTGCCGCGCTTCTCGAAAGGGATGCCCAGCGCCTCGAATTCTTCCTTGAGCCAGCCGACGCCGATGCCGAGCTCGATCCGGCCACCGCTCATGTGGTCGAGCGTCGCCACCTGCTTGGCGAGCACCATCGGATGGCGCAACGGCAGGATGATGACGCCGGTCATGAAGCGCAGCCTGGTTGTGACGGCCATGGCGGCTGCCATCCAGATCAGCGGATCGGGCAGGGACGCCGTCACATCGCCCGGGAGTCGGCCCGAGGCGGCGTAGGGATAGGTCGAGGTGTAGGAGCCGGGAATGACGACATGATCGACGGCGACCACGGAGTCGAAGCCCGCCGCTTCCGCCAGACGTGCCAGGCGCGTGGTGCCGGCCAGGTCCGGAAAGGTGTTGTTGCCGAAGTGGAGGGTGAATTTCATCACAGCAGGTCCTCGACCACCTTGCGATAGTGCGTGATCGCCTTCAGGTGATCGTCGTAGTGGGTGCTGGCCAAGCGCTTGTTGTGCGGGCTCTCATAGGTCGTGTGTGCGCAAATGTGGGTGACGCCAGCCTTCTTCCAGAAACTGAACTCGCGGCGCCAATCTTCTTCCGTGCCCTGGCCCGGTGACGTGAAGATTTCGATCCCCACGTCAGTGGGGTCGCGTCCCTCCGCCTTGATCATGCCGCGCAGCTTGTCGAAGGCTTTCAGCGCCTCATCGCCGGGAGGATAGGCAAGCGGCATGAAGCCGTCGCCGTACTTGGCCGCCCGGCGGAAGGTGGCCTCGGCATGGCCGCCGAACCATATCGGCACACGGCCCGACTTCGGACGCGGGTTGATGCCGCCGCCGTCGAGCTGGTGGAACTCTCCCTTGAAGGTCACCACCGGCTTGGCCCACAGCTCCTGCATGAAGCGCACTTGCTCTTCTGATCGCTTGCCGCGGGTGCGGAAGTCCATGCCCAGGGCCTGGAACTCGATCTCGTGCCAGCCGACGCCGATGCCGAGGCGAAGGCGGCCCTCGCTCAGCTCATCAAGGCAGGCCGCCTGCTTGGCGACCAGCGCGGCCTGACGCTGCGCCAGGATCAGCACGCTGGAGGCAAAGCCCAGCTTGCGCGTGACGCCGGCCAGGAAAGAGAACAGAACGAAAGGATCGTGATAGGGCGCGTCGGTCGTGCGGATGCGCACACCGCCGACCGCCTTGGCCGGATCGGCGCCCAGCACGTGGTCGGGCGAGGCGAGATAGTCGAAGCCAAGACCTTCCACGGCCTGCGCATAGTCACGCAGGACCGCGGGCCCGGTGCCGATGTCGCTGGTGGGGAGAGAGGCACCGAGCTGCATGGTTCATTCCTTCATGGTTCTGCCGGACCGCGGGCGTCCCGCCCGCTCATGTCAGCGCATTCCCATGCGCCTTTCATGATGCGCGCGGTCCAGAAGATTACTCTGCCGCAGCTGCCTTCGCAGGCTTCAGGTCCTTCGAGTATCGCAGATGGACGGGCGCCTCCGCTTCGAACGGGCTCTTGAGGTCGAGGCTCTTTGCAATCTCGCGTAGTGCCGGGAAGACCTCGGTGCCCATCAGCCGGATGCAGGTGAGCGAGTCCTCTTGGCTGACCCGGCCGTCGTTGCCCCACAGCGCCAGGATGCCAGGCCGCGTCTCCTCCAGGATGCGCTTCAGCTTCGCCACCACGGTCTTGGGCGTGCCGCAGATGATGCGCAGATCGGCCACCTGCTGTTCGAAGGTCGTGCTGGCGCGCGGATTGTCGGCGCGGCCGGCGGCGAACTCGACGAACTGGCGGCGGTTGGAAGGCGAGCTGTAGCCCGAGGGCGTGCTCCACACCGGATGAGCGAGGCCGGTGAACTCGCCCTGCATCCAGCGGAACTGCTTGGCGTTCTCGATCGCCTTCTCCTCGCTGTCGGAGATATGGACCTGGATCAGGTAACCGCGATTTTCCGGCCCGCCGACATAGCCGACTTGCGCCGCCGTGTTGTCGTAGAGCTCCCAGATCTTCTTGGTCTGCTCGATCGAGGTGTTGAGTGCGATGTAGGGGTAGCGCTGCTGCGCCGCCCAGATGATCGTCTCCTTGCTGATGACGCCCGGGATCCAGACGCGCGGATAGGGCTTCTGCAAGGGCACGGCCCAGGGGTTCACCACGCGGTGCTGGTAGTGCGTGCCTTCGAAGCGGAACGGCCCGGTCTTCGTCCAGGCCTGGACGACCAGCTCGTGCGCCTCCTCGAAACGCTCGCGGTTGAAGGCGGGATTGACGCCGGTCGCGAGCTGCTCCTGCCCGCCGCCGCGCACGAAACCCGAGACAAGCCGGCCCTTCGAGATCATGTCGATCATGGCGAGCTCTTCGGCAAGCCGGATCGGGTTCTCCGCCAGCGGCAGCGGATTGCCCAGCATCACGATCTTCACCTTCTTGGTCATGCCGGCCAGGATCGAGGCGAAGATGTTGGCCTTGGCCTGCATGCAGAATGGCGCGTTGTGGTGCTCATTCAGCATAATGCCGTCGACGCCGACCTCTTCGGCCAGCATGTATTGCTCGATGTAGTTGTTGTAGAGCCGCGAGCCCGCGACCGGATCGAAATGCTTGTTGGACAACATCAGCGCCGTGGCGCCGAAGTCACGGCCGGCTTCCTCGGGATAGGCCGACATCGGCTGTTCGGTGAAATACATCAGGTGCATGGCGACTACTCCCGACCGATGAAATCGGTGACCAGCTTGGCAAGAACTTCAGGTTGCTCCATGTCGACGCAATGGCCGCATGATTTGACGACGTGCAGCTTGGCGTGCGGCAGCGCTTCGACATAACGCTTGCCCGCGCTTGCCGGCACCACCTTGTCCTCGTTGCCCCAGACCACCAGCGCCGGCGCGCGGACCGCGCCGAGAAGATGCGGCAGGGTCTGGCTGTACATGTAGGGCTTCCAGGCGATGCGGAAGCTCATCTCGCGGCAGATGTCCCACATCTCGAGCTGATCGGTCGAAGGGGCGGCGCCGTAGACGCGATCGAAGGCCTTCTGATCATGGAAACCGGCACGTGCGTAGTCGATGTAGCCGGTGAGGGCGAGGTCGAGGATGTCGCCTTCCGGCGGCTTGATGCCCATGGCGCCGACCAGCACCAGGTGCGAAAGGTCAGCCGGCGCCATGCTGGCCATTTCGGCCGCGATCCAGCCGCCGAAGCCGAGGCCAATCAGCGCTGCGTCGCGAAGACCGAGCGTGCCTAAAAGGCCGCGGTAGATGACGGCGATGTCGCGCGTGTTGCGCATCCACTCCGGCCGCTGCGACCGGCTGAAGCCCGGATGATGCGGCACCAGCACGTCATAGTGGTTGGCCAGTGCATCATAGAATGGGAGACGATCGAGCGTGCCGGTTTCATGGTGCAGCACCATCACGGGACGGCCGCGACCGGCGCGCGCCACGTGGAGTTTTATGCCCGCTGCCTCCACGGTGGAGTCTGACCAGTTGATGCCCGCCATACGCACTCCTCACATGATCGTGAGGATGGTTGCAATCCAATCCTGGGGAGTCAAACCGCGACGTCGCTGAGAACTTGCTCTGTGGTGCGGGTTCAGATGACTTTCTTTAAAAGTTTCGCCCAGCGATCAAGTTGCGGAAGAATGACGTCGGCCTTTGCCGAGTCGAGACTGATGATGACGCGTACGACGCCAGCGTCACGATCGCGCTTCAGAAGATCGTCGTCCTCGGTCGCGCCCCAGATCGTCACCGGCACTGTCGTCGGATCGCGCTCGGCCTCGGCCGCCATCTGCAGGAACTTCGGCAGCAGGTCGCGCACGTTGTCGTAGTCGGGCCGCGCGCGGTGCGGCATCCAGCCGTCGCCATAGCGCAGGGCGCGCTTGGCGGCGAAGGGGAACGCACCGCCGACCAGAACAGGCGGATGCGGTTTCTGCACCGGCTTGGGCCACGTCATCATGGGATCGAAGTTCACGAACTCACCGTGATATTCGGGCTTGGACTTGGTCCAGATCGCCTTCATCGCCTCGATGCGCTCGCGCGCTACCTTGTGCCGGCTCTTGAACGCGGTGCCGTGGTTCTCGATCTCATCGCTGTTCCAGCCGTTGCCCACGCCGAACAGGAAGCGGCCATTCGATATCTGGTCGATCGATGCCACGAGCTTGGCGGTCTGGATGGGATCGCGCTGGATCACCAGGCAGATGCCGGTGCCGACCTTGAGCTTCGTCGTGGCCGCCGCCGCTGCCGTCAGCGTCACGAACGGGTCCATCGCGTCGTAGTATTTTTTCGGCAGCTCGCCGCCGCTCGGAAACGCCGACTTGCGCGACAGGGGAATGTGCGAGTGCTCCGGTGCCCACAGGGATTCGAAGCCGCGCTCCTCCAATGCCTTGGCGAGCTCACCCGGCGCCATGGAGTAATCGGTAAAGAACATCGCCGCGCCGAGATGCATGATCTTTCCTCCTGCAACACCTCACCCTGAGAAGCGGTCCGCAGGACCGCGTCTCGAAGGGTGGGCAACAAAAGCTGCCTTCGATCACACCCTTCGAGACGGTCGCTGCGCGACCTCCTCAGGGTGAGGTTGGTTTATTGTCTTTGGCCACCGCGTGGCGACAAGCGGCAGGACCTTGTCGATCAGGCGACGCGTCTGCGCGATGACCGCGCTGCCATCGGCCCCGACGGGTCGCAGGATGAATTTCTCGACACCGCCCGCCACGTATTCACCGACACGCTCGAGGATCGTGGCTTCGTCGCCGATCGCGAAGTATTGGTCGCCCTTGCGACCGGTGCGCTTGGTGTAGGCTGCCATCGCGGGTCCGACGACACTGTCGCTTGCCGATCCGAAATAGAACGGAAAGCTCGCGCCATAATGGTCGTTGTCGATCGATCGCCCGGCTTCGGTCGTCGCCGCCTTGATGGCGGCCACGACGCGCGCGGCATCGGCCGGCATTTCGCCGCCACCTTGCCAGCCGGTGCCGTAGCGCGCAGTGCGCCGGATGGCGGCAGCCGACGATCCGCCGATCCACATCGGCAGATCGGGCTGCACCGGCTTGGGCGAGATCGAGGCGCCGCTCAGGCGATAGTGGGTGCCAGTGAAATCAACGCTGTCCTCGCGCCACAGCCGCGCGATGATCTCCAACGCCTCGTCGGTGCGCTTGCCGCGCGTGCGTGTGTCGATATTCAGCGCCTGCCATTCTGGACCGAGCGGGCTGCCGATCCCGAAGGCCGGCAGCAGGCGGCCTTCGGACAGGACGTCGACCGTTGCGCATTGCTTGGCGAGCAGCACCGGATCGCGCAATGCGAGCGACACGACGTTCATGCCAAAGCGCAGCCGCCGCGTGCGGCCGGCCAGCGCCGCCATGGTCGCCATGCACTCGAGGATGGGCTGGCGGCTCACCAAGCGGTCGGTCTGCCAGATCGAATCGACACCACCGGCTTCGCAAAGGTCGACCCAGCGCCAATAGTCAGCGGCCCCGGCGAAGGGAAAGTCCATCAAGCCGAGGCCGATGGCGACGGTCATGCATGCGCCTTGGCAAGCGGCGCCCACTGATCGAGCTGGCGCAGGATCTCGTCGCGGCTGGCATCGGGGATCGCGAGCAGTGCGCCATCGATGCCTGATTTGGCGTAGCTTGCGAGCACGGCTGAATCGGCCGGCGCGCCGAACACGGTCACTGAAAGCGACTTGGGATCGCGTTTCTTCTCGGAAGCCATGCGGTGCAGCCGTTCGATGCCCTGGACTGGATCGAAGCCACGCGGGCGTGGCAGCCAGCCGTCGCAATATTCGATGATGCGGCGCAGCGTGTGATCCGTCTCGCCGCCCAGGAGGATGGGCGGATTCGGCCTCTGCTTGGGCTTGGGCCACGACCAGACGGGATCGAACTTCACGAACTCGCCGTGGTACGAAGCCTTTTCCTCGGTCCACAACGCTTTCATGGCCAGGACGTGCTCGCGCATGATCTTGAAGCGGTTGGCGTGCGTTGCGCCGTGATTTTCCATCTCGTCGACGTTCCAGCCGCCGCCGATGCCGAAGACGAAGCGCCCGCCTGAGAGCTGGTCGAGGCTTGCGATCGCCTTGGCGGTGACGATCGGCTCATGCTGCGGGACCAGCAGGATGCCGGTGCCCAGCTTGAGCTTCTTGGTGACTGCCGCTGCGAAGGACAAAGCCACGAACGGATCATGGGTATGCGAGTATCGCTTGGGTAACTCGCCGCCGCCGGGGAAGGGCGTGCGCCTGCTCAGCGGAATATGGGTGTGCTCGGGCAGGTACAGGGATTTGAAGCCGCGTTCCTCGAGCGCTCGCCCAAGCTCGCTCATGTCGATTCCGTAGTCGGTTGGGAAATAGCAAACGCCCAGATCCATGCGAAGTCCTCCGGAATCGATTTCGGACGATACGTCCGCTAACGTCGCCCGCCAAGCCCGCAACGTTATGGAGATTTCAGCCATGCAGCTCGGACGCCTCGGTGTTTGGTATTCGGTCGACAAGTTGAATGGAGCGCAGCTCGCCGATCTGGTGCAGGCCGTGGAGAAGAACGGCTACGGCACCTTTTGGTATCCCGAATCGCTCGGTTATGAATCAATGTCGCTCGCGGCGTACCTGCTTTCGAAGAGCAGTCGCCTCATGATCGGCAGCTCGATCGCCAACATCTATGCGCGCGACCCGTACACTGCACGGCGCGCCATGGTCTCGCTGAACAATCTTTATGGCGGCCGGTTCGTGCTCGGCCTCGGCGTCAGCCACGTCCCGATGGTCGAGGGCTTGCGTGGCCATCGCTACGACAAGCCGCTCGCGACCATGCGCGCCTATCTCGACGGCCTGCACAAAGACCTCCCGACGGGACAAGACGCGCCGGTGCTGGTGGCGGCGTTGGGTCCGAAGATGCTGGCCTTGAGCGGGGAGAAGTCGCAGGGCGCCGTGCCCTACAACGTGACGCCTCAACATACCGCGGAGGCGGCGAAGATCCTGGGACCCAAGAAGGTGCTCGCGGTCGAGCAGAAGGTCACGATCGAAACCGATCCGGCAAAGGCGCGTGCGCTCGGCCGCAAGGAGCTGGCGCGCTACCTGGTGCTGCCCAACTACCGCAACAACTGGCTGCGGCTTGGCTTCACCGAGGCCGAATTGGCCGATGGCGGAAGCGATCGCTTCATCGATGCCATGGTGCTGTGGGGCGATTCAGCCGCGATCAAGAAGGGGCTGCGCGCGCACTTCGACACCGGCGCCACGCATGTCTGCCTGCAGCCGGTGCATGCCGACGGCGACTTTGCGGCACGCGACCGCATGCTCCAGGCGCTGGCAGACACATAAGGGGAGGGAACCAAAAATGGACTTCGGCATCGCCCTGCCGACAGCGGCAGATTCCTGGAAGGTGACGCAGCGCGCCGAGGAACTCGGCTTCACCCACGCCTGGTTCTACGACACGCAGATGCTGAGCGCCGATTGCTTCGTGGCCATGGGCGCCGCGGCCGTGAACACGCGTCGCATCCGGCTCGGCACCGGCGTGCTGGTGCCGTCGAACCGCATCGCGCCTGTGGCGGCCAACGCGATCGCCACGCTGAACCAGCTCGCGCCCGGCCGCATCGACTTCGGGGTCGGCACCGGCTTCACCGCCCGTCGCGCCATGGGCTTTGGCGCAATGAAGGTGAAGGACATGGAGACCTACATCGCGCAGGTCTACGGCCTCTTGCGCCGCGAGACCGTCGACTTCGAGATGGAGGGCCAGCAGCACAAGATCCGCTTCCTCAATCCCGAGCTGCCCTTGTTCAACACGCGCGATCCGATCGCGCTTCATCTCTCGGCCTTCGGGCCACGCACCCGCGCGCTGACCGCCAAGCTCAAGGCCGGCTGGATCGATTTCGTCTCCACTGTCGAGCACGGTGTGCGCGAGGTCGAGGCGATGCGGCAGGACTGGCAGAAGGCGGGCCATGCGCTCGGTGACCTGCAGGCTGCCGCCTTTGCGTTGGGTTGCGTGCTGCAGGACGGCGAGCCTGCCGATTCAGAGCGCGCCATGGCGCAGGCGGGGCCGCGTGCTGCCGTGATGCTCCATCGCGCCGCCGACGAGGCGCTGTCGGGTCTGAAGCCCGGCACCGCCGGCATGCCGTCGAAAGCGCGTCCCGAACTCGACGGCTATATCGAGCTCGCCCGCACCTTCGAGCCCAGGGAGGCGCGCTACCTGCAGAACCATCGCGGGCATCTGATGTTCGTGAAGCCGGAGGAGAAGCGCTTCGTGACGGCCGACCTCATCCGCGCCACGTCCTTCACCGCTTCGGAGGCCGAGATCAAGCAGCGCATCGATCGGCTGCGCAGCGCTGGCTATACGCAGTTCACCATCCAGCTCGTGCCGGGCCAGGAACACGCCCTCGCCGACTGGGCGCGGATTCGAACGGCCTTTGTTTGAGCGGAAAATGTGTCATCCCGAGCGCAGCGAGGGATCTTTGGTTCAACACTGCGAAGGATCCCTCGCTTCGCTCGGGATGACACGGAATCTGGACAGAGATTGTGCTTCATGACCAAAGCTCCCCAATTCGGCGTCTCCTTCAGCTTCCAGGCGCATCGCGAACTGGGGGAACCGTACGACAAGGCCTATCGGGAGGGGATCGAGCTTGCGGCCGAGGCGAACCGGCTCGGTTTCCATTCGGTCTGGGCCAGCGAGCATCACGGCGAGGCGGATGGTTATTGTCCGTCGCCGGTGGTCGCCTGTGCGGCGCTGGCGGTCGCCGCACCGAACTGCCGGATCGGCCAGGCGATCGCGCTCGCGCCGCTCGCCGGCCATCCGTTGCGGTTGGCCGAGGATCTCGCGGTGGTCGACAATCTGTCGGGCGGCCGCATCGAGATCGGGTTGGGGCAGGGCTATCGGCCGGCTGAGTTCGAGATGTTCGGCTGGCCTTATGCGAAGCGCACGTCGGCTTTCGAAGAGTCACTCGACATCCTGGGCCTCGCCTGGAAGGGCGAGCGGTTCGACTATGACGGCCGCACCTTCAAGGTAAAGGATGGCCTGCTGCGGCCGCCGCCGGTCAGACCGGGCCAACTGCCGCTCTGGATCGGCGCCGCAGCACCCAAGGCGCGGGCGCGGGCCGTGAAGCATCGCGCTGGCTTCCTGGTCGCGCCACTGATCGAGCTGGAGCATCTGGTCCGCCAGCTTCGCTCGTTCGACGAAGAAGTCGCACGCCAGAATGCGGGACCGCTGCCACGCGCCTTGATGCGCGAGATCCTGGTGGGTGATTCGGCTGCCGATGCAATGAAGCGGCATCAACCCTTCATCGACCAAGTCTACCGCGTCCAGTACGCGCCCGAGCGCGTGGGCCTCTCCTATGTCGATCGCGCAACCGGCGAGCGTCGGCCGCTCACCAGCGACAATCCCTATTTCATGTCCGAAGAGTTCATGCAGGAGCGCTGGCTTTTGGGCACGCCTGATGACATCGCCAGGAAGATCATCGACTGGCAGCCGCGCCTCGACGTCGACCACATCATCTTCCAGCCGCGGCCGCCGGGCATGTCCCTGCGTCAGGCGGTCGACGATCTCGAGGCGATCGCCAAAGGAGTCATTCCGGCCGTTCACATTGCCTTTCAGGCGGACCGTGCGCATCGTGCGACATGACCCATAAGGTGCATCTTCTCAGTATTTTCGGAGCGGGTCCGCAAGGCGGCAATCCGGCGCCGATCGTGGTGGACGCATCAGGCATGTCGGACGCGGACATGCAGGCCGTGGCCCGCACCTACGGGCATGAGAGCGGGTTCGTGTTGCCCGCTCCAACCGGATCGGATTGCGACTTCGCCTTTCGCTTCTGGGTCCCCAACCACGAAATGGAGATGTGTGGGCACGCGACTGTGGGCGCGGTCTGGCTGCTGAACCGTTTGGGCCGGCTGCTGGAAGATCGGATCTCGGTTTCCACGCTCAGTGGTCGCGTCGATGCCCGGATTACCGGCGCCGGCAGCGGCGACGTTTCCGTCGAGATCACGCAGCCGAAGGGCCGCGTGGAGACTTTGCCGCGCAACGGACCTGCCGAAGCTGAGATCCTGTCCGTCCTGGGCATCACCTCGAACGAGCTGGCGCCGTTGCCCATCCAGAACGCCAGCACAAGCCGCGTGAAAACCCTGGTTCCCCTCAAGAGCACGTCGGTGCTCGACGGGCTGCAGCCGGACTTCAGTCGCATGGAGGCGCTCTGCGAGCGCATCGGGTCGACGGGTCTTTATCCCTATGCTCCGTCCGATCGGGACAATCAGATATTCGACGCACGCCAGTTCCCCAAATCGTCCGGGTATCCAGAGGATCCTGCGACCGGCATCGCCGCGGCGGCACTGGCGTTCGGGCTTCTCGAGAACGGTCTTGTCGCGGCCAATGAGCAGCTTGTCCGCATACGCCAGGGTCGGGCGATGGGACGGCCGAGCGAAATCCTTCTGCGGTTTCGCATCGATGGGTCGGGGGTCGTGCAAGGCTGCTGGCTCGGCGGCCCCGTGCGTTTTGCCGACGTGACAGCGTAGCCCACGGCGGGTCGCTTCTACTCCTCAGAGCGACCTGTGGCTTCGCGATTGCGGTCGTATCGTCTCTTGAGCGGAAACGGCGGCAACCAGGACTCGCGGCGGATGGTCCAGAGTTCGTAGGTCGGCTTCAGTTGATCAGGGGCATCCAGGGACCCCAGGTTCACGCCGATTTCATCGCCGAAGCGTCCAAAAACGGGCGAGCCGCAGCGGGGACAGAAAAACCGCCCGGCGTAGTCGCGTGTTTCGCCTTCGATCGTCACCGCGTCCTGGGGGAACACCGCGGAAGCATGAAAAAGGGCGCCGTGATTCTTGCGGCAGTCGAGACAGTGGCACATGCCGACCCGATAGGGGCGGCCCGACGCCACGAATCGGACGTTGCCGCACAGGCATCCGCCGGTGAACCGGTCCATGCGGTGTCTCCTCTACATCACTTGACCTTCGGGATGACCTCTTCGGCGAAGACCTGCATTTGGTCCAAAAGCTCCTGCACGGAATTGGCGGCGAAGTAGAGGCCGAGCAGGTGGGTGACGCCGGCGTCGCGGAAGGCCAGCGCTTTCTCGACGATCTCCGACGGCGTGCCGATCAGGTTGATGTCCTCGTGCGCCACCGCGCCCTGGCCCTTCAGCGTCGACTTGGCGAGCGAGACCAGGTGCTTGTTCATCTGGCTCTTGCGGAAGCTCTCGATCGCGGCCTGGCGCGTCTTGCCGATATGGACGATGAACTGCGGGCAGACCTCGATGGTCCGCCAGTCGCGGCCGGCCTTCTCGGCCTCCTCGCGCAAGCTCTTCACGCCGGCGCGCAGGCGATCGACATGCATGCCGGCCGGCAGCCAGCCGTCGGCCCACTGCACGGTGCGGCGGATGTTGTTGGCGTTGTTGCCGCCGACATAGATCGGCAGCTTCTTCTGGTAGGGCTTGGGGAAGAGCTCGACGTCGCGGAACTTGTAGAACTTGCCGTCGAAGCTCGCGACGCGCTCCTTGAACAGAAGGTTCAGCGCCTGCAGTCCCTCGTCGACGATATCGCCGCGTTCCATGCCGCTGTCGGGCTGTAGCGCCTTGAACTCCTCGCGGTAGGCGCCGATGCCGACGCCCAGTTCGAGGCGGCCCTTGCCGAAATGGTCGAGGGTGGCGATCTGCTTTGCCGTCACCACGATGTCGTGCCGCATGGGTAGCACCAGGATGCCGGTGCCGACTTTGAGCGTCTTGGTGTTGGAGAGCACGAAGGCGTAGGTGACCAGCGGTTCCCAGAAGCGCGGCGGAACGGGGAACTCGGCACGCACATAATTCTGCGTCGTCATGTGGTCGTTGCCCCACACCGAGTCGTAGCCGAACTTTTCTGCCGCCTGGGCGATCCGGATCACGTTCTCCGGGTCGGAGAAGGGGATCGGATAGGTCAGGCCTTCCATTCCGGTCGGCAGGCCGGCACTCACGCGCATCGTCTTCGCCCCCTGTTGTTCGGCTCGCTATTCGGCCGCAATGGCACGCAGCTTCGCCGTCTCGCTCTCGTCGACCGTGCCGTCATCGTTCACCGCGACACCATAGTCGCGTCGCGCCGATTCGGCGGAGATGAACCCCTGCCGCACGTCGTCGGCCACTGCCGATGTCGGCCGCTTGCGCGGATTGCCGAGCCCGCCGCCGCCCGGCATGGCGATGATCACGCGGTCCTTGGCCGCCACGGTCTGCAGGCCCTTTCCGCGCAAGGTCTGGCCTGAGGTCAGGCTGACCCGGCCGGCGGCGCCATTGAGGCCGCCGTCGCGGCCGCGCGCCGGATGGTCGATGCGGTCGTAGTAGGCGCTGAGTGCAAAGGGCGCCGTGTCGAGCGTGCCCACTTCCATGATCTGGCCCAGCCCGCCGCGGAACTCGCCGGCGCCGCCCGAATCCTGGCGGTACTCCTTGCGCCACACGACGACGGGCGACACCGCCTCGTTGACCTCGATCGGCACGTTGCGCACGCCGCTCGGAAACGCCGTGGCCGAGAGGCCATCCGCGCCGGGCCGTGCACCCGTACCGCCGGCATGGAAGCTCATGACGCTGAACGGCTGGGCATGCACCGTCTCCGCCGGATCACCGTCGGTGGCGCCGGGGCCACCAAGCGCAAACAGGTTCCACAGGCAGGACGTGCCTTCGGCCGGCACATGGCCGCCCAAGGCCTGGTGCAGGCAGCCGAACATCACGTCAGGCAGCATCTGGCCCGTGACGTGCCGAGCCGCCACAGGCGCGGGCTTGCGCGCATTCAGGATCGAGTCGGGCGGAGCGGTGACGCGGATCACCGACAGCGAGCCCTCGTTGTTCGGCACCTTGGGCGCCACGATGCATTTTACGCCGAAGGAGGAATAGGCCTCGGTGTAGCAGACCGGCACGTTGATGCCGTAGGCCGACACGCCCGAGGTGCCGGCGAAGTCGACGTCGATGCCAGTCGGTCCGATCTTCATGGTGGCGACGAGGTCGATCGGCTTGTCGTAGCCGTCGACGCGCATCGAGAACTTGTACTCGCCGGGCTTGATCTTGCGGATCGCCTCGAGCGAGGCCTGCTTCGATTTCTCGAGGACGTGGTTGCCCAGCCGGTCGAGATCGTCGATCGCGAACTCGTCCATCATCTCGATCAGCCGCCGGCAGCCGATCTCGTTGCAGGTCGCGAGCGAGTAGAGGTCACCTATCACCTGCACCGGCTCGCGCACGTTGGCGGTCACGATGTCGATCAGGGTCTGGTCGACCGTGCCGGCATGCGCGAAGCGCATCAGCGGCACGTAGAGGCCTTCCTCGTGGACGTTGCGCGCGTCGGTCGTCATGCCGCGGCCGCCGATATCGACCACGTGGCAGGTCGAGGCGAACAACGCCACCATCTTGCCGCGCCGGAAGGTCGGCGTGACGAAGGTGAAGTCGTGCAGATGGCCGGTGCCTTTCCACGGATCGTTGGTCAGGAAGATGTCGCCTTCCTTCATCGTCGGGGCCGGGAACTTCTCCAGGAAGTGGCGCACCGCGCGGGCCATCGAGTTGATATGACCCGGCGTGCCGGTCACCGCCTGTGCCAGCATCGCGCCGTCGAGATCGAACACGCCGGCCGAGAGGTCGCCGGCCTCACGCGTGGATGTCGAGAAGCCAGTGCGGATCAGCGCCAGCGCCTGTTCCTCGACGACCGCGATCAGGCGGTCCCACATGAGCTGCAGGCGGATGGGGGAGAGCGGATCGTTGATGTTCATGGTCACACCTTCTCCAACAGGATGGCGCCGATCGGGCTGAGGCGCGCGGCAAAGCTCTTGGGAACAATCGTCGTCGTCTCGTCCTCGGTGATCACCGCCGGGCCGGGCACGTAGCTGCCAATCGAAAGGTCGGCTCGATGATAGACCGCCACTTCTTTCATGTCCTGATCGGCCGGATCGTAGACCGATCGGCGGCTGCGCGCCTTGGCCGGCTTGTCGGCCGGCTGCGGCGGACTTTTCGGCATCGGTGGCTGCTCGGCGGCGAGCCGCAGGGTCCAGTTCATGATCTCGACGGTAAGACCCGGAATGGTCCGGCCGAAGGTCGCGGCATAGCCTTCTTCGTAGAGCTTGATCAGCTTCTCGCGCGAGGCTGCCGTGAACTCACCCGGCGGCAGGTCGACCGTGATCTCGTGGCCCTGGCCGCGGTAGCGCATGTCGGCGGTTCGGGTTGCGGTAAGCTTGGCCTGCGGTGCGCCCGCTTTCACGACGGCCTCCGCCTCGGCATGCATCTCGGCGAACAGCCGATTCACGAACGCCGGATCGAACTTGTCCTGGTCGAGCTGCACATAACGGCTGCGCACGACCTCGTAGGCCACCGGCGCCATCAGGAAGCCGACGGCCGAGCCGACGCCGGCACCTTCCGGCACCAGCACGCGGTCGATGCCGAGCTTTTCGGCGAGCCGCGCGGCATGGATAGGTGCGGCGCCACCGAAGGCGATCATGGTGCGCGCCTGCAGCTCCTTGCCGCGTTCGACGGCATGCACGCGCGCGGCATTGGCCATGTTCTCCTCGACGATCTCGCTCACGCCGAACGCCGCGTCGAGGCGTTTCAGGCCAAGCGGCGTGCCGACGGCCTTGTCGACGGCGCCGCCCGCACTCTCGGGCGAGAGCTTGATCGTGCCGCCCGCGAAATAGCCCGGATCGATGCGGCCCAGCACCACATCGGCGTCTGTCACGGTGGGCTCGGTACCGCCGCGGCCGTAGCTCGCGGGACCGGGCTCCGCGCCCGCACTTTCGGGGCCGACATTGATGCGCGACAGCGTATCGACGTGGGCGATCGAGCCGCCGCCTGCACCGATCTCGACCATCTCGATGACCGGAATGCGCAGCGGCAGGCCGCTGCCCTTCAGGAACCTGTACTGGCGCGCGACCTCGAAGGTGCGCGAATGCTGCGGCTCGCCATTGTCGATCAGGCATATCTTCGCGGTCGTGCCGCCCATGTCGAACGACAGCACCTTGTCGAGGCCGCACTGGCGCGCCAGCGCCGCCGCCAGGATGGCGCCGCCGGCCGGCCCCGACTCGACCAGCCGGATCGGGAATTTGCGCGCGGTTTCGAGCGCTGCCAGGCCGCCGCCTGATGTGATCATGAACAGCGGACAGGTGAAGCCCTGCTTGCGCAACGCCGTGTCGAGGCGACCGAGGTAGCGGTCCATCACCGGCTGCACGTAGGCGTTGGCGACGGCAGTCGACCAGCGCTCGTATTCGCGGATTTCGGGGGATGCCTCGCTCGACAGCGTGAACGAGAGGTCGGGCAGGAGCTCGGCCAGGATGTCGCGCGTGCGCCGCTCATGCTTGCCGTCGAGATAGGCGTGCATATAGCCGATCGCGACCGCCTCGACCTTCTGCGCCTTGAGCTTCGGTGCAAGCGTGCGCACCGCCGCTTCGTCGAGCGGCAGCAGGACATTGCCGCGCCCGTCGAGGCGCTCGGGGATGCCGAAGCGCAGATCGCGCGCCACCAGCGGCGGCGGTTTCTGCATGAAGATGTCGTACTGCTCGAAGCGATGCTCGAACGCCATCTCGATCGAATCGCGGAAGCCTTCGGTGACGACCAGCGCCGTCCGGGCGCCCTTGCGCTCGATTATGGCGTTGGTGGCCAAGGTCGTGCCGTGGATGATGAGCGCGAGATCGGCCGGTTTCACGCCCGACTGCTTCAGGATCTCCGTAATGCCGGTCAGCACGCCTTCCTCCGGCGCGCGCGGCGTCGTGAGCACCTTGACGCTGATGCGCTTGCCGTTCGCTTCGAGAGCGAGATCGGTGAACGTGCCGCCGATATCGACTGCCAGTCTTGCCTTGTCCATCAGTGCACTACCTTCCTCTACGCTGCCGTCTCTTTGATGTTGCCGCCGAGGTAAGCCTGGCGGATCCGGGGATCGGTCCGCACTTCGTCGGCCGGTCCTTCCATGAATCTGCGGCCCTGCTCCATCACCAGGGCGCGGTCCGAGATCAGGAGTGCGCCACGCACGTTCTGCTCCACGATCAGGACGGTGACGCCGGTCGCGGCGATGCGTTGCACGGTCGCGAATACGTCACCCTGCATGCGTGGCGACAGGCCGAGCGAGGGCTCATCGAGCAACAGCAGGCTCGGCTCCAGCAACAGCACCATCGCCATCTCGAGGATCTGCTGCTCGCCGCCCGACATGTTGCCCGCCTCGGTCCGCCATTTCTCGCGCAGGAGCGGAAACAGGTCGGTCATGCGCCCGATCGCCGCTTCATGCTTGCTCGATGGCAAGGTGTAGCAGCCCATTTTGAGGTTTTCGCCCACACTCATCGCCGGGAAATTGCAGCGGCCTTGCGGTACGAAACCGACGCCACGCCGCAGGCGTTCCCAGGGCGGCAGGCGTTCGATTGCCTCTCCCTTGAACAGAATGCGGCCGGAGAAGAGGCGGTTGGTGCCGTAGATGGCCCGAAGGAGCGTCGATTTCCCCGCGCCGTTTCCGCCCAGCAGTGTCGTGATGGTGCCGGCCTCCAGGCGCGCGGAGAATTCGCGCACGATCGGATTGTCGCCGTAGCCCGCTGTCACGACGTCGAGCTCCAGGGCCGTCGTCATGCGGCCCCCCGCATTTCCGCCTCGGCCATCTCAGGCGTCATGCCGAGATAGGCTTCGAGCACACGCGGATCGGTATGGATCTCGGCGGCGGTGCCCTCGGTCAGCTTGCGGCCCTGCTCGAGCACGATCACTCGGTGGCAGAGGGTGGTGATGAATTCGACATTGTGCTCGACGATCAGGAAGGTCTCGCCGGCTTCGTTGAGCTGCTGCAGCGCCACCTCGATCTCGCGGATACGGCTCGGGTTGACGCCCGCCACTGGCTCGTCGAGGACCACGATCTTGGGATGCGGCATCAGGGCGGCCGCAAGCGCCACCAGCTTCTTCTGCCCGTAGGAGAGAATGCCGGCCTCGGCATTGTAATAGCGCTCGAGGCCGATCAGCTCGACCAGTTCGCGCGCCCGTCGTTCCGACGCCTCGACCGCCTGGCGATAGCGCCGCGTGCGCAAGAACTCGTCGACCCAGGTTGCGGGATCGAACTGCTGCGCTGCGATCGCGAGATTGTCGGCGAGCGACAGGCGTTCGTAGACGCGCACCGTCTGGAACGTGCGCATCAGGCCGGTGCGCGCAATGTGATGGGCCGGTCGGCCGGTGATGTCAGTGCCGGCGAGCGTCACCGTGCCGGCGTCGAGCTTCTGGAAGCCGGAGATGCAGTCGATCGCCGTGCTCTTGCCCGAGCCGTTGGGTCCGATCAGGCCGGTGATGCTGCCGGCTTCGACCTCGAACGACACGCCGTCCAGCGCACGCACGCCGGCATAGGCCTTGCGTAGTCCGGAAAGTCGCAGGATCGCGCTCATCGTAGCGCCTCGCGCATGGCCGTAAGCCTACGCTCGCGCAGCCAGCCCGCGACACCCGAAGGCATGACGAACATCGCCGCAACCAGGATCACGCCGTAGATGATCATGCGCAGATCTTCGGAGAAGCGCAGCACCTCGGGCAGGGCCGAGAGCGCGATGCCGGCGGCGATCACGCCCCAGAAGCTGCCGGTGCCGCCGATGATCACGATGATCAGGAAAGTCTGCATGTAATAGAAGTCGAGGAATGTCGGATCGATGATCCGGAGCTCGAAGCAATAGACGCCACCCGCGGCACCGGTGATCGCGGCGCCGACTGCGAAGGCAGCGAGCTTGTAGGGCATGGGCGAGATGCCTTGGGCCCGCGTGAGCGGTTCGTTCTGCTTGATCGCGACCAGGGTGCGGCCGATGCGCGAGCTGCAGAGCGCATAGAGGAAGGCGATCGTCGCCACGGCGAAGGCCCAGGCGATCCAGTAGAACTTGGCCGGCGTGTCGAAGCGCTGGCCGAAGGCCTCCGGCGACGGCAGGTTGGGGATACCGAGTGGGCCGCGCGTCAGGCTCACCCAGTCGCGCGCGATCAAGGTGACCAGCAACGCAAAGGTGAGGGTCGAGATCACGAAGGCATGGCGGTTGGTGCGCAGCGTCGGATAGCCGACCACGAGCGCGATCGCGCCGTTCAGCAGTGCGGCCCACAGCACGCCTTCCCAGAACGTGCCGCCGAAGGTCACGACCGTGAGCGCCGCGGCATAGCCGCCGATGCCCCAGAAGCCGAGCTGGGCGAACGACAGGAGGCCGGCAAAACCGTAGACGAGATTGAGCGCCGCCGCCGCCACGGTGAAGGTCAGGGCCGAGATGCCGACACCGATTATGTAGTTCGACGAGGTGAGGAAGGGCAGCGCCGCAAAGGCGAGCGCACCCAGGAAGGCCAAGGCGAGTTTCATCCGACCCGCATGCCCCCGCGCTTGAACAGGCCGTCGGGCCGCAGCATCAACACGACGATCATGATCACGAACACCGCGCCTTCCTGCCAGGCTGCGGTAAAGAAGCCGCCAATCCAGCTCTCGACCAGGCCAAGCGCGACCGCGGCCACGACGGCGCCCGGGATGTTGCCCAGCCCGCCAATGATCACCAGGGCGAAGGCCTTGAAGATCAGGAACTGTCCCATATAGGGCGTGACGAGCTGGATTGGCGCCAGCGCGGAGCCGGCAAGGCCGCAGAGGCCGGCGGCCAGGATCACGGCATTGCGTGCGACCGTGCGGGGGCGGATGCCGACCATTAGGGCCGCTTCGCGGTTCTGGGCGATGGCGCGCATGGCGCGGCCGAACTGGGTGAAGCGCAGGGTGAGATAGAGCCCGGTGAAGGCCACGATGGCGGCGCCGGCGCCGATCAGGCGCGTCCAGGTGAGGCGGATGGTGCCGATCGCAACACCATCGAAGCCATATTGCGTGTCGACCATGCGCGGCGTCGCGGTGAAAAGATACTGCACGGTATGGATCAGGATGATCGAGAGGCCGAGCGTGATCAGGATGCTGCGCTCGAACTCGTCGGGCTTGAGCCGCACCAGCAGGATCTCGAAGATCACGAACCCGGCCAGCATGGTGGCGAAGAGGGAAGCGGCGAGGGCGGGCCAATAGAGCAGGCCCACCACAGGCAGCGCGAAGGTCATGGCGAAGGCGCCCAGCATCAGGAGCTCGCCGTGCGCGAAATTGATGATCTCCATCACGCCGAAGATCAGCGAGAGGCCGACGGCGATCAGCGCGTAGAGCAGCCCCAGCGCGATGCCGTTCAGCGTGAGCTGAAGGAGATAGGCGGCGTCGATGGTCATCCTTGTCGCAACTTCGCAATTTCCGGGCCGGGCGGTTGACAGATAATCGACAAGTCTGTGACCTTGCAACTATCGAAACGATGTACCGATATTCGGCACACACTCTGGCGCATAGGCCATGACCGCGGCGCCCAGAATGACCGGGCGGCGGGTGATCCTGGCGCCACGACCGCAGGCGGCGCGCACCGAGCCTGGCAAGGGCGCGCGCTCGCAGTCGCTCGAGCGCGGGCTCGACGTGCTGGAGACCATCGCGACCGAAGGGGCCGAGCTCGGTGTGCGCGAGCTGGCGCGCCGCTGCGGGCTAAGCCCCACCATCGTGCAGCGCCTCGTGAGCTCGCTGGCAAGCCGCGGCTACATCGAGAAGAACGGCGATACGTCGCGCTATCACCTTGGCCACCAGGCACTGGCGCTGGGGGCAAGCGGCGAGGGGGCGTTCGACTATGTCGTGGCGGCCCGCCGCGAGCTGGAATGGCTGGCGCACGAGCATCACTTGAACGGCTTCGTCTCGGTGCTGCGTGGCGGCCGCGCGATCTACCTGCTGGCGGTGCAGGCCGATGGCCCGGTCGCCATCAAGGTCCATCCCGGCAGCGAGATGCCGTTGCACAGCACCGGTGCGGGCAAGGTCCTGCTGGCCTCGCTGAGCGATAGCGAGGCGCGCAAGGTCCTGGGCGCGCGCAAGCTCGCGGCCATCACGCCGCATACCGTCACCGATCCCGTGGCGTTGGTCGCGCTGCTCCCCAAGGTGCGGCGGCAGGGTTTTGCCCTGGTCAACGAGGAGAACATCCCCGGCGTGCTGTCGGTCGGCGCGCCGATCCGCGATCGCACCGGCGCCGTGGTCGCGGCGCTGAGCGTCGCCTTCCCGAAATATCTCGAACCTGGCCTGACGCTGGCGAGCGTCGAGCCTCTGGTGACGGCGGCGGCGCTGCGCATCTCGCGGCTGCTTGGCATGCCGCCTGCAATGCAAATGAATGGGACCACAGGGAGCGTGTGAGGAGAAACATGATGAAGACGAAGACCTGGCTGGCGGCCGCGGCCGCTTGCGTGCTTGGTGCCGTGCCGGCGCTTGCCCAGCCGATCGTGATCGGCGTCTCGACGCCCAAGACGGGCCCGGCGGCGGTCGCGTCGGAATGGGAGATGTGGGGCGTCAATCTCGCCGTCGATGAGATCAATGCCGCGGGCGGCCTGCTCGGCGGCCGCAAGGTCGAGCTGATGGTCCTCGACAACAAGTGCAATCCCTCGGAAGGCGTGAACGTCGCCAACAAGCTTGTCGAGGCCAAGGTTGCCGCAGTTGAGGGCGCCCACTGCAGCTCGGTCCACCTCGCCACGATGAAGATCATGGCCGACGCCAAGATCCCGATGATCACCGGCATCGCTTCGAACCCGCAGATCACCGAGCTCGCGGGGCCGGGCCGCAACGAATATTCGTTCCGCATCAGCCCGTCCGACACCGCCATGATGGACGCGCTCGGCATGTATCTCGGCCAGAAAAAGCTGTTCAAGACGGTCGCGATCGTGGCCGAGGACACCGACTTCGGCCGCGGCGGTGCCGACGCCTTCAAGGCGGTAGCTGACAAAGCGGGTGTCAAGATACTGTCGACGGATTATCCGCCGCAGAACACGCCTGACTTCACCAGCCTGCTGACCCGCCTGCAGCAGCTTCATCCCGACGCCATCGCCACCTTCCAGATCGGCGGCGATTCGATCAACTTCCTGCGCCAGGCGATGCAGCTTGGCGTCCATATCCCGTACACTGGCCGCGTCGAGCTGGGCGGGCGCAACCAGCCCATCATCGAGGCGGGCGGCATGGAGAATTCGATCAGCGCCTGGGTCTACAACGCGACGATCGAAGATCCGCAGAACAAGGCCTTCGCCGAGAAGATCAGGGCCAAGTACAAGTCCGAGCCCTACCTGCAGACCTGGGCTGGCTACCAGTCGCTGCGCATCATCATGCAGGCGATCAAGGATGCGAACAGCACCGACGGCCAGAAGGTCATGGAGGCCATGCGCAAGGTGAAGATCGACAATCTCATGGGCAAGACCGTGGGCTTCGACGACCACAATTCAATGGGCCACTACGTCGTGCTGCAGACAGTGAAGAACCGCAAGGTCGGCGTCGCCGATCTCGTGAAGGTGGAGTAGACCTCTTCGGGACCGCGAGCCGCCTCCGGCTCGCTCATGATTGTGAGCGAGCTGGAAGCTCGCGGTCCGGAAGATCCTACCTGAACAGATCCATGTTCTTCGGCCGCACGAGCTCGGCGGCATTGCCGTCGCGATCGGGGCGTCCCAGGCCACGCACGATCACCACCGGCCGGCCTTCGGCTGCCTGGCCCATCAGGAGAGAGGCTGCCGCTGCGATCTCGTCGGCATGGCCGATCTCGGTGACACGCAGGATGCGGCCGTTCATGTCAGGCTGGCCGCGCATGTCGATCAGGCCCGGCAAGCCTGATGCGCCGATCGCCGCCCCGATCGTGCCCATGCGCCAGGCGCGGCCCCAGGAATCGTTGATGATCACGCCCACCTCGACGCCCGCGAGCTCCTTCAGCCGCGCGCGCAGCCGCCGTGCCGAGGCGTCGGGATCGGCCGGCAGCAGCAGCACCTGGTCGGGATCGTCGACATTGGAAGCGTCGATGCCGGCATTGGCCATCACGAAACCCAGCCTATGCTGGACGATCACCACGCCCTTGATCGCCCGCACGATCTCGGTCGATTCGCGCAGGATCAGCTCGACCAGGCGCGGGTCCTTGTCGACCTTTGGGCCGAGTTCGATGGCGCGTTCTGACGGCGTGATGTCCGAGAGGCGAAACAACCGCCCCTCGGCCTTGGACACGATCTTCTGAGCCAGCACCACGACGTCGTGATCCTGGAGGCCAAAAGGTGCGATCAGGGAAGCGAGGTCGTCACCCGGCTGGATGCGCGGCAGGCCGGTGGGCGCGATCAACTCGAGACGCTGGGCAGGAATCGAAAAACTCCGTCGCAGGGGAGAGGCCGGTAGTGATAAGCCTTTTCTCTGTCTTTGAAAGGGGCCGATCCATGTTGAAGCTGGGTTACAAGGCGTCCGCCGAACAATTCGGTCCGAAGGAGCTGCTCGAATTCGCCTGCGAGGCCGAGCGACAGGGCTTCGATTCGGTCTTCATCAGCGACCATTTCCAGCCATGGCGGCACGAGGGCGGCCACGCCCCGCACTCCGTCACCTGGATGGGCGCGCTGGGCGCGCGCACCGGCCGCATCGCCATGGGCACCAGCGTGCTGACGCCGACCTACCGCTACCATCCCTCGATCGTGGCGCAGTCCTTCGCGACCTTGGGCTGTCTCTTTCCCGGCCGCGTGATCCTGGGCGTCGGGACCGGCGAATCGTTGAACGAAGTGCCGGCGACCGGCCAGCCCTGGCCCGAGTTCAAGGAGCGCTATGCGCGCATGCGCGAATCGATCGTGCTGATGCGTAAGCTCTGGAGCGAGGAGCACGTCACCTTCGACGGCGAGTTCTACAAGACGCGCGACGCCACGATCTACGACCGGCCGGCCGAGCTCATTCCGATCTACGTGGCGGCGGGTGGGCCGCAGGTTGCCAAGTACGCCGGCCGCGCTGGCGACGGCTTCATCTGCACTAGCGGCAAGGGCACCGAGCTCTATCGCGACAAGCTGATCCCGAGCGTCGCCGAAGGCATGACGGCGGCCGGCAAGGCGCCCGGCTCGGTCGACTACATGATCGAGATGAAGGTGTCATTCGACACCGACCTCGCGCGGGCGAAGGAAGACACGCGCTTCTGGTCGGCGCTGGCGCTGTCAGCGGAGGAGAAGACCTCGGTCCACAATCCGACCGAGATGGCGCGGCTCGCCGATGCGCTGCCGATCGACCGCATCGCCAGCCGCTGGATCGTCTCGACCGATCCCGACGAGCATGTCGAGCGCATCGTCCCCTACGTGCAGCTCGGCTTCAATCACCTGGTCTTCCACGCGCCTGGCGCCGACCAGTCGCGCTTCCTGTCGCTCTACGCCAAGGACGTGCTGCCGCGGCTCAGGAAGAAATTCGGCTAGCGCTCTTCTTTTGGACCGCGCGCATCCTGCGCGCTCATGTCAGCGCATTCACATGCGCCTTCATGAGCGAGCCGGAGGCTCGAGGTCCGGAAGAGATCAGCGCGCCGGGATGGGCTGCCGCGGTTTGGGCAGCACGCGGCGCTTGTCGCTTTCGAGCGCCGGACCGGCCCAGCGTTCCGCTACTTCGAGCTTGATCGGTTCCAGCGCCTTCGCGGCATGTGCCGCGGCGTGTCGTTCGGCGCCGGCATCGTCGTAGAGCGTGGTGCGGATGCGCACGGTGCGGCCAAGCTCGGTGATCAGGCGTTCCATCGCCTCGGGCGGCAGCTCCTCGCCATGCTCGGCACCGGCGGCGCGCGTGATCGACTCGTTCATCAGCGTGCCACCGAGATCGTTGGCGCCGGCCTGCAGGCAGAGCTTGGCGCCCTCGACTCCCATCTTCACCCACGAAGTCTGGATGTTCTTGAAATGCGGATGCAACGCCAGACGGCCGATGGCATGCATCAGCACGGCTTCGCGGAAGGTCGGTCCCAGTCGCGCCTGGCCTTTCAGCGCGATCGGCGCCTCGGCGGCGACGAACGGCAGCGGCACCAGCTCGGTGAAGCCGCCGGTCTCCTTCTGCAGGTTGCGCAGGCGCAGGAGATGGCGCGCCCAATGGATCGGCTGGTCGACATGGCCGAACATGATGGTGGCGGTCGAGCGCAGGCCGACCTTGTGCGCGGCCCGCATGATGTCGAGCCACTGGTCGGTCGAGACCTTGTCGGGGCAGAGGATGTCGCGCACTTCGTCGTCGAGCACTTCGGCCGCTGTGCCGGGCAGGCTGCCGAGGCCCGCGTCGCGCAGCTCGGCCAGGTAGTCGGGAATCGAGCGGCCAAGTGTCGTGGCGCCATGCCAGACCTCGAGCGGCGAGAAGGCGTGCACATGCATGCCGGGGATGCGCTCGCGCACGGCTTGGCAGACGTCGAGATAATGCTGGCCCGTGTAGTCGGGATGGATGCCGCCCTGCATGCAGACCTCGGTGGCGCCGCGATCCCAGGCTTCGGCCGCGCGGCGCACGATCTCTTGCACGGTGAGATCATAGGGCGAGCCGCGCAGGTTGGCCGCGAGCTTGCCCTTGGAGAAGGCGCAGAAGCCGCAACGGAAGTAGCAGATGTTGGTGTAGTTGATGTTGCGCACGACGGCGTAGGAGACCGCGTCGCCCACCATGTCGCGCCGCACCGCATCGGCGGCCTGAGCCACGGCGGCGAAATCCGAACCGCGGGCGGCGAACAGCCGCACGATGTCCTCTTCGCCGAGATCCTCGCCGCGCGTTGCCCGATCGAGGATCGGCGCGAGACTGGCGCTCGGCCGCACGGCC
Source organism: Alphaproteobacteria bacterium (assembly GCA_017308235.1). Classification (GTDB taxonomy): domain Bacteria; phylum Pseudomonadota; class Alphaproteobacteria; order Reyranellales; family Reyranellaceae; genus Reyranella. The sequence continues at coordinate 117,358 of JAFKFL010000009.1, read as the reverse complement.
GGCTGTGCGAGGGTCGCGACGTCGTCCTCGGGCATCGCCAGCACGAGGCCCGGCCGCCAGTCGTTGTCACGCCTGAGACCGCTCGCCTCGCTCATCGACAGCACGCGCGGGCGCAGCGCCGGATCGATCCAGGCCTTGTCGTTCATGTAGCGCGGATAGACCGCGAGCCGTTCGGTCAGCACCTTGCCGTATCGTGCGCTTTCGGCCGCAAGCGCGGCGATCTGCGGCCACGGCCGCTCGGGATTGACGTGATCGGGTGTCACCGGCGAGACGCCACCCCAGTCGTCGATGCCCGCCTCGATCAATCGTCCGTAGCCAGGCTCCTGCAAGTTGGGCGGCGCCTGGACCGAGAGCGTGTCGCCAAAGATCAGGCGCGCCACCGCGACGGTCCACAAAAGCTCCTCGAACGAGGGCTCGGGCGCATCAGCCATGCGCGTGTCTGATTTGGCGCGGAAATTTTGGATGATGACTTCCTGCAGATGGCCGTGCGCGCGATGCAGATCGCGCAGCGCCAGTAAGGCTTCGATCCGCTCGGCGCGCGTTTCGCCGATCCCGATCAGGATGCCCGACGTGAACGGCACCTTCGCCTTGCCCGCCGCCTCGAGCGTGGCGAGGCGGGCCGCCGGCTCCTTGTCTGGGGCGCCGAAGTGTGGCCCGCCGCGTTCGCCAAGACGTTCTGCCGTCGTCTCCAGCATGATGCCCATCGACACCGAGACTCGCTTGAGCTTCGCGAGATCGGCCGCGGTCATCAGCCCGGGATTGAGGTGCGGCAGCAGGCCGGTCTCCTTGAAGACGCGCCCGGCCATGTCAGCGAGGTAGTCGAGTGTCGTGGCATGGCCCATCACGGCGAGCGCCTCGGCCGCGGGCTTCCATTTGAGCTCCGGCTTGTCGCCCAGGGTGAACAGCGCCTCGGCGCAGCCGGCTGCTTGCCCGGCGCGCGCGATCTCCAGCACCTGCTCGGGCGTGAGGTACGCCGCTTCGCCGCGGCGCGGCGGATGCACGAAGGTGCAGTAGCCGCAGTTGTCGCGGCAGAGATGTGTCAGCGGAATGAAGACCTTCTTGGAGAAGGTCACGCGATCGCCGAAGGCGGCATCGCGCGATGCCGCCGCCTTCTTCATCAGGACCGGCAGATCAGCGGCTTCGGCGAGGATGCTTTGGACTTCAGGCGACATGGCGGAACACATGGTACGCAGGATGGTCGGAGACAAGCTGGGCGAGATCGGCCGGCGTGTCGATATCGCGCGCGAGGCCGGGGCGACGCACGATGACCGGCTCGATGCCGGCGGCGCGGGCCCGTTCGCCATGCAATGCGGCGCTGGGCCGGTTGGTTGCGAAGGTGAAGGGCAGCACCGTCGGCGGGCGCAGCAGCAGGGCGTTGGTGCCGCCGTCCTTGGCCTCGGCGATGACGATCGGGCTTTGCCGCCCGGCCTCGATCAGGGCCTGGATATCGGCCACGGAGAGATAGGGCAGGTCGGCCATCACCAGCAGGAGGTCGTCGGCTCCCTCGGCCTGCACCGCACGTGCAGCGTCAGTCACGTCGCGATTGAGATCGGCATCATTGCCGGCGCCGTTCGCCACGCGGACCGGCAATCCGGCTTCCTGCAGCGTACCCAGCACGTGGTCCAGCATCTTTTGAGCGAGCGCACGCCGACCGGCCGCGTCGAGCACCGGGGCCAGGCGGCCTTTGGCGAGCGGCAGGGATTTCATCGGGACGACAGCGACAGGCATGGGTCAGGAGTGTTGCAGAGAGCGGGCGAGGGCGTCCACGAATTCGAGGGTGGCGGCGGCAAGCCGTCGCTTGTCGTTATCGGTGTGCATCATCGTGTCTGCGACATGCACCTTGATGCCGAGGCCCTCGATCTCGGCCTTCAGCGAGGCATCGGCCTGGTCGAGCACGAAGCCGTCGATCAGGCCCTTATAATAACGCGCCACGCCCAGGGCGGAAACATCATGCCCGAGCTCGGCCAGCATCTTGGCGGCGGGGCCCTTGATCGCCTGGCCCCCCACGATCGGCGTCACGGCCACGCGCGGTACCCTGGTCTGCTGCAGGGTCATGCGAACGCCGGGGATTGCGAGAATGGGGGCGACGCTCACGAACGGGTTCGAGGGGCAAAAGACCACACCACGCAACTTAACCATATCGAGAAGGGCGGGATTTGCCCGCGCCTTGTCCGCGCCGGCGAACCGTATGCGCCGGACAGCCGGTTCGCAACGCAGGCGCACGAACCAATCCTGGAAGGCGAGGTCGCCCTGGTCAGCGGTGACGACGGTGCGTACCGGGCTGTCCGTCATCGGGACGACGGCGCATTTGATGCCGAGTCGCTGCGCGAGGTCGCGGGTGACCGCCGAGAGCGTCTCGCCGGCGCGCAGCCGACGGGTGCGTTCGATGTGCGTGGCGAGATCCTTGTCACCCAACCGAAACCAGGTTTCTCCGCCCAACTGTTCAAGGGCCGCCATCGCGTTCCAGCTCTCATCGCGCCGGCCCCAGCCAGTCTCCGGATTGGCGAGGCCGGACAGCGTATACATGACGGTGTCGAGGTCGGGCGAGATCGAGAGGCCGAGATGTTCGAAATCGTCGGCGGTGTTCACCGCCACCGTCAGCGCGTCGGCCGGCAAGACGGCGCTGAGGCCGAGCGCAAGCTTTGCGCCGCCCACCCCTCCGGCGAGGGCGAGAACTCTACGATTGTCCTGGCTCATGGCCCACCTTAGCGCGAAAGGCGAAGGTGTCGGCGGAAAAGCGTGTGTTTCTGCAAGAGCTGTTCGCGCAGCGACGGTTCGACAGGCACGACGGCCTCCTCGCCGTTGATGGAGGCGATCAGCGGGCCGCCGACGCTCTGTCGCGCAAGCCGTGCGGCACCGAGTGCCGGGCCGGTATGCCCGTCTGTCGGAAGCCTCAGCGAAATGCCTGTCGCTGCAGCGATAAGGCGGCCCCACAAGACGCTCCGGGCGCCGCCACCGGTCAGCGTGACGTTTCCGATGTTTGCGCCGCTTTCGATCAGCGCTGCTTGACCGTCGGCGAGCGCCATGGCGACGCCTTCCATGACGGCTTGTGCCAACGCGAGCGGACTCGTCTCGTGCGTGAGGCCCGAGAAGGTCGCGGTCAGGGTCGGATCGTCATGCGGTGTGCGTTCGCCGCCGAGGTAAGGCGTGAAGACCGGTGTCTCGGCCGGCATGAGGGTTGCCGCTTCCACCTCGGCGATCAATGACGAGAGATCGGGCATCCGCAGCAGGCGGCCGATCCAGGCGAGCGATTCGCCTGCGCTCAGGACGACGGCGTGCTGGCAGTAGAGACCGGCCACGGCATGACGATGGGTGTGCATGCCTGCCGATGTCGCCGGGATGAAGCGATCGTTGGCGAGGAAATAGACACCCGAAGTGCCGAGACCGATATAGGCGTCGCCGGATCTGACCGCGCCGACCCCGACACCGGCGCACATATTGTCTCCGCCGCCGCCCGCGACCGGCGTTCCCGAAGGCAGATGCCAACGTGCTGCCCACTCGGGGCGCAAGCTCCCCGCGACCTCTGCACTGTCGACAAGTCGGGGCATCACGCTTCGGTCGATGCCACAGGCCGCGAGAAGGGCGTCATCCCACTCGCCGGCGGCAGTGTCCATCAGCAGCATCGCCGAGGAATCGGCGCGATCGCTCGCGGCTTCGCCCGTCAGGCGCAGACGGATATAGTCCTTGGTGAGCAGCACGCGACGGGTGCGTTCGAGAGCGAGAGGCTCGTGGCGGGCGAGCCACAGGAGCTTTGGCGCGGAGAAACCCGGCATGGGTCGACAGCCCACGCGCGCCGCGAAGCCGGGAAAGCACCGCTCCAGGTCCCGGCATTCTGCCGTCGCACGGCCATCGTTCCAGAGGAGCGCAGGACGCAGCGGATGATCGGTCTCGTCGAGCAAAGTCACGCCCAACATCTGTCCTGACAATCCGATCGCCTTGACGGCCGCCATGGCATGCGTCGCACGGGTTGCCAGGGCATCGAGCGTGTGTTCGACGGCGTGCCACCAGCCCTCCGGCGCCTGCTCGGCCCAAAGCGGCTGCGGCCGCGAGATCGCGAGCGGCGCCGTTGCCTCCGCGACCGGCCGGTCATGTTCGTCCATCACGACGGCCTTCACGCCTGACGTGCCGATATCGATGCCGAGGTACATCAGCCGCCGCGGACGATGCCGAGGGCGGCGCGTGCAGTTGCCTCGTCGCACACGAGCACCGAACAGAGGCGTGCCCTGAGCACGCCGGCCAGGATCGCCGCCTTGTTGAGGCCACCCGATGCCACGATCACCGTGGACACCTTGCGCAGCATCTCGATCGGCATCGCGATCACGCGCTTGTTCACGGCGTGGCGCGCCGGCTGGCCGCGGGCGTCGAGGAACGTGCCCATGATGTCGCCGATGACGCCGGCACCGCGCAGGGAATCGACGGTCACATCGCGGGGCAGGCCATAACGGATCAGGAGCGAGCGGCGGCTGAGATCGCCCACGCTCATCAAGGCCATATCGATGCCGGCAAGGCGCTGGAACGTCTCGCGGAACACGTCCTGCTCGAGGATCGTGTCGCGCGAGCGGGCGCTGCCGGCATAGATCGGCGCGGCGAGGTAATTACATTGCGCGTTCACGCGGCGCGCGAATTCGCTCGCGATCTCGAAGGTGTTGAGCTCCGAGCCGTAGGTCAGTCCACCCATCATCGAGTTGACGCTGAGCTCCGGCAGATTGGCGCTGCGCAGATGCCGTACGGTCTCGCGCAGGGTACCGCCCCAGCCGATGCCGAGCGCGCGCACGCGGTTTTCATCCAGGTGCCGGGCGAGATAGTCGGCCGTCGCCCGGCCCAGGATCGGAGCGGTCTGCTCGGGGTCAGCCGGTGTCGGCACGATGACAGCGTCCTTGAGCCCGGTCTCCGCGATCAGCTCGCGCTCCAGGGCGACGCAGCCCGAAAGCTGTGCATTCACCTGGATGTTCACCAGGCCGCTTTCGCGCGCCTCACCCAATAGCCGATTGGCGCGCAGCCGCGTGATCCCGAGTTTGCTCGCGATATCGGCCTGCGTGAGGCCTTCCATGAAATAGAGCCAGGCCACACGCACCCGGAGCTGCTCGTCATCGTCCGCCATGGGCGCTGTCATACTCCGAAAACATCTGTATCGTATTATATACAAATGTTTAATGAGCTGCTATTCCTTCCCCATGGACGGACAGGAGTCTGATCTCCGCAAAGCGGTCGCCGCTGCCGGCACGACGCGCGATGTCGTCATCGCTGCGGGAGGCCTCGATGCGCTACCGGCCGTGCTCGTGCGAACGGCACCTGCCGCGGCCTATGTGATCGTTGCCGACGACAAAACCTGGATTGCTGCAGGCGGACGCGTGGCCGGGGTCCTGGAGGCCGCCGGTATTGGCCAAGCGGAGCCGGTTGTGCTGAGCGGCCATCCGCGGGTGAAGCCAACTGTCGAACTGTCGCGCGACCTCGCTCACCAGCTGCGTGCCAGCAAGCGGCTGCCGATCGCCGTGGGCTCGGGCGTGATCAGTGACCTCGTGAAACATGCGGCGGAAGAGGCTGGAACCCCTTATGTCTGCGTGCCCACCGCGGCATCGATGGATGGCTACGCCGCATCCGGTGCCGCGCTCCGCGAAGGCGGCTTCAAGCGCACCCTTGCCTGTGCCGCGCCGGTGGCAATCGTGGCCGATCTCGATGTGATCGCGCGGGCGCCGGGGATCATGGCCGCATGGGGCTACGGCGATCTTGCCGGCAAGCTGGTCGCCGGTGCGGACTGGATCGTGGCCGATGCGCTGGGCGAGGAGGCCATGAACGCCGCTCCCTTCGCCATGGTCCAGGACAACCTGACCGATTGGCTCGGCAACCCGTCCGGTATCCGCAATGGCGATCGCGCGACGCTCGGCGGCTTGATGCAGGGTCTCGTGATGTCGGGGCTTGCCATGCAGGCGCATGGCAACTCGCGGCCGGCCAGCGGTAGCGACCATCAGTTCGCCCATCTCTGGGAGATGGAGGAGGTCACCGTTGGAGGCGAGCCCGTGTCGCATGGCGCCTGCGTCGGGGTCGGCTGTCTTTCGATGCTGGCCGCCTATGAATGGCTGCAACGCCAGGACATCGGCGCGATCGATCCGGCGCGGCTCGCGGGCCGGACGCCGTCGGCATTGGCACTTGATGCCGGCGTGCGGACGTCCTTCCCGCTTTCTTTCATGGCCGCCAATGCCGCTGTCGAGACGGCGGCGAAGGCGGCGTCGCCAGCGCACGTCGAACAAAGGCTGCGCGCCTTGCGCGACAAGTGGCCCGACATCCTCGCCTACTTGCACGGGCGGCTGCCCAAGGCAGCGGTCGTGCAGCGGTGGCTCGAAGCGGTTGGCGCCCCATCGCAGTCAGCCGATGTCGGCGTGTCGCGCGAGAAGCATGCCCGGGACTACAGGCGGGCGCGTCTGATTCGCCGCCGATTCACCGGCCTCGATCTGCTGCACGATCTTGGATGGCTCGACAGGGTTGTCGCCGATCTCTTTGCAGCCGGCGGCTACTGGGCCGGCTCGCGCGGCGGTTTGAAACGATCGTTTAACAAAGGGAGGGAAGGATGAACCTGACCAAGAGGGCGCTGTTCACGGGAGCGTTGGCAGCCAGCATCGCGGCCGGAGATGCCGTCCCCGCGCTTGCGCAGCAGCGGGTCGAGATCCAGTTCTGGCATGCCATGAGCGGCGTGTTGGGCGAGCGGGTGGGCGAGATCGTCAAGCGCTTCAACGATTCGCAGACCAAATACACGGTCGTCGCCACCAACAAGGGCAACTACGATGAGGTGATCAACGCCACGATCGCCGCCTATCGTGCCAAGAAAGCGCCGCAGATCGTGCAGATCTACGAACGCGGCTTCATGGCGATGCTGCTCTCGGGCGCCATCGTGCCGGTGCAGGATCTGATGACCGAGAAGAAGAAGCAGGTCGACTTCTCCGACTTCATCAAGCCGGTCGCGAGCTACTACCAATACAAGGGCAAGCTCATGAGCATGCCTTTCAATTCCTCGACGCCAATCCTGTTCTACAACAAGGAGCAGTTCGAGAAGGCGGGCTTCTCGGGACCTGCCGACACCTGGGCCGAATTCGAGAAGCAGCTCTATGCGATCAAGAGCAAGGGCGCGGCCGAGTGTGGGTCGTCGCTGGCCGGTGACTACTTCTGGAGCCTGATGGAGAACTACAGCACGGTGAACGACCAGCCGTGGGGCACGAAATCCAACGGCTACGATGGGCTCGACACGGAGTTCGTCTACAACAAGACGCGGCTGGTGCAGCAGGTCGCTCGGCTGCAGAAGTGGGTCAACGACGGCATCATCCAGATCGCAGGCCAGGGCCTCAGCCCGCAGCAGCTCTTCACATCGGGCAAGTGCGCGACCTATTTCGCCTCGACCGCCGCTCATGGCGGGATCGAGCGCGAACCTTCGATCAAGTGGAGTGCTACGTACCTGCCGCACGAGGCGGACCTCACGGCGCGCAACAGCAGCATCGGCGGCGCCACGCTTTGGGTGATGAAGGGCCATAAGTCAGAGGAGTACGACGGCGTTGCCGCTTTCCTCGAGTTCTTGGCCAAGCCCGACCTGCAGGTCTGGTGGCACGAGGAGACTGGCTACGTGCCGATCTCCAACACGGCCTATCAGATGGCGAAGTCTGCGGGCTACTACAAGGATCATCCCACCCGGGAGATCGCGATCCTGCAGCTCAACCGCGGCACGCCGACGCCGAATTCGCAGGGCTTTCACTTCGGCAACTACACCCAGGCCACGTTCGCGTTGCGCGAGGAGATGGAATCGGTGTTCGCGAACAAGAAGACGCCGCAGCAGGGGCTGGACGATGCCGTCCGCCGCGGCAACGAGCTGCTGCGGCAGTTCGAGAAGCTGAATGCGGGCAAGTACTAGCCTTTCGCCTGCGATACCGGGGCCGGTCGTCACCGCGCCCCGGCAGCGCCGGCCGACGCCGGCGGGCGGCACGCGCGGGCTGAAGCGTTCCCATTTCCGCGAGGCGCGCCTGCCGTTCCTGCTGCTGCTGCCGCAGTTGTTGGTGCTGCTGCTCTTCTTCTTTATTCCGGCGCTGCGCGCACTGTCGCAGTCGTTCGTGCTGACCGATCCGTTCGGCAACAGCGTGCAGTTCGTTTGGTTCGACAATTTTCGCCGCTTGCTGGCGAGCCCCGAATATCGTGCCTCGATCGGCGTCACATTCTGGTTCACGCTGGCACAGAACGCGCTCACCATCGTCGTGTCGCTGGTGCTTGCGTTTGCGACCGACCGGATCCTGCGCGGCCGCGGCTTCTATCGCAGCATCATCCTGCTGCCCTACGCCATTGCGCCGGTTATCGCCGGCATCTTGTGGGCCTTCCTGTTCAACACCGCTGTTGGCCCGATCTCCTTCATCCTGCACGGCGTTGGCATCGACTGGGATCCCAACCGGCACGGCATCGATGCCTTCCTGCTGGTGACCTTTGCCGCATCGTGGAAGCACATCTGCTACGACTACATCTTCCTGATCGCAGCCCTGCTCTCCGTTCCGGCCTCGTTGCTGGAAGCGGCTGCCGTCGACGGCGCCGGCCCGCTGCTGCGCTTCGCGCGCATCTCGCTGCCGATGATTGGCCCCACGATCTTCTTCCTGGTGGTGATGAATTTCGTCTACGGCTTCTTCGAGACTTTCGCCATCGTCGATGCGGTGACCCATGGCGGCCCGGGCGGCGCCACCATGATCCTCGTCTACAAGGTCTATATCGACGGCTTTGTGCACATCGATCTCGGTTCGTCGGCCGCTCAATCGGTGCTGATGATGATCTTCGCCCTGGTGCTTACCGTGCTGCAGTTCCGCTATGTCGAGCGGAATGTGAACTACGACGTGTGACCATGGTCGAGCGCACGCGCGGCATCGACATCGCCTGCCACGGGATCCTGATCCTGGGCGGCCTGCTTGTCTGCCTGCCGATCTACTTCGCCTTCGTCGTCGGCTCGCATACGGTGAGCGAGGTGCTGACTGTCCCGCCGCCCTGGCTGCCCGGACATGCCTTCTTCGCCAACGCGGCGACGGCCTGGGAGAAGGGCAATCTCGGCCGGCTGTTCGTGAATTCCTTCATCGTCGCGGTCGGTATCGCGGTGGGCAAGATCGCGGTCTCGCTGCTCTCGGCCTTCGCCGTCGCCTACTTCCGCTTCCGATGGCGCATGTTGGCCTTCTGGCTGATCTTCGTGTCGCTGATGCTGCCGGTCGAGGTGCGCATCCTGCCGACCTACGAGGCGGTCGCAAACGTCGCCCTGCCGCTGCAATGGCTGATCGATGCGCTCGACGTCGGCCGGTGGCTGGGAATCGAGATCGCACTCGATTGGAACATGATGAACAGCTACGGCGGGCTGATCCTACCCCTGATCGCCTCCGCCACCGCGACCTTCCTGTTCCGCCAGTTCTTCCTCACCGTACCGGAGGAGCTGGCCGAGGCCGCGCGCATCGACGGCGCCTCGCCGCTGCGCTTCTTCTGGAGCGTGCTGCTGCCGCTTTCGGTCTCGAATATCGTGGCGCTGGGCATCATCCTGTTTCTCTACGGCTGGAACCAGTATCTGTGGCCTTTGCTGTTCACGACCGACAAGAGCATGGCGACCGCCGTCGTCGGGTTGAAGGACCTGATCCCGCAATCCGATACCGAGCCCGCCTGGAACATCGCCATGAATGCGGCCCTGCTGGTCATGCTGCCTCCGGTGGTTGTTGTGGTGGCGCTGCAGCGCTGGCTGGTGAAGGGCCTCGTCGATGCCGGAAAATGAGCGGGTGCTGATCGTCGGCCATCGCGGCGCGCGCAATCTTTGGCCGGAGAACAGTCTCGATGGCTTCCGGCGGACGAAGGCGCTCGGCATCGATGCCGTGGAGTTCGATGTCCATGTCGCGCGCGACGGCGAGCTCGTGGTGATCCACGATCCGACGCTCGAGCGCACGACTGAGGGAGCGGGCGCCGTCGCCGATCGTACCGCCGCCGAGCTCGCAGCAATCCGGTTGCGCGATGGCAATGGTGAGGGCGTGCCGGACCTTGCCTCGGTGCTCGATATCTTCGCCGGCTCGCGCATGGAACTGCATATCGAGCTCAAGACCGATGCGTTCGGCCGGCCCTATCCGGACCTCGAGCGACGCCTCATCGACCTGCTCGCGCGGCGACGGATGCAGAATGACGCTGTCCTGACCTGTTTCGTGCCGCAGATGCTGAAAAATGTCCGACAGCTATCATCGAGGCAGCGCGTCCTCGCCTCGCTCGACCGTCGTTCGGCCGAGATGCTGGGCGGCCTGGAGCCAGCCCTTGAACGCCTGATGGCCATCGAGGACTGCATGGTCGCCGTGGAGAAAGGGCTTTTGGCGCAGAGCTTCGATCTCTGCCGGGAGCGACTTGGTCCAGAGCGGCTCGGCGTCTGGGTGCCAAACGACGCTTCGGAACTTGCCCAGTGGCTGTCACGCCCGTTGCGGCAGCTCACGACCGACCGGCCGGATATCGCTCTGCAACAGAGAGAGCGGGTTCAGGCGTCACTACACAGCGATTGAATCGGCGGTTGGCCGCCTCTAGGCTCCTCGCCTGAAAACAAGCACCCGGGGAGGAAATGATGAAGCTTCTTGCTGCCGCGAGCGTGGCTGCCTGCGCACTGGCCTGGACGGGCATGGCCTTCGCCGAGGGCGCGAAGCTCTGCGACAAGCCACGCCAGATGGAAGGCTTCAAGACCTGCGCCGATGTCGACAAGGCCGAGGCCGAGGGTGCCTTCGTGCTCTATTCGACTGATCCCGAGCAGGGCCAGGCCAAGCTGCTCGCCGCCTTCAACAAGGCCTTCCCCAAGATCAAGACCAACTACGTGCGCCTCCAGGCGGGGGCGCTCTACGCCAAGGTCCTGTCGGAACGTCAGGCCAAGTCCTACCTGGTCGACGTCATCCAGATCTCCGACATGGGCATGATCCTGGACTTCCAGAAGCGCGGCGGCTTCCGCCAATATCTCTCGCCCGAGATGGCCGCCTTCAAGCCCGAATATAAGAGCACGCCCGAAGGTTTCTTCACCTGGGGCTCCATCATCATGGCGGGCATTGCCTACAATCCCAAGGACGTGCCGGCAGCCGAGGCGCCCAAGAAGTGGGAGGATCTGCTCGATCCCAAGTGGAAGGACTCGATCAACGTCAAGGTCTCCAACTCCGGCCTGCAGCACGGCGTCTGGTACATGCTGAAGCCGATCCTGGGCATGGACTACTTCAAGAAATTCGCCGAGCAGAAGCCGCGCGCCTTCGATTCCTATGTCCAGCAGTACGGCCGCCTGGTCGACGGCCAGGACAAGATCATCATGGGCGCACAGTATTCCGGCTACATCGAGTTCAAGGCCAAGGGCGCGCCGCTCGGTTTCGTCTTCCCTGAAACCGGCGTGCCGGCGGTGCCGGAGACCTACGGCATCGTGGCCGACGGCCCGCATCCCCATGCCTCCGAGCTGTTCATGGACTGGTTCCTCTCGCCGGTCGGCCAGAAGGCGCTCAGCGACGCGTTGCTGCTGCATTCGCCGCGCCCCGATGTGCCGGCGCCGGCCGGCAGCGTGCCGCTCAAGGACATGAAGCTGCTGACGCCGGCCGACTGGAACGCCTTCGAGAAGGACCGGCCCGAGTTCGCCAAGGAGTGGGACCGCATCGTCGGCGCCCGGCGCTGAGCGGGTCTTGACGCTGCAATCGGCGGAGGTGCTGCGGCCGCGCTGGAATTGGCAGGCGATCATCACGCTTGTCGTCGTGTTGGGCGTGGGCTTCCTCGTCATCCTGCCGCTGGTGTTCCTGGTTGAGGAGTCGCTCAACACCGGCGATCCGATGTCGTTCCCGCCGCAGGCCTACGGGATCGCCAACTACCTCGCGATCTTCGACGAGGACATCAGGGTCCTCTGGAACACGCTGTTTATCGCCGTCATGGCCACGGTGATGGCGATCCTGATCGGCTTCGCGTTGGCCTGGATCCTGACTCGCACCAATGTGCCCGGCCGCGCCCAGCTCGAGCGGTTGATGGAGCTGCCCTACTATATGACCCCGCTGGTCGGCGCGCTCGCCTGGGCCGTCATCGCCGGGCCCAAGAGCGGCTTCGTCAACCAGCTCTGGAAAAGGGCGGGCGGCGGCGGTGATCTGGTCGACATCTACACCCACTTCGGCATCGCCTGGGTGATGGCGCTGTTCGAGGGCACGGTCGCCTTCGTCATGATTTCGGCAGCAATGAAGTCGATGGATCCGGCACTGGAGGAATCGGCGCGGGTCATGGGTGCTTCCAAGCTGCGCACCACGCTCACCGTCACCTTGCCGATGGTGATGCCGGGCGTGATGGGCGCCACGCTGTTCGTCTTTGCCGAGATGCTGGGCTCGTTTGCCGCTGCACTGGTGATCGGCATCCCCGGACGCATCTATGTCATCACCACCGCGATCTGGGATTCCACGCTCGCCTTTCCGCCGGACTACGGCCGCGCCTCGGCGATGGGTCTAGCGCTGTTTATCGTGATGTTCGGCATGCTCACCTTCTATCGCCGCATGATCAGCAGGGGCAGCTTCGCCACCATCACCGGCAAGGCGTTCCGCCCGCGGGCGATGGATATGGGACGGCTCGCCTGGGTGCTGTTCGGCGTGTGTTGCCTCTACGTCTTCCTCGCGGTCGTGCTGCCGATCGCCGCCCTGCTGTTCACGTCGCTGCAGCGCTTCGCCACGGTGATCCTGAGCCAGGCCCAATTCACGCTCGCCAACTACCAGACCGCGCTCTCCCTCGGACCGGTCCGCACCGCATTGGTTAACAGCCTCATGCTGGGCTTTGGCGTGGCGAGCGTCGGTGTGCTGGTGATGGCGCTGCTGGTCTGGATCATCTACCGCTCGCAGCTCACGGGACGCGGCGCGATCGAATATCTCGTGATGTTTCCGCAGGCCGTGCCGCGCCTGGTCTTCGGCCTCGCGCTCCTGTGGGCGTGGCTCAACATTCCAGTCCCGATCTACGGCACGCTCTGGCTGCTGGCGCTCGCCTATTTCACGGTGATGCTGCCGCTCGGCGTGCGCACGCTGGCGGGCGTGGTGCTGCAGATCGACAAGAGCCTCGAGGAATGCGCCCGGGTCTGCGGGGCGGGCTGGGTCTACCAGATGCGCACGGTCACGCTGCCGCTCCTGAAGCCCGGCGTGATCGCGGCCTGGCTGCTGATCTTCATGGCCTGCGTACGCGAGCTCGGTGCCTCGGTGTTCCTGATGGGCCCCAATGCCAAGGTGATCGCGCCCTCGATCGTCAACGCCTTCGCCTCGAGCGGGACGGAACTCACGGCGGCGATGGCATTGGTCCAGACCTTCACCGTGATCGTGGCGTTGGTGATTCTTTTCCGCCTGACACGCGGCGTGACCAGGGAGCTGACGTGAGCGAGACGCGCATCGAGGTGAAGGATCTGGTCATCCGTTACGGCGAGCAGGTGGCGGTGAACGGCGTCAGCTTCACGGTCGGCCGCGGCGAGCACCTGACCCTGCTCGGACCGTCGGGCTGCGGCAAGACCACGACCTTGCGCGCCATCGCCGGCCTCGAGCAGCCCGCAAGCGGTAGCATCACCATCGACGGCAAGGCGATGTTCAACGCCGCCGAGCGCCGCAACGTGCCCACCGAGCAGCGCGGCGTGAGCATGGTGTTCCAGTCCTATGCGGTGTGGCCGCACATGACGGTATCCGACAACGTCGCCTACGGCCTGCGCGTGCGTAAGCAGGCGCCCACCGAGCTGAAGGCCAACGTCGAGCGCGCGCTCGATCTGGTGCAGATGCGCCATCTCGCCGACCGGCCGGCCTCGAAGCTGTCGGGCGGCCAACAGCAGCGTGTGGCGCTGGCGCGCGCCGTCGCGTTCTCTCCCACGGTGGTCCTGTTCGACGAGCCGCTCTCCAACCTCGACGCCAAGCTGCGCGCCGAGATGCGGGTCGAATTGCGCGATCTGCAGCGGCGGCTCGGCGTCACATCGGTCTATGTCACCCACGACCAGGAAGAGGCGCTCGCCATCTCCGACCGCGTGATCGTGATGAATGTCGGCGTGATCGAGCAGATCGGCACGCCCGAGGAGATCTACAACAGGCCGCGCAGCCGCTTCGTCGCCGATTTCGTGGGATCGGCCAACCTCATCAAGGGCAAGCTGACGGGGGAGGGGCTGTTTGTGGCGGAGGGCGGCCCGGTCCTGAAGGTGAGCGCCGCGCACGGGCCGAGCGGCACAGGGAACGAAGTGGCGGTCCGCACCGCCTATATCGACCTCGCACCGAAGCCGGGCGACAACCATGTGGCGGGCACCGTTCGCCAGCGCCTGTTCCACGGCGACTTCGTTCAATACGTCGTGGACAGCGCCGTCGGCCCGCTGATCGTGCGCCGCCCACCGACCAATCTTTTAGAGGAAGGCGCATCAGTCACGCTCTCCTTCTCCCCCGAGCACACCGTGCTTTTGCAGGGGTAGGGGACGTGACCCCGTGTCATCCCGAGCGCAGCGAGGGATCTTTAATCAGCGCCGCAAAGGATCCCTCGCTGCGCTCGGGATGACACGGCTTGTGGAGGCCGATGACGAGGCGGTTAAAACGGCTCCGTGCCGGCGACGATCACGCGGTGCATCAGGCGGCGCTCGCCTTCGGGATAATCGGCGTTGGCCTTGTGCATGGTGCAGCGATTGTCCCAGATCACGATATCGCCTTGCCGCCAGACATGGCGGTACTGGAATTTGGGCTGGATCGCATGGCCGATCAGCGCGTCGAGCAGTTCGTCGCTTTCCGCGCGCTCGAGGCCCACGACCTGTTCCATCCGGTTGGCGTTGAGATAGAGCGCCTTGCGTCGCGTCTCGGGATGTGTGCGCACCAGCGGATGGGTGGCTTCCGGCATCGCCGCCATTTCCGTCTCGGGGCGTTTGGCGACCCGGTTCGTCTTGCGGCTTGATTCATACTTGTGAATGACCTTGAGCCTGTCGATGCGCGCCTTGATCTCGGCCGGCAGGTCGTCGTAGGCGGCATACATGTTGGTGAACTGCGTGTCGCCGCCGCGGGACGGCACGGTCACGCCATAAAGCATGGTGAGCGAGCAGGGCGCGCGCATGAAGCTGTCGTCGGTGTGCCAGCTCGCGCCATTCACCAGCTTCTTGCCGTCGCCCAGCTCGTCGCGATCCTCGCTCGAGATGATGTTGACCTCGGCGCACTCCGCCGTATGCGCGAGCTGCTTGCGCAGCATGGGCGTGCCGAAACGCGCCATGGCGTTGCGGAACGGGACAGGGGCGAGGTTCTGGCCGCGGATGCACAGCACCAGGTTCGCATGCAGAGCGTCGACTAGCTTTGCCTGCGTCGGACCGTCGGGCAGGGTGTTGAGGTCGATCCCCGTGACGGCCGCCGCCATGTGACCGCCAAGCTTTTCGTGTTGAAGCGCCATCATTTCCTCCGCCCGTTATTGAGCGCTTGCGAAGGTCAAATGCCAAGCGCGGCGCCGAGGCGACGAAACGCTGTATCGCTTCCCGGCAGGCCGAAGCGCAGCCAGTAGGGTTGATGCGGGAATGCGCGGACATGGATGCCCTGCTGGCCCAGGCGCTCGACCACCCTCGCTGCCTCTTCGTGCTGCGCCAGGCGAAAGAGCGGCGTGCCGCCCAGCAATACGAAACCCGACTTCGCGAGCAGGGTATCGAGCCGCGCGCCATCGTCCTTCAATCGAGCAGCGGCCGATCGAAGCCAGGCCGTGTCGGCGAGCGCCGTCGTGCCGACCGCCAAGGCCGGCCCCGAAACAGCCCAGGGTCCCAGCTCCTCGCGCAGTCGCCCGGCAATGTTGGGCTGGGCGATGGCGAAGCCCAGACGCAGGCCCGCGAGCCCATAGGTCTTGCCGAAGGAACGCAGCACGATGGCGTTGGACGGCAGATCGTCGGCAAGGCTTGCTGAAGTCGGCAGGAAATCGATGAAGGCTTCGTCCACGACCAATGTTGCTTTGCTCGCTCGCAGCTCGGCCGCAGACAGCAATCGGCCGGTCGGATTGTCGGGGTTGACGACAACCGCGACGTCATAGGCTTGGGTTTCGGCGAAATCTCCGACGACCGTCACGTCATGTCCCTGCCGACGCCAGGAGACCTCGTGCTCGCCGTAGGTTGGGCCGACGATCGCGACCCGTGCTTTCGCCATCACTCGTGGCAGGAGCTGGATCAGTGCCTGCGTGCCCGGCGCGGTGACGATCATCGCCGGATCGCGCACGCCGAATCGTTTTGCCGCCACGGCGCGAAGGGCCGCTTCGTCGGCTCGGCCGGGCAGGCGCGCCCAGGCTTCGGCCGCGATTGCTCCCACAGGATAGGCGACAGGATTGATTCCGGTCGACAGGTCCAGCCACGGCTCGGTTGCCTGCGGGAAGCGACGACGCACAGCGCCGAGGTCGCCGCCGTGCAAGATCGGCTCAGCGCCTTGTTTCACTGTCGTGGTCGCCATGATAGGCACAAGGTCATGTTCGTCGGTCTCGCCCTTCTTGCCGCGGTGATCGAGGCGGTGATCGGCTATCCCGACCGTCTGTTCCGCGCGATCGGTCATCCGGTAACCTGGATCGCGCGCGTCATATCATGGGGGGACCGGAGGTGGAATTCGCCCGAGGACTCCGAGCTGGAACAACGCTTGCAAGGCGCGGTGCTGCTCCTGCTGCTGGTGGCGGTCAGCCTGCTGATGGGGTTTCTGCTGTGGCGTATCCTGCATCTCCTGTTGCCGGCGATCGTGGCGCTGGTTGTCGTGGCTGTGCTCGCAAGCGCGCTGCTAGCCCAGCGCAGTCTTGCCTCGCACGTGGTCGCCGTCGCCGATGCGCTTGAAGCGAGAGGGCTTGCGGCCGGTCGCGAGGCCGTGGCGATGATCGTGGGCCGCGACACCAAGAACCTCGACGAGGCGGGCGTCAGTCGCGCCGCCATCGAAAGCCTGGCCGAGAGCTTTTCCGATGGCGTCGTGGCGCCGCTTTTCTGGATGGCGATGGCCGGGTTGCCCGGCGCGCTGGCCTACAAGGCGATCAATACCGCCGACAGCATGATCGGCCACAAGACGAGCCGTTATCTCTATTTCGGCTGGGCCGCCGCTCGCACGGACGATCTCGTCAATTTGCCGGCCTCGCGCCTCGCCGCGCTCTGGCTGGTGTTGGCCGCGCTGTTTCGTCCCGGCCTGTCGGCGCGCCGGGCGCTCGTGACGGCGTGGCGCGATGCGCGCCACCACGACTCGCCCAACGCCGGCTGGCCGGAAGCGGCGATGGCGGGTGCACTTGGCGTCAAGCTGATGGGGCCGCGCAGCTATGACGGCGAGCCGGCCGATGCTCCCTGGATGGGCGATGGCCGCGTGATCGCCACGGCCCACGACATCCGGACCGCGCTCTCGCTCTATCGAACGGCCTGCGGCCTGCAGATGGCCGTGCTGGTCGTGCTGCTGGGGCTCACCCTGCTGCCGTGATCCTGGGTTCGCGCGCCAGCGCGAGCAGGCGGTCGCAATCGACGTGCGCCTCAATGTGGTCGGCCAACAGATCGAGCGTTGCGTCGACGTCGGCCTCGTAATCGAAGGCCGATGCCGTCCCGCCGATGCGCCGCAGCCAGTGACGACGCTGTCGGTCGTCGGTCAGCAAGCCGTGGACATAGCAGCCGGCGATGCGCCCGTCGGCGCTGACCGCGCCCTGATCGTGCGCATTGCCCAGACGCAGCAACGGCCGGGCAGCACCGCTGGTGCGTCCAACATGCATCTCGTAACCCTTGAACGGCACGCTTCCGACGGCCGTCTCGCCTGAAATCTCGACCAGCATCTTGTCGCCTTCGAGCATGGTGTCGACGGGCAGGAGGCCAAGTCCTTCGATGGCCGCCGGCGGGCCTTCGATGCCTTCGGGATCGGCGACGCTGCGGCCCAGCATCTGGTACCCGCCGCAGATGCCCAGCACGTGACCGCCGCGCCTGACATGTGCCTGGAGGTCGATATCCCAGCCAGCCTGTCGCAGGGCGGCGAGATCGGCGATCGTCGCCTTGGATCCGGGCAGGATCACCAGCGCCGCGTCGCCCGGAATGGCGTCGCCTGGCCGCACGAACACGAGGTTCACCGAAGGTTCGAGCCGCAGCGGATCGAAGTCGTCGAAATTCGCGATCCGCGGATAAGCGAGGACCGCGATCTTCAAGCCTTCGCCACGCGGCACCGTCGGCAGGCCGAGGGCATCCTCGGCTGGTAAACGGTGCGCTGAATCGAAATAGGGTACGAGGCCCAATGCCGGCCAGCCGGTCTTCACTGCGATCATTTTCATGCCGTCGTCGAACAACGAAGGATCACCGCGAAAGCGATTGACGATGAAACCCACGATCGTCGCCGCGTCGTCAGGATCGATCACGGCTTTTGTGCCGACCAGGCTCGCGATCACCCCGCCGCGGTCGATGTCTCCCAGCAGCACGACGGGCACGTCAGCCGCGCGCGCAAAGCCCATGTTGGCGATATCGCTCTTGCGCAGGTTCACTTCCGATGCCGAGCCAGCACCTTCCACCAGGACGAGATCGGCTTCTGCAATGAGCTTGCGGAAGCTGTCGAGGACCGCGTCCAGCAGCTTCGGCTTCATTGCCTGATACTCGCGCGCCTTGGCGTTGCCCACGACTTTGCCCTGCACGACGATTTGCGCGCCTGTTTCGCTCTGGGGCTTCAGTAGGACCGGGTTCATGTGGACGGTGGCTGCCACGCGTGCGGCGCGGGCCTGCAGCGCCTGGGCGCGGCCGATTTCGCCGCCATCGGCAGTCACGGCGGCATTGTTCGACATGTTCTGCGGCTTGAACGGCCGCACCTTGAGCCCGCGCCGCGTGAAGGCACGCGCGAGTCCCGCCACGATCAACGACTTGCCGACATCCGAGCCCGTGCCCTGGATCATGAGGGCGCGCGCTGGCATCCGAACTGGCATCAGAACTCGATGCCTTCCTGCGCCTTCACACCGGCGGCGAAGTGATGCTTCACCGGCGCCATCTCCGTCACGAGATCGGCCGCTTCGATCATCTCCGGCTTGGCATTGCGGCCGGTAACGACGATGTGCTGGTCGGAGCGGCGCGCCTGCAATGCCGACACGATCTCGGCGACGTCGAGATGGTCATAGCGCAGCGTGATGTTGAGTTCGTCGAGCACGATCAGCCGGATCGACGGATCGGCCATCAGCTTCTGTGCCGCCGCCCAGGCCCGCTTCGCCGCCTCGACGTCGCGTGCGCGGTCCTGCGTTTCCCAGGTAAAGCCCTCGCCCAGCGTGTGCCATTCGACCTGGTCGCCGAAGCGCTCGATGGCTGCCCGCTCGCCCGACTGCCACATGCCTTTGCCGAACTGCACCACGCCGCAGCGGAAGCCGCGGCCCAGCGCCCGCAGCATCAGCCCGAAGGCAGCCGTCGATTTGCCCTTGCCCTTGCCGGTATGGACGATCAGCAGGCCTTTCTCGATCTTCTTGCCGGCCACTTCGGCGTCCTGGACGGCCTTGCGGTGGGCCATCTTGGCCTTGTGCCGCGCCTCTTCGTCGTTTGCGTCAGTCATGCAGTCAAAATGGACGGCAAAGCCCTTGTCAGCAAGCCGGCCGGCCCTTATCAAACGGACGACGGTTCCCTTCGGGGATCAAAAGGGAACGTGGTGAAGGGCGTTGATGCCTCAATCCGCGGCTGCCCCCGCAACTGTCATCGGCTAGCCAACGGCCGGCATACCACTGGGAAACCGGGAAGGTGGCCTGCGGCGAAGATCCGAAAGCCAGGATACCTGCCGTCGCTTTCAGCATTCGGATCGCCGGAGGGGCGATCGAGGAGGATGACATGGCTAGCACGTCCGTACCGGTAAGCGGATCGACAGAGCGACAGGAAACCCTCAGAGCGGCATTCGTTGCGGCGCTGCTGGGGCTGTCGCTTGTGTTCCTCACCGGATTCGCCCAGCCCCAACTGCTTCACAACGCGGCCCACGATACGCGGCACAGCCTGAGCTTTCCCTGCCACTAAGGCTGCGGAAATGCTGGCGAGGATTTTGTCGGTCGGCCTGCTGGCTGGGCTCGTGGCCGGGCTTCTGGTTGCCGTCCTTCAGCAGGTCACGACTACGCCGCTGATCGTCGCGGCGGAAGTTTTCGAGACCAAGGCCGCAGATCAGCCTGCTGCTACGGCGCAGACGGTTCACGACCACGGCACGCATGAGCACGGCACGCACGAGCATGGCGGGCACGACGAAGGCTGGAAACCGGCCGACGGGCTTCCGCGCCTGTTCTACACGTCGCTCGCGACCATCGTGACCGCCGTCGGCATGGCACTGCTGATGCTCGCGGCGATGGTCGTGACCGGGGAAGAGATCGACGACCGCCGCGCCCTTGCCTGGGCGGTCGCTGGCTTCGTGGCGTTCGGTCTCGCGCCGGCTGCCGGTCTCGCGCCCGAATTACCTGGAAGCGCCGCTGCAGACCTTGTCGCGCGGCAGATCTGGTGGGCCGCTACGGGATGCGCCACCGCGATTGCCCTCTGGATGTTTTTCAAGTCGGAGAAGGCGATCCTGCGCGCACTGGCGTTTGCAGTGCTGCTCGCCCCACACGTGATCGGTGCGCCGCAACCGCATGAGCTCGAGAGCCGGGTGCCAGCCGAGCTCGCCGCGCAATTCACTGCGCTCTCGCTGGTCGTCCAGGCGTCCCTTTGGGTGCTTGTCGGTATCGCGATCGGCCTTCTGTGGCCGAGGCTGGTACGCAGGCCGGCGACTTGAATTTCATTGCAGGGCGCGAAGCCACCGACATGACCAAATCTGCTGTCACCGTATTCATCTGCGTTTCGTGCCGCCGCCCCGTCGACGGTGGCGACGAGGCCTTCGACCGGCCAGGCGCCGACCTCGCCTCGGTGCTGCGGCAGAAATTCCATGGGTCGGACGTTGCAATCGCTGAAGTGGATTGCCTCGCCGTCTGCACCCGTCCCTGCACGCTGGCTCTCTCTGCCGAGAACAAGTGGACCTACCTGATTGGCGATCTCGAACCTGAATCGCACCTCGATGAGATCGTCGCCACGGTCAAAAGCTTCGCCGCATCAGAGAACGGCATCGTCGCCTGGCGGGAGCGGCCGTCGTCCTTTCGCAAGGGCGTGGTTGCCCGCGTTCCGCCTCGTCCTTCCAATTTGGAGCCCGTAGAGCCATGACATCGTTTGCCAAAGTGCCCTGCACCATCGTCACGGGCTTTCTCGGCGCGGGGAAGACCACGCTGGTGCGTCACGTGCTGGAGAACGCCCAGGGCCGGCGGCTCGCGGTGATCGTCAACGAGTTCGGCGATGTCGGCATCGACGGCGAGATCCTGAAGAGTTGCGGTATCGAAAGCTGTCCCGAGGATGCGATCGTCGAACTCGCCAACGGCTGCATCTGCTGCACCGTCGCCGACGATTTCGTGCCGGCGCTGAAGGGGCTGCTCGACCGCCCGTCGCCGCCAGAGCACATCGTGATCGAGACCTCGGGGCTGGCGCTGCCCAAACCCCTGGTGAAGGCTTTCAACTGGCCCGAGATCGCCTCGCGCGTGACGGTCGATGGCGTGGTGACCGTGGTCGACGGCGCTGCTGTCGCGGCCGGCCGCTTCGCCGACGATCCCGAGGCGATCGCGCGGCAGCGCGCCAATGACGAATCGCTCGACCACGACAATCCACTCGAGGAGGTGTTCGAGGACCAGCTTCTGTGCGCCGACCTCGTGATCCTGAACAAGGCCGACCTGATCTCGGCGGACCAGCGTCGCGATGTCGTGGGCGAAATCGGCAAGACCTTGCCGCGCGCGGTGAAGGTCGTGGAAGCCGAGAATGGCCAGGTGCCGGTTGCGGTGCTGCTGGGGCTTGGCGCCGAGGCCGAAGCCGATCTCGCCCAACGACCCTCGCATCACGATGCCGAGGGCGAGCACGATCACGACGATTTCGATACGTTCATTGTCGACCTGCCGCCGTTCGACACGCCTCAGGTCCTGATCGAGCGCCTGCAGAAGGCGGCAACAGCTCATGACATCCTGCGGCTAAAAGGCTTTGTCGATATTGCCGGCAAGCCGATGCGGCTTCTGGTGCAGGGGGTGGGCGCGCGGCTACAACATCAGTTCGACCGGCGCTGGCCGAGCGGTGCGCGCCAGGGACGACTGGTGGTGATTGGTGAAAAAGGCCTCGATCGGACGGCCATCGAAGCGCTGATCGCAGGCTGACGGGAAGAGAGCATGCACGTCCTGGCGACACAGCTGGCTACCCTGGACGAGACCGATGTCGCGATCGATCTTGGCCAGTCGCCGGCTGACGTTGTCGTGCTCTCCTTCTCCGACAGCGATCTTTCCGCACTGGCTGCCGCCTGGCAGCAGGAACCGGAGGCGCTTCCGACGCTTCGGCTCGCGAGCCTCAAGCGGCTCAGGCATCCGATGTCGGTCGATCTCTATGTCGAGCAGGTGATCGCCAAGGCGCGCGCCGTGATCGTGCGCTGCCTGGGTGGGCTCGACTATTGGCGCTATGGGCTGGAGCACATTGCCGATGCTGCGCGCGATCATGGCGTCTTGTTCGCGGCTCTGCCCGGTGACGACC
The DNA here is from genome assembly GCA_017308235.1 of Alphaproteobacteria bacterium. Taxonomy (GTDB): domain Bacteria; phylum Pseudomonadota; class Alphaproteobacteria; order Reyranellales; family Reyranellaceae; genus Reyranella. Next base: position 94,866 of record JAFKFL010000009.1, on the reverse strand, counting down.
GTGCCGATTCGCGGCTCGCCTCGATGTCGACTCTCCCTGCCGACAAGCTTGCCCTGCTCGACTGCTTCTTTCGCGAAGGCGGTCCCGACAATCTCCGGCAGGCCCTGTGCTGTGTCGGTTCTCTCCTGGGACGCGACACGCCCTGGTCGCCACCCGTGCCGGTCGGGCCGATCACCATCCTTGGTGAGAAAGCGGACGATCGCCCGACGGCCCTGATCGTCCTTTACCGGGCGAACCTGCTGGCGGGCGATACCGCACCCATCACCGCCTTAATGGAGGCACTCGACCGTCAGGGTCTGGCGCCAATTGCTGTCGCCGTGGGCAGCCTCAAGGACCGGGCGATCGATTCGGAGCTTGTGCGGCTGATCGAAACGCGGCGCCCGGCGATCATCCTCAATACGACGGCCTTCTCGGCCTTGCGCGAGGACGATACGACCGTGCTCGATGCCGCCGATGTGCCCGTGCTGCAGGTCGTGCTATCGGGCAGCAGCCAGGACGCCTGGCGCGAGTCGGGGCGCGGGCTGTCGCCGGCCGATCTCGCCATGAATGTCGTGCTGCCGGAGCTCGACGGCCGGCTGCTGACGCGCGCGATCTCGTTCAAGGCCGAGACGCCGACCGACCCGCGGCTCGAATTCGCCGCCGTCCGGCACACGCCCGATCCCGACCGCATCGACTACGTGGCTCGGCTCGCGGCCGCCTGGTCCAGATTGCATCTAACGCCATGCCGCAACCGGAAGTTGGCATTGGTTCTCTCGGACTATCCCGCCCGCGGCGGCCGCACCGGCTACGCAGTTGGCCTCGATACCGCCGCGAGTGCCGACGAGATCCTGCACCTGCTGCAAAAAGAAGGGTACGGAACATGTGTTCCGTTTAACGGTGTCGGCGCGTTTTTGCGATTGCCGACAGAACACATCGACATCCCGCTCAACTTCTACAAGGCATGGCTCGCGACCCTGCCGGAAGGTCTGCAGCGCGCCCTCAATGAGACATGGGGCGAGCCAGAGGGCGATTTCCGATTGCCGGTCCTGCGCTGCGGCAAGGTGCTGGTCCTGCTGCAACCAGATCGGGGGAGCCTGGGGGATCGCAAATCGGGCTATCACGACACCACCTGCCCGCCGACCCATGCCTATGTCGCGCTGTATGCCTGGCTGCGCGAGGTCGAGAAGATCGATGCGCTCATCCATCTCGGCACGCACGGCACGCTCGAATGGCTGCCGGGCAAGGCGCTGGCGCTGTCGGCCGAATGCTGGCCCGAGGCGGTGCTGGGGCCGCTGCCGGTGATCTATCCCTTCATCGTGAACAATCCCGGCGAGGCCGTGCAGGCCAAGCGAAGGCTCGCGGCCGTCACGATCGGTCATCTGACGCCGCCGCTCGGCGCCGCCGGCTTGCACGGCGCGCTCGCCGAGATGGAAGGCATCATCGAGGAGTACGCCGCGGCCGACGGGCTCGATCGCCGGCGCCTCAGCCATCTAGAGGACGAGATCGTCGAACGCGCCTGGAGCAACGGTCTTGCCGTCGATTGCGGCCTGGTGCGCGGCGAGCCCGCGCGTGCCGCTATCGCCAAGCTCGATGCACAGCTTTGCGACATCAAGGAACTCAGCATTCGTGACGGCCTGCATGTCTTCGGCCGCGCCCCCGATGCGGAAGCCGCTGCTGCATTGGCCGAGGCGATCAAAGTGCCGGAGGCTGCGCTGCAAGCTTGTGCCGACTCCGAACGACGCAACCTGTTGGCCGCGCTCAACGGCCGTCGCGTCGCGCCGGGACCTGCCGGTGCGCCAACCCGCGGCCGCGCCGATGTCCTGCCGACCGGCCGCAACCTCACCTCGATCGATCCGCGTGCGATCCCGACGCGCACCGCGGCCGCAATCGGCGTGCGCGCCGCGGACGAGGTCGTGCGCCGCTACCTGCAGGATCATGGCGACTACCCCCATTCCCTGGTGATCGATCTTTGGGCCTCGGCGTCGCTGCGCACCGGTGGCGACGATCTCGCCCAGGCGTTGGCCTATCTCGGCGTGCGGCCGACCTGGGACAAGAACTCGAGCCGCGTGATCGGTATCGAAGTGCTGCCGCTTGCAACACTCGACCGGCCGCGCATCGACGTCACGCTGCGCATCTCGGGCCTGTTTCGCGACATCTTCGAGACGCAGATCGCGCTCTTCGACATGGCGGTGCAACGCGTCGCCGCACTGGATGAGGATGCCGCTGACAATCCGCTGGCCGATGCCCGACGCAGCGGACGGGATCTCGCCCGTGTGTTCGGCGCGGCACCCGGTAGCTATGGGGCACAAGCCGGCGATCTGGCGCTCGACGGCACCTGGCAGACGCGTGATGAACTGGGTGCTGCCTATCTCTCGGCGGTGACCCATGCTTATGGCGCCACCGAACCGATGCGCGACGCCGGTGACGGCTTTCGCGGCCGCGTGTCCGTCGCCGATCTACTCGTCCATCCGCAGGACGATCGCGAGCGCGACGTCCTTGACGGCGATGGTGTCGCCGACTTCGCCGGCGGCTTCGCGGCTGCCGCGGCGCTTCTGGGCAACGAACCGGAGCTCTATCACCTCGACACCAGCCGTCCGGAAACGCCGAAAGCGCGACTGCTTTCCGAAGAAATCGCCCGCGTGGTGCGTGGCCGGCTTACCAACCCGCGCTGGATCGCCGGCATGCTGGCGCACGGCCATCGTGGCGTGGCCGAGATCGCGCAAGGTGTCGATGTGCTCTATGCCTTCGCCGCGACCGCGCAGGCGGTGCCCGGCCATCTGTTCGATGCCACACACGCGGCGTTGATCGCTGACGAGGCCATTCTGTCGGCCATGCTCGACAGGAATCCCGAAGCTGTCGCCGCCATCGCGAATCGCCTGAGGGATGCGCTGTCGCGCGGCCTGTGGGTGACGCGACGCAATTCGGTCGAAGAAGAACTCAAGCGCGCGTTGGGGAGCGGCTCGTGAGCCTCGCTGCCGCCATCGAGATCAAAGGCTGGTGCCCCGGCGCACTACGGCCGATGGAAAGCGGCGACGGACTGCTGGTGCGTGTGAAGCCGCGCGGCAGCGCGTTGTCATTGGAACAGGCGAATGGACTGGCCGACGTTGCCGAGCGGCTGGGCAACGGCAACATAGACCTCACGCGCCGCGCCAACCTGCAAATCCGTGGCCTTCGCGGGCAATCGCTCGCCGAACTGCATCGGGCGCTCGATCGGTTTGGCCTGCTCGATCCCGATCCCGAGACCGAAGCAGCCCGCAACATCATGGTCGGTCCATTGGCCGGCCCTGACGCACGCGCCCTGGCGTTCTCCCTGACGGACGCACTGCTCGCCGATCGCCCGCTTGCCGCAATTCTGCCTGCCAAGTTCGGCTGGCTGGTCGATGCAGCTGGACCATTGTCAATCGTCGGCGAACGGGCGGATGTCGCTCTGTGCCTTCTGACGGAAGGCGTGGCGCTCGGCGTCGATGGGCGGTGGCTGGGCGTCGCGCCTCGCGACGAAGTCGTCTCATTCGCACTCGAGGCAGCACGAGCTTACCTTGCAGGCCGCGAGTTGCCGACGCTTGCCAAGATGGATGTGGTTCCCACATCCGGCCGACGCAGGCTGGGCGCGGTGGGAGGGGCATTCGGCGTCGCCGCGCCGTTCGGCCGGCTCGAAGCGCGCCAACTGCGGGACCTCGTGGCGCTTGCGGCGAAAGCCGGAGCATCGGAGCTACGCCTCTCTCCATGGCGTACTCTTTACATCGATACGCCGATGGAGGGTGCGCGCGAACTCGGCTTGATTATCGACAACGACGATCCGTTGCTGCGCATCGACACCTGCCCCGGAAAGCCTGCTTGTCGGTCCGCCAGTGTGGACACGCGCCGCGATGCCCAGCGCCTCGCAGCACACGGCTTCACGGGCAGCCTTCATGTTTCGGGCTGCGCCAAGGGATGCGCACGTTTGGCACCGGCGGATCTGGTGCTGGTCGGAAGCGACGGGCGCTACGGGGTCGTGCGCAACGGCACCGCGCGTGATCTTCCGCAGCAGACGATCGATCCAGACGATCTTATGACGGTGCTTCGTGACTGATCGTGCCTACATTCGCGACGGCGCCGAGATTTATCGCCGCTCGTTCGCCATCATTCGCGCCGAAGCGGATCTCGCTCGCTTCTCGCCGGCCGAGGAGCGAGTGGCAGTGCGCCTCATCCACGCCTGCGGCATGGTCGAGGTTGCGCGCGAGATCGTCATGTCGCCGGCCTTCGCCGACAACGCGCGTTGGGCCCTGATCGGCGGTGCACCAATCCTCTGCGATTCGAAGATGGTCGCCAACGGCGTCACGCGGGCGCGCCTGCCTGCCGGCAACGAGGTGGTCTGCACGCTGGACGATGCGCGCGTGCCGGAGCTTGCCCGCAAGATCGGCAACACCCGCAGCGCTGCGGCAATGGAATTATGGCGCGACCAGCTCCGCGGCGCTGTCGTGGCGATCGGCAACGCCCCCACGGCGCTTTTCCGCCTGCTCGAGTTGCTTGACGAAGGCGCGCCGCCGCCGGCTGCCGTGATCGGCCTGCCGGTGGGTTTCGTCGGGGCGAAGGAATCGAAAGAGGCGCTGGCGAATGATGGCCGCGTGCCGTTCCTGATCGTGAGAGGACGCAGGGGCGGCAGCGCCATGGCGGCCGCGGCCGTCAATGCGCTCGCGAGCGAGGCCGAATGACAAGCCTCGACAGCCTAGCCGGTACGGCACAAGGCGGTACGCTCTACGGCATTGGTGTCGGACCAGGCGACGTGCGCTATCTCACGCTGCGAGCGGCGGGCCTCGTGCGCGCCGTTGATGTTTTGGCCTTCTTCGCCAAGCGTGGGCTGGAAGGCAATGCGCGCCGCATCGTGGCGCCGTTGCTGTTGGCGGGACGTGCCGAGCTGCGCTGCGAGTATCCCGTCACCGACGAAGTCCCGGCCGAGCATCCCGACTACCAGGAAAAGATCACGTGCTTCTATCGCGAGACAGCAGCGAAACTCGCGTCCCTCCTGCGCGAAGGCAAGTCGGTCGGACTTTTGGCCGAAGGCGATCCCTTCTTCTACGGATCGTTCATGCATATGTGGCGTCGCCTCTCGGGCGAGTTCCCGATCGAGGTCGTGCCGGGCGTGACGGGCATGTCGGGATGTTGGACGCGCGCCAACCTGCCGATCACCTGGGGCAACGATACGCTTTCGGTTCTGCCTGGCACGTTGGGCGAGGCAAAGCTCGTCGAGCGGCTGCGTGGCACCGATGCCGCGGTAATCATGAAAGTGGGACGCCATCTCGGCAAAGTGCGACGCGCAGTCGAAGCGGCAGGCTTGCTGCAGCGGGCGGTCTATGTCGAGCGCGGCACCATGCAGGACGAGCGCATCCTGCCACTCGCTCAATGCGGCGAGCCGCAAGGCGCCTACTTCGCCATGGTGCTGATCCCGGGCGAGGGAAGACGGTTGTGATCGGCTCGCTGGTTATCGTCGGCACAGGGCCGGGCAAGCCGGAGCTGATGACGCCGGCGACGGAGGCGGTGCTTGCCAAGGCGACGGACCTCGTTGGCTACGGCCCTTATCTCGACCGTGTTCCGCCGCGAAACGGCCAGCGCCGGCACGCCTCGGACAATCGCGTCGAGCTCGACCGTGCGCGCCATGCCCTTACGCTTGCCGCATCGGGCCGCGATGTCGTGGTCGTCTCGGGCGGCGATCCCGGGGTGTTCGCGATGGCGGCGGCGGTGTTCGAAGCTATCGAGATGGGCGATCCGGCGTGGCAGGCGCTCGACATCCGCGTCGAGCCGGGCGTGACGGCGATGCTGGCGGCAGCCGCGGAAGTCGGCGCGCCGCTCGGCGGCGATTTCTGCGCGATCTCGCTTTCGGACAATCTCAAATCCTGGGCGACGATCGAGCGACGGTTGAAGGCGGCAGCTGAAGCCGATTTCGTGATCGCGCTTTACAACCCGGCATCGAAGGCGCGGCCGCACCAGCTTGCGCAGGCCTTTGACGTTCTACGGTCGGTGAAATCGGGTGCCACGCCGGTGCTGTTCGTCCGCGCGGCGGGGACGGCCGAAGCGAAAGTTTTGACGACGACGCTAGCCGCTGCCGACGCATCTGTCGCCGATATGCGCACGCTGGTGATCGTGGGCGCCAGCACGACCCGCACAGTCGGTCGCTGGGTTTACACGCCGCGCCGCGAACATGGAACGGCTTCATGAAGGTGCTGCTCCAACCACGCGATCGCTGCTTCGGCGCTTTCGACTGCATGACCGGCGGGCTTATGTGGTCGTGCGATCATGATCACTGGCAGGCCGAGCGCGCGTGCGGCTTCGATCTTGGCATACGTGGCACTGCCGCCGGCATTCTTGGAGACGAGAACTTCGATCCTTTCGCCCTTGAGCAACCGCTCTTCGGTTGCGCGGTCGAAGGGCCCACGCGCCTGCAGAAGGCGCAAGTCGGGCGGCAGATCCACGGCGTCAGGCGGCTCGATCACGCGCGCGAGATAGTGATGTTGTGGCGCCGCCACGAAGGCCTGCAGCTCCTGGCGGCCAAGGCTGAGGAAGACGCGCCGTGGCTCGGAGCCGAGGGAAAGAGCCGCACTGGTCGCGGTCGGGACGACCTGCCAGCGATCGTCGGTGTGCTGAGTCCAAGGCGGGCGAACGAACGACGCAAGCGGCGTGCCGGTACGCGAGCAAGCGGCGACGGCGTTCGTCGACATCTGATCGGCGTAGGGGTGCGTCGCGTCAACCATGGCATCGACGCTCTGTTCTCGAAGGTGCTTCGCAAGTCCATCGACACCGCCGAAGCCGCCGACGCGCGTCGCGATGGGCTGCGCCTTGGGCGCGGACGTGCGGCCGGCCAGCGACAGCGTTGCGTCGAACCGCGCGTCGCCTGCGATCAGTCGCGCAAGCGCGGACGCTTCGGTGGTGCCGCCGAGGATCAGAACGCGAAGAGCTTTGGCCATGGCTGTTGAGCGCGCAACCTGCCCGGCGAGGCCGTGGCTGTCCATCATCGGCATCGGCGAGGATGGCGTTGCGGGCCTTTCGTCGGTGGCGCAGCGGCTCGTCTCCGACGCCGAGCTGGTGCTGGGCGGCAAGCGCCATCTGGCACTCGCCGACAGCCTGATCCGCGGCAGGCGTCTTTCCTGGCCCAGCCCGATCGGCGAGGTGCTGCCGGAGATCGAAAAGCATCGATGCCGCCCTGTGGCGGTCCTGGCGAGTGGCGATCCGTTTCACTATGGCGTCGGCGACATGCTGATGCGGGTGGTTCGGTCAGAGGAAACCCTTTGCCTGCCGCAGCCCTCGGCCTTCAGCCTGGCCGCAAGCCGGCTCGGCTGGTCGCAGCAGGAAGTCTCGCTGGTGAGCCTGCACGGCCGCGCGCTGGAAAGCATCGTGCGCTACCTGCAGCCCGGCGCGCGGATCCTCGCCCTGTCATGGGATGGCGAAACGCCTGCCAAACTCGCGGCATTTCTCACCGCGCGCGGCATGGGTGAGTCGTTCATCACCGTTCTCGAGCATCTCGGCGGACCGAAGGAGCATGTGAGACGGGCCAAGGCCTCGGCGTTCGACCTCGATGATGTCGCAGCTCTCAACACCATCGCTGTCGAAGTGTTTGCTGCATCCGATGCCGTGGTCGTTCCGCTGTCTGCCGGCCTCGACGATGCATTGTTCGAGCATGATGGCCAGCTCACCAAGCGCGAGGTGCGGGCCGTTACGCTGTCGGCACTGGCACCGCGTCAGGATGAGCTTTTGTGGGATATCGGCTTGGGTGCGGGGTCGATCGCCATCGAATGGCTGCTGCACCATCCGTCGTTAAAGGCAATCGGTATCGAGGCCGAGGCTGAACGGGCGGCACGCGCTGCGCGGAATGCGGCAAAGCTCGGCACGCCGGATCTCAGGATCGTGCAGGATCGCGCGCCTGAGGCGCTGGCGGACCTCCCTTCACCCGACGCTGTCTTTGTCGGCGGTGGCCTGTCGAATGCCCAGGTCTTCGATGTTGCCTGGGCTGCACTCAAGCCGGGCGGGCGATTGGTGGCCAACGCCGTCTCGCTCGCAACCGAAGCACGACTGATCGAGCTGTTCCAGCGCCACGGCGGCGAGCTGGTGCGGCTCGACGTGGCACGCGCGGGGAAGGCTGGCAGCGGCGACGTCTTTGTCTGGCGACCGGCCGCGCCGATCATTCAGTGGCGCGTGAGGAAGCCGTGATCGTGGCGGGTGTGGGCTGCCGAAGCGGTGCATCGGTCGAGGAGATCGAGCAGGTGGTGCGCATGGCGCTGGACATGTTCCATCTGCCGGCGGAACGGCTCGATGCGCTGGCGACGGAATCGGAGAAGGCGACCGAGCCCGCGGTCATCGAGGTCGCGCGGCGACTTGCCGTGAGCCTGACCGCCTGCACTCTTGAGGAACTTGATCGCGTCGCCGGTCAGGTGCTGTCACCGTCCAAGCTGGTGCTGGAGACGAAGGGCGTGCCATCGATCGCCGAGGCGTCGGCGCTGGTGATCGCCGGCCGCAATGCGCGCCTGCTCGGCACGCGCGTGGCGACGGCGCGGGCGACCTGCGCCATCGCGATCGGAGAGGGCCGATGACGGTCCATTTCATCGGGGCCGGTCCGGGCGCACCCGATCTCATCACCGTGCGGGGCCGCGAACTCATCGGCCGCTGCCCGGTCTGCCTTTATGCCGGATCCCTGGTGCCCAAGGCGCTGCTGGAGCATTGCCCGCCGGGCGCACGCGTCATCGATACGGCTCCGATGTCGCTCGATGAGATCGTCGCCGAATGCTGCAACGCCACCAACGCCGGCCGGGATGTCGCGCGGCTGCATTCCGGCGACCTCTCGATCTGGAGTGCGCTTGGCGAGCAGGTGCGGCGGTTGGAGGCAGAGGGCATTCCCTACACGGTAACCCCTGGCGTGCCGTCCTTCTCGGCGGCCGCGGCCGCGCTCGGCCGCGAGCTGACTTTGCCGGAGCTCGCCCAAACGGTCGTGTTGACGCGCACTTCGGGCCGCGCCTCGGCGATGCCGGCCGGGGAGGATCTCGAGGCCTTCGCCGCGACGGGCGCGACGCTTGCCATTCATCTCTCGGTTCACGTTCTCGACAAGGTCGTGGCCGATCTTCTGCCGTTCTACGGCAGCGACTGTCCGGTGGCCGTCGTTTATCGCGCGAGCTGGCCGGATGAGTGCATCGTGCGCGGCACTCTAGGCACGATCGCGGCCGAGGTCGCCAAGAGTCCGATGGAGCGCACGGCGCTGATCCTGGTCGGCAAAGTCCTGTCGGCGCACGACTTCCGAGACAGCGCGCTCTACGACGCGGCCTACCAGCGGCGGTTCCGGGGCAGGGGCACATGAACCTGCCTGGCTTTCCGCCGATGCCCGATTTTCCCGCCGGCGAGGTCTGGCTGGCCGGTGCGGGGCCGGGCGATCCGCGGCTCCTCACCTTGCTCGCCTTGCACGCGCTCGCGACGGCGGACGATATCGTGCACGACGCACTGGTCGATCCGCGCGTGCTGGGACTGAAGCGCGCCGACGCCGAGCTGATCCCGGCCGGCAAGCGTGGCGGCCGACCTTCGCCGCATCAACGCGACATCAACGAGATCCTGATCGAACGCGCCAGGGCAGGCCGTCGCGTGCTGCGGCTGAAAGGCGGCGACCCTTTCGTGTTCGGCCGTGGCTGGGACGAGGCTTCGGCCCTGATCGCGGCCGGCATCCGCTTCCGGGTGATCCCGGGCGTGACGGCGGGTCTGGCGGCAGCGGCGCTGGCCGGCATTCCGGCGACGACGCGCGAGACCAATCATGCCGTGGTGCTGGCGGCCGGCCATCGCGCCGAAGACGATGGCTCGACGGCCGAGGACTGGGCGGCACTCGCCAAGCTCGGCCAGCCGATCATCCTCTACATGCCGATGACGCAGTTGCCGGAGATCGTGACGGCGCTCCTGCAAGGCGGACTTGCCAAAGAGACGCCGGCAGCATTGCTCCAATCGGCAACGACCGAGAACGAGCGGGTGATGGAAAGCACGCTGGGCGCCTTGGTCGACGACGCCCGTCGGAACGAGATCGGATCACCGGCGATCCTGGTGATCGGCGCAATCGTCGGCCTGCGCCGACAGCTTCTCTCTCATCTCATCGGCTGGCGATGACTCGCGGCCTGATCGTCGCGGGCGTGCGCTCTGGATCGGGCAAGACGACCGTGACGTTGGGCCTCATGCGGGCGCTGGCGCGGCGCGGGCTCTCGGTGCAGCCGTTCAAATGCGGCCCCGACTATATCGATCCGGCATTTCACGGGAGCGCGACAGGACGGGCGAGCTTCAACCTCGACACCTGGGCCATGACACCAGGCTTGATTGCGGATCTTGTGGCACGTCATCCGGCGGACATCGCCATCGCCGAGGGCGTGATGGGCCTGTTCGACGGCGTCGGCGGGCGCGGCGCCACGGCCGATCTCGCGGCGCTGCTCAAGTGGCCGGTCGTGCTGGTGCTCGACGTGAAGGGACAGACCGAGACGGCCGCCGCCATCGCCACAGGTTGCGCAACTTATCGCGACGACGTGGCGATCACCGGTGTCATCCTCAATCGGGTCGCAAGCCCGCGCCATCTGTCCCTGATCGAGCCTGCTTTCGCGAGGATCGGCCTCGAATTGTTCGGCGCGCTTGGCGAGGATGCGCGGCTCGTCCTGCCCGAGCGACACCTGGGTCTCGTCCAGGCCCTCGAGACGACTGACCTCGAGAGCCGCCTCGACCGTTTGGCCGATGCAGTTGCCGGGTCGATCGACCTTTCCGCCGTCGAAGCCAGTGCACGCGAGGCTTTCCTGCCGCAAACGGCCGCCCTCCAGGTCGAGCCGCCCGGGCAACGCATCGCCGTTGCGTCGGATCAGGCCTTCTCCTTCATGTACCCGCATCTTCTCGAGTGCTGGCGCGCGGCGGGCGCAGAGATTCTGCCGTTCTCGCCTTTGGCAGATGAGGCTCCGGCTCCTGACGCCGATGCCGTGTGGCTGCCCGGCGGCTACCCCGAGCTGCATGCCGGTGTGCTCGCGGCGGCGAAGCGGTTCCAGCAAGGACTGCGCGATGCGGCGGCGGGTGCGGTGTCGATCCACGGCGAGTGCGGCGGCTACATGGTGCTGGGGCAGGGGATCGTCGATGCCGCCGGCGACCGTCACGCAATGGCTGGCTTGCTCCAGCTCGAGACGTCGTTCGCCGAGCGTCGCCTACATCTTGGCTATCGCCGGGCCCGCTTGCGCGGCGCTTGCGCGCTCGGCCGGCAGGGAACCGAAGTGCTGGGTCACGAGTTCCATTATGCCTCGATCGTCTCGATGGGCGACGAGCCTCTCGTCGATTGTTGCGACGCCAACGGAGCGATGGTGGCGGAGGCCGGCGCGCGGCGCGGACCGGTCAGCGGCACCTTCTTCCATCTTCTCAGTGCAGGCTCGCCATGACCAAGATCAAGCGTCCGCCACCGGGACATCTGCCGTTCGATGCAACTTTTCGCGCGACCTTCCGCGATCTGGTGCTGTGGCGGCGCGACGTGCGGCGGTTTCGCCGCGACCCGGTGCCGGACAAGCTGCTCGACGATCTGATCGAGCTTGCCACCCACGCGCCATCGGTCGGCTTGAGCCAGCCCTGGCGCTTCGTGAAGGTGAACTCACCCCAACGGCGGCAGGCGGTGTGGGAGAGCTTCGCTGCCGCCAATGAGGAAGCCCTGAAGGAATACGAAGGCACGCGACGGGCCAACTACGCCAGCCTCAAGCTCGCGGGCCTGAAGGAAGCTCCGATGCATCTCGCGGTGTTCGCCGATGAATCGACCACCACGGGCGGTGGTCTCGGCCGCCAGACGATGCCAGAGACGCTGCGCTATTCCGTGGTCTCGGCCGTGCAGACGCTCTGGCTTGCCGCTCGCGCGGAAGGGCTCGGCATGGGCTGGGTATCGATCCTCGATCCCGCCGCCGTTACGCGGGCGCTCGACGTGCCGGCAAGCTGGACGCTGGTCGCGTACCTCGACCTGGGTTGGCCGGCCGAGGAACATCTCGATCCGGAGCTGGAGCGGCACCACTGGGAACGGCGCCACTATACCGGCGATCTGGTGTTCGAGCGGTGAGGCTGCCGGCCCGGAATTTGTCGCATTTTCGCGTCAGGTACCGCGGCACGTCTGAAGGATCGGGGATGCAGTTCCCGGTAGCTACGTAATCGACATATGCGGTTCGCACGACTGATCGCGATGCTGTTGGGAAGCGGGTTTGCGCTGCTGGCGATCGCCCTCTTTCTCGCGTCGCTCCCTGTCAGTGCCCGCGAGCGTGACGACATGGACAATGGCTTGGCGACCGACGGCTACACCGACCACCTGTCGCGCGCCACGGGGCCTCGCATCCTGGATCTCTATGTCGACCGTGAGTTCGAGGTTCCGGATCGTCGGTACATCCTGGCGGCTGTCCGGCAATGGAACTACGCCTTGAACGGCTTCGTCCGCTTCCGGACCAGCCTGCTGCCTCAGGATGTGCCATCGAGCATGGTCGCCGAGATCAGGCGGACAGGCGGATGGATCGTGGCCCGCGTCGACAGCAGCCATCCTGTCACAAAAACCGGCGAGGGCCGTCATGCGCTGGCGGTAACGGTCGGCGATAGCCATACCGGTTTCGTCTATGTGATCAGCGACCGCATTGGCGGTCGCCGCTTGACGGGAGTCGTCCTGCACGAACTCGGACATGTGCTGGGAGCCGGCCATGATTCCGCAGGCTTGATGGCGCCGGTTTACAGTGCGGCTGCGTCGCGCTGCATCGATCATGACGCAATTGCCATGGTCGCCGAAGCGCAGCGGCTGCCACTGCCGCAGCTCAACTGGTGTGCAGGTACGAGCGACGGCCGCAGCCTGATGTCGAGGCGCTAGCGCGCCGACTCGGTGTCGTAGAGCTCGACATGCGGTGCGCGCACGGCCCGCATCGTCATCCCCAGAGCCCGCAGGCCGAGGTAGCCGGCACAGAAAGCCGCGGCGGCCGCGAGATGCTGGGGCTCGATCACCGGATCGTCGAGCAAGGCTCCAGCAAAATCAGTCATCGCTACCACGAGAAGGGCAAACCCGACAGTCAACCCATCGATCGTACGCGGCACGCGCACCAGTCTCCATTTCTGATCGGATGTCACCGACATCAGCCAGCCGCGCGTGCGTCCCACGATGCCGCCCAGCACCAGACCGAGAGCCCATTCGGCATCGTGAATGAGGGTCGCTTCGACGATACCGGCCAGCAGCATCAGCGCGATCACGGCAGCCAGCGACGGTGGAATGGCGAGCCGCCACAGCTTTACGACGCCACCCGACGACTGGGTGCCGATGGACCAGAGGCAGGCGATGGCGGCTGCCACGGTGAGTACGTTGGAAAGGCTAATCGGTGCGATCACGATCTGAAGCGCAAACCAGAAAATGAATAGGCGCCCACGCCAAATATTCTCCTCAATGGTCCTTCTGCCAACTGGGAAATTGACGCGTCAACAAAAGTTGCAGCTGCCTGCTTTTCTGTCGCGTCAATTGCGCACCGTGTGAGGCTGCCGATTCATTCGCTGAGCAATACAGCATCGAGTGCCGGCCGCCCGCGGATCATGTCCGCCGCTTTCTCGGCAATCATCAGCACCGAGGCATTGAGATTGGCCGACGGCATGGTCGGCATGATCGAAGCATCGACGACACGCAAACCTTCCAGACCGCGGACACGGAGCTGGTCGTCGACCACGGCTGTCGGGTCGCTGTCAGGAGCCATGCGGCAGGTTCCCATGAGGTGAAATGTCGTGGTGCCGCGCTGCTTGGCGGCTGCCAGCAGATCGGCGTCGGACTGCGCCTGCGAACCCGGAAACTCCTCGCGATCGTAGTATTTGCTAAGTGGGCGGGAACCGAGCAGGCGTCGTGCGAGCTTCATGCCGGCCAGCAGGACCTGCCGGTCGCTCTCGGCTGCGAGATAGTTGGGCTGAATGATGGGGTGGCCGAACGGATCGGCCGACTTCGAACGTACATAGCCTGTGCTATCAGGCCGCTGCTGCCATGACGCGATCGTCATGCCGGGGAAGTCGTCGAGCGTCGATTGCACGCCCTCCTTGTAGCTCGCCGGCGTGAAGGTGAGCTGCAGGTCGTAATTGTCGACCCGCTCGTCCGACTTCCAGAAGACATAGATCAGCGTCGGGTTGAGCGAGAGGATGCCCTTGCGCGTAAGGGCATATTTCAGGACCTCGCCGGCAAGCCGCAACCCGTGCGCCTTCTCGTTGATGGTCTCGGCGCCCTTCACGCGGGCCACGAAGCGTGGGGCGTAATGGTCGCGCAGGTTCTCGCCAACGCCCGCCAGGTCGTGCTGCAGCGGGATGCCGAGCGACTGCAGCAGCGATGCGGGCCCGATGCCCGAGAGCTGGAGGAGTTGAGGCGAATTGACCGCGCCGCCACTCAGGATCACCTCGCGACGCGCGCGGACCTCGACTTGCGGACCATTGCGGCCACCCTTGCGGTAGCGGACGCCCACTGCCTTCTTGCCCTCGAGTACGAGGGAGGTGGCATGCGCATGGGTATGCACGGCGAGGTTGGGCCGCTTCATCGCTGGATGAAGATAGCCTCGCGCGGCACTGATGCGGCGGCCGTTGCGGATGATGCGCTGCACGTAGCTGACGCCCGCCTGCAAGGTGCCGTTGTAGTCCGTGTTGCGCGGGATCCCCATTTCGACCGCGCCCTCGATGAAGGCCTCACACAAGGGATCGCGCCAGTCGAGATCGGTGATCGGAAGATTGCCGTCGCGGCCGCGGAACGTATCGTCGATCTCGGGAGCGATGCGCTGCTCGGTGCGCCGGAAGTAGGGCAGCACGTCGGCATAGCCCCAGCCGCGATTGCCGCGCTGCGCCCAGCCGTCGAAGTCGAGCCGCTGGCCGCGATTGTAGATATGACCGTTGATGGAGCTCGAGCCGCCCAGTGTCTTGCCGCGTGGTGCGGCGATGCGCCGGCCGCCGGTCCATTCGCTGGGCTCGGAAGTATAGAGCCAGTTCACCCGGGGATTGACCAGCGTGTACATGAAGCCGGCCGGAATATGGATGAAGGGATGCCAGTCGCTCGGGCCGGCTTCGAGCACGCAGACGCTCGCCTTTCCGTCTTCGCTCAGCCGGTTCGCAAGCACGCTGCCCGCCGATCCGGCGCCCACGATCACATAGTCGAAACTCTCCATTCGACGTCATTCCTCCCGGCAAACTTCTTGTCTTGATTCATACAGCTCTTGATTTACGCGGCGCTGGCCGGCTGCGTCGACCGGAAAGCGGGCATCACTTCGCGGGCAAAGGCGCGCAGGTTGGCGACCGAAGCGTTGGGATCGACCAGCAGGATGTTGGTTGCGCCGCCGGCTTCAAGTTCCTTCAGGCGGGCGATCACTTCGTCGGGCATGCCGAGCAGCGAGGCCGTATCGTCTTCGATCCGATCGGGAAGCTTGTCGCGTGCGAGATCGCCGATCGTTGCCAGCACGCGTTTGCGCGTTTCCAGGGCCTGCGCTCGCTCGCTCTCGTGATGGATCATCTGCAGGGGGCGCGCCGTCGCCACCATGGCTGGATCGTAGGAACGGCCCACGCGCTCGCATTCCTCCCGGAAGATCGCGATGCGCTCGACGATCTGGTTCACCTGGGCGAGCTGGTCGAGCAGCAGGTTGTAGCCCTCGCGTGCCGCACGGCGGATGCTGTCGTGGCTGCCGGCCGCCAGCCAGAGCGGCGGATGCGGGCGCTGCAACGGCTCAGGCTCGACCACGATATTGTCGTAGCGCCAGCGCTTGCCGTGGTGGCTGAAGCGCCCCTCGGTGGTCCAGGCCTTGCGGATGATCTCCATCGCCTCGTCGAAGCGCTCGGTTGCCTCCGCCATCGGAATGCAGAAGCCGTCGAACTCCGATTTGCGGTAGCCCTTGCCAACGCCGAAGTCGACCCGACCGCCGGTCAGCAGATCGAGTGTGGCGACCTGCTCGGCGATCAGCACTGGATTGTGCCAGGGCAGCACGACGACCGCGGTGCCGAGGCGGATGTTCCGAGTCCGGGCAGCGAGATACGCCAGCACCGTCATCGATGCGGAGACCTGGCCCTGCCCGGTGAAATGATGCTCGACCATGAAGAGCTGGGCGAAGCCCAGCCGATCGGCCTCGACCACGTATTCGATGAAGCTCTCGTAACCTTGGCTATCTTCGAGGCCGATGCTGCGCTTGGTCCTGGCGCCGCCGAACAGTCCGAACCGCATTCCGAATTCCTTCGCCGCCCTTCCGTCTGTCAAGCAACGACCCTAACCGATCCTGTAAATCGGCACTAGGCAACGATCCCCGGTCTGGCGCAGACTGCGAAAGAGAAGGCGAAAAATCGCCACGCGAGGGAGGAAGACCAATGTCGCAGCGGCCGCGCCGCCGGTTTGCCTTGCTGGCGGATTGACCGGCCCATGGATGCCTCGCTCGATCTGCTCTTGAATGCGGTGATTTCCGGGTTGTTGCTGGGCGGTTTCTACGCTGCTGTCTCGATCGGCGTCGCGATCTCCTTCGGCATGCTCGACATCGTGAACATCGCGCATCCGGGCTTCATCCTGCTCGGCTCCTATGTGGCCTACTTTGCCAATACGGTGCTGGGGATGGACCCCATCCTGGCGGCCGTGATCGCGCTCCCGGCCTTCTATGCGCTCGGCGCGCTCGTCTATCAGATCTACTACATCGCCTTCGAGCGACGGCAGGACCAGTCGCTGGGCGGCCTGTCGTTCTTCTTCGGCCTGCTGTTCATCACCGAGGTCGGGTTGGTCCTGATCTTCGGCGTCGACTACCGGCTGGTGCAGGCCCGCTATATCGGCCCGAGCCTCAACCTCGGCTGGGTCGAGCTGCCGCTTCGCCTGTTCGTGCCTTTTCTCGTCTCGATGGTCATGGTGGTGGGCCTTCAGCTCTTCCTGTCGCGCAGCTTTCTCGGCCGGGCGATCGAGGCGGTGGCGCAGGACCAGCTCGCACTGCGGTTGATGGCGGCCAATCCGACGCGGATCAAGCGCGTGGCGTTCGGTCTCTCCTTCGCAACTGCCGCGATCGCTGGCGCCATCCTGATCATCATCCAGCCGGTCGAACCGTCGATCGGCCGCGAATATATCGGCCGCGTTTTCGCGATCTGCGTGCTGGGCGGACTCGGCAGCTTCTCCGGCATGGTGATCGCGGCGGTCACGCTGGGCGTGGTCGAGAGTCTCACCGCGACCTTCTTCGGACCGTCCTGGGCGCCTGCCGTGTCGTTCGGCGTTCTCCTTGTGACGCTTGCGGTGCGGCCCAGTGGTATCCTTGGTCGATAAGGGCGCCGATAAGGTGGTTGCTCCCAGGATGGGCAGCGTGCCCTTCGCGCTGGCGCTCGTCTGCGTGGCGGCCGCGTTGTTCGCGGTCGGACGCTGGCTGAATATCAGTTACGCCTTCTTTGCCGCTTACGTGGTCGTGCAATACATCGTACTCGGCACGGCCTGGAACATCCTGGGCGGCTACACCGGCTACGTGAATTTCGGCATCACCGCTTTCTTTGCTCTCGGCGCTTATTCAAGCGTGGTGCTCTACAAGCTGGTGCCCAGCCTCCCGTTGCCGATCATGATGGTGGTGGGCGGGATCGTGGCGGGCCTGGTGGGCCTCGGGACCGGCTACCTGACGTTGCGCCTGCGTGGCGTGTTCTTCTCGATCGCCACACTCGCGCTCGCCGTTGTGGTGCAGACCCTGATCACCAACTGGGACTTCGTGGGCGGCGCGCGCGGCGCCTATGTGTTGCGCCCCCGGGTGGCGCCGCTGATCGGAGGCGACTACATCCAATACCTGTTCCTGCTCATGCTGGGACTGTGCGTGATCGCGCTGACGACGGCGCGGGCCATCGAGCACTCGGCCCTGGGCTACGGCTTTGCCGCCATTCGGGATGACGAGGGGGCGGCTGAGGCCTCGGGTGTGCCGACGCTCCGACTTAAGTTGATCGCGACGGTGTTGTCGGGCGGCTTCATGGGCATGGCCGGCGCGCCCCTGCCTTACTATGTCACCTACCTCGATCCGTCCTCCGGCTTCAGCCTGAACTATGCCGTCAATGCGATCGCCATGCCGCTGATCGGCGGAACGTCGAGCTGGCTGGGGCCGGTCGTGGGTGCGGTCCTGGTCGGCGGCCTGCAGGAATACATCAGGGTCACGATCTCATCCGCAGTGAACGTGCTTGTAGCAGGCGTCCTGCTGGTGGTGTTCGTGGTCCTTGCGCCCGAAGGCATCGTCGGCCTGTTCCGGAGGAGGCGGCGATGACACCGCTCCTGCAGATCTCGGGCCTGGGCAAGCGGTTCGGCGGCTTCACCGCGCTGCAGGCGATCGATCTCGACGTGCAGGAGGGCGAACGGCTCGGCCTGATCGGTCCCAACGGATCGGGCAAGTCGACGCTGGTGAACTGCATCTGCGGGACCCTGCGCCACGACCTCGGCAGCGTGCGCTTTGGCGGCAAGCCGCTGGATGGGCTGGCGGCCCATCAACGCACGCGTGGCGGTCTCGCCCGCAGCTTCCAGCTGCCGCGGCCGTTCGGTACGCTGTCGCTGGCCGAGAACCTGCGCATTCCCATCCTCTATGCCGTCAATGCGCGTGGCGAGGGCGGTCTTGCCGGCCCGGCGATCGATGCGCGGTGCCGCGATCTGCTGGCCGAGGTAGGGCTTGCCGACAAGGCGCATCGCCTGCCACGCGACCTGACCCAGATCGAGATGCGCAAGCTCGAGCTGGCACGCGCCATGGCCGCCCAGCCCAAGCTCCTGTTTGCCGACGAGGTGATGGCTGGCCTCTCGCACGCCGAGATCGACGAGATCATCGCGCTCCTGTTCCGGCTGAACGGCCAGGGCGTGACCGTGATCATGATCGAGCACATCATGCGGGCGGTGATGCAGTTCTCCCAGCGGCTTGCGGTGCTGGTTGCTGGCCGCAAGATCGCCGACGGCAAGCCAGCCGACGTCGTGCGCGACGCAGAAGTCGTGAGGGCTTACCTTGGCGAGTAGCTTGACTCTGGCCAATGTCGACGCGGGCTATGGTGCCGTTCGCGTGTTGGAAGACGTTTCGCTCACAGTCGGCGCCGGCGAGACGGTGGCGCTGCTCGGCACCAACGGCAACGGCAAGTCGACGCTCATGAAATCGATCATGGGCATCGTGCGGCCGTCGGCGGGGCGGATCACGGCCACGATCGACGACGCGACGCACGAACTAGTGGGCCGCTCGACGGAGGAGATCGTCGATCTCGGCATCGCCTTCGTGCCCGAGGGACGGCGGCTGTTTCCCAAGCAGACGGTGACCGAGAACCTGCTACTCGGCGCCTATCGGCCGACCGCGCGTTCGGCCATCGCGCGCAATCTCGACTTCTGTTTCGAGACTTTTCCCCGGCTGAAGGAGAGGGCGCGTCAGCTTGCCGGCAGCATGAGCGGCGGCGAGCAACAGATGCTGGCGCTCGCCCGCGCGCTGATGTCTTCGCCGCGCATCCTGCTGATCGACGAGCCGTCGGTCGGCTTGGCGCCGCTGCTGGTGAGCCGCACCATCGACAAGATCAAAGAGCTGAAGGAAGGTTTCAATCTTACCGTGCTGATGGCCGAGCAGAACTTCACCCAGGCCGTTCGCATCGCCGACCGCGGCTACGTGATCGTGCATGGCCGCATCGCCTTCGAGGGCGAGTCGGCAGAAGCGCTAAACAACAACGAGCTGATCCGGGAATTCTATCTCGGCGCCTGAGGATCAGTGTCCTGCCGGCCCACCCGCACCCGGCGTAGGCTTGCGCAGCAGGAAGATCAGCGGCACCAGCGCCGTGAACCCGATGGCCAGCACCCAGAAGGTATCGATGTAGGAGAGGAGCGCGGCCTGCTTCTGGACCATGGCATAGACCATGGCCTGCGCATGATGGAGGGCATCGACGGTGCTGGACGAACGGGCGAGGAACGCCTGCTGCAGCCGCTGGATCGTGTCGTGATACTGGCTGCTGTAGGAGCCGACGTGCTCGACGAGCACGCTCTGGTGATATTGCTGACGGCGCGCGAGCAGCGTGATGGCGAGCGAGATGCCGAAGCTGCCGCCGAGATTGCGCATCATGTTGATGAGCGCCGAGGCATCGTTGTTCTTGGCCAGCGGCACGCCGATGAAGGCAACCGTGTTGATCGGGATGAAGAGGAAGGCAAGCCCGACCGACTGGTAGATCCGCGCCCAGGCGAAGGTGTTGTAGTCGACGTCGAGATAGAAGCGCGTCATGTAGAAGAGGCCGAACGCGGTCGTGGCGAGGCCGGTCGCAATCAGCCAGCGGGCGTCGACCCGATTAATCAGGTTCCCGACGATCGGCATCATGAACATTGCCGCCAGTCCACCTGGTGAGAGGACCAGTCCGGCATCGGTCGCGGTATAGCCCATCAGGGCCTGGACGAATTGCGGCAACAGGACCGTGCTGCTGTTCAGGATGAACCCCAGCATGAACATCAGGAGACTGCCGATCGCGAAGTTCGGGTTCTTGAGCAGCCGCAGGTCGACCACCGGGTCATCGCGATTGAGTTCCCAGACGACGAAGGCGACGAGGCTCACCACCGCGGCGATACCAAGATCGAGGATGAGGGAAGACGCCCACCAGTCGTTTTGCTGTCCCTTGTCGAGCACCACCTGGAGCGAGCACATGCCGACGACCAGCAGTGCGAAGCCGATGTAGTCAAAGCGTACGCCGCGCACGAGCTGGGCAAGGCGGGCCGCTGTCCGCTCGGGCGGATCGACGACCACCCGCGCCGCCAGGAGCGAGACAATCACGCCGACAGGCACGTTCAACAGGAATACCCAGCGCCAGGAGAAGCTGTCGGTGATCCAGCCGCCGACGGTCGGGCCGATCACCGGCGCCACGATGACGGCGATGCCGAAGGCGGCGAACGCCTGGCCGCGTTTGTTCGGCGGGAAGGCGTCGGCCAGGATCGCCTGGGCATTGGGCTGCAGCCCGCCGCCGGTCGCGCCCTGCAGGGCACGAAAAAGGATGAGCAGTTCGAGGTTGGGGGCGAGGCCGCAGAGCAAGGAAGTGATGCTGAAGCCGATGATGCAGCCAAGGAAGTAGCGGCGGCGGCCGATGGTGGAAGCGATCCAGCCGCTCATCGGCAGGACGATGGCATTCGCGGCGAGATAGGAGGTCAGGACCCAGGTCGATTGGTCCTGGCTTGCCGACAGGTTGCCGGCGATGTGCTGCAAGGCGACGTTGGCGATGGAGATGTCGAGCACCTCCATGAAGGCGGCCAGCCCGACGATCGGCGCGATGACCCAAGGGGCCGCCTTGGGCGCATCGGGCACCGCCGCGGCAGCCTGGCTCGTCATCGCCCGCTCACCGGACCTTGACGCTCGGCACGACCGACATGCCGGGACCAAGCGGCCGCTGTGGATCGGGAAGGTCGTCGAACACGATCTTCACCGGCACGCGCTGCACGACCTTGACGTAATTGCCGGTCGCATTCTCCGGCGGCAGCAGGCTGAAGGCGGCGCCGCTGCCCGGCTGGAAGCTGTCGACGTGCCCTTTGAAGACCTGGCCGGGATAGGCATCGATCTCGATCTCGACGGGCTGGCCCACGTGCATCAGGGCGAGTTGCGTTTCCTTGAAGTTGGCGGTGACCCAGACGCGCGGTGGCACCAGCGCCATCAGGTTTTGCCCGACCTGCACATAGTCGCCGGGCGCGACGTTCTTGCGCGCAACGCGTCCCGCCTCGGGCGCGACGATTTTTGTATATGAAAGGTTGAGTCGCGCCTGCTCGACTTGCGCCTTGGCGCCCTCGAGGTTCGCTTTGGCGGCCGCGATCTGGCTTTCCGTGACATCGAGCAGGGCCTCGTCGGAGGCATGTTTCTTTTGCGCCGCCGACAGGCTGGCCGCCGAGCTCTGCGCATTCGCGGTCGAGTTGTCGAGCTGCTGGCTCGAAATCGCCTTTGCCGCGGCCTGCGCCTGGTCGCGCTTCAGCTGGATTTGGGCGACATCTGCATTGGCCTTCGCGACACCAATCTGGGCGAGAGACTGCTCCGCATTCGCCTGGTTGACCGCCTGCTGCGCTTTGGCTTGGGCCAGGCTCGCGGCGGCGTTCGCCTGGGTGGCCACGGCCTGATCGAGGCTCGCCTGGAAATTCGCCGGGTCGACCTCGATCAGGACGTCGCCTGCTTTCACCAACTGGTTGTCGTCGACCAGCACGCGCACGACACGGCCGGCGACCTGGGGTGCGACCTGCACCAAATGCACATCGACAAACGCATCGTCGGTCGATTCCCACTGGCGCGCCTGGAGCCACCAGACCACGCCGCCGATCAACGCGGCGCCGAAGACGACCGCCAGGAGCAGGAAGGGCACGCGGCGACGGCGCTTCTTCAGCTTGGGCTTGGGAAGGAGAGGATCGGTAACAGCCGGAGCGGCGGAGACCGGCCGTTCGGCCGTCTCGGTTTCGTAGGGGCTCATTTGTCAGCCTCCGCGAGTGGCGCTGCGACTGCCGTCCCGTTGTGTTCGCGGTCCGGCGCAAGGCCTGGCAACAGGAGCTGGAGCAGCGCGCTGCGCAGCCCGTCGACGTCGAGGGGACGCCCTTCGATCGGTCCGAAGGAATGCTGCCAGAGCATGCCGACGACGAGCGGCGCCACGACGCAGCGGACCGTGTTCTCGATATCCATTGGGCGGAACTCGCCGCTCTCCACGCCCGCCTGCAGGACGCGCCGGAACAGGCTCATGCCGCGATGGACAACCTCTTCGAGGTAGAAGCGTGTGATGTCGGGGAAGTTGCCCGACTCGGCGATGACGATCTTCGAGAGGGCGCTTGATGGCTTGGTCAACACGGTCGACCATCTGGCAACAAGCTGCGCCAAAACGACGGGCGCAGGTTCGCGGGTTTCGTCGACCAACGCCTCGCTGCTGATCAGGTTGGGCACGATCGACTGGCGCACCACTGCCTTGAACAGCTCTTCCTTGTTCGGGAAGTAGAGGTAGAGCGTTCCTTTGGTGATGCCGGCCCGCTTGGCGACTTCCTCCAGGCGCGTGGCGGCAAAACCGCGTTCGGCAAAGCACGCGAGCGCCGCCGTCGCGATTTCGCCCGGGCGCGCCTCCTTGCGCCGCCGCCGTATCCGGGACGGAGGCACTGCGGGCGAACGATCGGAATGGAGCTGTGACATCCCGTAAATTACCTTCTGGTCAGTAATTAATGGAGTCAAACTTGACGAGTTGCCGTGACAAATTGGCCGCCGGATCGAGATCGCGGCGGCCTTAGAAAAGCATGTCGATTCAAGCCCCTAGCCGGGGCTCTGGCTTACTTCTTGGGATCATACGGATAGACGAGCTTGCCCGTGGCGTATTTCTTGGGCCACAGGATCACTTCGGTCTTGGGGTCGCGGAACTGGTCAACGTCGTTGCCGGAAACGCCCTGGAACTGCACCGCCATGACCTGAGATTCGGCCCATTCGCCCTCGGCGTTGAACTTGATCTCGCCGGCCACCGTCTTGAAGGTCGTCTTGCGTGCGTACTCGGCGAGCTTGTCGTCGTTGGTGCCTTTGGTCGCGGTCACCGCCTGTTCCACGATCTGGCAGAGCGCATAGCCGAACGGCGGCATGTAGTAGCCGAGCAGATCGACGCCGGCAGCGGCCGCTCGCGTCTGGTACTTTTTGATGAGCGCGCGGCCCTCGTCGGTTGCGAAGCCTGCCCAGGGCAACCAGAAATCGTAGGTCACGATGCCGTTGAGCAGCGATCCGAGCTGCGTCTTGATGGCTGTCGCCTGCAGACCGACCATGCCGCCGCCGAACAGCTTGGGCTTGAAGCCGACCTCGTGCGCGGCGCGAATGATACCCACCGTATCGGCCGGATAGGACGCGGAGAAGTAGATGTCCGGGTTGGTGGCGGCCACGGCGCGCACGACGGGCGTGTAGTCGGGCGTATTGGGCGGGTAGGTCTTGTCATAGACGATCTTGAGGCCGAGCTCTTTGGCGGTGACACGCACGCCGTCGAGCGCGTTGCGCGGGAACTCGGCGTCGGCGCCGGTGATGGCCAGCGTCTGCGGCTTGGGGGTCTGTTCCATGGCGACGCCGAAGAAGGCATCGGAGAAAGCGCGCTTGGGGTTCGGTCCACCGGTCGGCGTGACCGAGAAGTAGCGCGGGTAGTGGAACTCCGAATTCACGGCCAGTCCCAGCAGCGAGAAGAAGGTCCGGTCGTGCTGCATGACGACCGGCATGGCCGGCGCGATCATGTTGGTCGCGTAACCGCTCGTGACGATGTCGACCTTGTCGACGTCGAGAAGCTTGGTGTAGATGCCCGGAACGTTCGATGGATTGGAGGCATCGTCGTAATAGACGAGCTTCACCGGTCGACCGAGCAGGCCGCCACGCGCGTTGATATCCTCTTCCCAGATCTGCATGCCGAGTAGTGCCGACTTGCCGTTGGGCGCGAGGCTGCCGGTCAGCGCCATGCCGAAGCCGATCGTGAAGGGCTTGGTATCGGCCCAGGCCCGGCCGGCAAGGCCTGCGGCGGCGCCGGCCACGGCCAATTTTCCTAATTTGCGACGCTCAATCAGCATGTCATTTCCCTCCCGATATCATTTCCTTGATCCTAGCCTTGCGAAAGCTTGCGTGACAACGACCAGTCAGAGCAGCGGCGGCGGTCCGGCGAGGCCAAGCGCGTGCTGGCCGAAGATGCTGCCTTGGATGTCGGGCGAGAACATCACATGGGCGTTGGCTGCGTGCGCGTCGCGGAACAGCCGCTGCATGTTGCTGGTGAGATAGAGGCCGCCCGAGCCTGCGATGCCCATCAGGATGTCGACGGCCTCGAGGCAGAGGCGCACGGAGAAAAAAGCGTCACGCCGATAGCGAACCTTATCCTCGTGCGCCGGTTCGCGGCCAGACCTCGCAACGGCCATGGCATGACGGCAGGTCTCCTGCATCATCAGCCTCGCACCGTCGATGCGTGCGGCCGCCTCGGCCACCTTGATCTGCGTCGACTGGCTTGCGGCGACAGGCAGGCCGGTCATCGTCGCATTACGCTTGCGCGCGGCACCGACCGTCGTCTCATACGCGCCCTCGGCACAGCCCAGCATGACGCCGGCCAGGACATAGGGGCCGAGCGCGAGCAGGGGCAGGCGGAAGAGCGGGGTGTCGTTTACGGCCGATCCTGGATGCGGCTTGCCGTTCATGGCCCACGCCGTGATCGTCCGCCGTTCGGGCACGAACAGGCCCTTGGTCGCAACGTCCTTCGATCCGGTGCCGCAAAGTCCCGCGGCATGCCAGGTGTCGATGATCTCGTATTGCGAGCGATGCACCAGGGTCAGCCGCTGATCTATGGGCGGCCCGTCGTCGCGTTCGCGCACGGTGAAGGCCAGCATGTTCCAGTCGGAATTATCGACGCCGGAGGAGAGCGGCCAGCGGCCCGAGATCTCGTAGCCGCCCTCGACCTTGCGGCCGCGTCCCGCCGGGAAGACCAGCGACGTGGCGATCAGGACATCGGTCGAGACGTCCCACAGCTCGTCCTGCGTCTCCGGCGGAAAGTAGCCCAGCATCCAGTGATGGCTTCCGAGATTGCCGATGTTCCATGCCGTCGAGGGGCACACGCGCGCGATCTCGGCGCAGACATCGACAAAGATGCCGACATCGAGCTCCGCGCCACCGACGCGCGCGGGCTGGGTGATGCGGAACAAACCCGCGGCATGAAGCTCACGCTCGGATTCGTCTGGTAGTCGACGCAATTTCTCGCAGGCATCGGCGCGCGCGGCGATCTTCGGTGCGAGGTCGCGCGCATGGCCGACCATTTCGTCATAACCGATGCCGGCGAAGGAAGTGCGTTCCTTGGGCAGGGTTGCCGACGGTGTCCAATCGAACCTTGCGGCGGTCCTGCCTGTCATCGTGCGCTGTCCTCCCGGTGTTTTGATTTTGACAGACGATGCGGAGTGCCGCCGAAGCGGTCAAGTGCTTGGCCTTTTGTGCAGCGAAAGCCTATCGTCCCATTCAACCTGCTTGTGAAGGATATCGACATGACCGCTCCCGATCGTCTGCGCGCTCTTCTTGCCCAACCGGGCTTCGTCGCGATGCCAGCCGTCTGGGACGGATTGACCGCGAAACTTGCGGCCGGGGCCGGGTTCAAGACGGCGTTCCTTTCGGGCTCCTGCGTGGCGGCAAGCCGGCTTGGCGGTCCCGATCTCGACTTGATTTCGTTCGGCGAGATGTTCGAGTCCTTCAACATGGTGCATGGCGCGGCGCCAGACCTGCTGGTGCTGGCCGATGGCGATCACGGCTACGGCAATGCGATGAACGTCCAGCGCACGGTTCGCGCCTATGGCCGCGCCGGCGCTGCGGCCGTATTGATCGAGGACAAGATCACGCCACGCGCATTGACGGCCGCCGGCAAGCCCTGCCTGCCGCGCGAGGAGGTGCGCATGAAGATCCGGGCCGCGGTCTCGGCGGCGAAGGAATCCGGCATCCTGGTGCTGGCGCGCACCGATTGCCGGCCGACCCAGGGCATCGACGAGGCGGTTGCGCGCATCGAGATGTATGTCGAGGAAGGCGCCGACATCCTGTTCCTCGATTCGCCCGCCGACGAGGGCGAGATCCGGCGCGCCGTTGCCGCCGCGAAAGGCAAGCCGTCGTTTGCCGTGCTGTCACCCGGTGCGCCGCGCGCGACACCGTCCCAGAAGGAAGCAGCGGCACTCGGCTTCAAGATCGGAACCTTCCCGACCGGCATGCTCTCGCCGGCCGTCGCCGGCATGAAGTCGGGCCTGGCCGCGATCGCTTCGGGCGAATCGGAAACGAAGCTCGCCCTGCCACCGGCCGAGCTGCGCTCGACGCTGGGCTATCCGGACTACGACGTGCAGGCCAAGCCCTTCCTGCTCAAGGCGTCGTGAACGCGCCGATCCGGGCTTCCGTGAAGGCTGGCCGCGCCTGGATCGCGGCCCACCATTGTGCGACGCGCGGATGGCGCGTGGTTCTGGTCTCGTCGGGCGCAATCTCCTCGTCGATGCGCTTCACGAACGGGACCACGGCGATGTCGGCGATGGAATAGGCATCGCCGACCAGCCATCGGCCCTGACCGATCATCTCCTCCATCCTGTCGAGCAAGAGCACCAGCTTGCGGCGGGCGTCGGCGCGCTCCTCTTCGGTATAAGGCTTGCGCGCGGCGCGGAGCCACGCTTCCTGTCGCTCCTTGCTCGGCACCTTCTTGAGCCTTTCCGCTAGCTCTTCGTCCGACCATTTGGCCGCCACCTTCGCCAGCGAATGAACCCAGTTGAAGACAATCAGGTTGCCGATCAACCCGTCGACATGGCGGATCCAGTTGCGCATGACAGCGCGCTGATAGGGATCAGAAGGACGCAAAGGCGGGTCAGGGTAGGTCTCGTCCAGATATTCGCAGATGGTGCCGCTCTCATGCAGCGAGCGGCCGTCATCCAGGATCAGGGCAGGAACGACGCCGTTGGGATTGATCCGGAGATACTCGGGCGAATGATGCTCCATCTTCTCCATGTCGACGACGTGGCTCTCGTAGGAGAGGCCTTTTTCCGCCAGGCAAAGGCGAACGCGGCGTGACGCACTCGAACGCCAGGCATGATGAAGCAACATGGGCAGATCTCCGCGGCGACAGGTGACCGATCATCGCCAGCCGGATATGGTTGCACAACTTCGAGGGAGCGTCGCCTATGGCCCGTCACATCGTCTGCCTGACGTTCGATCATGATCATATCTCTGGATTCATCGCTCGCGGAATGACATCGCCGACAGTGGTCTCGCGCGGCGAATATGACACGGTGGTCATCCCGCGCCTGGTCGCGTTGCTGGGCAAGTACGACATCAAGGCGACGTTCTTCACGCCGGGTCATACGATCGACAGCTCACCCCATGCGGTGATGCCTTATGTCGAGGCCGGCCACGAGCTTGCCCATCACGGCTGGACCCACCGCCTGCCGGTGTCGATGCCGCGCGAAGAAGAGGAAGAGGAGATTGTGCGGGGCAACGAGTCGATCAAGCGCGTGAGCGGCAAGTTCGCGCGCGGTTACCGCTCGCCGGCCTGGGATCTGTCGCCGCATTCGATCGAGCTCCTGCTGAAGCACGGCATTCAGTACGACAGCTCGCTGATGGGCCACGACTACGACTGCTATTACGCCCGCCAGGGCGACATCGTCGAGCTGAAGACGCCGTTCGTGCGAGGACGCGAAACGCAGCTGGTCGAGATGCCGATCAGCTGGTCGCTCGATGACTTCCCGCATTTCGAATACATGCGCAATCCCAACGGCTCCATCCAGGCTGGCCTGATGAATACGAATGGGGTGCTCGAGAATTTCGTCGACGACTTCACTTACATGACCGAGGTCAGCCCCGAGTTCGGCATCCTGACCTATACGTTCCATCCCCACGTGATCGGCCGCGGCCATCGCATGATGATGCTGGAGCGCCTGATCAAGAAGCTGGCCGCTGGCGGCGCCGTCTTCATGACCATGGAGCAGGCGATGAAGGAGTGGCTGGCGCGCCGGCCCGTGTCGAAGGCCGCAGAGTAGTTGCTACCAGGGCCTGATGAAGGGGAAGGGGCGCGGCTCCGGACGCTTGAACGGGTTGAACACGACCATGAACAGGTGTGAGAAGAGATCCCCGACGCGGGGATCTTCCGGCGACGTCGCCGGCGTCCACGCCGTGCTTTGCGACAAATCGAGATCGTTTCGGCAATAGACGGCAAACAGATCGAACGGCCGCGTCCGCGCGGATTTGTGCCGGATCTGGTTGGCGCAGACGCGGGCGGCGCTGAGATCGTTGGCGGCGTCGAACACGAGCACCAGTCGGTAGTCCGGTCGCTGCTCTTCTGCAGGCTTGGCGTAAGTGAACGTCAGATCGGATTGAGGCTTGTTGGCCTGCATGACCGGCAGGAGGCGGCGTTCCATCTCTTCCTGCGTCATGCCCGGAAAAGGATTGCCCGAGATCTCGACCCGGAAGGTCCTGCCGTTGGTGATGGCATAGAACTCGCCAAAGTCGTATTGCGGCGCATAGTAGGTTCCACCGATGCCGGTTGCGGGGGTGGCGCAACCGCCAAGGCCGCAAAACATTGCGACAGCAGCAAGAAGAGCGGGTTTTGTGTGCTGCATGGATGGCCAACGATCGAGCGTCAGCCTTGTTGCACTTTCTGTAAAGTGCCGACAACAAGAACGACGGTCTTAGCGACCGGCAGACGTTCGATAGACCACGGCTTGGAAGGGCCGACCAGCCGCCGATGCCAACGCCGGATTGACGCCGCGGATGGGCTTCTCGCGCTGAGCGATCTCAATCAGCGTCGGCTGGATCGGTGCCGATCCCCAGGTCGGAAGCTGGACCTCGAAGGCCGTCGTTTGCGGGCCTCTGTCAGAGGCGGCGTCAGCGGTCGAGAAAGAGAAACCGACAGCAAACAGAGCAGCCGCTGCGGCCGCTGAAATATTGGAAACAATGTACTTAAATGAGCAGGACACGGACATTTCTCGAAAGGCCAATATTACGATTCCAAACAATGAGCGAACCCCTATCATTTGTTTTTGTCGTTGTCGTTTCGCAATCGATCCGATGTGAAAGGAATCCGACATTTCCGCTGTAGTTGTGCAGAAAACTCTCCACCGATCCTGCTGATGCAAGGTAAATGCCTTGACCGGCTGTAGTCCTGGCCGGAGCATCAAGTAGGGACACGGTAATAAACGGGAAGGATCGATGCCTAAGCTTCTGTCCGAAGCAGCGGTCGCTAGCTACAAGCGCGACGGCTACTATTTTCCGATCGACGTGCTGTCGGCGGCGGAGACGCGCCAATTGCGTGACCGCCTCGAGGAACACGAGGCCCGGACCGGCAGCCCGATCCAGGGTGATCGCCGGCACAAAGCCCACCTCTATCTCACGTGGCTGAACGACCTGATCCGCCATCCGCGCATCCTCGACGCGGTGGAGGATGTGTTCGGCCCCGACCTCCTGTGCTGGAGCACCAGCTTCTTCATCAAGGAGCCGTCGGATCCCGGGTTCGTCTCCTGGCATCAGGACGCGACCTATTGGGGGCTGAGTTCTCCCGACGTCATGACGGTCTGGGTCGCCTTCACACCGGCCAATCTTCTGAACGGCTGCATGAAGTTCATGCCCGGTTCGCATCGCGAACAGCTTGAACATCGCGACACCTTCGACAAAGACAACCTCCTGAGCCGCGGACAGGAGATCGCGGTCAAGGTCGACGAGGCGAAGGGCGTCGCCGTTTCGCTTGAGCCGGGCCAGGCATCCCTGCACCACGTGCTGCTGGCGCATGGCTCGGAACCGAACAAATCCGGCGACCGGCGCATCGGCTTTGCCATCCGCTACATCCCCACACACGTGAAGCAGGCGGTGGGTGTAAAAGACAGCGCCACGCTGGTGCGCGGCCGCGACCTTTTTAACAACTTCGAGCCCGAGCCGCGTCCCAGCTCCGACTGCGCGCCGGAAGCGCTGGCGGCCCACGCCGCCATCGTCGGCCGGCAGGTCCAGATCCTCTACCGCGGCACCGGCGAGGCGCACTTCCGTCCATAGCAGCCGCGCGTTGACCAAAGCGTACCGAATCGGAATCGACGTCGGCGGCACTTTCACCAAGGCCGTCCTGATCGATAATGCGACGCTGCAAGTCGTCGGGCGGTATGCCGTTCCGACGACGCACGCCCACGAACGTGGCGTCTCTGCCGGCGTGGTCGAGGTTTTCCATGCCGTGCTCGACCGCTCCGGGATCGATCCCCGGGATGTGGTCTTTCTCGCCCACAGCACGACCCAGGCGACCAACGCCCTGCTGGAGGGCGACGTCGCGCCGGTGGGCGTGATCGGCATGGCGGGTGGCGCGGCGGCCGAACTGGCCCGTGCGCAGAGCCAGATCGGCGAGATCGAGCTCGCTCCCGGCCACATCCTGACGCCCGGGCATCGATTTATTGCGGCGGAGGGGCTCAGCGAGCAGACGGCAAGGTTGGCGATCGAGGAGCTGCAGCAGGAGGGCGCGCGTGTTGTCGTCGCCACAAGCGCCTTTGCCGTCGACGACAATGCAAGCGAGGAGATGGTGCGTCTCGCGGCCGCCTCACTCGGCCTTCCGGTCACGTGCGGCCACGAGATGTCGAAGCTCTATGGGCTTGCGGCCCGCACCCGCACCGCCGTCATCAATGCCAGCATCCTGCCCAGGATGATCGATACCGCCGCGATGACCGAAGCGAGCGTACACGAGGCGGGCATCGAGGCGCCCTTGATGATCATGCGCGGCGACGGCGGTGTCATGGACATCCGCGAGATGCGCCGGCGTCCTGCCATGACCATGCTCTCCGGGCCAGCGGCAAGCGTGGCGGGCGCACTGATGCACCTCAGGGTTTCTGACGGGATCTACTTCGAGGTCGGCGGGACGAGCACGAACATCGGCGTCATTCGCAACGGCCGCCCGACGGTGAAATATGCCCGGATTGGCGGCCACGAGACGCATCTCAGCTCGCTCGATGTGCGGGTGATCGGCGTGGGTGGCGGCAGCATGGTTCGCGTGAGGGAAGGCAAGCTCGGCGACATCGGTCCGCGTAGCGCCCACATCGCCGGCCTGCGCTACGCGGCGTTCGCTAACGCTGAGGTTTTCGCCGGTGCCACGGTCGCACTCATTCGGCCGAGAGACGGCGATCCGGCCGACTATGTCGCCATCCGCGCGCGCGACGGCGAGCTTTATGCATTCACGACGACATGCGCCGCGAATGCCCTGGGCTACGCGAAGTCTGGCGTGCATGCCTACGGCGATCCGGAAGCGGCCCGCACGGCCCTGATGCCGTTGGCGGCACTGCTTGGCGGCTCGGTCGAGGAGATCGCGCGAGGTATCCTGCAACAGGCCGCTGACAAGGTGATGCCGGTCGTCGATCAGTTGGTCGCCGAATATGGTCTCGACCGCGATCAAGCCATGCTGGTCGGCGAGGGCGGCGGCGCGGGCGCGCTCATTCCCTTCGTGGCCGAACGGATGGATCTGGCGCACGTCATTTCCAAGGATGCGGAAGTGATTTCGTCGATCGGCGTGGCGCTCGCGCTGGTGCGCGAGATGGTGGAACGCGTCATTCCCGATCCGCAGCCCGAGGATCTGAAGGCGATCCGACGCGAAGCCTTCGATGCCGTTGTACGGATGGGGGCAATGCCCCGGAATGTCGAGGTGACGATCGAGATCGATCCGTACAGCCAGCACGTGCGCGCCACGGCCGTCGGGGCGGTCGAGATGGATTCGACATCCCGCACAGTGATCTCTGAGGACGAGGCGAGGGCGATTGCCGCCCGTTCGTTGGCCGTACCGTTCGAGGCGGCCTATGTCGCGGCGGCGACCGATCGCATGCGTGTGATCCAGGCGGTGATTGCGGAGCGACATCCTGTGCGCGTGATCGACCTCGACGGAACGATCCGCCTCCAGCGCGGCGATGCACGCGTAGCGACATCGTCCGTCGAGCGGGCAGTCGACACGCTGGAACAACTCTGGGCAGGCGCGAGCTCGCCGTCGGAGATGGCCCTTGTGGCGGGCAGCCACGTCATCGACCTCGCCGGTGGTCTCACGCTCGATCAGGCACGCGCTATCACTCGCACCGAGCTCGAAGGCCTGGCGCCGGACACCACCGTGCTTTTCGTGGTCATGGCCGGATTGCGACGCTGACGGCGCACCTCCGAATGCACGGTGCCGGCAACGTTCGGCGCCTGCTCACGTTATCGCATTGAACAGTGTGTCGTGTGCATCTGCTGGCGGGGGCGTCATTCCCGAACCTGGAGGCTGCCATGGGCTTTGGCCGTGGAATTCTGTTTTGGCTACTCGGCATTCCGCTGCCGATCATCATCCTGCTTGCGATCTTCTGGCGCTGAGGAGAGCAGCCATGGCTCGGTACTCGCGCAGTGCTGGCGAGGACGTGAAACGGGCAATGAGCCGGCGCAAGAAAGGCTCATTGAAGAGCGGCAGGGGCGGCAAGGGCGGCACGGTGAAGAGCCGCAAGCAGGCCATTGTCATCGGTCTTTCCGAAGCGCGCAAGAAGGGCAAGAAGGTTCCTAAGCGCAAGACCGCCAGTCGCAAGAAGAAGCTCTAGCGCGCTACCTCGCCTCAGGCAGGCGGCGGGACCATCGTTCCTTTCGGCAGCGACGCGCAATGGTCGTAGATGTCGGACGGCCGCGTGAACCAGACCTTGTCCTTCTGCGGATGGTTCACGATGTGCTGCAAGGCCTCGCGCAGGCAGCGCAGGCGGTAGGGCTGGCCCACGATCATGGTATGCAAGGCGATCGGGCAGACCAGCGGCTGCTTGGCCGACTGCCGTAACAGCTCCTCGAACTGGCCGATGATGAAGTCGCGGAACTCCTCGGGCGAATGGTGCCGCACCAGGATCTGCGGGCTGTCGTTGATCTCGAGCGGATAGGGGACGCTCATCAGCGGCCCCGAACGCGTGCTCATCCAGAGCGGTTGGTCGTCCGCCGGCCAGTCCATCAGGAAGTCGAAGCCTGTCTCCTTCAGGAGGTCGGGCGTGTGATGGGTCGAAGCCATCCAGGGGGCCATCCAGCCGCGCGGCCGCTTTCCGGACGCCTTTTCGATCGCGTCGCGTACTTCCTCGAGGAAACGTCGCTCGTCCTGCTCCCACATATGGCCGTGGCGCTCGGCATTGGTGCGACCATGGCCGATGAACTCGTCGCCCCGCGCCTTCAAGGCATCGACGATCTGCGGCGCATAGTTGAACACCGTCGTGTTGATGAGATGCGCTGCCGGCAGGTTGAGCTCGTCGAACAATTCAAGGCAGCGCCACACGCCGACACGATTGCCGTAGTCGCGCCAGGCGAAGGTGCGCGGATCGGGCGGCGTGCCGGCGACGGTCAGCAGGTGACCGTCGCCGGCGCCGAAGGCGAAGTGCTCGATATTGAGGCCGAGATAGATGGCAAGCCGCTTGCCGCCGGGCCAGGAGTAGTCTGGTCGCTCGACGATCGGCGAATAGCTGTAGCGATTGTGAAAGGGAAGGTGCAGCATTTCAGTACCCTGCGTTGCGATCGACGACTTCCCGCAGCGGCTCCTGCCGCACGAAGCGTCCAAGATTGTCGACAAACAAGCGGGCCACGAAGCGATCGCGCTCCGGATGCGGCCCTCCGATATGGGGCAGCACGACGATACCCTCGGTTTTCCAGAATGGATGATCAGCCGGCAGCGGCTCCTGGCGGAAGACATCAAGAATGGCGCCGGCGATTTCCTTCGCTTTCACCGCCGCAATCAGGTCCTCGTCCTTGATGAGATGGCCGCGGCCGAAATTCAGCAGCCAGGCGCCAGGCTTCATCTGGCCGAGCCGCTCGGCATTGATGAAGTTGTCGGTTTCCACCGTGGCCGGCAGCAACAGCAGCACGTAGTCCGACTGGGACAGCACATCAGCCGTGCGCTCGGCCGCCAGCACCTCGGCGACATGCGGCATCGGTGCCGGCCGTCGCTTGGTGCCGATCACGCGCATGCCAAGGGTCGACGCAAAACGCGCGACTTCCTGGCCGATCGCGCCCAGGCCCAGGATTCCGAGGGTCTTACCGTTGAGTGGCTTCGCGACGGCGTGAACCCACTGGCCACGTTTCTGGTTCTCGACCGCGGCTGCGTAGGGCTTGGCGACGTAGAACAGTGCCCCCAGGATGTTTTCCGGCATCGATTCGCGATGGGTACCGCGGGCGCAGGTGAGCGTGAGTTTTGCCGGCAGGTCTGGCAGCGCGAGCCAGCCCTCGACGCCCGCCGTCATCGATTGCGCCCAGCGCAGCTTTGGCATCGCGGGCAGCAGTCCTGGCGGAACGATGGCGGCCATCAGCGCCTCGGTCTTGGCCAGTTGTCCGGCTGACGGCTTCTCCTTGCGGGGCAGGGTCTCGATCGCCACGCGGTCGGCGAGGCCGGCGGCCGAGACGGCATCGAGATAGGCCGCAGGAGAATCGGTCCAAAGAAGGACCTCGGTGCGGATGGCCAAGATGTGGCTCCTCGTGTGTCCATTGACGGTCGGGACGTCGATGGCGCGGGACGCTATCACAAATGGACGGGGTTGCGACGAGGGAGCGATCGCCTGTCGGTTCGGCCGGGTCGGTAAGATATGCGTAACCGAACCTGCCACTTATGCCGATAAGGCGATAGGATGCGCCGGCGACACTGGAAGAAGCATCGCCGGCGCGGCTGCCGGACTTTAGGGCGCACGGGAAAAGTCGGGCAGCCGCCTGAAGATGGGTGTACGGCCCGCTTGCGGCCAGTGACCATGTTGGGCCAATCAGCGTCCATTTTTTGTGACAGGCCAATGTCACCACGCCCGCCCTAGGCGCGCCAAATGCGGCCGGTCAGCGCGGCCGGTCAGCCAGTGCGATCGATCAAGGTCTCGAGCAAGCGCTTGAGCTGCGCCATCGCCTTGCCGCCGTAGTTCTCGGAGAGGAACGCTTCCTGGTCGAGCGCCAGGGGAACCAGCCGACGAACCAGCGCCTTGCCGCGGTCGGAACAGAAAATGAGCACCTTGCGGCGATCGCCGGGGTCGGAGATCCGGTAGACGAGCGAATTGGCGACCATGCGATCGATCGTCTTGGTGAGCGTCGGATGGTTGAGCAGCGCGGCCTCGGCGAGGTCGCCCATCGACCGTCCGTTGCCGTCCGAAAGGACCTTGAGGATCCGCCATTGCTCGACGGGAACGCCCTCGGTGCGCAACCGCGTCTCAAGCTGGCGATTGATCTCACGATTCGCCTGGGCCAGCAGATAGGCAAGGTGGACGGTGATAGGCGAAGCGGCGGAGGGTGAATCGGACACGGATCAAATCCTGGTGCTCTGGAGAGGGCGCGAGCGATGGCGCATTATGCAATCTATATGTGCTTCAACAGTTGAAAATTCAACATTCCGGATGGTGAAGGCACCGCGGATGGGTGGTTTCGCTCGGCTTGCGATGGACGCAGGATGGAGGGCACGCGGGGACCGACAAGGGAGGCTTTTCAATGAACCCGGTTGGTAGTGGCGATACTCGATGTTAGCGCAGCGTCCGTTCGTGGCCGCGGGGTCGTTGGGCTTCTTGCAGGCTGCGGGGCCGGGCTTGCCCGGTGCGTTCCGCCGCCGGGATCGCCGGACGTTGCGTGTCGCGCATTTCACCAGCCTCACCGGGTCGGCCGGCATTTGGGGGCCGGCGTCCGTCAACAGCGCCGTCCTTGCCGCCTGCGAGATCAACCGGCGCGGCGGCATCCTGGGCCGCGAGATCGAACTCGTTGTCCATGACGCGGGCAGCCCGCAGGAGGAGCTGACCCGGGCCGCCGAGGACCTCGTCGCCGCCGAGGATGCCGATATCGTCATGGGCTGCCACATGAGTGCGGCCCGGGTGTCGCTTCGGCAGACCTTCAAGGGGCGTCTTCCCTATGTCTATACGCCGATCTATGAGGGCGGCGAACGCACCCCCGGTGTGCTGGCGATCGGCGAGACGCCGCCGCGCCAGGCGCATCCGGCCATTGCCTGGCTCGCCGAGCGCAAGCACGCGCGACGCTGGTATCTGATCGGCAGCGACTATGTCTGGCCGTGGCTCTCGCATCGTGCCGTCAAACGCTACATCGCGGCCGCCGGTGGCGAGATCGTCGGCGAGGACTTCGTCAAAGTAGGCGAACACGACCACGATCCCTATCTCGAGCGTATCCGGAAGACCCAGCCGGACGTCGTGTTCATCTCATTGATCGGCCTCGATGGCATCGTCTTCAACCGCTCGTTCGGCGAGCACGGCCTCAGCTCGAAGATCCTGCGGCTTGCAAATTGCGTCGACGAGACGGTCCTGCTGGGGATCGGCGCCGACAACACGGCCAACCTCTATGCCGCTTCTGGCTATTTCACGAGCGTTCGGACGGGGCCGGGCGAAGCTTTCCGCAGCGCCTATCGCAACGCCTTCGGCGCCCTGGCGCCATTGGCGGGGTCCACCGCGCAATCCAACTACGAGGGACTGTATTTCCTCGAGGCGGTCGCCCGTCGTGCCGGCACGTTCGAGCCGTGCGGCCTCACCGCCGCCGCAGAGGGCGCCGTTTATGACGGCGGCCGCGGCCCGCTTGGCATGCATCACCGGCGCGTCGAGATGCCGATCTATTTTGCCGAGGCCGACGGTCTCGATTTCCGGCCGCGGGAGACATTCTGACCGACTTCGGTTGCGGCAGAAAAATTATTGAAGATAAAAATATTTCTGTTTTAAGTATCCGCCTCGAAGCGGTCCGGACCGTCGCCACGCTGGCGGCGGCCGTTGCGGTTGGGCGTGGTGGTCATGGGCGACGAAGTCAAACTCGCGTTCGACCTGCTGGCCTTCATCTCGGTCATGGTGCTGATCGTGCTTGGGCTCGGCATCATCGCCAGCATGATGGGCATCTTCAATTTTGCCCACGGCGAGTTCGTCCTGCTCGGCGCCTACACGGTCTATCTCTTCCAGGACAGCGGATTGTCGGCCTGGGCCGGTATCCTTGCTGCGCCGGTGGTGCTGGCCGTGGTCGGCCTGGTGCTCGAACGGCTGGTGATCCGGCGTTTCTATGCCGCGCCCATCGTCGCCATGCTTGGCACCTATGCGATCGGTCTCATGATCCGCGAGACCGTGCGGGCCCTTCTGGGCGGGCAGTACAAGTCGATCAATGAACCGCTGTCGGGCGCCTTCGTCGTATTCGGCCTCAACTTCTCGGTCTGGCGCACCGTGATCGTGCTCACGACGATCCTCGTCATCGCCGGCACCTGGTTTTTCCTGTCGCGCACGTCGGTCGGTCTCCAGGTCCGCGGTGCGCTGGAAAATCCCAACCTCGCACGAGCCTGCGGCATCTCGACCAGCAAACTCTATGCCGCGACCTTCGCCTTCGGCGCGGCACTGGCCGGTCTCGCCGGCGCCCTGATCGTCCCGCTCTATCAGCTCTCCGCCGACATCGGCACGCGCTTCCTGGTCCAGGCCTTCCTCTCGGTCATGCTGGGCGGCGTCGGCACCTTCGAGGGGCCGGTGCTGGGCGCCGCCGCCGTCGGCGGCATGGCCGCCGGGTTGCCGTGGATCGTCATCCCGGTGCTCGCCGATCCGCTGGTGTTCGTGATCGCGCTCGCGTTCGTGAAATTCCGTCCGCAGGGATTCATCACTCAGGGGAGGCTCTAAATCATGACCGACAAACGATCTCGCGAGGATCTTTCACGCCAGGGGCTCGGCCGCAGACGCCTTATGGGCGCAGGTGCGCTGAGTGCCGCCGGCTGGATCGCCGGGGGTGGCGGCTGGCTGCTGGCACCCAAGGGCGCCTATGCCGCGGATCCCATCAAGATGGGCATCGCGACCGACATCACCGGCGCCATCGCACCGTCAGGTAACGCGAACTGGCAGGT
Source organism: Alphaproteobacteria bacterium (assembly GCA_017308235.1). Lineage (GTDB taxonomy): Bacteria > Pseudomonadota > Alphaproteobacteria > Reyranellales > Reyranellaceae > Reyranella. The sequence goes on along the minus strand of JAFKFL010000009.1, from coordinate 56,664 downwards.
TGCCCAGTTCACGGTCGAACAGATCAACAAGGGCGGCGGCGTCCTCGGCCGGCCGATCGAGCTCTATCTCGAGGACACCGCGTCGGATCCGAAGATCGCGGTCGGCAACGTCCGCAAGTTGATCCAGGAACGCAAAGTCAATGTCGTGCTGGGCGGCATCACCTCGGCGATGCGCCAGGCAATCAAGGACCCGATCGTGAACCGCGGCCGCACGCTCTACATCTATCCGCAGCTCTACGAAGGCCAGGAGTGCACCAAGCATCTCTACTGCACCGGCCCCACGCCGGCGCAGCAGTGCGACAAGCTCATTCCCTATCTTATCAAGACGGTCGGCAAGAAGCGCTTTGCCATGCCGTCGGCCAACTATGTCTGGCCGCAGCTCCTCAACAAGTACGCCCGCAAGGTCATCGAAGCCAACGGCGGTGAGGTCGTGTTCGAGGAATACTATCCGCTCGACCAAGCCGAATACTCGGCCACCATCGGCAAGATCCGCGACGGCAAGGTCGATTGCGTGTTCAATACCGTCATTCCGCCCGGCCTGCAGCCGTTCGTGAAGCAGCTCTACGAATCGGGCTTCCAGAAGAACGGTGGCGTCCTCACCTGCGTCTATTACGACGAGAACCTGCTCAACTATCATCCGGCGCAGGAGATGGAGGGGCTCTATAGCTGCCTCGACTACTTCCAGTCGGTGGACGATCCGTTCAGCAAGCAGCTCCAGGCGGACTATTCCAAGAAGTTTCCCGACACCAAGTATCTGTTCACTGCCGGATCGGCGGCCACGGGCATGTATCGCGGCGTGAAGTTCTACGAGGCCGCCGTGAAGGCGACCAACGGTGATCTTGCGCGCGAGGCGGTGTCGGCGGCGATGGACAAGGCCAAGATCGCGCAAGGGCCGGGCGGCGGCGCCGAGATGGTGCCGGGCCACATGCATTGCAAGATGAACATGTATATCGCGCAGTGCAAAGTCGATGCCGGCAAGACCCGCTACGATGTCATCAGCAAAGCCGACATGGTCGATCCCAAGGAATGCTGAGCGAAGCGGGTTCCGAAATGACTGTTGCATCCCCGTCGGAAAAACGGCGGGGAGTGGCGGGACGTGGGCGGTCGTTCCGCCGCGTTCTGCCCTACATCGAGGCCGGCGCGCTGGTCGTGGCGCTGGTCTTGCCGTTCGTTCTCGGTGACCGCACCGATCTCGTGACGCTTGCGACCAACGTTTTGATCCTGTCGATGCTCGCCATCAGCTTCGATCTTTGCTGGGGCTTGGCGGGCATCATGAGCTTCGGTCAGGCGCTGTTCTTCGGCGTTGCGGGCTATGCCATCGCGCTGGTGGGACGGGATCTCGATTTCAGCGATGCCTGGGCCACGCTGCCGCTGGCGATGCTGGTCGGGCTCCTGCTGTCGGGCCTGTTCGCCGCCTTCCTGCTGCTCGGCCGCAAGACGCCCAGCATCATCTTCGTGGCCTTTGGCACGCTGACCGGTTCCTATGCCGCCGAGCGGCTCGTCTCGGGATGGCAATATGTCGGTGCCGGCAACGGTCTCTCCTCGGTCAAGCTCCTGAAGCTTGGCGCCTACGAATTCGTCGAGGGCGACACTTTCTATTTCCTGGCACTCGGCCTGTTGCTGCTCGTCTACCTGGCGGCGCGCTACTTCAAGCAGTCGCAGCTCGGCCTCGTCCTGGCCGGCATGCGCCAGAACGAGGAGCGGCTGGCGTTCCTCGGCTACCGCGTGCAGCTCTTCAAGGCGGTGCTGTTTTCCTTCGCGGGCCTGGTCGCAGGCCTCGGCGGCGCACTCTACAGCTACCACCAGGGCTTCATCGGACCCGGCAACATGGGGCCCGGCCTCTCGACCACCGCGGTCATCTATTGCCTGCTCGGTGGCTCCGGCACGTTGATCGGCCCGATCTTCGGCACGGCGACCGTGGAGGTGCTCTCCTATGCGCTGTCCGACATCGATGCCATCCGGCACATATGGCCGGTCGTACTTGGCTTGGTGTTGTTGCTCGTGGTGATGTTCCAGCCGCGCGGCATCGTCGGGCTGTTCGTGTCGGATCGCGAGCGCATTGGTTCCTACGGCCGGCGCCGTTCCAGCGGTTGACGCACCATGGCGCTTCTTGAAATTCGCGGTGTCAGCAAGAGCTTCCGCACCCTCCGGGCGTTGGATGGCGTCGATATCGATGTCGAGGCTGGCCGGTTCCATGGGCTGATCGGGCCCAACGGCTCGGGCAAGAGCACACTTCTGAAGGCGATTGCCGGCGCGCATTTCGCCGATTCAGGCACCATCGTCTTCGACGGCAACGACATCACCCGCGCGACGCCCTACGAGCGCGCCCGGGCCGGCCTCAGCCTCAAGTTCCAGATCACCGCCGTGCTGCCGGAGCTGTCGGTCTACGACAACATCCTGCTTGCGACCCAATCGGGCGAGAGCCTGCCGCGGCTTTTGCGATCGTCGTCGCGTCGTGTGCTTGGCGAAGAGGTAAGTGGCCTGCTCGAGCGCTTCCGCCTGGTCGATCGCGCCGACGACCTTGCGGGCGAGCTGAGCCATGGCGAGCAGCAATGGCTGGAGATCGCCATGGCGCTGGCCTTGAAGCCCAAGCTCCTGCTGCTCGACGAGCCGACCGGCGGCATGAGTCCGGAGGAACGACAGGTGACGGGCAAGCTCCTCGAACCGCTTCGGGCGCATTGCGCCCTGGTCATCGTCGAGCACGACCTGCACTTCATCCGCGACATCTGCGACTACCTGACGGTGCTCGACCAGGGCAAGGTGCTGGACCAGGGCGATGTCGAGACGATCCAGCGCTCGCCCAAGGTCCAGCAGGTGTTCACGACCCGTGTCTGACGCAGCCCTCCTTCAGGTCGACGGTCTCTGCGCCGGCTACGGGCGCAGCCAGGCCTTGTTCGGTGTCTCGCTGAAGGTCCCCGCGCGCGGCGCGGTCGCGGTGCTGGGCCGCAACGGCGCCGGCAAGTCGACGCTGCTCAAGGCGTTGTTCGGTGAACTGCCGCCCATGGCCGGTACCATCAGCCTCGGCGGCACCGCGATCGAGCGTGAATCGGCCGAGCGCCGTGTGCGACGCGGCATTGGCTATGTGCCGCAGGAGCACGCCATCTTTGCCAAGCTCACGGTGCGCGAGAACCTGCTGCTGGGCTGCGTGCGCCAACCCGATCAATCGGGCATGGACTATGTGCTCGACTTCTTTCCCAAGCTTGCCGAGCGGCTCGCGCAGACCGCGGGCACCCTGTCGGGTGGCGAGCGCAAGATGCTGGCGATCGGCCGCGCCGTGCTGGGCCGGCCGCAGCTTCTCATGCTCGACGAGCCGACCGAAGGCGTCTGGGTCGGCGTGATCGAGGAGATCGCCGAACGGCTGAAGCAGCTTTCGAAGGAAATGGCGGTGATCCTGGTCGAGCAGCACATAGAGCTTGCCCTCGAGGTCGCCCAACACGCCTATGTCATCGATCGCGGCCATATCGCCCTTGAAGGTGCTGCCGCCGCGGTGAAGAGCGACCCGCAACTGATGCATTATCTGGCGCCGTGACGCAGTGATTTGTGACAGCAGGAGGAAACCATGGCCGTTCAAGTCCCGACTGAAGAGCAACTTCGCCAGGTGGCGGCCGAAGTTGGCCTGGCGCTCACCGATGCCGATGTGAAGTCGTTCATAGATCTGATGCGACCGAGCGTGGCGGCCTACAACGTGGTCGACGCCATGCCCGACAACCTGCCGCGCGTGAAGTATCCGCGCACGCCGGGCTATCGGCCGCCGGCCAGCGAGAACAAGCACAACGCCTGGTACGTGAAGACCAAGGTCGAGGGCGCTTCGCGCGGCAAGCTCAAAGGCCGCACCGTGGTGCTGAAAGACAACATCATGCTGGCGGGCGTGCCGATGATGAACGGCGCCGCTACGCTCGAAGGCTATGTGCCCGACGTCGATGCGACGGTGGTGCAGCGCATCCTCGACGCCGGCGGCACGATCGTCGGCAAGGCACACTGTGAGAATTTCTGCCTGTCCGGCGGCAGCCACACGAATGCGACGGGCCCGGTGCACAATCCCCACAAGATGGGTTACTCCGCCGGCGGCTCATCCTCGGGCAGCGCGGTGTTGGTGGCGCTGGGTGAGGTCGACATGGCGTTGGGCGGCGATCAGGGTGGCTCGATCCGCATGCCTTCGTCGTTCTGTGGCACCTACGGCATGAAGCCGACGCACGGGCTGGTGCCCTACACTGGCATCATGCCGATCGAGGTTTATGTCGATCACACCGGCCCAATGACGGCGAACGTGAGTGACAATGCGCTGCTCCTGGAAGTGCTCGCAGGCCCCGACGGCTACGATTCACGTCAGATCAACGTCAAGACTCACCGCTATACCGACGCGCTCAAGGGCGACATCAAGGGCATGAAGATCGGCCTGGTCACCGAAGGCTTCGCGCAACCGAACGCCGAAAAGGACGTGAACGCAAAGGTCAAGGCGACGACCAAGAAATTGGAGGCGCTGGGGGCCACGGTGGGCGAGGTTTCGATCCCCATGCATCTCGCGGCCGGAGCGCTGTGGATGCCGATCGGCACCGAAGGCCTCACCCAGACCATGATGTATGGCGACGGCTACGGCGTCAGCCGGCCTGATCTCTATGTCACCAGCCTGATGGACTTCCATCGCAACTGGCGCCAGCGCGCCAACGAGATGTCGGAGACCACCAAGCTCTTCACCATGTTCGGCACCTATATCCGACGCTATTACGGCAGCCGCTACTACGGCAAGGCAATGAACCTCACGCGGCTCCTTACCGCTGCCTACGATGCCGCACTCGACGAATACGATCTCCTGATGATGCCGACCACGCCCATCAAGGCGACGCCGCTGCCGCCGGCCGATGCGCCGCGCGAACTCTATGTCGAGCGGGCGCTCAACATGATCTCCAACACCGCGCCGTTCGACATTACGCATCATCCGGCCATGGCAGTGCCGTGCGGCATGTCGGATGGCCTGCCGGTCTCGCTGATGCTGATCGGCAAGCATTGGGATGAACCGACGATCTATCGCGCCGCTTTCGCCTTCGAGCAGGCAGGCGACTGGAAGAAAATGTAGGGCCGAAAAACGGAAAAGCAGGACCGGCAACCGCTTTTGGGGATGGGATCGGTTGCCGCCCTGCCTTTTCGTGCCTTCTGGGTGTGTGTGGGTCCAACCCGGGTAGGGAAGGTGCTGAAGGCCAGTGCAGTCTGGGCGTGGCCCCCCTTTGGGTCACGGCAATTCGCATCCGTTTTGAAATGGTTCGCGGCAGCACTCCCGCGGGTGAAAAACCCGCGGGAAGCGGTGCTTGGAGCAGATAAAATCGACGGGACCGACCCGTCACACAGGCCGCGGGCAGGATGCGGCCTGAAACAAACGAAAGTAATGAAACAGGCGCCTGCTCAGCGGGCCACGAGATTGGTCACCGCACCGCCGGTCGCCGTTCGGCCACCATCGACGACGAACTGTCCGCCGGTCGTGTTGGCGGCCAGATCAGAACAGAGAAAAAGGACCATGTTGGCGATCTCTTCCGCCGTCGTGTATCGCCCGGTGGGCTGGGCCGCCTGGTAGCGATCGCTGATCGATGAGGCATTGCCCGGCGAGAGCTGTTCTTCGAGCGAATGGATCATGCGCGTGTCGACCGGTCCCGGGCAGACAGCGTTCACGCGGATGCCGAGCCGCGCGACCTCGCCGGCCGCGGTCTTGGTGAGCCCGATCACGGCATGCTTGGACGCCACGTAGGCCGGCATGCCAGGTGTCGCGACCAATCCCGCGACCGAGGCGGTGTTCACGACCGCGCCACCCTTCTGTTGGATCATCTGCGGCAACACGTGACGCAAACCCAGGAACACGCCCTTCACATTCACGCCGATCACGGCATCGAATACGGCTTCGTCGTACTCCGCGGTCGGCGCCACCCGACCCTCGATGCCGGCGTTGTTGAAGAAGCAGTCGATCCGACCGAACCGGTCGACCGTGGCTTTCACATAGGCGCGGACGTCCTCGGATTTCGCGACATCGGCGGTCACCGCGAGAGCGTCGCCGCCTTTCTGACGAATGATGCCGGCCGTCGCTTCAGCGGCTTTCGCATCGCGGTCCACCACCGCGATCTTCGCGCCATGCTCGGCGAATGCCAGAGCCGCCGCACGACCGATGCCGTTGCCGCCGCCGGTGATCAAAGCAACCTTGCCTGTGAAATCCATGGTTCTCGCCCTCTTGTCCAACGATGGCAGAAGCTTACCATCGAAGCGTATCATCGATAGGCCGTTGCCGTCGCGAGGGAGCCGCATGACCATCACCGTCACACCCCGGCATCCTGCCCTGGGTGCAGAAGTTCGTGGCATCGATATGCATCGTTCGCTCGATGCTGAAACGGTGAAGGCTGTTCGCGATGCGTGGACCCGGCATCTCGTTCTGGTTTTTCCTGACCAGCAGATCAGCGACCAGGAGCATGTCGCCTTCACCCGTCACTTCGGCGAGCCGGAGATCTTCCATCAGACGTCGCTCAGCCTGCGCTCGGACCGGGTGAGGGAGATCTTCCTGGTCTCGAACGTCGACGAGGCGGGACGGTTGATGCGGCCGTCTGAGCCGTCACAGAAGCAGCTCTCCTCGTCGCGCCAGTGGCATACCGATTCGAGCTATCGGCCGATACCCAGCGTCGGCTCGCTCCTGCACGGCATCGAGATCAGCCGTACTGGCGGCATCACGCAGTTCATCAACATGTACATGGTTTACGACGATTTGCCGGAGAGCCTGCGCCGCCACGTGGAAGGTCGGCGCGCGCGCCACGATTTTGGCATGCTGCATCGGATCACAGGTGCGCCGCCGCCCTCCGCCGAGGAGCAGACGGCGATGCCGCCGGTCTGGCATCCCTTGGTGCGGCGCCATCCCGTCAGCGGGCGGAAGTCGCTTTACATCAGCTCGATCTACAACGACGCGATCGAAGGCTTGAATGAGGATGCGGCCGGTCGCCTGATCGAGGAACTCACGGCCTTCTCGGCCCAGCCGAAGTACATGTATCGCCATGTCTGGGAACCGCATGATGTCCTGATGTGGGACAACCGTTGCACAGTTCATGCGGTCACGCCCCACGATCCCGACGAGCGACGCGTGATGCACCGCACAACGATCGTGGGCAACGAGCCTGTGATCGCGGCCTGAGATGCGCCCGCTTGAATGGCGCCGGATGCAGGCATAGCCTTCTCCTCCGGCAGTAGACGCCTGCACGTCCGCTCAACCGACGCGTCTCCTGCGCGAACAAAAATGAGAGGAGACACCCAGATGAGACGGCTAGAGACAGCCTTGTCAAAAGCATGCCTTGTCGGTGCGGTCGCGGCCTTCCTGGGCAGCGGCGCTCTACCGGCTCAGGCGCAGACTACAGCCGAAGCAAGTGGGCTGAAGCATTACGAGTCGAACAGCAAGGATTTCTGGACGCATCCACCGGATGATTGGTTCCTCGGCGACGAGACCAAGGACCAGAAGGGTCTGACACCGAATGCCGGCCAGCCGCTGCCGACATCGGAAGCCGAACTCGAGAAGATCCTCGCCAAGATCAAGCTGCCGCCAGGTTTCAAGATCAGCGTGTGGGCCAGCGGCGTGCCACAAGCCCGACAGATGGCAATGGGAGACAAGGGTACGCTGTTCGTCGGAACCTTCGACAAGGGCACGGTGAGTGCGGTCACTGAAGTCAATGGCAAGCGTGTCGCCAAACCTTTCATCACCGGGCTGCGCATGCCGACCGGCGTCGCCTTCATGGATCACGCGCTTTATGTGATCGACATCGACAAGCTCTACAAATACGACGATCCAGAAGCGAACCTCGACAAGGCGCCGACACCGAAGGTCGTCTATGACGACATGCCGCCGTACATACCGCACGGCTGGAAGTATCTCGTGCCCGACGGCAAGGGCTGGTTCTATGTTCCATTCGGACCTCCCTGCAACATCTGCCTGCCGCCGACCAGCGTGTCGCAATACCGGCGCGTCAACCCGGCAAACGGCACGGCTGAGCTGGTGGCGGTCGGCATCCGCAACAGCGTCGGCGGCGCGGTCGATCCGCGTACCGGCGACCTCTGGTTCAGCGAGAACGCCCGCGACTGGCTGGGCGATGACCAACCGAGCGACAAGCTCAATCACGTCACCCATCTCGGCCAGCATTTCGGCTATCCTTATTGCCACCAGGGCAACATCGTCGATCCGAAGTTCGGCATGGGCCACAAGTGCTCCGAGTTCACGCCGCCTGTCGTGAACCTCGGCTATCACGTCGCGCCGCTTGGCATGAAGTTCTACACCGGCAACCAGTTCCCGGCTCAGTACAAGAACGGGATCTTCATCGCCGAGCACGGTTCGTGGAACCGGCACAAGAAGAACGGCTATCGGATTGTCTTCATTGCGGTCGGGCCCGACGGCAAGAATCCCAAGGAGACGGTCTTCGCCGGCACATGGCTGGATGATCAGAAGATCCTCGGCCGCCCGGCCGATATCCTGCAGGCGCCGGACGGTTCCCTGCTGGTCGCCGACGACCAGACGAGCGCCGTCTATCAGATCAGCTATCACAAATAGCTGCCTCACAAGTGATCTCTCCGTCCGCGTCGCGGCGGGCGGAGAGATCGCGCTTCCGTTCGGAAAGATGAGAGGGTTGCCGAGGGTGATGTTTGCAAGATCGAGGTTGGTTGCCTTGGCGGCCGGAGTCCTGTCGGCGTTTCCGCTGGTACCGGGTCTTGCAGCCGATCCACCGCCCGGCGTGGCAGAACTCGTTCAGACCTGCGCGTCGTGCCACGGGCCGGAAGGGGTATCGGCGATCGTCAACACGCCCTCGCTGGCCGGCCAACCTGATATCTTCATCCAGTATCAGCTCGTCTTCATGCGCGACGGCACGCGCCAGGTCGAGGTCATGCAGGAGATCGCCAAGAACCTGACCGACGACAATATCCGCGAGCTTGGCGCCTACTACTCGTCCTTGCCGCCGCCGTCGGCTCAGTCCGACGCACCGGCCGTCGATGCCGGCAAAGTGAATGCGATTATCTCGCAGCGCCACTGCGACAGCTGCCACAAGGAGGACTTCTCCGGGCAGGGCGAAACCGCACGTCTGGCCGGCCAACGTCCCGACTATCTGGTGAAAGCCCTGTCGGATTTTCGCGCCGGCGTCCGGCGTGGCCGCGGCATGGGCACCATGATGGAGGTCTCAGTGACACTGCACGACCAGGACATCCAGATGATCGCCGACTACCTGGCGGGCAAACCTTGACACCCTATTTGAATCCTCCGCATCATTCTTCGTCCATTTCAAGGGAGCAAATCCATGGCTTGGAAGACCCCGCGCATCGTCGAGATTGCCGTCGGCATGGAAATCAATTCCTACGCCTGCGCCGACCTCTAGCTTTCTTTGTGCCCGCAGCGGCGTTGCTGCGGGATAGTCGATGGCGGCGGCTATGAAAGCCGTCGTCCTCGGTGCCGCCGCCGGTGGCGGCTTTCCCCAATGGAATTCGAACGCCGAGGCGTGCCGTCGCGCGCGTGCTGGCGACCGTGGGGCAGCTCCCCGAACCCAGGCCTCTCTGGCCATAAGCGGCGACGGTCGTCGTTGGTTCGTGATCAATGCCTCGCCTGATCTCCGGCAACAGATCGAGGCGCGCTCCTTTCTCCATCCGCATCAGGGCCTGCGCTCGTCGCCGATCGAAGGCATGCTGCTTACGGGCGCGGACGTCGATGCCATCGCGGGGCTGCTGCATCTTCGCGAACGGCAGGCCTTCACGATCTACGGCAGTGCGCGCGTTCTTGGCGTCTTGAAGGACAATCCGATCTTCGGTGTCCTTGCGGCGGACTGCGTGCGGCGGGAAACCGTTTCGCTCGATCGGGCCTTCGCGCTTCGCCATGTCGACGGCAGCGACAGCGGCCTCGAGGTCGAGCTGTTCGATGTTCCGGGCAAGGTCGCGCTTTATCTCGAAACGGGCGATGCGCCGGCTGAGCTTGCTGGCCGACCCGGTGACACGGTGGGAGTCGAAGTGCGCGCGAATGGGCACCGGCTGCTCTACATCCCCGGTTGTGCGCGCATGACCGAGCCCCTGAAGCGCCGCCTTGCCGGCGCGTCCGTCGTGCTGTTCGACGGCACGTTGTGGCAGGACGACGAGATGATCCGCCTCGGCCTCGGTCCCAAGACAGGACAGCGTATGGGGCATATGAGCGTGAGCGGTTCCGACGGCACCATCGCCGCCTTTCGGGACGTGGCCGTCGGGCGCAAGATCCTGGTGCACATCAACAACTCCAATCCCATCCTGCTCGACGATTCGCCCGAGCGCAGGATCCTCAAGGAGGAGGGCTGGGAAGTGGCCTATGATGGCATGGAGGTGAGCCCATGAATGTTCACGTCGGCGATCCCGCGAACGGCCACCTGCTGACGCCGGAAGAGCTCGAGGCCAAGCTGCGTGCCATCGGGGCGGAGCGCTATCATCATCTGCATCCGTTCCACCGGCTGCTGCACAGCGGCAAGCTCACGCGCGCGCAGGTCCAGGCCTGGGCGCTGAACCGCTACTATTATCAGGCGATGATCCCCATCAAGGATGCGCATGCGCTCTCGAAGCTCCCGACCTCGGAGCTGCGCCGCGAATGGCGGCGGCGCATCATCGACCACGATGGCGATGGGCCCGGGAAAGGCGGCATCGAGCGCTGGCTGAAGCTCGCCGAAGGCGTGGGGCTCGACCGCGCCTATGTGCAATCGACCCAGGGCATCCTGCCGGGAACGCGCTTCGCGGTCGAAGCCTACGTCAACTTCGTGCGCGACCGGCCGATCCTCGAAGGCATCGCGTCCTCGCTCACCGAGATGTTCTCGCCCGACATCATTGCCGATCGGGTGCGCGGCATGTTGGCGGGCTATTCCTTCATTACCGAGGAAACGCTGGCCTATTTCACCCCGCGCCTCACGCAGGCGCCGCAGGACGTGGATTTCGCGCTCTCCTATGTGAAGGCGGAAGCGCGCACGCGGGTCGAACAGGAAGCTGTTCTGTCCGCCCTGCGCTTCAAGTGCGATGTGCTGTGGACGCAGCTCGACGCGCTCTACCTTGCCTATGTCGAGCCGGGGATGATCCCGCCCGGCGCCTTCGTGCCGGGGTGAGCCATGGCGCCGTCGCGGGATCGTCTCGTCGTCTCCGCCAGCACCGTGCTGCAGCTCGCGCCACATGTCGTCTTTCGATTTGACGACACGCGCCAGCGCTGGATCATGATGGCGCCCGAGAGGCTGATGCTGCCCGATGAGCAGGCGGTGGAGATCCTGCAACTCGTCGACGGCAAGGCCGGCGTCAGTGCGATCGTCGACACGCTGGCCGCCCGTTACACGCAGGCGCCGCGCGAGGTGATCGCCAAGGACGTCACGGCCATGCTGCAGGATCTTTTGGACAAAGGCTGTCTCGCCAGCGGTTCGCCCAATGCCGCCGGATGAAACCCGCATCGAGCCGCCGCTGGCGCTGCTCGCGGAGCTCACGCATCGCTGCCCGCTGCGCTGCCCCTATTGCTCCAATCCGCTGAAGCTCGAGCGCGCCAGTGACGAACTAACGGAGGCGGAATGGCGCCGGGTGCTGGGCGAGGCGGCCGCGCTCGGCGTTTTGCAGGTGCATTTCTCTGGCGGCGAGCCGATGGCGCGGCGCGACCTCGCGTCGCTGATCGGCGAGGCGGCGGGGCGCGGCCTCTATAGCAATCTCATCACGTCGGGCACGCTGGGCGGCGAACGCGAGCTCCGAGCATTTGCCGAGGCGGGCCTGAAGCACGTGCAACTGAGCTTCCAGGACGTCACCGCGGCCGACAACGACCGGATCGCGGGCCTGGCCGGCGCCCACGCGCGTAAAAGCGCCTTCGCGCAGGCGGTGCGCGCTGTTGGCCTGCCGCTCACGCTCAACATTGTCGTCCATCGCCAAAATCTCGGCGGCGTCGACCAGATGATCGAGATGGCGCTGTCGCTGGGCGCGCGACGGCTCGAGATCGCCCATGTGCAATATTACGCCTGGGCGTTGACCAATCGCGCAGCCTTCCTGCCGACCCGCGCCCAGCTCGACACGGCGACGCGCACCGTCGAGGCGGCCCGCGAGCGGCTGAAGGGCGTCCTTGCGATCGACTATGTCGTGCCCGACTACCATGGCGTGCGGCCGAAGAGCTGCATGAACGGATGGGGCCGCCGGTTCCTGAATATCTCGCCGGCCGGCAAGGTGCTGCCCTGCCACGCCGCCGAAACCCTGCCCGGCCTTTCTTTTCCCTCGGTGCGCGACGCCGGCCTGGCCGATATCTGGTACCGATCGGAAGCCTTCAACCGCTTCCGCGGCACCGACTGGATGGCCGAACCGTGCCGGAATTGTGAGCGGCGCACGATCGATTGGGGCGGCTGCCGCTGCCAGGCCTTCCTCTTGACGGGCGATGCGGCCCGCGCCGACCCCGTTTGCGCACTGTCGCCGGATCACGGCGTGGTCGAGGCGGCGCTGCGGGAGGCCGAACGGCCCGTGGAGGCCTTTGTCTACCGCCAATATGGGTAGGTCGCGCGTCGCACCCTCGTTGCTTATGGTGTGAATCTCGTTGCCGCTCCCCCGCGGGACGCCTAGCGTTCGAGTCAAGGTCTCGCTTGAAGACCAGACAGCGGAGGAAAATATGGTGACTGCAACGAAGATTCGTCGTCGTCGTTTTGCGGCCGGTACGGCTGCGCTCTCGACCGCCCTCATTGCCGCTCCGTTCGTGCGCGGCGCCCATGCGGCCGGCAAGCTCTCCATGGGCTTCTGGGACCATTGGGTGCCGGGCGCCAACGGTGCGACCGAGAAGCTGGTGAAGGAGTGGGCAGAGAAGGAAAAGGTCGAGGTCCAGATCGACTTCATCACCTCGCAGGGCAACAAGCTCCTGCTCACCGGCGCGGCCGAATCGCAGGCCAAGGCCGGGCATGACATCCTGGCACTCTCGACCTGGCTGCCGTCGCGCTACAGCGAACTGCTCGCTCCCATGAACGACGTGATGGACGAGCTGATCAAGGCGAACGGCAAGGTGAACGCCACGGTCGAGTATCTTGGCAAGATCAAGGGCAAGTGGCTGGGCGTGCCGGCGACGGTCGGCAGCCAGATCAAGGGACCGTGCTCGCGCATCGACTACATGAAGCAATTCGCCGGCATCGACGTGCAGGCAATGTATCCGGTGGGCGCGGCACCCAAGGCGGATAATTGGACGTTCGATACTTTCCTGAAGGCTGCCGAAGCCTGCCACAAGGGCGGCCATCCATTCGGCATCGGGCTTGGCACCACGGCGGACAATGTCGACACTGCCGGCGCCATCTTCCATGGCTTCGGCGCCGACCTGGTCGACGCCAAGGGCGAGATCATCGTGAAAAGCGATGCGGTGCGCCAGGCCCTCGAATACTACAAGAAGCTGATGGCGTTCCTGCCGCCCGACGTCCCGGCATGGGACGATGCCTCGAACAACAAGTTCCTAGTCTCAGGTCAGGCCTCGATGATCATGAACCCGCCCAGCGCCTGGGCGGTTGCCAAGCGCGACGCACCCAAGGTCGCCGAGCAATGCTGGACGCACGGTTTCGCGCAGGGACCGAAGGGCCGGTTTGCGCCGTTCACTCCCTATTTCTGGAGCATCTGGAACTTCAGCAAGAACGTGCCGGCGGCCAAGAGCCTGCTCACTCACCTGTCGCAGGCGTCTTCGGCAGAGAAGATGGTGGAGGCGAGCGGCGGCTACGACCTGCCGTCGTTCGAGAAGCTCACCAAGTTCAAGGTGTGGGCCGAGGCGGAGCCGCCCAAGGGCACGCTCTTCCACTATCCCGATCCGTATCACACCCAGACGCTCTCGGTTGCGGGAGCGCCCGCGCCACACAGCATCGCGGAGAGGATTTATACACAGGCGACGCAGACCCAGATGGCGGTGCGCTATTTCCGCGGCGAGGCCATGGAGAAGACGCTGGCCTGGGCGCATGACGAGCTTGAAGGATTCAAGCGCAACTGAGCTTTCGAGCCCACCGGCAGGTTTGCCCTGTGGATATGTGGCAAATTTGCAACTTATTCCGGGCGGCGGAGTTAAGACCATATGCAGAAGGTCAACGCCGGTCGAAATCTCGAACGCAGCGTCACCACTGAGGTGGAGACGTTGCGGCTCCTTGCCATACAACGGCGACAAGCCTCGCTCAGCCTGTTCTTGAAGCAGAAACTCCCGTCCAAAGCTCAGGCCCGGCAAGCCCTACAGCGGCAGCGGCGTGAACCCTTGCGGGCCGGGAGCGGCATCCGCTGAAAGAGCGGCGGCTACCGCCGGTCCTTGGCGGCGCTAGCTTCGCTTGCGCCGCGCCAGCACTTGCGCGTGGGCGGCCGCGCCCAGCGCCTTGATCGTGCTGAAGATCTGTTTGCGGATCCGCACTTCGCGGATCTTGTAGTAGGCACTCACCAGATCTCGCGTTTCGTGCTTGTGGAGTGGATTCTTCTCCTCGCCGAAAGGCGTTGCCGTCTCACCGAACCCGCCCTTGCGGCCACGTTCCGAAAGGGGACGTCCGGCGAGGACGTTGGACGGCATGTCATCGAAGAAATACGACACCGGCACGCTGAGCACCTTGGCGAACTCGAACAGGCGGCTCGACCCCATGCGGTTGGAGCCGCGCTCGTACTTCTGGATCTGCTGGAAGGTGAGGCCCACGGCGTCGCTGAGCGCGGACTGGCTGAGCCCGAGCGCGGTGCGCCGCTGGCGCAAACGCGCCCCTACGTGAATATCGACGGGGTGCGCTTTGGGTATCTTGGGGTTCTTCACGATGGTGAATACTAATTCCCTGTTCCGAATGTAAGCGAAGTGATTGGCCGCGCCAACGCAAAAGCGGCGTATTCAGATTGCCGTCAGTTTGCGTCGACGATGTCCTGGCGGAGCTTGAGCAACAAAGCGCCGTGCCGGTGTACCCGCGGCTCGATGCGAACCCGAGGGCCGGCAATGGAGACGCCGAGCGGATCGTCGTTCGAGGGGATCGTGACGGCGACCGCCATCACGTCCGCGTCGGTTTCACCATCGGAGATGCAATAGCCCGAGACGCGAGCAGCCTTGAGCTGTCGATGCAGCTGGCTGAGGCTGAGATTGATCCTGGTCCCCATCTTGCGCAGGGGATGGCTCTTCAGCCAGGCGGAGACGCCTTTGTCGTCCATCTCCGCCAGGATCGCCTTGCCAATCGAACTCGCGGCCACGGGCTGGGCCTGGCCGGGCCGGGCGGAGAAGCGGATCGTCTGTCGGCTTTCAGCCACGTCCAGGTAGACGACGACGCTGTCCTGCCATTTTCCCAGCACGACCGTCTCACCGCAGGCATCGCGGAGGGAGCCCAGCGAGGAGGTGATGCAGCGCAGCAACGGATCGTTGCGCGCGATTGTTTCCGCGATCTGGAGCAGACGCTTGGTGGGATAAAGATTGCGGCTGGCGTCGACGTTGTAGAGATAGCCACGCGCCGTCATTGTTCGCACGATGCCGTGGCAACTGCTCATCGGCGCTTGCACGATACGCGCTAGCTCCGTCAGGCTGAGCGGAGCCTTCCGCTGATGGAACGCCTCGAATATCGCGAGTGTTCGACGTGCCGTCTTGTTGTCATTTCTCGCCATGCGATCGCGAACTGTGCAACCCAAGGGAGAGGGCGTCCAGCGTCGCGGAAGACAACGCCTTGCTGCTCTTTGCATGTCATATATGTGAATTCGCCCGACCGCCGGCGTCGCGGGCGGGCATAATGACAGTGGCAAAAGACCCGCGCCGCTGCGTGGTCGAAGTGGGTGGAAATGTCGAACGAAGAGAAGCCCGCGGCTGTCGCGGGTCATGCTCAGGGAAAGGCTGCCAGCGGTCTCGATAGTCGCGCCTCCTGGCGGGCGGCATGGCTGACGCTCGCGATCCTGTCGGTATCCTACGGCTCGCCGCTCCCGATCATCGTCGGCATGAAGACCATGGAAGCGGAGCTCGGTACCGACCGCTCGGTGTTGGCGCTCGCCGGCGCGCTGGTCTGGGTGGGCACGGGCGCGGGCGGCATCCTGATGGGTTGGCTGGCCGATCGCATCGGTTTGCGCCGCACCGTCACGATCGGCGCCTGCATGATCGCGGGCGGACTTGCTCTTTCGTCGACCGGCACGATCTGGGCGCTCTATATCGGCCATGGGCTGATGGTCGGCCTGTTCGGCAATGGCGGCGTCTATCCACCGCTTCTGGTCTACGTGACCCGCTGGTTCGAGCGCCGGCGCGGGGCGGCCATCGCGCTGATCTCCTCGGGCCAGTACGTCGCCGGCGTCGTCTGGCCGTCGCTGTTCGAGCGCGCTATCGACGGTATCGGCTGGCAGGCTACCATGCTCGCTTATGGGGCCATCACGTTGGTCCTCATCCTGCCCTTGACCGTGATGCTGAGGCCGACGCCGCAGGCCTATGTGCCGCTTTCCGTCCGCCCCTCGGGCGGCGGGCAGAAGCAGGCATCGGCCCGCCGTGTCATGGGGCTTCCGCCAAATGTCGCGCAGCTGATGATCTGCGTCGCTGCCTTCTGCTGCTGCATCCCGATGTCGATCCCCTCGTCGCATGTCGTGGCGCTGTGCGGCGACATCGGCATCAAGCCGACCCACGGGGCGGCGATGCTTTCGGTCATGTTGGGGGCGGCCTTCCTCGCCCGGCAGGCCTGGGGCTCCCTGGCCGATCGCATCGGCGGACTGCGCACCGCGATGACAGGATCGGTCTGCCAGGCTGTCGCGATCAGCTGTTTCCTGCTGACCCAGGATGAGACCGGCTTGTTCTTCATCGCCGCGGCCTTCGGGTTGGGCTTCAGCGGAATCATCCCGTCCTATTCAGTCGCCGTCCGTGATCTTTTTCCCGGGACCGAGGCTTCGTGGCGCATTCCTCTCACGCTTTTCACCGCCATGAGTGGAATGGCCTTCGGGAGCTGGTTTGCCGGCAAGCTCTACGATCACTTCGGCTACTACGCACCGGCCTTCGGCGCCGGCGTGGCGTTCAATATCCTGAACCTCGCCATTCTCGGCTTTTTGGTGCTGCGGCTTGTGAATACCCGGCGGGCCGCGGCCTTGTCGGCGGCCGAATAGCCGAGCGGGTCTCTCTCGCCCGGTCGTCGCACTAAGGCTGGCTGAAGGTCGGGAAGCTTATTCCGGGGTGCCGGCGACGCGTAGGGCGGTCGAAGGGACGTCGCCAGGAACCGGCAGGCCATCGTCGGTGAAAGCGCCGTCGGATTGCCGGTCCGTAAGCAGCCGGAGAGTGAGCATGCTAGCCACCAGCACCACGGTTGTGGCGATCGCCGAAACCGTGAAGGCACGTATCCAATTGAAGACAGGCACGGCATCGTCAAAAAAGTAGTGCCCGAGCCAAAAGAGCCCAAAAACCGAAAGGATCATCGCTGTGGTAATCAACGCGGTCCCGGCAGCCACAATGGCTGGCAGCAGCTTGGTCACTCTATGTGCGCTCCTGAAAGGCCTCTCCAATCTGATCTCACCGCCGTCGGCCAGCAAGAACCATTGCTACCGATTTGGTTGCAATTGTATCAGCCTAGCGGAAAATGTTCACGCGTCAGTTTACCAAAAGTGGAGCGCGTCAGCGCCGGCCGGCCTTTTGGCTGTCGCCCGTGTCCGGGGGTTGGGCTAGTCTTTTCTGATCAATTGGTCAGGTTCTGGAGGCTGGCATGGCAACGTTGATCCGCGGCGGCACCATTGTGACCGCCGACCAGAGCTATCGGGCGGATGTCCTGTGCGAAGGCGGCGTGATCCGGGAGATCGCGGCCAAGATCGAGGCGCCCGCTGGTGCGCGGGTGGTCGATGCCGGTGGCCAGCTCGTGATGCCGGGCGGCATCGATCCACACACCCACATGGAATTGCCCTTCATGGGCACGACGGCCTCGGAGGATTTCTTTTCCGGTACCGCGGCAGGCTTCGCCGGCGGCACCACCATGATCATCGACTTTGTCATTCCCGACCCCAAGGAGCCATTGCTGGCCGCTTACAAGAAGTGGCGCGGCTGGTCCGAGAAGGCGGCTGGCGACTATTCGTTCCATGTCGCCGTCACCTGGTGGGACGAGTCGGTGCACCGTGACATGGGCACGCTCACGAAGGAGCACGGCGTCAACTCCTTCAAGCACTTCATGGCCTACAAGGGCGCCATCATGGCGGACGACGAGGTGATGGTGAATTCCTTCACCCGCGCCCGCGAGCTCGGCGCCATCTGCACCGTGCACGCCGAGAACGGCGAGCTGGTCTTCCACTTGCAGCAGCAGCTTCTCAAGGCTGGCATCACCGGTCCCGAAGGCCATCCGCTGTCGCGTCCACCGGAAGTCGAGGGCGAGGCCGCCAACCGCGCCATCCGCATCGCCCAGGTGATCGGCGTGCCGCTCTATATCGTCCACAACTCCTGCCGCGAGGCACTCGAGGCGATCACGCGAGCGCGCAACGAGGGCCAGCGCGTGTTCGGCGAGGTGCTGGCTGGTCACCTCGTGGTCGACGATTCGGTCTACCGCCATCCCGACTGGAGCGTGGCCGCGGCGCACGTGATGAGCCCACCGTTCCGGCCCAAGGAACATCAGGAGGTCCTGTGGCGCGGCTTGCAGTCGGGCAACCTGCAGACGACGGCGACCGACCATTGCTGCTTCTGCGCACCGCAGAAGGGGGCAGGCCGCACCGACTTCACCAAGATCCCCAACGGCACGGGCGGGGTGGAGGACCGGATGTCGGTGCTCTGGCACTACGGCGTGGGCACCGGGCGGCTGACGCCCAACGAGTTTGTGCGCGTCACCTCGACCAACGCGGCGCAGATCTTCAACATCTATCCGCGCAAGGGTTCGGTGAGCGTGGGCGCCGACGCCGACCTTGTGGTGTGGGATCCCAAGGCCTCGCGCACCATCTCGGCCAAGACCCATCATCAGAAGGTCGACTATAACATCTTCGAAGGGCTAACGGTGCAGGGCGTGGCCACGCATACGATTAGCCAGGGCAACGTGGTGTGGGCCGACGGCAAGCTCGATGCGAAGAAGGGCGCCGGCCGTTATATCCCGCGCCCGACCTTCGCGCCGGTGTTCGATGCCGTGCGCCGCCAATATGAGCTTCGGGCGCCGCGCGCCGTGCCGCGCGTGGCAGCGGAATAGAGTCTTCCAGACCGCCAGCCTCCGGCTCGCTTGAATGCATGAGCGAGCGAGACGCTCGCGGTCCAAAAGAAAAAGAGGGAGGCCATCGGCCTCCCTCTTGTCGTTAGCGGCGTGGTCCTTGTCTACTTCTTCATCCCCTTGTCCCACACCTCGTGGGTCCAGGCGCCGACCGGCTTCTTGGTGATGACCGGATCGGAGCTGCCCTTCAGGAGCACGTCGACGGTGCGCTGATAGTCGGCTTCCTCGAGGTAGCCCAGGCCCTTGGGCTGGTCGGCGACGAGCTTGGCGATCTCGCCCATCATCTGTGTCTGATGATGCTCGGTCTGCGCGCCGGTCGCGTCGTTCTTGAGCACGATCTTCACCGCGTCGGGCTGGTTCTTGATGGCGTAGTCCCAGCCCTTCATCGAGGCGCGCACGAAGCGGGCAAGCTTGTCGACCATCGCCGGGTCCTTGAGCTTGGCGTCGAGCGTGTAGAGGCCGTCCTCCAGGGTGGCCACGCCTTCATCCTCGTACTTGAACACGATCAGGTCGGCGGGCTTCACGCCGGCGTCGATCACCTGCCAGTACTCGTTGTAGGTCATGGTCGAGATGCAGGCCGCCTGCTTTTGCAGGAGCGGATCGACATTGAAGCCCTGCTTCAGGACCTTGATGTCGGCGTTGGGGCCGGAGCTCTTGTACTTGAGCTTGTCCATCCAGGAGAGGAAGGGATACTCGTTGCCGCCGAACCAAACGCCCAGTGTCTTGCCCTTGAAGTCGGCCGGGGTCTTGATGCCTGAATCCTTGCGACAGGTGAGCTCCATGCCCGAGCGCTTGAAGACCTGGGCGATGTTGACGAGCGCGATGCCCTTCTCGCGCGTGGCCAGCGCCGACGGCATCCAGTCCACCACCACATCGGCGCCGCCGCCTGCGATCACCTGCGGCGGGGCGACATCGGGGCCGCCGGCCTTGATGGTGACGTCGAGATTCTCGTCTTTGTAAAAGCCCTTGTCCTTGGCCACGTAGTAGCCGGCGAACTGTGCCTGGGTGACCCATTTGAGCTGCAAGGTGAGCTTGTCGGCGGCCTGCGCACTGAGGCTGGACAACGCCAGGACGGCGGCGCCAGCCAGGATGGGAAGTTTCCTCATGTTTTGCTCCTTATTGTGTCTGTCGCTGTCCGTTGCCCTCAACTCCGCTCCTGGCGATAGGACGGATGCCAGAAGGTGAACCCACGCTCGATGAGCGCGAGGATGCCGTAGAAGACCGATCCCGCGAGTGCTGCCACCGCGATCGTCGCCCACACCATGTCGACGTTCATGCGGCCGATCTCGACGGAGATGCGAAAGCCCATGCCGACCACCGGCGTGCCGAAGAACTCGGCGACAATGCCGCCGATCAGCGCCAGGGTGGAGTTGATCTTGAGCGCATTGAACACGAAGGGCAGCGCGCTCGGCAGCCGGAGCTTGGCCAGCGTCTGGCCGTAGCCCGCGCCATAGGAATGCATCAGATCTCGCTCGATGCCGCTCGCCGAGGCAAGCCCGGCCAGCGTGTTCACGAGCATGGGGAAGAAGGTCATGATCACGATCACCGCCGCCTTCGATTCCCAGTCGAAGCCGAACCACATGACCATGATCGGCGCGATGCCGACAATCGGGATCGCGCTTACCAGGGCACCGAGCGGCAACAGCCCGCGCTGCAGGAAGGGGCTGCGATCCACCAGGATGGCGACGATGAAGCCCAGGCCTGAGCCGATCACGAAACCCGCCAGCACCGACTTCAGGAAGGTCTGGCGGAAATCCTGCCATTCGAGGTCGAGGTTGGCGGCAAGCTGATGACCGATACGGGCCGGGCTCGGCAGCAGGATGGGGGGCACGTCGAAGCCCACGGTCAGCACCTGCCAGAGGTAGAGCAGCAGCAGGCCGAACAGGCCCGGCACGAGGATCGCACCGATCCAGCGCGGTTTGTCGATGCCTGAGAGCCACTCCAGCCCGATCCACGAGGCGATCGTCACCGCAACAACCAAGGCCCAGAAGGCGAGAGTCGGGGCGATGCTCTCCAGCAGCCACAGCGACGTGATGGCACCGGCCAGCGCCAGGATCATCGCGATCGCGCCGGCTTTCATGGTCTCGCCCCCATGCGGCGGAGCGTGAGCCGTTCGGCCAGCTCGACCACCGCGACCAGCGCCATGCCGAGCAGCGCCGCCATGAACAGCGCCGACCAGATCTGGACCGTCTGGCCGTAGTAGGATCCGCTCAGCAGCCGCGCGCCGAGGCCTGCCTGTGCACCGGTCGGCAGCTCGCCCACGATGGCGCCGACCAGGCTGATCGCGATCGCGACCTTGAGCGAGGTGAACAGGAACGCGACCGAGGCCGGCCAGCGCAACTTCCAGAACACCTGGTTGCGGTTCGCCGAGTAGGTGCGCATCAGGTCGAGCTGCAGCGGGTCGGGCGAGCGCAGCCCCTTCACCATGCCGATGGTGATGGGGAAGAAGCAGAGATACATGGAGATCACTGCCTTGGGCATCAGGCCGGTGAGTCCCACGTTGCCCAGCACGACGATGATCATGGGCGCAATGGCCAGGATCGGGACGGTCTGCGAGGCGATGATCCAGGGCAGCAGGCTGCGATCGAGCGTGCGCCAGCTCACGATGCCCACGGCCAGGACGATGCCGAGCAGCGTGCCGAAGATGAAACCCACCACGGCCGCCGAGCCCGTCACATAGGCATGGTAGACGAGGCTGCGCGGCGAGGTGACGTCGCGAGTGAAGACGCTATCATAGAATTCGATCGCCACCTGATGCGGCGCCGGCAGCACCGGCCGGTCGAGCGACCAGGCCATATCGATGAACTCGGCTGTCGTCGCTGATTTGTCCGTCTGTTCGAACTTCTGTTCGACCAGGCCTGAATTGAGCCAGATGGCGCCCAGGTACCAGGCGACGATTGTGACCAGGAGGACGACCGTTACCGGCAGCGCCGTGCCCTCGCGCAAATGGCCGAACGTCGCGGCAAGGCCGACCGGTCGGGTCAGGGCCTCAGTTGTCATAGGAGTGGCCGGCACGCAGCGCGAGCCGGACGCGGTGGGCGATATCCAGGAATTGCGGTGTTTCGCGCACGTCGAGCGTGCGCTTGGCCGGCAGGTCGCAGTCGATCACTTCCAGGATACGGCCGGGCCGGGGCGACATCACCACGATGCGGCTGGAGAGGAACACCGCCTCGGGGATGGAGTGGGTGACGAAGATCACTGTCTTCTGCGTGTGTTCCCAGAGCCGCAAAAGCTGCTCGTTCAGGTGATCGCGCGTGATCTCGTCGAGCGCGCCGAACGGCTCGTCCATCAACAGGAGCTTGGGCTCGAAGCTCAGCGCCCGCGCGATCGAGACGCGCTGCTGCATGCCGCCTGAGAGCTGCCAGGGGAACTTGTTGGCGAAGTCCTTCAGGCCGACCATGTCGAGGTATTGCGCGGCCCGCGTCTCGCGCTCCTCACGCGGCACGCCCATGATCTCCAGCGGCAGCATGAGATTGCGCCGCACACTGCGCCACGGGTAGAGCGCCGGCGCCTGGAAGACGTAGCCGTAGGCGCGCGCGAGCCGCGCCTGCTCGGGCGACAGGCCGTTGACTGTGATCTTGCCGCCGGTCGGTCGCTCGAGGTCGGCCATCACACGCATCAATGTGGTTTTGCCGCAGCCCGAGGGCCCGATCAGCGACACGAACTCGCCGGCCTTCACCTGCAGGTTGACCTTCGACAGCGCCACGACCGGTGCATCCGCCGTCTCGAAGGTGAGCGACAGGTCCCGCATGTCGATGGCCACCGGCCTGTTCCCGATCTGGGAAGCCGTTTGCGGAGACTCCACATTCATAGGCATCGCCGTGCGTAGCGTTTGCACGTCAAAGGCTCCCCCAATCAGATCGTCGCAGCAGGGCCGCGGCACTGTCAAACCACCTCACGGCGCATTGGCTCGCGTGAGCATCGCCTGAAGCAGGACGTCGCAGCCGGCGGCGATGTCGCGCGGCGTGGCATTCTCCACTTCGTTGTGGGAGATGCCATCCTCGCAGGGCACGAACACCATCGCCGTCGGTGCCACGCGGGCGATGTAGCAAGAGTCGTGCCCGGCGCCGGATATGATCGGCATGTTCTCGTAACCCAGCGTCTGCGCGCCTGCCTGCACCGCGGCCACGCACTTCTTGTCGAAGGCAACCGGCGGCGAGTACCAGATCTGCTCGAGCTGGAGCTGCAGGCCAATCTCGCCCGCGATGCGCTCGGCGGTCGCGCGCAGCTCGGCGTCCATCTTGGACAGCGTCGCATCGTCGGGATGACGGAAGTCGACGGTGAAGAACACCTTGCCCGGGATGGTGTTGCGTGAGTTGGGGCTCACCTGCATCAGCCCGACCGTGGCGCAGGCATAGGGCTGGTTGGCAAGACCGATGCGGTTGACCTCATGCACCAGCCGCCCGGCGCCCAGCAGCGCATCCTTGCGTCGGCGCATCGGGGTCGGGCCGGCATGCGCCTCCTGGCCCGTGAGCGTGATCTCGTACCAGCGCTGGCCCTGTGCGCCTTGCACGATGCCGATGGTCTTCTTCTCCGCCTCGAGAATCGGTCCCTGTTCGATATGCGCCTCGAAGAAGGCGCCGAACTTGTGGTTGCCGACCGGCACGTCGCCGGCATAGCCGATGCGTTTCAGCTCCTCGCCCATGGTCTTGCCGTCGAGGTCCTTGCGGCTGAGGCCGTATTCCTCGTCGAATACGCCCGCGAACACGCCGGACGCGACCATGGCCGGCGCGAAGCGCGAACCTTCCTCGTTGGTCCAGACCACGACCTCGACCGGCGCGGCGGTCTCGTAGTTGAGGTCGTTCAGCGTGCGGATGACCTCGAGTCCGGCCAGCACGCCATAGACGCCATCGAACCTGCCGCCCGTGGGCTGGCTGTCGAGATGGCTGCCGGTGCCGACTGGCGGCAGGGCGTTATCGCGCCCCGGCCGGCGGGCGAAGATATTGCCCATGCGGTCGACCGAAACCGTGCAGCCGGCCTCCTTGCACCAGCGCACGAAGAGGTCGCGGCCCTGGCGGTCGAGATCGGTAAGCGCAAGCCGGCAGACGCCGCCTTTGTCGGTGGCGCCGATCTTGGCCATCTCCATCAGGCTCTGCCACAGGCGCTCGCCGTTGACGCGCAGGTTCTTGCCGGTTGTCGTGTCGCTCATGACGCTCCTCGAATGGTTTCAGCTACTCGGCGGCCTGCCGCAGCGGGTTGTTGGGATGCTCGAGCCAGGTGAGAGGCTTCCGCCCGGTCGGGACCTCGACCATGCTGATACAGCCTGTCACCGGGCAAGCATACATGCAGAGATTGCAGCCGACACACTCCTGGTCGATCACCTCGTAGCGCCGCTCGCCGTTGGCCTTGAGGGCGGCGATCGACTGGTGCGAGGTATCCTCGCAGGCGATATGGCAGAGGCCGCACTTGATGCAGGCGTCCTGGTCGATGCGGGCGACGATCTTGTAGTTGAGATCGAGGTGCTGCCAGTCGGTCACGTTGGGCAGCGCGCGTCCGACGATGGCGTCGAGCCGATCATGGCCCCTGGCGTCGAGCCAGTTGCTGAGACCGTCCACCATGTCGTCGATGATCTTGAAGCCGTAGTGCATGGCGGCGGTGCAGACCTGCACCGTGCCGGCGCCCAGTGCATGGAACTCCGCGGCGTCGCGCCAGGTGGCGATGCCGCCGATTCCCGAGATCGGCAGGCCGGCACACTCGGGATCGCGGCCGATCTCCGAGATCATGTGCAGCGCGATCGGCTTCACCGCCGGTCCGCAATAGCCGCCGTGCGTGCCCTTGCCGCCGACCACGGGGTAGGGGGCCATGCTGTCGAGATCGACGCCGATGATGGAGTTGACGGTGTTGATCAGCGACACGCCGTCGGCACCGCCGCGCTTGGCGGCCCGCGCCGAGCCCAGGATGTTGGTGACGTTGGGCGTGAGCTTCACGAGCACCGGCATGCGCGTGAGCTGCTTGCACCAGCGTGTGACCATCTCGACATATTCCGGCACCTGGCCGACGGCGGCGCCCATGCCGCGTTCGGACATGCCGTGCGGGCAACCGAAGTTGAGCTCGACGCCATCGGCGTTGGTCTCCTCGACCCGCTTCAGGATGCGCTTCCAGCTCTCTTCTTCACACGGCACCATCAGCGACACGATCAGTGCACGGTCGGGCCAGTCGCGCTTCACCTGCTTGATCTCGTCGAGGTTGACCTGCAACGGCCGGTCGGTGATCAGTTCGATGTTGGTGAAACCCACCATGCGCTGGCCGCCGACTTCCAAGGCGCCGTAGCGTGAGGCTGTGTTGACGATCGGCGGTCCATCCTCGCCCAGTGTCTTCCACACCACGCCGCCCCAGCCTGCCTTGAAGGCGCGCACGACGTTGTAGGCCTTGTCGCTGGGTGGCGCCGAAGCGAGCCAGAACGGGTTGGGCGACTTGATGCTGGCAAAGGTGGTGCGGAGATCGGCCACGATATCCTCCCTAAGCGGAACGCAGGTTCCGGTCGATCGATTCGGCGGCGAGCTTGCCATCCTGGATTGCACTCACCGTCAGATCTTCTCCTGGTACGCAGTCGCCACCGGCCCACACGTTGGCGAGCGAAGTCTTGCGGTCGGCATTCACCTGGATACGGCCATTCGCGAGTTCGAGCGGTTCGGCCGCGCCATTGCCCAGCGGGCTCGGCACAAAGCTCTGGCCGATCGCCTTGAATAGCATGTCCGCCAGCAGGCTGAAGCGATCGCCGGTCGACATCAACCGGCCCTGCTCGTCGAGCTGGGTATATTCGAACTCGACTTCTTTCAGCCGGTCCTGATGGGCCACGATCCGCAGCGGCCGCGCCCAGTGCTTGATCGTGACACCGTTGGTCTGCGCCAGCTCCTGCTCGTGCCAGGTCGCCCCCATATGGTCGGGGCCGCGGCGATAGACGATGGTCACGTCCTCGGCGCCCAGCCGCTTGGCCTGAACGGCGATGTCGATCGCGGTGTTGCCGCCGCCGATCACGACCACGCGGCGGCCGATCTCGAGCACGCCCTTGTCGGCCGTCTGGCGCAGCCGTTCGATATAGCCGACCGCGTCCATCACGCCAGGCATGTCCTCGCCTTCGAGCGCGAGCGCATTCACGCCGGCGAGCCCCATGCCCAGGAACACGGCATCGAAGTCGCGGCGCAGGTTCGAGAGCGAGATGTCCCGGCCCAGCGCCTTGCCGAACTCGATCTTGATGCCGCCGATGCCCAAGATGAAGGCGACCTCGGCTTGCGCGAAGTCGTCGGGCACCTTGTAGGCGGCGATCCCGTATTCGTTCAGACCGCCAGCCTTGGGCCGTGCCTCGTAAACCGTGACGTCATGGCCGCGCATCGCGAGCCGGTGAGCGCAGGCGAGCCCCGCGGGGCCCGCGCCGACCACCGCGACGCGCTTGCCGGTCGACGGGGCACGCGTAAAAGGCTGCAGCTTGCGCTCGAACAGCCAGTCCGTCGCGTAGCGCTGCAGGGCGCCGATCTGGATCGGCCGCGCTTCCTGGCTCTCGCGTACGCACGCCTGCTCGCAAAGGACCTCGACCGGGCAGACGCGCGCGCAGGCGCCGCCCATGATGTTCTCGTTGAGGATGGTGACAGCCGCGCCTTTGACGTTGTCGGTCGAGATCTTGCGGATGAAGCCCGGAATATCGATGCTGGTCGGGCAAGCCTGCTGGCAGGGCGCGTCGTAGCAGAAGTAGCAGCGGCTGGCCTCGATCAGCGAGCGCTCGCGGTCGAGCGGCACATGGATATCGGCAAAGTTGCGGGCCAGCTCGTCGGCACTCAAGCGCCGAGCGGCGCTCTCGCCTGCGTCACCCATCGTCGCCTCCCTCCGGCTTGTTGACGGCACGGTAGCGACGATCTGACCAAATGGTCAAGTTCTCCGTCGCGACGCTGGAGGGATGGCACGCGATCCGGTAGCATCGGCCGACATGTCCAGGCCGCAAAAACGCAACAGTTCTTCCGATACGTCGACAAAGTCGCCGAAGCGTCGGCGCCTCCGCAAAATCAGCGCCAATGGCCGGGGCAATATCCGCGAAAGCAACGAAGTGCGGCTTTTGCAGGCGGCCGAGACGGTCTTCGCCGAGCGCGGCTTCAGCGGCGCCACGACGGCCGAGATCGCGGCCCGCGCGAAGCTGCCCAAGGCCAACTTGCACTACTATTTCCGGACCAAGGCCGAGCTCTATCGCGCCGTGCTGGCCAACATGCTCGAGCTGTGGCTAAGCGAGCTCGACCGGTTCACCGCCGAGCGCGATCCGTCGGAAGTTGTCGCCGAGTACATTTCAGCCAAGCTGAACTGGTCACGCCGGCGGCCCAACGCGTCAAAGGTCTTCGCCAACGAGATCCTGCATGGCGCGCCGTTCCTGAAATCTTACCTGGCGCGCGACCTGCGCCAGCGCGTCGAGGACAAGGCGGGTGTCGTGCGCCACTGGATCGACCAGGGGAAGATGCGCCCGCTCGATCCCAAGCACTTCGTGTTCCAGCTCTGGGCGGTCACCCAGCACTATGCCGATTTCGAGGTCCAGGTGCGCGCGGTTCTGGGCCGCCGCCGGCTGACGGAGGCGGACTTCGCCGATGCGGCCGCGAACATCACGCAGCTCATCCTGCAGGGCGCGCTCATATCGCCCAGGCCGTCCGGTCGCGCGCACAAATAGGTCGCCGCCGCGGCGACTTGCCCCTTCGGACAGATGGCCTATATCCACCGCCAGCAGGTCCAAAAGGCGGGAGCACGATGAACGGGGACAGCGCAGCCACGCAGTCGCATCAATTCCAGGCGGAAGTCGCCGAACTCCTGAACCTGATGGTTCACTCGGTCTATTCCGAGACCGATGTCTTCCTGCGCGAACTTGTATCGAACGCCTCGGACGCCTGCGACAAGGTCCGCTACGAGGCGATCTCGCAGCCCGATCTGCTGGCCGGAGACGACAGGCTCGCCATTCGCATCAAGCCCGATGCCACGGCCAGAACGCTCACCATCGCCGACAACGGGATCGGCATGGACCGCCAGGAGCTTATCGACAACCTCGGCACCCTGGCGCGCTCCGGCACCAAGGCCTTTCTGGAGCGCCTGAAGGAAGCCAAGGACGGATTGGGTTTGATCGGCCAGTTCGGCGTCGGTTTCTATTCCGCCTTCATGGTGGCCGACCGGATCGAGGTGACAAGCCATCGGGCCGGCACGAGCGAGACCTGGGTCTGGCGCTCCGAGGGCGGGGCAGGCTTCGAGGTCGCAGCCGCGAGCGAGGAGCAGGCCAAGCGTGTGCCACGCGGCACCGAGATCGTGCTGCACCTCAAGGAAGACGCGGCGCGCTACCTGCAGCCGTTCGAGCTCGAGCGGGTCATCCGCACCTACTCCGACCACATCCTGTTCCCGATCGAGCTTCTGGACGACAAGGGCGCGGCGCGGCAGGTCAATGCCGCCAGCGCGCTCTGGCAGCGTGCGAAGTCCGAGGTGAAGGCCGAGGATTACACGCAAGCCTATCGCTCTATCGCGATGGCCTTCGACGAGCCGGCGCTCACGCTGCACTACAAGGTGGAAGGCCGGCAGTCCTACGCCGTGCTGCTGTTCGTGCCCTCGACGCCGCCGTTCGATCTCGCCGACCCCGCCCGCAAGGGCCGCGTGAAACTCTATGTGCGTCGGGTCTACATCACCGATGACGCCGACCTGCTGCCGGCCTGGCTGCGCTTCGTGCGCGGCGTGGTGGACAGCGAGGACCTGCCGCTCAACATCTCGCGCGAGATGCTGCAGAACAATCCGCAGGTGAAGCAGATCCGCAACGGCCTCGCGAGCCGCGTGATCGGCGCACTCGAAAGCACGGCGAACAAGGAGCCCGAGACCTACGCCAAGATCTGGGAGGCCTTCGGTCCGGTCCTGAAGGAGGGACTCTACGAAGATCAGGAGCGCCGCGGCCAGCTGCTCGCCCTGGCACGCTTCGCCACGACAGCCGGCGACAAGCCACGGTCGCTCAAGGAATACGTCGCCGACCTGAAACCGAACCAGACGGAGATCTATTATCTCGTCGGCGAGAGCGCCGACCGGCTGCGTTCCAATCCCAAGCTCGAAGCAGCGCGGGCGCGCGGCGTTGAAGTGCTGCTGCTCACCGATCCCATTGACGCCTTCTGGACCATGATGCCGCATGAGTTCGAGGGCAAGCCGTTGAAGTCGCTGAGCCAGGGCGACGTCGACTTCGGCAACATTGCGTTGCTCGACAAGGAAGAAGAACAGGCGGCGTCGGCCGACGAAGCCTCGATCATCAAGGCGGTGAAAGAAGCACTGGGCGACAAGGTCGCCGAGGTGCGCGCCTCGCAACGCCTGACCGAGAGCGCGGCCTGCCTGGTGGCGAGTGCGCAGGGCCGCGACCGCGAGCTGGAGCGCCTGCTCGCCCGCCAGAACCGCGGCGGCGGCGCCAAGCCGATCCTGGAGCTCAACATGCGCCACGAACTCGTGAAGGCGCTCGACTCAGCGCGCAGCGGCGGGCGGCAGGAGGAGGTGGGCGATATCGCGGCCCTCCTGCTCGACCAGGCGCACATCCTCGATGGCGAGATCCCCGCCGATCCCGCCGCCTTTGCGCGGCGATTGAACGCCTTCGTCGTGCGCGGGCTGCAGAAGTAGATTCCTCGTATGAATGCGCCACTCCGGTGGTTGCGAAGAAATCGATGGCGCGAAGTGATCAGTGTCATCCCGAGCGCAGCGAGGGATCTTTGATCATGCGCCGCCAAAGGTCCCTCGCTGCGCTCGGGATGACACCCGTATCGTAGCGACAACTGCCGTTAAAAATTACGCCGCCTCCGGTGGCGTTCGCTTCGTCAGCCCAGTACCTCGTCGTTGTGTTCGCCGAGTTTGGGGGCCGACCGTGGTGAGTGCGGGCGCTGGCGGTCGAAGGAGATCGGCAGGCCGACCACGCGCGGTCCCTTGTCCTCACCGGGCCGCGTGGGCAGCGGATAGACCAGATTGGCGGCTTCCAGTTGATCGGTCGCGGCGAGCTCGCCGATGTCGTTCACCGGGCTGCAGGGCACGCCGGCTTTCTCGAAGGCCTCGATCCAGTGGGCGCGCGTCTTGGTGCGCATGGTTGCCGCGATCAGGGGAAGGAGCGTCTCCTTGTTCTGCACGCGGGCGGCGCTCTTGGCGAAGCGCGGATCGGTGGCCCATTCCGGATGGCCCATCGCCTGCGCGCAGCGGGCCCACAGGCGATCGTTGCCGGGCGCGAGGCAGAGCGGCCGGTCGGCGGTATCGAACGTCTGATAAGGCACGATCACAGCGCCGCCGGTGCCGTGGCGTTTGGGCAGGTTGCCTGACTCCAGGTAGCTGTTGAGCTGGCCCTCGACCCAGTGCACGGCCGAGTCGAACAGCGAGGTATCGACCAGGCAGCCCTTGCCGGTGCGGTCGCGCATCCTGAGCGCCGCCAGCGCGCCGATGGTGCAGAACATGCCGGTCGCCTTGTCGTTGATTGAGGCGCCGCAGAAGGTTGGCGGATCCTCGGCCCGTCCGGTGACGCTCATCATGCCGCCATAGGCCTGCAGCAGGGGGTCGAAGCCGGGCTTCATCTTGAGTGGCCCCTCGTAGCCGAACGCCCAGATCGAGCAGTAGATGAGGCGCGGATGGCGCTTGAGCATCGCCTCAGGCCCGATGCCGATTTCGTCGACCACGCCCGGCCGCAGGTTCTGGATCAGGATGTCGGCCGTCTCGCAAAGCCGGTGCAGCTTCTCGACATCGGCGGCGGCCTTGAGGTCGAGCGTCACCGAGCGCTTGTTGCGGTTCTGCCCGTAGAAATAAAGCGACGTCACGCCATCCGGCCCGTAGGGAGGGCCCCAGATGCGGGCATCGTCGCCGCCGTCCGGCTTTTCCACCTTGATCACGTCGGCGCCCATGTCAGCCATCAGCACGCCCGCGAGTGGACCTGCCAGCGCCTGGCCCACCTCGATCACGCGAACTCCTTCAAGCGGTAGTGTCACGGCAATCCCTCTTCGCTTTCTCTCCCGCATACCATTTGCGGCGGAGGTATTGCCACTCGGGGTGCA
This sequence comes from Alphaproteobacteria bacterium, assembly GCA_017308235.1. Classification (GTDB taxonomy): domain Bacteria; phylum Pseudomonadota; class Alphaproteobacteria; order Reyranellales; family Reyranellaceae; genus Reyranella. Next base: position 25,556 of record JAFKFL010000009.1, on the reverse strand, counting down.
AAGAAAGCTTCCGGCCACAGTCAGATGTTGTTCCATGACGCAAAACTGACGCAAAAATGACTATGTATGGCCGTGCGAGACACTATCTGTCTGTGAGTGAAGGAACCTGAGGGCGATGTTCGAAGGCGATAAAATTGCAGAGACCGAGGCGCTCGTTTTTGGCTTCACGCCTCCCGACGCTGCCAACGGCCGAGTGACTCAAGCTCTCGTCGATGCCGCCGGCCGGACGGCGCGGTCCTGGACCAGTCCCCATGTCGGGCCGTTGCACCCGGGGTCGGACGAGCACAAGCACGAGGTCTGCCGGATGTTCCGCGAGACCTTCAATCCCTACCGGCCATCGGTGATCGACTGGCCGAAGCTCGGCCCGGACGAGTTGCAGCGCCTGACGTCGCTCCCGATCTGGGACATCGCGGTCCATACCGAGGGGCGGGCGCGCATGCGCTTCGCGGCCTACGCCCAGTCGGTGGCCGATCCCGAGGTGCGCGACGCGATCATGCTGAACGCCTGGGAAGAGAATCGGCACAAGGAGGTCCTGTCGAAGCTGGTCGAGGCCTACGGCATCAAGCTGGAGCCCGAGCCGGCCTACGACTATCCGCGCGACCTCGAATGGTTTTACGTCCTCACCGGCTATTCCGAATGCATCGACAGTTTCTTTGCCTTCGGCCTGTTCGAACTGGCGCGCCGGTCGGGCTTCTTTCCGCCCGAGCTGGTGGAGACCTTCGAGCCGGTCATGCAGGAAGAATGCCGGCACATCCTGCTGTTCGCCAACTGGCTCGCCTGGCATCGCGCGAAACTGCCGTGGTGGCGCCGCGTCGCCTTCGAGCTTCGGGTCGCCGCGGTATGGATCGCCATCGCGCGCGAGCGGATCGGATTGGCGCGCGGCATGGATCCCAAGGCGCAGGCGGCGCAGCCCAACAGCAACTTCACCGTGAAGGGCGCCAGCGCGCTGAGGCCGGTCGAATTCGGGCCGCGCGATCTTATGCAGCTCTGCCTCGAGGAGAACGATCGCCGCTTTGCCGGCTACGATCCCCGGCTCGTGCGGCCGACGACGGTGCCGATGCTGATCAAGCTCGCGCTCTTTGTCTCGCGGCCCTGGGCAAAGAAGCGGGCGACCGCGCAACTGCAGTCCGCTGAATAGAGCCGTGGGCCGAGCGACGAAGGTCGGTCTTCGATGAACGCATCGCTGCAGCCGGGAGATCTGGTGCTCGTGACGGGCGGTTCGGGCTTCCTCGGGTCGTCCGTCGTGCGGAGCCTGATTGGCCGCGGTGCGCGCGTGCGTGCGCTCGTGCGGCCGACCAGCCCGCGCTCGAATTTCGACGGGCTTTTGTGCGAGCCGGTGGTCGGTGACCTTACCGATCGCGCCTCGTTGAAGGCAGCGCTGCGGGATGTGCGATACCTGTTCCATGTCGCGGCCGACTATCGCTTCTGGGCACGCGATCCGTCGGTCATCCTGCGCGCCAATGTCGACGGCACGACCGGCTTGATGCAGGAGGCGCTGGCCGCCGGCGTGGAGCGGATCATCTACACCAGCAGCGTCGCCACGCTTCGGATCGCCGGCGCGTCAGCACCGGTCGACGAAACGGCGCCGATGGCGCCGCACGAGGCGATCGGCGTCTACAAGCGCAGCAAGACAATGGCCGAGCGCGCCGTCGAGGACATGGTCCAGCGCGACAAGCTGCCGGCCATCATCGTCAATCCCACGACGCCGATCGGGCCGCGCGATATCAAGCCGACGCCCACCGGCCGCATCCTGCTCGATGCAGCGCGCGGCCGGATCCCGGCCTTCGTCGACACAGGTTTGAACTTCGCTCATGTCGACGACATCGCCGAGGGCCATCTGCTCGCGTTCGAACGCGGCCGCATTGGCGAGCGATATATCCTCGGCGGCCAGAACCTGTCGTTGCAGGAACTGCTGGCGGCGGTGGCGAAAGTCGCCGGCCGTCGCGCACCCACGATCAAGCTGCCGCGCCGGCCGCTCTATCCTTTGGCGTTCTGTACCGAAGCTGTCGCCCGGCTCACCGGCAAGGAGCCCTTGCTGACCGTCGATGGCCTGAACATGTCCCGCTACAAGATGTACTTCACCTCGGCCAAGGCGGAGCGCGAGCTTGGCTACCGCAGCCGTCCTTGCGTCGAAGGCGTGGTCGATGCGCTGGCCTGGTTTCGGCAAGCGGGCTACCTGAAATGACTCTCGCTGTGGCCCTGGGCGGGCTGGCGCTCGCCATCTGGCTCTATTTGCTGCTGGGTCGCGGCGGCTTCTGGCTTTGCCGCGAGCGCGACGGCCGAGAAAGCGCGTTCCAGCCCGAGCGCTGGCCGAGCGTGGTGGCGGTCGTACCGGCCCGCAACGAGGCCGATGTGATCGGGCAATCGCTGCAGAGCCTGCTGCGGCAGGATTATCCGGGCACGTTTCGCGTCGTGCTGGTCGACGATGGGAGCGACGACGGCACATCAGACGTGGCGCGGCAGGCGGGCGTCGGAGCGCCTGACCGTTTGGAGATCCTGTCCGGAACCGCCTTGCCTGCAGGCTGGACGGGAAAGCTCTGGGCGCTTCAGCAGGGCGTGCAACACGCGACGAACGCCGGTGCGCCTCCGGACTACATCCTGTTGACCGACGCCGACATCGGACACGCCTCCGACAATCTGCGCGCGCTCGTTTCGCGCGCCGAGCAGGAAGGCTGTGTGCTGGTCTCGCTGATGGCAGAGCTCTCCTGCACAAGCTGGGTTGAGCGTTTCCTGATCCCGGCGTTCGTGTTCTTTTTCCAGATGCTCTATCCCTTTGCCTGGGTCGCGAAGGCGCGGGGCATCGCGGCGGCGGCCGGTGGGTGTGTGCTGGTGCGGCGCGAGGCGCTGGAACGGGCCGGCGGCATTGCGTCCATCCGTGCGGAGATCATCGACGATTGCGCGCTGGCCCGACGGCTGAAGGCAGAGGGGCCGATCTGGCTTGGCCTCACGCGGCGCGCCAAAAGCTTGCGGCCTTATGGCGGCTTCGCCGAGATCGGCCGCATGATCTCGCGCTCGGCCTATGCCCAGCTGGGCTATTCACCGCTGCTGCTGGTTGGCACGGTTGCGGGGATGCTGCTGGTCTACGGGGTGCCGCCGCTCCTGGCGTTGTTTGCGGAAGGTCCGGCCTGTTGGCTGGGGCTCGCCGCCTGGCTTGCGATGGCACTGGCGTTCCAGCCTATGCTCCGCTTCTATCGTGTCTCGCCCTTGTGGGGAGTAGCGCTGCCGGCCATCGCGGCTGCCTATGCGTTGTTTACGGTAGACTCCGCGCTTCAGGTGTGGCGCGGTCGGGGTGGCATGTGGAAGGGACGGGCCCAGGCGATGACGGGCGACATGATGGACGGCACAACAGGCGGCACATGAGCGACGCGGCCTCGTTTGCTTCAGGCAAGGGCCATCGCGACGAGAACTTTCCCGTCGCGTCGTGGCTGATCAAGCCGGCGCTGCGCGCGCCGGTGCTGGCCTTCTATCGCTTCGCCCGCGCTGCCGACGACGTGGCCGACCACGCCACGGCCAGTGCCGAGGAAAAGCTCGCGGCCCTTGCGCGCATGGAGGCGGGGCTCGGTGGCGAGGCCGGAGCTAGCGCCGAGAGCGACGCATTGCGCGCGGCGCTGCGCGACCATGGCGTCACGGACCAGCACGCCCGCGACCTCCTCGAAGCCTTCCGCCGCGACGTCACCAAGCTTCGCTACACCGACTGGGCCGATCTGATGGACTACTGTCGCTACTCGGCGGCGCCCGTCGGTCGCTTCGTGCTCGATGTGCATGGCGAGTCGCGGGCAACGTGGCCCGCCAACGACGCGCTCTGCAGCGCCTTGCAGGTGATCAACCACCTGCAGGATTGCGCCAAGGATTATCGCAACCTCGATCGCGTCTATATCCCGCTCGACACTCTTGCCGGTCAGGGCATCGGTGTCGAGGCCTTGGGCGAAAAGCGCGCGTCGGCACCACTGCGCGCGGTGCTCGTGGCCCTGGCGCAGCGCACCAACGCGCTCCTCGATCAGTCGCGGGTCTTCGCGGGCCGGATCGCGGACCGGCGCCTTGCGCTGGAAGTCGGTGTCATCCAGACCCTGGCCGAGAGCCTGACCAACCGGTTGATGCATCGCGATCCCTTGTCGGAGCGCGTCCATCATCGGCCCATCGAGATGATCGGCCTTGCCTTGCGTGGCGGCCTTGGCGTCGCGGCCGGCCGGCTGCGGCGGAGCATTAGCGGCAAGCAGCCTGATTTGCGTGGCAGTCGGGGATGACCGCGGCTTCCCCCACACAGGCGGCTCCCGAGGAGGAGATCCAGGCGCGAGTCTCCGGCAGCTCGTTCTATGCCGCCATGCTTCTGATGCCGAAGGCGGAACGGCAGGCCATGTTCGCGGTCTATCGCTTCTGCCGGCTGGTCGACGACGTCGCCGACGATGGCACACGCCCACGTCCGGAGCGGGCGACGGAGCTTGTTCGCTGGCGCGCCGACATCGCAGCGCTCTATGCCGGCCAGCCGTCGGGGCAGGCGGCGTTCCTCGGCCCGACCGTGCGCGACTTCAAGCTGCGGGAGGCGGACTTCCTCACCGTCATCGACGGCATGGATATGGACGTCGCGGCCGATATCCGCGCGCCGGCGGGCGAGACGCTCGATCTTTACTGCGAGCGCGTGGCGAGCGCGGTCGGGCGACTTTCGACCCGCATCTTCGGCATGGACGACGGGCCGGGTTTCGAACTCGCCCGCGAGCTTGGCCGGGCATTGCAGCTCACCAACATCCTGCGCGATCTCGACGAGGACGCCGGCATGGGCCGCCTCTATCTGCCGCGCGAAGCGCTTGCCGGAGCGGGAATCGAGACGACCGATCCCGTGGCCGCAATCAGCGATGCACGCGTCGATGCCGCCTGTCGCGAGGTCGCGGCGCAGGCGCTGGATCACTATGCGGCCTCCGAACGTGTGCTGCGCGCGCGGCCACGCGGCCGGCTTCTGGCGCCGCGGCTGATGGCTGTTGTGTACCAGACGATCCTGCGCGAAATGCTGGCGGAGGGATGGGCGCCGCCGCGTCGGCGCGTGCGGATCAGCAAGCTCCGGCTGTTGGGCCTCGTCGCGCGCTGCTGCGTGTCGGGATGACAGGGGCTTCACCAGCGGCGCGGGTCCACGTCATCGGCGCAGGACTCGCCGGATTGTCTGCGGCCGTCGCGTTGGCGGGCCGCGGCGTGCCGGTCGTGCTGTCGGAAGCCGCACGTCAGGCGGGCGGGCGCTGTCGCTCCTACCACGACGCCGTGCTCGACATGGTGATCGACAACGGCAATCACCTGGTGCTGTCGGGCAATCCGGCCGTCGGCCGCTATCTGCGGGCGATCGGCGCGGAGAACCGGCTGACGGGTCCCTCGGAAGCGGCGTTTCCGTTCTTCGACCGCGGCAGCGGCCGCCGCTGGATTCTGAATCCCAATGACGGCCGCGTTCCCTGGTGGATCCTGTCCGCGAAGCGTCGCGTGCCGGGAACGAGTGTTGGCGAATACCTGGCGCTGCTGGCGCTGACGCGGCCGCATCCGGGTCGTCGGATCGATGAGGTCATTTCCTGCCGTGGCGTTGCCTGGGAAAAGCTTCTGCGGCCCTTGCTCGTCTCCATCCTCAACACCCGGCCCGAGGAAGCGTCGGCAGATCTGGCGGGCGCCGTCTTTCGCGAGACGCTGACGAAAGGCGGCCGGCACACCTGGCCGCGCATCGCGACGCCAAGCCTCGCCGAGGCCTTCGTCGATCCCGCGCTCGACCGGCTACGCAAGACCGGCGCGGAGATCAGGCTCGGTCGGCCGCTGCGTGCCGTGAAGATCGAGGGCGACCGGCTTGTGGCGCTGGCCTTCGACGACGGCGAGGAACGGCTGGGTCCGCAGGATCGCGTGGTTTTGGCCGTGCCGCCCTGGACGATCCAGGCTTTGTTGCCTGACGTGATGGTTCCCGACGACTTCCGCGCCATCGTCAATGCACATTTCAAGGTCGCCCCGCCCGCCGGCGCCCCGTTGATGGTCGGGCTGATTGGCGGTACGGCGGAGTGGGTGTTCGCCTTTGCCGACCGCCTGTCCGTCACCGTGAGTGCCGCCGACCGCCTTCTTGATATGGATAACCAGGTTTTGACCGACCTTTTGTGGCGCGATGTGGCTGCGGTCCACGACCTCTCCGGTCCCGCGCCGCCTTCCCGCATCGTGAAGGAGAAGCGCGCGACCTTTGCCGCAACGCCGGCGCAGGAAGCGCGGCGGCCGGGTGTACGCACGCAATGGACCAACGTCTTCCTGGCCGGCGACTGGACCGCGACCGGTTTGCCGGCGACGATCGAGGGCGCGCTGCGCTCGGGCAAGACGGCGGCGGCGCTGGCGATGGGTGAGCGATGAGCGAGCTCGTCATGACGGACGCGACCGGTCTCGACGGCGACATCGACCGCGCGACGGCGGCCTTGAAGCGTCTGCAACGCAGCGACGGGCATTGGGTGTTCGAGCTCGAGGCGGATGCGACGATCCCGTCGGAGTACGTCCTGTTGCGTCAGTATCTCGGCGAGCCGGACGATCTCGAGCTGGAGCGCAAGATCGGCGTCTATCTGCGCCGCATCCAGGGCGAGCATGGCGGCTGGCCATTGTTCCACGATGGCGCGTTCGACATCAGCGCCTCGGTGAAGGCCTACTTCTGCCTGAAGATGATCGGCGACGATCCGGATGCGCCGCACATGGCGCGTGCGCGTGCGGCGATCCTGGCGCGGGGCGGAGCTGGCGAGGCCAACGTCTTCACCCGCATCCTGCTGGCGCAGTTCGGCGAGCTGTCATGGCGGCATGTGCCGACCATGCCGGTCGAGCTGATCCTGCTGCCGCGCTGGTTCCCCATCCATCTCTCGCGCATGTCCTACTGGGCACGTACCGTGATCGTGCCATTGCTGGTGCTGGCCGTGCTGAAGCGCCGTGCACGCAACCCGCGCGGCGTGCGGATCTCGGAACTCTTCACGTCAGCGCCCATCAAGAAGGAACGCGCGCTCACGCACCGGCGTCCGGGCTGGGCGCTTTTCTTCAACAGCCTCGACGTCGCGCTGAAGGCGGTCGAGCCGTTCTGGCCCAAGGCAATGCGCGCGCGTGCGATCGAGCGCTGCCGCATCTTCGTGACCGAGCGGCTGAACGGCGAGGATGGCCTGGGCGCGATCTACCCGGCGATGGCCAACAGCGTCGTGATGTTCGATGCGCTGGGCTATCCGCCCGAGCATCCGGATCGGGCGATCGCACGGCGATCGGTCGAGAAGCTGCTGGTGATCCGTGAGGACGAGGCCTACTGCCAGCCATGCGTCTCACCGGTCTGGGATACCGCACTCGCGGCCCACGCGCTGATGGAAGCGGGCGGCGGCGGCGAGGCCGTCGCTTCGGCGCGCCGTGGGCTCGACTGGCTGTTGCCGTTGCAGGAGCTCGAGGCCACGGGCGACTGGGCGGAACGGCGGCCGGAGGTGCGGCCGGGAGGCTGGGCCTTCCAGTATCGCAACGCCCATTATCCCGACCTCGACGATACGGCGGTCGTGGTGATGGCGATGGATCGCGCACGGCGCGAGGGCGGGGCCGACGACACCTTCGACGCAGCGATCCAGCGCGGCGTGGAATGGACGGTGGGCCTGCAGAGCCGCAATGGCGGCTGGGCGGCGTTCGATGCCGACAATGTGGATCACTATCTCAACAACATCCCCTTTGCCGATCATGGCGCGCTGCTCGATCCGCCGACGTCCGATGTGAGCGCACGCTGCATCAGCATGCTGGGCCAGCTCGGCGATGCGCCGGAGAGCCCTGCGATGCGCACGGCCATCGAGTTCCTCGAGCGCGAGCAGATGGCGGAGGGCAGCTGGTTCGGCCGCTGGGGCGTGAACTACATCTACGGCACCTGGTCGGCGCTGTGTGCGCTGAATGCCGCCGGCTTCGACGGCACGCGGCCGAGCGTGCGCAAGGCGGTCGACTGGCTGATCGCGATCCAGAACGAGGACGGCGGCTGGGGCGAGGATTGCACGAGCTACAGGCTCGACTACCGCGGCCATGAGCCCGCGCCGTCCAACGCCTCGCAGACGGCGTGGGCATTGCTGGGCCTGATGGCAGCGGGCGAGGTCGATCATCCGGCTGTTGCGCGCGGGATCGCCTGGCTGCGCCGCACGCAGGATTCGGACGGGCTGTGGCAGCAGGACGCCTATGTCGGCGGCGGCTTCCCGCGCGTCTTCTATCTCCGCTACCACGGCTATCCGAAGTTCTTCCCGCTCTGGGCGTTGGCGCGCTACCGCAACCTGCGGCAGGCCAACGACCGGCGGGTGGCCTACGGCATGTGACGATCCTCGCGGTCACTGGACTGCAGCGCGAGGCGCGCCTGCTCGCCGGGCCCGGCATCGAAGTTGTTGTCGGCGGCGGCGATCATCAGCGACTCGAGGCGATGATCGAGGAACGCGTTGTTGGTGTGACCGGCATCATCAGCATGGGCATCGCGGGCGGTCTCGCGCTCGGTCTCCGAACCGGCCAGTGGGTCGTGGCCAACGCCGTCCTCGATCACGGCGATGCGCTGCCGACGCACGCGGCCTGGACGCAGCGTCTTTCGGCACAATTGCCCAACGCGGTCGAGGGTGTGTTCCTGGGCGTCGATGCGATGATCGCGGATCAGGTCGAAAAAGCTGCCCTGCATCGCACCACCACGGCCATCGCGGTCGATATGGAATCGCACGTGGCGGCGCGAGTGGCGGCGCGCCATCGACTGCCTTTTGCCGCTGCGCGCGTAATTTGCGATCCGGCGCATCGAACGTTGCCGCCGGCCGCGCGCGTCGGCATGCGTGCCGATGGCCGCGTCGACGTGGCAGCCGTGCTGCGTTCGCTGGTCTCGGCGCCGGGACAGGTGCCCGACTTGATCCGCACCGCCTTCGATGCGGAGCGTGCCTTTAAGGCGCTACTCCGCGGGCACCGGCTTCTGGCTGGCCTTGCTGGTCCGGATCTCGCCTAGCTTCCGTTGGACGTGATCCGAGAAGACGTATTCGGCACGACGCTGCTTATCGAGCGGGATGTCCTCCGCCAACGGACCATCGGTGCGCACGCCGCGCATCGCGACCGCCGCCGCCTTCAGGGGACGACGGATCATGTCCTTCACCGCCGAGGCCTCGAAGCCCGAATGCACCATGCAGTTGGCGCACTTCTCGTAGTTGCCGACGCCGTACTTGTCCCATTCGGTGTCGTCCATCAGCTCGCGGAAGGTCTTGGCGTAGCCTTCGCCCAGGAGGTAGCAGGGCTTCTGCCAGCCGAACACGGTACGCGTCGGGTTGCCCCACGGCGTGCAGTGATAGCTCTCGTTGCCGGCGAGGAAATTCAGGAAGTTGATCGACTGGCTGAATGGCCACTTCTTGCCGCCGTCGCCGCGCGACAGGATTCCGCGGAACAATTCCTTGGTCTTGGTGCGATTGAGGAAGTGCTGCTGGTCGGGCGCGCGCTCGTAGGCATAGCCCGGCGACACGGTGATGCCGTCGAGCCCAAGCGCCTTCATGTCGTCGAAAAAGGCCGCCGCCTCGGCGGGATCGGCGTCGTTGAACAACGTGCAGTTGATACTGACGCGGAAGCCTTTGGACTTCGCGAGTTTGATCGCCTCGACTGCCTTGTCATAGGTGCCGCGCAGGCAGACGGACTTGTCGTGCATAGTCTGGTTGCCATCGAGATGGATCGACCAGGTGAAGGACGGATGCGGCTGGTAGTCGTCGATCTTCTTGGCGAGCAACAGCGCGTTGGTGCACAGAATCACGAACTTCCGCTTGGCCAGGTAGCCCTTGACGATCTTCGGCATCTCGCGATGCAGGAGCGGCTCGCCGCCGGCGATCGAGACCACCGGCGCGCCGCACTCGTCGATCGCGGTCATGCAATCGTCGTAGGACAGGCGCTGATCCAGAATCTCGTCGGGATAATCGATCTTGCCGCAGCCTGCACAAGCGAGGTTGCAGCGGAACAACGGCTCCAGCATCAGCACGAGCGGATAGCGCTCGCGCCCCGACAGATGCTGACGGACGATGTAGGTCCCGATCCGGGCCGCCTGCAGCAAAGGAATTCCCAAAACGCGCTCCTTTATCCGACCGACTTACCCAACGGATGGGACGATCGCCTTGTCCGGCGTCACCGTCCTCAGTTCGTTAGGCAGGCGAAACTCGATATCTTCTCGAACACCGGTCATCTGCTCGACCTCGACCTTGCCATGCCGACGCAGGGCCTCGATCACGTCGAGGACGAGCTCCTCCGGCGCCGAGGCGCCCGCCGTCAGCCCGATCGTCTTCACGCCAGTGAGCCATGCCGGGTCCAGTTCGTTGCCGTCGGCGATCAGGTAGCTCGGCAAGCCCATTTCGACGCCGATCTCGCGCAACCGGTTCGAGTTGGAGCTGTTGCGGCTACCCACGACCAGCAGCAGGTCGACCAGCTCGCACATCTCCCGCACCGCCGACTGGCGATGCTGGGTGGCGTAGCAGATATCGGTCACGTCAGGCCCTTCGAGGTCGCGGAACCGCGCGCGCAGGGCCGCGATCACGCTGCGCGTATCGTCGACGCTGAGCGTGGTCTGGGTGACGTAGGCGATCGGCGCATCGTCGGGCAGATCGAGCCGCTCGACGTCCTCGACCGTCGAGACGAGATGCACCGGCGCATCGACCTGGCCCATCGTGCCCTCGACCTCGGGATGGCCGGCATGGCCGATCAGGATCAGCGCCCGCCCGCGCGATACGTAGCGCTTGCCCTGGAGATGCACCTTCGAGACCAAAGGGCAGGTGGCATCCAGCACCGGAAGGCCACGAGACTTGGCCTCGTCGATGATCGACTGGGCGACGCCGTGTGCGCTGAAGATCGTGATCGCGCCGTCGGGGATCTCGTCGAGGTTCTCGACGAAAACCGCTCCCATGCGTTCGAGCTTCTCGACCACATGGCGGTTGTGCACGATTTCGTGGCGTACATAGACCGGGGCGCCAAATTTCTTGAGCGACCGTTCAACGATCTCGATTGCCCGCACGACCCCTGCGCAGAACCCCCGGGGTTGAGCCATTAGAACCCGCATCCAGATCAACTCCTCCATCAGGGGGCTTGCTGCAACCACAATTTGGTAATTGCGAGCCGCTTTGCCAGAAGCGCGGCGGCTGGGCCCATGCATCGTCATCGGCCAGGCCGGCGACAAGTGCCCGCTCGGCTGCTCCGGAATGTGCGTTATGTGACGATATGGCGTCAACTTGTCGCGCATTTTCATTACCGGGAAGTACGCGCCCTGTCGCCGATGCATAGCTTGACAGCTTCGGGATAGGTGTCGATTTACCTCCCGGCCCTCGCGAATACCCTCATCCGCCGTAGGGGACAGGGGTTCCGGGAGGCCCGGCTTTGGACAATCGTTGGCGCTGCGATACGCGCATCCAGTCTCGAGAGGCGTCGTGTCGACCCGGACTTCGTTGATTGGCCGTATCGTCGCGGCCAGCACCCGACATCCTTTGATCGTGCTGCTCGTCGTCATCGGACTGACGCTGTTGGCGCTCGTCTATACCGGCCGGCATTTCGCCATGACCGCCGACACCACCCAGCTGATGTCGAAGGAGCTGAAGTGGCGGCAACGGGAATTCACCTTCGATGCGGCTTTTCCCCAACTCACCAATCTGACCATGGTCGTGGTCGACGGCGCCACGCCCGAGATCGCTGATGACGCGGCCAAGCGGCTGACCGCCGCCTTGCAGGAGAAGCGGGATCTTTTCCGGACCGTGCGACGCCCCGACGGCAGTCCTTTCTTCGAGCGCGAGGGCCTGCTGCTCCTGCCGCTCGACAAAGTCAAAGCGGCAACGGTCGGCCTTATCCAGGCGACGCCGCTGCTGGCGCCCTTGGCGACTGATCCAAGCCTGCGCGGTGTTCTCGGCGCGCTCTCCAACATGCTCGAGGGCATCAAGCGCGGGCAGGGGACGCTCGGCAACATCGAGCCGATGGCGAATACGCTTGCCGATGCGTTCGAGAAGACGGCGGCTGGCCAGCCGGCGTTCGTTTCCTGGCAGACGCTGGTTGGCGGTGTTCCGGCCGAGGCGCGGCAGACGCGACGCATCGTGCTGGTCCAGCCGGTGATGGACTACACCGCGCTGGAACCCGGCATGGGCGCCAGTAATGCGATCCGCAAGATCGCCCAGTCGCTGGGCCTCGATCCCGCGCATGGCGTGACCGTCCGCCTGACCGGGCCGGTGCCCCTGGCGGACGAGGAATTCGGTTCGTTGGCGCAGGATGCGCATCTGGTCATGGGTGCGATGGTCGTGGCCTTGCTTGGTATCCTGTGGCTGGCGGTGCGTTCGGTGCGCGTGGTGCTTGCGATTCTGATCACGACCATCGCCGGCCTGATCATGACATCCGCGATCGGGCTGCTGGCGACCGGCCGCTTCAACCTCATATCGGTGGCTTTCATTCCGCTTTTCGTCGGCCTCGGCGTCGACTTCAGCATCCAATTCAGCGTGCGCAGCCTCGCCGAGCGGCTGGTGCAGCCGAACCTCCGGGCGGCCCTGACGGAGACCGGCGCGAGCATCGGGCGCGCCCTGGCCCTGTCGGCCGCGGCCATCTGCGTGGGCTTCTTCGCCTTCCTGCCCACGACTTACATCGGCGTGGCCGAGCTCGGCACGATTGCCGGCCTCGGCATGATTGTGGCTTTCGGACTGACCATCGTGCTGCTGCCGGCGTTGCTATTGCTGCTGCGATTGCCGACCGCGCGCATGACCGAGGTCGGCTTCACCATGCTGGCGCCCGTCGACCGTTTCGTGAGCCAGCATCGTCTCGCTGTTCTGGTGGGTGCGCTCGTCGCGGCTATCGTGTCGGCCGCGCTGCTGCCGCTGGTGCGGTTCGACTTCGACCCGCTCAATCTCAAGAGCCCCAAAGTGGAATCGATGGCCACCTTGCAGGCGTTGGCCGCCGATCCTGACTGGACACCCTATGCGATCAACGTTCTCGCGCCGTCGCTGGCGAAAGCCGATGCCATCGCGCGCGTCCTCGACGGGTTGCCGGAGGTGTCGCGAACCGTCTCGCTGCAAAGCTTCATTCCGACCCAGCAGGGGGAGAAGCTCGCGCTCATTGCCCAGGCGGCGAAAACCCTCGGGCCCGCGCTGGAGACGGCCACACCGCGTCCTGCCCCGACCGACGCGGAGCTGAAGCAAAGCCTTGCGAGCACGGCGGCGTCGCTGCGGGCTGTGGCGAACGGGCCGAAAGCGGCGACGGCGGAGTCGGTGTCCTCGGTGCGCCGGCTGGCCGATGCACTGGAGCGGCTCGATGCAGCATCGCCCGACGTCCGAGCCAAAGCGGCAGAGACGGTGAGCACGCCCTTGAAGGTCGTGCTCGACCAGGTGCGTGAGGAGCTGAAGGCCGGTCCAGTGACACTCGCGACCCTGCCGTCCGATCTGGTCGAGGACTGGATGACCAAGGACGGGCGCGCCCGCATGCAGGTCCTGCCGCGCGATGGCCGGCACGACAACGAATTCCTGCGGCGCTTCGCCTTGGCGGTCCAGAACGTCGTCCCGGATGCGACCGGGGCGCCCATCTCCACCAGGGCCTCGGGTGACACCATCGTCGATGCCTTCCTGCAGGCCGGGGTTTATTCCATCGTCGCCATCGTTCTGCTCCTGGCATTGGTGTTGCGGCGGACTCGAGACGTGGTGCTCACCATGCTGCCGGTATTGCTGAGCGGGCTACTGACCTTCGCGACCTGCGCGGCCTTCGACCTGCCGCTCAATTTCGCGAACATCATCGCACTGCCGCTGCTGTTCGGCGTGGGCGTCGCCTTCAATATCTATTTCGTGATGGCTTGGCGCGCGGGCGAGACGGCGATGCTGAAGTCGAGCCTGATGCGTGCCGTGATCTTCAGCGCGCTCACCACCGCCAATGCCTTCGGCGCACTCTGGCTCTCGACCCACCCCGGCACCGCCAGCATGGGCCGACTGCTGATGATTTCGCTGGGCTGGGAGCTTCTGGTCACGCTCCTGTTCCGGCCGGCCCTGCTCGCGCGTTCGCCGCAGAGCAAGCTCTGGTTCTGAGCGGCGACCACGTCTACCTCATCCTGAGGAGCGTGCGCAGCACGCGTCTCGAAGGATGGCAACAGGCACGGTGTTCGTTCCCTCCACAGCGCGGGGGGTTACCCCGCGCGAATCGAGACGGCGCTTCGCGCCTCCTCAGGGCGAGGTGATATTAATCTCTACCGCGACATCGCTCCGTCAGGCTCCAGCTTCGAGCGCGCGTTCCAGAGACGCATGGCGCGCAACGCGACCTCGGCCAGTTGGGGCAAGAAGCTGGGGCGCAGCAGTTCCGGATCGAAGGCGCCCATGCGGCGGCTGTTCTCGGAATAGCAATCCTCGACGAACTTCCGGAAATTGAAGCCATCGAGGAACACGCTGACCTGGGTCGCGGCGAAGTTCTTGCCGTCGTTCAGTTCCTTGCCGCGCTTGGCGAGACCGGCCATGCGAACGATCGCGCGAATGTAATAGTGCAGGCTGGTGAGCGGCAGCATGGTCCGCGCGAACCAGCCCCGTTGTGCTTCGGTGTAGGCCATCCAGTTGATGAAGAAGACGATGTGGCGCGTCTCCTCGTACATCAGGGTCTCGAAGATCTTCAGAATCTCCTTGGGCAGGAATTCGGCTTGCGAGGCGATCTTGAACAGGCCGAAGCCGACGAATGAATCAAGGCACTCGCCGAAGCCGAAATCCTTGAAGCGCCGGTCGATATTCTGACTGATGTCCTCCATCGGCCGTTCCGGCGCGTCGAGGCCGTATCTGTCGATCATGACGCGGATCATTTTGGCGTGGCGCGTCTCTTCTTCGCCCTGCAGGGCAAGCGCCTCGTGCAGGACGGGATCGGTGACTGTTTCCGTGAAGGCGGACACGATCGCGCCCGCTCGACGCTCGGTATAAAACACCTCTTCCCAAAAAGGCACGGCCCTCAGGCGCTGCAGTGCCGCGTCGTCCAGTTCGGGCCAGGGCAGGGTGTTCGGTTCGTAGTCGGTATAGGTTTCGATGAAATGCCGACAGAAGGTATCGCGATGTTCGTGCGATCCAATTTTCATGCTACGCGCCCTTTCACTGGCCCATATTCAAGGCCAACGATTCTGGTTTGTCTATCATTGCGGCCGACCCGTCGCGAACCAGCCACATCTGCGTGATTGACCCGATGGCAAGCGCCCCGCATGGTGACGAGATGAGGCGAGGTGTTTGTTTCCTTCTCGCAGCCGCGCTGCTCATTCCACAGTCAGTGCAGGCGCAGATGCAACCTCATCGCGCGGAATATCTGCTGCGTCTCGGCACCGCCGCCAATGCACCGCGCATCGGCACCGCCGTGCAGGACATCACCCTCGATTGCGACGGCTGGCACATCAAGCGGGACGTCGCGTCGGCGATCGCCTTCACCCCGTCATTGAAAATGAGTCTTGCGTCGCAGCTCGAGGGCGATGAGGACCGCAGCGGTGATAGCTTCCACTATCAAACCGTGCTGACCCAGAACGGCGACGCCCGCAAGACACAGGGCAGGGTCGAGCGGGCGAACGGCGAGACTCGGGCCGAGATCGTGTCGCAGCAGGGATCGACGCGGGCCATCCTGCCGTCTCCAACCCTGATGCCGGTTGCCGCTCTCGGCCATCTGATCGATCGCCTGGTCGGCAAGGCCGCGATGGCGCCCACCCTGATCTTCGCCGCCGAAGCGATGGGCGATGTCTTCCAGGTCGAGATCAAGGAAGTCGGCAGCGAGACCCTGCACGCCGAGCCGCCCGCACTCAAACCCGTCGCTGTGCCGGCGGCCCGCTTCTGGCCGTTGCTGATGACCTTCACTCGCGCGCAGGATCAGGAGCGCAAGCCGCTCTTCTCCGTGCACGCCAGGCTGTCTGACACAGGCGTGCTGGACAGACTCACGGTCGATGCGGGTGTCGCTACCGTAATGGCCGATCTCCAGGCACTGGAGATGCATCCGGCGCCGGCCTGTTCCAAGCCGTGATCAGGCTGATTTGATCAGGCCGCTTTGATCAAGCGGCCTTTTGGCCGGTGTAGCCGGCGAGCCGCTTGTTGATGATGGCCTCTGCCTCGCGCATCGTCCGGTCGATCAGCTCCTTGACCGTCGGGATGTCGCGGATGAGTCCCGCCACCATGCCGCAGGACCAGGCGCCCGCATCCATCTCGCCTTCCTTCATGATGCGCGGATAGACGCCCGCGACCTCGGGCAGGATGTCCTCGAACTTGATCTTGGCGCCCAACGCCTTCTCCTTCTCGAGCAGACGATCGACGGCGGCGTTCTTGAGCACGCGCTCGGTGTTGCGCAGCGGCCGCATGACGAGGCGGGTATCGAGCTCACTCGCGGCGACAAGCGCCTGCTTCACATGCTCGTGGATCGGCGCTTCCTTCGTGGCCATGAAGCGCGTGCCCATGTTCATGCCGTCGGCGCCTAAGGACAGGGCCGCGACCAGCGAACGGCCATCGGCCATGCCGCCTGAGGCGACAAATGGAATTTTCAATTCTTCTGCTGCGCGGGGCAAAAGGATGAAGTTCGGCACATCGTCCTCGCCCGGATGGCCGCCGCATTCGAAGCCGTCGACGCTCACCGCATCGCAGCCGATCGACTCGGCCTTGAGCGAATGGCGCACCGAGGTGCATTTGTGGATCACCTTGATCCCGGCGTCCTTGAGCGACGGCAGCCACTTCTGTGGATTGTTGCCCGCCGTCTCGACGATCTTCACGCCTCCCTCGACGATGACGCGGATCAGGCCGGGATAATCGGGTGGCGTCAGCGACGGCAGGAAGGTGAGGTTCACGCCGAAGGGCTTGGAGGTCATCTCCCGGCAGCGCCGAATCTCATTGGCGAGCTTTTCCGGCGTGCCCTGTGTGAGACCGGTGATGATGCCCAGCCCACCGGCATCGGACACCGCCGCCGCCATCTCGGCGAAGCCCACGAAATGCATACCGCCCTGGATGATCGGATGTTCGATCCCCAGCAGTTCCGTGATCCTGGTCTTCATCGCCTGCTCTCCCTCTATTTCGTTGCCGGGCAGCTTCAGCGGCCCTGGAACCGTGCTTCCCGGCGCTCGACGAACGACCGGATGCCCTCCTTGGCGTCCTCGGTGCCCATGACCTTGGCATGGATCGCGGGGATCGCCGCGACTGCCATGCTCTCGCCGGCCTCTATGTACTTTAGCGCCGCTTCTTTCATGGCGCGAAGGCCGAGCGGGGCATTGCGTGCGATGCGCTGGGCGATCTCGATGGCGCGGACGATTTGCTGGCCCGCGCGAACGACTTCCTGCACCAGCCCGATCTGCAGCGCGCGGCTGGCGTCGAACTCGTCGCACAGCATCAGGTGATACATCGCATTGCCCCAACCAGTTCGCGTCAGGAAGCGGAAGTGTGCGCCGCCCAATGGTGCGATCCCGCGCTTCGATTCCATTTGGCAGAAGCGTGCCGTATCGGCCGCGATCACGATATCGGCCGCCAGCATCATCTCGATGCCGATCGTGAGGCAGAGGCCCTGCACGGCCGCCACGACCGGCTTCATCGTCCGGCGCCGCAGCGCGAAGGGATCGACATTGGCAGGCGGCGTGTCGCGGCGCTCGCGATTGGGGCCGAAGAATTTCGGCATGTCGAGGCCCGCCGTGGTGTCGTTGCCGGCGAAGCAGAGGACAGCGACCCACAGCTCGTCGTTGCCGTCGAACGTGGTGAAGGCATCCGACAGAAGCTGCATCATGTCAGGTGTAAAGGCGTTCTTCTTCGCCGTGTTGTCGACCGTGATCTTGAAGATGCGGCCGTCGATCTCCGTCCGGATCGATCCGGATTGTGCTGCGTCGGGCACGGGCATGCTCCTCTAGCGTTGATGGGCCAGGCGCGGTCGCCGCTGTTCATCGGGCGGCAGATTGCGCGAGCCGGCGGCGCCCGGTCCGCGATGGACATGGACCTGCCGCGGATCGAGCGGCTCGCCGCAGGCCGAGCACACCATCACCGGATCGAAGGTCTTGCCGCAGACGAGATGCTGGTGGAGCAGGGGTCGGCCTTTCTTGCCGGCCATGTGGACGTCGCCCCAATGCACGATCGACATGATGACGGGATAGAGATCGCGGCCCTTCTCGGTCAGGCGATATTCGTAGCGCAGCGGGCGTTGCTGGTAGGGCACCTTGGCCAGCACGAAATCCTTCACGAGCTTGCGCAACCGGCTCGCCAGGAGCGGGCGCGTGATGCCGAGCCGCTCCTGGAAATCCTCGAAGCGCCGCACCCGCAGGAAGCAGTCACGCAGGATCAACAGGGTCCAGCGGTCGCCGATCACCGACACCGTGCGCGCCACCGAACAGGCCTCGTCTTCGAGATCGCTCCAACGCATCGGCGGCGCCTCACTTCGCTGCGGCGATGGCTTCCTCGACATCGCGCAGCCTGTCCTTGCCGAAATAGATCTCGTCGCCGACGAAGAAGGTGGGCGACCCGAAAGCGCCGCGCTCGACGGCGCGCTGCGTCTCGGCCATCAGCTCGTCCTTCACCTCCTGCGTCTGCACCAACTCGAACAGGCGGTCGGCCGGCAGGTTCGATTCGACGAGGGCCGCACGCAGGATCGCCGGATCGTCGAGCTTCTTCGGTTCGGCCCACATATGGCGATAGACCTCGTCGACGTAGCGCTCGAAGACGCCGAGCTTCTTCGCCGCCACGGCACCCCGCATGAGGGCCAGCGTGTTGACGGGAAAGTGCGGATTCATTTTGTAGCGCGTGATCTTGTGCTGGCGGATGAAGCGCTCGGTCTCGAGCTGCTGATACTGCGGCTTGTTCTTGATGCCGACGTTGGTCTCGACCGGCGAGCGGTTGTTGGTGAGCTTGAAGACGCCACCCAGCAGCACCGGCACGTAGGCGAATTTCACGCCCTGGCGCTTCTCGATCCCGGGAATGACGAGATGGCTCAGGTAGGCATTGGGGCTGCCGAAATCGAACTGGAATTCAACCTTGGGCATTGGGACTCACCATTTCTCTGCGAAGGGACGAATTTCCAGCTCCGAGCTCCAGGCGTCGCGCGGTTGCTGGTAGAGCGACCAATAGGCCTCGGCCACGGCTTCGGGACGCATCAGCCGGTCGGGCGGAAGATTTGCCAATGCGTCCTCGCCTTCGCGAGTCTTGATGCGCTCGCGCACCCAGGCCGTGTCGACGCCCGAGTCGATGACGAGATGGGCAACATGGATGTTCTTCGGTCCAAGCTCGCGGGCCGCGGCCTGCGCGACCGCGCGCAGGCCGGCTTTGGCCGAGGCGAAGGCGGCATAGCCGATGCCGCCACGCAGGCTCGCCGTTGCTCCGGTGAAGAAGACGTTGCCCCTGCCATGGGTTAGCATGAGGCGCGCGGCTTCACGGCCGGCGAGGAAGCCCGAGTAGCAGGCCATTTCCCACACCTTGCGGAACACGCGGTCGGTCGTGTCGACGAGCGGAAAATTCACATTGGCGCCGATGTTGAAAATGCAGACCTCGAGCGGCGCCGCCTGGTCCGCCTCCTGCAGGAAGGCGTTGATGTCCTCTTCCTTGCGCGCATCGAGCCCGCGCGCCGAGACCTTGCCGCCGGCCTTCTCGATGTCGGCGACCAGCGGGGCGAGCTTGTCGCCGTTGCGCCGGCCGGCGAAGACAGTGAAGCCCTCTGCCGCAAACTTGCGGGCGATCGCAGCGCCGATGAAGTCGCCTGCGCCGATGACCGCCGCTGTCGCCTGTCTGGGTGCCATGGGCTCCTCCTGTTGGGAGGATAGTCAGTTCATTTTTCAAACCTGTCAAATATACCAGCAAGTGGACTTCTCGGGGCATCATGAGATTTTCGGTGTCGTTTCGACACGCATTGAAAAGACACCATCAGGAATTGCCCACCGATCCGGCATGGCGCGTCGATGGATTTCGCATGTGTCGGCTGACGCGATCGGGAGTACCGTCGATCGAGGTTCTGGGAGGAATCGATGAGCTACGATCTCGTGATCAAGAACGGCATCGTGGTCGACGGCACCGGCGCCAAGCGCTACCGGGCGGATGTCGCGATTGCTGACGGGAAGATTGCCGACATTGGCAAGGTTACGGATGGGGCCAAGCGTACGATCGATGCCGACGGGCTGGTCGTTGCTCCAGGCTTCGTCGATCCGCACACCCACTACGATGCGCAGATCTGCTGGGACGGCGCCGTCACGCCCTCGTCCTGGCACGGCGTCACCAGTGTGGTGATGGGCAATTGCGGCGTCGGCATCGCGCCCTGCAAGGCCGCGGCGCGCGAGATCGCCATGCGCGACCTGGTGAGCGTCGAGGGCATTCCCTTCGATGTCCTGAACAAGGGCATCACCTGGGACTGGGAGACCTTCCCGCAGTTCATGGATGCGGCCGCGGCGCGCAAACCGTCGCTCAATCTCGCCTTCATCGCGCCGCTCACGCCGTTCCGCCATTACGTGATGGGCGAAGCCTCTATGGACCGCGCGGCCAATGCGGAGGAGACGGCGAAGATTGCGGCCCTCATCGCCGAAGCCATGGATGCCGGCGCGCTGGGCTTCTCCTCGACCACGCTCAACCAGCATATGGGCTTCGAGGGCAAGCCGTTGGCCTGCCGCAATGCCAGCCGTGAGGAACTGAAGGCCTATGCCAATGTCCTGAAGGCGCGCGGCAAGGGCGCGATCGAGATCGCTCTCACGCGCCAGGTTGGCGTGCTGGAAGAGGACCAGTGCGAGCTTCTGGACTTCCTGCTCGACGAGAGCGGCCGTCCGGTGACTTTCATCG
The DNA here is from genome assembly GCA_017308235.1 of Alphaproteobacteria bacterium. Lineage (GTDB taxonomy): Bacteria > Pseudomonadota > Alphaproteobacteria > Reyranellales > Reyranellaceae > Reyranella. The sequence continues at coordinate 4,845 of JAFKFL010000009.1, read as the reverse complement.
CCCTGTTCGATCGCGACGACATTCCGGAGGCGGTGCGCAACACCTTGCGTCTCGCTGCACCGATGATCGCCAAGGGCGCGCGGCCGCAGACCTCGCCGCTGCCGCTCACGCGCGAGATCAACATGGACAATCCGTTCTCCTTCGCGGCGTTTCCGTCGTGGAAGCGGGTGTTCGCCGACACGTCCAAGCCGGCGCAGAAGGCCGTCTATGCCGATCCCGCCTTCCGCAACAAGTTCCGCGAAGACCTCAAGAATCCGACCGGCTTCAGCAATTGGAACCGCATTGCCGTACATGCGGTCAAGAATCCGGCGCTGAAACATCTCGAGGACAAGTCGATCGCCCAGATCGCCCAGGAGCAAGGCAAGGATGGCGTCGATGCCTTCCTCGATACGGTGCTGGCCGACAATCTCGACTGCGAGCTCACGATGGCCTCGTGGAACACCCGCGAGGACCGCATGCGCGAGCTCTTGAACAACAAGTCCATCCTGATGGCGCTAGGCGATGGCGGGGCGCATGTCGACATGCTGTGCGACTCCGGTTACCCGACCTATCTGCTGGGCACCTGGGTGCGCGAGAAGGAGGCGATCACGCTGGAAGAGGGCGTGCGCAAGCTCACCTCCGATCCCGCTGACCTGTTTGGCCTAAAAGACCGCGGCCGCCTTGCCAAGGGCGCGCCGGCGGACGTCGCGATCTTCGATGCCGCGCGCATCGGCTCGAGCAATCACGGCGAGCGCCGCTATGATCTTCCCGGCGGCGCCAAGCGCATGGTGATGCCATCGAAGGGCGTCGAATACACGATGGTCAACGGCGAGCTCACCTGGGAGCAGGGCAAGCTCACCGAAGCCAAGGCCGGCAAGGTGCTGCGGGGCTAGGCCGCTTTATCGACCCGGCAGTCGAACGTGACAGGTCTGCATCTCTGAAGGATCACCGTCGGCAAGCAACTTGCCGGCGTCGATGAGGGAGGCGATGCGCGTCAGCAACATCAACTCGTTGACCTGCCAGTAAGTTTCAGAGTTGTAGCTGATGGTATCCCCGACAACGCGAGCGATCTTGCGCCATTCCGGAGCCGCTTGTTTAAGTAGCAGATGGTCGAAGTAGTCGATCGGAGCAGACTCCATGCCCCCTGGCGTCACAACGCGAAAGGGCGCGTTCTCAGAGCGCAGCCGACGCTATAGGCTGAGGGCCTCCTCGCGCTCCCGGCTTGTGATTGGTCGTGCTGTCTCGATCAGCGGCGCCAATCGTTGGGGCTGCATGATGGACAGCTTCCCTGGGCGAATTGTGGCTGTCGAGCCATCGCGACGTGTGGCGATCCATTGCAGATCCGTGACGTCGACGATGTCGTAAGGCCGATCACCGATCCGATGGGCAAAGGCGAGGAAGAAGGCGAATTCCGACGCAGAATGACGTCCGAACCAGATGACAAGCCTGTCGTCACTTGTCGCGATGCGATCCCAGAATGCTTTGAGGTCACCTTCGACTTCGGGCATGTCGTAGAAGCGCTCCCACCAGGCAGCCCGAGCCGATGGCTCCTCCGAGTCGATTGGACCGCAGCTGAGATCGTCGAGATTCCGCAGCACCCCCTCGTTGCGTCCACTATCCCGGATCGCAGATTGCAATGAGCCGCCGGCCGAATCGCCTGGCGCAATATGGAGCGTTCCCATCGGTTTCCGGCCTACGGATGCGGGCCCCAGGGGGCGGCGTGCAGCAGCTTCACCTCCTGCGTCATCACCAGCGGGCGGAACTTGGCGGCGAAACCTTCGGTGAAGTCGGTGTTGGCGAAGACCGCGGTCCAATGCGCGCGACGGCCGGCATCGTCGTCGAACTTCCAGAGGTGGACGATCTGGTTGATGGTTCCGGTATCGCCCTGGAAGTAGCCCACCAGGTTCTTGTCGTGTCCGCCTTTTTGCAGGGCCGGAAAGCCGAACTGCTGATAGAGTTTGACGGCCTCGGCCATCTTTCCGACGTAGAGCGTGTAGGTCCTGAGTTCATAGAGCGCCATGGGCGACATCCTCATCGATTGTGTGGTCCGACTTCCGAACTATAGCGGAGGATAGAATGCCCGACCTGTTCGAGATCATGCAGACCTGCCGCTCGATGCGACGGCTGAAGCCGGATCCGGTTCCCGATGAGCTGATCACCAGGATCCTCGAGGCCGGCACCTCGGCGCCCAACGGCGGCAATTTCCAGCGCTGGCGTTTCCTGGTGATCAAGGATCGCAAGATCAAGGAAGCGGTGCAGGTCTGGTACAAGCGCGCCTTCGACGAGACGGTCGGCCCGCGCTACCTCGCGAGCGAGCCGCCGCCCGGCGTCAGCAAGGAGCGCTACCTTCGCCAGCATGAGGCAGTGTCCTACCTGACGGAGCATTTCCACGAGGCGCCGGTCTGGATCGTGGCCTGCCAGGAGGATGGCGTGGCGCCCAACCGGGCTTCGGGTGCCTCGGTCTATCCTGCCGTCCAGAACATGGTCCTGGCGGCGCGCGCGCTGGGACTCGGCACGACGCTGACGACACGCCATCTCCTTTACGAAAAAGAAGCCGAGGCGGCGCTCGGCCTGCCGCGCGGTGTGCATTCCTACGCCATCCTTCCAATCGGCTACCCGATGGGCAAATTCGGGCCGACCAAGCGGGCGCCGCTGGCCGAGATCGTCTACCAGGACCGCTGGGGCGAGCCGTATGCCGGTTAGTCCGGGAACACCTCGATGTTTCAGGTCAATGTCGACAGCCTGCAGGCCTATCTCGATTTCGACCCTCGACGGAAAGCCGATCTCCAGAAGCTCGATGGGCTGATGCGCAAGGCGGCGCCGCACCTGAAACGTCATTTCCATGCCGGCACGCCAGCCGGCGAGGCCGGCATGCGTATGAAGATGATCGGCTACGGCAAGTTCAGCTATGCCATCAAGTCGGGCAAGACGACGCCGTGGCCCGTGATCGGCGTGGCGCTGCAGAAGAACTACATCAGCATTTACGTCACCGTGACGAAGAACGGCGCGCCGATCATGTCCACTTATGCGGGCAGGCTGGGAGAGAAGCGGCGGGGCGGCAACAATTTCAGCTTCGAAGCCTTCGACGATCTCGACCCGCAGGTCGTGTCGTCGCTGTTCGGCGAGGTCGGGCGCATCTTCAGCGCCGATCCGGAGAATCCGGTTCGATATATGGAAGGGCGGTAAGGGTATGAAGCTTGGTCTCTACATGGCGACGCAATGGTGTGCGGGCGCCGACCTCGGGCCGGAACTGGCCAACCTGATCGAGCAGACGCGCGCTGCGAAGGCGAGCGGTCTTGCGTCGATCATGGTCGGGCAGCATTTCGTGTCGAGCCCGTTGCAGATGTTCCAGGCCATGCCGCTCCTGGCCCGCCTCGCGGCCGAGGCCGAGGGCATGCAGTTGGGGCCCGGCCTGTTGCTGTTGCCATTGCTCAACCCGGTCATAGTCGCGGAGGAGACGGCAACCCTCGACTGGCTGACCGGCGGCAACGCCATCATTGGCCTCGGCCTCGGTTATCGCCAGGAAGAGTTCGACTCGATCGGCGTGCCGATCAAGGAACGCGTGCCGCGCTTCATCGAGGCCGTCGAGGTGATCCGCAAGATGTGGCGCGACGACGTGGTCGAGCATCACGGCCGGTACCATACGCTGAAGGGCGTGCACGCCAGCCTCAAGCCCAAGCGGCCGGGTGGTCCGCCGATCTGGATGGCGGGCGACGTCGAGGTGGCGGTGAAGCGGGCGGCGAAGCTCGCCGACGCCTGGATGCCCTCGCCGATGGTGACGGAGGAAGGGGTCGGCCGGCTGGGCGCGCTGTTCCGCGAGACGCGGGCGGCGGCGGGCCTGCCGCCGGCCACCGAGTTCCCGATCATCCGCGAGTGCCATGTCGGCCGCGGCGTCGGCAAGGCGCTCGACGAGGTGCGTGAGCCGCTTTTCTTCAAGTACGAGGCCTATGCGAACTGGGGCGGCGACAGCTTCGTGCCGGCAAACGATATCCGTCGCGATTTCGACGCGTTCTCGGATGTCCGCTTCATCATCGGCTCGGAGAACGAGGTGGTCGACCGGATCGGCCGCTACGGCGAACGTGCTGGTACCGACCATATGCTGCTGCGCGTGCAATGGCCGGGCCTTGACCAGAAAACGACGCTCGGCACCCTGGAGCGGTTGGGCCGCGTGGTCGAGAAGCTGAAATAGGTGGTGGGCACCGGCGGCTGAGGCTAGAGTCCATCGCAGGCGGGGTCGGCGCGGCTTGGTGTGAACCGCGGGTCATGGGTTGGCGTATTGCACGCGGCGAGTCGTGTGTCCTGCTGCCACCTTTCCCAGGGGGGAACATGACCTACTACGATCTCGGCGCCTATGCCCGCTCCATCACGACCAAATCGCCCGACGCGCAGATCTGGTTCGATCGCGGCCTGAATTGGGTCTTCGCCTTCAACCACGAGGAAGCGATCAAGTGCTTCGCCAAAGCACTGGAGCGGGATGCCGGCTGCGCCATGGCGCACTGGGGCATCGCCTACGCCGCCGGCCCGAACTACAACCTTCCGTGGCATCTCTACGATCCAGCAGGCAAGGCCAAGGCGCTGGCGGCGGCCTACGACGCAATGAAAGAGGCGCTGGCGTGCGCGCATCTTGCGACGCCCGTCGAACAGGCGCTGATCAACGCACTGCCCGCCCGCTATCCGCAGCGCGAACCGATCGAGGATCAATCCGACTGGGACAAGGCCTACACCAAGGCCATGCGCACGGTGTTCGAGAAGTATCGCGACGATCTCGACGTCCGCTGTGTGTTTACCGAAGCCATCATGAACGAGACACCGTGGCAGATGTGGGATCTTCCCACCGGTGGTCCTGCGCCGGATGCCGGCACCCTC
>JAFKFL010000029.1 GCA_017308235.1 Alphaproteobacteria bacterium | reverse complement strand
AGCCCGCGCACCTGGCCTTCCACGCGCGAAAGGCGGTCCAGCAGCCGCTTCGTTTCGTCAGCTTCCATAGTGCAGCACCTTCTTGACAAGCATACCCCACGGGGGTATATTCTGTCCATACGCAACAGCCGCGAACCGCGGCGGGAAGGATTCAACTATGGCTGACGTACCGGAAGTCACCGATGCGACGTTCGAAGGGGACGTCATCAAGAACGAACTGCCCACACTCGTGGATTTTTGGGCTCCATGGTGCGGTCCCTGCCGCATGATCGGCCCGTCGCTCGAGGAGATCTCGAAGGAGATGGACGGCAAGCTCAAGGTCGTGAAGGTCAATATCGACGAGAACCCGATGGTGCCGACCAAGTACGGCGTGCGCTCCATTCCGACGCTGCTGCTGTTCAAGGACGGCCAGATTGCCGCGACCAAGATCGGCGCCGAGCCCAAGCAAAAGCTGGTGAGCTGGATCAACACAGTCGTTAGCTGAGGCGCTGCCGCCGCGTCAGCCGTTGCGCTCCAGCACGGCCCCGGCGAGGTAGAGCGACCCACAGATCAGGATGCGCATCGGCGCGGGCTGGGTGGCCAGAAGGTCCTCCAGAGCCGCGCCGATGTCGTTCGCGGGAGCGCAATCGAGACCGACATCGGCTGCCTTCTCGCACGCCTCGTCGGGCGTGTAGGCGCTATGGCCTTCGGGGAACGGCACCGCCCGCGCCGCCCGCGCATGACGCGCCAGCGGCCGCAGAAAGCCCGAGGCGTCCTTGCTGGTCAGCATGCCGAACACGAGATAGAGCGACAATGCCGCCGGCTCCTTCGACCAGTCGGCCGCCACGCGCCCGAGTGCCAGCCCGCAATCCTCGTTGTGCCCGCCGTCGAGCCACAGCTCGCAACCTGGCGGCAACGCCTCGACCAAAGGGCCACGCGTCAGCCTCTGCAGGCGGGCCGGCCAGTCGACCGTCGCGAGACCCTTAACGATGGCGCTGTCATCGATCGCGAAGTTGATCGCCCGCAAACGTTCGACGCAGGCGACGGCCGTGGCGGCATTATCGATCTGATGCGCGCCGACGAGCGCCGGTGCGGGAAGGTCGAGCGCCAGAAGATCGCTTTGGTAACGGAAGCCGGCGGCGGTCGGCGTCACCTGCCATTCGCGCCCTATGCGGAAGAGCGGCGCGTCGAGCTTCAGGGCTTCGGCCGCGATGACCCCCGCGCTCACCTCGCGCTGGCGACCGATCACTCCGGGTACGCCACGCTTCAGGATTCCGGCCTTCTCACCCGCAATGCCTTCGAGCTTGTCACCCAGGAAGCCGGTGTGGTCGTAGCCGATAGGTGTAATGGCCGAAAGCGCAGGCGTGATCACGTTGGTAGCGTCGTAGCGCCCGCCCAGACCGACTTCGATGATGCCGAGATCGGCCGGCACGCGCGAAAAAGCGAGATAGGCGAGCGCTGTCGTGATCTCGAAGTAGGCGATAGGCTCCTCGCCGTTGGCCTCCTCGCATTCGGTCAACAGCTCGTCGAGCTCGCCATCCTCGATCAGGCGACCGGCGATCCTGATGCGCTCGTTGAAGTGAACCAGATGCGGCGATGTATAGACATGCACGCGGTAGCCGGCCGCCTCGGCCATGGCCCTGAGGTACGCCACCAGCGAGCCCTTGCCGTTGGTGCCGGCGACGTGGACGAGCGGCGGCAGCTTCTTTTCGGGCGAGCCGAGCGCCTTCAGCAAACGTTCGATACGCTCCAGCCCGAGGGTGATCACCCTCGGGTGGTGGCTCATCAGACGCTGGATGATGTCATTGCTCACAGGAGAGTCAGCCGCCGCTGACGACGAGGCTGCGGCTTTCGACGACCAATGGATCCATGAGCAGCGTGACCAGACGGATCAAGGTCCCGCGCAATTCGTGGCGATGGACCACGGCATCGACCATGCCGTGCTCGAGCAGGTACTCGGACCGCTGGAAACCCGGCGGCAACTCCTGGCGGATCGTATCCTGGATCACGCGCGGGCCGGCAAAACCGATAATGGCCTCCGGTTCAGCGAGATGGATGTCACCCAGCATGGCAAACGACGCCGACACGCCGCCGGTCGTGGGATCGGTCAGCACGACGATATAGGGAAGGCCCGCTTCCTTGACGCGGCGCACCGCGATGGTGGTGCGTGTGAGCTGCATCAGCGACAGGATGCCTTCCTGCATGCGCGCGCCACCTGATGCGGAGAAGGCGATCAGCGGCGCCTTGCGGCTGACCGCGAGCTCGGACGCCATCACCAGCCCGTCACCGACGGCCGTGCCCATCGAACCGCCCATGAAGGCGAAATCGAGTGCCGCCACGACTGTCGTGCGATTGCCCAAGAGCCCGCTCGCCACGACCAAAGCGTCGGTCGAGCCCTGGGCCTTGCCCTGCGCTTCCTTGAGTCGCGCGTCATAGCGCTTGGTGTCGCGGAACTTCAGCGGATCAGACACGACCCGCGGCAAGGGATACAGCTCGAACTTGCCGTCGTCGAACAGGTGCGGCAGGCGCTTCATCGGGCGAAGCCGCATGTGATGGCCGCAATGCGTGCACACTTCCTGGTTCGCTTCCCAGTCGCGCATGAACAGCATCTGCTCGCACTTGGGGCATTTCAGCCAGAGATTCTCCGGCGCTTCCTTCTTGCGCGAAACCAGCGCACGGAGCTTGGGGCGGACGAAGTTGGTCAGCCAATTCATGGTCGCGGTATGGCATGAATGGCTGCCGCGGCCAAGCCGATGCGGACAGCGAAATTCAGCGCCAAAACGCTGTGAATGGCGCCACAAAATCCTGTGGTTTCTTCACTTCGCAAAATTGCTTTCGTGCGCGGTAGCTGGCGCAAAGTCTCTCCGCGACGCCCGGTTCCAGGTCGGCGATGATCGCTGCCTGACGGGTCGCCTTGTTGACCGTGACGGGCAGGATGTACTCCTTGCCAGTGTGGGCGACGCCCATTCGGGCAAGCTCCGTCTCGCCGTTGTCGTAGACCTGACGCGCCACCGCCCAGGTGCCGTAGGTCCCGAGCCAGACGGCATCGCCTGGCATGTCGTAGCGGATCGTGCCGCATTCGCTCTGGCTGAACACGACTGCCGGCTGGCCGCCGTCGTTGCGCAATTGCCAGACCATGGGCCGAGCCCCACCCGTCTTCAGCGCATAGGCCTGGTCGAACAGCCGCACCAGGAACTCGTCGCGCAGGTCGCCACGCCGGAAACCGAGCGCAACGCCGATCAACCGGCGCCCGTCGCGTGTGGCGCTGCCCACGAGATTGAAGCCAGAGGCGCAGATGAAGCCAGTCTTGAGCCCTTCGGCATAGGGTGCGTAGAGGCGCACGAACTTCACCCCATGGCCGACCAACCTCTTGCCCAGCATGAAATCCTGGGTGCGGAAGTAGCCATAGTACTGCGGAAAATCGCGCGCCAGCGCGACGCCCAGCAACGCAAGATCACGCGCGGTCGACAGGTTGCCGGGATCGGGGAGGCCATTGGCATTACCGAATGTCGTGGCGGTCATGCCGAGTTGCTTGGCGGTCTGCGTCATGCGCTGCGCGAAGGCAGGCTCGGACCCACCGATCAGTTCGGCCAGCGCCACCGCCACATCGTTGGCCGAATTCGCCACCAGCGACTCGAGTGCCTGCTCCAGGGTGACCGACGTGCCGACCGCCATGCCGAGCTTCGACGGCGGCATGCTGGCTGCGTGGGCAGAGAACGGCACCGGCGTCTGCAGCTTGAGATGCCCCGTCTTTAGCTCCTGAAAGACGATGTAGATCGTCATCAACTTGGTGAGCGAGGCCGGATACCAAGGCGCGCCGGCGCCGCTCTGCAGCAGCGTCTCGCCGGTTTTGGCATCCACGATGATGTAGGGGCCGGCGGTGATCGGCCCGGTCGGAGAATCAACAGAGGTGAACTGGGCCGCCGCCGGAACGGCCATCAGGCCAAACAGGCCCGCAAGGCAAGCCAAAAAAAGCGATTTCATTGAAGTTTCGTCACGAGAGGGAGTGGCAGCATACGCGCTTTCCTGTGCCCACGGGAGGCATTAGAGAGAGGCACATGATCAAGGTCATCATCGCGCCCGTCACGCCGTTCCAGCAGAACTGCTCGATCGTCTGGTGCTCCGAGACCATGGAGGGTACCGCCGTCGATCCCGGCGGGGACTTCGACATGTTGAAGCAGGCGATCGCCGAGCAAGGGATCAAGATCACGAAGGTGCTGCTGACGCACGGCCATGTCGATCATGCCTCGGCCGCCGGGACCATGGCCGAGCACTACGGCGTCCAGATCGAGGGCCCGCACGAGGACGACCTGTTCCTGATCGAAGGCCTGCCCGAGTCGGGGCGCAAATACAACTTCCCGGCCTACAAGCCGTTCGTGCCCAACCGCTGGCTGGTGAATGGCGACACGGTCAGTCTCGGCAACCTCACGCTCGACGTCGTGCATTGCCCGGGCCATACGCCGGGCCACGTCGTGTTCGTGAACAAGGAAGCGAAGATCGCCTTCGTGGGCGACGTGTTGTTCCGGGGCTCGATCGGCCGCACGGATTTTCCGCGCGGCAACCACGATCAGCTCCTGCAGTCGATCCGCGGCCGGCTATGGCCGCTTGGTGAGGATATCGGCTTCGTGCCGGGTCACGGTCAGACCTCGACCTTCGGCTGGGAACGCAAGACCAACTCGTTCGTCGCCGATCTCCTGTTCGATGACGACTGACGGTCGCTAACGCGCCGCCGCTGCTGCCGGCTGTTTCGGCGCCGAGGATACCACGGCGCGACGCGCGGCACGGCGATTGCCGGGACAGTTGTCCTCGGGGAAGACGACGGTCGGTTCGCCGGCTTCATTCTGCAGCTCCCACACCTTCGGTCGATCGGCATTGGGCTGAAGCTGGAATGCCTCGTCGAACAGCTTGACCAGGAATTCATCGCGCTGATCGCCGCGTCGGAAGCCGAGCGCCACACCGATCAGGCGCCGCCCGTCGCGCACTGCGCTGCCAACGAGATTGTAACCCGAGGCGCAGGTGTAACCTGTCTTGAGCCCATCGGCGTAGGGCGCATACATGGTGACGAAGCGCACACCGGGACCGATCCGACGTTTGCCGAACGTCATGTAGCGGGTGCGGAAGTAGCCGTAGTAGTCCGGGAAATCGCGGACCAGCGCCATGGCCAGCAGCGTAAGATCGCGTGCTGTCGTCTTGTTGTCGGGGTTGGGCAAGCCGTCGGCATTGCCGAAGGTGGTGCTTGTCATGCCAAGCGAAATTGCGGTCTTGGTCATGCGGTCGCCGAACGCCGGCTCCGAGCCGCTGATCCGTTCGGCAAACGCCACCGCAACATCATTGGCCGAATGCGCGATCAGGGCTTCGAGCCCCTGCTCGACCGTGACCGATTGTCCCGCGGCCAAGCCAAGCTTGGTCGGGATCGTGCTGACGGCATAGGGCGAAAAGACGATCGGCGTCTGAAGCGTCAGGTTGCCGGCTTTCAGCTCCTGAAAGACGACATAGATCGTCATCAACTTGGTGAGCGAGGCCGGATACCAGGGCGCACCGGCATTGCCTTGCAGCAACGCCTCGCCGGTATGGGCGTCGACGATGATGTACGGTCCTGGCTCGATCGGAGGTGAAGGCGCCTGCGTCTTATGCGATTGAGCCGCCGCCGGAATTGTTGCCAGGCTGAGGATGACCGCAAGGCACGAGAGAGAGCGCAACTTCATCACTGTTTCGTCACGAGGGATCGGGGACCATATCCCCTTCCTCGTGGAACAGAAAGCGCTTAGAGGCGCCTATCCCTTAAAGCGAAGCGCCGAGGAATGAACGGACGGCGAGATGGCTGGCAGTCGGCAGCGACATATCGTCTGCGCCCTGCGACTCCTGGTTGCGGTGCAGCACATACTCGAGGCCGTGGCGCAGCATCTCCTTGGTGAAGCGGCTGGGCTTCTTCTCGAGCATCGTGATTTCTTCCCGCGGCCGTTCCGCCGGCGGACGCGAGAAAGCGGCAAGCTCGACCTCCGCTGCCGAGTAGAGACCACAGGCCATGGCGCCCAACGCATAGGAGAGACACTCCTCTTCCCAGCGATCGGGTTCGCGGTTTTGCGTGTCGAGAAGATTCAGTGCAGCGGTAAAAGTCTGATGAAGCCTGTCTTGGTTTTCCGGCGTGAACCGCTGCATTTGCTCACTCCCTTTGCCGTCGATTCAGGACGCACATATGGGCTCGCAAATCAGGCCATACAATGGCCGATGCGCGATCTCATAAAACGATCACACAGATCAATTCGAAGTGAATCTAGGCTTTGCGTACGCCGCGTATGCCATCAGCGAGCGCCCTCACATAGGCAAACACGCCAGGCACGAGATCGGGTTTGGGCTTGCCCTTGTCGTCGAGCCCCGCCTTCACGCGATCGACGATCGCCGAACCGATAGCGGCTGCGTCGGCATGACGCGCGACAGCTGCGGCCTGATCCGGAGTCTTGATTCCGAAGCCCACGACGACGGGCAATGCCGTGTGCCGCTTGATGCGTTCGACATGCGTGCGCACGGCCTCTTCGCTTGCGGACTTGGTCCCCGTGATGCCGAGCACGGAGACGAAATACAAAAAGCCTGAAGCATATTTCAGCACCGCCGGAAGACGCTTCTCATCGGTCGTCGGAGCGGCGAGGAGAACGGTCTCGATGCCGGCGGCCAACGCATGAGGCTTCAACTCATCGGCTTCCTCCGGCGGAAGATCGACAAGGATCAGGCCGTCGACTCCCGCTGCGGCCGCGTCCTTGCAAAAGCGCTCGACGCCGCGCTGGTACACGAGGTTGTAATAGCCCATGAGCAAGATGGGCGTTTCGCCATCGCCGGTCTCCTTGCGGAAGCGCCGCACCATGTCGAACGTCGCATCGACCGTGATGCCGGCCTTCAGTCCGCGCTGTCCGGCATGCTGGACCGAAGGCCCGTCCGCCATCGGATCGGTGAAGGGCATACCGAGCTCGATCAGGTCGGCGCCCGCCGCCGGCAGACCCTTGAGGATCTGATAGCTCAGCGCCAGGTCGGGATCACCGGCGCTGACGTAGGCCACGAGGCCAGCCCGCTTGTCCGCCTTGAGCTGCGCGAAGCGCTTGGTGATGCGGCTCATGATCCGATCGTCACGCCGAGTCGGGCCGCGACCTGCGGCACATCTTTGTCGCCGCGACCGGAAAGATTCATCACGAGCAGATTGTCCTTCGGCAATTCAGGCGCGAGCTTGGTCACGTGCGCCAGCGCGTGCGAGGATTCGAGTGCGGGAATGATGCCTTCGAGCTTGCAGAGAAGCTGGAACGCCTCCAGCGCCTCGTCGTCGGTGGCCGATACATATTCGACGCGGCCCTGTTCCTTGAGCCAGGAATGTTCGGGTCCGATTCCAGGATAGTCGAGGCCGGCCGAGATCGAATGCGCCTCCTGGATCTGGCCTTCCTTGTCCTGCAGGAGATAGGTGCGATTGCCGTGCAACACGCCGGGGCGACCGCCGGTGAGCGAGGCCGCATGCTCGCCGGTCTCGATGCCCCTGCCCGCGGCTTCGACGCCGACGATTCTCACGCCGGCATCGTCGAGGAAGGGATGGAACAGGCCCATCGCATTCGAGCCGCCGCCGATGCAGGCGACCAGCGTGTCGGGCAACCGTCCCTCGGCTTCCATCATCTGCTTGCGCACCTCGTTGCCGATCACGCACTGGAAGTCGCGCACCATCGCGGGATAGGGATGCGGCCCCGCCACCGTGCCAATGCAGTAGAACGTGTTCTCGCAGGTCGCGACCCAGTCGCGCAACGCCTCGTTCATCGCATCCTTCAGCGTCGCGGCACCGGCCGTCACCGGCCGCACCTCCGCGCCCAGCATCTTCATGCGAAAGACGTTCGGCGCCTGGCGATCGACATCGACCGAGCCCATGAACACCACACAGGGAATGTCGAACAGCGCGCAGGCCGTCGCCGTGGCGACGCCATGCTGGCCCGCGCCTGTTTCGGCAATCACGCGGGTCTTGCCCATGCGCTTGGCGAGCAGCACCTGGCCCAGCACGTTGTTGATCTTGTGGCTGCCGGTGTGGTTCAGCTCGTCGCGCTTCAGATAGACCTTGGCGCCGCCGAGACGCTTCGTCAGGCGCTCGGCGAAATAGAGCGGACTTGGCCGGCCGGCGTAGTGACTCAGGAGATAGTTGAGCTCGCCCTGAAACTGCGGATCCGCCTTGGCCTCGTTGTAGGCTTTCTCCAGGTCGAGGATCAGCGGCATCAAGGTCTCGGCGACGAAGCGGCCGCCGAAGATGCCAAAATGCCCGCGCTCGTCGGGCCCTATGCGGAAACTGTTGGGTGTCGGTGCCATCGCAATTCCTGTCGGGACGCGGACTTAGCAGCCCCGACAGGGGTCGGTCAAAGAGGCCTACCGGCGCTTGCTCTTGGCGGACTTCCGCTTGGCCTTTTGGGCAGATTTACGCGAGGAGGCCGCCGCGCTGGCCCGCGCCGGCGCGCTGTTGACCTCCACGATCACCTCGATCTCGACCGGGATACCACGCGGCAGCGAACCCATGCCGACCGCCGAACGGGCATGCTTGCCGCGATCGCCAAACACCTCGACGAAGAGGTCGGAGCAGCCGTTGATGACCTCGGGCTGATGGCCGAACTCCGGCAGGGCGTTCACCATGCCCAGCACCTTCACGATGCGCTTCACGCGATCGAGGTCGCCCAGCTCCGTCTTCATCACGGCGATCAGGTTGAGGCCGGTCTGGCGCGCATGCTTGTAGGCCTCCTCGATCGTGAAATCGCGACCGACCTTGCCCGATGGCATCGGCTGGCCTGGCAGGCCCGGCCCCTTGCCCGCGAGGTAGAGCAGATTGCCGGTCCGCACGGCGTTGACGTAATTGGCCAGCGGCGAGGTCGCGGGAGCGATCTCGATGCCCAGTTCCTTCAAGCGCCGTTCGGTCTTCATCGCGATCTCCCTAGAGCGATGCCGTTCGCGCCAGAAAAGCGCGGATCAGCTCGATCGATTTCACACCGCGGCTCGATTCGACGCCAGAAGAAACATCGACAGCATGGGCGCCCGTCACGCGCACCGCTTCGGAGACATTGTCCGGCGTGAGGCCTCCCGCCAGGACCCAGGGCACGGGGATCGTGCGACCCGACAGGATCGTCCAGTCGAAGGCCTTGGCATTGCCGCCGGGCAACGTGCCGCCGGCCGTTTCGAACATCAGGCGATCGGCAACGCCGGCATAGGCTGCGATGCCACGCTCGACGTCTTCCGAGGCAGCGACCTTTATGACTTTCATCACCGGTTTGCCGGTCCGCCGCTTGATGGCGGCAACGCGCTCGGGTGTCTCGGCACCGTGGAGCTGCAGGAGATCCAGCCCACCGGTTCCGAGTTTTTCATCCAGCAGCGCATCGTCTGGGTCGACGAACAGGCCGACGCGCCCCACACTCTTGGGCACGCGCGCGCTGAGTGCCCGCAGCACTTCGGTCGCGATGTGCCGCGGCGAAGGCGGATAGGTGACGAACCCGACCCAGCGAGCACCGAACTGCACGGCGGCGTCGACCGTCTCTGGCGTCGAGAGCCCGCAGATCTTGGCTTCGACAGCCATGGCTTCAGAGCGCGCCAAGATCGCGCGCGATGGCTTCGGCCGCCAGCGCCGGATCGGCGGCTTCCGTGATCGGCCGACCGATCACGAGATGGTTGGCGCCGAGCGTCACGGCTTCCTTGGGCGTCGTCACCCGCTTCTGGTCGGCACTCGCGGTTCCCACAGGGCGGATACCCGGCACCATCAAGACGAAATCCTTGCCGCATTCGCGGCGCAGAGCCGCGATCTCGAGCGGCGAGCAGATGACGCCATCCAACCCGCTCTCCCGTGCGAGCGCAGCCAACCGCAGTACCTGCTGGGCGGGATCGGCCGAGACGCCGGTCGCTTCGAGGTCGGAGCGGTCGAGCGAGGTGAGCACCGTCACGCCGAGCAATCTCGGCCGCGCGACACCGAGGCGCTTTGCCTCCGCGGCGGCTGACTCGGCCGCGGCCTTCATCATCGCCGCACCGCCGCCGGTATGGATGGTGATGAAGGTGGGCTCCAGCTCCACCACCGCACGAATGCCGCCGGCCACGGTGTTGGGAATGTCATGCAGCTTAAGGTCTAGGAAAAAGCCGATGCCCGTCGCCCGCACCGGCGCCGGGAAGGCATAACGCACGCCCGGCGCGCCATGCGCCAAGAAGAACTCCAGCCCGAGCTTGATGCCTCCCACGGCGGGAACCGCACTGCCCGCCACAGAACGGATCAGCCGCGCGGCCAGTGGGAGATCGACGGTGTCGATGGCGCAATAGACGGGATTGGAACGGCTTGGCATGGCGGCGCGCAACCTAATGGCACCTCAGGCGTGCGGCAAGCTAAGTGCTGCGCACGCGTTTGACGGCGTCCTGCCAGCCGCGATACCGGCGATCGCGTGAGGGGGCTCCTTCCGACGGCGCAAAGGCGCGGTCGAGCGCCCAGGTCGCCGAAAGGGAATCGAGCGATGGCCACAGGCCAGCCTGCAAACCCGCCAGAAACGCCGCCCCCAGCGCTGTGGTCTCGATCACCTTGGGCCGCTCTACCGGTGTGCCGACGGTATCGGCGAGGCGTTGCATCAGCGGATCGTTCACGACCATGCCGCCATCGACCCGGATCTCGTCGATCTGGGCGCCGTCGCCCCGCATCGCCTCGACGAGATCGCGCGTCTGGTAGCAAACCGAATCGAGCGTGGCGGCGGCGATCTCGGCCGGGCCGGTGTCGCGCGTCAGGCCAAGGAGCGCGCCGCGAGCTTCCGCATCCCAGTAAGGCGCCCCCAGTCCCACGAAGGCCGGCACCATGTAGACGCCGTGGCCCTCCCTGGCCGTGCGCGCCATCGCCTCGACCTCGCTCGAATGCTTGATGAGCTTGAGACCGTCGCGCAGCCACTGCACGGCGGCACCGGCCACGAAGATGCTGCCCTCCAGCGCATAGGTGCGCCGGCCCGCCAATTGATAGGCAATGGTGGTGAGCAGCCGATGGTTGGAGTGGACCGCGATGCTGCCGGTATTCAACACCGCAAAGCAGCCGGTGCCGTAGGTGGCCTTGACCATGCCAGGCTTTGTGCAGGCCTGGCCTAAAGTCGCTGCATGCTGGTCTCCCGCCATACCGAGCACGGGCACTGGCGCGCCCAGGATATCGGGTGTCGTGACGCCCAGTTCGCCAGCGCAATCGACGACTCGCGGCAACATCGCAAGCGGCACCCCCAGGAGCTTGGCCAGTTCGGGATCCCATGCTCCTTTGCGGATGTCGAGCAACAGCGTGCGGCTGGCGTTAGTCGCATCGCTTGCATGCACTTTGCCGCCGCTCAAGCGCCACAGCAGGAAGCTTTCGATGGTGCCCGCCGCCAGCGCCCCCTTCTCGGCCGCAGCCTGCGCGCCCGCCACGTTCATCAGGATCCAGGCGATCTTGGTGCCGCAGAAATAGGGATCGAGCAGCAGGCCCGTGCGCTGCGATACCATCGGCTCGTGGCCCGCCCTGCGCAGATCGTTGCAAAGATCGGCAGTGCGCCGGTCCTGCCAGACGATGGCATTGTGCACCGGCTTTCCGGTGGCTCGATCCCAGACGACCGTGGTCTCGCGTTGGTTGGTGATGCCGATGCCCGCCAATGCGCTCGGCTCGAGCTTCGCCTTCGCGACAGCGCCGCGGCAAACTTCGACGGTTGCGCGCCAGATTTCCTCGGGATCGTGCTCGACCCAGCCCGACTTGGGGAAGATCTGCGGCAGTTCCTTCTGCGCCGAAGCGACCGGCCGGCCCGACGCATCGAACACGATGGCGCGCGTGCTGGTCGTGCCCTGATCGATGGCGAGAATATGCCGGGCAGCCATGGGCCGCGGTCAGTGTGCCCGATCGATGGCGAAGTCGACGGCTTCCAGCAGCGCGTCCTTGAGCGGCGAGTCGCCGAACAGGCCAAGCGCATCGCGCGCCATGGCGCCGTAGTGACGGGCACGCTCCAGCGTATCGGTTAGTGCATTGTGGCGTTCGATCAGGCTCTGGGCGCGCTCCAGATCATCCGGCCGCTGGTCGAGCTTCTCGAGTGTGCGCTTCCAGAACTCACGATCGACCCGGCCACCGCGCAAGAAGGCCAGGATCACCGGCAGCGTGATCTTGCCTTCGCGGAAATCATCGCCCACTGATTTGCCGAGCTTGGCCTCGCGGCCGGCGTAGTCGAGCGCATCGTCGACCAACTGGAAGGCGATGCCGAGGTTCATGCCGAAGCTCTCGAGCGCCACCCGCTCCGGCCCGTTGCGGCCAGCGATCATTGCGCCGACTTCTGCCGCGGCGGCGAAGAGCTTGGCGGTCTTTGCCTTGATCACCTCGAGATAGGTCGCTTCGGGTGTGCTGCTGTCGCGCTGGGTCACGAGCTGCAACACCTCGCCTTCAGCAATGGTCGAGGAGGCACGCGATAGCACACCCAGGATGTCGAGCGAGCCGACATCGACCATCAGCTCGAAAGCGCGCGTGAACAGGAAATCGCCGACCAACACCGAGGCCTTGTCGCCCCACAGCGAGTTGGCGGTGGGCTTGCCGCGCCGCAAGGCGCTGACGTCAACGACGTCGTCGTGCAGCAGCGTCGCGGAATGGATGAATTCCACGCACGTCGCGAGCTTCACGTGGCGATCGTCGTCGGGCTCGCGGTAGCCGCAGAGCCGCGCCGCTGCGACGGTGAGCAGCGGCCGCATGCGCTTGCCGCCCGCACCCACCAGATGATTCGCAAGCTCGGGGATGAGGGCGACGGGCGAGCGCATGCGCGCCAGGATCTCGCGATCCACCCGCGCCATATCATCCGCGCACAAGGCCAGCAATGGCTCGAGGCTGGGCGCCTTGCGCTTTCCTTCCAGGGAGACGACGGTTGCCATGATTTGAAAATAGTCTCCCAGACGGACGCCGATGTTGCGACACGATGTCGTGAGAGAGGATGCAGTCCCCTTATGGAAACGTCCACCACAGAAGATGCGTTGCTGGCGGGCCGCGTCCGATTTCGGCAGCCCCGGCGCGGCTATCGCGTCGCCGTGGATGCCGTGCTCTTGGCGGCCGCGACGTCGCCGCCGCCACGCGCCCGCGTGCTCGATCTCGGAGCGGGCGTTGGCGCCGTGGGCCTCTGCCTGGCGTCGCGGGTTCGCGATTGCTGCGTGATCGGTGTCGAATTGCAGCCGGACCTCGCCGACCTCGCCAAGCGCAACGTCGAAGCCAACGGAATGGCGGACCGCGTGCGGACCATCGTTCACGATATTGCCCGGCCCCTGCCCGAAGCCTTGGGCAAGTTCGACTGTGTGGCAACCAATCCACCCTATCTTGCGGCGGCCGTGGCCGATCCTTCGCCTGACCAAAGCAAGGCGCTCGCGACGGTCGAATCGAGCGCCGATCTCGCACGCTGGCTGCGGGTGGCGACAGCCGCCCTTGTGCCGAATGGGACGCTCACCCTGATCCATCGCAGCGACCGGCTGGATGAGATCGCCTCGCATCTGGCACGGCTCGGCTGGGGCGATGTCACGGTCAAACGCCTGCCGCCTGCACCGCGCGTGCTGGTCCGCGCACGCCAAGCCGGCGCGTTACAGCTTCACGACTCCACGCCGCTTACATTGCATAAGCCTGACGGCGGCTATACCGACGACGCCGAGGCCGTTCTGCGTCATGCCGCGTCGATCGTCTTTTAGAGCGCTTGCCTTCCGGCCGGCACGCCGCGAGAGTGCCTGCCATGCTGGAATGGATCAGGAATCGTTTTCGGCGCGGGCCGGCTGTGCCGGTCGTCCGACTTGCCGGCCTCATCGCTGCGGGTTCGCTGCCGGGGTCGCGAACCCTGTCGATCGAAACCGTGTCACCGTTGCTGGCGCGCGCCTTCAGCATTCGCGGCGCCAAGGCGGTCGCGCTCGCCATCAATTCGCCGGGCGGCTCACCGGTGCAATCGTCGCTGATCGCCCAGCGCATCCGATTGCTCGCCAAGGAAAAGAACCTGCCAGTGATCGCCTTCGTCGAGGATTTGGCGGCGTCCGGTGGCTACTGGCTCGCGTGCGCCGCCGACGAGATCATCGTCGATCCTGCTTCGATCGTGGGCTCGATCGGCGTCGTCTCGGCGAGCTTCGGCTTCAAGGACCTGATCGGGCGGATCGGCATTGAACGACGGGTGCACACGTCGGGCGAACGCAAGGCGATGCTTGATCCGTTCCGCGAGGAAAAGCCCGAGGACGTCGAGCGGCTGAAGCGCCTGCAAGCCGAGATCCATGAGGGCTTCAAGGCTTGGGTTCGCGAACGCCGTGGCAGCCGGCTGATGGGTGATGAAGCAGCGCTGTTCTCGGGCGAGTTCTGGACCGGCAAGCGCGGCCTGGAGCTCGGGCTCGTCGACAGTCTCGGCGAGCTGCGGACAGTTCTCCAGGAACGTTACGGCACCAAGGTCTATCTGCCGGTGATCGCGCCGCGTCGGCGTTTTCTTGCGCGCTTCGGCCTTGGCGGCAGCCTCGGAGACATCGGTGTTGCGGCGCTGTCCGCACTCGAGGAACGCGCCTACTGGCAACGCTACGGACTATAGGACTTCGACATGAAACTGCTCGCGCCTACCGCTCCCGATGACCTTGCTGCCGTGCGTGCCTGGTTCGACGCTCTGGCCAGGCATTGCCGCGCCGTCGACTATGAGGGTGCGCGTCCGATCTTCGCCGAAGACATGATCGCGTTCGGCACCTTTACCGATTTCATGCATGGTCGCGATCCTGCCGAGCAGAAGCAGTGGCGCAACGTCTGGGGCACCATCCGCAACTTCCGCTACGACCTCGACAAGGTCGAGGCGATCGTATCGGGCGACCGGCTGACCGCCGTCGGCATGGGCGTGTGGCAGTCGGACGGTTTCTATCCCAACGGTGACCGCTTCGACCGCCCTGGCCGAACGACCGTGGTACTGGGCCGCAAGAAGGTGGGTGACGGCTTCGTCGCCACCCACACCCACATGTCGCTGTTTCGCGGTACGCCCGACAGGAGCTACGGGACGTTCGCGCGTTCGGCGGTCGAGCTGGCCTAGACGGCGCTCGTCAGCTTGAGGCCGATGATGCCAGCCACGATCAGGGCGATCGAGGCGAGCCGCATCCAATCGGTCGCTTCACCGAACAGGAAGATGCCGAGGATTGCCGTGCCGACGGCGCCAATGCCGGTCCACACCGCGTAGCCGGTGCCGACCGGCAAGGTCTTGAGCGCGATGCCCAGCAGGACGACGCTCACGACCATCGCCGTGCCGGTCAGGATCGACGGCACAAGCCGCGTGAAGCCTTCCGTATATTTCAGCCCGATCGCCCAACCGATCTCGCAAAGACCGGCAACAAAGAGAATGAGCCATGCCATGGGACGCACCCTTCGCCAGAAGCCGGGTCGTCCCGACAGGGGCCCGTGGAAAGCGGGGTCGTCCCCGCGGGGCTGGCTACCCAATTAAGAAGCAACGGCAAATCACGCAAGACGTTACTGAAGCGTCACTGTGTCTCCGAATCGTCAGCCCGGATCCATCGCTCCCTTGCGTTCAACGATCAGCCGGTACTGATCGGGCTGGCGGTGAACCGCGAAGTTGAAGGTCGTTGCCTTGTAGCTCTTGCCCGCATCGAGGTCGCAGCGGTGCACGATCAGCTCGTCTCCCTCGCCTGCCGCCCGCGCCACGACCTTGCCTGACGGCGCCACGATCATGCTGTCGGCGAGCGACGGCACCCCCTCCTCCGTGCCGCCCTTGGCAACGCCGATCACCCAGGCGCCGTTCTGATAGGCGCCGGCCTGCATGGAGAGCTGGTTGTGGAACCAGGAATGCTCGTCATGGTCTGGCGCGGGCGCGTTGTGGATCGGCGTGTTGTAGCCCAGCATCACCATCTCGACGTTCTGCAGGCCCATCACACGATAGGTTTCAGGCCAGCGCCGGTCGTTGCAGATGCACATCCCCATGTTGCCGCCGAACGCCTTGACCACCGGAAAACCAAGATTGCCAACCTCGAAATAGCGCTTCTCCAGATGCTGGAACGGCCGCGCCGGTTCGTGCTCGGCATGGCCCGGCAGATGGATCTTGCGGTACTTGCCGACAATGCGGCCGTCGGGTTCGACCAGAATTGCGGTGTTGAAGCGCCTGACGCGGCCGCCTTCGTTGGCGAGTTCGGCGTACCCCAGGGAAAAGCCGAGCCCGAGCCGCTTGGCCTCGGTGAAAAGCGGTGCTGTCTCGTTCGACGGCATCTCCTGCTCGAAGAAGGAATCGATCTCCGCCTGGTCAGTCATCCACCAGCGCGGAAAGAAGGTCGTGAGCGTGAGTTCGGGAAACACGACGAGATCACAGCCCATGCGCTTTGCCTCGCGCAGATGCGCGATCAGGCGTTCCACGACATCGCGCCGTGAATGGCTGCGCTGGATCGGCCCCATTTGCGCCGCCCCGACTGTCAGAAACCTGCTCATCGTCACCTCCTGCATCGATTATCCCCGCAGAGGATCGATGATCCAAGGTCTACGGACCTGCGCGTTTCGCGTCGTTGGTGAACTCCGCCGAGCAGAACGTCCCGCCCTGGAAGAAATCACCCACGGGATCGCGGCCGATCTTGGCCTGCTCGGCCTCGGCATGGGCCCGGAACTCCTCGGCCTTGCCGGCGGGGCGATAACCAAGCTTCATCGCGCGAGAATTGTCCCACCAGCTCGCGGCGTTGTCCGAGGCGCCGTACAGGATCTCAAAGCGCACTTTGGGATGTTCAAGGCCGATCCGGATCAATTGCACGAGGTCTTCCGGCGAGATCCAGATCGAGAGGCGCCGCACGTCGAGTGGCCGTGGTCCGACGTTGCCGATCCGTAGACAGGTCACATCAATGCCGTGCTTGTCCGAATAAAGCGCCCCGAGCGATTCGCCAAACGCCTTGCTGACGCCATAGCGGCTGTCTGGCCGCACCGTGACATCGGTGCCGATCTTCTTGCGACGCGGATAGAAGCCGATCGCGTGATTGGACGAGGCGAAGACGATTCGCTTCACGCCGGCCTGCCGTGCCGCCTCGAACAGGTTGTAGCAGCCAATGATGTTGGCGTTCAGGATGGTGTCCCACGATCCTTCGACCGAATGCCCGCCAAAATGGAGGATACTGTGTGCGCCCTTCACTACATTGGCGACTTCGTCCAAATTGGTGAGGTCAGCGGCCACGAAGGTTTCTCCCGGCCGGAGGTCCGGCGGGTTCACGCGGTCGCTCAGCACCAGCCCTGGGTATAACTCCGCCAACAACGGTCGGATCATCGTGCCAATCCCGCCCGCAGCGCCGGTAAAGACGATTCGACGCGACCTGTCCGGGGCTTCGGGCATCCGTTCCTCCCTTTATTTGTGGCCCGCGTTGTAGCCCGGAGGGTGGGCCTGGGCGATGCCAATGGCTGCATGTCTGGAGTCAATCTCCGCGTCACACGAGACTTGTATTATAATATCCGCATGGGGCAGGCCGATTTCGGCGGCATCGAACGGAAGCCGCGTTGGGGACTCACAGCAAAGCTCTTGGCTGTACTGCTTTTGCTCGGGGCAATTGCGGTACTCGTCACGAGCGTGCTGGGGTATGTGCAAGCGCGCGATGCCCTCGAAGAGACGATCTACAATCAGCTCAATGCGGCGCGGCGGACCAAAGCCCGGCAGGTCGAGAACTACTTTCGCACGATACGCAATGAGCTGCAGGTTCTGGCGGCGTCGAAGATGGTGGTCGACGCCACACGCGAGTTCCATTTCGCCTTTGAGGAACTCGAACATAAAAACGGGCCAGACGAGCTGCGCCCGAAACTCGAGGATTGGTACACCAAGAATTATCTGCCCGTCGTCCGCCGTGTCCTCGGGCACGACGTTGCGCTCGCCGACTATTTGCCGGTTGGGTCGGCGGCAACGTATCTGCAGTATCACTATATCGCTGCCAATCCATACCCGACGGCACAACGCAGGTTGCTCGACGACGCCGGGGACGGCAGCCGCTACAGCGCACTCCATGCCATCTACCATCCGCTGCTACGCAAGGCGGGTGCCGCGCTGGGCTTCTTCGATTTCATGCTGATCGACGCGACATCTCGACGGGAAGTCTATGGTATGGCCAAGGAGGTCGACTTCGCCACGTCGGTGCGAATCGGCCCCTATCGCAAGACCAATTTTGCCGAAGCGGTCGCTCAATGCGCCGCCATTCCCGACCCTTCGGCGACATGCCTGGTGGATTTCGCGCCCTATATGCCATCGCATGGCCAGCCGATCGCCTTCATGGCCGCGCCTGTGATCGACCGGGGCGCCGTCATCGGCGTGCTGGTCGCCCAGCTGTCAATCGAGGAGATCGACCGCGTCGTCACCGGCGATCGCCACTGGCGCGAAGAAGGATTCGGCAATACTGGCGAAGCTTTCATTGTCGGCCCCAGCTTCCTCATTCGTTCCGGTGCGCGACTCTTCTACGAAAATCGCGAGGCCTATTTTGCCGAGGAAGCCGCGGCTGGCGCTCCCGCTGAGGAGCTGGATGCGATCCGCCGCTACAATTCCCCGGTCCTCCATCAACGGATCGACAACCAGGCCACGCGAGCGGCCCTTGCCGGGCTCGAAGGCAACGGCCAGGTCATTGGGGTTCGCGGCAAGCCGTCACTCGATTCGTGGGGCCCGCTTTCCATCCTTGGTGTGAAGTGGGCCCTCGTTGCAAAAATCGAGCGAGACGAGGCGTTCGCGCCGATCTACCGGCTGCAACGCGATCTCATGATCGTGGGCGCACTGGTGCTTCTCGTGGTGCTTGCGATCGGCGCCTGGCTATCACACTCACTCATGGGACCTTTGAGCCAGTTGACGGACGGCGTGAGGCGCTTCGCTTCAGGCGACCGAGGGGCAAAGGTCGAGGTGCATACGCGAGACGAGATCGGCCAGCTTTGCATTGCCTTCAACGGCATGGTTGACGACATCACCGCCAAGAACGCCGTGATCGAAGCCAAGAGCCGGGAGAACGAGGAGCTTCTCCTGAACGTGCTGCCTGCCCCCATTGCGAACCGCCTGCGCAGCGGTGAACTCAGCATCGCCGACGGCTTCGCCGAAGTCAGCGTTGCTTTCGCCGACCTTGTGGGATTCACCGCGCTCACCTCCGACATGCCGCCGCAGCACGTGGTGACGCTGCTCAACGGGCTCTTCACCCGCTTCGATGCCGCCGCGCAGGAGATCGGCATCGAGAAGATCAAGACCGTGGGCGATGCCTACATGGCAGTGTGCGGCTTGCCCCAGCCGGTCGAGGACCATGCCGAGCGCATGGTCCGGATGGCCATCCGCATGATCCATATCACCCGCGAGCACTCACTCGAGAACAAGGTGTCGATGAAATTGCGCGTCGGCATCAACACCGGGCCGGTCGTGGCCGGCGTCATTGGCAAGAGCAAGTACATCTACGACCTGTGGGGAGACACGGTGAATCTTGCCAGCCGCATGGAAGCCGGCGGCATTCCCGATTCGATCCAGGTGACACGCGCTGTCTACGAAAAGCTGAAAGGCCAGTTCGCTTTCGAGCCGCGCGGCGCCATCGAGGTCAAGGGCCGCGGATCCGTGGAGACCTGGGTGTTGCGGCTCTAGGAGGTTCAGCCCTCCTCCGCCAGTTCCAGTACCAGGTTCATCAGCACCTGAGCGCCTGCGATCAGATCCGAGGGCTCCGTGTGTTCCCTGACATTGTGTGAGAGACCCGCGACCGACGGCACGAAAATCATCGCCGTGGGACAAAGTCGCTGCATCATCTGCGCGTCATGGCCGGCCCCCGACGGCATGCGACGGGTGCTGAACGACAGCGCCCGGGCATGATGCTCAACACGGTTAACGAGGCGTGCATCGAAGATCACCGGCTCGAAGCGAACCAACACCTTGGCCTCGACCTCCAGGCGTTCCGACTGTGCAACTTGGGCGACGTGCGTCGCGACGCGAGCCTCGGCTTCCTTCAGCTTGGCCTCGTCGGTGTTGCGCAGGTCGACCGCGAAAATGGCACGGTTGGGCACGACATTGATCAGGTTGGGCTTGAGCGACAGCGATCCCATCGTCGCCACCTGGTGCCCGCCCATGTCGAGGGCAAGCTTGCGGACGAACAGGTTGACCGAGGCGGCAAGGTAGCCCGCATCACGGCGCAGTCGCATCGGCGTGGTGCCGGCGTGATTGGAAACGCCGGTAACCGTGTATTCGGTCCAGGAAATGCCTTGCACGCTCTCCACGACGCCAATCCGCACCTTCTCTTCGTCGAGGATCGGTCCTTGTTCGATATGCAGCTCCAGGAAAACATGCGGCCGGATCGCGCCTGGTTGTACGTTTCCGAGATAGCCGATGCGCCGCAACTCGTCGCCGACCGCGACACCATCCTTGTCGGCGGCGGCATAGGCCTCGTTGAGACCAAGACCGCCGGCATAGACCAGGCTACCCATCATGTCGGGCTGGAAGCGCGCTCCTTCTTCGTTGGTGAAGAAGGCGACGGCGATCGGCCGGCGTGTCACGATATTTGCCGCATTCAGCACCCGCACGATCTCGAGGCCCGCCAATACGCCGTAGTTGCCGTCGTAGCGGCCGCCGGTGCGGACGGTGTCGATATGGCTTCCGGTCATGATTGGCGGCAGGTTCTCGCGGCCAGGGCGCAGGCCCACGACATTGCCTATGCCGTCGATCCTGACCGCGAGCCCCAGCGCCTTCATCCAGCCGACGACGAGGTCGCGGCCGGCCTTGTCTTCGTCGCTCAGCGCAAGCCGCGCGCATCCGCCACCCTCGATCGCCCCAACCTGAGCAAGCTCGTCCAGCGCTTTCAGGAGGCTTCCGCCATCGATCTCTGCGACCATCATTTCCTCAATGAAACCAAAAACTTAGACGACCGCTCTCGTCGGGGCAAAAGATCACGCCGCCTTGATCTGGATTGCCTTGCCACAGCCATGAGCACGGATCACTTAATAGGCCATGTCGCGTTTCCTGGCTTTTCTCGTCTCGCTTCTTGTGGCGTTGCCGGTTCTGACGTTACCGGCGGCGGCCCAGTCCGTCGTGACGACGGACAATGTGCGGGCCGAGCTTCTCTCCGAGGTCTCCCAGGTCAAACCCGGCGAGCCCTTCTGGGTCGCCCTGCGCGAGACCATGAAGCCGCATTGGCACACCTACTGGAAGAATCCCGGGGATGCCGGACAGCCGACCGACATCACCTGGAAGCTGCCGACGGGCGTGACAGCGGATCCGATCGTTTGGCCAACCCCGACCAAGATCGACGTAGGCGGCGTCATCAACTACGGCTTCGAAGGCGACGTCCTGTTGTTGGTGAAGATCACGCCGCCCGCCAATCTCGCCGGTCAGACACTCGCGCTGGCGGCCGATGCAAACTGGCTGGTCTGCAGCGATGTCTGCATTCCCGAGGAGGGCAAGTTCAATCTTACCCTTCCCGTCGGAACAGCGGTGACACCGGCCGATTCGGCGACCCGCACATTGTTCGATACAGCGCGCCGCCAGGTACCGACAGATAGCCCCTGGCCGGCCCGTTTCGGCGTAGCAAAATCAGGCGACCCGTTCCTTGTCGTCGACGCCAAGGGCCTGAAGCCCGAAACGATCCGCGACGTCTATTTCTTTCCCGCCGAATGGGGTGCCGTGGCCAACATGGCCAAGCAGACAGCGCGCGTGACGGCTGAAGGCATCCGCATCCCGTTGAAGAAAGGTGACGCGAAGGCCGCGACGCCACAGCAGATCGCCGGCACTCTCCAGCTCCTCGAAAAGACCGGCGACGGCGAGCATCGCCAGGCTTTTGACATCACCGCTCCATTCGATTCCAAGCTCGTGGCCGACGCCTCCCCGATCACCGCGGCCGACGATACGGGCGAAGCGCTGTCGTTCTGGACAGCGCTCGGCTTTGCCTTGCTGGGCGGCCTGATCCTGAACCTTATGCCTTGCGTCTTCCCGGTGCTGGCAATGAAGGCCGCCTCGTTCGTCCGCCTCTCGGGCCAGGCCCGCGGCGAGATCCGGCGCGATGGGATCGCCTATACCGCAGGCGTGCTGGTCTCCTTCGCGCTGATGGCCGGGGCTGTGCTGGCGATCCGTGCCAGCGTGGGCGAGGTGAGCTGGGGCTTCCAGTTCCAATCGCCGGTCTTCTCGCTCCTGGTTGCTTATCTTTTCTTTGTCGTGGGCCTAAATCTCTCGGGCGTGTTCGAGGTGAGCGGGCGTCTCGCCGGTCTCGGCCAGGGACTGGCTGGCCGCTCGGGCATTGCCGGCTCGTTTTTCACCGGCGTGCTGGCCGTCGTGGTCGCTACGCCCTGCACCGCCCCCTTCATGGCCGCCGCCCTGGGTTTTGCGCTGAGCCAGCCCGCCCCCCAGACGATCGCCGTGCTGCTGGCGATGGGGCTCGGCCTCGCCCTCCCCTATCTCGCGCTCACCTTTACGCCCGCCTTGCAGCGGATGATGCCGCGCCCAGGCGTCTGGATGGACCGGCTGCGCCAGTTCCTCGCCTTCCCCATGTACGCGTCGGCCGTGTGGATGATCTGGGTGCTGACCCAGCAGACCGGCGCCGACGGCGTGCTCTATGCGCTGGGTGGCATGATCCTGATCGCTTTCGCGATCTGGCTGTTGCGCTTCGCCACAGCGGCCTCGCCGGCCCTTTGGCTGCGACGCGGCATCGCTGCGGTTGCCGTGCTGCTGGCCTTCGGCGCCGCCTGGAAGCTCGAGGACCAGCCGGCGGCGGCGTCCGCTTCCAGCGGACCGTCCGCCGGTGTCAACTTCGAGGGCTGGGAGCGTTTCTCGCGTGCCCGCCTCGACGAGGCCGTCGCCTCCCGCAAGCCGGTGTTCGTCGATTTCACCGCCGCCTGGTGCATCACTTGTCTGGTCAACGAACGCGTGGCCCTCGAGACTGCGGACACGCGACGCGCCTTCGAACGAACCGGCACGGTGAAGCTGAAGGGCGACTGGACCAACCGCGACCCCGAGATCACGGCCCTTTTGAAAGAACTCGGCCGGGCCGGCGTGCCGCTCTACCTCTATTGGCCGGCGGGCGCAGAACGGCCAACGATCCTGCCACAGATCCTGACCGAGGCATCGATGGTCGCAACGCTCACCTCAAGCCATCAGGCCCAACGATAGGAGGCATCATGTCGAACGTCGTGGTTCACCGCCGCTCGTTGCTGCTCGCAAGCGCTGCCTTCAGCCTCGCACCGATGGCGGCACGTGCCGCATCCGATCTCGGCAAGGCTGCCCCTCCCTTTGTCGCCACAGACAGCAACGGCAAGAGCTGGTCGCTCGCGACGCTGCGCGGCAAGGTCGTGGTACTGGAAACCACGAACCACGAGTGCCCCTACGTCGGCAAGCACTACCGCTCGGGCAACATGCAGGCCCAGCAGCGCGAGGCGGCAGCCGAAGGCGTCGTCTGGCTCACAGTCGCCTCGTCGGCGCCAGGCAAACAGGGATATGTGACCGCCGCCCAAGCCAACGAGATCGTGGCCACGCACCACGCCGCACCGGCGGCGGTGCTGCTCGATCCCGAGAGCCGGATCGCGCACGACTATGGCGCGACCGTCACGCCGCACATGTACATCGTCGATGCGTCGGGCGTGCTGGTCTACAAGGGCGGCATCGACTCCATCGCCACGGCCGATCGCGACGATATTCCGCGTGCCAAGCAATATGTACGTGCCGCCCTCACCGAGCTTCAGGCCGGCAAACCGATCACCGATGCCTCGACGCGGCCCTACGGTTGCAACCTGAAGTACCCCGGGAGCGCCTGAGGCCGGCTAAAAGCTGACGCCTGACGTGGACCTGCCCGTCACAATGCCGCCGATGATGGTCGTACGGTAAAGCACCGTCAGGACCTTGTCGTACTCATAGAGCGGCGCGTTGGCGACGAAGATCACGTCCTTTGGCTTCATGCCGAACTGCTGCGCGACGAACCCCGACACCGGCTGCATGAAATCGAGCCGGAAGATACGGGCGCGGGCCGTCGGGTTGTCCCGGATGTCGCCCAGTCGGAACACGTAGAGGCCGGTCTTGTTCGTGCGCAGATCCTGCAGCGCATGCACTGTGCCGAGGGTCTCGGCCAGGGTCATGTTCGGCTTCGTCAGCGGCACGTTGCCCGCGATCGCCACCGCCCCCAGCACGGTGACGACCTGCGCGCTGGACCGAACTACGATTTCATCGCCCTTTTCGACCGCGATATCGGCGCCGGCCAGAAGTTCGAGATATTGCTTTACGAGCAGCACCTCGCCGTGACGGCGAACGACCACCTCGAATTGCGAAAGTTTCTGCGGCTTGGCCTGCTCTTCGCCAGAAGCACTCGTGGTGGTGCTGCCAGCGCCACTGCTTCCCGCTGTAGCGGGTGTACCCGAAGCATCGCCCTCGGCCGCGGCCTGCAGGGCCGCTTCCTGTTCCGTCCAGGCGCTCGGCAAAGGCTTGGGGGCAAGGACGCCGCCCGCACGATTGATAGCTTCGACCGTGGTACGCACACCGTCGCTGAGCGGGACGCGGCCAGGAGATTTGACGTCGCCCGACACCGTAATCGTATTGGTACGATCGGCGACGAGCTCGACAATCACTTGCGGTTCCTTGGCCTTGCCGGCCAAACGGTTCTCGATCGTGCGCTCGATCTGTCGCAGCCCAAGGCCCGCGACCTTGATGGTTCCGACATAAGGCACCTCGATGGTGCCGGCTGGCGTGACGGTCGGGGTGCCAAGATCGGCGAAGCCATCAATGGTGGGGAAAGTGCCACCCGCGTAGCGTTCAAAGATGCGCACCCGCAGCACGTCGCCGGCTGAGACGCCAGGCTCGGGTCGGGCCGACGGACGCTCCACCGTCGCGGGCTGATCGCTGCCCGGGCGATAGGCAATGACCGTGGCCGGCGTGAGATCGATGACGTCGAACGGAAACGCTTCGGTGCTGCCTTTTTTGGCACCATTCATGAATGGACCATCGCCCGGCACCGCCTGGCAGCCGGAAAGAGCGACTGCGAGGCCAAGAACGCCCAGCCAGCTCCGAATCGTCACCCCAAAACTCCGCAAAGGACGGCAGGCCCCGCCGTCGGGGCATCCCTCTTAGCGCCGGCCGACGGACCCGACGAGTCCTTTGTATCCTCCGGCGATCGTATCCTCCGGCGACGGGGCGCAAGTTTCAGGCGTTCGCGATGCGCCGGCCGCTTTGTGAATCGAAGAGATGCAGCCGGGCTGGATCGATCGAAAAACGACGCTTCTCCCCCGGTTGGGCGAGAACATGGCCATCCTGCCGGATCGTTACCAGCTCCTGCGCCGAGAAACGGCCGTGCAGCAGCGTATCCGCGCCCAGGGGCTCGGCAAGTTCGACCTCGAGCTCCAGCGGGCCGTCAACGGCGGGCTGCAGGTGCTCCGGCCGCAGGCCGACCGCCACAGTAGTCCCGGCCGACACCGCCGGAGGGCCGGCGAGCGGCAGAACAATGCGCGCCGCGCCGCCGTTGACGAGCTCGACGTCGCGGCCGCCCGTCCCCACCTTGCCAGCAAGGAAGTTCATGGCCGGCGAGCCTATGAAGCCCGCCACGAACACTGAAGATGGTTGATCGTAGACGTCCATCGGGGTTCCGATCTGGTCGGCGACGCCGGCATTCATCACGATCAGCCGATCGGCAAGCGTCATCGCCTCCACCTGGTCGTGCGTGACATAGATCGAGGTGACGCCGAGCTCGCGCTGCAGGCGCTTGATCTCGAGTCGCATCTGCACGCGCAGCTTGGCATCGAGATTGGAGAGCGGCTCGTCGAACAGGAATACCGCAGGCTCCCGGACGATGGCGCGACCCATGGCGACGCGCTGGCGCTGGCCGCCCGAGAGCTGGCGCGGCCGACGCTCCAGGAGCTTCTCCAGCTCCAGGGTCTTCGCCGCCTTGCGCACGCGGACGTCGATATCGTCCTTGGACAGCTTCCGGATCTTGAGTCCGTAGGCCATATTCTCGTACACGCTCATATGCGGGTAGAGTGCATAATTCTGGAACACCATCGCGATGTCGCGATCCTTGGGCTCGAGCTGATTGACGACGCGCTCACCGATCGCGACCTCACCGCCGGTGATGCGCTCGAGGCCGGCAATCATGCGCAGGAGCGTAGACTTGCCGCAGCCCGAGGGGCCGACGATGACGATGAACTCGCCGTCGGAGATCTCCATATCGATGCCGTGGATGACCTCGAGCTTCTCGTAGCTCTTCTTGACGCCGCGCAGGTGGACTTGCGCCATGGGCTACTTCTCCGTCTCGACGAGGCCGCGCACGAACAGCCGCTGCATGGACATTACGACCAGAACCGGTGGCAACATGGCGAGCATCGCCATCGCCATCAGGAGGTTCCATGAAGGCGTGGCATCCACCACATTGGCCTGGCGCGAGACGTTCATCACGATGGTGTAGAAGCTCTCTTTGGTCGTGATCAGCAACGGCCAGAGATACTGGTTCCAGCCGTAGATGAACTGGATCACGAACAGGGCGGCGATCGAAGTGCGACTCATCGGCAGCAGGATGTCCCAGAAAAAGCGCATCGGTGAGGCGCCGTCGACGCGCGCCGCTTCGGTGAGTTCGTCCGGCACGCTCAGGAAGAACTGGCGAAACAGAAAAGTCGCCGTCGCCGAGGCGATCAGTGGAATAACCAGGCCGGGGTAGGAATCGAGCATGCCGAGGTTCGCCACGACGCCGTAAGTCGGCACGATGCGGACTTCCACCGGCAGCATCAGGGTGACGAAGATCATCCAGAAGAAGGTCATCCGCAGCGGGAAGCGGAAGTAGACGATGGCGAAGGCGGAGATGATCGAGATCAGGATCTTTCCGATGGCCACCCCAAGGGCCATGACGAGGCTGTTGGTCAGCGTGACGTAGAGTGGAACGGTGCCAGGTCGGCCTTCATAGCCTCTAACCAGGACATCCCTGTAGTTTTCAAGGAGGTGTGTGCCCGGCCACAGCGGGACCGGCGATTGCAGCATCGTCGCCTGATCGTGGGTCGAGGCGACGAACGTCATCCAGATCGGAAAGGCGATGATGATCACCCCCACGATCACCGTGAGATGGCTGAAAAAGGTCAGCCAGGGGCGATTCTCGACCATCAGTAGTGTATCCGGCGTTCGACGAAGCGGAACTGGACGAAGGTGAGCAGGATCATCAGCAGCATCAGGATCACCGACTGCGCCGAGGAGCTGCCGAGATCCTGGCCACGGAAGCCGTCGTTGTAGACCTTGTACACGAGGATGTTGGTGGCCTGGCCAGGCCCGCCCTGGGTGAGCGAGGCAATGACGCCGAAGGTGCCGACAAGAGAGTAGAGCGTATTGATGACCAACAGGAAGAACCCCGTGGGCGCCAGCAGCGGGAAGACGATGTCCCAGAAGCGACGGGTCGGCCCCGCCCCGTCGATCGCGGCAGCCTCGATCAACGATTTCGGGATCGACTGCAGGCCGGCGAGGAAGAACAGGAAGTTGTAGCTCACCTGTGCCCAAACCGACGCAAACACGACCAGCAGCAGGGCCTGATTGCCGTTCATGACGTAGTTGAAGTCGATGCCGATGCCATGGAGCAACCACACGACGATGCCGACCGAGGGATTGAACAGGAACCCCCACAGCACGCCGGCAACGGCCGGCGCTACGGCGTAGGGCCAGATCAGGATCGTCTTGTAGATCGATGCGCCGCGGATGATGCGATCGGCCATGACCGCAAGCAGAAGCGACACCGCGAGGCCGATAGACGCAACGAGGGCGCTGAAGATCAGCGTAAGCCGCGCCGAATCATAGTAGTTCGGATCGCTGAGCAGACTGACGAAGTTCTCGAACCAGACGAACTTGGAATTGCCGCCGAATGCATCCTCCACCAGCACCGACTGCCACATCGCCTGGGCGGACGGCCAGAAGAAGAAGACCAGCGTGATGATCATCTGCGGCGCCACCAGAAGATAGGGCAGCCACCGTTCGTTGAAGACGACGCGCTTTTCCATGCAGGCTCTGCTTGCGCTCCTTCAGGCGCCGCCCCCAAGGGAAGCGCCTGAAGGGGCCAAGCTCTACTTGTTCGCCGAGTCGAACTTGCGCAGCAGTTCGTTGCCGCGCTTCACCGCCTCGCCGAGAGCCGACTTGGCGTCCTTCTTGCCCGACCACACGGACTCGAGCTCTTCATCCTCGACGTCGCGGATTTGCACGAAGTTGCCGATGCGCAGACCCTTCGAATTCTCGGTCGGCGGGTTGAGGGTAAGTTGCTTCACCGCGATGTCCCGGCCCGGAAACTTCTTGTAGAAGCCCGACTCCTCCGTGAGCTTGTAGGCGGCCAGCGTAATCGGCACGTAGCCGGTCTCCTGGTGCCACTTGGCCTGCACCGGCGCGCTCGACAGGAAGGTCAGGAATTGGGCAACGCCTTTGTATTCGGCCTTCGGACGATCCTTGAGGACCCACAGCGTGGCACCACCGATGATCGAGTTCTGCGGCTGCGCCTTGACCTCCGGTGAATAGGGCATCATGCCGATGCCGACCTTGTCGACGCCAAGTGCCGCCTGGATAGCCGATGCCGAGCCCGATGAGGCGATATGCATGGCGCAGTCGCCCGAGGTGAACATGACTGTCGATTTGCCCTCGCGTCCGCCATAGACAAAGCGCTTGTCCTTGATCCAGTCGGCCAGCATTCCGATGAACTTGACGCGAGGGGGATCGTTGAACTTCAGCTCGATGTCGGTGCCGCCGAAGCCATTGTCCTTGGTCGCAAACGGCAGATTGTGCCAGGCACCGTAGTTTTCGATCAGAGTCCAGGTCTGCCATTGCGGGGTGAATCCGCATTTGACGCCTGAAGCAACCAGCTTCTTGCCCGCCTCGCCGACCTCCTCCCATGTCTTCGGCGCCTTGTCAGGATCGAGACCGGCCTTCTTGAACTCTTCCTTGTTCCAGTAAAAAACCGGTGTCGACGAATTGAAGGGCATGGACAACAGCTTGCCATCCGTCGTCGAGTAGTAAGCGTAGACGGGACCGATGAATGATTTGGGGTCGAAGGGCTCCTTCTCGTCAGCCATGAGCTGATAGACGGGGTAGACCGCTCCCTTGGCGGCCATCATCGTCGCGGTGCCGACCTCGAACACCTGCACGATGGCCGGTCCCTGCTTGGCGCGGAAGGCGGCGACGGCAGCCGTCAGGGTCTCGGTGTAGGAGCCCTTGTAGACCGCGACGACCTTGTAATCCTTCTGCGACTTGTTGAACTGGTCGGCCAGCGCATTGACCGTCTCACCGAGGTTGCCCCCCATCGCGTGCCACCATTGGATTTCGGTTTGCGCGGCGGCGCCGTGCGCGCTCGCCAGAACGGCGACGGCGGCAACGGACGACAGCAGGATGCGTGACATGACTTCGATACCTCCCAAATAAGCCCCTCGCTTGTATCAGCGGAGCGTGAGACTGCGATGTGTCTGATTTATTTCAGTCTTATGACACTCCACCAAGACTGCAGTGCGAACGCAACCCCCAAATGCGCGCCGGACCGGTCTAAATGAGCGCGGCGATGATCAGG
Source organism: Alphaproteobacteria bacterium (assembly GCA_017308235.1). Classification (GTDB taxonomy): domain Bacteria; phylum Pseudomonadota; class Alphaproteobacteria; order Reyranellales; family Reyranellaceae; genus Reyranella. Next base: position 66,457 of record JAFKFL010000029.1, on the reverse strand, counting down.
TCGGGGGCATCGGTGATCACGCAGTGCACGCCCATGCCCGTGAGCGCCCTGGCGACGTCGCCATCGTCGATCGTATAGACGCCGAGCAGGTAATCGGCCCTCAGCACCTCGACCGCGCGCGGTGCCGTTAGCTTCTTGCCGTTGGTATTGACTCCGACCGCCCCCACCGCCTCGGCCCGCCGGCGCCAGTCGTCGTCCAGCGCGTCGATCAGGATGGCACGGTCGAAGTCAGGCGCCGCTTCGTGCGCGGCCAGCAGCGAGACGTCCTTGAAGCTCGACAGCAGGGGCGCAGGCAAGGCGGCGGGCCAGCATCGCCGCAGGGTCTCGACGGCGACCCGAGCGGTCTCCGCCTCGCGTCCTTCGCAGGGCTTGATCTCGACATTGCAGCCCAGTCCCAGCTCGCGAAAGCATTCGATCGCTGCCTCGAAGGTCGGGACTTCCTTCGGCAGGTCCGCCGCCTTGGTCCGGGACACCAGCCGGTCGACGCCCATCGTTCGCTTGAGCGAGGCGTCGTGCATGAGGATCGGAACGCCATCGGCCGTGAGCTTCACGTCGGTCTCGACCCAGGTGGCGCCGCGGCGCCTGGCCTCGCGAAAGGAGTCGAGGGTGTTTTCCAGCGCATAGGCAGCGGCGCCACGGTGGCCGATCACTTTGGGCAGTTGCAGCATTCCCCGATCCAACGCTAATTCGATGACAGCCAATAGACGAGCCGCCCGCCCGATGTCGACCTTCCCCGATCAATTCCGTCTCGATGGCCGCACCGCCTTGGTGACGGGCTCCGCCCGCGGCCTGGGATGGGAGATAACGCGCGGCCTGGCCGAGGCAGGAGCGCGCGTGTTGCTGCATGGTCGATCGGCCGAGCGGCTGGCGCCCCGGCTGGCCGAGTTGCGCAGAGCGGGCTTCGCAGCCGATGGCCTTGCCTTCGACATGGCCGACCGGCAGGCGATGCAGATGGCCATCGCACAGGCAGGCCGGATCGACGTGCTGGTGCATAATGTCGGCGAGCGCGACCGCAGGCCCTTCGCCGACATCAGCTCCGAGGACTTCGCCCGCCTGGTCGATGTCGACCTTTCGGCCGCCCATGCCCTCGTGAAGGCGGTCCTTCCGGCCATGCTAGAACGCGGCTGGGGTCGGCTGATCCTGGTGGCTTCGATCGTGGCCGACCTCGCCGTGCCGGGCGCAGCCTCGTATGTCGCCGCCAAGGGTGGGCTGACGGCGCTGGCGCGCGCGCTGGCGGCCGAATTCGGCGCCACCGGCATCACGGCCAATGCCCTGTCGCCGGGCTTCTTCGCGACCGAGACGAACGCCCAGCTCATTGCCTCACCGCAGGGCGAGAAGCAGCGTGAACGTTGCCCGGCCAAACGTTGGGCGAAGCCCGGCGAAATCGCCGGGGCCGCGATCTTCCTCGCGTCTCCTGCCGCCTCCTACGTCAACGGCCACACTCTGGTCGTCGACGGCGGTGTTTCTGCCACCTATCTCGCTTGAGATAGCGACCCGGCACGAAAGGCCTTAAGCGGCCTAGAGGTGCTTCAGGACGTTCTCGGCAGTCGAGGCCTCGAAGGCACCCGGCTTCTCCACGAACAGGTCCTTGATCACACCACCCTCGACGATCATGGCATAGCGCTGGCTGCGCGTGCCGAGGCCGTTGCGGGACGCATCCAGGGTCAGCCCCATGGCATGCGTGAACTCGGCATTACCGTCCGACACCATCAGGACCTTGTCACCGACTTTCTGGTCCTTGCCCCAGGCTCCCATCACGAACGGGTCGTTGACGGAAATGCAGGCAATCGTGTCCACACCCTTCGCCTTGATCGCATCAGCGTTGGCCAGAAAACCTGGCACATGCTTGGCGCTTCAAGTGGGGGTGAAAGCCCCCGGCAGCGCGAAGGCCACAACCTTCTTGCCTGACGCAAATAGCTCCTCGGTGGAGAGGGGTTTCGGTCCGTCGGGGCCCATGACGCGCAGCGTCGCGTTGGGCACCCTGTCTCCGACTTTCGCCATATTCAATGCTCCCTTCATTGATCGTCGCGAACTCTAGGAAAGCCTCCGGTCCTTGTCTATTGACCCGGTTCGACCGACCATCGGAGAAACGGCCCGAGAGCCGAAGCCAGGAGGACCTGATGCAGTTCGACGCCATCCTCTTCCCGCCGCGTCGTGCCGCGATGATCGCACAGGGATTCTGGCGCGACCGGACGATCAACGACGATCTCGACGCCTGCCTGCAACATCGGCCGGACAAGGAGGCCCTCACCGCTGTCTCGATCGAAAGGGGCGAAACCCGGCGGCTGACCTATCGCGAGCTGGCGCGGTTGGCGGATCGCCTCGCCGTCGGTCTCGCAAGGCTCGGCGTCGAACGCAACGACGTCGTCTCGGCCCAGCTGCCCAACTGGTGGGAATTCACGGTGGCCTATCTCGCCTGCGCGCGGATCGGTGCGGTCTTCAACCCGCTGATGCCGATCTTCCGCGAGCGCGAACTCTCCTTCATGCTGAAGCACGCGCAAAGTAAGGTCTTGATCGTGCCCAAGCGCTTCCGCGGGCATGACTACGAGCAAATGATCGCCGACCTCCGGTCGGCCCTGCCTGAGTTGCGGCATGTGCTGGTCATCGGCGGCAACGGCAGCAACGATTTCGGCGCGTTGTTGGAAGGCGCGCAGGACGAGACGCCGGAGGCCCAGGCCCTCCTGCGTCGTAACCGGCCGGCGCCGGACGACATCACCGAGATCATCTACACGTCCGGCACGACGGGCGAGCCCAAGGGCGTGATGCATTCGTCGAATTCGCTCGTGGCGAACGTCGTCCCCTATGCTGAGCGCCTGCGTCTTGGCGACGACGACGTCGTCCTGATGGCCTCGCCGATGGCGCACCAGACCGGCTTCCTGTACGGCCTTTTCATGCCGATCACGCTCGGCGCCCGCGCGCTCCTGCAGGACATCTGGGAGCCGCGCAAGGCGGTCGAGACGATCCGCAGCGAAGGCGCCACCTTCACGATGGCCTCGACGCCGTTCCTGACCGATCTCTCCAACATGGTCGCGGAAACCGGCCTCGCGGTACCGACGCTGAAAATCTTCCTGTGCGGCGGCGCGCCCATTCCGGGGCCGCTTGTCGAACGCGCCCGCAAGACTCTCGGCACCAAGATCGTGTCGGCTTGGGGCATGACCGAGAACGGCGCTGCAACTCTCATCAAGCCCGATGACGACGACGAGCGCGCCTTCAATACCGGCGGCTGCCCGCTTCCCGGCGTAGAGCTGCGCGTCGTCGATTCCGATGGCGCGCCACTGCCCAACGACACCAGAGGTCGGCTCCTTATTCGCGCCTGCTCGAACTTTGGCGGCTATCTCAATCGCCCGCATCTCAACGGCACGGACGCCGACGACTGGTTTGACACCGGCGACCTCGCCTCGCTCGACGACCAGGGCTACGTCAGGATCGACGGCCGGTCGAAGGACGTCATCATCCGCGGCGGCGAGAACATCCCGGTGGTCGAGATCGAGGCCCTGCTCTATCGGCACCCCGCCGTGGGCCAAGTCGCGATCGTCGCCTATCCCGACGAACGCCTCGGCGAGCGCGCCTGCGCCGTGATCGTGACCAAGTCCGGCCAGTCGATCGACTTCAGGGAAATGATCGATTTCCTGAAATCGCAGAAGGTCGCCCTGCAGTACATTCCCGAGCGCCTGATGGTGCTCGACCAGATGCCCTCGACCCCGTCGGGCAAGATCCAGAAATTCAAGCTGCGCGAGGTCGTGAAGGAAAGCGCTCCGTCGGCTCAAGCCGCTGCCGGCGGCTGAAGGCACGGGAGCGCAGTTTGGCTTGTGGGCCAACGAAACGGCCGGCAGACTGGGTTCGTCATCTGGCACTTTTGGGGAACGCCATGTTCGACCGCGAGCAGTTCATCGCCGACCTTCGAGGCGCCTTGGCCGAGCGCTCGCGCAAGGCAATGGTGGAAATCGTGGGCCGAGCTGTTTCCGATCCGGCGGCGATCGTGCGTGAGCTGGGTGAACCGGACAAAGCCGGGGTCCAGATCCTCCATCAGACGCCTGAATTGACGGTGCTGACGCTGGCGTGGGCGCCGAAGCAGGTCACGCTGCCCCATGACCATCGCATGGCGGCCGTGATCGGCATGTATGGCGGACGCGAGGACAACATGTTCTGGCGTCGCCTTTCCGATGCGCAGACATTCCAGATCGAGCCGGCGGGCGGCGAGGCGCTGGGCGTCGGGAACGTCACCCTGCTCGGACGCGATATCGTTCACTCCGTCGTCAACCCGCTCGACAAGATCAGCGCCGCCATCCACGTCTACGATGGCGACCTCCTCACGGCCCCACGCAGCATGTGGGACGCCGAGACGCTGGTGGAGAAACCCTACGACCTCGATACCGTCACCAAGGGCATGCCCATTCAGGAGCGCCGCCGCTGAGCGACAGCGAGACTCGAGCCAAGCTGAACAAGCAGAAATCCGCCAAGAGCCTAAGGCTCGTTACACCACCCGGAAGTTCTTGAACTGCCAGGGGTCGGACTTGTCGAGGTCCTCGGGAAAGAGGCGGCCGCGGTCCTGCAGCGGTGTCCAGTCGCTGTACTTGCCGACGACCGGGCCGAGATAGGGCATGCAGATCTCGAGGTTGCGGGCGAAGTCCATTTCGTCGGCCTCGACAACGCCGCGGTTAGGATTTTCGAGCGCCCAGATGATGCCCGAAAGGACCGGCGCGCAGACCTGGATCGAGGTCGCGTTGTTATAGGGCGTGAGCTTCCGCGCCTCGTGGATGTCGAGCTGCGAGCCGTACCAGTAGGCACCGCGCTTGTGACCCATCAGCAGAACGCCGAGCTCGTCGCGTCCCGAGGTGATCTCGTCCACGATCAGGCGTTGGCGCTTCTGCTGGTGCAGGTTCTTGCCCGAAATCTCGTGCATGGACATGATCGCCTGGTCGCACGGGTGATAGGCGTAGTGTACGGTCGGCCGGTAGGTGACTTTCCGGCCGTTGCTCAGCGAGTAGTAGTCGGCGATCGAGATCGCCTCGTTGTGGGTGATGATGAAGCCGTGGAACGGCCCCTCGAGCGGCGTCCAGGTGCGCACGCGGGTGAGCAGGCCCGGCCGGTTCAGGTAGATCGCGGCATCGCAGCCGAAGGTGTGCCGCTTGCCGTCGGCCGGCAGCGCCTTCTCGTGCGTGCCCCAGCCCATCTCGGCCGGCTGCCCGCCTTCCGAGACGAAGCCATCGATCGACCAGGTGTTGACGAATTCGCCCACCTCCTTCGGCTTCGGCGAGACCTGGGTGTCGCGCTCGGCGATATGGATCACCTTGATGCCGAGCCGCTGGGCGAGCTTGCCCCAGCCCTCGCGCGTCGTCGGCACGGCAGCCTTGAGGCCGGTGTCGCGCGCGATGTTGACCATCGCCTGCTTCACGAAGTGCGAGACCAGGCCCGGGTTGGCACCATGGGCGATCACCGCCGTCGGCCCGCCGCGGTAGCGCGGCTTCAGCCGGAGCATGGTGTCGCGCAGCGCATAGTTCGAGCGGCGCGACACCGAGAGGTTGGGGTCGGTGTAGCCGCCCGGCCAAGGCTCGATGCAGGTGTCGATGTAGAGGGCGCCCTTCTCTTGGCAGAGTTCGACCAGCGCGGTCGAGGCGACTTCGACCGAGAGGTTGACCAGCATGTCGCCCTTGTCCAGCCGTCCGGCCAGCACCTGGCGGTAGTTGGACCGGGTGAGCCGCTTCTCGATGAACTCGACGCCGTAGCGCTTGACCTCGGGCAGGCCGCCGCGCGCATCCTCGGCGATGATCGTGATCTGGCTCGGCTTGATGCCGATATGGCGAAAGATCAGCGGCAGCACGCCGTGGCCGATCGAGCCGAAGCCGATCATCACCATGCGGCCCTTGAAGCCGAGATACTTCGTGTTGGAAACCTTGCGCGCGGGCCTCTTCGCCATTTCAGCGCTCTCCCCTCTTTGACAGTTGGATGGTCGATAAACGGCGACGGGGCCTTTCTCAAGGCCCCGTCGGTTCGCTCCAGTAGGGAACGAGGGCTTAGATGCAGACCGCCTTGAGGGGCGCGAAGCCGTTGAAGGCGACCGACGAGTAGGTCGTCGTGTAGGCGCCAGTCGAGAGGATCTCGACCTTGTCACCGGGCTTTAGCGACAGAGGCAGTTTGTACTCCGTCTTCTCGTAGAGGATGTCGGCCGAATCGCAGGTCGGTCCGGCCAGCACCACCGGCCCCACGCGCGTACCATCGCGCGCGGTGCGCAGGCGGTACTTGATGCTCTCGCCCATGGTCTCCGCCAGGCCCGAGAACTTGCCAATGTCGAGGTAGACCCAGCGCTTGCGGTCGTTGGCCGCCTTGCGCGAGACCAGTACGACCTCGCTCTGGATCACGCCCGCGTCGCCCACCATGGAACGGCCGGGCTCGATGATCACCTCGGGCATGCGGTTGCCGAAGTGACGCACCAGCGCGCGGGTGACCGCCTCGCAATAGGCCTCGATCGCGCTCACCTCGGCGCGATAGCGGGCCGGGAAGCCGCCGCCCAGGTTGACCATGCGCAGGTCAACGCCCGCCTCGGCAAGGGCGAAGAACATCTGCGAGACCTGGGCCAGCGCCCGATCCCACTGCTCGAGGTCGGTCTGCTGGCTGCCGACGTGAAAGGACACGCCGAAGGGATCGAGCCCCCAGTCCTTGGCCTTGCGCAGCAGATCCTTGGCCATCTCCGGCGCACAGCCGAACTTCTTGCTGAGCGGCCACTCGGCGCCGCCGCAATCGACCAGAACGCGGCAGAACACGCGGGCGCCCGGCGCCACGCGAGCCAGCTTCTGCAGCTCCATCTCGCTGTCGAAGGCAAACAGACGCACGCCCTGCTCGTAGGCCCAGGCGATGTCCTTCTCCTTCTTGATGGTGTTACCGAAGGAGATGCGGTCCGCCGATACGCCGCTGGCCTGCACCAGCTCGATCTCGCCGCGCGACGCGGTGTCGAACTTCGAGCCCAGGCCTGCGAGGCGCGACAGGATCTGCGCCGCCGGATTAGCCTTCACGGCGTAGAAGATGTGGGCGGCCGGCAGCAGCTCCCGCATGCGGCGGTAGTTGTTCTCGACCACGTCGAGGTCGATCACGAGGCACGGGGTCTCGGGCTGCTGCTCGCGGAGATAACGGAAAATACGCTCGGTCATCGCTGGGGGGTTCCCCGTCTAAAATGTCGGACTGGTTCGAAGAGAGTGACGGCAGTGACGTACGGCGCCCGCTTGGGGCGGCGTCGTCAGCCGATACTCGACGGAGTGGATTTCCGCCGCAGCGGAAGATCGAACGAGCTGGCCCGGCCAAGGTTCGCCGGGCAAAGGACACGATAGCGGGGATCGCGCCCCGCACAGCAAGCAACCATATCAGAAGCTCCTTCCCGGACCCGGCGCGAAGCCGGCACTGCCAAAAAGGACGCTTTCCGTCGTTGCGTAACCACTATGGGCCAGCGGCACGTGCGTGGGCGTCTTAGTTTGCTATCTACAACTAATGTGCGCCGTTACAAGCGGATTCTTCCCTGTCAGCAAAATTTTTGACGATCTAGTGGTTCGAACAACACACAAGAGGCGCCGACAGTTCCATTCAGAGCCGCGGTGACGAGGTGCGAGGCAACCGAATCGATGCCGCGAGCAGCGTGAGCGGCACCAGCGATACAGCTGATACAATCAGCGCCGTCCGCACACCCCAGAGATCCGCGGTCTTGCCCCACAGCAGCGAGCCCGCGACCACAGCGCCGAAGAACACCACTTGATTCACCGCCATGCCGCGAGCGCGCATGAAATTGGGCAGGATCATCTGCACGGCGGTGCTGTTGTTGGCGACCACCGTCATCCAGCAGGCGCCGGTGAGTGCGAGGCAGACCGCGAAGACGGCCGGTCGCATGACCAGAGCAGCCACCGTCATCGCTGCTGCATGCAGAGCCATCGCCCAGATGTTTGCGCGATCCGCGCCCAACACACGATTGATCGTGGGCATCGAGAGCGCGCCCGACACCGCGCCGACACCGAAAGCGGCATAAAGGAGGCCGAAGGAGAATTCGTCGAGGCCGAGCGAGAAGCGGCCGATCGCGGGCAACAGAGTGCTGAGCGCGATACCCGGCACGAAATAGCAGAGTCCACGCGCGAACACCGCCTTGAGCTCGCCCGAGTCCCGAACATAGGCGAGGCCGGTGCGAGCGGCCTCGACGAAGCCCTCTCGGCGCTGCTCGGCCAGTGCTTCCGGTGACCGCTTCCAGGTGCGCATGGCGAAGATCACGCCGATGTAGGTGACGGAATTGATGAAGAAGAGGAGGAAGACGCCGACCAGCCCGAGCAGAATCTGGCCGACCACCGGGCCGATGGTGCGGGCGAGATTGAAGCCCGCGCTGTTCAGCGCGATCGCAGGCCGCAGCTCGGTGGGGGCAACGATCTCGGGCACCACGGCCTGCCAGGCTGGCGCGTTCATGGCGTTGCCCAGCCCCATCAGGAAGCTGAGGACGAGCAGGTTCCAGGCGCTGAGCAGTCCCAGAAAGGCGAGGACCGCGAGGACGGCGGCCACGCCCATCATCCACCACTGGCAGACCATGATGTAGCGACGGCGATCGAACCGGTCGGCCAGGATGCCGGCGAAGAAGCAGAACAGGAACATCGGCAACGTGCCGGCGGCCGCCAGCGCCGCCACGAAAAGCGGCTCCCGGGTGAGGCTGGTCATCTCCCACGCGGCCCCCGTGGTCTGCATCCAGCCGCCGACGTTGGACAGGAGGTTGGCGGTCCAGAGCCCCAGGAAGGCGCGGTTCGCGAGCGGGGCGAAGGCCGAGGCAGGTCGCCTGGAACCGATTGGCGCCCCGGTCACGTCGGGGCTTTCGTCACGCCAGCGCTTTCTCGTAGATACGATGCGTCTTGTAGTGCACCCCGCCCACGGTGCGGATGATGTTGTTGGTCGCCTTGTTGTCCTCGAGGATCCAGCCCAGCTCGGCCGAGGTCTTGCCCAGCCGCTTGCCGTTCTCGCGCAGCGTGTCGATCGCCATCATGGCGAGCCCCGCCCCCATCAGCGGATGATTGCGATATTTCTTGCGCACGCCCATCAGGGGCACGCGGGTGCTGCCGACGCCCACGATCTTGAGCCGCCACAGGAGCTTGGCGAGGTTGATCGGATCGAGGCGGCCGTTGAAATCGGCGATGGCCTCATTGATGTTGGTTAGCGCGATGATGAACGCCACCGCCTCGTCATCGACCTCGACAAAGACGCAGAGGTCGGGAATGACGACCGGACCAAATGCCTTGGCGGCATTCTCGATTTCAGCCTGGGTAAAGGGAACGAAACCCCAATTGTCGCTCCAGGCATCGTTGTAGATGTTCACGACGGTCCGCACCTCGGCGTCGAACATCTTCATGTTGGCGGTGCGGACCTTGACCCGGCCAGCCATGCCGGCCCGCGCCATCAGCTTCTTGCCGATCGTTTCTGGCGCATTCTGGACGTCATAATCGTAAGAGAAGACGTCCTTGAGCTTGGCATAGCCGCACGCCTCGACCCGCGGCCCGGCGTAGGGCGGATCGTAGGGCACCAGCAGCATCGGCCGGCTATCGAAGCCCCAGACCTGAAGCCCCACCTCTTCATTGGTCGACAGGCTGAAGGGACCTGTCACGCGCTTCATGCCCTTGCCGCGCAGCCAGCCCTCGGCCGCGCCCAAAAGCGCGGAGAAAATCGCCGGATCGTCCTCCGCCGCCAGGCAACCGAAATTGCCGGTGCTGTCGGCGTAGCGCTCGAGATAGACGTTGTCGAGCTGAGCGGCGGTCCGTCCTACAACCCGGCCATTGCGCCGCGCCAAGAAGAACTGCACGTCGACATGCTTGAACAGCGGATTCTTTTCCGGCGAGAAAGCTTCCTGCCGTTCGCTGTTTAGATGGGGCGTATAGCCCTTGTGCCCGGCATAGAGACGCTTGGGCAGGTCGATGAAGGCCTTGAGATCGGCCTTCGAGACGACCGGCGAGACGACGATATCGGAAGAAGCCATGATCCTCTCAACCTACCATGGCTGCATCGGCCAAACTGTGGAAGATCAGCCTGCCATCGGGCTCGCAGCCGCGGCCGTCCGCCGCGAGCGCCCGGATCTCCACCTCGAGGCGCCAGCCGCTGCGATCGCGATCGATGTGGAGCAGATGATAGCGCGCGCGTCCATATTTGCTGTCGGGCGCCGCTGACGCCGACGCCACACCGAGCACCGGCACGGGCCCGTCTGGACCGGCAATACGGGCGATTTCGCTGCGATGATTGTGGCCGTGGAGGATCGCTTCGCAGCCGACACGGCGGATCATGGCCTGGAATGCCGCAGCATCAGTGAGATGCTTCCAGCGCGACTGATCGAGAAGCGGTGGATGGTGCATCAGCACGACACGGCAAAGACCCTCACCGGCCGTCTCGGCCAGCAGGCGCTCCGCTTGCACGATCTGTGCAGCCCCAAGATCGCCGGTCGCCAGGAAAGGTGGCTTGGGAACGCCGGTCGAAAGCCCGATCAGCGCCACCGGCCCCCGCCGGCGCAGCGTCGGGAAGACGCTGGCACTTTCCGCCGGCGGCTGGCCGTCGCCCGCCATATAGGCGCCCCAGAGACCCACACCCTCCTGCCACGGCACCGAAACATAGGCATCGTGATTGCCGGGGATGACGGTCAGGCGCTCGGGTCGGTCGAAGTCCCGCAGCCACTCGGCAGCGCGGCGGAATTCCTGTGGCAGCGCCACGTTCACAAGGTCGCCGGTGAGCGCGATATGGTCGGGCTCTTGCGCCCTGATGTCGGCAACGATGCCGGCCAGCGCTTCAGGCACATGCAGATGCACCCGATGGCGCCACCAGTTGTAGTAACCGGTCGCGCGCTTGTTCAGGAGCTGCGCCGGGCGCGCCGGCGGCATCGGCAGGTGCGGATCGGAGAGATGCGCCAGCGTAAACATGCGACGCCTTCTCCGTTAGCGCCGGCAGGCCGACCGATCAATCTCCCCTTATTTGGCCGCCCTATTTGGCGTCGAACTCGCTGCCCGGCAGCAGACCGGGTTTCAGGAAGGCGTCGACGACGTTCTTCATGATCCGTGACACGGAATTGTCGAACTTGTGACAGGGCAGCGCGCTGCCCCAGGCGATCGAACTGGCCGAGAAAACGGCGCCGTGCTCCGGCGTCGTGAAGTAGGTCATGTCGGCGCGCACCCAGGGGTGCTGCGTGCCACCCAGTCCCGGGGTCATGAACATGATGTCCTCCTGCACCAGCGGATAGTTGTCCGTGAAGGGCTCCGAGGACGCCAGGATGCGGGCATGTGGCGGCGTCCCCTGGGCGAGGTCGTAACGGTCGATCTCGATGCCGGCAGCGCCGCCGCCGGCGAGGCCGAAGTCACCGAAGACCTCGCCTTCGACGCCGGCGAAGATCCAGGACACGGAGCGATGATAGCCGTCGGGCATGCGTCGATAAGGCACCGAGCCATCCATGCCCTCGGACGAGAAACCCGTGCCGACCAGCTTCTGCGGCGCGCGGTTGCGATGTCGCCAGAGGCCACTGCGCTCACCCGTTGAGGCAAGATAGTGCTCGCCGGCCCGAGCCTGCCAGGCGCGCGATCCGGCCTCGAGCTTGCGCACTTCCATGACCCACGGCTCGTCCGGACGGAAGCCCACCACCCAGTAGTAGCCGTTGCCCGAGAGATAGAGCAGACGGCCGCCGCCGGCGAGATAGTCCTCGGTCGCGTCCATCATCGGCTCGGAGTAGTATTCGCAGTGCGTCGCATTCAGCACCATGCTGTATGGCTTGAGCGCGGCGACGCCATCGCGATGGAGATCCTCGTCGGTGAGGATCTCGTAGTCGTATTTCATATGCTCGAGCCAGGCGACGATCGACAGGTCGGCCGGGAACTGCCACACGCCGCCCACGCCGGTGAATCGATACTTCGGCCGCATGTTGAAGAGCGGGCGGTGATAGGAGCTGTGGCACACGCCGCTGCCGTCATTGTGAGTGTCGTAGGTCGACAGTCCGAACTCGACGTCGTTCTTGTAGACCTCGATGTCGACCTCCGCGAAGACCGGCGTCACGGCGGTGATCGACTGCAGGAAGGCGCCATCGAACGCGCCCTGGAAGTTGGCGTAGGCGAGATAGCTTGCCGTCGGCATCAGGAGGCATATCGGCGCGCGAGGCGTCGCCGCCCGCACGAAGAACGTCGTGTACTCCTCGGCCGCGCTCTGTCCGTCTCCGGCGGTCAGCTTGACGGCATAGACGCCGCTCTTCAGGTCGGCAGGGATGTCCAGGGTGAGCGTCGGCTGCCAGTGACAGTCGGTCAGCGCATCGTTGTGGAACTCGATGCCACCGAACTCCTTCGGCGCCAGCCGGAAACAGTCGTTGCGCCCGGCCCAGTTCCAACCGGTCTGGCATCGTACCGGCCGGTTGATGCCAACCGCGTGGAGCGCGTGCGGGCCTGTGTCGCGCACCTCGTCGCCGATGCCGCGGTCGGTGTAGCCTTCGGTCGTGTCCCAGTAGGCTAAAAATCCTGCTTCCGGCGGACGTACGCCGTTGCGGATCGCGTCAAGCGCCGCCCGGTCGAGAACGGCTGCCTGGACACCGCAACGGTCGATCTTGCCGCTGTAGAGGGCACTCACGAAGCCGCCGCGCGACGGATTGTGGTCGCTCGCGCCGCCAATCAGGAACGGAGTGTCGGGGCCGTGCGCCGGACGCACTCTGAGGACCTGACTCACATGCGAGCGATAATCGTACGGGACGATCTTGGAGAGCAGGCTGTTGTAGCGGTTGATCACCGGCTCCTGATAGATCGTGGCCGTACGTGTCGCCGGATCGAAGCTTGCCGCCACGAAGTACCAGACGCGGGCGATCAGGGGCACTTCAGCCGTCACCGAATCGGCGGCCGTTCCATCGCCCACCCAGAATTCCAGACGCCCGGAAGCACCGATGCCCAGCGCGCAGCCGCGCGTGCCATCGACCGACCAACGCCCCAGGATCGCCTGACGACCGTCGTTCGGCATCGTCGGGAAAATATAGGCATGCAGCGTGACGGCGCCCGCCACGGCCAGCTGGCCCTTGGGATCCGCCACCCGCAGGAAGTTGCCCTTCTGGACATACTGCTTGCGGACCGGCCAGTCGCGCTCGACTGGCGAAGCCACTTTCTCTTCGATGAAGCCTGGTCCGTCAGGATGCTCATCGCCATGGATCAGCCGGACCAAAGCGGCATGCACGCTGTCCGTCCCCTCGGCGCTCGCCATCACGCTCAGCGTATCCCCCGCCTTGACGGAGATCTTGTCCGTGTAGGCCGAGATGCGGATCTTCGCCATCGCCTGTTTCCCCCGTACTGACTGTTCTTCAGGAATCCAAGAGATCGCGGATCCGCTTGAGGAACACCCCATGCTGGGCCTCCTCCTGCGTTGCAAAGACCTGGTCGTCGACGAGCCTCGGCGGCATGCCGCGCTTGCCGGAGAGCGCCACGATGCGATAGGCGGCAAACGGCTTCTCGGCCAGGATGGCGTACTTGCCGGCCACTTCGGCGCGCCGGAAAAAGGTCAGGATGCGCTCCAGCGCGTCGCTGCGCCGGCCACCGTCGGTGCGACGATGTTCGGCGATCAGTTCGTCGGTCACCAGCTTCTTCAGCTCTTCGCGAAGCTGCTTGTCGAAGCGCTGGGTGTAGATCGCCTGCTTGTCGGCAATCTGGGTGGCGTCCTCGGGCATGATGTCGTCTCCTTCTCCGGTCCGAAGCGCACGGCGCTCGCTTCTCCGCTTGTCGCGCCAGGCGCGGAACTGCGGCGCGATGCCGAACAATCCACGGCGCAGGAACAGCACCGTGCCGAACATGATCATCGCGATGATGATCAGACGGACCGGGCCGAGGCCGATGAAGACCCGGTCGAATAGCACCACGATGAGCGTGCCGACGACCGCGCCCTCGGCGGTGCCGATGCCGCCGATGACGATCATCGCCAGCAGCAGCAACAGGCTGTCCATCGTAAAGAGCGCCGGCGAGGCACCCTTGAAGTAAGTCGCGTAGAAACCGCCGATGGCACCTAGGGCCGCCGAGGAGATCAGGAACACCTGGATGCGCGCGGCGCGATAATTGATGCCGAGCGCGGCGGCGAAAGCTTCCTGCCCTTCGGGCGCGGTCCGCAGCAGCAAACCGAGCCGCTGGCCGTTGACCATGCGATAGAGCGCCAGCGCGGCCAGCATGACGACGAAAGCGGCATAGAAACTCAGCAACAGGCCACCGCGTTCGGAGATGCCTTTAGGTACATAGGTGTCGGCGCCATAGAGCCCGTAGCTCGCCGCCCCGAGCGCCTGCGTCTGCAGCACGAATTCCCGGCAGAGATCCGCAATGCCGACCGTCAGGAGCGCGTAATAGAAGCCTTCCAAGCGAATTGCCGGAATGGCGATCAGAACGCCGAACAGCAGCCCGACCAGCGGGCTCACGGCGATCATGCCCCACCACGGCAAGCCGGTATGGATCGAGATATAGGAGACGGTGTAGGCGGCGGCACCGACCACGGCCAGAGTGGCCAGCGAGAAGATGCCGGCCGTGCCGATCATCAGCATCCAGACGATGTTGATGGCGGCATAGATCGCAAAAACCGTCGCGGCGGAAAGAAACGAGTTGTCGCCAAAGACCGGCGGCACGACCAGCAGCACCAAGAGGCCGGCGATCCAGTAAAGCGGGCGCTTGTCGACGATCTCCTTTTCGGCAGCCAAGGTCTTCGGATTGTAGGCCGTCTCGATCAGAAGAGGCGTGCGCCGGGTAAAGGGGTATCGCCAGCGGCGCCAGAGCGCACCGCCATGGCTCCGCAAGCGCGGCAGCAATCGGCGGCGGCCGATGAGAGATGGGCCCTCGGCAGCAGCCTTATTCGACTGAATGAACGCCGACATCGGCCTACTCCCGCGTCCGCTCGAGCATGCCGGCGATGCCGCGTGGCCGGATCAGGAGAATGATGATGATGACCAGGAACTGGGTGATCAGCACGAATCGGCCGCCGAGCCCGACGGCGGTGAGAGCCTCGACGAGGCCGAGCAGCGCAGCGGCGATGAGCGCGCCAGCGAGACTGCCAAGGCCGCCGGCAAGCGCCACGATGATGCCTTTCACGAGCGGTATCGCGCCGGCAAAGGGGCTGACGAAGTAGGTCCGCGAGAGCAGGACCGCGGCCAGTCCCGCGAGACCACCGGTCACCATCATGACGGCGATGGCCGTCGAGCGCAGCCCGACGCCGACCAGCGCGGCGCCCTCCGGGTTCTGCATCATCGCCCGGATCTCGAGCCCGCGTCGGCTGCGTTTCATCCAGGCCAGCATGGCCAGCAGGAGGACGATCGAGCAGACGATCGCACCGAGCCTGTCGTAGCTCACCGATGCAGTCCCGAACTTGAACCCGCCGGTCGGGAAGATCGGCGGCAGGGCTTTGACGCGCGGCCCGAACGCCCACAGCAAGCACTGCGAGCCAAACAAGGCGATGGCGAGCGTCGCGATCAGGCTGCGCACGGCGAAGTTCGGCTTGTCGTACAGCGGCACGAAAGCGAGGCCGCCGATCACGGCGCCCGACAACATGCCCGTGAGCACGCCCCCTGCCAGCACGACCACGCCGTTGGTGCTGATGTTCTGCGCCACCAGCCACGCCCCATAGCCTGAAACGGCAAAGGTGAAACCGTGCGCCATGTTGATCATGCCGAGGCTCGACCAGATGATCGAAATCCCGACTGCGAGCAGCCCGTAGATCGAGGCCAGCGTCACCGTCGTGACAGCGAGATAGTAGAAGTCGATGTGCATCGAGGCCCCGCCGTTCGATCAGTGATGTCCGCCGAGCAGGCCCATGTTTGCCGCCGCGCCGCCTTTGAGCTTGCCGGCGTGCAGCGTGACCAGCCTCGTCATGGCGCCCTCGAGGCGCGACAGGTTCTGCTCGGCGATCACCATCGCGCCGCTGCCGAGATCGATGCGCATCAGCGCCTCGATCAGCCCCTTGCTGATCTTGGGTGCAAGGCCGAGCGAGGGCTCGTCGATCAGCAACAGCGAGGCGTCGGCCATCAGACCGCGCGCCAGGCTGACCATCCGCCGCTCGCCACCCGACAAACGCCCGACCGGAACCGACAACAGCTTGGCAAGCGGCGGAAAGACCTCGAGCATCCGCTCGCGCCGCCGCATCCGCTCGCGCCAGGCGCGGCGCGTATAGGCGCCGCTGTCGAGGTGATCGGCCACGGTCAGGCCGTGAAACAGCGCATCGCCTTGCGGCATCAAGGCAAGTCCCCGACGCACGATCTGGTGCGTGAACCGTCCGGGTCCTTGGCTCCGGACGCCGCCGATCTCGACTCCGTTGAGCTTGATCGATCCGCTCTGCCATCCGGTCAGTCCCGCGATCGCGCGAAGCAGGGTCGACTTGCCGTGGCCGTTCAGTCCGATGATGCCGATACGCTCGCCGGCCTGGACCGTGAAATCGATGTTGTGCAAAACGCCGAGCGCATCGTAGCCGGCCGACAGGTTCTCGATCCGTAGCACCTCGCTCATTGCAGCACCCGGACCTGGATCATGGTGGGCAGGATCATGGCGAGGCCGTCTCGAAGTAGGCAGCGCGTACGCGCGGATCGTCGAAGGTGGCCTCCGGCGGCCCCTCGGCGATAAGCCGGCCGAGATCGAGCACCACCACCCGATCGGCGGTCGCCGACAAGAGCTCTAGTCTGTGCTCGACCAGCAGAACCGCCATGTCCATCTCACGTGCCAAGCGGCGAATGATGGCGTCGAGCTCGTCGATCTCGGCGTTGATCAGCCCGGCCGCCGGTTCGTCGAGAAGCATCACGCGTGGCCGGCGCATCAGCAGGCAGGCGAGCAGCAGCTTGCGCCGGTTAAGCGCCTCCAGTGAGCCCGCCATCGCGGACGGAAGGACGTCCAACCCCACCGCCTCCGCCGCCCATTCGGCATGGAAGCGGGTGAGGTAAGGCGGGTAGGCCTGGCGCGCCGAACGAAACACCTCGCCGACCGTCAGCGCGTCGGGCACGACCGGCGACTGATAGGTACGCGCCAACCCCTGCCGAGCCCGGGCATGCAGCTTCAGCGACGTGACGTCCCGCCCGTTCAGCAGAATGCGCCCACGGTCGGGCGCAAGGCGACCCGACAGCACTTCGAACAGCGTCGTCTTGCCAGCACCGTTGGGACCCACGACGCCCAGGATCTCTCCCGCCGCGGCGCTCAGCGTCACCCCTTCGAGGATGGGGCGGCCGCCGAGGCGGATATGGATATCCTCGCAGGCCAGCGACACCGGCCTATCGGACCTCCCCGTCACGATTACCCCCCACCAACGCGCAACGCGGCATCAAACTTTCCAGGGAACCGAACGGTATTTCACCTCGGCAAGCGCATCGGGCTGGATGATCTTGTGCTGGCCGTCCTGAACCTGGAAGAACAGCTGGGCCATTCCCTTGTTCAAGTCCTGCGTTTGCATCGGATAGTGCAGCGCGGCTTGATATTCGTTGTTGAGATCGACCGCGCCATCGACGCCGCGATAGGTATGGGTACGTAAATAGGTGCAGGCGGCCGCGAAATCCTCCGGCTCGGCCGCGGTCCAGGCATTCTTCAGCATCTGCAACGTATCGTAGGCGGAGCCGGTGTAGCAGAGGCCGATGATGCCCGGGTATGCGGCCGCGTATTTCTTGCGAAACTCTGCACCCTGCGCATCGTTGTAGACGCCTAAGACCGTCGACCAGACGAAGCCTTCGGCGGCGCTGCCGGCGAGGTTGAGGAACTCCGGCTGCGAGGGACCGTACTGCAGGTAGACCAGCGCACCGGGTATGGGATCGGCAACGAATTGCTGGCAGAACGCCGCCTCTTCGGCGCCCATCCAATGGTCGATCATGATCGTGCCCGCACCGGTCGCCTTCAGCTCCTGAATGACCGAACCCCAATCCTGCACCGGCGCACGGATGTCGGTGATCTTGGCGAGCTCGAACTTGCTCTTCTTGAGGGCGTCGACCACCTCGCGGGCGATCGTCATGTTGTAGCCGAGCTGCTCGCGGACGACGTGGACCTTGTTGTTGATCGGCTTCCACGCACCCGTGGCGGCGAGCTGCTCGAGGAACAACGGAAACATCTTGCCGTAGTAGACCTCCGGCGGATCGACCTGGAAGATATGGCCGTATTTCTTCGGGTCTCCTTTGACCAGATTGACCGCCTCTTCCTTGGTCTCGCCATGGAGGTAGGGCGCCTTGTGGTTGCTGATCACCTCGAAACCGGGTGTGGTGATCAGTGTGAAGGCGCAGCCGACGGCATGCGGCTTGGCATCGACGACCTTGCGGAAGGCGGCTTGCGTGCCCTCCGGCGTCAGCAGGTCGATGTCGTAGAGCTGGATCTTGATCTCGCGTCCGCGCACGCCACCCGCGGCATTGATCTCCTTCACCGCCAATCGGGCGCCGTTGATGTAGTCGGCATGATCGGCGACACCGACCGGACCGCTTTGCGCCGCCACGATGGCAAAGTTGATTGGCTTGTTGGATTGCGCCAGAGCCGGCGCCACCCAGGGTGCCGCTACCGCGCCGGCCAGACCCTTGAGCACGCCACGGCGCTTTCTCGATATGACCACGTCAGTCATGCGTCCCTCCCGGAGGCGATTTCTTCTTAGTGACCGACGCTATCACCGAGCAGAAAGACGGTTTGTTCTGTCAGGAGACAAAAACTATCACCAGGCGCGCCACAAACGACGAATTGGGCGGCTGGTTGGTAGTCGAAAGCCGACGGGGTGCAATTCCGACGCGCTCTCGGTTCGTAAGCCATGCACTTCCGCAGCGGCGGCACTGCACCTCGCATATCTCTTGTCCCCCTACGGCATAGGTGGCATCGTTTAAAAAAGCGCAGCGTGAGCGACGTCGCTGGCATGGAGGGCTTGCCGGTGTCCTCTGCAATTACCGAGTGGCGCGCGACGGACGCGCAGCGCCGCTTCTCGATCTCGTCCAATGAGACTCTCAACGTCGCCTCGCGGTGGCGCGAGTTTCTTTGCGAGGTCTACTATCCGATGGATGCCTATCGGATCGACAAGTCCCATTTCCACGGCAAGCTGGACGAGATTCAGCTCGATTTTCTTCAGATAACAACGTTCGAGGCCGACCGGCAGCAGGTCGAGCGCACGCGGTTTCACACGAAATTCGACCAGTCAGAGCAATTCATCTTCCTGATCCCAAGACGCGGCGTTATGCGATGGGAGCAGTTTGGACGCGATAGCACGATGTCGAAGTTCACCTCGACCATGGTGCTTTGCACGGAGCCCTATCGGGCGTCGTGCGAAGACGACTTCGCCAATGTGACCGTGAAGATCCCCGCCGACCTGATCCGGAGCCGAGTCAAGAATAGCGAGAGCCTGTGCGGAGCGGCGCATCGGCAGAGCGCGCATGTGAATGCAACGATCTGGAACATGGTCGCCGGTTTCTTCGACGGCAGCCTCCCGCCGCCGCCGGCGGGCGATCCTTTCGGGCGTCGCCTGGCCGAGATGATCCTCGACCTGGTCGTCTTCGCACTCGACCGAGAACAGGGCAAAGACGAGCCAGCGGACGGAAGCCATCGTGAGATGATGCGCAACCGGATCGTCGAATACCTGAGATCGCATCTATGCGACCCGACGTTGTCGCCGCTGGCCGTGGCGAGCGCCAACGGCATCTCCGTCAGCTACATGAACAAGCTGCTACACGCATCGGGCCAATCGGTGTCCCAACGGCTTCTCGACGAGCGCCTGGCTCTGTGCCGGGACCGCCTCTTGCAGGCCAACCTGCGGCACCTCTCCATCGGACGCATCGCCTTCGATGCCGGTTTCAACAACCATGCCTATTTCACGAGCCGCTTTCGCGCCAAGTATGGCGTGACGCCGCGAGAGCTCCGTCGCGCGATCTCTGATGATTTTAGCGCTGGCCTCCCCTGACACCTGAAGCGGCGTCAGCGGCTGCTGACGACACGCAATGTCGGGCCTGAAAGAACGCCGAGCTGGCGCCCGATGCCTGCCATGACCTCAATCATGTGATCGAGCTGCTCTTTCGTGTGCGCCGCGGAGACCGAGCAGCGCAGCAACGACACCCCGTTGGGCGTGGCTGGCGGCACGGCGACATTCACATAGATGCCGGCGTCGAGCATCGCCCGCCAAAAGCCGATGGCCATCATGCGATCCGGGAGATGAACCCCTACCACCGGCCCGTGCTCCGGACCCAGCTTGAACCCCTTCGCCGCCAGGCCGTCGTAGAGCGCGGCGACATTGTCCCAGAGCTTGGTGCGCAACTCCGGCTGCGCCTTCACGATCCGGAGCGCCTGTCGGACCGAGGCCACGATCGACGGCGGCAGCGAGGCGGTGAACATGTAGGACCGGGTCGTGACGCGCAGGATGTCGAAGTCCGGATCATCCGAGACGCAGTAACCGCCGATCGCGCCCAGCGTCTTGGAGAAGGTGCCAACGACGAAGTGACAATCGTCCAATACGCCCGTCGATTCGCAGAGGCCGCGGCCATGTTCGCCCAAGGCACCCAGCGAATGGGCCTCGTCGATCAAAACGTAGGCATTGTACTTCTTGCAGACGGCGACGAATTCCTTGAGCGGCGCGCTGTCGCCCAGCATGGAATAGATGCCTTCCAGCACGACCAGCCGGTTGCCGGGCTTGTCGCCCAGCCGGCGCAAGCGCGCATCGAGGCTCGACGGATCGTTGTGCTTGAAGCGCACCACCTCGGCCTGGGTCTGCTTGCAGGCATCGTAGATCGAGGCGTGGCTGTCGGCGTCGATCAGCAGAAAGTCATCCGGCCCAACCAGCGTGGCGATTATGCCGAGATTGGCCTGATAGCCGGTCGTGAAGACCATGCAATGCTTTTTGCCGTAGAACTCGGCGATCTCCTGTTCCAGCGCCACATGCTCGCTGTAGCTGCCGTTGGCGATGCGTGAGCCCGTGGTGCCGGTACCCTCTGCGCGGATCGCCTCGATCGCGGCTTCCATGCACGACGGGTCGAACGTCAGGCCAAAGTAGTTGTTGGTGCCGACCAGCAGCGTCTTCTTGCCATTGATGATGGCTTCGGTCGGCGAAAGGACCCGCTCCATGCGAATCTGGAACGGGTCGGCGCCGGTCGTACGGACGTCACGATAGGCATCCAGCAAGCCGGCGTGGCGGTCAAATAGACCCATGGGAACTTTGGAAGTTAGCGGCGCGCGCTCAGCGCTAGGATCGTGTCGGCCAGCTCGTCCACCGTCTGGATTTCCGCCACGACATTCATCGGAATCGAAACGTCGAACTGGTCTTCGAGATCCATCACCATGTCCATCACGGCGAGCGAATCGATCGACAGGTCCTTGGAGATGACGGTCGCGCCAGTGATCGCCCGTCCATCGTCGGCCTGGAACGGCTCAAGCTGGCGGCAAATCTCGGCCATGACTTCGGCGCGCGCGGGCGGGCGACGCAGGACAAGGGTATCGGCAACGTCGTCGTTCTCGACGATCATGTTTTGGGCGGTGCGCAAGAGGAGTTCCCCGTTCTGATTTTGGATATCGGACATGGGGCCTTGTGGCAGAAAAGGCGATTCCTTGTGAAATAACAAATTGTTACCGTCTGTTTCACAGCCCCTAGAGCCACTTCTGGGCGCGATACCACGAGATCGTGTTGCCAAACCCAGTCCCAAGATCGAAGCGCGGAGCAAAGCCGGTAGCCGTGGCGAACCGACGGTCACGAACCACCCAGTCGGGGTGGAAGATCTCATTCACCTTATTTTGTGTAA
Source organism: Alphaproteobacteria bacterium (assembly GCA_017308235.1). Taxonomy (GTDB): domain Bacteria; phylum Pseudomonadota; class Alphaproteobacteria; order Reyranellales; family Reyranellaceae; genus Reyranella. The sequence continues at coordinate 44,769 of JAFKFL010000029.1, read as the reverse complement.
GGATTTTGACTGGGCCACCCATCGACTGGATCACCTCATTGGCCGCGGCAATAGCCATAATCACAATGCGGGGAATACTGACGGACCGCTCATCGCGGCCGAGCGCATGGCCCGCGGCCTTGGCCATGTCCGCGTAGCTGTAGCCACCGTCGCACCCGTCATCGATCTCGTAGACTTCAGCCGCAACCTGCCGCTCGACGGCCAGAGCCAGCGCTTCGGCGAGATCGGCGACATGGATCAGCGACAGGCAGGCTCCCGGAACGGCGGGCTGCAAGGCGACGCCCCATCGGGCCGAGCGAAAATAAGCCAGGGTTTCCCGGTCGCCGGGCCCATAGACGGCGGGCGCCCGCAGGGCGAGCCAGGGGCCGGAGCGCTGGGAGGAAAGCACCTCCTCGGCGGCGTGTTTGCTGGCGGCATAGGGCGAGAGATGCGGCTCGCGGGCTGCCAGCGATGAGAGAAAGATAAAAGGTGTGTCCGGCGCCAGCGCCGACAGCCGCGCCGTGGCGTCCCGATTTATCAACGCGAAGTCCTCTTGCCTCCGGGCCTTGATGAGGCCGGCAAGATGGATCACCGCATCGACTCCGGTGACGAGGGCGCGTAGCGCCGCTTCGTCCGCCAGGTCACCCCAGACGACTTCAGCATCCACCCCCGCCATCGGCGGCAAGGGCGACCATCGGCGGATCAGCAGTCGAAGACTCCAGCCGCGTCGGGCCAGAGCCGCGATCAGATGCGGTCCGACGAAGCCGGTGGCACCGGTGACCGCGATCCGCTTCTGCACCTTGGCTCTCAGGCCGCGGCAGGCTTGGAGGAAAAAGCGGCGGACGCGTAAAGACCGGCGAGATAGTTGGCTTTGGTCCGCGACCGCGAAAGCTTGCCCGACGACGTCATCGGCAGGCCGAGCGTCGGCGGCACCAGTACAACGTCACAGTCGACGGCGACGGCTTCGCGGACCGCACCGGCGACATCACGGGCAAGCGCGGTGCGCGCATCGTCACTCGCAACACGGGCGAGAACCGCCACGACCACCCGTTCGCCCTCGGTCGTCTCGACCGAGAAAGCCGCCGAGTCGCCGCCCTTGACCACGCGCTTGGTCTCGATTGCCCATTCGATGTCCTGCGGCCAGACGTTGCGACCATTGACGATGATCAGGTCCTTGGCCCGACCGGTGACGACGACCTCGCCATTCAACAGATAGCCGAGGTCGCCGGTGTCCAGCCAACCGTCGGCAGACAGCACATCGCGTGTCGCTTCGGGGTCGTCGAGATAGCCCGGCATAATGCTGGGGCCACGCACGAAGATGCGGCCGATCTCCCGGTCGGCCCGCACTTTGCCCGTTTCGTCGCGCACCTCGAGCCGATGCCCCGGCAGGACTCTGCCGCAGATCACGAAGCGCCGTGCACCCTGCTCGTCTTGCGGATCGGTCGCGGGTGTGGCGCGCTGATCCCCGCCGAGGGCCGCGCGCTCCACCGAATCGGTTCGCGCGCCGGTTCCGTGAGCACAGAAAGTGATCGCGAGGCAGACCTCGGCCATGCCGTAGCTCGGCAGGAAAGCAGAGCGATCAAATCCTTTGGAAGCAAAGGCGTCGACGAAGCGGTCGAGCACATCGGGACGCACCATGTCACCGCCAATCCCGGCCACGCGCCAGCTCGAGAGATCGAGATCGTCCGGCGCCTGCAGGGCGCCACGGCGCGTGGCGAGGTCGTAGCCGAAGCTCGGGCTGTAGGCGATCGTCGCGCGATTGCGCGAGATGAGGTTCAGCCACTGCATCGGCCGGCGAGCGAAGTCGCGCGGCGTCAGGTAGTCGATCGACATCTGTGTGGCGAGCGGCGCCATCAGGAAGCCGATCAATCCCATGTCGTGATAAAGCGGCAGCCAGCTCACCGCCCGATCGCCCAGCCTGACGTCGAGGCCAGCTGGGCCGGTGATGCCCGCGAGATTGGCCATCAAGGCAGCTTGAGTAATCTGGATTCCGTGCGGGTGACGCGTGCTGCCGGACGAGAACTGTACGTAGCAATGATCGGAGGGACCCAGCGGCCGCAATTCGACCGGCTTTTCCGGCAGGGCTTCGATGACCCCTATGCCCCCATGCAGGCGCAAGGCCGGAAACTCCCTGGCCGCCTCGGCCAGAAAACCGGCAAGATCGTCGATGCCCACGGCCGCGACCGCCCCCGAGGCTGCTAGCTGGCGACGGAGTTGGTCGAGGTAGGCCTCCTTGCCGCCGATTCCGACCGGGATCGACACCGGCACCGGCAGCAAACCGGCGTATTGGGCGCCAAAGAAAGCGTCGAAGAAGCCCGGCCAGGTATCGGCAGTGATAAGGAGTCTATCGCCGCGCGCGAAGCCCGCGCCGATTAGCTTGCGGGCCGTAACCTGAGCGCGTTCGCGCACCTCTCGCCACGCAAGGTCCGACAGCCGCTCGCCGCGCGCATTATAGAAGGTGACACCCGTTTCTCCGCGCGCGGCATAGTCCAGCATTTCGGGCACCGATCGGAAGTCGGCGCGACGCAAGGCAAGCTGGCGGTTGCGGGTGGGAATCAGGGTCATGTCATGATCTTGAGGGGTTGCGGGTCTCCTAGCAGAGGGTTTTCGGCCCCTCAAGGCGGAGAGACGGGCCGGGTGCGCCAAAGTTGACACGTCCCGACCCCCGCCTGATAGTGGCCTATCCTCGTCAAAACCGGTGTTTCCAGCCCGGAATCGCCGGCTTGGCGGGGCTTTTTACTTTTGATGGAGGACCTAGCTGTGATTACGGCTGTGATGCCGACGTACGGTCGCAAGGACGTCGTGTTCGAACGCGGAGAGGGCAACTATCTCTACGCGACGGACGGCCGACGTTATGTCGACTTTACCTCCGGCATCGCCGTGAACGCGCTGGGCCACTGCCATCCGGCGCTCGTGAAGGCGCTTGCCGAACAGGGTGCCAAGCTATGGCACACCTCCAACCTCTACCGGGTCGGGAACGGCGAGAAGCTCGCGCAACGGCTGGCCGACCTCACCTTCGCCGACACGATGTTCTTCTGCAATTCCGGTGCGGAGGCGATCGAGGGCGGCATCAAGCTGATTCGCAAATATCAGTACGTGAACGGCAAGCCGCAGCGCTACAAGATCATCTGCTTCCAGGCGGCCTTCCACGGCCGCTTGCTGAACGCGCTCGCCGCCACCGGTAACGAGAAATACCTCGAGGGCTTTGGCCCGCCGGCGGCGGGCTATCGCCACGCGCCGCTCAACAACGCCAACGTCGTGCGCGATATGATCGACGACGAGACGGCCGGCATCCTGGTCGAGCCGATCCAGGGCGAAGGCGGTATTCGCGAGACGACGCCGGAGTTCCTGAAGGCGTTGCGTGCGATGTGCGACGAATTCGGCCTGCTGCTGTTCTACGACGAGATCCACACGGGTTTCGGCCGAACCGGCAAGCTCTTCGCCTATGAATGGTCAGGTGTGGCGCCCGATGTCATGGCGGTCGCCAAGGGCATGGGCGGTGGCTTCCCGATCGGCGCCTTCATGGCAACCGAGAAGGCGGCAGCCGGCATGGTGCCGGGCACGCACGGCTCGACCTACGGCGGCAATCCGCTGGCCACCGGCGTTGCCAACGCCGTGCTCGACGAGTTGCTGAAGCCGGGCTTCATCGATGGCGTGCACGAGCGCGGCAAGTACCTCAGGAGCCAGCTCGAGGCGCTGGTGAAGAAACACCCGAAGGTGTTCGACGAGGCGCGCGGGACCGGCTTTTTGCAAGGGCTGCGTTGCGTCGTCCCGGCAGGTGAGATGGTCGATCGCCTCATGTCGCTGGGACTCTTGGTGCCGATCGCGGGCGAGAACGTGATCCGCATCTTCCCGGCACTGATCGCCGACAAGGCTGCCCTCGATGAAGGCCTCGCGATCCTCGACAAGGCAGCGCAGTCGTTCACCGCAGCCAAAGCCGCCGAGTAACTGTCATGGCGGCACCCAAGCATTTCCTCGACCTTGACCAGGTCGATCCCAAGACGCTTCGCCAGATCCTGGATCACGGCAAGGCGATGAAAAAGGCGCGTTCCAACGGCGGGCACGACAAGCCGTTGGGCGGCAAGACGCTCGCCATGATCTTCGAGAAGCCGTCGACACGTACGCGCGTGTCGTTCGAAGTCGGCATGCGCGAGCTGGGCGGCCAGACCATCATGCTCGGCCGTACCGACACTCAGCTTGGCCGCGGCGAGACCATCGCCGACACCGCGCGCGTGCTCTCGCGCTATGTCGACATCATCATGATGCGCACCACCGTCGAGGAGAAACTCCTCGAGATGGCAAAATACGCGACCGTGCCGGTGATCAACGGGCTCACCGACAAGACCCATCCGTGCCAGCTCATGGCCGATGTCATGACCTACGAAGAGCATCGCGGCCCGATCCAGGGCAAGGCGATCGCCTGGTCGGGCGATGGCAACAACATGGCGACGTCATGGATTCACGCCGCCGTGCAGTTCGACTTCGAGCTGCGCGTTGCTTGTCCGCCGGAGCTCACACCGCCGACCGATGTCGTGCAGTGGGCCGAGAAGTCGAAAGGCCGCATCACCATCGGCCACGATCCGGAGGCGATCGTGCGCAATGCGGATTGCGTCGTCACCGACACCTGGGTGTCGATGGGCGATGAGGATCCGCAAAGCTCGAGCGCCGCACGACGACACAATCTCCTGCGCGGCTACCAGGTCGACGGGCGATTGATGAAGCAGGCCAAACCCGATGCCATCTTCATGCACTGCCTGCCCGCCCATCGCGGCGAGGAGGTCACGGTCGACGTGATCGACGGCCCGCAGTCGGTGGTGTTCGACGAGGCGGAGAACCGCCTGCACGCCCAGAAGAGCATTCTCGCCTGGTGTCTTTCATGAGGGCGAACCCGTGAACACGCCGTCGGAAGGCTTCCCCCCGGCTTCCGACGACGATCACGCCCTGCCCTTCCAGCTCGATGCGCTGGGAGTGCGAGGTCGTCTGGTGCGGCTGGGTCCCACCCTCGATGCCGTGATCGAACGCCACGGCTATCCTTTGGCTGTGGCGCGGCCGCTCGCCGAAGCGATGGTGCTGTGCGCGGCGCTCGCCACCTCGCTGAAATACGACGGCATCTTCACGCTGCAGATCTCGGGCGACGGGCCGATCCGGCTGCTGGTCACCGACCTCACCACCGACGGTGCGCTACGCGGCTATGCCCAGTTCGATTCCTGGAAGCTCGCCGTGGCGCTGGGTGCCGGCAACAGCGAGGCACCGGAAGGCTATGTGCCGAAGCTGTTTGGCCGCGGGCGGCTCGCCTTCACCGTCGACCAGGGCCAGCATACCGAGCGCTACCAGGGCGTGGTGCCGCTCGAGGGCCCGACACTGGCCGACTGCGCCCACACCTACTTCCGCCAATCCGAGCAGCTGCCCACCGGCATCAAGATCGCCGCACGCCGCATCGTCCAAGATGGTACCGCGCATTGGCGCGCGGCGGCGCTCATGGTGCAGCAGATGCCGGAGTTCGACGCCGGTCGTCTCGACATCGACGCCGAGCAGCGCGAGGACGACTGGCGCAAGGCCGTGGTCCTGATGGCCTCGGCTACCGACGCCGAGATGCTGGACGCCGAGCTGCCGGCCACGCATTTGCTCTATCGGCTGTTCCATCAGGAGCAGCCGCGCGTGTTCGGGCGTCGCGCCTTCAGCGCGCGATGCCGCTGCAGTCGCGGGCGAATCGACCGGGTGTTGCGCTCAATCAGACGCGAGGAACTCGACGACCTGCGCGACAAGAACAACCGTGTCGCGGTGAAGTGCGAGTTCTGCTCGACCGAATACATCTACGACGACAACGACCTCGATCGGATCTACGCCTCGGCAGCGTAGTCAGGCGATCGACGTAAAGCGCTAGGTCGTCGCGACCAGCAACTCTTCCGTATTGTTGGGTGGACGGAGGCCATCTGTTCGCCCGGTGAAGTATCGTTCGGCAAGAGCAGCGGCCGACACGTGGCGGGCGTCTTTGAAGCCAGCATCGCGAGCCAGGGACAGTATCTCCGGAGGCGTGAAGAAGCTGATGAACGGCGTGCCGCTTGCGCGCGCACCCTCCGCCGCGCGCTGCAACCCCGGACGCACCTCGGGGTCTGCGAGTTCGAGCGGCATCAGGAACGTCATGGCAAAGGTGGATCCCGGCGCCAGCGTCGCCACCTGACGCAGCGTGGCCGCGATGGCATCCATGGTGAGGTACATGCTGACGCCGGTGGACGCCACGACCGCCGGCTGGGCCGGATCGAAATCGGCGGTCGCCAGCCCCTGCCACCAGGCGCCATCCGCCTCGAAATCGACGGGGACAAACCTCAACTCGCCTGGCACACCGAAGCCGAGTTCGATCAGTCGCTGCCGCTTCCAGGCCTGGGGACCAGCCTGGTCGACCTCGAAGATCCGAAGTCCTGAGGCGATCTCCGGCCGGCGCTGAGCGAAAGTGTCGAGACCCGCGCCAAGAAGGACATACTGGCCGACGCCGCGGGTCGCCTGCTCCACGACCAGATCCTCGATGAAACGGGCACGGGCCACGATGGAGGCGCGGAAAAGACGCGTGAAGGTCGGGTCCATATCGGGCCGGTTGCGCCAGCCCTCGTCGGGATCGACCAGCTTGAGACCGACTACGTCCTCGAGCACATGCGGCAGCGGATCGACCTCGACGTGCAGCGCGCGCCACAGGGCGACCCTGACCGCCGTGCTGTCCGGCGCCACTGTCGGCTTGTTGCTCATGCTGTTCGTTCAACCCTTCGCTGGAGCCCGCGCGCAGCAGAGATGCCGAAAATCAGGTTACACGTTGGCGACCAGAGCTAGTCGCGGCAGGCCCATTCAAGCATGCGTGTCATGAAGCCCTCGCACGCCTCGACCTGCGAAGCGAGGATGTACTCGTTAGGCTGATGCGCCTGGGCGATGTCACCCGGGCCGCAGACCACGGTCGGCACGCCGAGCGTCTTCTTGAAGATGCCGGCCTCGGTGCCATAAACCACGCTGCCTACCGTGTTCGAGCCCGACCAGCTTCGCGCCAGCGCCTTGGCCTCATCATTGCCTTCAGGCGAGAAAGCAGGCGTCGAGGAGCGCAGCACGGTGTCGATCGCAGCGGCCGGGTGCTTGGCCTTCATCTTGGGCAGCAGCTCCTCCTTGAGCCACTTCTGTGCACGCTCGCCCAACTCGTCGATCGGCCGGCCTGGAAGCTCGCGGTATCCCCAGAGCACCTCGCACTCGCGTGCCAGGATGTTGCCGGCCGTGCCGCCCAAGATCGTGCCGACATTGAAGGTCGCTTCCGGCGGCATGAACTCGCTGTTCTTGGGCGCCGCAGCTTCAAGCTCGTCCTGAACGCGGTTGAGGTAGTGGATGAATTCGCCGGCGAAGTGGATCGCGCTCACGCCAAGATGCGTCATCGAGGAATGCGCCTCGAAGCCGGTGAACTTGGTGATGTAGATCTGCGCACCCTTATGCGCGTGCACCACGGTCATCATGGTCGGCTCGCCGATGATGATGGCCCGGGGCTTCGGCACTTCGGAGGCCATGCGGGCGGCCAGCGAATGGGCGCCGACGCAGCCCACCTCCTCATCGTACGAAAGCGCGAAATGGATCGGCCGCTTGAGCTTCGCCTTCAGGAAGTCCGGCAGCCGGGCGAGCGCGATGGCGGAGAAGGCCTTCATGTCGCAGGTGCCGCGAGCGTGATACTTCCCGTCCTTGAGCGTCAGCGTCCACGGATCCGTGTCCCACGGCTGGCCATCGACCGGCACCACGTCGGTATGGCCGGACAGCACGACGCCGCCCGCGACCTGCGGCCCGACTGTCGCGAACAGATTGGCTTTCTTGCCATCCTCGCTGGGCACAAGCTTCGAATCGACACCGTGCCCCTTGAGGTAGTTCTGGACGTACTCGATCAGCGCCAGGTTGGAGTTGCGTGAGGTGGTATCGAACGCCACGAGACGACGCAGCATTTCGATGGAATCGACGATCTCCCCAGCCATGGTACCCTTGTCTGCAATCAAGTGGATGTGCGGCCGATCATAGTCAGGAATTCGCGCCGCGTCTCGCCATTGTCGCGGAAAGCGCCCAGCATGCGGCTGGTGACCATGGCAACGTCGGACTTGTGCACGCCGCGGGTGGTCATGCACTGGTGTGCCGCTTCGATGACGACGGCAACGCCGCGCGGCTGCAGCACTTCCTGCAAGGTATTGGCGATCTGCGCGGTGAGCTTCTCCTGGATCTGCAGGCGACGCGCGTAGGCATCAACGACACGCGCAAGCTTGCTGATGCCGACCACGCGCCGATCGGGAAGATAACCGATGTGGACCTTGCCGATGATCGGCACCATGTGGTGCTCGCAATGCGATTCGAGGCGGATGTCGCGCAGCATCACGACCTCGTCGTAGCCTTCGACTTCCTCGAAGGTGCGCTGCAGCATCTCTCGCGGATCCTCGTCGTACCCGCCGAAAAATTCCTCATAGGCACGCACCACGCGGTCCGGCGTGCCGACCAGGCCTTCGCGTTCGGGATCGTCGCCGGCCCAGCGGATCAGCGTTCGCACCGCCTCCTCCGCCTCTTCGCGCGACGGCCGGGCGATGCCGGTGGCAAGTGAGACCATGTCGCTCTTCTTCAGAATCCTGTTCATTGCCTTCCTCTCCAATGCCGTCGCAAACCCCAGCCTAGTTAAGCTGTCGCGAGTCGTTAGGGGTGTCGAGCGAGAAAGTCGGAATCTCGATATCGAAATTCTCGCCCGCCTCGCTCACCATCTGGTAGGTGCCACCCATGAAGCCGGACGACGTGGAGAGCGGAGTGCCTGACGTGTACTCGAACATCTCTCCAGGCCGCAGCCGCGGCGTTTTGCCGACCACGCCGGCTCCTTTGACTTCCTGACGCCGCCCCAGCCCATCGGTGATCTTCCAGTGCCGGCTGCGAAGCTGCACGGTAACATCACCCTTATTCTCAATGCGGACTTGATAGGCCCACACAAATTGCGACTTCGCCGGATCCGACTGATCGGGCAGATATTGCGGCCGGACGGTCACGCTAATGGCACGGGTTGTAGCGACGTATACGGACAACGAACCACCCTTGATCCCAAAGACATGGGATTTTCCCGCCAAAAGGTCAAATGCCGCAAGCTCCCGAGATCGTGAGCTAGAGCCAGTGCGGATCGGCCGTGAAGTCGATGGTGAGCCAGCGGTCGGGGCCTTCTCCGCCCAGCGCCTCGGCGATCTCGCGGCGGACCGCGTCGGCGGTGGCGACACTGTCGACCGGCCATTTGGGATTCACCGCGATATGGATCTCGATGAACTGCGCGCGCCCGACTTTGGCGACGTAACTCGTGAACGACAGGAACCTGTATTCCTCGACGACGCGCTTCATCACGCTCCTCACATGCTCGTCGAGATCGGGAGGCGTAATCAGCAGGATCTCCGTCAAAGCCCGACGCACGGTACGCACCGGCACGAAGATGAGGCAGAGCGATAAGACTGCCAGCACCACCGGATCGACATAAGGCAGCCACGGATCGAAGCTCGTCCCTTTGGCCATGATCGCGGCGAGGAAGGCAACCAGCAGCGCCGAGGTGATCAATGCCGACATCAACCAGCTCTGGGCGTCGAGCTGGACAAAGTCGGAGCCGATGCGCCGATTGGCGCGGCGCTGGTAGAAATACATACCGAAGCAGCCGGCACAGACCACGACGGCATAGGCCATCGCCCAATCGAAGGCGAGCTGACGACCGCCGGCGAGAAAGCTGCCGATCGCATTCACGAACGCATAGAAGCAGAGCAGCATCAGCGTGCCGCCATTGAAGGCGAGCACCATCGGCTCGATGTGCCAGAAGCCGAATTGGAAGCGGCGGTTCTCGGTCTGCCGCGTGACCAACCGCGACACGAACAGCGCCAGTCCCGACATCGCCGCATCGATCACCGAGAAGACGCCGTCGAACACGATCGAGAGCGAGCCCGAGACAAGACCGAAAGCGAGCCCGAACAGCGCGAGGACAATCGTCACGCCGATCGAGAGCTTCAGGATGCGCTGTTCGGCTACGGCATCGGGCATGCCGCAGCCTAGCGCATTTTCGCCTCAGATCGGGAACAGCAGGCAGGTGGTCGTGCCGTGGGCCAGCAACTTCCCGGCCGCGTCGGTCAGCCGTCCCTCCGCGGTGGCGATGCGCGAGCCGAGGTTGATCACCTTGCCCTCGGCACGGACGCGGCCGGTCTTGTCGGTCATGGCGCGCACATAGTTGATCTTGATTTCGACCGTGGTGTAGCCGACGCCGGCCTTCAGCTGGGTATGGACGGAGCAACCCATCACCGAGTCGAGCAAGGTCGCGGCGATGCCGCCATGGACGCTGCCGATCGGATTGTAATGGTCGATCACAGGCTCATAAGCGAAGACCACGCGGCCGGCCTCCACCTCGTCGATCCAGAATCCGAGCACCTTGGCAAGCGGCGGCGCCGGCAGGCGCCCTGCCCTGATCTCGTCGAACAGCGTCAGGCCGTCCATGCCGCGAACTTGCTCGATCGGCACCACGCCGAAGCCCACCTCGGGCATCTTCATTCCGTTCTCCTCGTCAGCATTACGTGCATATACACATTCTGGCTTGGCCGCGGCAAGAGCCGGCGGTAGTCTCCGCGGATGTCCAGTCCGTCGCTGCGTCTTTCACCAACCGAATGCACCTGCTTCCGCCTGAGAGGCGCGGCACGGCGCGTGACGGTCATCTATGGCAAGCACCTCGCGCCGACGGGCCTCAAGATCTCGCAGTTCTCGCTCCTGGGCTTCATCGTCGCGGAGGGACCGGTCTCGATCGGTCGCCTGGCCGAGCTTGTGGCAACGGACCGCACGACCCTGACAAGGAACCTCCGGCCGTTGCTTCACGATGGCCTGGTGGAGCCCGCGATATCGGGCGATCGGCGGCGGCGCGATTTCGTGGCAACAGCCGCCGGCCGCGCGCTGTTCAAGCGCGCCCTGCCGCTTTGGGCGGAGGCCGAGCAGGAGGTGCGCACCGCGATGGGCGCCAAGCTCACCACCGACCTGCACGGCGCCCTCGACCGTTCGATGGAAAAGCTCGCGGAACTCTAGCCCACGATCACCAATCCGAAAAACGTCGCACCTAGGCGCCGAACAGCAGTCGTAGCCGCTGCCGGCCGGTTTTCTCGACGCTGTGGTGTCCATAGCCGGCACACAGGAACGAAGCGACGAGCATGACGATCATGATCAGAAGCGAAGCCGCCATCGAAAGCTCATCGCGGCTGTCGTGACCGGTGGCGTCGAGCAGTTGCGTTGCGACGAACTGCACGAGGCCATGGACTAGGTAAAGCGAATAGGAAATCTCACCGAGCCACACGAGCGGCGCCGTATTGAGCAACGCCGCGGCCCTGCCCTGGTTCGCGACCGCCGCCAGGATCAATACCGGAAAGAGAAGGATCACCAGAAAATCGTTGCTTCCGTGGTGCAACAGCAGAAGCAGAGCGACGGTAACAGAGACCAGAACCCCGTCTCGCCCCAGGGACGATCTCCAACACCGACCGGCGAAAGCCGCATAGAGCAGGCTGCCGATCAGGAACTCGGGCATGCAGCGCAGCAAGGCCAGCGGCCCGTCCCATTGATCGAAATCGTCGTGAGTGACGCCGGCCAGCCCGGCGAGCGCGGCAACAAGAAGGAGCGCCAGTACGATCTTTCTCGATGGACGGGCGCGCCAGATTACCGGCAAAGCAAGCGGGAAACCGAGATAGGCAATGAACTCGACGCTGATCGACCAGGCCGGGTAGTTCCAGCTGAGCTCGCTTGCCTTCAAGCCCTGAAGCATGAAGAGGTTGGCGACCAGTGCCGTCACGGATTGCGAACCCTCGATCGCCACCTTTTCGAAGGTGCCTGTCGTCGCATATTCAACCGCACGAGACGCCAATGCCGTTGCGATGAAAAGCGATAGCACGAAGAGATGCAGCGGATAGAGCCGCGCCACGCGGGCAAGCAGGAAGCGCCCATAGGAACCGCGGACTGGTTCAGTGAAGACGCGCCAATAGACATGTGTGAGCACGAAGCCGCTCAACATGAAAAAGAGATCGACAGCGAGATACCCCTTGTCGAAAAGATGGGTGTAGCGATCGGCGTGAAGCGCCGGAAGATACTGTGACGCGTAGTGATAGAGCACCACCCAGAGGGCTGCGATGCCACGCAAAGGGGTAAGCGACTGAAGCTGACCAGGCTGATCCGTACGCATGCCGACGCGATGTTGAAATGAGGGACCGACGGCAACGTTCGGTACCGCTCATTTGTTGCGGTCGCTCGGCGAGGCAATTGAAAGGCGCTTGCGCCTACTCTTTGCCCCAATGGGCGTCGAAGAAGCGGTATTCAAGCTCCATGGCTCCGCGATAGTTCACGCGTACCGCCTCACTGTCGGTCGCGTGGCCATCGAGCAGCACCTCCAGCCGCGACGCCAGGGCCTCGAAACCGGGGTCGGCGTAAGTCTTCACCCACTCGGCATAAAGCGGAGCCACTTCGGTGCGAGCCAACGTTTGGCCGAGAAAAGCGTAGAGCCTCATGCATGGCGTCATGGCAGCGACCGTCTCGCCAAGATCGCCGCGTCGGGCTGCCGCGAGAAGGAAATCGACATAGGCACGCGTCGCAGCGATCGGCACGACGCCGTGCAGCTCGACCTTCCAGCGTTCCGCGTAGCTGGCATGCAGCTTGAGTTCGTCCAGGACGCCCGCGATCAGATCGGCAAAACCGTAGAGATCCGAACGCGTCTCGCCGTTGGCGAGGCAGAAGGCATAGCTGCGAGCGAAGGCTTCCAGGAAGTAGGCGTCCTGCGCCACGTATGCCTTGAAGCTTTCGACCGGCAGCGATCCGTCACCCAGACCGCGTACGAAGGGATGGGTGAGGATTTTCCGCGCCAAGTCGGCGTTGGCCTGCCAGAGCGCTCGGGCAAGTGTCACGGCCGTCCGATGCCTCGTCAGCCGTTCAGCGCCTGCACCAGATCGGCGATGACGTCGTCGGCATCTTCAAGCCCCACCGACAGCCGCACGGTGCCGTCGTTGATGCCGAGCCTGGCGCGCTCTTCCGCTCCGATACGCATATGCGTGGTGGTGGCCGGATGCGTGACCAAGCTCTTGGCGTCGCCGAGATTGTTGGAGATGTCGATAAGCTGCAGACGATTCAACGTCTCGAAGGCAGCCCATTTGCCGGCCTTGAGGTCGAAGGTGACGACGCCGCCGCCACTCGACATCTGCCGCATCGCGAGTTCATGCTGCGGATGATCCTTGCGGGCGGGATAGAGCACGCGCGAGATCGCCGGATGCGCGGCCAATGCTTCCGCCACACGCGCGGCATTGGCGCAGTGGCGATCGATGCGCAGCCCCAGCGTCTCAAGACCCTTCACCAGAACCCAGGCGTTGAACGGGCTGAGCGAGGGGCCGGTGTTGCGGATGATGGGCTGGAGCTTGTTGAGAATGAACTCCTTCGTACCCAGCACAGCGCCGCCGAGCGTGCGGCCCTGTCCGTCGATATACTTGGTCGCCGAATGGATGACGACATCGGCGCCCCATTCGAGGGGCCGCTGCAGGATCGGTGTAGCGAAGGCGTTGTCGAGCACGACCGTGGCGCCCGCTTTGTGCGCGAGCTCGCAGACGGCTTTGATGTCGACGATGTCGAGCATCGGATTGGAAGGCGATTCGAACAGCACGGCCTGTGTCGGTTTCGACAGCGCCTTCTCCCAGGCCTGAAGATCGCCACCGTCGACCAATTCGCCATGCACGCCGTATTTCGGCAGAAGGTCGGAGATGATGTAGTGACACGAACCGAAGAGCTGGCGCGCCGCCACGACCCGGTCGCCAGCCTTGAGCAGCGCCAGCAACGCATAGAACACCGCCGACATGCCGGTCGAGGTGGCGCGACAGGCTTCCGTCCCTTCGAGGGCTGCCAGCCGCTGCTCGAACATAGTGACGGTCGGATTGCCGAAGCGCGAATACTGGTAGTGCGCGCTCTCGCCCTTGAAGGTGGCCTCTGCTTCTTCGGCGCTCGCATAGGCGTAGCCCGATGTCAGGAACAGCGCCTCCGAGGTTTCGTCGAAGTTCGAGCGAAGCTGTCCGCCGCGCACGGCCCGGGTCTGCGGCCGCCACTTGCTGGTATCGACCACACGCTTCTTCTTGCCAGCGATCGTCCCGTCCATGTCCGTTCCTCCACAACGAAAAACCCCCGACCGGTAAGGACGGGGGCTTTGCGGGCTCTCCGACCTTTTAGCGAGGTTTAACGTGGCCGCAAGCCGGTCGGCTCAAATTCCACGAAGCGTCTCTATAGGCGCGGAGGCCGAGAGGCGCAAGCAGGTTTTGCAACACCCTACCCTAGTGCTTCTGCCTCGCCAGCGACTGCTCGCGTAGCTTGCTGAGCGTGATGCGCGAGGTGAGCGCCTCGGGATCGGTCTTCACATGGACAATCGCGGGCTTGCCGGCCGCCACGGCGCGCTCGAAGGCGGCCGCAAAATCCGCTGTGCGCTCCACGGTCTCACCATGGCCACCGAAAGCGCGCGCATAGGCAGCGAAGTCCGGGTTCTTGAGATCCGTTCCGTGCACGCGCTTCGGATACTCGCGCTCCTGGTGCATGCGGATCGTGCCGTACATGCCGTTGTCGACCACCACGATCACGACATTGGCGCCGTGCTGCACCGCCGTCGCGAACTCCTGACCATTCATCAGGAAGCAGCCGTCGCCAGCAAGGGAAACGACCATGCGGTTGGGCTGGACGATCTTGGCCGCAACCGCCGCCGGCACGCCGTAGCCCATCGCACCGCTGGTGGGTGCGAGCTGGCTCTTGAAGCCGCGATACTGGAAGAAGCGATGCAGAAAGGCGGCGTAATTTCCCGCGCCGTTGGTCACGATCACATCATCGGGCAGCCGCTTGTTCAGCCAGGCAATCACCTCGGTCATGTTGACCGCGCCCGGTTGCTCGTTGGGCTCGATGTTCTTGAGATAGGCTGCACGGCCCTGCTCGACATGGGCCTTCCAGCGCGTGCCGTCGACCGGCTTCATCGCCTTTGCCGCCTTGGCGAAATTCGCCATGCCACTGTTGATCGGCAGCGTCGCCTGGAACACCCGGCCCAGTTCCTCGGCGCCGGCATGAACATGAACCAGCGTCTGCTTCGGCACTGGAATGTCGAACAGCGTGTAGCCGGCCGTCGTGGCTTCGCCGAGCCGAGGGCCTATCGCCACGATCAGGTCGCAAGCCTTGATACGCTCGGCCAGCGGCGGGCTTGCGCCAACGCCGAGATCGCCGACGAAATTGGGATGGCGGTTGTCGAAAAGGTCCTGGTTGCGGAAAGCCGCCGTCACCGGAAGGTTGTTCGCCTCGATGAAAGCGCGAATGTCACTGCACGCATCCGCGGTCCAGCCGCCACCGCCCAGAATCACCATCGGCTGCCGGGCCTGTTCCAGGAGCTTGCGCAACGTGGCCATGTCATCGGCCGACGGCGCGCCGCGCGCGACCTTGTAGGGACCGGCATCGGCCACCTCGACCTCGTCGGTCAGCATGTCCTCCGGCAAAGCGAGCACGACCGGCCCCGGTCGGCCGTTCACGGCCCTGTGAAAGGCCTGGCTCACGAGTTCAGGGATGCGACGCGCGTCCTCGATTTGCGTCACCCACTTGGCCATCTGGCCGAACATGCGCCGGTAGTCGATCTCCTGGAATGCCTCGCGATCGACCTGCTCGCGCGCCACCTGCCCGACGAGCAGGATCATGGGGGTCGAGTCCTGGAAACCGGTGTGCAGGCCGATGCTGGCGTTGGTCGCCCCAGGGCCGCGCGTCACGAAGCAGATACCGGGCTTGCCCGTAAGCTTGCCATAGGCTTCCGCCATGTTGGCGGCCCCGCCCTCCTGCCGGCAGATCACGTAGCGGAGCGAATTGCGCTGCGCATAGAGTGCGTCCAAGGCAGCAAGATAGCTTTCGCCAGGAACGCCAAAGATGGTGTCGGCGCCGTGAATGCGCAGCTGGTCGATCAGGACTTGAGCGCCGCTGCGGCGTGGGTGGGACGTCGTCATATTTTCCCTCACTTCGTAGGTAAGAAGGACGACAGCACCAATATCTTGTTGTTCATCGTTGTCTTCGTGAATTTCCCGGCTCGTCTACGGAAGGCTTGCCGCCACCGCCGCCGAGCGACGCTGCAGGCGATCCCGCCGTATCCTTGTTGGCCTAGATATGAATGATTTCGTCCGCGTTGCCCACTTCGGCGGCCGAGATGCTTCATCCGCACCTTAGTTTCTAACGGCCAACCGGTTGTGATTCACGGAGGCAATGGTCGATGATCATGCCGGTCGTTTTCCGCGGTCCGTTTTCCGGTGATTGTGTGGTCTGGCGAGTTCGAGCTCAACCCTTGTGGACTCAGACGCGGAATCAGAGCATAAGTGCGGCATAGCGACACTGGCCGGAGAGTATCTTCAAGAGTCTTCGGCAAAGACGCGAGAGCGCGATACCGGTCAACGTCTGTCTCCGTGAGCTTCTTGGTCATCATCTGTCAAATGTCTACGATCGCTGGGACGCATCCGTCCTACAAGCGCGCGCCGGACTCCGCTCCCTCCTTCCTCCAGCCCAGAGCCTTGAATGAGTCGTAAATTGTTTGTGGGCAATCTGCCCTACTCGGTGACGTCCGAGCGTCTGCAAGAAGCTTTCTCTCAATTCGGAACCGTTGCCTCTTCGAAAGTGATCGTGGATCGCGAGACCGGCCGCAGCCGCGGCTTTGCCTTCCTCGAGATGGAAACGGATGACCAGGGTGCTGCAGCAATGCAGGCCATGAATGGTGCGCTACTGGACGGTCGCTCGATCGCCGTGCGCGAAGCTGTCGAGCGCCAGCCAGGTGGCGGTGGTGGCGGCGGCTTCGGTGGCGGCGGCGGTGGCGGTGGCTTCCGTCCGCGCGGCCCACGCCCGCCCTATGGCGGAGGTGGTGGTGGTGGCGGCGGCTTCGGCGGCGGCGGTGGCGGTGGCTATCGCGGCGGCGGTGGAGGCGGCGGCTTCGGTGGCGGTGGTGGCGGTGGCTACCGCGGCGGTGGCGGCGGCGGCGATGGTGGCCCCATGCGCGACCGACGTGCCGACTACTCCGGAGGCGGAGGTGCAGGCGCAGGCGGACCCGGTGGTGGTGGCGGTGGCTACGAACCCGGTGCCGACGCAGGCCGTCCGCAGCGCCGGCGGGACGCTGGGCCACAGCGTCGCGAACGCGACTACGAGCCACGCAAACGCGGTTTCGACGACGATCAATAGATCGCTACGATGAACACCAACGCCGGAGGAAGAGCCCTCCGGCGTTTTTGTTTGCGATCGACAGCTTCCGGCTACTGGTCGGCCAGCACCTGCCGCAGTCGATCAAACGGTGCGGGATCGCGTACGAGTTGTACGGGCATGCCGAGATGGCCGAGGCGATAGTGGAAGACGTTCACCTCGGGCAGCTTCCAACGCCGCGCTACGGCAAGGCCATCGTCGTGAGGGATCCAGTCGTCAGTCTCGCCCAGTACCGAGAGGATGCGCACCGGCTCCAAGGCTGGCGTTTCTGCCGGATCGATCGCGCGCGACACCCGCGTCAGCGTCTCGCGTGACCATCCGGCGTCGGTCAGGGCGCGGTCAAGGCCCAAGGTGGCGGCAAGCGCGCCGCCGAAGGTGACGTCCTCGATGCGCCCCGAATGGCTGATCAGCATCGCCGCATCGGGGCGCGCCTCGACCGGCCAGAGATGGCAGTGACTTGCCACCTGCTGCGCCACGAACGACGTCATCGAGATGCCCGCCAACGCCACCTTGCCACCCCAGCGTGCGCGGGACCAGGCGACGAGCAATGCCGATTCGATCGCTTGTCCGGCGATGAGGTCGATCGAGCTTGCCGGTGCTGCCGCAAAGAACGGTTCACCACCGTAATAACCAGGCATCGCCCGCAGGCCGTGAAAAGGCGAGATCGGCTCGATCACCCGCCAACCCATCGCCGCCAGGCGAGTGCCAGGATCGCGTGCGACCGACAGCAATTCGAATTCCAGGCAGAGGCCGCTGCCAAAGATCAGCGTCTCCCGTGGCACACGATCGACTGGCTCGACGACACGCGCATAAAGCATCTCACTGCCAGACCATTGCCGCAGACGCGCCGACGGCGTGGGAGCGCGCAGCCAATATTCCCGCAAGCCTTTCTTCACGAAGGACCGGGAGATAGCGACCGTGCCGGGATCGAGCGGCGCTCGGTAGAGACTTCCAGGATCGGCGAGTAACGAGCCGTATCTTTGATCGAGCTGTTCGGGCCGATCGATCCGCCAGCGCGCAACCGCCGGCCGGCGAGGAAACAGCAGCGGATAAAACCAGCCCCGCGTGGCCAGATGGCGGGTCGCCGCCTTCCGCCGTTGCCGGTCGAGTTCGCCGGGTTCGCGATCAGCATGGTGATCGGCATCCGCTTCACTGAAGATCGCCGCTTCCCATGCGCGTCGCGCCGTTTCGCCGTGAAGAAGCGCTTGAAAGTTGCGGGTCAACAGGGCCCGCAGCTGAAAGTCTGGCCATAGAGCGGAGAGAGGCGCGCCAACCTCGTCACGGAACCGAGCGACATCCTCACCAGCCGCGTTGGCGGCGGCCCACAAGCGCGACAATGGCAGGTACCAGCGTCGCAAGCCGACCAGCCCCACCCGATCGACCCAAGGCCTCGCCAGCAAGGCTCCGAGCGGTGAACCGAACAGAACGTCCATCGACCATGCTCCTGCGCGCGGCGATTTTGCTTTGCCACAAAGCCGCTTACCTTCATCATCGCCGGCCGCATACTCTTTCTGCAACGAGGCGCTTTCGATGTTGGTCAACGATCCGGTAACGCAGGCGCGCCTTGATCTCGCGACGGCGCTGCGGTCTGCCGCACGTCATGGCCTCAATGAAGGTGTGTGCAATCACTTCAGCATGGCCGTGCCAGGCCGCGGCGATCTCTTTCTCGTCAATCCGCAAGGGCTGCATTGGTCGGAGGTCACGCCGTCGGATCTCGTCATCGCCGACTTTGCCGGCAATGTGGTGGAGGGCCATTTTCCCGTCGAAGCCTCCGCCTTCTATATTCACGCCCGCATCCACGCCGGCAAACCAGGCGCGGCGGCCGTGCTGCACACCCACATGCCCTACGCGACCGCCCTCACCTCGATCCAGGACGGCCGCATCGAGATGTGCACCCAGAATGCCTTTCGCTACTGGGACCGTATCGCTTACGACGAGACCTATGGTGGCGTCGCGCTCTCGACCACCGAAGGTGACCGGATCTGCCGCGCGCTGGGCGACAAGGACATCCTCTTCCTGCGCAATCACGGCATCATCGTCTGCGGTCCGACCATGGCTGAGGCCTATGAAGATCTCTACTATCTCGAGCGCGCGGCCATGGTGCAGGTTCTGGCGCTACAGACCGGCCGGCCGCTGCAGCTGATCGACGACGCTTGCGCCCGACAGACGGCCGAGCAAATCGCGGCCGACACGCAGCAGGCGTTTCTCCATTTCGAGGCGCTGAAGCGTATGCTGGACCGCGACGAGCCGGGATGGCGCAAGTCGGGACAGCTTGAGAGAACTGGGGTTTGACGATGCGCACGATCTCCTTGGCATTGATTTTCTCCGCCCTGGCCGCCGGACCAGTGGCGGCCCAAGCGCCACCGCTGGGCAAGCTCGAAATCAAGGCCTTCCAGCCGATTCCCAAGACCAAAACAGCCGTACAACTCAACGTGGACACGGCACTGGGACGACACCTGCGTGGTGAGGTGATGGGCCGCCTCGCCCGCCGCGGCAACGAGGTGGGTTTCAGCGGCGGCAACGTCATGCGCATGGACGTCAGTTATCTCGATCTGGGCGGCGGTTCCGACAGTGGCTCGGCCACGATCGGCGGCCAGCCAAGCTATTTGCCGCCCGGCTCCAATCCACGTCCCGAATTGCCCAGCAACCGAGTCCTGCGGCGCGACCTGATCGACATTCCAAAGTCCAAGTCGACGCTGCGTATCACACTCCAGCTTTACAACGCGACTACGGGCAAAGTGATCTGGGGCGCAACCGCCTCGTGCGCCACCGACGGTACTGCCGCCGTCGAGCGCGTGGGCGATTCCATGGTCGAGGCGATCTTCAAGGACGCCGACCACAGCCACGTCGGCGACGCCGGCTGCCCGCTCTGACCGACAAAAACCAGAGGAAATTGTTCGATGCCGCGCCTGGCTCCGCTTGACCTTGCCAAACTAACGCCGGAACAGAAGAAGGTGGCCGACGCCATCGTGGCCGGACCCCGCGGCGGCCTGCGTGGCCCGTTCGAACCGTGGTTGCGCAGCCCTGCCCTTGCCGACCGGGCACAGAAGCTGGGCGAATACTGTCGCTTCAGCAATTCCCTGCCGCGCGATCTTTCCGAGCTAGCGATCTGCCTGATCGGCCGGCACTTCAAGGCGCAATACGAATTTTACGCCCATGCCCGCCTTGCCAAGGAGGCGGGGCTGGCGCCAGCGATCGTCGAAGCGGTCCGCACACACCAGACGCCGCCCTTCACGCGCGACGTCGAGCGGATCGTCTACGACTTCGTCACCGAATATCTCGCCACCAACCGGGTGGCAGCGCCGAACTACAAGCGCGCTGTCGACGCCTTCGGCGAACAGGGGGTCGTCGATCTCGTGGGTGTCTGCGGCTACTACATGCTGGTCTCGATGACCCTCAACGTGTTCGAGATGCCCTTGCCGCCGGGCGAGCCCGAACCGCTAGCGTAGCACCACGACCAGCAGCGCCAGCACGGCCAGCGCCAGCACGGCGCTGGTCGCCTGCCAGAACCGCGGCCGCGACAGATAAATACGCTCGCGCTGGATCTGCTGGGCAACTCGGTTCCAGATATCGGACGGAGCCGGTCCGGAATCGGGCAGGAATTCGGTCAGCAACGCCAGCCGATTCTCCCAGACATCGACTGCATGGCAATAGCGGGCGTCGCGCTCGCGCCTTCGCTCGAAGCCGCGACGACACGCCCCCTGCAGACTGCCGGCCGCATATTGCGCCGCCATCAGCTCGCGCCAGTCCGCATCGGCGCCGCCCGACAGGCATCGGCTCATCTGCGCGAGGCCGCGGCGTACCCAGCTCTTGGCGGTGCCGAGTTGAACGTCGAGCCGCTCCGCCAGCTCGCGGTGGGTCAAGCCTTCGAAATAGACGAGTGCAACCGAGCGGCGATGATTGAGCGGCAGGTTGGCGAGGCAGGTATTCACCTGGCGGGCTTCTTCGCTACGCATCGCCTGATCGGCCGGATCCCGGCCCGGCTGTACCAGTGCTTCGGCGTCGAGCTCGCAATGCCCGTCTTCGCGGCGATGCATCTGCTCCCTTGCCGACAAGGCGCGGTTGCGGACGATCCTGACCAGCCAGGCATAGGCCGGCCCCTTGTCAGGATCATAGCGGTGCGCCCAGCGCCAGACCCGAAGGAAGGAGTCCTGCACGACATCCTCGGCGACATCGGCGCGACCGACGATGCCGCGCGCGATCGCGAGCATGCGCCCGCCGGTCAGTTCGTAGAGGCGCGCAAAAGCTCTTTCGTTGCCGGCGGCGGTCTCTGTGAGCAGCAACGCCAGCGGCTCGAGCGATACAGGTGCCGGCGCGATACGCGAGGCCAATGGCAGCGGTGCGGTCGGCTGCCCGACGATCCGGCGAAGATTGAGGATCTCTCCCATGGAGTCTTCTCCTTCAGGCTCACTACCCCGGCCGGACGATTTTGGATGCAGCCAACGCTAAAAATAAAAGCATGGCCGACTTGCCTGCGTGCCGCATCCGTTTTGCGCAGGTCGAGGTTCTCCGACCGACGGCGCCTTTTCGAGCGCCGTAACCGAGGAGAATACGATGACCATCGCCAGGCTCAGCCCCACTCCGGATGGGGAAATCCGCCGCAGCTTTCTGACCGGTTTTGGAAAATTCACCCTGTCAGCCACCGCCATTGCCCTGCTGGCTGGCAACGAGAGGCTCGCCCTTATCGGCTCGGCATCCGCCCAGACGGCCAATAACGACGTCGCGATCCTGAACTCGGCCCTGGGCGCCGAGCAGCAGGCGATCGCCGCCTATCAGCTCGGCGCCGAGTCGGGACTACTGCAAAAGCCGGTGCTCGCGCTCGCGGTCCAGTTCCAGGGCCACCACAAGCAACATGCCGATGCGCTGGCGAAAGCGGTGCAGAAACTTGGCGGCAAGCCCGTGGCACCGCTCAAGGACTACGCCTTCCCCAAGGACAAGCTCAAGAAGGAGGCCGATGTCCTCTCCTTCGCCGCATCGCTCGAGAAGGGCGCCGTCAGCGCCTATCTCGGCGCCGTTCCGATCCTGACCGATCGCGAGCTTGCCAAAGCGGCCGCGTCGATCTTGGGCGACGAAGCAATGCATTGGGCCGTCCTGCGCCAAGCGCTGGGCCAGCCTCCGGTGCCCGACGCCTTCATGTCCTGAGCTGAGCCAGCGGACGCCCGACCATGAGAAGTCTTGTTGCTACCTGTCTCCTTGCGATTCTCGTGGTCGGGTTCCCGATCCCACGCGCTGCTCAGGCGGCCACCGGCGATCCTGCCCGTGGCGAGGACATCTACCACCGTTGCCTTGCCTGCCATGCGCTGAACCACAACAGCGTCGGGCCGCGCCATTGCGGCCTGTTCGGCCGGCAGGCCGGCACGCTCAAGGGTTATTCCTATTCGACGGCGATGAAGAAGTATGGCGTGACCTGGAACGAGGAGACGCTCGACCACTTCCTGGAGAATCCGCTGAAGGCAGTACCCGGCACCAAGATGGGCTATGCCGGCGTGAAGGATGCACAGGAGCGCGCCGACCTGATCGCCTATCTCAAGCAGGCCACCAGCGATCCCAAGATCTGCAACTGATCGAGCAGAACCTATTCCTCGAAGATCGCTACCGCCCGAGTCCAGCCTGCCGACGCCCCCCGGATCTTGTGCGGGAAACAGGAGATCATGAAACCATCGGCCGGCAGTGCTTCGAGATTGTGCAGCTTCTCGAGATGGCAGTAGCCGATGTGCCGACCGGCCTTGTGGCCTTCCCAGATGATCGAAGGATCGTGGTCTTTCGCCCATTTCTGGGCGGTGAAATAGAAGGGCGCGTCCCAGCTCCAGGCATCGGTGCCGGTGAGACGGATACCGTGCTCGAGCAGGAACATGGTGGCGTCGTAGCCCATGCCGCAGCCCGAATTGACGTAGTCGTTGTTGCCGTAGCGCGAGCCCGCTCGCGTGTTCACCACCACGATCTCGAGCGGCTTCAGCTCGTGGCCGACGCGCTTCAGCTCGTCCTCCACTTCCTTTGCGGTGATCACATGGCCGTCGGCCTTGTCGCGGAAGTCGAGCTTGACGCCGGGCTGGAAGCACCATTCGAGCGGCACCTCGTCGATGGTGATGGCGCGCTCGCCTTTGTTCATCGTCGGGTGGAAGTGATACGGCGCATCGAGATGGGTGCCGTTGTGGGTCGAGAGGTTGACGTTCTCGACCGCCCAGCCGGCGCCGTCCGGGAGATCCTCCTTCGTGAGACCGGGAAAGAAGCCCGCGATCTGGCCCGCCGTATCCTCGTGCTTGTGATACTGGATCTTTGGTCCGAACGGTGCGGGGTCGGAAATGACGTCGTTTTCCAGGTAGATCGACAGATCAACGAAGCGACGTTTCATGCGGCCTCCTTCGGGAGCTTGGCCGCCTAGTTTCCGGCTTTGGGATCGCCCGTCAATTGCGATGGCTTCACGGTCCGCAGGATGGCCTGCGACAGAAGCTTGCCGATGCACTTCTGGCCGAAGTCGTTCAGGTGCAGGCCGTCGTTGTAGACGAACTGCGAGTAAGGCATGCCATCGTTGTACCAGGCCTTCATGATCGACAGACGATTGAAGAGGCCGGTCCCCTTCTCTTTCGCTACCTGGGCCATCACGTGGGCATAGTCCTGCTCGTCAGGCAGAGCCACGACGGCCGGCACATACTGCAGGTTCATCAGGATGAACTCGGCGCCGAGCGACCTGCCGATGTCGATCCCGGCCCTGAGCTTGCGCGAGAACAGATCGAGCGGCGTGTGGCGGATCGCCGAATTGGTGCCGACTTGCCAAATGACCAGCTGCGCATGCGCGGGCTGGACATCCGATTTCATCCGTTCGGTCATCTCCTCGGCATCCTGACCGCCAATGCCCTTGTTGATGACGTGCACGGCAACGCCCGGCATCGCCTTTTCAAGGTGGAGCTTGAGCTGGGCCGGATAGGCAAACTGCGGCGACGTCGTGCCATACCCCTGGGTCGACGAAGATCCCATGGCAACGATGCGCAGCTCGTGATCCTTGGCCACCGCCTCGCGCGCCACCGTCAGCGGATGTCCGAGGTCGAGCAACTCCCGACTGGCCCGGCAATCGGGACTAGCGAAAGAGGTGACCGAAGGCGCGACGACCGCGACGACCAAGGCTGCGACGAAGGTACCGAACTTCATCAAGGCTCCCTACGGGCCGGCTTCCCTTTGAACCATGCCGCCCCATAGGCGACCAGTGACATAATGGCGATCCCAGCAACGCTGACGGCGACTTGCGAACCGATCGAGTCGTCAAAGTACGCAACAACGATCTCGGCCGTAAGTGAAAGAAACGTCCCCAAGCAGAATATCTGGAGCGAATGCTCCCCGCATCTGCGAATTGGTGTCAAAAATCGCCATTTTAGGAACGCGGCATCCGGCGGCACGGTCAGCCGGACCAGCCACGCCAAAGCCACAAAATGGACAAATCGCAGGATGTCCAAGTTGGTCTTGTCGATTGGGTATATCTGCCGGGACAACCAATCCGGGATGAGCTCGCTCAGGGCGGTGTCGTGCCAGGACAGCGCGACGAGGCCGGCCAGCAGGAGATACAGGATCGCAAGTACTGCCAGGGGCCAGCGCCAGCGATCGAACCACGTCAGTTTCGGCGCCCAGACCGCCAGAACGGCGCCGGTATAGAAGATCGCCTGCCAGGCCATCGGATTGAAAAACCAGACCTTGTCTTCGGGATAGCCGGGCAGATTCCAGCCGAAATGGAGCGCTGCGGCGTAGAGGCCTAACGAGGCCGCGAGGACGGCCAGTGGCCAACGTAGCAAGACCGGCAGGACGACGGGGAAGACGGCGAGCAACACGATATAGAGCGGCAGCACGTCGAGGTTGGCGGGACGGAACTTCAGCAGCACCGCTTCGACGATGGCGCGGTAAGGATTGGTGCCGAGGCCCATGAGCTGCATCTCCTCGATCAGCTCGGTCGTATTGCGGGCAAAGGAGAAGTAGGCGATCTGCGCCGTGAAGAAGACGAACAGCAGGATGTGGGCGACATAGAGCTGCCAGACGCGGCGATAGATGCGCGATGCGGCCCTGAGCCAGCCCTCGCGCATCATCATGCGGCTGTAGGCAATGACGGCCGTATAGCCCGAGATGAAGACGAAGATCTCGGTCGCGTCGCTGAAGCCGTAGTTACGAACCGTCAGCCAGCTCAGAGCATTCTGAGGAATGTGATCGAGAAAGATGAACCAGAGTGCGAGGCCTCGGAAGAAATCAAGCCGGAGGTCGCGGCCCGATAACGGCACGCTGAGCGCGACAGACCTCCAAGGCATGACATTCATGGACCCATAGGTATCGCAGACAGCGGCCGTGGGCTACGTTGGCAACGGAGGAACCAAATGGCCAAGACGCCGCTGCTGCTCGTGCCGGGCTTGCTTTGCTCGCCGCGCCTCTTTGCACCGCAATTGGCCGCACTGTCAGATGTCGCGGAGATCGTGGTGCCCGACTGGCGCACGGCCCCGCTCTCGATCTTCGACTCCTGGGAGTCGACAGCCCGCTGGGTTCTCGATCGCATGCCGCCAGGCCCTTTCGCACTCGCCGGCCTGTCATTGGGCGGCATGATTAGCG
The DNA here is from genome assembly GCA_017308235.1 of Alphaproteobacteria bacterium. Classification (GTDB taxonomy): domain Bacteria; phylum Pseudomonadota; class Alphaproteobacteria; order Reyranellales; family Reyranellaceae; genus Reyranella. The sequence continues at coordinate 18,957 of JAFKFL010000029.1, read as the reverse complement.
TCGAAATCATGCAGGTCGCCGCCGACCGGGTGACCAAGCTCGTGCTGCTCGACACCGGCATGCGCGGCCAGAACGATATCGAAAAGGCGACCCGACGTGCCCGCATCCGGCTTGCCAACGAAGGCCGGTTCGAGCTGGTGCTGGGCCTTCAGCTCGCGCGCTTCCTGCCGGCCTACCGCCTCTCTGACAAGAAGCTGGTCGACGAGGTCATGACCATGTGCCTCGAGACCGGAGTGGAGATCTACAAGCGGCAGGAGGAACTGGCGGCGAATCGCGTCGACCGCCGCCCCGACCTGCCGCGGATCAAATGCCCGACGGTCGTCGTCTGCGGTCGCGACGACATGGCAACACCGCTGGCGTTTTCAGAGGAAATCGCGGCCGGCGTCAAAGGCAGCGAGCTGATCGTGGTCGAAGGGTGCGGGCATCTCGTGACGATGGAGAAGCCCGAAGAAACCAACGCGATCCTGCGGCGGTGGCTTAGCCGGTAGGATATGCGTGTCATCCCGAGCGCAGCGAGGGATCTTTAATCAGCATCGCCAAGGATCCCTCGCTACGATCGGGATGACACCGCCTTCCGGCCGAAATGTCCAGGACTGACAATTCGTCAGCCGATGACCTTCTTCTCCTTGAGCGCCGCCACCTCAGTCTCCTTCATGCCGGCGACCTCGCGAAGCACCGAGTCGGTGTGCTCGCCCAGCGACGGCGGCGGATGCGTGTCGTCGACCGGCGTGTCGGAGAAGTGGTAGTTCGAGGCCATGATCGGCACCTCACCGACACGGCGGTGCTTGTAGGTCTTGAGCATGCCGCGGCGCTTGACCTCGGGCTCGTCCAGCGCCTCCTTCATGGATCGGATCGGACCCGCCGGCAGATGGCGCAGCTTCTGCGCCCAGTTCTCCTTGGTGTCGGTCTTCAGTATGTCTTCCATCAGCTTGGTCAGCACCGGCTTGTTGGCGATGCGCTGCGCGATGGTCGAGAAGCGCGGATCCGTCGCCCATTCGGGATGACCCAGCGCCGCACAGGCGTCGACGAACAGCTTCTGGTTGGCAACCGCCATGTAGATCTTGCCGTTCTTGGTCTCGAACGAGCTGTTGGGCACTGAGGCGAAGTGACCGTTGCCGGCGCGCTTGGGCTGCTCGCCGCCGATCAGGTAGTAGGCGCCGAGATTGCCGAGACACGCGAGTGCGGTGTCGTAGAGCGCGAGATCGATACGCTGGCCCTTGCCGGTGCCGGTGCGGGCGAACAGGGCCGCATTGATGGCTGCGACCGAATGGATCCCGGTCATGGTGTCGACGACGGCGATGGCGTGACGCAGCCCCTCGCCATCGGCCTCGCCGTTGACGCTCATCATGCCCGATTCGGCTTGCAGCACAGGGTCGTAGCCTGGCCGATCGGACAGCGGGCCGGTCTGGCCGTAGGCCGAGATCGAAAGATAGATCAACCGCGGATACTTCTCGCGGATGCTCTCATAATCGAGGCCGTACTTCTTGAGCACGCCCGGGCGGAAGTTTTCGACCAGCACGTCGGCACTCGCGAGCAGCTTGTGCATGACCGCCTGGCCGTCGGGCTTGGTGAAATCGAGGGCGACGCTCTTCTTGCCCCGATTGTAGGTCATGAAGAAATGGCTTTCGCCCTTCTCGCCGCCGACGCGGGGCCCCGCGCCCTTGCGCGTATCGTCGCCGCCATCGGGATTTTCGATCTTGATGATCTCGGCGCCCATGTCCGCGAGGATCTGGGTGCACAAAGGACCTGCGATGACACGCGAAAAATCGACAACGCGTATTCCGCTGAGCGGCGGACGACCTGATTGAGCCATGCCGGGAAAATACGGCGACGCACACGCGGCTGTCCATGAGCGGCCATTTCATTATGCTTGGGCATCATGAACTCGTTTCGCATAACGCTCCGTCGACGCTCCGTCCTCGCGCTCCCGCTTTTCGCCGCCCTTCCCGCTCGCGCCGAAGCCTGGCCCTCCAAACCCGTCCATATCATCGTGCCGTTCGCGCCCGGCGGCTCGGGCGATATCACGGCGCGTCTGGTCGGCAAGTACATCGAAGAGAAGAGCGGCCAGCCGTTCGTCATCGATAACAAGCCCGGCGCGAATGGCATCGTGGGAGCACTCGCGGTGAAATCGTCCGCGCCCGACGGCTATACCCTGATGCTGGCTACCACTTCGACCAATGCCGCCAACATCCATATGTACAAGGACCCAGGCTACGATCCGGACAAGGACTTCCAGGTCGTCGGTCTGATCGGTGAAAGCGGCGTGTTCCTCGTCGTGCCGTCCGACAGCCCTTACAAGACGCTGGCCGAGTTGATCGCCGACGCCAAGGCTCGCCCCGGCAAGCTCAACTTTGGCTACTTCAATGCAAGCTCGCAGGTCCCATCGGAGGTGCTCGGCAAGAAGGCCGGCGTCGAATGGCAGGGGGTGGGCTACAAGGCGATCGGCAACGCTTGGAGCGACCTCTATGCCGGCGCCATCCAGTTCATGTGCGTCGATCTCACGGCGGCACGTGGCCAGGTCGTCGCCAACAAGGCACGGCCATTGGCCATATCGCTGGCGGAGCGTAGCCCGCTCTATCCCGACGTACCGGCCCTTGCCGAAAGCTTCCAAGGTTTCTCGACAACCGGTTTTCTTGCCATCGCCGTTCCCAAAGCCGTGCCTGACGAGATCAAGCAGAGGCTGAACGAGATGATCAACGAAGCCGTCTTCTCGCCCGAGATCCACAAGCGCCTGACCGAGGAGTTCGCGCTCACATCGCACAAGCTCGACCTCGAGCAATGCACCGCCCAAGACCGCGCCGAACGCGCCAAATGGGGCGAGTACGTGAAGATCGCGCGGATCGAGCCGCAGTAGAAGATCAGACTCATTGCGTATCGGCGCGCTCGAGGAATTCGAGCCAGAGCCCATGAGCTTGGGCAGGTTCAACCCATAGACTACGGCGCGCGCAACCGGTCATTTGACGGAAGGGAACATGGTTCTCGTTCAGCACGCGCTGCGTCGCGTCAAGGTTTTGGACCGCGACAGTTGCCGCAACGATCGATCGACTGGGTATTGATCGGGCGCTTGTAGGCAGAAACACGATTTCCCCTTCAGGCAACCCCAGCACTTTCGAAGCAACGCCGAATGGCGCACACGCTAACCTTTCCGCGGGAGCACCGGCAGGCAACGCGTCCAGATATTGCTCCGCTGACGCGTCCGCCAGCCAAGCGCCATAGAGGGTGAAAGCCGTGTTGCGATGGGCAAAGTGGTCGGGCCGATCCGTGGGGGAATGCTGACGCCTGGCGAAAAAGAAATGGTGGAGGGCACTCGATTTCGGAAAGGAGATGAAATCCCCTTTGCGATCCGGCACGTAGCCCAACCGCAAAAGTCGAGACCCCATTGCGTCAAGATCGGGGGCGTAAAGACCGAGGAAGATCGGCCCGTCTCCGTCCTTGATCCAGTCGACATATTCTTCCGTGAGCGCGTCGGTCGCGGCGGATGCCGTGATGAGCTCAATCTCTGTTCCGTCACGGAACTTGACGTGTTGATTGCGCAGTCCGTTGGCGTGCGGACGGCCCGGTTTCAGGACGAATCCTAATGCTTCGAAGTCGGCCTTCGAGCGCTCGAGGTTCTTTACCGCCACCGGAATGTGGTCGAGGCCACGCGTGACCTCCTGCGACAGCGAGGGTCGCCCCGACCAGACAGCCAAGGCCATCGCAAGCAACAAGGAATGCCCAGCACGGCCAGTGAATGACAGAACTCTCATACAGCAGACCTTGCTGCTCCATTGTTGCTTTGAGCAATATTGAATTTGCGACTTGGTATGCTATGTGGGACTATTAGTGCCATATCGATGTAAGCTCGGGAACCGATGATCGACTTCAATGCCGTTCGCACTGACCCTGCAGTCGCCAAAGTGGTCCAGACCGAGTTCCGCCGCGCCGTCGGCATGATCAGTGGACGGTGGAAGCTCGAAATCCTGTGGCTCCTGAACCAGGGCACCCATCGTTTCGGCGAATTGAAACGCGGCCTGCCTGGCATCACCCAGCACATGCTGACCGCCCAATTGCGTGCGCTCGAAAAGGACGGATTGGTCAAGCGGACCATCTTCGCCGAGGTGCCCCCACGCGTGGAGTACGAGATCACGCCCGCAGCGCGGCGGCTGCGTCCGATCTTCGTCGAGATCGTGAAGTGGGCCGAAGAGCGCGACACGGCACCGACCCCGGCGCCCGCGCTCGCCTAGCTATCGCCGGCGGTCCAGCACTTCCATCAATTCGTCGATCTTGATCTGGCGGTCGCGCTCGGAGCCGCCATGGAAGGCGTGCGCCACGCAATGCTGCAAATGGTCGTGCAGGATCTCCTGCTCGACCTTGTCGAGCGCCGCCCGTACCGCACGCACCTGGTTGATGACGTCGATGCAGTAGCGGTCTTCCTCGACCATGCGCGCAACACCACGTACCTGGCCTTCGATGCGACCAAGCCGCGTGAGCTGTGATTTCTTGACCCGTTCGTCCATGCTTGAACTATACCCCCGTAGGGTATACATGGCAAGCCATGGATCACACCTGCAGCCACGACGATCACCCCCATCACCACGCCGCCGTGGCGGATACCGCCATCGATCCCGTGTGCGGGATGACAGTGAAGATAAACGGCGCCAAGAACGTCACCGTCCATGAGGGCGAGACCTACTACTTCTGCAATCCCAAGTGCCTGGCAAAGTTCACCGCCGAGCCCAGGCGCTATCTGAAGCCACAAGAGCAACCCGCCCCACTGCCCGTCGCGCCGGGCACGATCTTCACTTGTCCCATGCATCCCGAGGTCCGCCAGGTCGGACCGGGCAGTTGTCCCATCTGCGGCATGGCGCTCGAACCCGCGGAGATCACGCTCGATCAGGGGCCGAATGAGGAGCTGATCGACATGGCCCGCCGACTGTGGATCGGCGGCGCGTTGACCGTACCTGTGGTCGCACTCGACATGGGCGGTCATTTCTTCAACTTGCACACACTGCTGCCACACGGGCTGTTGCCGTGGATCGAGCTGGTGCTCGCGACGCCCGTGGTGCTGTGGGCCGGATGGCCTTTCTTCGTTCGCGGCGCCCAGTCGATCGTCCGGCGCGCACTCAACATGTTCACCCTGATCGCCCTCGGCACCGGCGCCGCCTGGCTCTACAGCCTCGTCGCCACACTGGCGCCCGGCCTCTTTCCCGCATCGTTCCGCATGGCCGACGGCTCAGTGCCGACCTATTTCGAGCCCGCCGCGGTCATCGTCGTGCTGGTCCTGGTCGGCCAGGTGCTGGAGCTGCGCGCGCGGGATGCGACCTCCGGTGCGATCAAGGCGCTACTGGGCCTCGCACCACGCACGGCCTTGCGCATCACCGCGACGAGCGACGAGGAGGTGCCCCTCGAAGCAATCGTCGTCGGCGATCTCTTGCGGGTTCGCCCGGGCGAGAAAGTGCCGGTCGACGGCACCGTGACGGAGGGGCGCGGCTCGGTCGACGAATCGACCATCACCGGCGAGCCAATGCCGGTGACGAAGGAAGCTGGAGCGAAAGTCGTCGGTGGCACCGTTAATCGCAGCGGTACCTTCGCAATGAAAGCCGAGCATGTCGGCGCCGACACCGTGCTGGCGCGCATCGTGAAGCTGGTCGCCGAAGCACAGCGTAGCCGCGCGCCCATCCAACGCCTGGCCGACGTCGTCGCTGGCTGGTTCGTGCCGGCCGTGGTCGCGATCGCCGCGATCACAGCCGCGGCCTGGGCGATCTGGGGCCCTGCACCCGCCCTCAGCCATGCCCTGCTCGCGGCCGTATCGGTGCTGATCATCGCCTGCCCTTGCGCGCTGGGCCTCGCCACGCCGATGTCGATCATGGTCGGTGTCGGTCGTGGCGCGTCGATGGGCGTGTTGATCCGCAATGCCGAAGCGCTGGAGCGACTGGAGAAGGTCGACACGCTGGTGTTCGACAAGACAGGCACGCTGACCGTGGGCCGGCCGACCGTGTCAGCTGTCACCGGCGTGGCCTTACCGGAAACGGAGGTGCTACGGCTTGCCGCGAGTCTCGAGCGGGGCAGCGAGCATCCGATTGCGACCGCCATCCTCGAAGCAGCGCGGGCGAAGAAGATCGCCCTGGCTGCAACCACCAATTTCGAATCGCCGGCCGGCCGCGGCGTCGCAGGCACCATCGAAGGCAAGCACGTGGTGCTGGGCAATGCGCGCTTTCTCGCCGAACAAGGCATCGCCGATATCGATGCCCCGCAGACCGAAGCCACCATTGTGCTGCTGGGTGTGGACGGTGCCTTTGCCGGATCGATCGCGGTCAGCGATCCGATCAAGGAAACCGCCGCCGAGGCGCTGGGCGCTTTGCGCGCCGATGGCCTGCGGCTGGTGATGCTGACGGGCGACAATCGCCGGACCGCCGAAGCTGTCGGGCGTACGCTGGGTCTCACAGAGATCGAGGCTGAGGTGCTGCCGGAGGACAAGGCGCGCATTGTCCAGCGCCTGCGCGGCGAAGGCCGTGTCGTGGCGATGGCCGGCGACGGCATCAACGACGCGCCGGCGCTGGCCGCGGCAGACGTGGGCATTGCCATGGGTGGCGGCACCGATATCGCCATTGAAAGTGCGGGTATTACCCTCGCCAAGGGAGAGCTCTCCGGTATCGTCCGAGCGAGAGGGTTGTCCCAAGCAACCATGCGTAATATCCGGCAAAACCTGCTGTTTGCGTTCATCTACAACGCGGCGGGCGTGCCAATTGCGGCTGGTTTGCTCTATCCGCTGTTCGGTCTGTTGCTGAGCCCGATCCTGGCCGCCGCGGCAATGTCGCTGAGTTCTGTCAGTGTGATCGGCAATGCACTCCGGCTGCGACGAGTCCGGTTCTGAATAGGGAGTGCAAACGGCATAGGGTGGCCACCTCGGCCCTGTCACAATGGCGTCCTTATTCTTGGCCCCATTTTTGGGCCTACGGTTTTGGACGCAGAAGACGATGGTCGCGGGAAAGTTCGATTACCTGGTTAATGTCTCCGAAGCGGCTTTCCAGAGCATGGTCATCGCCACCATCGAGAGCTTCCTGGTTCCGGGTCGCGCCGGCAAGGCCGGCCGCTTCACGCGGCAACGCGAGACCTTCGGACTGCTATGGGGCTACGAGACAACGACCGCCAGCAAGGGCCGCTGCTTCAACGTCGACGTAGCCATCGTCGATGCCAACGCCGAACGCAGCCACAGCTCCGTCATCCCCTCGCATGGGCTGGAGACCCTCAACAAGGCGCTGCCGACCTACTGGCCGAACCTGACTTTCCTCGGCGACTTCCATAGCCACCCCTGGAGGTCGCGGGAGCAATGGCCGAACCGGCCGTTCCTGTCGGACGAGGATCGCAGCAGCATCGAGAACAACCCGAGCTATGCCCGGCTCGGCCTGCGCGTCGCCCTGCTGCTCAACGTGCAGAAGCTCTCCAAGAAAGGCCGCATGATGCCGGTCTTTTCGCACGACAACACGCTCGAGTTCCGGCTGAACGATCTTCGGATGAGTCTCGCCGCCTGGGTCGCCTGCCCGGTACGCAACGATTCGCGCGAGGAGGCGCTCTACGTGATTCCGCGTCCGGGCAGCACCTCGCACGACAAATGGCGGCGCGAGGTCTGGCACACGAAATACCGCTACCTCGACAAGAAGCGCGTCTGGCTGAACGCACCCGTTCACAATTTCCTGACACCCCTCGGCGATTGATCGCCCGCACCGGAATGGAAGTGCTATGCCGGTATCAGCTTTGTCGAGGCGTTCGTGCGCCGGAGAGAAGAGATGAACAGATTCTGTATTCAGCTTGTAGCGTTGATCCTGGCCCTGCCCCTCTCGGCGTTGGCGCAAACCAGCGATGCCGCCTATTGCGCGGAGCTGTCGGCATTGGCGCGCCGTTACATTGCAGATAGTAGCGGTGAAGGTCGCAGCGCCCCCAGTCTCGACACGCAGACTGCCATCAACGATTGCGCCAAGGGCAACACGGCGGCCGGTATTCCGGTGCTGGAGCGCAAACTCAGGGCGAACGGCTTCGCCCTGCCCAAGCGTTCATGACACTCTGAGGTCAGCACCCGTCAGCCGGCGGTAGGCTTCCAGATAGCGCTTGCTGGTGGCCTCGACGACCTCGGCCGGCAGCCTGGGCGGTGGTGCGTCTCCGTTCCACCGGTCAGCGTGACGTTCGACGTCCAGCCAGTCACGCAACGGCTGCTTGTCGAAGCTGGGCTGCGGCCGACCGGGCTGATAGCCGTCCGCCGGCCAGAAGCGCGAGCTGTCGGGCGTCATGACCTCGTCGATCAGGATGATCTCGCCGGCCCGCGTGTGGCCAAACTCGAACTTGGTGTCGGCGATGATGATGCCGTGCCTGGCCGCCACGTCGCGGCCCTTGGTGTAGATCTGCCGTGTGAGCCGCTCGAGCTCCGACGTTACGTCCGATCCCAGAACCTCGCGCATGCGGCCAATGGTTATGTTCTCGTCGTGGCCGCTCTCGGCCTTGGTGGCAGGGCTGAAGATCGGCGGATCGAGACGACTGCTTTCCTCGAGACCGCCCGGCAGCGTCTCGCCAGCAAGCGTGCCTGATTTGGCATATTCCCGCCAGGCCGAGCCGGAAAGATAGCCGCGGATCACGCATTCGATCGGGAACACCGTGCCGCGGCGGCACAGCATGGCGCGTCCGACCAGCGCCGCGCGATGGCCTTTCAAGGCCGGCACAGCGGCGATGATCTCGTCCGCGTCGGCGGCGATCATGTGATGTTTCACGAGATCGCCGAGCTGGCGGAACCACCAGGCGCTCACTTGCGTGAGCACCGCGCCCTTCATGGGGATCGGCTCGGCCATCACCACGTCGTAGGCGCTCACCCGGTCAGTCGCCACCAGCAGGAGCCGGTCGGCATCGACCTCGTAGACATCCCGCACCTTGCCGCGGGCGATCCGCTTGAGCGGCAGATCGCTCGTCGTCATCAGAACCATGCTACTTCTTCTCGTTCCGCATCTCGTGGAAGACTTCCTTTGCCGTGATCAGCGCTTCGCGCACCGACGGCAGGCCGATATAGCCGCAGAGATGCATCAGCGCCTCGGACAATTCGTCCTCGGTCCAGCCGGTGTTGCGCGCCATGCGAAGGTGGATGGCAAGCTCGGGCCAACGCGCCTGGGCGGTATCGGAGATGACGCAGATCAGCGCCTTGGTCTTGAGGTCAAGGCCGGGCCGCGTCCACAGCATGCCGAACACCGCCTCGCGGGCGTAATCGCCAAACTTCTTCATGATCGGGTCGTCGTAGACGGTCTGAGCCATCTTCTCGGTCGCCGCCTCCCCTATCAGCTTGCGGCGGATCTCGGTGCCTTTCTTGTAGAGCTCGCTCTCGGCCATCATGCCCTCCGGGTGAAAGGCCGAACGTAGCCCGCCCTTGCGCCCGCTGTAAGCCCGCGAAAACCGATGATTCCATATGGCGGGCCTATATCGCACGACTGGTGCCGGTCTCGAATTCATACGCCCCGCATCGCTATCTATCGGGCTGACGAGGTCCATCGATGCGAATTTTCGACGCCAATCCTGAGGAACCCAACCCTCCGTCCCCGCACGTGCCCATGCCGGCCGTCCTCTTAGCGGACAAGGTCATTGCCATGGCGCATCTTCCGATCGCGCCGCACGTGGCCGTCCTCGGCCATCGCACCCTCCCGTTTGTCCTTGCGTTGATGGGCTGCGGTTGTCCCCATGTGCGTAGCTTGCGCCCCGACGTGGCGGCTCCCGACTGCGAAGCGGCCGATCTTGCGTGGATCGTCGATGTGGCAAGCGACGCGGAGCTCGACGATGCGTTGCGCGCCGCCCGGCGGCGGACGGGCAACAGGGGCAAGATCGTCATCGAGTGCACGGTCTGCCAAAACGGCCCTTCACTCCTGCAGCACGTGGCAAACGCCGATCTGAAAGTCGTTTCGTTCGATCATCTCAGCCATCGCGTGGTCCTGGCAGCGAGATTCGATACCCGCTTTCACTGACGTTGATCAAACCAACCGGTAACCGATTCCAGGCTCCGTCAGGACATGTTGCGGCGCGGACGGGTCAGCTTCGATCTTCTGGCGAAGCTGGCGAACGTAGACCCGGAGATATTGCGGATCGACCGACTCGTCGCGCCACACTTCGCGCAGCAAGTGCTTGTGCGTGAGCACTTTGCCGGCATGGATCACGAGCTGCTCGAGGATATCGTATTCCTTGGGAGAGAGTTTCACATCCTCCTCTCCCCGCCTCACCAGCCGCCGCACCAGGTCGACGCTGAGATCGTCGCTCGCGAAGCCGCGTTCGGCGCCCTGCTGCTGCAAGCGGTGGCGCAGCGCGGCGCGGATACGCGCCATCAGCTCATCGGCACCGAACGGCTTGGTGACATAGTCATCGGCGCCCGAGTCGAGCGCCCGCACTTTGGCCGCTTCGTCGCCACGACTGGACAGGACCACGATCGGCACCGGTTCGAGCGCGCGAATCCTGCCGATCAACTCGAGACCGTCGATATCGGGCAGACCGAGATCGAGCAGCACGAGGTCAGGCCGATGATGGCGCAGTGCGGACAACGCCTCACCGCCGGTCGCCGCTTCGATCGGGCGATAATCCTGTGCCGTGAGCGTGGTCCGCAGCAAACGGCGGATCGGCGGTTCGTCCTCGACGATCAGGATAACGGCAGCATCGCCGGTCATGCCAATGCCTTCATGTCGATACCGGATAGGTCACGATGAACTCGGCCCCGCTGCGGTCCTCTCGATTGCGCGCGGCGACGGTGCCGCCCTGGACCTCGACGAACCCTTTGGCGATGGCAAGACCGAGCCCGGTTCCGGCGCGCCGCCGGTCGCCATCGTCGGCGCGATAGAATTTCTCGAACAACCGGTCAAGCGATTCCGGCGCGATCCCCGGTCCCTCGTCGCGCACGATGATTTCGATCTGCTCGCCAAGCCGATGCGCCAGCACTTCGATGCGACTCTCCGGAGACGAATACTTGCCAGCGTTGTCCAAAAGATTGAACAGCGCCTGCTCGGCCAGCACGAAGTCGAGCGATAGAGACGGAAGATCGGGCTCGACCGACGTCGAGACGACCCGGCCTTTCAGAAGCGGCACGGTGCGACGCAGCGCCGTCGAAACCAGGTCGCCGACCTCGACCGCCTCGCGTTTGGGCACAATCACGCCGGCATCGAGTCGTGTCATGTTGAGCAGGTTGCCGACGAAACGGTCGAGCCGCTCCGCTTCGCTCAGCGCCGTGCCCAGAAGTTCCTCGCGTGTCGCATCGTCAAAGCGATCTCGATAGCTCGCGAGGCTCGAGAGCGAACCGATGATCGAGGCGAGCGGCGTGCGCAGATCGTGCGAGACGGAGGTAAGCATGGCCGAACGCAGCCGCTCGCGTTCGGCGCCTATTCGCGCCTGATCGATGTCGGCGGCAAGCACCACGCGCTCGATAGCGACTGCCGCCTGGTTGCCGACCGCCTCCAGCAAACGCCGCTCGGAGTCGCTGAGTGCACGTTGGTCGCCCGACGACAAAATGCCGACGACGCCGATTGGCGCGCGACTGGTGCGGATGGGCACGAACAACCAGCGACCACCCGGCAGCGTATCGGTGCCCTTGCCCGTGGGCTGCTCGGCATCCCAGCACCAGCGCGCCGCCGCGAGATCAGCGTCGGTGAACTCGCTGTCGGGCGGAAATGCGGCATGCAGGCTCAACCGACCATCCTTCTGCCGACTGCGATCAGGCATCAGGACGGCGACCTCGGCCGTCAGAAGTCGCGCCAGATGCGTGACCACGATCCACAGGAGATCATCGAGATCGATGACGCCCGCGATCTTGCGGCTGAAGGCATAGAGATCGGCGGTGGTGCGCGCCTCGCGCCTTGCGGCCTGCGCTTGGGCGCGGGTACGCGTGCCGAGAGCGCTCGCCACAATCGCGACAAACATGAAGAAGAAGAGCGCGACGATATTGGCGGGATCGGCAATCGTCAGCCGATAGAGCGGCGGCAGGAAGAAGAAGTTGTAGCTCAGCACCGCCAAAGCCGCGACCCAGAGCGACGGCACGAGGCCGTGGCGCGCCGCTGCCACCATCACAGGCACGACGTAGATCAGCGAAATGTTGGGTAGATCGACATAAGAGTCGATCAGCACACCGAGCGCGGTCGCGAGCGCGGTGGTCAGCAATCCTTCGAAATAGGGCCCGATGGACTGCGGGGCGCCCAGCAGCCAGTCGATCGTCCCCGCGGGTTGTGGCTTGCCGCCGGATGGCGCGACTTCAACGGCTAGTCCGGAGCTGCTGCGCACCAGTTCATCGACCACAGAACCATGGCGGATCTCGAACCATCGCGAGCGGCGGGATTTGCCGACCACCACGCGCGTGGCATTGCGCGATCGCGCAAAGGTCAGGATCTCCTCGACCACGGTGCGGCCAGGGGCGGTCACGACCTCCGCGCCAAGCTGCGTTGCGAGTTGCATCGCCTCGCTGAGATGCGTCTGCTCGGCCTCGCTCAGCAGCGCATGACGCTGCGTCTCGACATAGAGGGCGATCAGCTCGGCATTGAGGCTGTCGGCGGTGCGTTTGGCGGCACGCACGGTGTTGGCGGCGTCGGGGCTCGGATCGAGGCAGACGATCACGCGCTCACCGGCCGCCCACGGTCCGGTGATGGCATGCTCGCGCATATAGCTCAGCATCTGCTCGTCGACGCGCGCTGCCGTGCGCCGCAACGCGAGCTCGCGCAATGCGGTGAGATTGCCGGGCGAAAAATAGTGCTTCAGCGCGCGCTGGGCCTGTTCGCGCACATAGACCTTGCCGGCGCCCAGTCGCGCAATCAGGTCGGCCGGCGTGGTATCGACCAGCTCGATGTCATCTGCGGCATCGACTACCGAGTCGGGAACCGTTTCGCGCACGCGAATGCGGGTAATGCGCGCCACGACGTCATTCAGGCTCTCGACATGCTGCACGTTCATGGTCGAATAGACGTCGATGCCGGCCGCGAGCAGCTCCTCGACGTCGAGGTAGCGCTTGGGATGGCGGCTGCCCGGCGCATTCGTGTGTGCGAGCTCGTCGACCAGGGCCAGCGCGGGCCGTCGCTTCAGGACTGTATCGAGATCCATCTCGTCGAGCGTCCGGCCCTTGTAATCGACAGGACGCCGCTGGATCACCTCGAGGCCGGCGAGCTGCGCTTCGGTCTCGGCGCGGCCGTGCGTCTCCACGACGGCAACCACCACGTCGGTACCCTCGGCTTTGCGGCGATGGGCGGCCAACAGCATTTCATAGGTCTTGCCCACTCCCGGCGCAGCACCAAGGAAGATCTTGAATTTGCCGCGTGTCTCCTTTTGCGCCGCCTTCAGCAGCGCATCGGGAGAAGGACGCGTGTCACTGGGAACGCCGGCGGCCATCGAGGCGCGAGGATGTCACCGGCCCCCTAATGCGTCGAGAGCCATGTTGAGCTTGAGAACATTGACTCGCGGTTCGCCGATCACGCCGAGGAATCGGCCCTCGATATTCGCGGTCACGAGGTCGCGTACGCGTTGTTCGGGCAGACCGCGCTCCTTGGCCACGCGCGGCACCTGGAACAGGGCGGCCGCCGGCGAGATCTCGGGATCGAGACCACTTGCCGAGGTCGTCACCAGATCGACCGGAATGGGCGCATTCGGGTTCTCCTCCTTGAGCGCCTTCACGTCACCCTGCACGCGCTCGATCAGCGTCTTGGAGGTCGGGCCGGCGTTGCTGCCGCCCGAGTTCGCAGCATTGTACGGCGCTGGAATGGTCTTCGACGGATCCTTGGGATCGGTATCCGTCGTCGCTGACGGGCGGCCGCGGAAATAGCCCGGCTTCGCAAAATTCTGCCCGATCAACTCGGAGCCGATCACCTTGCCGCCCTTTTCGATCAGGCTGCCATTGGCCTGCCGCGGGAACAGCGTCTGTGCGATGCCGGTCATGGCCAACGGATAGACAAGGCCGGTCAGGATCGTGAGGCAGACGATCATGACGATGGCAGGTCGGACTTCTTTCAACATGGGATCCTCACGCGAGCCCGGTGGCAGTGACGACCATATCGATCAGCTTGATGCCGACGAACGGAACGATGACGCCGCCCAGGCCATAGACGAAGAGATTGCGCAGCAGCACGGCGGAGGCGCCGACAGGACGATATTGCACGCCGCGCAGAGCCAGCGGGATCAAGGCGATAATGATCAGGGCATTGAAGATGATCGCCGACAGGATGGCGCTTTGCGGCGAATGGAGGTGCATGACGTTCAGAGCCTGCAGCTGCGGGTAAAGCACAAGAAACATCGCCGGGATGATGGCGAAGTATTTCGCAACGTCATTGGCGATCGAGAAGGTGGTGAGCGCGCCGCGGGTCATCAGCAGCTGCTTGCCGATCTCGACGATCTCGATGAGCTTCGCGGGATCGCTGTCGAGATCGACCATGTTGCCGGCTTCGCGTGCTGCCATCGTGCCGGTGTTCATGGCAACGCCAACGTCGGCCTGGGCGAGGGCGGGTGCGTCGTTGGTGCCGTCGCCGCACATCGCGACCAGCTTGCCCTGCGCCTGCTCCTCGCGGATCAGCTTGAGCTTCGTCTCCGGCGTGGCCTGTGCGAGAAAATCGTCGACACCCGATTCGGCCGCGATCGCCGCCGCCGTCAGCGGGTTATCGCCCGTGATCATGACAGTGCGGATACCCATGCGGCGGAGCGTGGCGAAGCGGTCGCGAATGCCACCTTTGACGATATCCTTGAGATGGATCACGCCGAGCAGCCTGCCGTCCTTGGCAACGGCGAGCGGCGTGCCACCTGCTTTGGCAATCTTCTCGGCAATCACCTCGACCTCGCGCGCCGCCTGCGGCGTGGCGCGGACATCGGCGATGACAGCATCGACGGCGCCTTTGCGGATCGAGGCCCCGTCGACATCAATGCCGCTCAGCCGCGTGTGTGCGGAGAACGGAATGAACTTGGCATGGAGTGGCGCCATTTCGCGACCGCGGATGTCGTACTTCTCCTTGGCCAGCACGACGATGGACCGGCCTTCCGGCGTCTCGTCGGACAGCGAAGCGAGCTGGCTCGCATCGGCCAGGTCGCGCGCAGAGACACCGACCACCGGCAGGAACTCGGTGGCCTGGCGGTTGCCCAGCGTGATGGTGCCTGTTTTGTCGAGCAGCAGCGTGTCGACGTCGCCGGCCGCCTCGACGGCACGGCCCGACATGGCGAGCACATTGAAGCGCACCAGCCGATCCATGCCGGCGATGCCGATGGCAGACAGCAGGGCGCCGATCGTGGTCGGGATCAGGGTCACGAACAGCGCCACCAGGACCAGGACGCTCATCGTACCACCAGCGTAGGCGGCAAAGCTCGGGATGCTGGCGACCGAGAAGACGAAGATGATCGTCATGCCGGCCAGCAGGATATTGAGCGCGATCTCGTTGGGTGTCTTCTGACGCTCCGCACCTTCGACCAGCGCGATCATGCGATCGAGGAAGGTTGAACCCGGCTCGGCCGTGATACGCACCTTGATCCAGTCCGAAATCACCTGGGTGCCGCCGGTCACTGCCGAGCGGTCGCCACCGCTTTCGCGGATCACGGGCGCCGATTCGCCGGTGATCGCCGCCTCGTTCACCGAAGCCACACCCTCGATCACATCGCCATCTGACGGGATGAGATCGCCGGTCTGGACCAGCACTGTATCGCCTTTCTTCAGCCGGGTCGCCGGTACCTCCGTCCATTTGGTCGAGGCGACGTCGGCCAATCGCTTGGCGACGGTCTCGGTCCGCGACTTGCGCAGGGTCGCGGCCTGCGCCTTGCCACGGCCTTCCGCGACCGCCTCCGCGAAGTTCGCGAAGACGACGGTGAACCAGAGCCAGAGATTGATCTGGAAAGCAAAGCCCAGCCCGCCCTGTCCGGTCACCAGGTCACGAATGAACAGGATCGTTGTGAGGGTCGCCACGACCTCGACCGTGAACATGACCGGATTGCGGATCATCACGCGAGGATCGAGCTTGCGGAAGGCATCGATCAAAGCGGGACCGAGGATTTTCGGGTCGGTCATGGTGGCGACCGCTGTCCGCTTGCGGACCGGCGCTGCGATTCCAATCGTCATGTCAGTGCCTCAACTCAGAAAAGCGTTCCGCCGTTCATCGCGAAGTGTTCGACAAACGGGCCGAGGGCAAGCGCGGGGAAATAGGTCAGACCGCCAACAATCAGGATCACGCCGATCACCAGACCGACGAACAGCGGCCCATTGGTCGGGAAAGTGCCGCCCGATGCGGGGACGATCTTCTTGGCGGCGAGCGAACCCGCGATCGCGACCATCGGCACGATCATCAGGAACCGGCCAATGAACATCGCGAACCCGATGGTCGTGTTGTAGAAGAGCGTGTTGGCGCTGAGGCCGGCAAAGGCCGAGCCGTTGTTGGCCGTGCCCGAGGTATAGGCGTAGAGGATCTCGCTGAAGCCATGTGGACCGGCGTTCGCCGGGCCGGCGAGGCCGGCGTCAACCACCGTGGCGATCGCAGAGAATCCCAGGATCGAGAGCGGCAGGATCAGGATCGCGAGCATCGCCATCTTCACTTCCTTGGCCTCGATCTTCTTGCCGAGATACTCGGGCGTGCGACCGACCATGAGGCCTGCGACAAACACCGAGATGATGGCGAACAGCAGCATGCCGTAGAGGCCCGCGCCGACGCCGCCGACGATGATCTCGCCGAGCTGCATGTTGAACATCGGCACCAGCCCGCCGAGTGGCGTCAGGCTGTCATGCATGGCGTTGACGGCGCCGCAGGACGCGTCGGTTGTCACGGTGACGAAGAGGGCCGTATCGGCGATGCCGAACCGCGTCTCCTTACCCTCCATGTTGCCGCCGGCCTGCAACGCCGAGGGAGCGGTGTCGACACCCAGGGCAGCGATCTCTGGGTTGCCGGCGGACTCGGCCCAGTATGCGGTGGCGACGCCGCCGAGGAACAGGAAGCCCATGACCGCGAGCACCGCCCAGCCCTGGCGCTGGTCGCCGACCATGCGGCCGAACACGTTGGTGAGGGCGGCGCCGATCGCGAAGATCAGCACCATCTGGACGAAATTGGTGATCGCGTTGGGATTTTCGAACGGATGGGCGGAGTTGGCGTTGAAGAAGCCGCCGCCGTTCGTGCCCAGCATCTTGATGACTTCCTGAGACGCCACCGGTCCTTGGGCGATCACTTGCTTGGCGCCCTCGAGCGTTGTGGCCTCGGTGTAGGCAGAGAGGTTCTGCGGCATACCCTGCCAGACGAAAAATAGGGCGACCACAACCGAGATCGGCATCAGGACGTAAAGTGTGCAGCGTGTGAGATCGACCCAGAAATTGCCGATGCCGCTGGCCGAGCGGCGGGCGAAACCACGGATGAGCGCGATCGCGAGTGCAACGCCAGTTGCTGCCGACACGAAGTTATGCACCGTGAGCCCCGCCATCTGCACGAGATAGCTCATGGTCGTTTCGGGGACGTACGACTGCCAGTTGGTGTTGGTGGTGAAGCTCATCGCCGTGTTGAAGGCGAGCCCCTCCTCGACCGCCGACTGGCCGGCGGGATTGAAGGGCAGCACAGCCTGGAAGCGCTGCATCGCATACAGCAGCAGGAAGCCTGCCAGGTTGAACAGCAGCATCGCCACCGCATAGGTGACCCAGTTCTGGTCAGTGCGCTCATTGACGCCGCTTAGCCGGTAGAGCACCCGCTCGAGTGGACGCAGCACTGGCGACAGAAACGTGCGCTCGCCCGCGAAGACGCGCGTCATGTAGCCGCCAAGCGGCCGGGCAAGGAGGACGATGACCGCGCTGAAGAGCGCGATCTGGAACCAACCGTTGAAGGTCATGGAAGGTGCTTCCTAGAAACGCTCGGGCCGCAGCAGCGCAAAGACGAGATATGAGAGCAGGCCGAGCGTCACGGCACCGCCGAGGACATAGTCGATCAGCATATCAGCCTCCTCACAGCCGATCGCAGGCATAGGCATAGGCGACGGCTACGAAGAAGAGGCCGCAGCCGACTGCGATCAAGATGACGTCCAACATTGATGTGTTCTCCGTCGCGAGGCGGGTTTGTCGCGCCAGTGACCATAGGGAATCGAGGGGCTCCACGAGGCGGCGCCATAGGAATTTCATATATGAAGCGCGTCAGTGGACGCCGAAGGCGTGCAACGCCCAGACGACGAGCAGGACCACCACGGCGTGTACAAGAAGGAGCAGACCGATCTCACCCAGGACCTCGCCCGAACGTGGCGGACTGTTACTCCGTTCGTCGTCGGACCGGCGAGACTCGTACTCCACCGCCGTCCATATCTCGGGGGAAAGATTCTCCATCATGGGAGACACCGATGCGGACTCAGCGACGCGGCGCGATCCGCTTCACCATATAGGCGCCGTCCGCTCTGATCTCGACGATCGCCGGCGAACCACGACTATCGGTGCTCACGAAGGCAAACGCATCTTCCAGCCCGCTGAAGGCACGCGGCGTGGAGACCCGTGGGCTGGTCAACTGCCAATCCTGTCCAACCAGAGTAAGGTGGTAGCAGGGCTCTTTCGTTCTGACGGGATCGCCGGACATATGCCGCTCCTCGACCTGCCGATCATTCGGCCATGCGAGATGTGGCGGCGGACGTCATATGAAATCGAGAGGGGCAGGCACATCCGCGTATATGAATCGCGCATGAATTCCTCTCCTGGATTCTTATTCGTTTCCTATGGGGAGGTGCCATCGAGGCCATGGATTTCCTAAGAGTGGAGCGCGCTTGTTGCAGTCCTTCGGAAGGGGAGCCCATGAAAAGCGCAGTTCTTGCCACCTTGGCCCATATCGCGGTCCTGGCCGTCCTTGGTTCTGCCGCCCAAGCACAGGACAAGCCTGCATCGGGGCCGCCGTCAGCACCCGCGTCATGGTGGGATACGTTCTCGATCAGCGGTCACATCGAAGGCGGCATGACCTTCAACACCTACCCGCAGAACAACGGCCTCAATTTCGGCCAGCTCTTCACCGACAAGAC
>JAFKFL010000028.1 GCA_017308235.1 Alphaproteobacteria bacterium | reverse complement strand
GGTCGTACGCCGTGAACGTCGCCCCACCCGTCTTCGCCAGCACCTTCGTGATCGCAGCCGTCAGCGACGTCTTCCCATGATCAACGTGCCCAATCGTCCCGATATTGCAGTGCGGCTTGTTCCGCTCAAACTTCGCCTTCGTCATGGTGTCACGACCCTCGTGATTCTTTCCGTCTCGACAATGCGCCTCAAACTGGAGCGGGTGACGGGAATCGAACCCGCATAGCCAGCTTGGAAGGCTGGAGCTCTACCATTGAGCTACACCCGCAACTCCTGAACAGAGCCAACCATACACTGCGGTCCGTTGGTGGAGGGGGAAGGATTCGAACCTTCGTAGACGCGAAGTCGGCAGATTTACAGTCTGCTGCCATTGACCGCTCGGCCACCCCTCCGAACCTGCGGCACGCAGCGCGAGATAAGCCTGTTCGGCCCGCCAAAACGGGCGCGCGTTGCTCGCAAATCCAATGAGTTACGTCAAGCGCCAAATCCCTCTACAACCCTTGCCATGCGTTCGCGCCCGCATCGCACCGCCAAGCCGTCTCGCGGCGGCCATCAGCCGGTCTGGCTCTACGGCCGCCATCCGGTGCTGGCCGCGCTCGCCAATCCCGAGCGCCGGATCGAAAGAATCCTGGCCACTCGTGAAGCCGCCGATCGCCATGAGGCCGAATTCGCGGGCAAATCCGTGCAAATTGTCTCACGCGAGGAGTTCGCCCACCGCCTGCCGACAGGTGCTGTTCATCAGGGCATGGCGGCCCTTGCCGCCCCCCTGGAAGAGCCGTCGCTGGAGGATGTCCTGGCCCGCTGTGGCGACGACGCCCTGGTGCTTGCCCTCGACCAGGTGACCGATCCGCATAATGTCGGGGCCATCCTGCGCTCGGCGGCAGCCTTCGGTATTGCAGGTGTAGTCGTGACCGAGCGGCATGCACCGGCCGACACAGGTGTGCTCGCCAAGGCGGCGTCGGGCGGCCTCGAGCTGGTGCCCCTGGTACGCGCGGTCAATCTCGCCCGCACCCTGGACCTCCTCAAGAAAGCCGGCTTCTGGATCTACGGCCTCGACGAGCGCGGTGACGCACCGCTCGGGGCTCTCGATCTCGGCGGCCGGGTCTGCGTCGTATTGGGAGCGGAAGGCGAAGGCCTTCGCCGCCTCACCGAGGAAAAATGTGATCGTCTGGTGATCATTCCGACAATAGGCACGCTTTCGGCGTTGAACGTCTCGAATGCAGCGGCCATCGCAGCGTATGAATGGGCGCGCCGACGGCGGAGCTAGAGTCAGTCCGCCGTTCTTTCTTTTGTTTTTCTTTGCTGAATGGCTTGCGGATGATGGTTGGCAAAACGTATGAGACCGGTCGAGGCCGGGTTAGCACAGCGGTAGTGCAGCGGTTTTGTAAACCGAAGGTCGGGGGTTCAAATCCCTCACCCGGCACCACTCCCGCAAACAAGTCTCTTGGAGACAGGGTATGAGCGGCGCCGTTCTCGTCGCAGGTGGCGCGGGCTACATCGGCAGCCACGTCTCCAAGGCGCTCGCCGACGCGGGGTTCACCCCCGTGTGCTTCGACACGCTCGAGAAAGGCCATGAGTGGGCCGTCAAATGGGGGCCACTCGAACTCGGCGACATCGGTGACTCGGAACGGCTCGACGACGTGTTCGCCCGCCATCGGCCTCGTGCCATCGTTCATCTCGCCGGCTACATCGAGGTAGGCGAGTCGGTGCGCGAGCCCGAGCGCTACATGCTGAACAACGTGACCAAGACCCAGCCGCTGATCGATGCAGCGGTGCGCCACGGTGTTGAAGCCTTTGTCTTTTCCAGCTCTTGCGCCGTCTATGGCCTGCCGCAGGCAGACCTGCTCACCGAGACCCATCGCATCGCGCCACTCAGCCCCTATGCCGAATCGAAGGCGCGCGTGGAAGTCGCCCTTGAAACGGCCGCCGGTGCGGGATTGCGCTCGGCCTCGTTGCGCTATTTCAACGCTGCCGGTGCTGATTCAGGTGGCGAGATCGGCGAAGCGCATTCACCGGAGACCCACCTGCTGCCGCTCGCGGCTGACGCAGCCCTGGGCCTTGGCCCCTCGCTTACCGTGCTCGGCACCGACTACCCGACGTCCGACGGCTCGTGCATTCGCGACTTCATCCATGTGACCGACCTTGCCGACGCCCATGTGCGAGCGCTGGGCTGGCTGAAACGCCGCTCGGGCAATGGCGTGCACGAGTCGTTCAATCTTGGCAGCGGTACCGGCTACAGCGTGCGACAGGCGGTGGCCGAGACGGCGCGCATCGCTGGCTGTCCCGTGCCGCATCAGGTCGGTCCGCGGCGGCCCGGCGATTCGCCCAAGCTGGTGGGTGACATCTCCAAGTCGGCCCGTGAGCTGGGTTGGCGGCCGAGCCGCGACCTCGTCGCCCAGATCGAGGACACGCTGCGCTGGCGCCGCGCGATGCCGCGCTGAGGCGCGGTCATCGCGCGATGTAGGTATCGCCCAGCACCAGCACGTCCATGCGGGTGCGCAGGAAGCAGTCGATCGCCTCCTCGGGCCGGCACACGACCGGCTCGTTCTCGTTGAAACTGGTGTTGAGCACGATCGGCACGCCGGTGAGATCGCGAAATGCCGAGATCAGTTTCCAATAGCGCACATTTGCCAAGCGGCTCACGGTCTGCAACCGGCCGCTGCCGTCGACATGTGTGACCGCCGGGATCTCCTGGCGCTTCTCGGCCCGGATCTTGAACACCTGCATCATGAAGGGAACGTCGTCGTCGGTTTCGAACCAGTCCTTCACCGCTTCGCGCAGGATCGAAGGCGCAAACGGCCGGAACGACTCGCGGCGCTTGATCTTGAGATTGAGGATGTCCTTCATGTCGGCGCGCCGTGGATCGCCCAGGATCGAACGATTGCCGAGCGCACGCGGCCCCCATTCGAGCCGGCCCTGGAACCAGCCAATCACCTTGCCATCAGCGATCGCTTCAGCGGTGCGCCGGCAAAGCGCTTGCTCGTCGGCGACCTGCTCGATGGTGCAACCAGCCGCGTCGAAATCGGCCTGCCGCGCGCGGATCGCCGCCGCGACCTCCACTGGCGAGGCGGACGGCCCCCAGTAGGCATGATCCATCACGAAGTGACGCCGCGCCTTGTTGTCCCCAACCTTGTGCCATGTGGCGAAGGCCGCGCCGATCGCTCCGCCGGCATCCCCGCCTGCCGACTGGATGTAGACCTGCTTGAACGGTGTGCGCTCGAAGATCTTGCCGTTGGCGACCGAGTTGTAGGCGCAGCCACCCGCCAGCACGATCGCCTCCGTGCCGTAACGTCGGTGCACGGCCGTCAGCAGGTTGAAGAAGGTGTCCTCGTAGGTCACCTGTGCCGACCGGGCGATGTCGCGATGCCGATCCTCGAGCGTGGCCGCGGGATCGCGGGCGGCACCCAACAACGACGGCAGCGCCTCGCTCCAGAGCCGGCCGCCCGAAGGAATGCCATCCTTGACCTCGTAGTTCGCGCCTTCACCCGAGGCGTGGCGAAAATAGCGGAGGTCGAGTTCGAAGCGGCCATCATCCTTCAATCGGACAAAACTTTTCATCTGATCGACGAAATGGGGCTCGCCGTAGGGTGCGAGCCCCATCACCTTGTATTCGTCACCGTAATGCGGAAAGCCGATGAACTGGGTCATCGCCTCGTAGAACACGCCCAGCGAATGGGGGAAGTAGACGCCGCCCTCGACCGCAAGCTTTGTCCCCTCGCCCAGTCCCCAGGCGACCGAGGAGAAATCACCGAAGCCATCGACCGAGACGGCGGCAGCTTTCACATAGGGCGAGACGAAGAACGCCGAGGCCAAGTGGCAGAGATGGTGCTCGACGGCATGGACGGTGCCGCGAAACTCCTGCCCGGGCAGATGCTCCCTGAGCCTGCTCTTGATGTCGGTGCGTTCCGCCCGTGCGCGCAAACGCTTTGCGACATAGCCGACGCTGACGCCCGACGTCAGGACATAGCCGAGCTTGCGCCAGCGCTGCGCACGGTTGTCGGTGTTGACGGCAACGTGGTCGACGTCGGCGAGCGTGATGCCGGCCTCGGCCAGGCAGTAGCGGATCGATTCGCTCGGGAATCCGCCCCAATGCTTGATGCGTCGGAACCGCTCCTCCTCGACCGCCGCCACGAGCTCGCCATCCTTGACCAGGCAGGCCGCCGCGTCGGCATGATAGGCATTCAGCCCCAGGACGTAGGTCATTTGCCGAGCTTGCCGAGGTCGCGGTGCAACAGGTGCATCGACAGGATCAGATCGGCCGTGACGCGTTGCGCGGTGTAAAGAAGGCCGGCCTTGCCGTCGAACACGAGGCCTTTGGCGATCAGGCAATGAAGCGCGACGGCGATGGGTCCCAACACCCGCGTGCGCCTGATGCGATCGGGCCAGCTGAGCGCAGCCCAGGGCCGACTGGTGAGCTTCTCGGCCTCATAGGCCTGATAGCGCATCTGGTTCTGGATCCACCGATCGAGCCGCTTGCGGTCGTCGTGCAACAGGCGGCCCTTTAGGGGGACGACGGTCCCGTCGATGGCGAGCTTCTCGGTATGGCCGTCCTGTTCGAAGCGGCCGCGACCACGGCGAAAGAGGACCGGCAAGGCGGGATAGAGCGACGCCCGCAAGGGATGGCCGTCGATGCAATAGGTGAAGGCGATGCGATAGGCCGCGATGCCAGCGTCCGGCCGCAACACCTCGATCTCGGCGAGCAGGTCCGGCTCCATCATGTAGTCGGCGTCGAGCCGCAGGATCCAGTCGCCGGCGATCCCTGTCTCGGTGGTGGCGAAGCGCCATTGTTCGGCGTGACTGTCAAAAGGTCGCTGAACGGTCCGGACATTTGGGAAGCGTGACGCTATCGCCAAGGTCTCATCGGTCGAGCCGCTATCGACCATGACAATCTCGCGCGCCCAAGCCAGACGCTCCAGCGACCGGCCAATGTTCGCCGCCTCATTGAAGGTCAGGATAACGGGGGTGATGTCGGCCAGCACGACACAGGATCAACGGCTAATTCGTTGGTATATGGTAAATATTTGTCACAGACCACTTCTTTTCATCCTACTTGCAACTTACCCGTGACCTTTCGGAGCGAGGCTTGACGGTTAAGCGTCGGACGCGCAAACGAACAGTATCAATAGTTGGTCCAAGAGCGAGCGCTGGCGTGGCGCCAAGGCGTTGGTAAGTCTGGTAGACGTCCCCTCGTGTTGATTTCGAAAGGCCTGTTCATGTCTAAGGATGATCTTGTTGTCGTTACCGGTGCGGGTGGATTTATCGGCGGTCACCTGGTCCGCGAGCTGCAGAAGCGCGGCCATTCCAAGATTCGCGCGGTCGATGTGAAGCCGCTGGTCGAATGGTACCAGAAGGTCCCGGGCGTCGAGAATCAGGTCGGTGACCTCTCCCTGCTCGAGCCCTGCCGCGCCGCGGCCAAGGGTGCACGAATCATCTACAACCTCGCTGCCGATATGGGCGGCATGGGCTTCATCGAGACCCACAAGGCCGAGTGCATGCTCTCGGTGCTAATCAACACGCACATGCTGATGGCGGCCAAGGAAGCCGGCACCCAGCAGTTCTTCTACTCCTCCTCTGCCTGCGTCTATAACGGCGACAAGCAGACCGACCCCAACGTCACCGCGCTCAAGGAAGAGGACGCCTATCCCGCGCTGCCGGAAGACGGCTACGGCTGGGAAAAGCTTTTCAGCGAGCGCATGGCGCGCCATTTCCGCGAGGACTACGGCATCGCCACCCGCGTTGCGCGCTATCACAACGTCTATGGCCCGAACGGCACCTATGACGGCGGCCGTGAGAAGGCTCCGGCCGCGATGTGCCGCAAGGTCATCGAGGCCAAGCTTTCGGGCAAGCTCGAGATCGAGATCTGGGGCGACGGCCAGCAGACCCGTTCGTTCATGTACATCGACGACTGCACCGAGGGCACGATCAAGCTCCTCAACAGCAACATCATCGAGCCGCTGAACATCGGCAGCGACGAGCTGGTCAGCATCAACCGCCTGGTCGACATCGTCGAGAAGATTGCCGGCGTGAAGCTGAAGCGCAGCTACAATCTTGGCGCCCCCAAGGGCGTGCGTGGCCGCAACAGCGACAACACGCTGATCAAAAAAGTGATGAACTGGGCTCCCTCCGTCCGCCTCGAAGACGGCATGGAGAAGACCTACCGGTGGATCTACGACGAGATGACCTCAGGCAAGGCCTCGATCGTCAACGCCGCGCCTCGCGCCGTCGCAGCGCAGTAGTCCGGCAAACGGCGCAGGGCCTTGGGCCTGCGCCTCAGCGCCCGACCCGGCGCACCGCCTTGTTGCTCTTCAGGAGACCATCGAAATAGGCGATGGTCTTCTTGAGGCCTTCGTCCAGTACCACCTTCGGCTCCCACTCCAGGACCTTACGCGCGAGCGTGATGTCCGGGCAGCGCTGCATCGGGTCGTCGACCGGCAGCGGCTGGAACACCAGCTTCGACTTGCCGTTCACCAGCTCGAGGATCTTCTCGGCGAGATGCTTCACCGGCAGCTCGACCGGATTGCCGAGATTGACCGGACCAGTGAAGTCGTCCGGCGTGTGGTCCATCAGCCGTATCCAGCCCTCGATCAGGTCGTCGACGTAGCAGAAGGCACGCGTCTGCATGCCATCGCCGTAGATCGTGATGTCCTCGCCCTTCAGGGCCTGGACGATGAAGTTCGACACCACGCGCCCGTCGTTGGGGTGCATGCGCGGGCCATAGGTGTTGAAGATGCGCGCCACCTTGATGCGCAGCTTGTGCTGGCGCCAGTAGTCGAAGAACAGGGTCTCCGCGCAGCGCTTGCCCTCGTCGTAGCAGGCGCGCGGCCCCAGCGGATTGACGTTGCCGCGATAGCCCTCGACCTGCGGGTGCACGTTGGGGTCGCCGTAGACCTCGCTGGTCGAGGCCTGGAAGATCTTGGCGCGCACCCTCTTGGCCAGACCCAGCATATTGATGGCGCCGTGCACGCTGGTCTTGGTCGTCTGCACCGGGTCGTGCTGGTAGTGGATCGGCGAGGCCGGACAGGCGAGATTGTAGATCTCGTCGACCTCGACATAGAGCGGAAACGTCACGTCGTGCCGCATCAACTCGAAATGAGGATGGTCCAGGCAGGCCGCGACATTGTCCTTGCTGCCCGTGAAATAGTTGTCGACGCACAATATGTCGTTGCCAGCCCGAAGCAGTCGTTCGCACAGATGCGACCCGAGAAACCCTGCCCCGCCGGTCACCAATATCCGCTTGCCCATGACCCTCCCTGGTCCGCTTTCCATTGCAGACTAGGCGATCAAACTCTTGAAATCACTTGAAATTCGTCGCATTCCCGAGATCGCAAAGAAGTAAAAGGGAGTAGCGCGGATGGGCATGGAGATGCTTGGACTGGGCGACATTGTTCGCACGCACGCCGCCCAGCGGGGTAATGCCGTCGCCTTGGTTCACCAACGCCGGCGGACCACCTACAGCCAACTCAACCGCGCGGCCAACCACGTTGCCCAGGGACTGATCGCCGAAGGGGCCAAGCCGGGCAGCCGCATCGCCCACCTCGACAAGAGCAGTGATCTCTACTTCGAGCTCCTGTTCGGCATCGCTAAGGCCAATGCGGTCATGGTGTCGGTCAATTGGCGACTCGCACCGCCGGAAGTGCTGCATATCGTGAACGACGCCGAAGCCGAGATCCTGTTCGTCGGCGAGGAATTCTTTCCGGTCATCGATGCGATCCGGGATCAACTGCGCACCGTTCGCAAGATCGTCGCGCTTTCCGGCGATCATCCCGGCTGGGAACTCTTCACACCATGGCGCGACCGCCATCCCGACCTCGATCCGCACCTGCCGACCAAGCCGTCCGACACTGCGGTCCAGTTCTATACCAGCGGCACCACGGGACTGCCCAAGGGCGCGGAACTCACCAATGCCAACTTTGCCTACATGTTCCGCGTCTGGTCGACGAGCTGGCAGATGTCTCCGGGCACGAACACCATCGTTTGCTTGCCGATGTTCCACATCGGCGGCGCCGGTTGGGGCATGGTCGGACTCTACGCCGGCGCGGTGAACCATGTGGTGCGCGAATTCGTGCCCGCGCAGATCCTGGAGATCATCCAGCAAGAGCATATCGAGGTGATTCTCCTGGTGCCCGCCATGATCTTGTTCCTGATCCAGGCGCCACAGATCCGGGAAACCAATCTCTCGAGCCTGAAGCTGATCGTCTACGGCGCTGCGCCGATCCCGGCCGAGCTCCTGAAGCAGGCGATGGCGATCTTCGGCTGCGGCTTCCAGCAGGTCTATGGCCTCACCGAGACGACTGGCGCGGTAACTCTCCTGCCGTCCAAGGACCACGATCCCTCCGACGCGAAGAAGCTCCTGTCCTGCGGTCATGCCCAGAAGGAGGTGGAGCTGCGGATTGTCGACGAGAATGGACACGAGATGCCGGCGGGCGAAGTCGGCGAGATCGCGATCCGTTCGCCGCAGGTGATGGGCGGCTACTGGAAGCTACCGGAAGCGACGGCGCGCGCCTTCAAGGGAGGCTGGTTCCTGAGCGGCGACGCGGGCTATCTCGACGAGAAGGGGTACCTCTACATCTATGACCGCGTGAAGGACATGATCGTCTCCGGCGGCGAGAATATCTATCCGGCCGAAGTCGAGAGCGCATTGTTCGGCCATCCGGCTGTGGCCGACGTCGCGGTCATCGGCGTGCCCGACGAGCGTTGGGGAGAAGCGGTGAAGGCTGTCGTGGTGAAGAAGACCGACGCCTCGGTGACGCCGGGCGAACTCATCGAATGGACCCGCTCGAAGATCGCGGGCTACAAGCTGCCGAAGTCGATCGACTTCATCGATGCCCTGCCGCGCAATCCAACCGGCAAGATCCTCAAGCGCGAACTGCGCAAGACCTACTGGGCAGACAAGGAACGGCAAATCAACTGACCGTAGTTCGGAGCCGACGGCGGCGGTGCGCGACGCCGCCGGCCCGAACGTCACATCTTCACGTCACCGATGGCCAAAACTGCGGCCGCCGTTGTAGTTGCCGCCGGAGCCGCCCGTGTTACGGGCCTGGTAGCTCTGCGTCGTCGTACGCGTCTGGGTCCAGCTCTGGGATGCCGGCGCGGACGCAGGCATCATCCGCGGGCCCTGTTGCTGGGTCCCTTGCTGATGACCGCCCCAGCTGCCACCCCAACCGTGCGAGTTGTTGTTCGCCGATCCTGTGGCGGGGGTAGTCGAGCCAGTCGGCGTGCCGCCATGCTGCCAGCCACCCTGCCCTGGCGTCCCGTTCCAGGAATGCTGCGTGCCAGGCTGGCCTGGCGCGCCACCATTCCAGCCGTGTTGGCCGTTGGCCTGGTTCCAGCCGTCGTGATTGCCGTTCCAGTTATGGTCGCGGCCCCAGTCGCGATTGCTGGCGTTGCTACGGTCCCAGCCATTGTGGTTGCCGTTCCAGTTATGGTCGCGGCCCCAGTCGCGGCGGTCGGCGTCACGATGATCCCCACCGTCACGTCCACGCCAGCCATCATGGTCACGACCCCACCCGTCGCGACCGCCCGAGGCGGTGCGATTGTTGTGCTCGTCGTGATAGATCTGGTGGCTCTCGCGATCGGCCATGTTGTCGATGCGCCGCCGTTCCGATGACGACACGTGACCGTCGGCCTCGGCGCGTGCCTGGGCACGATTAATGGCTTGCTCCCCCCGCTCGAGGCGCGCCGCCTCGCCGGGAGTCAATTGCCCATCACGAATGCCGTGACGGATCCAATCCTGTTGCCCTGCCTGACGCTGATCGATGCTATACATCGATTGACCATACGCACCGCTGCCGAAGAGCAGGCTGCCCGCCGTCAGTGCCGCGTAAGGGATGTGGCGAAGTATTGACATTAATGTCCTCTGGGCGAATGTCGGCGACATATGGGTCGCCTTGTGAGTCGCTACGTCGGTTTGTGCCCAAACATCCCTCGAAAAGCGCATCATCCGCGGCTAGAACGATACGTCCTGGAAACGACATACCATCGCCACATCGATGTCTGAATTGCCCCCAAACCTCACACCCGTCCGCGATGCTCATGCTTTCGACGAGACGCGGCTTGCCGACTACCTGACGTCGAAAATCGACGGCAGTCTTGGTCCTTTGCACGTCCTGCAGTTCGAAGGCGGGCAGAGCAATCCGACCTTCCATCTGACCGACGCCGGCGGGCGTATGTACGTGCTGCGCAAGAAGCCGCCCGGTAAGCTGCTGCCCTCGGCACACCAGGTCGATCGCGAGTTTCGCGTCATCAAGGCGCTTGCCGACCACACCGACGTGCCCGTGCCGAAGCCGTATCTGCTTTGCCAGGACGACGCGGTCATCGGCACCACCTTCTACGTCATGGAATTCATGCCGGGCCGGATTTTCGCCGATCCGAAGATGCCCGGCGTATCACCCGCCGACCGCGGTCGCATCTTCGACTCGATGAATGACGTATTGGCCCGCATCCACAATGTCGACTATCGCGCCGTGGGGCTGGCCGACTACGGCCGCGAAGGGCAGTACATCTCCCGCCAGATCGCGCGGTGGTCGAGCCAGTACGATCTGTCTCGCACCGAACACATCGAATCGATGGAGCTTCTGAAGCAGTGGCTGCCGGCCAACATTCCGCCCGGTGACGAGACACGCATCAACCATGGCGACTATCGACTGGGCAACACGGTGGTGCATCCCACCGAACCCCGCATCATTGCCGTGCTCGACTGGGAGCTCAGCACGCTCGGTCATCCGCTGGCCGACCTTGGCTACAACTGCATGATGTACCATTTCGGCGAAGGTTTCGGGGCGTCGGGCGGCTATGCCGGCATGGACCTCAAAGCCTTCGGCATTCCGGCGGAACCGGAGTATCTCGCCGCCTATGCCCGTCGGACCAACCGCAAAGGCATCGAGCACTGGGACTTCTATCTCGCCTTCTCGCTCTTCCGCCTGGCCGCCATCGTACAGGGCGTCTATAAACGGGGCCTCGACGGCAATGCCTCGTCGACCACTGCCACCAAATACGGAAATCGCTGTCAGGCCATGGCCGATCTTGGCTGGTCAATGGTCAAGGATCGCGCCTGAGCTGCGGTCGTCTGCCCAATTCATTCGTCGGTGACAGGCACCTTTGACGCATCGTTGCCCACCGGGCAGTCGGCGCTGTCGATCACGAGATTGGTGGGATTGCGAAACTTGGCGATCTCGGCGGCAGTCTGCTCGGTCGGCAGCCGCGACGGCGGCGTCCGTAGCGTCCATGCGACGAGGCGCTTCATGACGCTGCCCAGCGCCTGATCGAACGCCTCCACGACCTTCGTGACTTTATCGGCTCTTGCCCGCACGCAACGCTCGAAGCTTGCCTCGCCGATGATCTGCCGATCGGGCATCTGCACCAGCTTGGCAACGAGGCGCACATGGGCAATCGGCGCGCCTCCGTAATAGTACATGGCCTCGAAATTGCGCAGGTCAGACTGCAGTTGGTAGTTGGGCACCAGCGCAATCGACTCGCGGGCCACGGCAATGATCTTGCGGGTGTTCTCGAACGAATCGACGATGCGGGTCTGCACCATCAGCGGAGCGCGGTCTGTCCAGGCAGTCTTGGCGTAGTAGTCGAACGCGGTCGGTGAGTGGGCGATGGCAATACGGCCGGTATTGAGGTTCGCCGCCGCCGCCGGAACCTCGACCGCGAGCTGCCAACGCACGCTCGGCAGATCGGGATCGAAGGTGCTCTTGGGGCTGACCTGGTAAAGGTTGGTCGGCTCTTCCGCCGCCTGGATCAGCGCGCAGCCGCCCAGCAGCAGCATGGCCGCGGCAACTGCCGTGAAGCGCATCATTTGGGCGTATATCCCTGCTTGCCGCTGAACACGAAGCCCGCTGGGTCGCGTTCGAGCTTGGTGGCGATGATATTGAGATTCGCTGTCAGCTCCCGCAGTTCGCGGAGGGTGAGCGACAACTCGGCGAGACCGGTTTGAGAGAACTGCTGCATCGGCTGCCGGCTCGCCGCCAACAGCTTGTTGAGCTCGTTCGCCGCTCCATTGACGTTGGCAAGTGCACCCCTCGCCTCGTCGATGGTTTTGGCGAGCTCGCCGCGGTTCTTGCCGGCGAGCGCCTTGCGCGTGGCCGCATCCTGGGGCCCCAGCTCCATCGCCATCAGGCTCAGCGAGTCGGAAAGCTTGTTCAGCTTGTCAAAAGTCTGGTGGATGTCGGCCACGGCGCCTGGCAACTGCGACAGCGCCGACTGGATCGCGGCGTCCTGTTTGGCAAGACTGCCCGTTACCGTCGAAAGATTGCGCAGCGAATCGCTCAATGAGGCGATATTCTCCTCGCTCAGGAGTGCATTCAGGCGGTCCACCGTCACGCTCGCCTTGGTGAGGAGCTCCTGCGCCGAGGTCGAGGTCGCCTGCAGGAAGGACGCGCCTTCGCGGATCTCGGGATAAGGCTTGTCGCCCAGCCTCTTCTTGGGTTTGACCTCGTCGGACTCGAGCCGACCGACGATCTGGATATAGGCCGCGCCGGCGACGAACGGCTTCTCGAACACCGCATAAGATCGTTCGCGAATGTCGATGTGCGAATCGACCGCGACTGTCACTTCGATCTTCTCGCTCAACCGTTCGCGACCCGTGCTGCGCTGCAGGTCGCGCCGGGAGGTGAGCTCGATGTCCTGCACGCGGCCAACGCGCAGACCGCGATAGTAGACCGGCGAATCGACACCCAATCCCTGGACATCGCCCGAGAACAGGATGACGTAATAAGCGTACGACGTCTGGTCGCCCTCGCGCAGCTTCCAGACAACGAAGCCGACCAGGGAAACGATAAACAGGATCATCGCCGCGCCGATCAGCACGTAAGGCGATCTATTTTCCATTGAACGCCGCTTTTCGCTCCTGCCCCGACGCCGCCGCACGTCCGCGCGGCCCGCGGAAATATTCCAACACCCACGGATGACCGTAGGCCAACAATTCGTCAATGGTACCCACCACGACGCGCTTGTCGAGCAGGACCGCAACCCGGTCGCACACAGCGTAAAGGCTGTCGAGGTCGTGTGTCACCATCAGAACCGAGAGGCCAAGGTTGCGCTGCAGGTCCCGAACCAACTCGTCATAATGCGTGGCGCCAATAGGATCGAGACCCGCCGTCGGCTCGTCGAGGAACAGGAGTTCCGGGTCAAGCGCAAGGGCGCGCGCCAGGCTTGCCCGCTTGCGCATGCCGCCGGACAGCTCCGACGGTTTCTTCTCGCCGGTATCCGCCGGCAAACCGACCAGCGCGATCTTCAACGCAGCAATGCAGCGCATGTCCTCTTCGTCGAGGCCGGCGTGCTCGCGGATCGGCACCATGATGTTCTCGGCCACGGTCAAGGAGGAGAAAAGCGCGCCGTCCTGAAATTGCACGCCAAGATGTGCCTGGAGCGAGCGCTCGGCCTTGCCGTGCAGGTGGCGTGTGTTCATGCCAAGGATCTCGATCTGCCCGTGCCTGGCGGGATTGAGGCCGATGATCGTACGCAGCAGAACCGACTTGCCCGTTCCCGAGCCGCCGACCAGCCCCACAACCTCACCGCGAAACATGTCGAAATCGAGACGGTCGTGGATCACGTGGTCGCCGAACTGGGTGCGCACATCGCGCAGACTGAGGACCACGTCCCGGTCGTTGCGATGATCGACGAGTTGTCCGCCTTCCGCCATCACACGCCCGAAAGCAGGAAAATGATCGAAAACACCGCGTCGAGCACGATGACAAAGAAGATCGATTCAACGACCGACCGTGTCGTGAGCTGGCCAACGCTTTCGGCGCTGCCGCGCACCTGCAACCCTTCGAAGCAGCCGATCGCTGCGATGATCATCCCGAACACCGGTGCCTTGATCATGCCGGTGTAGAAGTGCCAGATGCCGACGGTGTCGCGCAAGCGGGCGAAGAACTGCACAAAGGTGAAGTCGAGGTAGACGGAGCAGGCAACCGCCCCGCCCAACAGGCCCGCCATGTCGCCCCAGAAGACGAGGAGCGGCATCGAAATCACTAGAGCCAGGATCCGCGGAAGCACCAGCCACTCGATCGGGTTGAGGCCCATCGCACGCATGGCGTCGACCTCCTGGTTGACCTGCATCGTGCCAATCTGGGCCGTGAAGGCGCTGCCGGACCGGCCGGCCACGATGATGGCCGTCAGGAGAACACCCAACTCACGAAAGATGCCAATACCGACGGCCTCGACGGTGAAGGTCTCTGCACCGAACTGACGGAGCTGCTGCACCCCCTGATAGGCAATGACGACACCGATCAGAAAGCAGAGGACGCCCACGATGACGAGCGCTTTCACCCAGACGTCATACATCTGCCGCACGATCGCGGCCGGCCGGAAGCGCTTGGGCTGCGTGAGCGCGCCGGCAGCAACCACCAGGGTCTCGCCGAAGAAAGCGCAGAGGGCGATGATCTGACGATAGATATGCAGGACGCCATGGCCGACCTCGGCCAGAAAATGCGACAGCCAGTCGACATGCGGCTCGGGGGGCGTTTCCACTCCGTGCGACTGCACCACCCGGAAGAGATCGGCCTGGCCTTCCTCCCTCGCCCGCACATCGGCGTCCTGACCGCCACCGGCCAGATGCAGCAATTCGAGGACGCCTGCGGTGTCGAGATGATCGACGCGCGTGATGTCGATGAGCTGCGGCCTGCGCTGTGGTGTCGACACTTTGGTCCTGTGCCAGTGCCGATGCCGACGCCCGAGGCTGCGGAGGCTGAACACGGTCCAGTTGCCTGCCGCCTCGAGCACGGACGCACCGCCTTGCTCGACATATTTGAAGGTGGGAGCCGAAGACATCGGAGTGATTAGTCGCGGTGCGCGTTCGACCTGTCAATCGGCGCGATTTGCGTCGCTGGCCGCTGGCTGGCACGATCCGCCACCGGAGGAGAAGCGATGGGCAAGTGGCCGTCCCTCGACAAGATCGACATGATCGAGGATTCGATCGACGACGAGACCTACGAACGCAAGCTGAAGAAGCTGCAATACCGGCTGCTTGATCTCCAAGTCCATCATATCCGGACCGGAGGCCGCGCCATCATCGGCATCGACGGATGGGACGCCGCCGGCAAGGGAGGTGCGATCCAGCGTATCGTCTACGGCCTGGAACCGCGCTCGACCCTTGTCTGGCGCATCGGTGCACCGACGCCCGCCGAGCAAGGCCGACACTATCTCTGGCGTTTCTGGGATCGGCTGCCGGCGCCCGGGAACTGGTCGATCTTCGACCGCACTTGGTACGGTCGCGTTCTGGTCGAACGTATCGAAGGCTTTTGCGACGAGGACGCCTGGAAGCGTGCCTATCGCGAGATCAACGAGTTCGAGCGCCAGCTCACGGATGACGGCGTGCATGTCATCAAGCTGCTCTTCCATGTGAGCGCCGAAGAGCAACAGCGGCGCATGATCGAGCGCCTGGACAAGCCGCACAAGCGCTACAAGATCGGCCTCGAGGACTTCCGCAACATCGCCAAGCGCAAAGCGTACGTCGAAGCCTACAAGGACATGCTGGACAAAACCGACACCGACCACGCGCCCTGGCATGTGGTTGCCACCGACAATAAGAAGCAGGCGCGGCTTGCCGCATTGGAGGTCGTCGTCGAGATGCTGGGCCAGGGCGTAGAGATCGTCGAGCAGGAACTCGATCCCCGTGTCGTCGACGCCGCCTATAAGCTATGGGGCTGGAAACCAGGTCACAAAAAGGACGGCGGCGACAAAAAGTGAGCGTGGTGCGCGTCTTTGCCGGCTGGCGTGTCGTAGCCGGCGCTTTTCTTTGCATGCTGACGGGATTTGCCGTCGCCTATTCCTTTGCAGCTTTCTTCGGTCCGCTCGAGATGGAGTTCGGCGCTCAGCGCGGCGATACCTCGCTGGTCTTTTCGATTGCGGCGTTTCTCTATTTCTTGCTTGGACTGCCGGCCGGCCTGATCGGCGATCGGCTGGGGCCACGGCCCGTGGTGATCGGCGGCCTGCTGATCGTGGCGCTCGGCCTTGTGATCGCCGCGCAGGCGAGCGCCTTGTGGCAGGTCTATTTCGGCTACGGCCTCGGCGTCGGGCTCGGCGTAGGTCTCTCCTATGTGCCGAGCGTGACCACGGTCCAGCACTGGTTCGTGCGGCGGCGCGGAACGGCAAGCGGCGTTGCCGTCGCAGGGATCGGCGTCGGCACCCTGATCGGCGCGCCGCTGGCAAACGCGCTGATCGCAGGAATTGGGTGGCGCCAGACCTATCTCGCGATGGCGGGCTTCACGGTCGTAGCCGCCATCATTGCCGGCGCGCTGGTCCGCCGCGGTCCGCATTTCTATGGGCTGGAACCGGATGGCGATAGCGCGTCCGCAGGCAAGCCGCCGGCGGCACCCACGGGCCTATCGCTCGCCGAAGCCATCCGGACTGGACCGTTCTGGGGTATCTACGTGTCGGCTCTGTTGATGTCGTTCGGCCTCTTCACGCCCTTCGTGCATCTCGTGCCCTACGCTCGCGACATCGGTCTTGGATCGGGCTTCGGCGTCCTGCTCATCACCTTGCTGGGCGTCGGCAGCACCGTCGGCCGCTTCCTGTTTGCAAGCGTCACGCCCTGGCTCGGCCGGCGACTCTCCTTCGCCCTGATGTACATCGGCGCCGGCGTAATGCTGATCGTCTGGTCGCTCTCCACGAACGCACCCATGCTGATCTTTTTCGCGTTGCTGTTCGGTGCCTTCTATGGCGGCTTCGTCGCCATCGCGCCCTCGCTTGCTGCAGACTATTTCGGCGGCCGTGCACTCGGCGCCGTGATCGGCGCGCTCTATAGCGGTGTTGCCTTCGGCGCCCTGCTCGGCCCGCCGGTTGCGGGCTATGCCTACGATTTCCTCGGCTCCTATTCGGGAGCGATCGTGGCCGGCGCACTCCTTTGCTTCGTTGCGTTCGTGATCATCATTCTTGTGCCGGAGCCGGCACGTTGGCTCTCCCGTCGCGCACCGTCGCACTGACACCACGTCCCAGCCGCTGGGCGATCCAGGGAAGCGCGTCACGCATCGCCTCCTCGAACCTCCACGGTGGGTTGATCACTGCCAGGCCACAAGCAGCGAGCTTGCCCGGTTCGACCGGTTCGCCGAGCCGAAGCTCGAGGGTCAAAAGCTTGGTGGAAGCCAAAGTCGCGATGAATTCGTCCGCCGCGGCGTCCTTGACGGGATACCAAACGACATAGCAACCGGTGGCGAAGCGCCTTAACGCCTGTTGGACCGAGCGCGCCAGCCTCTCGAACTCGTCCGTCGCCTCGAATGGC
The DNA here is from genome assembly GCA_017308235.1 of Alphaproteobacteria bacterium. Classification (GTDB taxonomy): domain Bacteria; phylum Pseudomonadota; class Alphaproteobacteria; order Reyranellales; family Reyranellaceae; genus Reyranella. The sequence goes on along the minus strand of JAFKFL010000028.1, from coordinate 78,687 downwards.
GGATCGATCAGCACGAGCCCACGCCGCTCCCGGGGCGGCAGCAGGGCTTTCAACGCCTGATAACCATCGGCCTGACGCACTTCGACCGCACGATCGCCGGCGAACTCGCGTTTCAACGCCAGCGCCGCTGCTGGATGAAGCTCGCAGGCGACGAACCGGTCGCCCACGCGCAGGCCGGCCCGGATCAGGCGAGGCGAACCAGGATAGTGCCTGAGGGGACCGCGACCGGTGCCAAACTTTTGATCGTAGGCCGCGACCGCGGCGAGGTAGCGTCCCACCACCGCCGGCATGCCGGCCCGATCCGCCGGGGCAAGGCGCAGGACGCCGGCATCCGCCTCGCCGGTTCGGCGAGCCTCGTCTCCGGCGAGGTCGTAGCCGCCGGCGCCGGCATGGCTGTCGAGCACGAAAAGCTTCTTGTCCTTGGCCGTCAGGAGCCGCAGCAGCTCGACCAGCGCGACGTGCTTCAGGACATCGGCAAAATTGCCCGCATGGTAGCCGTGGCGATAGTTCATGACGTGCCTATAGCATCGGGGGCCTCGTTCGTGCTTCAACCTTCAGCCAAAGGGGAGACCGCATGGCTACACACGAGCTTCAATCTTCGCCCGAGACCTGCCACTGGGGCTATTTCGACAGCCAACTCAAGCCCTCGCTCAGCATCAAGTCGGGCGACATCGCGACCATTCACTGCGTATCAGGCGCCAACGAGATCCTGCCGCAGCCGCCCATGAACGTGCTGCCCGAGCACCGCGAGATCTTGGGCAAGCTCAAGCCGCATCTTGGCCGGCACATCCTGACCGGGCCGGTCCATGTCGAGGGTGCCGAGCGCGGCGATGTGCTGGCGGTCGAGGTGCTCGATATCAAGTTCCGCACCAACTGGGGCTGGAACGTGCAGCGCCCGCTGGCCGGCACGCTGCCCGAGGATTTCCCGTTCTATCGCCTCACCCACATTCCGATCGATTCCAACCGCGGCGTCTGCACCCTGCCGTGGGGCACCGAGATCCAGCTGAAGCCGTTCTTCGGCATCATGGGCGTGGCGCCGCCGCCGGAATGGGGCCAGTGCAGCTCGGTCGAGCCGCGCGCCTTCGGCGGCAATATCGACAACAAGCATTTCAACGTCGGAACGACGGTCTATCTCCCGGTCTTCGCGCCCGGCGCCCTGTTCTCCACCGGCGATGGCCATGGCGTACAGGGAGATGGCGAGGTGAACCTCACCGCGCTCGAGACGTCGCTTTCGGGAACGTTCCGCTTCACCGTGCGCAAGGACATGAAGCTCAACAATCCGCGCGCCGAGACCGCGACGCACTGGATCACGCACGGCTTCGACCAGGACCTCGACGATGCAGCCAAGGAAGCGCTGCGCGACATGATCCGCCTGATCGCGGCCAAGACCGGCCTCAAGCCGGAGGATGCCTATATGCTCTGCAGCCTGAAGGGCGATCTGCACATCACGCAAACGGTCGACGGCAACAAGGGCGTGCATTGCATGATGGAGAAGTCCCTCATCGGCGGCTGAACAAGACAGCGCCCCGGCCGTCTGTGAGCAGCCGGGGCGCCGTTTTATCCGCTGATCAGTGAATTGTTTCTCCGCTCAAGCCACCTGCAGTCCGGCGCGGGAGCGTGAGGGCAGCGGCGGGAAGGCGAGCGCGATGGCGACGGCGCCGAGGCCGATGCCGAACGAGGCGATGTAGAGCCAGCCGTAGCCTGCGTAGGTGTCGAAGATCCAACCGCCAACGACCGGCCCCAACGCCATGCCCAGGCTCGAGACCATGGCGGCAGCGCCGAACACCGTCCCCATGATGCGCATCGGAAAGTATTCGCGCGCGATGACGGCATAGAGCGGCATCACGCCGCCGTAGGCCATGCCGAACACGACCGCCACGGCATAGAACTCACCGAGGTCGCGAACGAAGAAGTACGTGCCGGCGCCGATCGCCTGGATGAGCAGCCCGACGACGACCGTCCGTTTGGCGCCGAACCTGTCGCCAGCGAGACCGAATAGTAGTCGACCGATCAATCCGGCAAAACCTTCGACGCTATAGATCGAGACCGCGGCCATGGCCGGCAGCCCGCAAGCGATGGCGTAACTTACCGTGTGGAAGATCGGACCCGAGTGAGTCGCGCAGCAGCAGAAGAACGTAAGGGCGAGCACGATGAACTGCGGCGAACGCAGTGCCTGCCCGACGGTCATGCCAGGATCGGCCGCGCCAGCCGCCCCGGATGCATTGGCCATCGACGCCGGAGCTCGACGCACCAGAAAGGCGGTCGGCACCAGCAACACCCAGGCAAGGATCGCGATCACGAGCTGCGCGGTGCGCCAGTCATACGTCGAAAGCAGCTCGCGGGCGAGCGGCGAGATGGTCATCGGTCCCATGCCCATGCCCGCCGAAACGAGCGAGACCGCGAGGCTGCGGCGCTTTTCGAACCATCCCGTGACTGTGGCGATCATCGGCGCAAAGACCGCACCCGCCGCGACACCCACAATCGCGCCATAGGCGATCTGGAATTCGAGCAGGCTGCTGGCGCGGCTTGCAAGAGCGAGGCCTAGTCCCAGCAAGATCGCCCCCGACAGCACGACAAGGCGTGGGCCGAAGCGATCGGTCAGGGCCCCCCAGCCGAAGGCGGCCACGCCCATGACAAGGAAATCTATGGTCATCGCGGTCGAAATGCCGGTGCGCGACCAGCCGGTCTCGTCCGACATCGGCGCCAAGAAGACCGCGAGCGAAAACATTGCGCCGATCGCCACGCAGCCCATCAGTCCGCCCGCAGCGACGACCACCCATCCGTAGGACCGTTCCATGCTTCATCTCCGTCTGGCTGGCCCGAATACTTAACCTACTGGTTATGTATTTGCAATGCCCCAATCCGGGCTGAAAACAGGCCCGAAATCCACCTCAGGGGGCGGGTTCAACCCGGAGTTCGGTGCCGGTGACAGCAGCCACACGGACCTTAGCGCCCGCCGCCATGTCGGGACCGGTCACGATCCAGCTGCCGTCGCCCAGCGTTATGCGGCCACGGCCGTTCAGGATCGGCTGGTCGAGCACGAAGGTGCGGCCCACCATCGACTGGCCACGCTCGTTGAGCGTCGCCTCGCCGCTGCGGCCTTGCAGACGGCGCAGCGGTCCCCGCAACAGCACCGCCGACGCCACCGCGACGATGGCAAAGACGAAAAGCTGCAACTCGAGTCCCGTGCCGGGAGCAATCAGCAGGATCAGGCCGCACACCGCCGCCCCGACCGCGAGGAACAGGAACACCACGCCCGGCAGCATCATCTCGAACACCAGCAGCACCGCCGCCAGCGCCCACCAGTACCAGAACACGATCGTCATCGTGTCTAGCCTGACGACGGCACGGAACCGCGCGGCCGGCTTGCCGATTCAGCCGCGCGTGCCTGCGCTTCCTTGGCGAGCTCGCCGATACCGGCGATCGAGGCCATGACACCCGCCGCCTCGACCGGCAGGAAGAACATCTTGGCGTTGTTGGACGCACCCATCTTGGCCAGCGCCTCGACGTACTTGGTGCCGAGAAAGTAGTTGATGGCCTGCGCACCGTTGCCCGCGATTGCCTGGGCGACCACGGCGGTCGCCTTCGCCTCGGCCTCAGCCTGCCGCTCGCGCGCCTCGGCCTCGCGGAAAGCGGCTTCGCGCTTGCCTTCAGCGATCAGGATGGCCGACTGCTTCTCGCCCTGGGCGCGCTGGATGCTCGATTCGCGCACGCCCTCGGCTTCGAGGATGGTCGCGCGCTTCTCGCGCTCCGCCTTCATCTGGCGACCCATCGCCACCACGATGTCCTCGGGTGGCGCGATATCCTTGAGCTCGATGCGCAGCACCTTGACGCCCCACGGATTGGTCGCCTGGTCGATCACCGCGAGCAGCGTGTTGTTGATCTCGTTGCGCTTGGACAGCACTTCGTCGAGCGCCATGTTGCCCATCACGCTTCGGATGTTGGTGAGCGCGAGGTTGGTGATGGCAAGATGGAGGTTCTGCACCTCGTACGCCGCCCGCGCTGCATCGACCACCTGGTAGAAGGCAACGGCGTCGACCTGCACCGTGGCATTGTCCTTGGTGATGACCTTCTGCGCCGGGATGTCGAGCACGTTCTCCTGCATGTTCATCTTGCGGCCGATCCTGTCGATGAAAGGCACGATGAGATGCAGGCCGGGCGGCAGGGTCCGGGTGTAGCGACCGAAGCGTTCGATGGTCCAGTTGAAGCCCTGATTGACGGTCTTCACGCCGGCAAAGACCAGGACGATGGCCACCACGACCAGCGCCACGACGAAAATCAACGCTCCCATTGCTGTCTCCCCCTGCTCGCTCCGACCCTAGCCTAGGTCGTGGCAACCGGCTATCAGGCCGATCAAACCTGAGCCGTGGATTGTGGAGATTTCATGCTTGCCAAGTCTGTGCGGATCACGCCCGAGTGGGAACCCCTGCCCGACTACCGTTCCTATCCAACTGCCGAGATGGCGACACGGGCATCCGACTTCCATGCCAACCTGGTACGCCGGCGCACGGTGCGCGACTTCGACTCGCGGCCGGTGCCGCGCGAGGTGATCGAGAGCTGCCTGCTTGCGGCCGGCACCGCGCCGTCAGGAGCGAACCTGCAGCCCTGGCATTTCGCGGTGATCGAGAACGCCGAGGCCAAGAAGCGCATTCGCATCGCTGCCGAGGAAGAGGAGCGCGCGTTCTACAGCGGTCGCGCGCCCAAAGAGTGGCTGGAGGCACTGGCGCCACTCGGCACCGATGCCGAGAAGCCGTTCCTGGAGGAGGCTCCTCTTTTGGTTGCGATCTTCGCCCAAAAGTCCGGCACGCGTCCCGACGGCCGGACAGTAAAGCACTACTATGTGCCTGAATCGGTCGGCATCGCGACGGGCTTCCTCATCCTCGCGCTGCACGACGCGGGGCTCGTGACGTTGACGCACACGCCGAGCCCGATGGGTTTCCTGAATGAGATCTGCGGCCGCCCCGCGTGGGAGAAGCCGACTATTCTGCTGGTCGTAGGCTATCCAAAGCCAGACTGTCGCGTCCCGGTGCACGGCGGGTTGAAGAAGCCGTTGACCGAGACGACGTCCTGGATTTAGCGAAGCGCTGGTCGGTGGCGAGCCAGCGGTCGAGGAATCTGTTGATCCAGCGGTCGAGCGGCGGATCGTAGAGCGCATGCATGGAGAGATGGACGCCACGCTGCTGGATGCCCGGCATGGTCAGGCGCTCGGAGTTCAGCGTCCAGATCTCCTTCATCTCCAGCGTGACCTCAGGATGGAACTGGAAGCCGAAGGCATTGGGTCCATAGCGAAAGCCCTGCACCGGGTAGCGCTCGTTGGTCGCCAGTAGCTCGCAGCCGTCAGGCAGGACCATGCCCTCGCGATGCCACTGGTAGACCTTCATCGGCGCTTCGATCCAGCGCCGACCAGCCTCGGTCGGCTCGATGTCGACATAGCCAACCTCGACCAGACCCTGCGGGTGCGGTGCCACGCGTCCACCGACGGCTCGGGTCAGCAACTGTGCACCGAGGCATAAGCCCAGGTAGGGCACACCGGCCTCGACCACCTTCGGTATCCAGTCCAGCTCGCACTTGATGCCGGCCAGCGTGCCGCAGTCGTTGGCCGACATCGGACCGCCGAAAATCACCACGCCGGCATAGTCCGACATGTCTTCGGGCAGGTCACAGCCGAGGTTGGGGCAAAGTCGGCGCAGCGTGTAGCCGCGCTTCTCGAGGAGGGCGCCGACCCGACCGGGTCGCGAATGCTCCTGATGGACAACGATGGCAATATTCTTGGGCTTTTCAGCCGGGGGCGTCATGGATTTGCAAAGTACGCTCCGCTTGTGGCAACGACAAGGCCGATAGACGGCAAAGGGACGATATGGCGCGCCTTCTCGACTTCTATTTCGACTGTTCCAGTCCTTGGACTTACTTGGCCTTTCACGCCATCCAGCCGCTTGCAGCCGAGGTCGGCGCGGAGATCGCCTGGAAGCCGATCCTGGTCGGCGGCGTGTTCAATACAGTGAACCAGACGGTGTATGACAACCGGGCAAAGCCCAATCCACTGAAGCAAGCCTACATGCTGAAGGACCTTGCCGACTGGGCAAGGCTCTACGATCTTGCCATCGTCTTTCCGCCCAAGGTCTTTCCCGTCAACAGTGTGAAGTGCATGCGTGGCGCCTTCATCGCCCTCGACGAGGGCAAGCTTGTGCCCTACGCGACCGCTGCCTTCCAGGCTTACTGGGGCGATGATCGGGATCTGTCGAAGGAAGACGTGCTGGCCGATATCGCCCAGCAAGCCGGACTTGAGCGTCAGCGCTTCTTCGCCGGCATCGAGACCGACGCCTGCAAGGCGAGACTGCGCGCCAACACCGACGAGCTGATCGCCCGCGGCGGCTTCGGCAGCCCGACCATGTTCGTCGGCGCCTCGATGTTCTTCGGCAACGATCGCCTGCCGCTCGTGAAAGCAGCTCTCGAGGCAGCATGAGCAACAACGAGGATCCCCAATTCTGGGAAAAGGCGCGCGCGCATCTGGTGCGCTATGGCGGCGCTTTCTCGCCCTTGATCGCAGAAAGCGCGACGGGCAATTGGTTCACCGATGCCGACGGACGCCGCATCCTCGACTTCACGTCAGGCCAGATGAGCGCGATCCTGGGTCACAGCCATCCCGAGATCGTCGCGATCGCCCGCCACTACATGGGCGAGCTCGATCATCTCTATTCGACGATCCTGTCGCGACCGGTGGTCGACCTGGCGGCACTGTTGGCGCAGGTCGCTCCCGGCAAACTCGATCGCGTGCTGCTGGTCTCGACCGGCGGCGAGTCGAACGAAGCAGCATTGCGCATGGCCAAGCTCGTCACCGGACGACACGAAGTCGTGGCGATGAGCCGCTCCTGGCATGGCGTGACCGGCGGTGCTGCGTCGGCAACCTATTCTTCCAGCCGGCGTGGCTACGGCCCACCGGCGCCAGGGTCGTTCGTTCTTCCCGCCCCTGACACCTACCGATCCCGCTTTGTCGACGAGCGCGGCGTCTACGACTGGAAAGCCGAGCTCGCCCTCGGCTTCGAGCTGATCGATCGCCAGTCGAGCGGTGCGCTGGCGGCCTGTATCGTCGAGCCGATCCTGAGTTCGGGCGGCGTGCTCGAACCGCCCGAAGGCTATATCGCGGCCCTTGCTGCCGAATGCCGCATGCGGGAGCTGCAGCTCATCTTCGACGAGGCGCAGACAGGGCTCGGCCGCACCGGCACGCTATTGGCGTGCGAGCGCGATGGTGTCGTTCCCGACTACCTCACCTTGTCCAAGACACTGGGGGCCGGCCTGCCGCTTGCCGCCATGCTGACCACGCCCGAGATCGAGGATGTGGCGGCCGAACGCGGTTACCTCTTCTATACCACGCACGCCTCCGACCCGCTGCCGGCCGCGGTGGGGCTCAAAGTGCTCGAGATCATGCTGCGCGACCGGCTTGCAGACCGGGCGGCACGGCTTGGCGAGCGGCTCAAGGCCGGTCTCAACGCCCTGCAGCAACGGTATGAATGTATTGGCGACGTGCGCGGACGAGGCCTGTTGCTGGGGCTCGATCTCGTCAAGGATCGGCGCACCAAACTCCCCGACCCCGATCTCGCACAGCGAGTCGCCCGCCATTGCCTCGACCTTGGCATGATGACCAGCATCGTCCGGGGTGGGTTCGGCATCTTCCGAATCGCGCCACCGCTTACCGTTGAGGAGGCGGAGATCGACCTCGGACTCGAGATCTTCGACAAGGCGCTAGGTAAGGCCCTGCATTGAAATCACTTTCCGGTCCGGGGCGGCCCTGTGAGGTAATTACGTTTGAAACAGACCGCTAACTGTTGTACCCGCTGGACCCTTTCCGGCCAACGCGTTGGGAGTCTCTGGATGAGAAGCAAGGTCAAGCAGGCGGCACTTCTGGTGGTGAGCGGCCTGGTGCTGAGCGGGTGCAATCTGTTCCCGCCGAACACTGCAACGCCTGCCAAGAAGCCGGCGGCGGCAGATTATCAGGCCGCCACCGCCCCGACTAACGTCCCAGCCGCGCGGCTCAAGACGATTTGCTACAATGAAGCCGATCTGGCGATCATTCGTGCGCGAATGCTGCAGCAGGAGCTGACCGTGGCAACGCTGCAATGCCAGACCCCCAACGGGGCCCGTGCGTACGAGGCCATCTACACCAGCTTTCTCAAGAAGTTTAATTCGGAGCTCACCGCCAACGGCCGATCCCTCACCGAGCTTTCGCGCCGCAAGAAGTTCAACGTCGATGTCCTCGTCACCGAATTCGCCAACCGTACGGCCCAACGCCCGCCGGTGGACAAGGAATTCTGCGCCCGCAGCCTGCGTGCCTTCGAATGGACGCTCGACCCCAAGGTCACTTCGCTGAACCAGGCGCCACCGCCCTACGACATCGGGCCCGAGATGAACATCCATCCCTGCCCACCAAAGTAGGCGCAAGGTTTTGAGAACGAGGCGGTCCCAACGGACCGCCTTTTGTTTGGCGACTTGTTGCTTGAAGACTCGGCGGTGTCAGCCGCGGCCGTGGCGCAGTAAACGGCCTGAATGCTTGTTGGTCGGATGGCCGTCGCGCATCGTGACCTCGCCGTTCACGAGAATATAGCGATAGCCCTCCGCCCGCTGGATACGCCGCCATTCGCCGCCGGGCAGATCGTGTGCGATCTCGTCGGGCAAGACCTTCAACCCATCGAAATCGTAGACGACAATGTCGGCCGGCGCGCCCTTCTTCAGGACGCCGCGACCACGGAAGCCCGCCACTTCGGCGGGCAAGGCCGAGAGCCGCCAGTGCGCATCCTCCAGGCTCAGCATGCCGTGCTCGCGCACGACCTTGCACAGCGTCTCGGTGGGATAGCGGCCGGCGGTCAGGAATTTGGTGTGCGCGCCGCCGTCGCTGACGCCGAACAGCACATAGGGATCGTCCACCAGCTCCTTCAGGTAATCGATCCGGCCGTTGGGAGGAGCCGCGAAGAACTCGGTCTTGAGATCTTCCTCGATCGCCATGTCGAGCATGACGTCGACCGGATGCTTGCCCATCTTTTCGCCGGCATGCGCCAGCGTGTAGTCGAGCCACTGCTGGTTCTTGTCGAGCTTGGGTCCGACGATGGCGATCTGTGGCAGCGGGCCGGTCGCTGTGACCGGCAGGTTCTTACGCAAGGCTGGGCGCCTCGCCGGGTCAGCAAGCTTGGCCAGTCGCTCCTCGCGTGTTCCTGTCGTCGCTTCGCACCAGACCTGCTGGTCGTCGAACAGGTTCCAGTCCTCGAACGTGAAGGTGAAGCCGGCATCCGTCGTGAGTCCCTGCCCTACGACGCGGATGCCGCGCTCGCGACAGCTCTTGAGCCAGGCCAGGACATGACGATGAATATGCGGCCGGTCGTCAAAGGCCTGGACGACGTTCATGATCACTGGCCGGCCACTCAACGTTGCGACCTCCTCGTAGAAAGCGCGGTCGCGCGCATTGTCGCCAGAGACCAGCAGCATCTGCACGAAGCCATCGTTGCGCTCGGCCAGCACGCGCGCCAGCTCGCGGCAGGTATCGTCGTGCATCACATCGGTCGGCATGGGCGAGCCGTCATAGTCGCGCTGCACGGCCGCCGGACCGGTGGGCAGCATGCGCTGCGCCGACCATCCGCAGGCGCCGGCATCCATCGCCTCATGCAATAGCCGACGCAGCTCGGCATGCTGCTCGGCAGTTGGCTGCCGGCCGGCCTTGGCCGCCTCGAACCCCATCACCCAGATCAGAAGCGGCGAAACAGGCACATAGGGCAGGATGTTCATCGCCTTGGGCGCACGGTCCACCGCATCGAGAAACTCGGGGAAAGTCACCCAGTCCCATGGCATGCCAGCCTTCATCGAAGCCATCGGGATCGCCTCGACGCGGGTCATCGACATCATGGCGCGTTCGCGCTCGGCCGGCCGCACTGGCGCGAAGCCGAAGCCGCAATTGCCGATCACGACGGACGTAATGCCATGCCAGGAGGAGAGCGTGCAGTAAGGATCCCAGAAGAGCTGCGCATCGTAATGCGTATGCAGGTCGACAAAGCCTGGCGCCACGATCAGGCCATCGGCATCGATGGTCTCATCGGCTTCATCGGCGCCGATCCTGCCGATTTCGGCGATGACACCGTCCTTGATTCCAATATCGGCGTGGAAGCGCGGCAAGCGGCTGCCATCGATGACCATGCCGCCCTGTATCACCCGATCGAAGCGGTCCATGTTTCCTCCTGTTTTGCGAGAAGCGTGAGCGGGCCTCCGAAGGCTGTCAACGTAAGCCCCATCGGCTATTCTCGCAGAATGGAAACGCTTGCCGTCCGTACCGACACGCTCGAAATCGCCTGTGAGGCGCATGGACCCGCGAATGGACCGCCGGTCATCCTCCTACATGGCTTCCCCTACGATCCACGCTGCTTCGACGAGGTGGCGCCATCACTCGCGGCCGACGGATGCCGGGTGCTGGTGCCCTATCTGCGTGGCTACGGGCCGACACGGTTCCTGTCGGACAAGACGTTGCGCTCCGGCGAGCAGGCGGTGCTGGGCCACGATCTGCGGCAGCTCATGGACGCATTGAAGATCGAGCGCGCAACGCTGATGGGCTACGACTGGGGCGGCCGCGCCGCCTGCATCGTGGCCGCGCTCTGGCCTGAACGAGTGCGCGGCCTCGTAAGCTGCACCGGTTACAATATCCAGAATATCGCCGCCTCGGCAAAACCGATCTCCGCCGCGCAGGAGCACCGCTTCTGGTACCAGTACTACTTCCACACCGAACGGGGCCGTGTCGGTCTCACCCAGAACCGCCGCGACATCTGCAAGCTTCTCTGGCAGCTCTGGTCACCGCATTGGCGCTTCGACGATACCACCTTCGAGAGGAGTGCCGTCTCCTTCGACAATCCCGATTTCGTCGACGTCGTGATCCAATCCTATCGCCATCGCTACGGCTATGCGCCGGGCGATCCCGCTGTCGCCGGCATCGACGCAAAGCTCGCCGCGCAGCCCACGATCTCCGTGCCGACCATCAACCTTCATGGCGATGCAGACGGCGTCGGTCCGGTGTCGAGGACCGATCCTCATATCAAGATGTTCACGGGACCCTATGAACGTCGCTTGATCCCGAAGGTCGGCCATAATGTGCCGCAGGAAGCGCCCACCGAAACGGTGGCCGCGATCCGCGACATCATCAAGAGGACATGATCGCTACTCCAACGTCTCCAGCAGGCGGGTGCAGAGGTAGGTTCGTGGCACCAGCGACGAATAGTAGATCTGCTCGTAGGCCGCGTGGGCGCCCTTGCCGTCGGCGCCGAGGCCGTCGAGGGTCGGGATCCCGAGTGCTGCGGTGAAGTTGCCGTCGCTGCCGCCGCCGGTCAGCGGTACATCCTTCAGTTCCTTGCCGATCTCGCGATAGATCGCCTGCGCCTTCTCGAACAGCGACGCGATGCCCGCGTCCTTCTGGTAGGGCGGACGGTTCATGCCGCCCTCGACCGTGACCTCGACATCCTTGCCGATCGGCTCCAGGTTCAGGAACCAGTGCGTCATCTCTTCGGCCAGTTCGGCCGTGGGCACACGCAGATCGATCTCGGCGGTGCACTCCGCGGGGACAACATTGACACCCGTGCCGCCATTCACCAACCCGACATTGCAGGTAATGCCGCGGGCATAGTCGGTCTTGCCTTCGATACGCAAGATCTGCCGCGCGACCTCCAAGATCGCGCTACGCCCGTCCTCGTGCCTGACGCCGGCGTGCGAGGCGCGACCCTTCACCGTCATCAAGAAACGACCGACACCTTTGCGCGAGGTGACGACGCGATCGCCGTCGCGGCCGGGCTCCATCACCAACGCATACTTGTGGCCCCGTGCCGCCGCTTCGATGCGGGCGCGTGACGTCGGGCTGCCGACCTCCTCCTCGGGAATGAACATGAAGGTGACGGGCAGCTTGGTCTTCTTGCCCTGCCGGACCAGATGGCGCAGCGCGTAGTAGGCGATGTAGCCGCCGGCCTTCATGTCGTAGATGCCGGGGCCGAAGACGCTGTCACCCTCGCGACGGATCTTGAGATCCTTTTCGATCATGCCGATCGGATGCACCGTATCGAGATGGGCCAGCACCAGAATGCCCTTGCCCTCGTTCTGGCTCCATTCGGAGGGGGTGCGGCATTCCAAGATGTCGCCGAAGCCATTCACGCCCGGCGTGCGTTCGAGCTTCAGCCCGAGATCGCGGAATTGTCCTTCGACATGGTCGACCACTTTGTTGACCGACCTCGAGTCATGGCTGGGGCTCTCGATGGAAACCCATTCGACGATGCCGCCCAGCACTTCCTCGGCATCGATCTTCGGCTCGTTCTTCAACTTCGCAGACATCTGACCTCACTCTCCAAAAACCTCACCCTGAGGAGCGCGAAGCGCGTCTCGAAGGGTGGGATCGAACACCTCGCCCGTTGCCCATCCTTCGAGACAGCCGCTTCGCGGCTTCCTCAGGATGAGGTGGTCGCCTAGACCGGATCCCAGGTGAAATATTCAGGCGAACGCTTGAGGTCGGTGAAGTAGGGCTTCATCGATGGCACCGCGTGCTCAGCGATGTCCTCCAGCGTCCAGCCCTCCGAATTGTGCACCGAGCGCACCGGCCGGTTGGCGTTGAACAGCATGATCTCGTTCATGCGCACGCCGAAGATCTGCGAGGTGATTCCATCAGCCGCATCGGACAGCAGGAACACCGCCATCGGCGCGATCTTGGCCGGTGTCATCTTCTTGGAGCGCTCCAGACGCGCCTTCTGCGCGTCGGTATCGGCGGGAATGGTGCCGATCATGCGCGTCCAGGCGAACGGCGAGATGCAGTTGGAACGTACGTTGAACGCCGCCATGTCGAGCGCGATCGAGCGCGACAAGCCGATGATGCCCATCTTGGCCGCCGAGTAGTTGGCCTGCCCGAAATTGCCGACGAGGCCCGAAGTCGAGGTGAAGTGCACGAAGGCGCCCGACTTCTGCTCCTTGAAGTGGTTGGCGGCCGCGCGGCTGACATTGAACGCGCCGTTCAGATGCACGTCGATCACCATCTTCCAGTCGACATGGCTCATGCGGTGGAAGATGCGATCGCGCAGGATGCCGGCATTATTGATGACGCCGTCGATCCGGCCAAAATTCTCGACCGCGGCCTTCACCATGCGTTCAGCGCCGGCCGGATCGGTGACGCTGTCGGCATTGGGCACGGCCTTGCCGCCTGCCTTGGCGATCTCGTCGCACACCTTCTCGGCCGGCGTCGCGCTGCCCGAACCCTCGCCGTCGACCGCGCCGCCGAGATCATTGACCACGACCTTGGCGCCCTCCTTGGCCGCCAACAGCGCCATCTCGCGTCCAATGCCGCCGCCCGCGCCCGTGACCAGCACGACCTTATCCTTCAGCATGTTCGTCATTCTTGTCTCCCTTGTTTGGTCTCGGCCGCCCCTTCCGCGCCAAAGTCGCCGTCGACTGTCCCATCACGAGACATGCTTTCCTGCAACTGCGTCAGGCGCGGATAGTAGTGACGGAAAGCGTCACGGATCTCGTCGAATGGGATGTCGGCGAACACACCACGATAGGCGAGATATTCCATATGGCGGCGGCCGCCAAGATCGAACGGATGATAGATCGAATCGGAGACCGCATCCCACTCGAGCGGCTTCAGGCCGAACCGGTCGGTCAGCTCCTTGTTGAAGGCGGGCGTCGCCTTGATCCAGCGGCCATCGAGCCAGACGTCGGTGTAGCCATGGTAGTAGAAGATGTCGCTGCCCATCAGCTCGGCGAGACGCCGGGTGGTCATGTGGTTGCGCACATCGGCATAGCCGACCCGCGCCGGAATGCCCGACGCCCGACAGAAAGCGGCCATCAGGCCTGCCTTGTTCACGCAATAGCCGTGGCCGGCCGCAAGCGTCGCGCTGGCGCGGTAGGCCTCGCGCTTCATCGGCGTCTTGTAGGGATCGTAGCGCAGGCCATCACGCACGGCGTAATAGAGGCGTAGCGCCTTGTCGCGATCGCTACCCGTTCCGGCGATCTTCTTCGCCTTGGCGACGATTTCCGGGTGGTCCGAATCGATCAGCTCGCTCGACCGAAGATAGGTATCGAACGCCGCGCCATCGCGCACCGTGTCGTCCTGCGGCGTCTTGAGAGCGTCGAAATCCATGACCGCTGTTGTGCCCCGAAAGGAACGGCAAAGTCCATGAGCCATGGCGCGCAAATCACCCATGCGCATTTGATGAACGGATTACCTGCGCTCTGGGCCATACTTTTACGGCCTGCCAGGTGGGTCGGAGCATTGCATGTCGGAAAAGAGCGCCATTGAGGAAGCCGCGCCGGGCGGAATTTCCGGACGCCGGAACCTCATCCTCGCGGCCTGCATGATGGCGACCTTCATGGCGGCGGTCGAAAGCACGATCGTGGCGACGGCCATGCCGACCATCGTCGCCGATCTCGGCGACTTCCACCTCTTCAGCTGGGTCTTCGCCGTCTATCTCCTGTCGCAGGCGGTCAGCATTCCGATCTACGGCCGGCTGGCGGATCTGTTCGGCCGCAAGCGCATCTTCTTCGCTGGCGCCAGCCTGTTCCTGCTGAGTTCGACCTTGTGCGGCTTCGCGCAGGGCATGCTGTCGCTGATCGCCTTTCGCGCCTTGCAAGGCATGGGCGCAGGCGCAGTGCAGCCGGTCGCCTACACGATCGTGGGCGACATCTATACGCCGACCGAGCGCGCCCGCGTGCAGGGTTTCCTGTCGAGCGTGTTCGGCATTTCCGCCATCGTCGGTCCCTCGCTGGGCGCGTTCCTGGTCGAACATGTGAGCTGGTCGGCGGTGTTCTGGGTGAATCTGCCGATCGGGGCACTCGCCATGACAATGCTCGCGGTCTTCTTTCGCGAGCACCTGCAGGCCAAAGCACCCCGCATCGACTTTCTTGCATCTTTCCTGCTGATGCTGGGCGCGGGCGCGCTGATGATGGCGCTGATCCAGGGCGGCAGCCTCAATCCCTGGGTACTTGCGACCTGCATCGTGGTGGGCGTCGGCGCGCTGGTTCTGCTCGTGCGTCACGAGCGCCACGTCGAAGCGCCGATGCTGCCCATCCGCTTCTGGACCAACCGGGTGATCGCGCTCGGCAACTTCGGCAGCTTCGCCATCGGCGCGGTCATGATGAGCGTCAGCGCGTTCCTGCCGACCTATGTGCAAGGCGTGATGGGCCGCACCGCCGGCATCACGGGCGCGGTGCTCGGCGCCATGTCGATCAGCTGGGCGGTGGCAAGCGCGGTTTCGGGCCGAGTCATGATCCGCACCAGCTATCGCGTGAGTGCGATGTTCGGCGGCAGCATGCTGGTCCTCGGCAGCATCGTTCTGCTGGCGATGTCACCCGGACGAGGCCCTGTCTGGGCCGGCGCCGGCGCGCTGCTGATCGGCCTCGGTATGGGCTCGTGCAACACGACCTACCTCGTCTCCGTGCAAGCCGCCGCGGCCTTGCGCGAGCGCGGTGCGGCAACGGCCTCAAACATGTTCATGCGCATCGTCGGTCAATCGACCGGCGCCGCCCTGTTCGGCGCCCTCGTCAACATCGGCCTGCTGCACTATGCGCCTCAAGCCGGCGAGGTGGCGGCCCAGCTGATGGAGCCGGCCTTGCGCCAACATCTCTCGGCTCCCGAGATCGCCACGTTGACGGCGGCGATGGCCGCAGCCCTCCGCAATGTCTACGTCGTGGCGGCCCTGTTCGGTCTTGCGGTCCTTGCCGTCGGCGCCAGCTTCCCGGCCGCGCTTGGCCCGGCCACGCTACCTGATCGAAGCCCCTCGCGCGGACGCGCCTGAGATCAATCGCCGAAGCCGGTCACAGCGCGGGCGGTTCGTCGTCGGCCGTCACCAGGAAATGCGCCTGCGCGGTGGCAACAGGCTTGGCGCGGTCATCCTGCCACGCCTCGGCGAAGACATTGACCATGCGCCGTCCCTGCTTGGTCACCTTGGCCGAGGCGATCACGTCGAGCGGCCGCGCCGAACGCAGGTAGTCGACGGTGATATTGACGATCTTGGGCACCGTCTCGGTCTCGGTCTCCCACAGGAGATGGAAGATCGCGGCCATCTCCAGCATCGCGCCCAGCGTGCCGCCGTGGATCGCCGGCAGGAAGGTGTTGCCGATCAGCGAGTCGTGGTAGCGCATGCGCGTCAGCAATTCGCCCGTACCGTTCTCCGGTGCGATCTGCATCCAACGTGCATAGGGAATGGCATCGGCGAGACGGCTGACGTCGCGCTGCTTGCGCGCCTCGGCGAGGCGCTTCATGAGGCCGCGGCTCACAACTTGCGCCCTTGGGCGAGGATCTCCCGACCCTTCTGATGGGCGGGCGTCACCTTGCCCTTGGTGCCCAGCATGAAGGTGCCGGCCGCAGCGGCAACCGGATCCTTGGAATCGCCCTGGTGCGCGAAAGCGCGCGTAAAGGCGACCGACCGGGTGATGCGATAGCACTCGGCCTCGGCGATCACCGCCTTTCCCGGTTCCGCGGGCTTGGCGTAGTCGATGCGCAGATCGAGGGTGGCGAAGGGCATCGGCTCCTTGAGCATGGTCGCGACCGCCATGCCGCAGCAGCCGTCGAGCATCGCCGTCAGCGGCCCGCCCGCCAGGACGCCGGTCTCGGGATTGCCCACCAGCTCCTCGCACCAGTCGAGCTGCATGGAAGCGAGGCCGCGCGCTACGGCGAGCACCTTCAGGCCCAGTGCCCTGTTGTGCGGGATGGTATCGGAGAACAGCTTCTGGAACAGCGCCACGCGCTCTTCCGGAGTTGTGAGGGATTTGGTCATGGCGTCTTCTACAGGCCCATCTGCCGGGCCGCGAGGTCCTTCATGATCTCGACCGAGCCGCCGCCGATCGACATTACCTTGGTCTCGCGATAGATGCGCTCGACCTTGGCGCCGCGCAGGTAGCCCGCGCCGCCGAAGACCTGCATCGCCTCGTTGGCGCAGTATTCCAGTGTCGAGGTCGCAAGGTTCTTCAGCATGCAGATTTCGGCGACCGGCTTCTCGCCCTGCCCGACCCGCCAGGCGAGAAGCTCAAGCGTCGACTTCACCGCATTGATGCGCATTGCCATGTCGACCAGCCGGTGGCGCACGACCTGGTTGGCGATCAACGGCTTGCCGAAGGTGTGGCGCTCGCGGGCATAGGCGATTGCCTCCTCGAGGCAGACCTTGGCATAGCCGTGCGCGCCGGCCGCCAGCCCGAGCCGCTCCTGGTTGAAGTTCAACATGACGCCGATGAAGCCCTTGTTCTCCTGTCCGATCAGGTTCTCGACCGGTACGCGGACATCGTCGAAGAACAGTTGCGCAGTGTCGGACGCCCACCAGCCCATCTTCTTGAGCTTGTTTCGCGAGAAGCCTTCGCGTTCGCGCTCGATCAGGAGCAGTGAGACGCCGCCTGCGCCCGGCCCGCCGGTACGCACCGCCACGGTGAAATAATCAGCACGCACGCCCGAGGTGATGAACATCTTGGAACCGTTCACGACATAGTGGTCGCCGTCGCGGCGGGCCGTCGTCCTGAGGTTCGCGACGTCTGAGCCGCCGGAGGGCTCGGTGATCGCAAGCGCGCTGATCTTCTCGCCGGCCAGGATCTCGGGCAGGAGTTTGCGCTTCATCCATTCGGGCCCCAGCGCCGCGATGGGCGGAGCGCCGATCGTATGGCTGTTCAGGCTGGCATTGATGCCGCCGCTGCCGTGGCGCGCCAGCTCCTCGGCCTTGATGATGCCGAAGAAGGGATCAGTCGGCACGCCGCCATATTCCTCCGGAAAACCGAGCTGAAGCAGGCCGGCGGCCGAGGCCTTCCGGTAAAGCTCGCGCGGGAACTCCTCCGCCTCATCCCATGTGTCGACGTGGGGCATGATCTCGCGATCTACGAAGCGGCGGACCGTGGCTCGGAAGGCCTCGTGCTCCTCGCTATAGAACGGGCTCGGCGGGCTGGCTTGCGGGAGCGACACTCTCGGCGAATCGACGGCGGCCATCGGAACCTCTCCTCCCGTCGCGTTGTGCCAGTTTGCGCCGTCACCGCATAGCGCGTTGACAGCGCTGAATACCCGTTCATATTGGCAGGGTACGAGGTGGCGTTAGACTGCCCGTTGCAAGGGATGGAAACTGGTTAATTTTCTGCAACTCACCCTGAACGGGCTTGCAGTCGGCTGCATCTACGGCCTGGTCGCGCTCGGGTTCGTGCTGATCTACAAGGCCACCGAACTCGTGAACTTCGCCCAGGGCGACCTGCTGATGTTGGGCGCTTTCGTCGCCTACATGTCGGTGGCTTGGTGGAAGCTCGACTACTGGGTCGCGTTCCTGATCGCGGTGGTCGTCGTGGGAGCGTTCGGCGCGTTACTCGATGCCGTCGTCTTGCGCCGCGTGATCGGCCAGCCGCAATTCGCCGTGGTCATGTTGACCATAGGCCTCGGCGCCATGTTCCGCACGTTCGCCAGCGTCACCTGGGGGTCGGAAATCTACACCCTGCCGACGCCCTTTGGTGGCGTTACGACGATCGGCGGCGTCACGCTCAGCCATCAATATCTTTCGATCATCGTCGGCACGCTGCTGCTGTGCGGCGCGCTCTACGTCTTCTTCACTCATACGCGCATCGGCGTTGCCATGCAGGCGACGTCGCAGAACCAGCTCGCCGCCTATTACATGGGCATCCCGGTCAAGCTGATCTTCTCGCTGATCTGGGCAATCTCGGCCGGCGTGTCAGCGGTAGCCGGCATCCTGCTGTCGCCGGTGACGCTGATCGACACCAACATGGGCCTCGCCGTCGCCTTCAAGGCGTTCGCCGCCGCGGTGCTGGGCGGCTTCGGCTCGATTCCCGGCGCACTGGTCGGCGGCATCATCATCGGCCTCATCGAGCTCTATGCCGGCGCCACATTGTCGGAGGGGCTGAAGAACACCGCGCCCTACATCGTGATGCTGGTCGTCCTCGCCATCCGGCCGCAGGGCCTGTTCGGCACGCTCGCGCGCAAGAAGGTGTAGGGCAGCGACATGCGGTTCCTGTTCAAGACCTCCTACGAGCAGGACATCGGTCTTTTCCGCGACCGGGTCGATGCCTTCTGGTACGGCCTCCTGGCGCTCCTGGTGGTCGGCCTGCCGTTCGTGATCGACGAATACTACGTCGGCGAGACGAGCTGGGTTTTCATCTACGCGCTCTGCGGCCTCTCGCTGATGGTGTTGGTGGGCTATACCGGCCTGGTATCGCTGGGCCACGCGGCCTTCCTCGGCATCGGCGCCTACGCCCATGCCTATTTCCTGCAACAGGGCCTGCCCTGGATCGCGGCGATGATGCTCGCGGTTCTGATCACCACGGCCGCGGGTTTCGTGGTTGGCCTGCCGGCCCTGCGCATGACCGGCATCTACCTCGCGATCGCCACGCTCGCCTTCGCGGTGATCATCCAGGAAGTGTTCACCCGCTGGGAATCGGTGACGCACGGCTTTGCCGGCATGCCGGTCGACAAGCCCGTGATCTTCGGTGTCACGTTCGACGATGACCGCTCCTTCTACTACCTCTGTCTCTTCTTCCTCGTCGTGGCGCTGTGGCTCACTCGCAATCTGCTGCGATCGCCCACGGGCCGCGCCTGGATCGCGATCCGCGACAGCGAAATCGCGGCCCAGTCGATGGGCGTGAACCTCGCGATCTACAAGTCCATCGCCTTCGCCTATTCGGCCGGATTGATGGGGCTTGCAGGCGCCCTGTTCGCCCACAAGATCGCCTATTTGGCGCCCGACATTTTCACCATCCTGCTCTCGATCCAGTTCCTGCTGCTGGTGATCGTGGGCGGCTTGGGCTCGCTGCACGGCGCGGTGTTCGGTGCGATCTTCGTCGCTCTGCTTCCGCCGCTGATCGCGATCCTGCGCGATTCGATCCCCGATAGCCTCGCAAGCTTCGCCACCGCGTCAGGCATCACGCCGATCGGCAGTCTCGGCGCTGCGATCGGCGCTTTCCTCGCCAAGCCTGGTGTCGAAGCGGGCATCTTCGGTCTGATCCTGGTGCTGGTGATCCTGCTCGAGCCGCTCGGCATGTATGGCCGCTGGCTCAAGATCAAACTCTTCTTCTCGACCTTCCCGATGTACAAGCGGGCGACCTTCAAGCGGCAGAAGAGCTACATGCGGTCGGAGCGGCTCCGATGAGCCTCTTCACCGCCGACAACCTCTCGATCAATTTCGGCGGCATCCGGGCCGTCGACGGCGTAAGCTTCAATGTCGAGAAGGGCGAGGTCTTCACCATCATCGGCCCCAACGGCGCCGGCAAGACCACGATCTTCAACATGATGAGCCGCATCTACACCCCGACGAGCGGCCGGCTGGTGTTCGACGGCAACGACATCACGACGGTGCCGCCGCACAGGATCGCCGCGCTCGGCATCGCGCGCACCTTCCAGAACATCGAGCTGTTCGAGCATGCGACGCTGCTGCAGAACCTCCTGTTGGCCCGCCATGCGCACAAGCAGTCGGGCTTCTTCTCGGAGCTCCTGTTCCTGCCCTCAGTGCGGCGCATGGAATTGGAGCATCGAGCGGCCGTCGAGCACGTGATCGACTTCCTCGATCTGCAGCAATATCGCGACAGCTTGATCGTCAATCTGCCCTATGGCGTGCGCAAGGTGACCGAACTTGCCCGCGCGCTTTGCACCAACCCCAAGCTGCTGCTGCTCGACGAGCCCTCCTCTGGGCTCAATGTCGAGGAGACCGAGGACATGGCGTTCTGGATCCAGGACATCAAGACGGTGCTTGGCGTCACCGTGCTCATGGTCGAGCATGACATGACGCTGGTCTCCGCCGTCTCTGACCGCGTGCTGGCGTTGAACTACGGCAAGCCACTGGCGATGGGCACACCGCAGGAGGTGCAAAGCCATCCCGAAGTGGCGCGGGCCTATCTCGGAGGGTGATGCGCATGGCGGAACCCATCCTGAAGGTGGCCAACATCGAGACCTACTACGGTCCGATCATGGCGATCCGCGGCGTCTCGTTCGAGGTGCCGGAGGGCGGCATCGTCACCATTTTGGGCTCCAATGGTGCGGGCAAGACCACCGTGCTGAAGACGATCTGCGGCGTCATGGATCCGCAGAAAGGCAGCGTGGTCTTTCAGGGCCGCGAGATCCAGCGCATGGATCCCGACAAGGTGATGCGGCTCGGCATCAGTCACGTGCCCGAAGGCCGCGAGGTTTTCCCCTTCCTGACGGTGCGCGAGAACCTGCGCATGGGCGCTTTTACGCGCCGCGATTCCGATGGCGTGGCGCAGGACCTCGAGGCCGTGTTCGGCTACTTCCCGGTCCTGCGCGAGCGTGCCGACCAGCGTGCGGGTTCACTGTCGGGCGGCGAACAACAGATGCTGGCGATCAGCCGCGCCCTGATGGCACGCCCCAAGGTGATGCTGCTGGATGAGCCCTCGCTCGGCCTCTCGCCCAAGCTGGTGAAGGACATCTTCGATATCATCGTGCGCATCAACCGCGAACGCGGCGTGACCATCCTGCTGGTCGAGCAGAACGCCAACATGGCACTGCAAACGGCAGACTATGGCTACGTGCTCGAGGTTGGCCGTATCGTGATGGCCGACACCTGCGAGCGGCTGGTCGAAAAGGAAGACATCAAGGAATTCTATCTCGGCATCAAGGAGCAGGGCGCACGCGGACAGCGGCGCTGGAAGAAGCGCAAGACCTGGCGGTAGCAAGGGAACGCGATGATGGACAATGCCATGCCTGTCTCGGTCGAAACGATCAAAGTCGAGGGCTGTGACACCATCCCCCGGCTCTTCTGGCATCAGGTGGGCGCACGCGATGATCGCACCGCCTTTCGCGAGAAGGATCTCGGGATCTGGAAGTCGACAAGCTGGCGCGACTATGGCGAGCGGGCGCGCGCCGCCGGCATGGGCCTTGTGAGGCTGGGCCTGGAGCGCGGCGAGGTGGTGTCGATCCTGGCCGAGACCATCCCCGAATGGCTTTACGTCGATATGGGAACGATGGGTGCCGGCGGCGTCTCTAACGGCATCTACCCCACCGACTCGGCCAAGCAGGTCGAATACATCCTGAGCGACAGCCAGTCCCGTTTCCTGTTCGTCGAGGACGAGGAGCAACTCGACAAGTTCCTCGAAGCGCGCGAGCGCTGCCCGCAGGTGCGCAAAGTATTCGTGTTCGACATGGAAGGGCTTTCGGACTTCCGCGACGACCAGGTGATGCCGTTCGATGAGCTGCTGGCGCTCGGGCGGCAACATCAGGCGGATCATCCGCGGCTGTGGGAGGAGCTGATCGCGGGCTCGCAGCCCGAAGACCTGGCCCTGCTCGTCTATACGTCCGGCACCACGGGTCCGGCCAAGGGAGCGATGATCTCGCACCGCAATGTCATCTTCCAGATCGCCAACGCGGACGCCTTCGTGTCGATGAGAGCGAACGACGAGCAGCTCGCTTTCCTGCCGCTCTGCCACATCGCCGAACGCACCTTCACTGTGTTCCTGCCGCTGCGGTCCGGCGCCATTCCCAACTTCGCCGAAAGCCTCGAGACAGTCCCTGAGAACGTGCGCGAGGTCGCGCCGACCACGTTCTTCGCTGTGCCGCGCATCTGGGAGCGCTTCTACTCGGGTATTGCTATCCGCATGAAGGAAGCGACCTGGATCGGCCGGATGGCCTATCGTTGGGCAGTCAGCGTCGGGCTGCAAGTCGCCGAGGCCAGGCTCGAAGGCCGCCGGCCTTCGGCCCTTCAGAGCCTGCTCTATCAAGTCGCCGACTACCTGGTGCTGGACAACATCAAGCGCGCCATCGGCATGCACCGCGTGCGCTTTGCCGGAACCGGCGCCGCACCGATCGCCCCGGACCTCATCAAGTGGTATCGCGCCCTCGGCGTCGACATGCGGGAAGTCTACGGCCAGACCGAGAATTGCGGGATCGCGACCGGCATGCCCGACCAGGCGAAGCTCGGCACCGTCGGCGTGTGTGCGCCCCACACCGAGGTTAGGATCTCGGCCGATAGCGAAATCCTGCTGCGCGGCCCGCACGTCTTCATGGGGTACCTCAACAACCCGCAAAAGACGGCGGAGACGGTCCGTGATGGCTGGCTGCACACCGGTGACGTCGGCTTCCTCGACAACGAGGGCTATCTCAAGATCACCGACCGGATGAAGGACATCATCATCACTGCCGGCGGCAAGAACATCACGCCGTCGGAGATGGAGAACCAGCTCAAGTTCTCGCCCTACATCTCGGACGCCGTCGTGATCGGCGATCGCCGCAAGTTCCTCAGCTGCCTTGTGATGATCGACTATGAGAACGTCGCGAAGTATGCGCAGGACAGCAACGTGCCGTTCACCGACTTCGCCTCGCTCTGCCGCACACGCGAGGTGATCGACCTGATCGGGTCGGAGATCGAGAGGGTCAACCAGAGCTTTGCGCGTGTGGAAACGGTCAAGAAGTTCCGGCTGATCGAGCAGCAGCTCACGGCTGAGGATGATGAGCTGACCCCGACCATGAAGCTCAAGCGCAAGTTCGTGAACGAAAAATACAAGTCGCTGATCGACGGCATGTATGTGGAAGCGACGTGATCCTGCGTGGTGCGTCCGTAGTAGAAGTCTAAGGAGGAGTAGATGAAGCAGTCGTCAAGAGTAGTAGCATTGGCAGCCGCCCTGACGATGGCGGTCGCCGCCGGGGCCAGAGCGCAGACACACGGCGTGACCGACAGCGAAGTGGTTCTCGGAAGCCATTCCGACTTTTCAGGCGTTGCCGCGACCTACGGCATATCCACGATCAATTCAGCGAAAATGCGCTTCGAGGAAGCCAATGCCGCCGGTGGCGTGCACGGCCGCAAGATCAAGCTGATCGTCGAGGACGCCGGCTATCAGGTTCCCAAGGCCGTACAGGCCTGCAACAAGCTCATCAACCGCGACAAGGTGTTCGCCTTCATCGCCGCCATTGGCACTCCGATGAACAATGCCTGTTTCAAGGAGCAGTTCGCGGCAAACATCCCCAGCCTGTTTCCGATTACATCGGCGCGGTCGATGTATGAACCGTTCAACCGGCTGAAATTTCAGGCCGGCGCCTCCTATGTCGATCAGGTCCGCGCCGGCATCAACTACATGGTGACGAAAAAGGGCAAGAAGAACCTTTGCATCATGTATCAGGACACCGATTTCGGGAAAGAGGTCGTCGAAGGCGTCGAAGAGCAGGCCAAGGCACTCAATATCAAGATTGTCGAGCGGGCGTCACACAAACCGACGGACCAGGATTTCACCGCGTCACTCACCAAGCTCAAGGCAGCCGGCTGTGACCTGATTGTCATGGGCACGATCGTGAAAGACACCATCATTCCCTACACGACAGCGCGCAAGGAAGGCTGGAACGATGTCACGTTCCTCGGCTCGACGGCGACCTACGATCTGGTGGTCGGTGCCGCGCCAGGCATGGATGGCTTCTACGGCATGGGCCTCGCAGAGCTGCCCTATGCCGACAGCAAGCTGGCATCCGTGGCCGACTTCGTGAAGCGGTACAAAGCGAAGTACAACATCGATCCCAATGCGGGCGCGATCTACGGTTACGATGGCGCCGATCTCACCGTGAAGGCTCTCGAGAATGCCGGGAAGAATTTGACGGTCGACAGCCTCATCACTGGCATGGAAGCAATCAAGGGATACCACGACATCTTCGGTGGGCCGGAAGTCAACTTCGGACCGAAGACGCACCAGGGCGCAAGTTCGTCGTTCCTGGCCGAGGTGAAGGGCGGTCGCTGGACACGCGTCACCGAGCCGCTGGGCTTCTAGTCGAGCCCCGCGGCGATTGACGTCAAATGAAACAACCCCGCTCCTCTCGGGAGCGGGCCACGGAGGAAAAGATGGCGCAATCAGTCAAGGTCGTCGCACTCGCAGGCGTCATGGTGGTGGCTGCAAGTGCCGGTTCATGGGCGCAAACCCGCGGCGTGAGTACAAGCGAGATCGTACTAGGCATGCACACCGATCTTTCCGGTGTGGCAGCGACCTATGGCGTATCCTCGTCCAATGCCGTGAAGATGCGCCTCGAGGAAGCCAATGAGGCGGGCGGCGTCAACGGACGCAAAGTCAAGGTGATCGTCGAGGACCAGGCCTATCAGGTGCCCAAGGCGGTGCAGGCTTGTAACAAGCTGATCAACCGGGACAAGGTGTTCGCCTTCATCGCACCGCTTGGCACACCGATGAACAATGCCTGTTTCAAGGAACAGCTTGCCGCGGGTGTTCCCAACCTCTTTCCCCTTTCCTCGGCACGGTCGATGTATGAGCCCTTCGACCGGCTGAAGTTCATCGCCGGCGCGACCTACGTCGACCAGATCCGCTCCGGCATCAACTACCTGGTTACGCAAAAGGGCAAGAAGAAGCTGTGCGTGATGTACCAGGATACCGACTTCGGCAAGGAGATCGTCGAAGGCACCGAGGAGCAGGCCAAGAAGCTCGGCATCACGATCCTGGAGCGAGCGCCACACAAGCCCACAGACAGCGACTTCACCGCCTCGCTCACCAAGCTCAAGTCGGCCGGCTGCGACCTGATCGCCATGGGCACGATCGTGAAAGACACCATCGTTCCCTACACTGCCGCGCGCAAGGAAGGCTGGAACGACGTGACGTTCGTCGGCTCTGCCGCCGTTTATGACCTCGTCGTCGGCGCGGCACCGGGCATGGAAGGCTTCTACGGCATGGGCCTCACCGAGATGCCCTATGCCGACAGCCCGATACCGGCGGTCGCAAACTTCGTGAAGCAGTACAAGGCCAAGTTCAACATCGATCCCAACATCGGCGCGGTCTACGGCTACGTGGCCGCCGACCTCACCCTGAAGGGCCTGCAGAACGCCGGAAAGAACCTGACGCTCGACAGCTTCATTTCCGGCATGGAAGCCATCAAGGGCTACCATGACATCTTCAATGGCCCGGAGGTCAACTTCGGACCCAAGATCCGCCAGGGCGCGAACTCATCGTTCCTGGCCGAGTCGAAGGGCGGTCGCTGGACGCGCGTCACCCAGCCGCTCGGCTTCTAGTCGCGACGAGCGACGCAAACGAAACGGCCCCGTCCTCACGGACGGGGCTTTTTCTTTGGCTCGTAGCTCCATCCGGAGCTTCTAGTTTCACAACCAGCGAAAGCGAAACAGCCTCCGCCCCGTCATTGTTGGCTAAACAGTTGTAACGAAGCCGCGCTAGTCTCACGGTCAACGTACCCGCATGGGTAGAGGGAGGCCCTATGACCGGCGCGCCGCACGACGACTTCGATTATTCGAGCCTGTCGCTCAAGGATTTGGTGGAGGCGCGGGACCTTTATCACTTCCACCTCATGAGCAAGGCGAATGTCGTGGGCACCGCTATCGGTCTCTACCTGATCCGCGACAATGAGGATTGGCCACAGGCCCGTGGCGAGGGCGCGAGGCCGCGCAACAAACTCACCTATCCTCGCACCTTTGGAAATTCCCAGGTACGCGACTATTCGTGGCCCTGCATCCTTGTACTCGTCCGCGAATGGGTCGACGAGGCGGACTTCGGCAAGACGGGAAGACTCTCACCCTGGCAGATCGTGCCGAAACGGCTGTACTTGCCAGATGGCCGCGTCGTCCCGGTCTGCACGGTGCTGACACCACCCCTGCCGCAAGGGAAGGTCCCACCGGTTGAACCCGTTGCCTGGCCGCAGGCCACGTTCGGCGGCGGCCTGCCGCTGCATGCGATCGTGCAACAGGAGGAGCACGTCGCCACCATCGGCTGCCTGATGTCAGACGGCCATACGACCTACGCGCTCACCGCACGCCATGCCTGCGGCGAACCTGGAACGGAGATCTTTGCTCGACTGCGCGGCGGCTTGTCCCAGATCGGCGTCAGCAGCGACAAGCAGATCACCCGCAGGCTCTTCTCGGACGTCTATCCGGCGCTGCCGCTGCGCCAGACCTGGCTGGCACTCGATGTCGGCTTGGTACGGGTCGACGATGTGGGCGACTGGACACCCAACGTCTACGGTTTGCCGCCGATCAGGCCGCTGGTCGACCTCTACGAGCAGAATATTTCGCTGCGAAGGCTGGTCGACCAACCGGTCGTGGCGATGGCCGCGACCTCGGGGTTATTGCAAGGCCGGATCAAGGGAATGTTCTACCGCTACCGTTCCGTGGGCGGCTTCGACTATGTCTCGGATTTCCTGATCGCGCCGGCAAAAGGGAGCGATGGTGCCCGCCATGGCGATTCGGGGGCGCTTTGGCATCTGCAGATGCCCGGTCCAGACGGTCACGAAGATACACGCCCGCTGCCGCAGCGGGACCTGCGACCGCTCGCCATCGAATGGGGTTCCCAGGTTTTCGTGGAAAGCAGCGAGCGGTCGACCTATTCGCTCGCGACCAGCCTCAGCAACGTGTGCAAGCTCCTCGATGTCGAGCTGGTCGTCGAAGGCGGAGATGGCGTCTCGGGGACCTGGGGCGCGGTCGGTCACTATTCGATCGGCACGCTCGCCATCGACCTGGTCAAGGATCATACCCTCAAGTCCTTCCTGCAGGCGAACGCCGACAGCATCAGCCTTCAACTCGACGACCTCAAGGTCGCACCGAAGAACAAGGATTTGATCGAATCAGGTTTTGTCGCCCTCGCCGACGTGCCGGACATTGTGTGGAAGCAGTATCCATCGCCACACCTCAACCGGAAGGGAGAGGACATCGGCGTCAAAGGCGGCCGCGACACCAAGTCGGCAGGAATGCGATCAACGGGCCCCGAGCACCCCAACCATCATTGCGATGCGGATCGGCCCTTTGCGGGCTTCAAGACCTTGCCCGAGGCGGGCATCGCCAAGCCGGATCTCCTGACGGCCAAGAACTGGAACAAATATTTCGATGCCTTCCCGGAGAAGGTGGACGAATTGCACCGCGGGATCCTGCCGTTCAGGGTCTGGCAGTACTTCGAACAATTGAAGGACTTCGCCGCCACCGACGCCGGCAAATTCATCGCTGCCGCAGGAACCATGGCCCACTATGTCGGCGATTCCTCGCAACCCTTGCACGGCTCCACGATGAGCGACGGAATCGAGTCGGAAAAGCCTGATATTCCTCGTGATAGCCCGAGCCGGAAAGACCATGGCAAGAAGCTGCCGGCATTTCGCGGCGAGGGAGTCCATTCGGCCTATGAAACCCAGATGATCAATGCGGCCGCGAAAAAAGGATTGTTGTTCACCGAAATCCAGAAAAACCTCGGCACCGACCATAGCATGCCGCTTGTGGACGACGG
Source organism: Alphaproteobacteria bacterium (assembly GCA_017308235.1). Taxonomy (GTDB): domain Bacteria; phylum Pseudomonadota; class Alphaproteobacteria; order Reyranellales; family Reyranellaceae; genus Reyranella. The sequence goes on along the minus strand of JAFKFL010000028.1, from coordinate 50,511 downwards.
TCGCTCCGCGGCACTTGCAACACTCGCCTGCATGCGCGACGTCGCGAAGATATTGCCGCCACGCACCATCATCGATTCCTACGAGGCGAGCTTCGCCCCGGGATCGCCTCCGCACACACAAGCGTTGTGGCAGGATCTGGGGACTGAAACCGGCAAGGTGATGGCGCTTGGCGTGCGCACACTCGCCATGCTCTGGGATGCCGCCTGGAAAGCCGGCAAGGGCAAAACCGATCACGGCCGCATCGATCCGGGCGTCCTGCGCGGGCATTACGAGGACATGGATTTCGTCCGCTCGGTGACGGTGAACGGGATCGAGCGGGAGATCTCGGTTCCGCCAACGACTTCGGCCCCCTCGCCTCGCAAGCCGAAAAAGCCTCGACCGAAATCGAAGCGCCGGACGCGATAGGAATACGATGGCAAATCGGTGGCGAACCATTAAGGTCGCCGGAACATGAGTGAACTTTCGGAACGGGTTGCAATCGTCACCGGCGGCGCATCCGGCATCGGCGCCGCATCGGCCAGGCTCCTGCAGGATGCGGGGGCGACCGTGGTGGTGGCCGACATCCAGGAAGCGAAGGATGGTGTTGGTCGCTTCGTGACCCACGACGTGACATCGGAAGCCTCCTGGAAGGCGCTGCTGGCCGATGTGCTGGAGCGCGAAGGCCGCCTCGACATCGTGGTCAACAATGCCGGCGTCAGCGGCGGCACTGGCAATGTCGAGACCACGACGGTCGAGGAGTGGCAGCGCGTGCAGGCCATCAACTCGGAGGGCGTGTTCCTCGGCTGCAAGTACGCTATCGAAGGCATGAAGAAGACCGGCCCCCGTAAGCCCGAATGCAAGGGCTCGATCGTCAACATCTCGTCGATCGCCGGGCTGATCAGCGGCGCTGGGCCGCTTGCCTATACAGCCAGCAAAGGTGCGGTGCGGCTCTTGACCAAGAGCGTGGCGCTTCATTGCGCCGAGAAGAAGTACGCCATCCGCTGCAATTCAGTGCATCCGGGCGGCGTCGATACCGCGATCTTCAATCCGCTGTGGCAGGCCGTGGGCCATGAGCAGGGCAAGGCCTTCATCGGCGCTCGCCATCCGATCGGCCGCATGGCCGAGCCACCGGAGGTCGGCGAGGTCGTGCTGTGGCTCGCCTCCGACCGCTCGAGCTTCGTCACCGGCGCCGAGATCGTGGCCGACGGCGGCATCACCTCAGGCTTGATGAGGAGGCTTCCCCTTGCCGCGCCTTGAGAACAAAGTCGTCCTCGTAAGTGGTGGCGCCTCGGGCATCGGCGCCGCAACAGCACGTCTGGTTCTGCGCGAAGGCGGCAAGGCCGTGATCGCCGACCGCGACGAGGAGAAAGGCCGCGCGCTTGCCAACGAGCTCGGCGCTTCTGCCCTCTTCCTGCCGCTCGACGTCACGCATGAGGCGGACTGGCAGAAGGCAGTCACCGGTACTGTCGAGAAGTTCGGCGGCTTGCACGGGCTGCTCAACGCTGCCGGCGTTGGGGCCGGCGGAGATATCGAGAGCTGCACGTTGCAAGACTACCGTCGCGTCAACGACATCAATTCGCTGGGCACCTTCCTCGGCTGCAAGGCAGTGATCCCGGCAATGAAGCAGTCGGGCGGCGGGTCGATCGTGAATATCTCGTCGGTGCTCGGCTTGCGCGGCGCTCCCTACGCCGCGGCCTACTGCGCCAGCAAGGGCGCGGTGCGGTTGTTCACCAAGCATGTAGCGCTCCATTGCGCGCAGATGAAATACAACATCCGCTGCAACTCGGTGCATCCGGGCTACATTGAAACGCCGATGATCGAAGGGCGGCTTTCGCAAACCATCGGCAACATGTCGGGACGCCAATGGCTCGAGGAGCTGCATCCGATCGGCCGCCTCGGCCAGGCCGACGAGGTGGCGAACATGATCCTGTTCCTGCTGTCGCACGAATCAAGCTTCTCGACCGGTGTCGAGTTCGTCTGCGACGGCGGATTGACCGCGTAGCCGCCGTCGAAGATCAGCTTTTCATGCCCGTGATCGATGCGCTCATCGCACGCGGGTCGCGCTTGGGCCAACGACCGGCATCGACCTGGACGATGAAGTCGCCGACGATGCGGTTGAACTGGTCGGGATCTTCGAGGTTGATGGTGTGGCCGCAGTTCGGCATCACCGCCAGCGCTGCCGAGGGAATCTCCCGCTTCATTAGCAACGCAGGCACGAGGCAGGGCCAATCCTCGTCACCGGTCAGGACCAGGGTCGGCACGGTAAGCGCGCGCATCTTGTCGACGAGATCATAGAGCGAAGGCCGCTGGCCCTGGCAGCCGATCTGGGTGTTGGCCGAGCCCCGAGCCGAATGCTCGCCGAGCGCCTTCTTGAATTCGGCGAAACCGCGCGGATCCTTGTTCTCGAACTGCACGCGTGTCGGCCCGTAGGCGTACTTCTCCGCGAACGCCGCCATGCCTTCACTCAGCAACGACTTCGCCACCACCTCGACCTCGGCCTTGAAACGTGCCTGCTGGTCCTTTTCCGCGCCGTAGCCCACGCCGGCCACCACCAGTGACCGCGCTCGCTTGGGATGGCGGAAGCCAAAATGCAGGCTCGCAAAGCCACCCATCGACAGGCCAACGACATGCGCCTTGTCGATCTTGAGATGATCCATCACTGCCAGGATGTCGTCCGTCGCCCGGTTCTGCGAGTAGCTCTCCGGCTTCTCCGGCACGTCGGACGGCGGATAGCCGCGGGCGCCGTAGGTGATGCAGCGATAGCGCTGGCCGAAGTGACGCATCTGCATTTCCCAGGAGCGGTGGTCGGCCGCGAACTCGTGCACGAACACGACCGGAACGCCCGTTCCGGTTTCCTCGAAATAGAGCTTCACGTCATCATCTGTCGTCGCATAAGGCATCGTTTTTCTCCGGCAAGCCTCGACTTTACTTCATATAGCAAGCAGCGGCTGGCCGGTGCTACGCTTTGAATCATGAGCGAGATCGGAACTGGACTGCAGAACGCAACAGGCATCCGCCAGGCGATTGCCCGCGCGGGCTACGCCTTTGTCGAGGCTTCGGACATGCGCACGGCGCTCGGCCGCTTCGGCACGCTGGCGGACTGGACGGCCTTCGCCGAGAGCTGGAACGATCTTGCGACCGACACCTATATGGCCGATGGCGGCCGTTATCGCCGACGCCGGTTTGGAGTCTTCGCGGCACCGCGCCAGGGCACGATCGCGCGGGCAGCGCATCAGCCGCACTATCAAGGCCTCAACTACAACACCCTGAACGGCGGTATCGAGCGCTGGTTCGAACCGATCACGCCCGCGATCGCCGACGGCACGAGCTTCCGGACCATCCTCGAATATTGCCGCTCGCTGTTCGGGCGGCTCGCACCTGATGTTGCGAACTGGCATGTCGAGGCGCATCAGTTCCGCATCGAAGCCCGGACCGGAGAGCAGGGCAAGCCCACACCCGAAGGCATGCATCGCGATGGCGTGGACTATGTGCTGGTGCTGCTGGTCGCCCGCCGCAATATCGCCAGCGGCACCACGACAGTGCACGACCTCGACAAGCGTACGCTCGGCAGCTTCACACTCACCGATCCGCTCGACTCGGCGCTGGTTAATGATTCGCGTTGCTATCACGGCGTCACGCCGGTCGAGCCCGAGAATTCGGCGCAGCCCGCCTATCGCGATGTGCTGGTCGTGACCTTCCGGAAAAAGCCCTAGGCGCCGAGTTGCATCGTCGCGACGGTGCAACTCACGGCAAAGATCGGGATCGGCTCGCAAAAGTCGATCCGTCCCTTGGCGCCCTTCGCGGCCGCCGCAGCGGCGATGAAGGTGCGCATCTCGAAACCGCCCTGGCCACCATCGCGATAGGTATCGGCATCGGTGTAGGAGAGCAGTGCATCTCGGTCGTTGGCTGCCCAACGCGCCAGGAATTCGCGGTCCCACGCCGCGTTGATCTTTCCCGAATCGGGCGTCGCCGGCCAATGCGAGATGCCGCCGGTCGCAACCAGCGCGACCCGTTCCGGCACTGAATCGATCGCGGACCGCAGCGCCTCGCCGAACGCCCAGGCGCGCTTCAGCGGCGCGAGCGGCGGGCCCTGGCAATTGATGTTCGCCGGAATCACCGGCAGATCATAGTCAGGTGTCAGGAAGTGGAGTGGCACCGAGATGCCGTGATCGAACTTCCATTCCTCGGCATAGGCGACATCGACCGTCTGCATCACGCCTTCGATCAGCTTGCGCGACAGCGCCCTGTTGCCCGGCACACGCGTGCGCTTGATCTTGAGGAACGCCTCATCCTCGATCGGGCCTTCATAGGAATCGGCCATGCCCATCGCGAAGGCCGGCATGTTGTTCATGAAGAAATTGGCGAAATGCTCGGCCGCCACCACGACCAGGGCATCGGGCTTGGCGGCGCGGATCTCGTCGCCCATGCGGTAGAGCGCGTTGTGCAGCGCCTGCCGCGTCTGTGTGTCGGCCCGCTCGGCGCGACCCGTGATGCCAGGCGCATGGCTGCAGGCACCACAATAAACCAGGGACATCAACGTTTCTCCCGTTCCTGCTTCAGGCGCTCGTCGTGCGCCTCAACGCCTTCGTAGCCGGTCGTGGCATAGACGCCTTCGCGCACCGGTCCGTGTTTCTTGAGGCCCTGACGCATGAACTCGAGATAGGCGTTCCACTCGATGTGGTGCAAGGCCGCGAAATGCATCAGGAGCTGGCCGTTCACGCCGAGCACATAGAGCAGGCCGATGTCCGGCTCGATCAGCGCCCGCTTCTCCTCGTCCGACAGCTCGTACTCCGCCAGCACCAGCTCAGGCTTGCTCTCGTAGCGTTCGCGCGTGCGCGGGTCGCGGTTGAGCTGGTAGATGAGTTTCTGGACCTGATAAAGACTCACGCGTCAGCTCCCGATAGTCACGCCAGCGTCGACAATGAGGGTCTGGCCGGTGATGAAGGCGCCCGCCTTGCCGGCCAGCATCACGGCAACGCCGCCGATATCGTCAGGCTCGCCGATCCGGCGCAAGGGCGCCGTCTGCAGACGCTTGTTGAGATATTCGGGGTTGTCCCACAGCGCCTTGGCGAAGTCGGTCTTCACCAGGCCCGGCGCGATGGTGTTGACGCGGATGTTGTCCGGCCCCAGCTCGACCGCGAGATTGCGCGTGAGCGCCATGTCCGCCGCCTTGGAGATGCCATAGGCGCCCAGCACTGCCGTGCCACGCACGCCGCCGATCGACGATACGATGATCACCGATCCATCCTTCTTCGCCCGCATGTCCGGCACGCAGAGATTGATCAGCCAGATATTGCTGAGGATGTTGTTCTGCATGATCTTGGTGAAGGCCTCGTCGGGCATCTTCTCGGTCGGCCCGTAATACGGGTTGGTGGCCGCATTGCAGACCAGGATGTCGACGGGCCCCAGCTGCTTCTTCGTCTCCGCGATCAGGTTCTGACACTGCGCCTTATCGGAGATGTTGCAGGGAATGACCGTCGCGTGGCCGCCCGCCTTGCGGATCTCCGCCGCGGCCTCTTCGCAGGCCGGCGCCTTGCGGCTCGACACCACGACCTTGGCGCCCTGCAAGGCGAGATGCAATGCGATCGACTTGCCGATCCCTTTGCTCGACCCGGTGATGACGGCGACCTTGCCCGATAGGTCGAAAAGCGGCGACGCCATACGATACTTCCTCCACTTCTCCAGATTTCGCCCGCCCGTGTGTCGCACAAACATCGTGCCGAGACCATCCTCGACGTCCAGCCGCAGGCAACGCCGGCCGCCATCAAGCGTGTTCCCTACAACAGAATGGCATATCCATTGCCGGAATTACGCCCTCCTGTTAGCGTCGCCAGCGATTGCAGGGGAAATGAATGGAAGCCAGCACGTTCAAAGCCAGCGACGGTCTCAAGCTCGCCTACACGATCGACGATCACACCGATCCCTGGACGCCGGCCCCGACGCTGCTCCTGCTGCATGCCGCGATGGGCCATTCGCGCCGCTTCTACGCCTGGGTGCCCAGGCTTTCCCGCCACTATCGAGTCGTTCGCCTCGATTTGCGCGGACACGGCGAGTCCGAAGTGCCGCCGGCAACGCCGGCCCTCACCATGGACCGGCTGGTCGCCGACGTGTCCGAACTGCTCGACCATCTCGGCTGCCCGTCAGCTCATATCGTCGGCAATTCGGCCGGCGGCTATATCGGCCAGAACCTGGCGATGAAATCGCCCGAGCGCGTCAGGAGCCTGATGCTGTTCGGCTCAACACCGGGCCTCAAGAACAGCCAGGCAGCGACCTGGTTGCCGCGTGTCGCCAAGGAGGGCTTGCGCAATTTCCTCGCCGACACGATCTCCGATCGCTTCCCAATCGGCAAAGTGCCCGAGGGTCTCGTCACATGGTTCCTCGACGAGGCGGCCAAGAACGACACGGCCTATATCGGCCGGTTCATCGGCCTCATGACCACGCTCGACTGGAGCGATCGTCTCAGCGAGATCAAATGTCCGACCCTGATCGTGATGCCGGGCGGCGAGACCGTCGGTTCGATCAAGAACTACGACGTCATGATCGAGCGCATTCCCGATTCGCAAGCCATCGCCTACGAACACATGCCGCACAACATCTGTGATGCCGCTCCCGATCGCTGCGTCGAGGATGTGCTGACTTTCCTGCGCTGGCGCTTCGGAGCGCCGTCATGATCCGCTTGCTCGCTTTCTTCTCCGTCGTGCTGCTGGGCCTGGCTGGCAACGCCGGCGCCCAGACGTTCCCGAACAAGGCGATCCGCGTCGTCGTTCCCTATTCACCAGGCGGTGGCACTGACATCCTGATCCGCGCCATTATCGCAGACGCGTCGGCCAGCCTGGGCCAGCAGCTAGTCGTCGATAACCGGCCCGGTGGCGCCACCGTCGGCGGTACCGACAGCGTCGCCAAGGCGCCGGCCGACGGCTACACAATCCTCGCCGCGGACAGCACTTTCCTGACCAATCCCGGTCTGATGAAGAGCTTGCCCTATCAAACGGTCCGGGATTTTACCGGCATCACCATGCTGGCCAAAGCGCCGGTGATCCTGCTCACGCACCCCTCGGTTCCGGCAAAGAACATCGGTGAACTGATCGCGCTCGCCAAGGCTCGTCCAGGCACGCTCAACTTCGCATCGGGTGGCAACGGCTCGTCCACGCATCTCGCCGGTGAACTATTGAAGCAAATGGCGGGCATCGACATCGTGCATGTGCCTTACAAGGGAACCGGACCCGCCATGGCCGATCTGGTGGCCGGCCAAGTGCAGATGGCTTTCTCGGGCATCAGCTCGGCCCGGCAATATGTCGAAAGCGGCCAGCTTCGTGCAATGGCGCTCACAGGCGACAAGCGCAATCCGGCGTTGCCTGACGTGCCGACCTTCGCCGAATCGAATTTGGCTGGCGTTGATGCCGAGACCTATTGGGGCCTCTATGCGCCGGCGGCGACACCCACGGATGTGGTGAAGATCCTGAACGAGCACTTCGCCAAGACGGTGCAGAAACCACAGATCGTGCAGCGCCTGGCAGAGCTCGGCTACGAGACGATCGCCAACACGCCACAAGAGCATACGGCGCAAATGCGCCAAATGATCAAGGCCTGGTCGGCCATCATCGAGAAGGCCGGGATCCACATCGAATGACGAAAGCCCTGCCTGCCCCACACCGTCAGCGCCGTACCGGCATGCGCGTTCGAACGGTCTTGCGCGGGGCATAGTGGTGCAGGCCACCACCCAGCACCCCGGTGAGACGCCGGCAGGCCTCGAGCAGCGTCGTGCCCATTTCCTGCGCCGCCTTACGCTGGAAGCGGATGCCGAGTCCGGTCAGACAGATGACACCGAGCAGCTCGTCCTGAGGTCCAAAGACACCGCAGGCGATCGAGGCGAGCTCGGGCTCGTACTCGCCGCGGGTAACGATCGGCATCGGCAGAGACGGGTCGGTACGGAACTCGACGGGGACCTCGCCACGGGTGGCTCCGGCGACCACGCCAGTATCGAAATACATGAAGACCCTGCCCGGCGCACCGATGGTAAGCGGCAGCAGGTCGCCTTCTCGAATGTGGTCCCGCAAGGTGCGTCGCGAATCGACGCGCCGCAGGCAGAAGCGCTGATCACCCCTGCGCACATAGAGCGTCGCACTCTCGCCCGTCGCTTCGACCAGTCGCTGCAGCACCGGCTGGACATGGTCGTCGATCCGTGTCGCGCGCTTGCAGATCTCGCCGAGCCTGATCAGCGCCGCGCCAAGTTGGTAGCCGCCGCCCTCCAGGCGCACCAGGTAGTTCGCGCGCTGCAGCGACTGAGCGAGCCGCAGGATGGTGCTCTTGTAGAAACCGGTGCGCGCCGCGAGTTCGGCCAGCGACAGCAACTGGTCGCCGGCGCGGAAGGCATCGAGCACGGCCAGCGCGCGGCCGACCGAGGTCAGCGATTGGTCATTCATCGTCCCGCTTTCTGGCGTTCTGTTGACCAGAACTCTCTTCGAAATAGCGGAACTCTGCAATACCCTGTTCCGGCCGTGCAGGGCGGCAAATCTCGTTTAGGGCGTGAAACGCCGACCGGAACCACCTGACCAGGGAGTAAAAGATGCAGACGGCAGCACCAACACCTTCGATCTCTCCCGCTTCGCCTGAAGTGGCGTCGACCATGATCGGCGGCGAGATCCCGCTGATTGATGTTGCGGACTACCTCGCCGGCGTCCCGGGCGCTGCCGAACGCGCCGCCGCCCAGCTCCGTTTTGCTTTCGAGCATGTCGGTTTCTACTACCTGGCCGGCCATGGCGTGCCCGCATCATTGATCGACTCGACCTATGAAGCGGCGGCGCGCTTCCATGCCCAGCCGCTCGAGGCCAAGCTTGCCGTCAAGGTCGATGAGCACAACATCGGTTACATGCCGATTGCGCAGAAGGCGCCTCCCAATGCCGCCGCGCAGGGCAAGAAGCCAAGCCAGAACGAGGCCTATTTCCTGCGCCGCGAGCGCGCGACGGACGATCCCGACGTCGTCTCGCAGCGCCGTTTCCATGCGATGAACAAATGGCCTGCCGACCTGCCGGGCTTTCGCGAGACCACGCTTGCTTACATGAACACGCTCGAAACGTTGTGCCGCAAGCTGGTGCGGCTCTATGCGCTCGCTCTCGACCTGCCCGATACCTTCCTCGACGCCTGCTTCGCCAAGCCTCATTTGATCCTGCGCATGTCGCGCTATCCAATGATCGACGGCGCCGACGAGTCGGTCGCGAGCCTGGTCCCACACACCGATTCGGGCTTCATGACGCTGCTCCCGCCCAACAAGGTCCAGGGCCTGTCGATCCTGCTGCCCGACGGCCGCTGGATGGACGCGCCCCATGTAGAGGGGGCGTTCGTGGTGAATGGCGGCGACATCCTGCATCGCTGGACCAACGAACGCTTCCTGTCGACGCCACACCGCGTACGCAACGTGTCGGGCCAGCTCCGCTACGCCATCCCTTTCTTCTTCGATCCCGATCACGACACGATGATCGAATGCCTGCCGAGCTGCCGATCAGTCGACCAGCCGTCGAAGTATCCGCCGATCAAGTTCGGCGACTACGCTCTCTGGTTCGCAGCACAGCGCTACGAACACCTTGAACGAACCAAGGCGCCGAGCATGGCCGAGATCGCGCCCGGCGCACGGGCCTCGGGCCGCTGGTGATCCGGATGGTGCGTTTGCGTACCCTGCTCGCGGCGACGTTTGTCGCCGTGCTTGCCTGCATTGCCGGTCCAGCCAACGCCAAGACGCTGCGCGCGGTGATGCATTCCGACATCAAGATCCTCGATCCGATCTGGACCACTGCGAATATTGTGCGCAACCACGGCTATATGGTCTGGGACACGCTGTTTGCGATGGACGAAAAGCTGCAGGTGCAGCCGCAGATGGTGGACCGCTGGGAGCTCAGTCCCGATCGCCTGATCTACACCTTCACCCTGCGCGACAAGCTCAAGTGGCATGACGGCCAACCCGTCACCAGCGCCGACTGCATCGCCTCGCTCAAGCGCTGGGGCGCCAAAGACTTCATGGGCCAGAAGCTGATGAGCTTCGTCGACCGGATGGAGGTTCTCGACGACAAGACCTTCCGCCTGATCTTGAAAGAGCCCTACGGCCTCGTCCTCGACTCGCTTGCCAAGCCCGGCTCCTCGGTGCCGTTCATGATGCCCAAGCGGATCGCCGAGACCGACCCCGGCACGCAGATCAAGGAGATCGTCGGATCGGGTCCGTTCATCTTCAAGAAGGACGAGTGGAAGCCCGGCGAGAAAATCGTCTATGTGCGTAATCCCGACTACGTCCCGCGCGCCGAGCCACCCTCAGGCCTGGCCGGCGGCAAGATCGCCAAGGTCGACCGTGTCGAATGGCTCGCGATCCCCGATCACATGACGGCGGTCAACGCACTGCTTGCCGGCGAGATCGACTATATCGAGGCGCCGCCACACGACCTGCTGCCGCTTCTCAAGGCCGACCGAAATGTTGCAGTGAAGGTCTACAACACCATCGGTGCGCAGTATGTATTCCGCTGGAACTGGCTGCAGCCTCCATTCGACAACCCGAAGATCCGCCGCGCCGCCCTGTATGCCCTGAACCCGAAGGATTTCCTCGAAGGCGTCGTCGGCGATCCGGCCTACTACCGCCTCTGCAAGGCGATGTTCGTTTGCGGCACGCCGTTGGAGACCGATGCCGGAATGTCCGGCCTGCTCGAGTCGAACTTCTCGAAGTCGAAGGCCCTGCTGAAGGAGGCGGGCTATGACGGCGCCCGGTCGTGCTGCTGCATACGACCGACATCTATGTGCTCACCAATGCCGGACCGATCGCCCGGTCGCTGCTGGAAAAGGGCGGCTTTAAGGTGGAGATTGTGCCGCTCGACTTCCAGGCAATCGTGTCGCGCCGCCTGCGCAAGACAGCGCCGACCGATGGCGGCTGGAGCGGCTTCATGACGGCCTGGCTGTCGACCGACATGATGAACCCGCTCGCCAACACCATGGTCAACGCGTCATGCGACAAGGCCGCCTTCGGCTGGCCGTGCGATACCGAGGTCGAGAAGTTGCGTGACGCCTTTGCCCTCGCGCCCGACCTGCCGGCACGGCAAAAGACTGCGGCCGAGCTTCAAACGCGAGCGATCGAGGTCGGCACACATGTGCCGCTCGGTCAATATACGCTGCCCTCCGCTACACGCGGCCTCAACGGGGTCGTCACCAGCCCGATCCCGGTCTTCTGGAATATCGAGAAGGAATAGGGCCGGCGAACAACGGCTTCAGATCGCGCCGCCCTCCACGCCGCGGCCCTCGCCGCGCCAGCGCAGCATGCCGCCGGGAAGATTGGCGACATCGGTGAAGCCCGCCTTCTGCAAGATGGCCGTGGCATGGGCCGAGCGGCTGCCCGCGCGGCACACCGCGACGATCGGCCTGTCCTTGGGCAGCTCCTTGGCGCGGGCGGCGAGCTCGCCCAACGGCACGAGCGTCGCGCCACGGATATGACCCAATGGTCCGGTGAATTCATCGGGCTCACGCACATCGAGGACACGGACGGCGCTGAGGTTCTCCTCGAGCCAATGCGGCTCGACCTCCCACACACCGCTGAAGGTGAATCGCAGCGGCGCCCAGCCCGGATCGGCCGCAAACGACGCCTCGTTGCCCGGCTGGCCGCAGCGCAGATTGGCCGGCACCGCCTCGTCGATCTTCTTGGGATGCGGCAGATCGAGGTTCTTCATGTAGCCGACATAGTCGGCCTCGCCGACTTCGCCGCCGAGCCGCGGATTGTGCTTCTTCTCCTCCGCCACGCTGGTGACCGTGAGGCCGCGATAGTCGTGTGCCGGATAGAGCAGGCAGACCTCGGGCAATGAAAAGATGCGGGAGCGCACGGAACGATAGAGCGCCCGCGCATCGCCTTGCTGGAAGTCGGTGCGGCCCGAACCGCGGATCAGCACGCAGTCGCCGGTGAAAGCCATGCTCTCATCGTCGAGGACATAGGTGACGCAGCCGTTGGTATGGCCGGGCGTCGCCCGCACCTCCAACGACCGCTTGCCGAACTTCACATGGTCACCATCCTGCAGAAGGCGGTCGGCACCGATGGCGCCTGCCGCCGTCGCGACCGCGATCTGGCTGCCCAGCCGGTTCTTCAGCAGCCAGGCGCCGGTCACATGGTCGGCATGGACGTGGGTCTCGAGAGTCCAGCCAAGCGTGAGGCCGAGTTCGGCGATCAACGCCGCATCGCGCCTCACCTGTTCGAAGACCGGATCGATCAGCACCGCCTCGCCGCTCACACGGTCGCCCAAGAGGTAGGTATAGGTCGACGACGTTGGATCGAAGAGCTGACGAAAGACGAGCATTGGTTCCCCTTCCCTTTTCCCACCTCGCCCCGGTCAGCCCGGGGCGCTTGCCTTGTCGATGGCCGCGATCGACTGGGCGTCGAGCGTGATGCGGGGTGCGGCGATCAGGTCCTTGAGCTGCTCGACGCTGGTCGCGCTCACGATCGGTGCGGTGATCGACTTGCGCTGTATCAGCCAGGCGAGCGCCACCTGCGTGTTGTTGGCATTGTGCTTTTTTGCTGCGTCGTCGAGCGCCTTCAGGACGGCATGGCCCTTGTCGTTCAGGTACTTCTGGACGCCCGCGCCACGCTTGCTCTTGCCGAGATCGGCGTCGGACCTGTACTTGCCGGACAGGAACCCGCTGGCGAGCGAATAGTAAGGGATCACACCGATGCCCTGCTTCAGGCATTCATTCTCGAGCGCACCCTCGAACAGGCCTCGCTCCATCAGATTGTAATGCGGCTGCAGGCTCTCGTAATGGGGCAGCCCCTTCTCCTTGGCAATCTTCGCGGCTTCGGCGAGCCGTGGCGCCTCGAAGTTGGAGGCACCGATCGCACGGATCTTGCCGGCCTTGACCAGCTCGGCGTAGGTCGAGAGCGTCTCCTCCTGCGGCGTATCCTTGTCGTCGCGGTGCGATTGGAAGAGATCGATGCGGTCGGTATTGAGCCGCTTCAGCGAGGCATCGACCGACTTCACGATATGGGCGCGCGACAGGCCTTGGCCGACGTTTGGCATGTCCATGCCGCACTTGGTGGCGATCACCACCTTGTTCCGCTTGCTCTTGTCCTTTTTGAGCCAGTTCCCGATCACCGTCTCCGACTCGCCGCCCTTGTTGCCCGGCGCCCAGCGCGAATAGACGTCGGCGGTATCGACAAAGGAAAAGCCCCCATCGACGAAGGCGTCGAGCAGCCTATGCGATGTCACCTCGTCGGCCGTCCAGCCGAACACGTTGCCGCCAAACGCAATGGGCGCGATTTCGATGCCCGACTTGCCGAGCTTTCGTTTTTCCATGATGTCCTCCTTTAACGTTACTGGGCGGCGCGAGCAGCAGGATCCAGCATGCCGAAGCCCATGGAAGCGTAGGGCGGCCGCGCGAACTCGATGCCGAGTTTGGGTAGGGACTCGAACATGCGCCGTATGGCCGTGCGCTGGATCATGCTGGGATTCTTCGGCCTGGCCGTGAACTTGAAGCGCACGATCAACGAAGCATCCTTGATGTCGACGATGCCCTGCATCTTCAGCGGCTGAAGCAGCTCCTTCTGGAACTGCGGCTCGCTCATCATTTCGAGCCCGATCTTCTTCACCGTCTTGCGCATCAACTCGACGTCCGTGTTGATGGCGAAAGCAAGGTTGAACTTCACCGTCGTCCAGTCTCGGCTGAAGTTGGTGACGTGGAGAAGCTGGCCGAACGGCACGATGTGAAGCTGGCCGTTCTGATGACGCAGCCGGATCGAGCGGATTGAAAAACCCTCGACCGTGCCCTTGACCTTGGATGCGTCGATGTACTCCCCGACTCGGAACGAATCTTCGGCCAGGAAAAAGAGGCCAGACACGATGTCACGCACCAGGGACTGGCTGCCGAACGAGACCGCGAGGCCCAACACCGAGGCGCCGGCGATCAGCGGCGTGATGTTGATGCCGAGCTCGGAGAGCACCAGCAGGCTGCCCAGGATCAGGATGGTAATGCCGGCGGTCACCCGCAGGACGGGCATGATGGTGCGCAGCCGCGATGCCGCCGGAGGAACATCGCCGTCATCGGCGGCATCGCCGCCGAAGCCTGCCGACGGCAGCGGGTTATCGGCGATATAGCGATCCATCCGGTACTTCAGGAACCGCCAGAACACATAGGCCGCGAAGGTCGTGATCGCCGCGAGCTTGATCGCGTCGCGATGCGGCTCCCATACCTCGGGCGTCATGATGCCAAACGCATCGACCAAGATTCCCTGCACGGCGACAACGATCACCAGCAGGCGTACCGCCAGCCGCAGGCATGCCGCTATCACCTCCCCAACGGTCGGCACTTCCATTGGCAAATGGCGCGTGCGGCGATGGACGAGGGTCTCCAGCAGCAGCAGTAGGATCAGCATCGACTCGACGGCGGCCAGCCCGCGCATCGCCGCTGCATGCTCGGTGATGGCGGCATAGATCGCCGCCAAGGCCGACATTGCGTAGAAGGCGATACCGGCAATCCACCATTCCTTCGCCATGGCGAGCTTCAAAGCCCGGAACAGGTCTTTCTCATCCACCATCGCGGTGAGCCAGGCGGCCATGTCGTGCCGCCAGTACCAGATCGCATAGATCAGGCCCGCGCCGATGAACGGGACATAAAGAACGACGGCGGTCGAAATGACGTTCGATCCGGCGTGGGTGACGTCCAGGAACTGGGCGATGTGCCGCGCCAGCATCGGCAGGAGGATGACGACGTTCAGGCCGACCAGAAGGCGGCGAGCAGTCGCGTCGTCGACCGGCGCGATGCGGCCCTCTGGCGTGTCAGGATGCAGCCAGGTGCGGAACACGAAGTTGAGCCCGCGCCAATAGAGCAGCGCGATCAGGAGCTGCTGGGCGACCTTGCCCTGGACACTCCCCGGGTCACCCACCTGGCCAGCGATGGAGCGCGCCACGACGACCAGCGCCAGCAGCGCGAGCACGTCGAGCAAGGCGCCATGCAGGAAAGCGCGCAGCGGCGATTCGGTCGAATGCCGGACGAAAATGCGCCGGCGCACCTGCTGCAAAAGCTGGCGGGCGAGGAATTCCGCAGCCAGGCCACCAATGACGATGCCGACCAGCAGGAGTGTCGTCCGCAGGTCGAACTGCTGCGGCAAGTCGAGCAGGTAACGGCCGAGCTTGGGAATGTGCTGGATCGTATGATCGAGCTTTTCCGACAGCTGGCTCAAGAAGGCTCCGAGCGTGCCGTTGACGCCGAAGGCCTTGTTGGCTTGCGCCCAAGCCGCACCGGCTGGCCCGACCGCGACCGTAGCCGCAATGCCCGCCATGACAGCCAACTTCCGGATCGTCATTGTCTCCAGCCTCTGCCCCGGCGAACGGTAGGACAGAACCGCCCGTTTCGCCAGTGGCCGCCTGCCGCGGAACAGGCACGCAGCTCCAGTTCACACACCCTTTTTGGCCGACGAAGAATGCGCCGCTGGAGTGACGCGCTCCCAGCGGCTAGGAACATCGATATGCACTCCCACATCAGCAATCCGCCCTGGACCTACGCCATTCCGCTGGCCGCCGCGCTCATGGTCGTGGCGGGCATGCTGGGTCTTTTCGATACCGGCACCGGCATTGCCCTGGCGATTGCCGCTCTCCTGCTGGGCGGCGCGGTCTTCGCCGCCGTTCACCATGCCGAAGTCCTGGCCGCACGCCTCGGCGAGCCGTTCGGCTCGATCGTGTTGGCAATCGCGGTGACGGCGATCGAAGTGGCGCTGATCGTCTCGATCATGCTGTCCGGGGCGGAGGGCAGCGACGCCGTCGCCCGCGACACCGTTTTCTCGGCGATCATGATCGTGCTGAACGGCGTGATCGGCCTCTGCCTGGTGCTGGGCGGCCAGCGCCATGGCGAGCAATCCTTCCAGCTTCCCGGCGCTTCGGCAGCGCTTGCCGTGCTGGGCACGCTCTCGGTGCTGGCGATGGTACTGCCCAACTTTAGCGAGGCCGTGCCCGGCCCGGTCTATTCCGTCGCGCAGCTCATCGACGTTGCTATCGTCTCCATCGTGCTCTACGGGGCCTTCATCTTCGTGCAGACCATCCGACATCGCGACTATTTCCTCGAGGCGGCGGACGATGAGCACGATCCCGCCGAGCGGCCGAGCACGGCGGTGACATCCGCAAGTCTCGTCCTGCTGCTGGTCTCGCTCGCCTCAGTCGTGCTGCTGGCCAAAGTGCTGTCCCATCCGCTGGACACGGCCGTCCAGGCAGCTGGGATGCCGCGCGCCGTGGTGGGCGTCGTCATCGCCGCGGTCGTGCTCCTGCCCGAAGGCATCGCCTCGGTGCGCGCCGCCCTGATCAATCGGCTGCAGAACAGCATCAACCTCGTGTTGGGTTCGGCTCTCGCCAGCATCGGCCTCACTATTCCGGTTGTCGCCGCTCTCTCGCTTTTCCTCGGCAGCAAGCTGACGCTTGGCCTCTCCCAGCAGAGCATGGTGCTGCTGTCGCTGACCCTGTTCGTCAGCACGCTCACCCTCGGCACCGGCCGCACGACGCTGCTGCACGGCCTGATACATCTCGGGATTTTCGGCACGTTCCTGCTGCTCTCGGTCGTGCCCTGAAAACCGCGGTCTGCTAGGTTTCGATCGTCTGCAACAATTGTCATTCCGGAGAAAACGTCCGATGTTCGGCCTCATTCAGGACCGCCCGCTTCTGATCCAGCAGCTTATCGAGCATGCGGCCCTGAACCATGGCGACACCGAGATCGTCTCGCGCACAATCGAAGGCGGCATCCACCGCTATACCTATGCCGAGGCCCGAGTCCGGGCGAAGAAGGTGGCGGAAGCCCTGCTGGCGCTCGGCATCAAGGCGGGGGATCGCATCGGCACGCTCGCCTGGAATGGCTATCGCCATTTCGAGCTCTACTACGGCATCTCCGGCATGGGCGCGGTCTGCCACACGATCAATCCGCGACTCTTCCCGGAGCAGATCACCTACATCGTCAACCATGCCGAGGATCAACTCCTCTTCGTCGATCTCAACCTCCTATCGGCAGTCGAGAAGCTTCTGCCGCAGCTCAAGACGGTGCGGCACGTGGTGGCGATGACCGATCGCGCGCACCTGCCCAAGGATCTCAAGATCCCGAACCTGCTGGTCTACGAGGAGCTGCTGGCAGACAAGCCCGGCCGCTACGAATGGCCTGTATTCGACGAGCACACGGCGTCGTCGCTTTGCTACACATCGGGCACCACGGGCAATCCCAAGGGCGTGCTCTACTCCCATCGCTCGACCATCCTGCATGCCTATGCCGCGGCATTGCCCGATACGCTCGGCCTTTCCGCACGCTCGGTCGTGCTGCCGGTCGTGCCGATGTTCCACGTCAACGCCTGGGGCCTGCCGTACAGCGCGGCGTTGGCCGGTGCCAAGCTGGTGTTTCCTGGCGTCGCGCTCGATGGCGCGAGCCTCTACGAGCTGTTCGAGACCGAAGGCGTGACCTTCACCGCCGGCGTGCCGACGGTCTGGCTGGCACTGCTGCAGCACATGCAGGCCAACAAGCTCAAACTCTCGACGCTCAAATATGCCGTGATCGGCGGTTCGGCCGCTCCGCCCGCCATGATCGAGGCCTTCGACAAGGACTACGGCGTCGAGGTGCTGCATGCGTGGGGCATGACCGAGATGAGCCCGCTCGGCTCGGTGAATCACCCCAAGGCCAAGCATCTAAAGCTCTCACACAAGGAACAGCTCGACGTCCGCCTCAAGCAGGGCCGGCCGGCCTTTGGCGTCGAGATGAAGATCGTTGGCGACGACGGTCAGGAGCTGCCGCGAGACGGCAAGGCGTTTGGCGACCTGCTGGTGCGCGGCCCCTGGGTGACGCGCGGCTACTTCAAGGGCGAAGGCGGCGATATCCTCGATCAGGATGGCTGGTTCGCGACCGGCGACGTTGCCACTCTCGATCCCGACGGTTTCATGCAGATCACCGACCGGTCCAAGGACGTGATCAAGTCGGGTGGCGAGTGGATCAGCTCGATCGACCTCGAGAATGCCGCGATGGCCCATCCGGCGGTCGCCGAGGCGGCGGTGATCGGCATCGCCCATCCCAAGTGGGATGAGCGGCCGCTCCTGATTGTGCATCGGAAGCCCGGCGCGAGCATCGACAAGGACGAACTGATCGCGTTCCTCGGCACCAAGGTCGCCAAGTGGTGGCTTCCCGACGATGTTCAGTTCGTGGACGCCATTCCGCACACGGCAACGGGCAAGATCCTGAAGACCCGTCTGCGCGAGGACTTCAAAAACTACAAGCTGCCGACCGCGAGCTGATCGGTCTCGTCTGCGAAATTCCATCGCGGCGGCGATGGACCCTCGTGCCGTTGCGGCCTATCGTTCGTTGCGCGGATACCATCGGCTTCCACGCAAGAAGGAGCAGGCGTCATGGCCGCCACCGAGACCATTCCCGTCGTCGACCTCGGCCCTTACCTCGCCGGCGAACCAGGCGCGCTCGACCGTACCGCCAAGGAGCTGCATTTCGCGCTGACCGAGATCGGCTTCTACTTCATCGTCAACCACGGCATCGCGCGCGAGAAGATCCGCCGCGTCTTCGACGAGGTGAAGCGGTTTCATGCGCAGCCGCTGGAGAAAAAGCAGGCGCTGAAGATCGACCAGCACAGCACCGGCTACATGCCGATGCGCGGCAACACGCTGCGCACCTCGACGGTGCAGACCAACACCAAGCCCAACCTCAACGAAGCCTTCTTCGTGAAGCGCGAACTGCCGCCCGACCATCCCGACGTCATCGCCAACCGGCGCTATCGCGGTCCCAACCGCTGGCCGGAGCTGCCGGGCTTCCGTGAGACCGTGATCGACTACTGCAACGATCTCGAGCGGCTCGTGCAGAAGATGGTGCGCCTCTACGCCCGTGCGCTCGATTTGCCGGCGGAATATTTCGACTCGGCGTTCCGCGATCCTCAGTTCTCGCTGCGCATGACGCACTATCCGCCGCAGGACGGCCCGGCGGTCGATGAGTTCGGCCTCGCCCCTCACACAGACACGAGCTTCCTTACCTTGCTCGCACCCAACGATGTGCCCGGCCTCTCGATCCGCACCCAAAGCGGCAAATGGATCGATGCGCCGGCGATCCCCGACGCTTACGTCGTGAACGGCGGGCAGATGCTGCAGCGCTGGACCAATGACACCCTTTTGGCGACGCCGCACCGCGCGATCAACCGCAGCGGCGGCGAGCGCTACGCCCTTCCCTTCTTCTGCGACAGCAACATCGACTGGCCGGTCGCCGCCGTGCCGACCACCGTCGGTCCAGACAAGCCGCCGAAGTATCCGACGACGTACTACACCGACTACATGATTTGGTATCAGAAGCGGAACTACGACGTGCTCAACGAAGCGCAGGCAGCCGACTGACAACCGCGGACACCATCCCGGTCATCGATCTCGGGCCCTATCTCGCGGGCGAGCCGGGAGCGCTGGAGCGTTGTGCCCGCGAACTGCGGGTCGCGCTGACCGAAATCGGCTTCTATTTCATCGTCAATCATGGTGTGCCGCGGGCGCTGATTCGTGACGCCTTCCGGCAAGCCGCGTGCTTCCACGCCCAGCCGACCGAGAAGAAGATGGACGTGCGGATCGACCGGCACAATGTCGGCTACCTGCCGATGCGTGGCGACACGCTGCGGACGTCGGTGGTGCAGACCGTCACCAAGGCCAACCTCAACGAAGCCTTCTTCGTGGCGCGCGATCTTCCCGGCGATCATCCCGACGTGGTGGTCGACCGTCGCTTTCGCGGCGCCAATCGCTGGCCAGGCGATCTGCCGGGCTTCCGCGAAACGGTCGTCGCCTATTGCGACACGATGGAAGGGCTGGTCCGGAAGTTGGTGCCGCTCTACGCCCGTGCGCTCGGCCTGCCGGCGACCTATTTCGACACACCGTTTCGCGACTGCCAGTACAAGCTCCGGATGACGCACTATCCGCCACAGGACGTACCGGCCGAAGACGAATTCGGCATCGCTCCGCACACCGACACGAGTTTTCTGACGCTGCTCGCACCCAATGATGTACCCGGCCTCTCGATCCGCGCCCGGAACGGTACGTGGATCGAGGCGCCGGCGATCCCCGACGCTTATGTCGTGAACGGCGGCCAGCTCCTGCTGCGCTGGACCAACGATTCTTTCCTCGCCACGCCGCACCGCGCGATCAATCGCACTGGCGGCGAGCGCTATGCGCTGGCCTTCTTCTGTGACAGCAACATCGACTGGCCCATCGCCGCCGTGCCGACCACGGTCGGCCCCGATCGACCGCCCAAGTATCCGACGACCTACTACACCGACTACATGGTCCATTATCAGCAACGAACCTATGATCTGCTGAAGGACCCGCAAGCTGCCGAGTAGTTCCATGTCCCAAGGCGTTGTTTTGAACGAAGCCGTGCCGATCCTTCGTATCTTCTCGGTCGACAAGGCCAAGGAGTTCTATGTCGACTTCCTGGGCTTCACGCTCGATTGGGAACACCGCTTCGGCGACAATTTTCCGCTGTATGCGCAAGTTTCGAAATCCGGCGTCGCCCTCCATCTGAGCGAGCACTACGGCGACGCCACGCCGGGATCTGCCGTGCTGATCAACATGAAAGGCATCGAAGCGTTCCACCAAGGGCTCATCGCGCAGGACTATCGCTACGCCAAACCCGGCATCGAGGATGCGCCGTGGGGCGCCCGCACCGTCTCCCTGACCGACCCCTTCGGCAACAGGCTGACCTTCAGCGAGTCCCGCGACAAGAAATGAGCACCGCCACGCTCGCGCGCGTCGAAGCGCATGTCTTTCGCGCTCCCATCCAGGAGCCTGTCCGCACCTCCTTCGGCACCATGGCCGAGCGGGTCGCGGTCTTCGTGAAAGTCGAGGATTCCGACGGCGCGCATGGATGGGGCGAGGTCTGGTCCAACTTCCCGACCGCATCAGCCGAGCACCGCGCGCTGCTGTTCGCCGAGATCGTGGCGCCGCGCGCGCTGGGCAAATCGCTCGACGACCCGGTCGCGCTATGGGCCGAGATCGACCGCAGCCTGCATGTGCTGCGCCTGCAGAGCGGCGATGCCGGCGCTCTGTCAGCGGCGGCGGCCGGCCTCGATCTCGCGATTCATGACCTTCGCGCCCGCAAGCACGGCCTGCCGCTCTGGCAGGCTCTCGGCGGCAACGATGGCTCGCCTGTTCCGGTCTATGCCTCCGGGCTCAACCCCGGCCGCGCGGCGCTCGAGACCGTGGAGCGCACGCGGGCGGTCGGCTATCGCGCCTTCAAGATCAAGGTCGGGTTCGGCGAAGAGACCGACCTCGGCTCGCTGCGGCCTGTTGCCAGGACGCTCGCGAGCGGCGAACGGCTGATGGTCGATGTGAACCAGGGCTGGGACCTCGCCACGGCGTGTCGCATGGCGCCCAAGTTTGCCGAGCTCGGCCTGGGCTGGATCGAGGAGCCGTTGCCGGCCGACCGCCCTTTACCAGAATGGGTCCAGGTCGCAGCCGTCGCGCCAGCCCGGCTGGCAGGAGGCGAGAACATCCGTGGCGCCGGCGCTTTCCAGCAGGCGATCGATTCGGGCGTATTCGGCGTTCTCCAGCCCGATGCTGCAAAATGGGGCGGCCATTCAGGCTGCCTGCCCGTCGCGAAGGCGGCGCTGGCCGCGGGCCAGACCTACTGCCCCCACTTCCTGGGCGGCGCGGTCGGGCTGATGCATTCGCTGCATTTGCTGGCGGCGGTGCGTGGGCGGGGCTTGCTCGAGGTCGACGGCAATCCCAACCCGCTGCGCGAGGGGCTGCTGGGTAGTCTGCTTAATGTGACCGACGGCAGCGTGTCTCTTCCCGACGGGCCGGGACTCGGTCTAGAACCGGAGCTGAAGCCGCTCACGAATTTCAGAAGCCTTCATATCGAGCGGCGCGCGTAACAAGGGAAGCGCCATGCTGGGATTGATGCAAGACCGTCCACTGCTGATTTCGCAGATCATCGACTTTGCCGCTGCGTCCTATCCGGACGTCGAGATCGTGACCAGAACCGTCGAAGGGCCGATCCATCGCTACGGCTACAAGGACGCACACAAGCGTTCCAAGCAGCTGGCCGAGGCACTGCAGGAGCTGGGCATCAAGCTCGGCGACCGTGTCGGCACCATCGCCTGGAACACCCATCGCCACTTCGAGCTCTACTTCGGCATCTCCGGACTCGGCGCGGTGCTGCATACGATCAATCCGCGGCTCGCGCCCGACCATGTCGCCTATATCGCCAATCACGCCGAGGATCAGGCGATCTTCGTCGATCTCAACCTCCTGCCGGTGGTCGAGAGCGTCTACGACAAGCTCAAGACGGTGAAGCATGTCGTGGTCATGACCGACCGCGCCCATATGCCGGCATCGAGCAAGATCCCCAAGCTCCTGTGCTACGAGGAGCTGATCGCGGGCAAGCCCGGCACGCTCACCTGGCCGGAGTTCGACGAAAAGACCGCCTCGTCGCTTTGCTACACGTCGGGTACGACCGGTAACCCGAAGGGCGTGCTCTATTCGCACCGCTCGACGATGATCCACACGATGATGATGGCGTCCGGTCCGGTGCTGGGACTCGATCCGGACACCACCATCCTGCCCGTGGTGCCGATGTTCCATGCCAACGCCTGGGGTCTGGTCTATGCTGGCCCGATGTGCGGGACCAAGCTCGTGTTTCCCGGCTTCAAGCTCGACGGTGCGAGTGTCTACGAGCTCCTCGACAAGGAGCAGGTGACGCTGAGCGCCGGCGTGCCGACCGTATGGCTCGCCCTGCTCGACTATTGCGCCCAGAACAAGCTCAAGATGTCGTCGGTCAAACGCAGCCTCATCGGCGGTTCGGCCGTGCCCTACGCCATGATCGAGCGCTTCTGGAAGGAGCATCAGATCGAGGTGGCGCAGGGTTGGGGCATGACCGAGATGAGCCCGCTCGGCACCCTCACCCGCTTCAATCGGGGCGAGCGCGACCTGCCCGACGCCGAGCGCTTCGCCATCACCGCCAAGCAAGGCCGGCCGGTGTTCGGCTGCGAGATGAAGATCATCGACGATGCCGGCAATGACCTGCCCACGGACGGCAGCATCTCGGGCAACATGGTCGTGCGTGGCTCGTGGATCGTGAAGGGCTACATGAAGGGCGACGGCCAGAACCAGTTCCTGAAGGACGACTGGTTCATGACCGGCGACGTCTGCAAGATCGAGACCGATAGCTCAGTCGTCATCACCGACCGGTCCAAGGACGTGATCAAGTCGGGCGGCGAATGGATCAGCTCGATCGACCTCGAGAACGCCGCCATGGGCTGCCCAGGCGTCGCCGAGGCCGCGGTGATCGGGGTGCATCATCCCAAGTGGGATGAGCGGCCGCTGCTGATCATCGTGAAACGGCCTGAGGCCAGCATCACCAAGGACGATCTGCTCAAGTACCTGAACGGCAAGATCGCCAAGTGGTGGATGCCGGACGACGTACAGTTCATCGACGCCATCCCGCATGGCGCCACCGGCAAGATCCTGAAGACCGCCCTGCGCAAGCAGTTCGAGGACTACAAACTGCCGACGGCGTAGACGCGATCCCGGAATCGCTCTCGCCCTCACCCTGAGGAGGCCGCTCCGCGGCCGTCTCGAAGGGTGGCAACAGACAGGGTGCTCGTTCCCATCCTTCGAGACGCGCACAGCGCGCGCTCCTCAGGATGAGGGACCTGCTGTCGTCAATGCTCGGTGACGTGCACGATCATGTCCTCGACCATACGCCGCACATGCTCGTCGTCGGCACCGTAGAAGACCTGCTTGCCCTGGCGCTCGGCCCGGACCAGCCGGGCGCCCTTCAGCAGGCGCAGGTGATGGCTCACCAGCGACACCGATAACCCCAGCCGCTCGGCAATCTCCGACACGGCAAGCGGCGCGCGCAGGCAGGCGACGACGATGCGCAGCCGGCTGGCATCGCCCAACAGCCGGAACAGATCGGCCAGCGCCACGGCATGGTCGTCGGACAGGACGGTCTTCTTGGCTTTGGACATTTGAATAAATGTTCAAATGTCTTATCGAAGAGCCCAATGTCAAGGTGCTTTGGCGTTCGGCGTTTTGGTGTTGTCGCGCGCCGGCCACTGCTCGGCTGACGGCGGCAACGCCGTCTCCTTACCGGTCAGCCGCTCGACCGTGATGGCATAGACCGTGATGCCGTCCAGGCGCGGATAGAAGCCCTTGGGCCGGCCGACATCTCGGCCGTGGTATTTGGCCATCAGCGCATCGCAGAAGCGTTGTTTCAGGCCGCGGTCCTCGATCACCCGGATGCGGCCGAAGGCGATGACGCTGCGATGCGAGATCGACACGTCGCATTCGAAGCGGCCGTAATCGAACACCTCGCCGACCTCGTCGACTTCGAAGCATACCCGGGGCTCGTGATCGACATTGGCCCGCAAGTGGCCGCGGGCCGCCGTGTTGTGCACGAAGATCTCGCCGTCCAGCCAGACATAGAGCAGTGGCACGCAGTACGGCGACCCATCCTCGCTCACCGTGGCGAGCCGACCACAATATCCCGCAGCCAGCATCTGGTGGGCGCGTTCGCCGGCCATCAGCTTGTCGGTGCGTCGTACCTGGGGCGGCGGACTGCTCACGATCTCCTCCTGCGGCGGTGTCACCCTGCAACCATTGCAGCGCCGGGACGATTCTACTGACAAGACGGTGTCAGCAGGCACGACTTAAGCTGCCGCCGGTCATCAGCAAAAGGAGGGCTCATGGCTTCGTTGCATGTCGACCACACAGCCATGGAATGGACCTCGGGAGTGCCTTTCTACGGACCGGCCGCTGTCTACGACGGCAGGGACATTGTCCAGCTCAAGGTGCTGAGCGACCGCCGCAAGGAAGGCGGCGGCATTACCTGGCTGGTGAGGTTCACGCCACCCTCGGGGAAGCTGATCAAGATCGTCGCGACCGCCTTGTCGGACGAGCACGTCTTCTCGCTCCAGGGCGGTCGCAGCACCAAAGGCGGCGAGCCGTCGCAACGGTCGGGCGGCTACAGCCTCAATCCCAAAGGCCAGCCGCACAGTGCCATGATCGCCACCGAGACCATGGCTCTGGTGGTCTATACAGGTGAACCCGACGAGATCAACGCGATGGATGTCGTCGATATTAGCCCGGCTGCGTGACGGAGCCGTGGTGGCGCGGCAGAACCACATCCGCCACCACCGCCAGCATGACGATCCCACCGCCGATCAGGGTCGCGACCGCCGGCGCCTCGGCAAAAGCCAGCCACACCCACAGCGTGCCCAAGGGGGTCTGCAGCACGCCCAGCAGGGCGCCACGCGTCGCCGACACGAGCGGCGTACCCAACGCCAGCAACAGCAGGCCGAGGCCGAACTGCGTGGCGCCGAACAGGCCCAGCAGCGCGAGGTCTGCGGCGCTGACGTCCAGGGGATGGGCGAAAGGCAACACGATCAGCGCGCACAGGAATGCCGAGAGGCCGACCGCCGGCAGCATGCTTACCTGGCGCTTGCCGCGGATCAGCACCATGGCGGTCGCCATCAGGATTGCCATGACCAGAGCCAGCAGGTCACCGGTGATACGTCCCTGGGAAATTGCTGGCCGGGCCATGACGACAACGCCCGCCAGGGCGATCAAGGTAGCGCAGAGCGTGACCTTGTCCTCACGCTCGCCGATCAGCAACCAGGCGATACCTGCCACGAAAAAGGGAATTGTGGCGTCGATCACCAACACGTCGGCGACGCTGCCGAGCCTCATGGCGCTGATGAAACAGACCGTCGCCACTGCGGAACACACGGCAATAACGAGTCCTGTCGCTCCGATGGCGCGGACGGCCTGGACCGTTCGTCCTCGCTCGCGCCAGACGACCATGCCGGCAAGAAAGAGGCCGCCGAAGACGCCACGCCAGAACAGCACCGTCCAGACGTCGACCTGAATCAGCCGGGTGTAGAAGCCGGCGCTGCTGTAGGCGATCGCGGACGCCACGAGGAGCGCCGTCCCGAGCCATCTCTGACCTTCCTTGTTCATGACGGAAGCTTACTCGGATGCTCCTGACAATGTTGTGTCAGGAGTGATAAACTATTGGAATTGCGTGTGGAAATGCGCCGATCTGACCGCCTGTTCGACATCATCCAGCGCCTGCGCGTCGCGACCAGGCCCGTGACGGCAGCTACGCTCGCGTCGGCTCTCGAGGTGACGCCCCGCACCATCTATCGCGATATCGCGGCCCTTCAGGCGCGTCGGGTGCCGATCGATGGCGAGGCGGGCGTGGGCTACATCCTGCGCAAGGGTTTCGACCTTCCGCCCCTGATGTTCACGGCCGACGAAGTGGAAGCGATTGCCGTTGGCGCACGCATGGTCCAACGCCTGCGCGATCCCCGGCTGCAGGAGGCGGCCGACAGCGTGTATGCCAAGGTGACGACGGTGTTGCCGGAATCGCTACGTGCGACCCTCGCCAACCCGCCGATCTTCGTCTCGCCCGGCGAGGCCGCTCCCGTCGAAGGGATCGATATGGCCGAACTGCGGGCGGCCATCCGCGACAGCCGCAAGCTCCACATCGTCTACGCCGACGAGCAAGGCCGGCGCACCAACCGTACCGTCTGGCCCATCGCCATGGCCTACTACGTGGACGTGACGCTGGTGGGGGCGTGGTGCGAGCTTCGCGCCGATTACCGGAATTTCCGCGTCGAGCGCATCCTGTCGTCCCGCGTCCTCGACGAGCATTTCGACCAGGACAACGGCCGCCTGTTCACAGAGTGGTCGGCGCTTCCCAAGCTCAAGCCTGACACCCCCACCCGCCCAGGCTAAACTTCCGTCATGACCATCGCCATCAAGCCCATCGATCCGGCCGGCCGGGCCTTCTTTGCGGGCGAAGTTTCCGGCGTCGACCTCACCCGCCCGCTCAAGGAAGACGAAGTCGCCGCCGTCCATGGCGGCATGGATCAATTCGGCGTGCTGGTCTTCCACGACCAGGACATCGACGACGAGCAGCAGCTCGTCTTCAGCCGCGCGCTCGGCCCCCTGGAGCAGGCGACCGGCGACATCGCGGCACCTCAGGACCGGCGCATGAGCATGGACCTGAATGACATCTCCAACCTCGACAAGAACAGCCAGGTGCTGGCGCGCGACGACCGCCGCCGCCTGTTCGGGCTCGGCAACCAGCTCTGGCATTCCGACAGCTCGTTCAAGGATGTGCCGGCCAAGTATTCGATCCTCTCCGCGCGCACCATCCCGTCGACCGGCGGCAACACCGAGTTTGCCGACATGCGCGCGGCCTACGATTCGCTGGACGAGGCCACCAAGCGCGAGATCCATGACCTCATCTGCTCGCACAGCCAGATCTTTTCCCGCGGCATCCTGGGCTTCACCGACTTCACCGACGCGGAGCGCGTGAAGTGGACACCGGTGCGCCAGCGCCTCGTGCGGCGCCATCCGCGGTCGGGCCGGTTATCGCTTTATCTTTCGAGCCACGCGGGCGGCATCGAAGGTTGGCCGGTACCCGAGGCCCGAGCCTTTTTGCGCGACCTCAACGAGCACGCGACGCAGCGCCGGTTCGTCTATACGCACGTCTGGCGGCCGCATGATCTCGTGATGTGGGACAACCGGGTCACCATGCATCGCGCCCGTCGCTACGACCACACCGAAGTGCGCGACATGCGCCGCACCACACTCACCAACGAAGTGTCGAGCCTCGAGCAAGCCCCCTAGCCGTTCGGCACCCACGCCTCGACCCGGCAATTGACCGAGGGATCGAGCATCCGCGTGTCGCGCAGCGCGAGGCCATGCCTTGCCATGACGTCCTCGACGGTCCCGACGGTGCCGACGCCGGGAAAAACCGGACGACCCTTCGGGACGCTTGCCTCGGTCCGCGTGAGGTAGAAGGTGTCGTAGCCGATGGTGAGGAAGAGCTCGAATACGTCCGTACCGCCAACCACGGCCAGAGTGCCCTCCTTGAGGCCGAGCCGAGACCAGGCCTCCTCGAACGGCGTCACCGCGGGATTCCAGAGGATGGCCCGGGGATTGCGTTGATCGGGCGTCAGCCGGATGACGCGGCGGGTCAGGATGAGCCGATGGCGAAGCGCCTCCTTGTCGCCGCCCTCGGCGGAATGGCGGCCGTTGGCGACGGCGGCGGCGTGGTCGACGGCGTCCTGGTAGAATTGGTGGTCCGCGGGGATCTTGATCTCGTCCGGGAAGCGTCCGTCGGCCGTGGCGATCATCCCCTCTCGGGAGATCACGGCGTAGCCTTCGATGCGGGGACGCGCTACGGTCATTCAATCGATCCTGAACGGCACGGTCTTGCCATCTTCAGTACCTAACGTACAGGTCATGCGCGCTGCCCTTTCGCTCCTTCTCGGACTGGTTTTCTTGGCCGGACCCGCCTTCGCCGGGGGCCCGGGAGACCAGCAAGGCGTGACCATCCTGCGCGGCAGTTCCGCGCCGCCACCTCCGCCGCCCGCCCCCGAGCAACCCACGATCGTACAGCGCGAGATCGTGTACGTGCCCTCTCCCGCCTATCCTTATCCGGGTTACGCGATTCCGACCTTTGGTGTGGTGTCCCACCATCGGCCTGGCCAAGTGATAACGACTCCCCTGCCCAACGGTTGGCCGCTGTTCGTGGGCAATTCGGCCCGGCACTAGGCCGCCAGCCGCCGGTCCTCGCAGCGCGAAACCTCAGGTCGCTGGGCGGCGTGCCCCGGGATTGCTATGACGGGCCAACGCCAACGGCCTTCACAGCAGGGAAGAACGCCCCATGTCCGACAGAGCTTCCGACGCCGTGCAACGCTCCACCCAGGGGCGGATCGGTATCCTCACCGTCAACAATCCGCCGGTGAACGCACTGGCTGCGGCCGTGCGCGACGGCATCAAGTCCGGCGTCGAGGCCTTCGGCAGAGATCCCAACATCGATGCCATCGTGTTGATCGGCGGCGGCCGTACCTTCATCGCCGGCGCCGACATCCGCGAGTTCGGTAAGCCGCCGCAGGGCGCCAACCTCAACGATGTCATCGCCACGATGGAGAATTGCCCCAAGATCGTGGTGGCCGCACTGCACGGCACACCGCTGGGCGGCGGCCTCGAAACGGCGCTTGGCGCGCATTACCGCGTTGCCTTGCCGACGACACGTGTCGGCCTGCCTGAGGTGCATCTCGGCCTGCTGCCTGGTGCCGGCGGCACCCAGCGTCTGCCGCGCCTCGCCGGCGCCAAGTACGCGCTCGACGCCATCCTTTCCGGCCGGCACATCCCCGCACCCGAGGCCAAGAGCAAGGGCATCGTCGATGCCCTTGTCGAGGGAGACTTGCTGGCGGGCGCCGTGGCGCATGCGCAGATGCTGGTGGCGCAGAACGCACCGCGCCGACGCGTGCGCGATCTCAGCGTGACGCTCGAATCGCCCGACCTGTTCAAGGAGACCGAAAAGGCGATCGCCCGCCGCGCCCGTGGCTTCAAGGCGCCGTGGAACATCATCAAATGCGTCCAGGCGGCCTGCGAGCTGCCGTTCGACGAGGGCATGAAGCGCGAGCGCGAATTGTTCGTCGAGCTCCTGACCTCACAGGAATCCGCAGCGCAGCGCTACTATTTCTTCGCCGAGCGCGAGGCGGCCAAGGTGCTCGACGTGCCGGCCGACACGCCGCAGCGTGAGATCAAATCAGCGGGCATCGTCGGCGCCGGCACGATGGGCGGTGGCATCGCGATGAACTTCGCCAACGCAGGCATTCCAGTGACGCTCCTCGAGGTGAAGCGGGAGGCGCTCGACCGCGGTCTCAAGACCATCCGCACCAACTACGAGAACACTGCCAAGCGCGGCGGCATGAAGGCGGAGGACGTCGACAAGCGCATGGCGCTGATCAAGCCCACGCTTACCTACGACGACCTCAAGGACGCCGACGTCATCATCGAGGCGGTGTTCGAGACCATGGAGGTTAAGGAAGGCGTCTTCAAGAAGCTCGACGAGGTCGCCAAGCCGGGTGCCGTGCTCGCCACGAACACCTCGGGCCTCGATGTGAACCAGATCGCCACCTATACGCAGCGGCCAGGCGACGTGATCGGCATGCACTTCTTCTCGCCCGCCAACGTCATGAAGCTGCTCGAGAACGTGCGTGGCAAGGCGACCCAGAAGGACGTGATCGCCACCGTCATGTCGCTCTCCAAGAAGATCGGCAAGATCCCGGTGCTGGTCGGCGTCTGCGAGGGCTTCGTCGGCAACCGCATGCTGCGCCAGCGCGGCGTGCAGTCGGCCTACATGCTGGAGGAAGGAGCACTTCCGCAGCAGGTCGACAAGGTGATCTACGACTACGGCTTCCCCATGGGCCCGTTCGCCATGAGCGACCTCGCCGGCAACGACGTGGGCTGGCGCATCCGCCAGGGCAAGAACGAAAAGGAAAAGCGCAACGTCCGCTACACCGGCTACATCGCTGACGCGATCTGCGAGCTCGGCCGGTTCGGGCAGAAGACCGGCTCGGGCTACTACAAGTACAATCTCCCCGACCGCACGCCCGTGCCCGATCCCGAGGTCGAGAAGATCATCGAGGAGACCTCGAAGAAGCTCGGCATCACCCGCCGCGCCATCTCCGACCAGGAGATCCTGGAGCGCTGCCTCTATCCGATGGTGAACGAGGGCGCCAAAATCCTGGCCGAGGGCATGGCCCAGCGCTCGCTCGACATCGACGTGATCTGGGTCAACGGCTACGGCTGGCCGGTCTATCGCGGCGGGCCGATGTGGTGGGCCGACAACGTGGTCGGCCTCAAGACCATCCACGACGCGCTGCTGAAGTATCGCGACGCTTCCGGCGACCCGTTCTGGGAACCTGCCCCACTTCTCAAGAAGCTCGTGCAGGAAGGCAAGAAGTTCTCTACCGTCTGATTCATTCGAACTGGAGGAATATCCATGGCTGACGCCGTCATCGTCTCAACCGCCCGCACACCGATCGGCAAGGCCTTTCGCGGCATCTTCAACGACACCCACGGCGCCGATATGGGCGCCCATGTCATCAAGCACGCTGCCGAGCGCGCCAAGGTCGATTTGGGCGAAGTCGAGGACGTGATCCTGGGCTGTGCCGCACCTGAAGGCACGACAGGTTCCAACGTCGCCCGCGTCGCAGCGATCCGCGCCGGCGCGCCGGTCAGCGTCTCGGGCGTCACCGTCAATCGCTTCTGCAGTTCGGGCCTGCAGACCATCTCGATGGCCGCCCAGCGCGTGCTGGTCGACAAGGTGCCGGTGATGCTGGCGGGTGGGCTTGAATCGGTGTCGCTGGTCCAGGGCCCACCGGGCGGCAACAAGAACCGGCTGGTCAATCCCTGGGTGCAGGAGCACGTCCCTGGGATCTATCACTCCATGATCCAGACCGCCGACACCGTGGCGGGGCGCTACAAGATCAGCCGCGAATACCAGGACGAATATTCACTGCAGAGCCAGCTGCGCACGGCGGCG
Source organism: Alphaproteobacteria bacterium (assembly GCA_017308235.1). GTDB lineage: Bacteria > Pseudomonadota > Alphaproteobacteria > Reyranellales > Reyranellaceae > Reyranella. The sequence goes on along the minus strand of JAFKFL010000028.1, from coordinate 19,181 downwards.
GCACAGCAGGCCGGGAAGTTCGACGACGAGATCGTGCCGATGGAAACCACGATGATCGTCACCGACAAGAACACCGGCGAGACCTCCAAGAAAACGGTCAAGCTCACCAAGGACGAGGGCAACCGGCCCGACACCAACATGGAGGGCCTCGCCAAGCTCCAGCCGGTGATGGGCCCGGACAAGTGGATCACCGCCGGCAATGCGAGCCAGCTCTCCGACGGCGCCTCGGCCGCGGTCGTCATGAGCGACGCCGAAGCCGCCAAGCGTGGCCTGAAGCCGCTTGGCATCTACAAGGGCCTGGTGGTCGCCGGCTGCGAGCCCGACGAGATGGGCATCGGACCGGTCTACGCCATACCGAAGCTGCTCAAGCGCTTCGGTCTCAAGATGGACGACATCGACCTCTGGGAGCTGAACGAGGCCTTCGCGGTGCAGGTGCTCTACTGCCGTGACAAGCTCGGCATCCCCAACGAGAAGCTGAACGTGAACGGCGGCTCGATCTCGATCGGCCATCCTTTCGGCATGACTGGTGCACGCTGCACCGGCCACGCCCTGATCGAAGGCCGTCGCCGCAAGGCCAAGAACGTGGTTGTTACGATGTGCATCGGTGGCGGCATGGGCGCCGCCGGCCTGTTCGAGGTCGTGCACTAAGGTCCTGTCGGGGCGCGGCCGTTCGGACCCGCGCCCCCTATGGCTCCCGCCAGCGCGGCAGCTCCGTGCCGCGCAACGCGGCTTCGAGCAGCGGCAACCGATCGTTACCCCAGAACATCTGCTGGCCGACAAAGAAGGTCGGGACACCGAAAGCGCCGCGTTGTGCGGCCTCGTCGATCAGCGCCGCATGCCGGGCCCGAATCTCGGGCGCATCGAGGTCGCGGCGAAACACCTCCTCGTCCAACCCGAGGCGCGCCGGCAAGGCGGCAATGGTCGACGCGTCGATCACTCTGCCTTCGGCGAAGATGAGTTGCTGAAAGAGCCTACAGCAGGCCACCAGCGCGCCCTGCCTGTCTGCGGCAACACAGGCCAGGGCCGGCAGTGTCGGATCGACCTCGAATGCAGGGGGCTCGTGCAAGGGAATGCCGTAAAGGGTGGCCCAGCCCTTCGCATCATATTCGCGATAGGCCTGGTCGTACGGCCCTGGCCCCGCTCCTGGGCTCGTTGCGCGCCGAAACGGATTGTCGCCACGGCGGTCGATCAACAAGCCGCTGGCAATGGGTTTCCAGACGAAACGGCAGCCTGTTTGCGCCTCGATCCGGTCGATCTGGCTCGCGGCGAGGTAGGAGTAGCGGCTTCCAAGGCCGAGGTAGAAATCGACGGCGGTTGTCATCCCCGGGATTCACAATTTGGCAAAAATTGGGTATATTGCACATCCCTCTTGGTGAAATTGAACACGGCCTCAACATCATGAGCGCTCGGGAAAAAATCAACGAACTCATCGCCTTCGTCGCCGGTTTGACCGATGTCGATCAGCGGCGTGCCTGCCTTGCGCAATTGGACCAGCTGTTGCTCGAGGAGGGTCCAGCGCCACGGGAGGCCCGGCCGCTGTCTCTGGCCGAGGCGATCGGCATCGATCCGGCGACCGCTGGCCGGCTGGCCTAAGAGGACACTCCCGCCGTCCCGAGGCAGGCCCGGTAGCCTACTCGTGACAAAGCTGTGTGTCCTGCTTGCGTCCACTTCCCGGCCTCGGAAGCGCCGCCTACTGTCCCGACAGTGGGATGGGGGTTTTCGTCGGCGAAAGCCCGTTGGGATGTGGAGTTCATCCATGGCTCTGGCGGATCAGGGAAGGTCTGCGGATCCGTATGAATTGCCGGTGCGGCACTCGTACGTCGATACCGTCTGCAAGTGGATTCTTCGGCTCGTACTGCCGGCGGTGCTCGGCCTCGGCGGCTTGCTGTTCTATTGGGTGTGGATCGACGGCGAACGCACCATGGTCTTCTGGCGCGTGATCGGCATGATCCCGCTCACCGTCTCGTTCGCCGCCATCGCCATCTGGGCGTTGCAGGCCTGGCTGCCGCCGGTCGAAGCCGATCACCGCGAACCCGAATTCACGCTCACCCGCGAGCGACGCCCCGTGCGGCGGCGCAGGCCGCCCCGGCAGCCGCCTACGCTTATCGACTATTCCGCCTCAGATCCTCCTCGTCCTTCCACATCATGAACTGCGGCCCAAGGTCGGCAATCTTGGGTGCGCCGATCTGGGCCTGGGTGAGGTCGATCTCGCGCCGAAAGATTTGCAGCGCCTTCGTTGCCCCCGCTGTGCCGCCGGCCGCCACACCATAAAGCGTGGGCCGTCCAACGAAGCAGAACTTGGCGCCAAGGCAGAGCGCCACGACCGCATCCATACCGCGACGGATGCCGCCATCTAGCATCAGGGTCATCTTGTCGCCCACCGCGTCGCGGATGGTCGGCAGCACTTCGAGCGGCGACGGCGCAATGTCGAGCTGACGTGCACCGTGATTCGAGACCATGATGCCGTCGACGCCCAGAGAATGGGCGCGGACCGCATCGTCCGGATGCATGATTCCCTTCAGCACGAAGTTGCCCTTCCACAGCTCGCGGTAGCGCTCGACATGCTTCCAGGTCATCGGCGCCCGATTTTGCTCGGCGACGAAATCGGCCACTTTCTCGGCGCTGGCATTGGCTCCGGCATATTTCGCCCAGTTGTTGAACATGGGCGTGCCGTGCTTCATCCACTCCATCATCCAGCCGGGATGCTGCAGTGCCTCGAGCTTGGTCTCCCAGGTAAGCCTGAGCGGCCGGCCCCAGCCGTTGCGCGCGTTGCGTTCGCGGTTTGAGCCTTCGGGCACGTCGACCGTAAAGACCAGGGTCTTCAGACCTGCGTCGCCCACGCGCTTGATCATGTCCTCGGAGACGTTCTGGTTCTTGGCCGAATAAAGCTGATACCAGCCGTGATCGGGCGCCACTTTGGCGAGATCCTCGATCGAGGCGGTGCTGGTGCCCGACATGATGAAGGGCACATTGGCCTCGCGCGCCGCCTCCGCCAGCATCAGGTCTGCGCCGCGGCGGAACAGCCCGGCGATGCCGGTCGGCGCGATGCCGATCGGGCTCGAATAGGTGCGACCAAACAGAGTCGTCGACTGGTCGCGGACAGAAACGTCGACCAGATATCGCGGTACGATACGGGCCTTGCGAAAGGCCTGTTCGTTGGTGACCAAAGCCACCTCGTCGTCGGTGCCGCCTTCAATGAAGTCGTAAGCGATCTTGGGCAGCCGCTTCTTCGCAAGCTTGCGCAAGTCGTCGATATTGACCACGCCGTTCATGCATCTTCTCCCATGGCACGGATTTTGGCGTGCTTTGCCGCGGCGGGCCAGCGATGTTAGACGAGCCGCCATGCAGATCAGGCACGCGCAAAAAGGCGATGAAGCGCCGCTCGCTCGTCTCCTCGAGGAACATGAGCATCACTACGGCAATTCCGTGCCGCATGGCGCGGGCACCCCGGGCGCGTCCTTTCTGATCTCGCCTCCGCATGGCGGCCCGGTGTGCCTCGTCGCGGAGTTGGAAGGTAAGTTGCTGGGCTTCGCGGTCCTCAACCCCTACTTCCCGGGGCCCCATCTCAGCCATGGCCTTTTCCTGAAGGAGCTCTATGTGGCCGCCCATGCCCGCTCCGACGGCGTGGGTGAGCGGCTGATCGATGCGATCCGCGAGCTTGCCCAGGAGCGCGGAGTTGCGCGAGTCATCTGGACCACCGGCGAGCACAACGAGGGCGCCCAGCGCTTCTACGATCGCCTCGGCATGCGGCGGATGAAGAAGATCTACTACGTGATGGACCCCTAGCAACTTGAGGGGCACGATCGGCCAACTTTGCCGTCATGTCTGACGCTGCGCGGACGAGAGATCGCCTTGGCCCTGATCCTGCATCACTACGACTTCTCGAACTTCGCCGAAAAGGCGCGATTGATGCTGGGGTTCAAGGGCCTCGCCTGGCGAGGGATCGAGCAGCCGCCGATCGCTCCCAAGCCCAGCCTCACGCCGCTCACGGGCGGCTATCGACGTATTCCGGTCCTGCAGGACGGGGCCGATCTCTGGTGCGACACACGCCTGATCGCTCGCGAGCTCGAGCGGCGCGTGCCCCTGCCGACCCTCTTCCCGGCCGAGATGAGCGGCGCCGCAGAGGCGATAGCCTGGTGGGCCGAACATCAGTTCATGCGGCCGATGGCGCTCTATGTCTCCGGCATCAACGCCGACCACATGCCCGTGGGCCTGCACGAAGACCGGGCCCGTATCCATGGCGTGCCTGAACCTTCCATCGAGGCCGTACGTGCAGCCGCCATACGCAACCTCCCGCTCGTGCGGCCGCAGCTCAAATGGCTGGCCGACATGCTGAACGACGGACGCGGCTATCTTCTCGGTGAGCAGCCCTGCATCGCCGACTTCGCCTGTTATCACGTTGTCTGGTTCCTGCGTGGCCGCCGGATCGATTGCCGCGCGGAGCTCGACCCCTATCCTAAGCTAGTCGCCTGGCGCGATCGGATGGCGGCCATCGGCCACGGCCAGCGCATCGACGCGGCGCCGGACGAAGGCCTTGCCGTCGCACGGTCCTCGACCCCTGCCCCTCCCCGGACATCGGACCCGCAGGATGGCGATCCGAAGCCCGGCGAACGCGCCCGTGTGCGTGCCTCCGACAACGCAAAAGACTGGGTCGAAGGCGAAGTGCTGTTCATCGACGCCGACGAGATCTCGTTGCTGCACTCCGATCCGGAGGTTGGCGAGGTCGCGATCCACTTCCCGCGGCTGGGCTACGATTGGCGGCGCATGAAGTGACGTCTCGCCATTAGAACCGAAGAGCGTAGATCTCGCGCTCCGCACGCACGCCGCGCAGATCATGGTAGCCGACCGACATCAGGCGGCCAGGCCCGGGCTGTGCAGCGGCGGCAAGCTCGGCGGAGATCAGGGTCCTATGGCCGAGGCGCGCGCACAGCGCCTCGATGCGAGAGACTTCGTTGACGGCAGGACCGATCATGGTGAAGTCGAGCCGGTCGACCGCCCCGACATTGCCGAACAGGACGTCGCCCACATGAAGGGCAAGATCGACGGCAGCGGTCAGCTTACCCGCAGACCGTCGCGCTGCATTGAGCGTATCGATTGCGTCCATCGCCTTTGCCGCAGCGTCGAGCACGCGGCGGCAAGTGGCTTGGCAGCTCTCCTCGTCGAACGAGAAGGTTGCCAGCAGGCCATCGCCGATGAACTTCAGGACCTGGCCGCCATATTCACGCAGCACGCCCGCCAAGGTCTCGAAGACATCGTCGAGCAGGTCGACGACCGCATGGGCGGGAGCGTCGTCTGCGATCGCCGTAAAACCCCGGATGTCGGCATACCACAGCACGGCGCGAAGACTCTCGACCGACCCACGCTCCACTTCGCCCCCGTGCACGCGTCGGCCGGCATCCTCGCCCAGATAGACCTGCAGCAGCCGCGATGCATTGGCCTGGCCGGCGTGCGCTTTCATTGCCAGCGACACGGCCGGCAACGCCGCGCGGAGCAGGTGAACGTCGCTGTCGCTGAAGCCTCCAGGTCGGTCGGTCATAAAGGAATAGGCAACTCCCAAACCACACGTTCCTTTCCGTCGATGGTCGAACAGCTCGGCCAGATAGTCGGTCGCGCCGGCGGCATGGAAACGTTCGAGCGCGGGAAAGTCGCGCTCCGGCGGCCCCTTGGCCAGCTGTCGGCGGATGCATGGGTTGCCTTCGCCGGCTTTCGCGCGTTCGGCGAGATGGTGGAAGACTCCACCGACCCAACTCGCCGTTGTCGCGTGATCATGACCGAACTGAGCCAACTTGACGAACGCGAGGCCGCGTTGCCACGTGAAGCCGGAGCCCCACCATCTCGGGTGCAGCGTCTCGAGTGCCGCATAGCCACGCCAAAGCGGAAATCCTTCAGCCAGCAGATGCTGGCAGAAACCCGCGAACAGATCGTGCGCGGTCTCGCCGCGTAGACCCTCGTCTACGGCCCATCGGTGCAGCCGGCTGACACGACGGTCCAATGGAGCGTCAAGGGTGCGCATCATGGCGTTCACTGTTTCAGACTCATGGGATGGCGATCGACGATCGACGCTCCACGCGCCGCGCCAATGGACCGACGACGATCGAGAGCGAGCGCCAAGCGAAAGTCAGCAGATCAATCGCTATCAGTCGGCGATCATTTCTCCAGAGCCACCGAGCTCGACAGGAAAGTCCTTGAGCTTGGGCAGACCGTCGTTCATAGGCAGCACGGTCTCGGCGTAGTTGACGTGAACGCCGGGCTTGAAAGCAAGCTCGGGAAGAGTGGCGGCGAAAACATCAACCAGGCCGAACGGCGGATGAAGGGTCATCACATGACCGCCGCACTTCTTGCAGTATTTTCGCTGGCTGACCGGAGTCTTCTGGGATGTCGCGATGCTTTCAGTGCCGGCCGTAATCCGCACGGCCTCCGGATTCCACAGAGTGAACGCGTTGACCGGGCTGCCCGACCAGGAGCGGCAGGAACGGCAATGGCAATAGCCCATTGCCTCGGGCGTTCCGACGACCTGAAGCTGAACCGCACCGCAAAAGCAGCTGCCAGCATGACGCATGGCGTTCTCCTTTTCATTCCGGTCGGCGCAGGCAACGCAGAGGTTGTGCAGCAGCGACTGGTTGTTGAGGGGGCTTGGCGCGCGCAACCTGCCCATGGCATTACCGGCAGTCACGCAGGTATTGCTCGACCCTCGGCTGCAAAATTGCAGGTCGAAAAAGGAAAGTCTCGCCACCATGAACTGGGACGATCTCCGGATCATCGCCGCCGTCCGCGACGAGGGCACTTATGCCGCCGCCAGCGTGCGGCTGCGGATCGACGAAACCACCGTCGCCCGGCGCGTCGCGCGGCTCCAGGCATCGCTCGGCGTCGTGCTGTTCAATGCCGTCGACGGCACGCGCAAGCCAACCGCCCACTGCGATGCGGTTCTCTCACACGTGAATGCGATCACCCGCCATATCGCCGACATCGGCAGTGTCGGTAAAGCCGTGCGGGGACCGACCGGCAAGATCAGGCTTGCCTCGACCAGCTCGATCGCCGAACAGATCCTTGCGCCGCAGGCCGCGCATTTGTTGACGGCCAATCCGGGATTGAGTCTCGAGTTCATGACCTCTCCAGGGAACGTCAATTTTTCTCGCTGGGAGGCCGATCTCGCGATCCGATTACGCAAGCCCGACAAAGGCGACTTCACAATTACCAAGCTCGTGGATATGCAACTCTACCTCTTCGAACCGGCCGCGCGTCGTAACACGATTGACGGCCCGATCGTTTGTCGCTTTCCGGAAGAGCTCGATCATACGCCTGATGCGCGATACCTCGCGGCCAAAGGACTCGACGTCAAGGCCCGCTGCAAAACGGGCGACTATCGGGTGATGCGTGAGTTGATCAAGAGCCGCACCGCGACCGGCATCCTGCCGGATTACCTGTGTGGCGATCTCCTGAAAGACCGGAAATTGCGGGTTACACCACTGCCGGCACGACGCGACGTTTGGCTTTTGGTGCAGAATCACCTCAGGCGCGATCCCGCGGCCCGCGTGGTGATCGAATGGGTGCGCGATTGCGTCACCAAAGCCTGGCCGACGGAGCCGTGAGACTCTCTATTCATTGTTCGCGGCCAGGACAGCGGCAATCGATCGTGCCGCAAGCTCATTTCCGCGCGCCGTGAAGTGATACTGCACATAATAGGCACCCGGGTCGCGCCCCACGCCTTCCTTCTGGAACGGCTGCAGACCGTCGAGCGTCGGCAGGCCCGCTTTGGAGGCGCAGCCCAGCACACCTGCAACGAGGTCATGCTCCGCTGCCGCGCTGGCAGGATCGGACCAGCCCAAATATTGCGGCAGGGCAACCACCAGAGCCTTTATGTTGTAGCGTCGGGCGACAGCGGCGAAGCGATCCATAAGTCGGCACGAGACGACACCTGCATCGACACCCGTGCTGACCGTATCGCCGTACCAGAGCTCAGTGGCGCCGAGCCGCGTCATGACGACATCCAGCAGGTAAGAGTAGCCCAGCACGTTGCGCGCGGCCGCGAGCCATGGCGAATTGGGCGTCGTCGGCACCGGCACGTTATGCAGAGCAAGACCTGTGCCGTCGGGAACGAAATAGGGCTTTCCCTTCGAATCGCGAACCGAAAGTGCCGTGCGATTGACGTCGTCGGCGATGAAGGCCAGCACCACGGTCTGCGGCTTGAGCTGCGGGACGAGTCGCTCGGCCCTCAGCACCATCTGGTCGATGCCGTAGCCCCGCACGCCGGCATTAAGCACACGCCGTCCGGTCAGGCGTTCCAGGTAAGCCGGCCAGGTGTCGTCATTGCCGACGGCAAATCCTTCGGTGAAGGAGTCACCGAGGGCGAGGATAAGAGGGCCAGTCGCTGGGGAGCGGTCGAGATCGTGTTCGCGCATCCCCTCGCGTGACACCGAAAAAGGCTGTCCCGCGAGCGTCCCGGAGGCCCCGGGAATCGGTTCCCAACCTAAGTCGGGGTCATAGGCGATCTGGTGCTCCCAAACGACCCGCTTCGTCACTTCGTGGATATAGTTGGGATAGCGCCATAGCGATGCCGACGGATCGACAATCCGCGCCGCGATCTCACCCATCAAAAGGCACACCACGACCGTAACACAAGAGAGAATGAGACCGCCCGCAAGCGACGGCGGACGACGGGACGCCCGATTCATCTGGCCACGAACCGTGCGATTCCCAATCCATCGATCGGCACATTGGTCGCGCCGGTTGCAATGAGCTCGGCCATCATCGCGCCGGTGCCCGGGCCGAGCTGGAAGCCGTGTGCCGAGAAGCCGAACTGATGGTAGACCCCTTCAGAGGTCGAACTGGGCCCAATGACGGGAATCTCGTCGGGCATACGTGCTTCGATGCCGGCCCAGGCGCGCACGATGGTCGCTTCGCGCATGATCGGGAAGAGCTCCCACACCGTACGCGCCGAGATGGCGAGTTTCTCCCAATCAAGCACGGTGCGGTTCTGGTCTCGGAACGGCGTGGCGCGATGGCCACCACCGATCACTACCGTGCCGTTGCCGGTTTGTTTAAACGAAAGCTTGCGGCTGCGCAGGATCACGACCGGCTCGATGAACGCCGGCACGCGGCTGGTGACCATCAGCATCGGCGCGATCACCTCGAGCGGCACCGGTTCGCCCAGCATGGCCGCGATCCTGTCAGCCCAGGCCCCCGCGGCATTCACCACCTTGAGCGCCTCGATCGGACCGGCGCTGGTCTCGACGCGCCACGTCTTGTCGACGCGCGAGAGGCCGGTGACGGTCGTTCCCTCCATCACCTCGGCGCCCTTCTCGATCGCGCGCTTGCGGAAGGCTTGCGTGGTGCGAAACGGATCGGCCGCGCCATCACGCCGTGACACGACTCCGCCCGGACAGTGATCCGAAACCGCCGGAACCAGCCGCTTCAGCTCGGCACGGTCGATCAACTCCTCGTGGGTGAAACCTTTCAGCCGGAGATCGTCGACGCGCGCCCGGAAGTCCGCGAACTCGGCTTCGCTCTCCGCCACCAGCACGGTCCCATGGCTCGCAAAGCCGCAATCGTCGCCGACCAGCTCTTCGATATGCTCCCAGATCGCCATGGAAGAGAGCGAGAGCGGGATCTCGGCGATGTCGCGTGCAAGCTGGCGCACGCCGCCAGCATTCACGCCCGACGCGTGGCGTCCGGCATAATCCTTCTCCACCAGGATCGGCTTCAGGCCACGCAGCGCGAGATGCAGCGCCGTCGAGCAGCCATGCAGGCCGCCGCCGATCACGACCACATCCGCGGTGCGCACCATCCTACCGCTCCACCGCCTTGCGCTCGGCTTCGCTGATCGGCAGCGAGGCGAGCTCGGCAAGCGTGATGGGCTTCACGGGGGGACGCAGGCGGTAATAGCCGACATCGGCCGGCCGCGTGTGCCGTGAAGCGGCGATCAGCTCCGTGACCGTGAGGCCGCAGAGCCTGCCCTGACAGGGCCCCATGCCGCAGCGCAGGAAGGCCTTCATCTGGTTCGGACCCTCACAGCCGATCGCCGCCATGTCGCGGATCTGTTTCGCCGTCACCTCCTCGCAGCGACAGGCGATCGTCTCATCCTCCGGCAGCCGGAAGGCATCGGCCGGTCGATAGAGCGTGTCGAGGAAGCCGCGGCCCAGCTCCTCGCGTTGCAATTTTTGGCGCACGCTTTGCGGATCTGGCACCGAGGCGCTGGGCTTCAAGGCGCGTACCGCGGCAATGGCGGCGATCCGACCACGCTCGGCAGCCGCCGTGCCGCCCGCGATCCCCGCACCGTCACCGGCGATCGCGATGCCGGGCACGGAGCTGCCGAAGTCGACATCGAGTACCGGTTCGAAGCAGATTTGCCGCTCGTTCCAGCGGTGCGCAACACCCGCCGCATTGGCGAGGTTCACGTTCGGCACGACACCCTGGTGCAACAGCAACACGTCGGCCTGCCGGCGGCTGTCCTTGCCGCGCGACACATAGTCGACTTGCTGCAGCTTGCCCTCGCCGCGCGCCGACAGACGCTCGATCGGGATCACCGGCACCTTGGCCCTCACCTCGCGCAGAAGAGCCAAGCCCTTGGACCAGTAGGGCGACAGGAGAAAATCAGGGAGATGCGGCACGGCCCGCAGCCAGTTGGCGCGCAACGTTGTGTCGAGGATCGCCTCGATCCTGGCGCCCGCGCGCAGCATCTGCGCCGCCAGCAACCACAGCAATGGACCGCAGCCGGCAAGAAGGACACGGCCATTCGGCACAAGCCCGTGCGCCTTGAGCGCCGTTTGCGCGGCACCGGCGGTCATCACGCCTGGAAGGGTCCATCCGGGAATGGGAAAGGGCCGCTCCAATGATCCGGTGGCGATGATCACGCGCCGCGCCTCGATCATGCGCGCCTTGCCTGCGATCGACACACCGACCTGTCGCGTCGGGTCGAGGCTCCAGACCGTAGCGCCGGTCACGATCAGCGCGCCGCTCGCCTTCGCTTCGGCCGCAAGCTCCGCCCCCGCCCAATAGTCCTCGCCCAGCACTGCGCGCTTCTTGAGCGGCGTCGAGGTGATGCCACGATAGATCTGACCCCCGACGCCGGGGTTCTCGTCGAACAGCACCGTAGACACGCCGGCACGCGCCGCCAATGCCGCCGCCGCGAGGCCCGCCGGCCCACCACCGATGACGACGAGATCGTAGGCGGAAGCGAGGTCAGACGCCTCGGTCATCGCCCTGCCTCCCGCTTACCCTGCTGTGTCTCGACCCGCATGCCGTCACGCACCGGTACCAGACACCCCTGCCGGCTGCCGACGCCGTCGATCATGACAAGGCATTCGAAGCACACACCCATCAGGCAATAAGGCGCGCGCGGTGCGCCGGTGACAGGCGTCGTGCGGCAATGATCGATGCCGTTGGCCAGCATGGCCGCCGCGACCGTGTCGCCCGAGCGGGCGCGGACGGACTTGCCGTCGATCTCGATCGTAAGGGTGTCGGCGGTGTCACCCAGCCTCTTGAACATGGAACCTCCGCGCGCTGAAGGGGGCGACCAGCGTCTTGTCGAGGGCGCCGCGCGCGATCATCGGCGCCACAGTGAGCGCATGATTGGCCGCGAGCGTGACGCCCGAATGGCAGCAGAGCACGAAAGCGCCGGGATGGGTCTCGGACTCGTCGTAGATCGGAAAGCCGTCCTGCGTCATGACCCGGATCGCGCTCCACGTGCGCACCACGTTCACGTTGGCGAGCAGCGGGAATTGGCGCACTGCGCGCTCGGCCTCGGTCGCGCTGACGCCCAACGTGAGGCCGGTGGGATCTAGGCTCTCTTCCTTGGAATCACCAATCATCACCGTGCCTTCGTCGGTCTGGCGCAGCGTGACGACGGGATGATGAAGGAACGGCCGCAGACGCTCGGTGACCACGATCTGACCGCGCTCGGGCTTCATCGGCGCTTCGAGGCCAACCATGGGTGCGAGCCGCATGTTGGCATTGCCGGCGGCAAGCGCGACGCGGCCCGCCCTCACCTCGCCCTGCGTCGTGGTCAAACGAAACTCACCTTCTTCACGCACGATGTTCTCGACCCGATGGCTCGGCAAATATTTTACGCCGCGCGCATGGATCGCGGTGTGCAGGGTGCGGAACAGGCGCAGCGAGTTTACATGCCCGTCGAGCGGACAGTAGCTTGCGCCCACCACCTCGCGGCCAATGTCGGGCAGCATCTTCGCTACCTGGCTGTGGTCAAGGATCTCTGTCTTGTAGTCAACGATGCCGGGCTGGTTGTGGAGCCGCTTCAGCGTGGTGGCCCGCGCCTCGAGTTCCCGCTCCGACAGCGCAAGATGGAAGCCGCCCGGTCGCTGGAAGCAAACGTCTAGGCCGGTCTCTTCTTTCAGCGTTGCCGCGAAATCGGCCCAGGCATTGGAGGATCGAACCGTCCAGCCGGCGTAGGCCGCGAGGCCCAGCCCCTTGCTCTGCACCCAGACGAGCGCGAAGTTGCCGCGCGAGGCGCGGACGGCGCGATCACCTTCGTCGAGCAACGCCACACGGCAGCCTTCTCGCGCCAGCCCCCAGGCGGTCGCTGCGCCGACCAACCCGCCGCCCACGACGGCGACATCGTAGTCGCTAGCGGCCATCGTTCCCGCCCCTTCCCACCAGCAGCCGTTCCAGCCCGTAGGCGCGGTCGAGCGCCACCAGCGCCGCGACCGTCACGACGATCACGCAGGCCGACACCGACGTCACCAACGGATCGATATTATCCTGAATGTAAAGGAACATGCGCACCGGCAAGGTCTCCGTTCCTGGTGCGGCAACGAACACAGTCATGGTCACTTCGTCAAAGGAGTTGATGAAGGCGAGCGCCCAGCCGCTCACCAGGCCGGGCAGCACCAGCGGCAGGATGATACGCTTCATGACCGTCCATTCCGAGGCACCGAGCGAGAGCGCGGCGTGTTCGAGCGCGCGATCGAGGCCCACAGCCGAGGCGAGCGTGAGCCGAAGCGCAAACGGGAAGATAATCACGATGTGCGCCAGCACGAGGCCGGTGAAGGTCCCGCCCAGGCCCACTTCGGTGAAGAACCGCAGGAAGGCGATACCCAGCACCACGTTGGGAATCATGAGCGGCGACATGAAGAGCGCGGTGAAGGCCTCGCGGCCGGCGAAGCGATAGCGTGCGATGGCGAGCGCCGCCGGCACGGAGATCGCAACGGCAATGATCGACGAGAGTGCGCCCAGACCGATGCTGCGCCAGAAGGCCGAGATGAACTCGGGATATCGGGCGATTGCGTGGAACCAGCGCAACGACCAATGGGTCGTCGGGAACGACAAGTAGCCCTCGGGTGTGAAAGCGACCCAGCAGACGACAATGATCGGCGCCAGCGTGAAGGCCACGAACAGTGCGTGATAGCAAAGAGCGAGCGGTCCGTTGCGCCTCATCCGAACACCTGCGCATAGCGGCGCTCGACCCAGCGATTGGCGCCGAACACGATCAGAACGAGCGCCACCAGCAGCAGCACGGCGACTGCCGCGCCGAGTGGCCAGTTGAGCGTGTTCAGGAATTCATCGTAGGCGAGCGTCGAGGCGACCTTTAGCCGGCGGCCGCCGATGATCGCGGGCGTCGCGAAGGCGGACGCCGCAAGGGCAAAGACGATGACCGCCCCCGACAGGATACCCGGCATGGCCTGCGGCAGCACGATCCGGCGCAGCACCGTGAACGGCCCCGCCCCCAGCGTGATCGCGGCATTCTCCACCTGCGGATCAAGCCGCTGCAGCGCCGCCCACACGGCCAGCACCATGTAGGGCATCAGGACGTGTGTCAGCGCCACCACGATGCCGGTCTCGGTGAACATGAAGGGCAGCGGCGCCGAGATCAGCCCAAGCGACAGCAGGACCGCATTGATCAAGCCCGACTTGCCGCCAAACAGCAACGCCCAGCCGAGCGTGCGCGCCACCACCGAGATCAGGAGCGGCCCCAGGATCACCAGCAGGAAAAGGCCGCGCCACGGGCTCCTCATGCGATTGAGGATATATGCCTCCGGTGCACCGAACACGGCCGAGAGCAGCGTCACCAGCAGCGCGATGCGGAAGGTCCGCCAGAACATCTCGCCGTAATAGGAGTCAGAAAAGACCTCGCGCCAGTTCTTGAGGATGAAGACCGGCACGATGCCCTTGTACTGCCCCCAATCATGGAAACTCAGCGCCACTGTCATGCCGAGCGGCACGATCACGACCGCCGCGAAGAGCAGCAACGCCGGCAGGCTGAGGAGATAGGGGGCGGTCTTCATCCCGCCATCCAGGACAGATGCACCACGGCGCCTTCGACGGGCATCGGCTCACCCGTGTTCTGGCGGATGACCGTCACCAGCCCATCCGATGTCTCCACCTGGTAGAGCCAGTGATTGCCCTGGAAGATGCGGGTGCGCACCGTGCCGGCGAGGCCTGAGGCCGCGAACGAGATGCGCTCCGGCCGCACGGCAATGCCCTTCACCAGGTTGGTCTTGCCGAGGAAGCTCGCCACGAACGGCGTCGCTGGCCGCTCGTAGGCTTCGTAGGGCGGGCCGATCTGTTCGGCGCGGCCCTTGTTCATCACCACGATACGATCGGAGAGCGCCATCGCCTCGGCCTGGTCATGCGTCACCAGAATGGTGGTTGTGCCGACCGTACGCTGGATCTGCCGCAGCTCGATCTGCATTTCTTCGCGCAGCTTGGCGTCAAGATTGGACAGTGGCTCATCGAGCAGCAGGATGCGCGGTCGGATCACCAGCGCGCGGGCCAGCGCCACGCGCTGTTGCTGACCGCCTGAAAGCTGGCGCGGGAACCGTTCGGTGAAGCTCCCGAGCCCCACCAGCTCCAGCGTCTCGCCCACGCGCTTGGCGCGCTCTGCGCCCGCCACGCCCTGCATCTCGAGGCCGAACGAGACGTTTTGCACCACCGTCATATGCGGGAAGAGCGCATAGCTCTGGAACACCACGCCGAGCCCGCGTTGCGCCGGCTTCACCGCCAGGAGATCGCGCTCCTCCAATCGGATCGCGCCCGATGTCGGTTCGACGAAACCTGCGATCATCTGCAGCGTCGTGGTCTTGCCACAGCCCGAGGGGCCGAGAAGGGAGACGAACTCCCCCTTATCGACGCCCAGCCACAGCCCATCGACCGCGGTCTGCTGGCCGAAGCGCTTGGTCAGATTCTCGAGCTCAAGGAACGCCAACCCCCTAGCGCTCCACCTCGCGGTTCCAGCGCTTGGTCCATTCGTCGCGATGGGCGTTGATGGTGTCCCAGTCGGGATTGATCAGCTTGGCCGCCCTTTCGCCGACCGGCGCCATCTTGGCGAGCTCGGGCGGCACCTCGACTTTCTTGTTCACCGGGCCGTAGCCGTAGTCCTTGAGCAGGATGAGCTGCAGCTTGGGCTGAAGCATCGCCTCGATGAACTGCGAGGCGAGCGGCGAGGCATTGGCCTTGGCGATCGGACAGGCAGAGGCAAGCAACGTCACCGCGCCCTCCTTCGGATAGACGAAATCGACGGGGAAGCCTGTGTTGGCGAAGGATTGCACGCGGCCGGAGCCCCAGACCGCCAGCAGGCCCTGTCCCGATTCGAACAGCTCCGTCATCTTGCCCGGCGACGGCTCGTAAGCCAGCACGTTGGGATTGACGTCGTTCTTCATCACCTTGAAGCCCGGCTCGATGTCCTTTTCGCCGCCGCCGTTCAGGCGCGCGAACATCATGAGTGTGTAGAGGCCGTAGGTATTGTTGATCGGCGGGATGACGATCGTCTTCTTGTACTTGGTGTCCTTGAGATCGTTCCACGAAGTCGGCGCGGCCCAGCCTTTCTCCTTGAAGACCTTGGTGTTGTACATGAGCCCGGTCGCGACCAGGCCGATGGCAACAGCCTTGTCATCCTTGAAGCGTGCGCTCGTATAGAGATCGTCAGCCGGCAGGCCCGCGATCTTGCCGCAGAAGCCCAGCTGGATCGCCTGATACATGGGGCCATCGTCGACGATCGCCACATCGATCACCTGGTTGGCCTTTTGCGCTTGCAGCTTGGCGAGCGTGTCGGTCGAATTGCCGGCGACATACTCGACCTTCACTTTGTGCGCCTTCTCGAAGTCCGGAATGACTTCCTTGCGCATCGTCTGCTCGAACGAACCGCCGTAGCCCGCGACGGTGAGCGTCTGTTGGGCAAAGGCCGATGTACTGGAGAGCGCGATCGCGCCCGCGATGACGGACAGTCGTGCCAAACGTCTCATTGCCCCTCCCGTTGACTGATTTGCCGGCCGATTTTGCCTCGACCTCCGGCCATGCTTCCCTGCCCGTCATCCGGTCGTCAAATACGGATTTTCTCCCTCGTTCATAACAAGATGTTATAAAGAGCCGTGCGCGGCCTCAATCCCCGTCAGATCGAAGCTTTCCTGCTCACCGGCGGTGTCGGCGCGGCCGCCACGCTGATCAATGTCACCCAACCGGCTGTGAGCCGCCTGATCCGCGACCTGCAGCATCATCTTGGGCTCACGCTGTTCGAGCGCCGCGGGACCGGCTTGATCCCGACCAGCGAGGCCCTGTCGCTTTATGCAGAGGTCGAGCGCGCCTTCGTCGGGCTGGAACGCATCGCCGAAACAGCGACCGAATTGCGCACGCGCCGGGCCGGTTATCTCCGGATTGCCGCCCTACCGGCACTCGCCAACGGTTTCCTGCCACGCTTCGTCGGCCACTTTCTCGCCGAACGGCCGAAACTCAACATCGTGCTGTCAGGCCTGGTGTCACACGCCGTCGTCACTGCCGTGGCCCAGGGACAATGCGACCTTGGCTTTGCCGAGTCCTCGATCGAACATGCCGCCGTACAGCTGGAACGCATGCCGACCGCGCCATACGTGGCCGTGCTACCCCAGGGACACCGGCTGGCGCGCAAGACGAAGCTCAAGCCGGAGGATTTCGACGGCGAGAGCTTCATTTCGCTCGGCCCCTCAACGGTGTCCCGCTTCCGCATCGACCGCCTCTTCGCCGAGCGCGGTGTGGAACGCATCATGCGCATCGAGACACCACTATCTGAGATCGCCTGCGCGCTCGCAGGCTCAGGCGTAGGCGTGGCGCTCTGCGAGCCCTTCACCGCCACCGAGTACGCCACGCGCGGCATTGTCGCGCGGCCGTTCGAGCCCCGGATAGATTTCGAGTACTCGGCGCTCTATGCCGCCCATCGCACGGTACCGCCGGTGGCGCGGAAGTTCATCGACGGCTTTCGAGCGCACGTCACCGCGTTCCTGCGTCACCGTCGGTCAACACGAACGTAAGCTCGTGCTTGTTGTGATGCAGATGCATCACACGTGCGCCGTCGATCGCGGCGAACGCCGCCGCCGCGTCATGGTCTGTCCCTCCCTGGAACTTGATGGTGCAGACGAAATTCTTCGCCAGCCTCGAGTCGCGCCAACGCTCGACCAGGCGCAGCAGCCGCGCCGGATAGCAGATGACGTCAGAGAAAAGCCAATCGACAGGCCCGATGCTCGAGGGCTCGAGGGCAAAGGCACTCTCGCCACGCCATTCCACCCCAGGCATGGCCGCCACCTTCGGATCGAGCGGCGCCTTGTCGACGGCCACGACCCGACCGCCGAGCTTCGCCAACACATAGGTCCAGCCGCCAGGCGAGGCACCGAGATCGACGCAGCGTTCGCCGGGCTGCGGCCAGCGGGCGAGACGTGCCAGCGCCTCCCAAAGCTTCAGATAGGCGCGGCTCGGCGGCCCTTCCTTGTCCTCGACGAAGACCACCTCGCCATTGGGAAAGGGCGCGCTGCACTGTGCGGCAGCCAGCAGCCGATCCGGCGCAAGCAATGTCCAGGAGCCCAGCGGCGCCGCAGGGGCCGCGGCCGGAAAGACGATGGGTTTGGCCGAAACGTGCGGCAATCGTTCCTGGATCAACGAAGCGCGACGATGATGGACTGGCGCATACATCGCCCAATTGCGCTGGACCGCCCGCAAGGATTTGGCTGCTTCGCCGATCGAGGCAACCGGCTGCTCGAGGCAATCGTGCCAGATATTGGCGGCCCACGCGGCCGGGACCCCCGGCGTGTCGCTGACGAGAAGTCGCCCGTGCCTGATGCGGACAGCCACGTCTGCGCGGCTCAATTCCTCCTCAAGCTGGGGCTCGAATCCCTCGGCCGCGAGATAGGCTGTGGTCATTCCTTGAGAAAGGCATCAAACGCCAGGAGATGGCGCTGCCGCGTTGCCTCGTCGCAAAAGGCCGAGAGGAAGCCATTGCGGGCAATTGTCACGATCTCTTCCCTGGTGAGATCGAGTGCCTGCTGCATGGCCAGAAAATTCTCGGTCACATAGCCGCCAAAGTAGGCCGGATCGTCTGAGTTAACGGTGGCCATCAGGCCGGCTTGCAGCATGCGCCGGAGCGGATGCGCTTTCAGATCGGGCACGACGCGCAGGCGATGGTTGGAAAGCGGGCAGACCGTGAGCGGCATTCTTTCGGTCGCAAGCCGCGCCACCAGGGCGGGATCCTCCAAAGCGCGGTTACCATGGTCGATACGTTGCACTTGCAGCAGGTCCAGTGCTTCGCGGACATACTCGGGCGGCCCCTCCTCGCCGGCATGGGCCACCGCCAGCAAGCCGAGGCTCCGGGCGCGAGCGAAGACGCGCTGGAACTTGGCCGGTGGATGCCCTTTCTCGGACGAGTCGAGGCCGACGGCGATGAAGCGGTCGCGCCAGGGCATGGCTTCGTCGAGGGTTCGTTCCGCGCTCGCTTCGTCAAGATGCCGCAAAAAGCACAGGATCAGCGCGGTCGTGATCCCAAAAATGCGCTCGCCGTCTCGCAGAGCACGCCACAGGCCGTCGATCACCGTCTCGAAAGCGACGCCGCGCTCGGTGTGGCCCTGCGGATCGAAGAAGATCTCGCAGTGACGGACATTCTGCGCCGCCGCGCGCTGCAGGTAGGCCATCGTAAGATCGTAGAAGTCCTGCTCCTCGATGAGCACACTCATGCCCCGATAGTAGAGGTCGAGAAAGTCTTGAAGCTGCGTGAAGCGATAAGCTTCACGCGCTGCTTCGACACTTGCATAAGGCAGGGTCACGCCGTTGCGCCGGGCAAGCGCCAGCATCATCTCGGGCTCGAGGCTGCCTTCGATATGGATGTGCAATTCCGCCTTGGGCAGGCGCGCAATGAACGCGTCGAGATCGGCCATAAGGCGCAACCTATCATTTTTGTGAGCGTTCGCAGACAAGGGGGGTCAAATTAAGGAGCA
>JAFKFL010000008.1 GCA_017308235.1 Alphaproteobacteria bacterium | reverse complement strand
GTAGGGGTGATGACCGAGCTGCTTGTCGAGCACGCCGTAGAGTCGCTTGGCTTCGTCGACATAGCGCTTGATGCCGTACTCGATCTTCTCCGGTGCGGCGCGCAGGAAGTGGTGCGCCTGGCCGAACATCGGTCCGACGCCACCCATCTGCCACATCAGCCATTCGAAGGTCTTGTAGCGTTGCACTGGTTCTTTCGACAGAAACTTGCCCGTCTTCTCGGCGAGGTAGATCAGGATGGCGCCTGACTCGAACAGTGCCATCGGCTGGCCGTCCGGTCCCTCGGAATCCACGATTGCCGGGATGCGGTTGTTTGGGCTGATCTTCAGAAACTCGGGTTTGAACTGCTCGCGTTTGGAGATATCGACCTTGTGCACGTTGTAAGGCAGCCCGCATTCCTCAAGCATGATGGACACTTTGCGGCCGTTGGGCGTGCCCCACGTGTGAAGTTCGATCATCCGTTCTCCCCCTTTTTGTTCTCAAATGTTGTTCGAATCGTCGAAGCCCGAATCGCCGCCGAAATCGCCGCCAGCGTCACTGTCGTCGCTGCTCGAGTCGTCGCCAGTCGAGTTGTCGTACGCCGTATCGTAGTTGTCGGTGGCGCGATCGTCCTGTGCGAGATCGGCAGAGGAGATCTGATCAGGCGGCATCAGCGGCGAGGCCGACGCGGAGGTGTCGAGAGCACCAAATGGACTGCCTGAATGCCCCAGCAGGTTGCGGATCCCGTCGAACAGCAAGGCCCCGCCCGCAACACCGGCCGCTGTCGCCAGCGCAGAGCGCAGGAAGCCGCCGCCCGCCGGCGCGCCGAATGCGGGTGCCGCCTGCATCGGCAATCGCGCGGGAACAGGAGCCGCCGCAGGCGCGGCTGGAGCCGCACCCCAAGGACCGATCTTGGGTGCGCTTTCAAGGAAACCTGGCTTGGCTGCCGCTGCGGTCGCTTTCGCCTCGAGTTCGGCGATGCGGTCCTGCGCTGCCTTCAGCGCATGTTCCTGCACAAGGACAGTCTGCGTGAGCAAGTAAGGCGCGCCGGGTTGTCCGGCGAGCAACCCCGCGAGCAACCGCTCGACTTCGGGATCGCGGGGTTGCGCTTCGTAAGCCTTCAAACGGTCGAACAGGCCCTGGATAAGGTCGCGTTCCTGGCTTTGCATGACGGTGCCTCCTGCTCCCCGGAAGTGCCGTCAACGTGGTTGCGGTCCCAGCGACCGTCAAGGGCCCGCGGGCAAGCCCGGTGTCGCCCGTCGTACTACTCCGTCACCTTTCGATATGACCGTTTGGCGGCCACTTTTCCATCCCTGACGATCATGATGTCACAAGCATGAAACATTGCCTTTTTGTCGCCGACAAGAGTGCCGGTCACCAGCAACTCGAGCACCACCAGATTGGGGCCGAAACTGGCACGCACCAGCTCATACCTGATATCGGGTAGCACCGTGAAAACACTGGCGATCGCGTCGCGAACTGCCGCCGATCCTTCGAAACGGGCGCCGTGAGGCTCCGAGCCTCGGGGGATCTCCCAGACACAATCCTCGGTCATCAAGGCCATCGCTCCATCGACATCGTGTGCGTTCCACGGCGCCATGAACTTTTCGACAAAAGCTTCATCGTATGTCTGCATGGCTGCCCTATACGCGTGTAAAATCCATGACCCAGTTGGTCTCCCAACTGTTGCCTTCGTCGAGGGAGAAGGCCTGTTCCCATCGTGCCGACGTGGGCGTGATGCGCGACCACACGAAACGCACGCGAATGGTCCGCCCTTGCCATTCGTCATCGCCGTAGAACGCGCCGACGCCCTTGGCGAAGCGGCCGACGACCGGTGCGAAGGCTACAGCGGGCCGGCGGCTGTCGTACCAATGGATCGTCCATCGATCCTTGTCGAAATCGTAGAGGCGCAGGGTCATGCCGCGATAGCGGTCACCCGGCAAATGAATATCGGCCTCGTCGATATTGCCGAAGCCATCCAGGATCTTGCGCGCCGCGCAGGTGCCGTTGAACTCGATCCATTCGTGACAATCGTCGAGCCTGCGCGCCAGGTAGCGGTGGCGGCAGTTCCAGATGCCCATCAGGAAGTCGAAGTCGGCACTGGGCTTGGAACGGGTTTGCAGCATGGGGCACTCCTTTCGTGCCCGCCCTTGATAACTACCTATTCCTGCCAGTACCTGTCAGGATTGTTTGCTACCCGATCGCCATGCGCGCAAGCCGCCTTCTTTCGATCCTGCTGATGCTGCAGACGCGCGGCCGTCTCACCGCCGAGACTCTGGCCGAGACGTTCGAGGTGTCGGTGCGAACGATCTATCGCGACATTGAGCAATTGAGTGCGGCCAACGTGCCGGTCTATGCCGACCGCGGCCCTGGCGGTGGCTTCCAGTTGCTCGATGGATTTCGCACCAAGCTCACTGGGCTGACCGAGAGCGAGGCCGAGACGCTGTTCGTCGCGGGCCTCCCCGGCCCCGCCTCCCAGATGGGCCTCGCCGACCAGCTTCTCTCCGCGCAACTCAAGCTCACGGCCGCCCTGCCCGAACGCAATCGAGCGGGCGCAAGCCGGATCGCGCAGCGCTTCCATTTGGATCCGGTGGACTGGTTCAAGAGCCCCGAGGCGGCACGATTGCTGCCCGAGATCGCCCGTGCCGTATGGACCGACAGCGTGATCGAAATCACCTATCAGCGGATGGACCGGCACGTGACGCGTCGGCTGAGGCCGCTCGGGCTCGTGCTGAAGGCCGGCACCTGGTACCTGGTTGCCGAAGTCTCCCAGCAGCTTCGCACCTATCGCATTTCCAACATCGTCGATCTGGTCGTCACCAGCGAGCGCTTCGTGCGACCAAAGGATTTCGAGCTGGTACGGTTCTGGACCGAGTCGTCTCGCGCCTATGAGGTGGGACTCTACCGCGACAAGGCACTCCTGCGCGTCTCGCCCCGCGGCCTCGCGCGTCTCGAACAGCTAAGCGCCGCCGTTGCCGAAGCAACACGGGAGGCGTCTCAGCCACCGGATCGCGACGGTTGGCAGCAGGTCGAGATACCGATCGAATCGATGGAGCAGGCTACGCTGGATTTGTTTCGGCTTGGCACCGAGGTCGAGGTGCTGAGGCCCCGGGAGTTGCGGCGTCGCTTCGCCACCGCCGCGCGCGCGATGGCGAAGCTCAATGCACCATGACAAAGCGCATCGTGACGACGAACGCCGCGATGGCTAGCGAACGACAGCGGCGGTCTGGCCAAACAGGACCCTGCGCTGCTCGTCGGTATTGATGCCGGGTGTGGCGCGCAGCTCAGCGCCCACTGCCTTGCCCTTCACCACTGCCGGGCGTTTGCCCATCGACTCTTCGAACCAGCGCTTGAGGTGAGAAAAATCCTCGAGCTTCTGCCCGAAGTTCTTGAAGCCCACGACCCACGGCCAGATCGCCATGTCCGCGATCGACAATGGACCCGCCACGAACTCGTGGTCGGCGAGGCGCTTGTTCAGCACGCCGAACAGCCGGTTCACCTCGTTGGTGTAGCGGGCCTGGCCATATTCAAGTCTATCGCTCGAGTTAAACTGCGGCGCGTAGACGTTGAAATGATTGGCCTGCCCTGCCATCGGACCCAACCCGCCCATCTGCCAGTTCAGCCACTGCAGCGCCTCGTACTTACCGCGCACATCCTTCGGCAGGAACTTGCCCGTCTTCTCGGCGAGATATTGCAGGATCGCACCTGACTCGAAGACGGAAATGGGGCTGCCGCCGCCTGCCGGCTCGTGGTCGACGATTGCCGGCATGCGATTGTTCGGACTGATCTTTAGGAACTCAGGCTTGAATTGCTCGCCTGTGCCGATGTTCACCGGCACGATTTTGTACGGCAGCGCGCACTCCTCGAGCATGATAGAAATTTTCCAGCCGTTGGGAGTCGGCCAATAATGCAGGTCGATCATCTCAGGGTCTCCTGAAGACGGTTTGCGTTGGGGCGAGCCTAGACGATCACCGGGCTGGCAAGAAACGAGGAAGCTTCATTGTCCGCATTAGGAAAAGGTGCTTAAGAAAGAGCTGATGCTCGCGAGTGCGCCTCTTCCCGCTGGCTGGCCTGCCGACAGGCCGCTGGCCATCTCGGTCAGCGTGATGCTTGAAGGCTGGACCGACGATTCGGCGCCGGGCATCGGACCGATGGGCAATCCGCTCAAGGCAGGCGTGCTCGATCTGCAGGCGCGATCATGGGCGGAGTACGGCCCGAAGGTCGGCGCCTGGCGGTTACTCGACATCCTCGACCGGACGCAGCTTCGCGCCGTCTTCTACACCAGTGGTGTTGTCGCCGAGCGCTATGCCGATCTCCTCGGCGCCATCGCCAGGGCAGGTCACATCGTCGCCGCTCATGGCTGGGGCCAGAACATCATTCCGGCCTATCAGACGGCAGAGGATGAGGCGCGTGATCTCGCCCGCTGTATCGCCACCATCGAACGCGGCGCTGGCCGTCGCCCCGACGGCTGGCTGTCGCCGCGCTGCACGCCGAGCGACCGTACTTCGACGCTTCTCGCGAAGGCGGGCTTCCGGTGGCACGCCGACTTCTTCGATTCCGACCTGCCCTACCGCCACGAAACATCGGCCGGGCCGATCACGGCGATGCCCTTCACCATGGAGGTGAACGACATGCCGCTCTACGTCCGCTACGGCAACGAGCCCGATGCCTTCACGCGGATTCTCGAGCGCCTTGTCGTCAACTGGCCGCGCCTCGGCCGGCCGGCGGGTTGTCTCGACATCACGGTCCATGCGCACGTCTTCGGCCGCCCGTTCGGCGCGGTCGAATTCATGAGCGCACTCGATATCGCGCGGCGTCACAGCGACTGGGCCTGGTTGACTAACCATCGCGCGCTTGCCGATCTATTCGCCACCCGCGGTTGAGCCGCCGTCTTCAGGAGTAAATCGTGTCTTATGTCAATTCGGTCCTTCAGCCCGGTGAAACCATCAAGGCCATCGGCAAACTGCACTGGATCATCTTCATCCGCGCTTTCGTCCTGCTGGTCGCCGGGATCGTTCTCCTGATTTACGCCTCCTCTATGACGACGCAACTCGGCTTCGCGCTACGGATGGTCGGCTGGGCGGTGCTGGCATTGGCTCTGCTGGCGGCATTGCAGGCCTGGTTCATGCAATCGATCACCGAGCTCGCCATCACTGACCGCCGCGTTATCTACAAGCGCGGCTTCCTGAGCCGACGCACGATCGAGATGAACATGGCCAAGGTCGAGACGGTCGACGTCCAACAATCGATCTTCGGCCGTCTCCTGGGCTTCGGCACCATCCGCGTACGCGGCACCGGCCAGGGCATCGAGAACTTGACCGGCGTGGCAGCGCCGATCGCGCTGCGCAACGCCATCACGGCGCGCTGAAGGCGTTAGGACTGCAGCGGCGCGTGCGCGCCCTGCCCGAAGTAGGCTTGCTCGAGACGGTTCGGCAGATCGGCTTCGTCGGTGCGCGCCTCGAGAACGATCGTGCCGCGTGCCAAGGCATAGACGCGGTCGGCCGTCGCCAGCGCCTTCTCGATCAACTGCTCGACCAGAAGGATCGCGGTGCCCGCCTCGCGAAGCTTGGCCGCCGCCAGCAGGACACGGTCGACCAGCACCGGCGACAGGCCGGCCGACGGCTCGTCCAGCATCAGAAGACGCGGCCGACGTACCAGACCCTGCGCCACGGCCAGCATCTGCTGCTGGCCGCCCGATAGCGTGGCAGCAAGGTTGCGGCGTTTCTCGGCGATCTCGGGGAAGAAGGCCAATGCCTCCTCCACCTGCCGCGCGCGCGCCGCGCGCGGCATGCCGTAGCCTGCCAGCAGAAGATTGTCGAACACGGTGAGCTGCGTGAAGACGCGATGCCCTTCGACCACGTGGACAAGGCCGGCCGATACAGCGTCGCGCGGCCCGGCCGAGCTCATATCCTTGCCGGCGAAGCGGATCTGACCGGTCCGCGGTAGCAGTCCCGAGATCGCGCGCAGGAGCGTCGTTTTGCCCGCGCCATTGGGCCCCAACAGTGCAACCGCCTCGCCCGCGCCGACCGTGAGCTGGACGCCGTGCAGCACGCCGATCTTGCCGTAGCCGGCGGCCAGATCTCTCACTTCGAGCAAGGGCTCACGCGCCGAGGTAGGCACTGACCACCTCCCGATGCGAACGGATTTCGTCGGGCGTTCCGGCCGCCAGCACCTTGCCGAGATTGAGCACGGTCACCCGGTCGCAAATGTCGAAGATCAGGTCGGCATGATGCTCGACCAGAAGCACACTCGTCCCGGCCCGGCTGATCGACTTGATCAGGGCACCCAGCCGGCGAATCTCCTCCGCCGACAGCCCGGCAGCGGGCTCGTCGAGCAGCAGGATCGAGGGAGCGAGCATCAAGGCCCGCGCGATCTCGACGAACCTGAGCTCGCTATGCTGCAGGCGGTCGGCGCGCACGTCGGCGAGCGACTCGAGCCCCACCGCCGACAGCGCAAGCAGCGCGCGCTCGCGCAGGACCGCCTCGTCACGGCGATGGCGTGGCAATGTCAGCATCGCTTCGACAAAACTGCCGTGGCCGTCGATGGTGCCGCCGATCTTCACATTGTCCAGCACCGACGCGCCGCCGATCACCCGCGGCGTCTGGAACGTGCGAGCGATGCGGTGGCTCGCGCGAACCCGCGCCGCGCCGGGCGGCAAGACGGCATCGCCCAGCCGCACGCTGCCCGATTGCGGAGCGTAGTAGCCCGAGATCACGTTGAGCGTGGTGGTCTTGCCGCTGCCATTCGGGCCGATCAGCCCGTGGACTTCGCCGGGCCGGACGTCGAGATCGAGACCATCGATCGCACGCACGCCGCCGAAGCTCAGCACCACATTGGCAAGGGAGAGGACGCTGCCCTCGCCGCCCAGCAGACGCGTAAGCATCTCCGGCCGCGGTACGACCTCGCGATGTCGTTCCAGGGGGCGGCGGTTCTTGAAATCGAGAAGGTCGGCGATGCCCCCAGGAACGGCCAGCACGATGGCGAGCAGGAGGGCGGCGTAGAGGAATGTCGACCAGGCAACGAGCGGCGCAGCAACCTCCGGCAGCGCCGTGAGGAGCAAGGCCCCGAGCAAGGGGCCGAGGACCGAGCCGCGACCTCCGATCAGGATGGCAATGAAGAACAGGACCGACAGATCGAAGGTGAAGGCGTCGGGCGTGATATAGGACTGTAGCGAGGAGAAGAGCCCGCCGGCCACACCCGCCAGCGCACCACTGAACAAAAAGACCGTCATCAGGAGCTGAGACTTGGCAATGCCTGATGCCTCTGCGGCAACCTCGGCATCGCGAATCGCCACCAGGGCGCGGCCGAAGCGGCTGCCCGCGATGTTGATCGTCATCCACGTGCAGAGCGCAGCGATCAGCAGACAGAAATAGTAAAAGCCCCAGTTGCCCGTGAACGGCCAGCCAAAGACCGGACCGGCGACGCCAATGCCGCCACCCGTCACGCTCTTCCAGGCCAGTGCCACCTGCGTGACGATGGTGGAAAATCCCAGTGTCGCCATGGCGAAATAGAAGGTCCGCAGCCTGAGCGCCGGCAAGCCTACGATCAGGCCGAACAGCGCGCCGATGGCAGCTGCGGCGACGAGGGCGAGATACGGCGAGACCTCCGGCATCGCGGTCCCCGCCGTCATCGCGCTGGTGGTATAGGCGCCGAGCGTCAGCAGGCCGACCCAACCGATGGCAATCTGGCCAGCGAAGCCCACCACCATATTTAGGCCCGCAACTAGTACCCAGTAGACGCAGGCGCGTGTAACGATCACACCCCAATAGGAGTCGCCCAACAGCGGAAACGCCAATGCCGCCAATCCCAAGGCGAGAAACGGCGCGGCCTTCTCGAGGCTGGCAAGCCAGCCCGACCGAGCGGACGTTCTAGGGATGGTCGTCTGCGTGACCTCCATCAGACGCGACGCGACGCGGCAGCGCCCGCGAGTCCCTCTGGGCGCAGCAGCAACACGGCGATGAACACCACGAACACGGCGACCGCGGCGAAGATGCCGCCGACCAAAAAGTTGGCGGCTTGCTGGAACAATCCGAGGGCCAAGCCGCCGATTACCGCGCCGCGGTTGCTGCCCATGCCGCCCAGAGCAACCGGCACGAAGCCATAAAAGCTCAGGATCGCCTGGTTGCCGAAGAAGGCGAGCAACATCTCTCCGCCGGTGAAGCCCGCGAGCGCGCCGATGATGCCGGCAAGCGCGAAGCTGGCGAGACGCAGTCGCTGCTCGGGCAGGCCGAGCGCCCGCGCGGCATAGCTGTCCTCGGCGATCGCGAGAAAAGCACGCCCGACCAGCGTCCGACGATATAGGAGTTCCAGACCGACAATCGTCGCCGCACAGGCGAGCAACGGCAGCCAGAACTGCTGGTCGAACCAACCGGAACTGATTGGGATCAGGCGCGGAAACGGCTGGGCCTCGGTGCCCCATTCGATGGCGGTGAATTGCTGGATGAGTAGCGCAAAGGCAAGCGTCGACAGAACGTAGAGATGCTGCTCGATGCTCTTCAATACGGGCCGCACGGCGACGATCTCGGTGATGACGCCAAGCACCGCCCCGCAGGCCAGCACAAGCACGAAGCCGACGATGGTCGGCAGACCGAGCTTGCCTATGAACAGGGCCCCCAGCACGCCCCCCAGCATACCCAACATCCCTGCGGTGAAGCTGAATACGCGCGAGGCCGAGAACATCACGTTGTACGTGATCCCGATCAGCGCATAGACCGCTCCTACTGCCAGGCCGTAAGAAACGATCGATTCGATCATTTAGCTGGCGTAACCAGGAGCGAGATTGAACGCGCCGTCGCGCAGCGAATTGACCTCGCACATCACGACTTCGTCGTCCTGGAAGCCGTTGTGCTGCTGGGGCGTGAAGGTGATATTGCCATAAACGCCCGGCCAGTCCTTGAGCTTGTTCCAGTATTCGGTGATTTGCTCAGGCGAACTGCCCGCCGCCTTGACCGTGTCCGCGATCAAGCGAATCCCGTCATAACCGAGCGCGATCCACCAGAGCAGCGTGTCCCCCATGTCGATCTTGGCCTTGCGTAGCTTCTCCACGAACTCCGTGGCCCGGGGCGGAAGCTTGCCGTCCTTGCCGAAGCAAACGTTGCGGAAGTTATTGGAGTAGACCTTGTTCCAGTATTCCGGTTTCTCCAGCAGCGCCTTGGTTTGGCCTGATCCCAGAGTGGTCTGGCCGACGATCGGCACGTCCCACTCCATCTTGCCGCGCGTGTTGCAGATGCGGGCGAGGAAGCCCGCATTGACGCTCCAAGGCATGATCGCTTCCGCGCCGGCTTCGCGCATGCGCAGCATGTCGGGCTTCAGGTCGGGATTGGCGGCGTCGATATTGGCCTGGTAGACGACGGTCGCGCCCTTTTCCTTCAGCATCGGCACATAGGCTTCCACGGAGGCCGTGCCGTAACCGGTAGTGTCGCTCACGACTGCCACTTTTTTGCGCTTCAGAACATCGACCACATAGTGATTGGCCGCGGCGCCGATCTGCTGATTGGTCGGCGCGTCGCGGAAACACATCGGGTATTTTTTGACGTCGGTCAGCGAGTCGACCCAACACGGGTGGAGTTGCGGAATACCATCGCGGGCGACCAGCGGCACCGCTGCCAATGATTCGCCCGAATTGAGCGGCCCCCAGACGATATTCACCTTCTGCCGCTTGGTGAGCTCTGCCGCACCATTGACGG
This sequence comes from Alphaproteobacteria bacterium, assembly GCA_017308235.1. Taxonomy (GTDB): domain Bacteria; phylum Pseudomonadota; class Alphaproteobacteria; order Reyranellales; family Reyranellaceae; genus Reyranella. The sequence continues at coordinate 452,200 of JAFKFL010000008.1, read as the reverse complement.
CCTTCGTGGGATCGCTCTGGGTGTCCCGCACGATCAGCTCGATCTTGCGCCCGTTGACGCCGCCCGCCGCATTGATCTCGTTAACCGCGAGTTCGGTACCGCGATTGATGCCGATGCCGGTGGAGGAACTGGGTCCGGTCAGCGCCGGCAGATAGCCGACCTTGATCGGCTCGGGCGCAGCGATTGCGGGGCCGACAAAACCGCTCGCTAGCGACGCAACGCCAGCAGCGGAACCGGACAAAACGTGACGACGCTTGATCGACATGCCGTTTTCCTCCCACGGAATTTCACTTTTGTTTTGCGGAATTACTCCGTAATGCGCGCACACCATAGCACGTCGACCGGTTTCTGCGGAGCGCGGCGTTGCGCATCGCGGGCTTGTGGCATCACGCAAAAGCGAGGGCGTCGTGCCCCGAGACTGCTAGGGCTGCAACCCCTGCGCGACGGCGTCATCGACCCGTTCGAGCCAGATGAATTCGAGCGACTTGCGGACCTCTTCGGGAATGTCGTCGTAGTCGCGCTTGTTCCGCGCCGGCAACATCACGCGCTTGATCCCCGCCGCTGCCGCCGCGACCACCTTCTCCTTGATGCCGCCGACCGGCAGCACCAGGCCGCGCAGGCTGATCTCGCCGGTCATCGCCGTGTCGCTGCGCACGGTGCGGCCAGTGAGCAGCGACGTAAGCGCGATGAACATCGCCACGCCAGCACTTGGGCCATCCTTGGGCGTGGCGCCGGCCGGCACGTGCACATGGATGTCGCTCTTGTCGAAGCTTGTCGGGTCGATCTTGAGCGTGGCCGCCATGCTCTTGACCAGGCTGAGCGCCGCTTGTGCGCTTTCGCGCATCACCTCGCCGAGCTGGCCGGTCAGCACCAGCCGCCCGCCGCCGGGCGTGCGCGTCGCTTCGATGAAGAGGATGTCACCGCCGACGGGTGTCCAGGCAAGGCCCGTGGCCACACCCGGCACGGTCGAGCGCATCGCAACCTCGTTCTCGAAGCGCGGCGCGCCCAGGATCTTCTCGATCGTGGGGACGTCGACGCGCTTGGCTCCGGTCGAGCCTTCCGCGACTTCGACGGCGATGTGGCGCAACACGCGCCCGATCTCGCGCTCGAGGCCACGGACGCCCGCCTCACGGGTGTAGTGCTCGATGATGTGGCTGAGAGCCGCGTCCTCGACCTGCACCTGCTCGGCCTTCAGCCCATTGGCCTCGAGCTGGCGGCGGACCAGGTAACGTTTGGCGATCTGCAGCTTCTCGCCTGCCGTGTAGCTCGAGAGCGCGATGATCTCCATGCGATCGCGCAACGGGCCGGGAATGGTCTCCAGCATGTTGGCGGTGGTGATGAAGACCACACGGCTGAGATCAAACGGCACGTCGAGGTAGTTGTCGCGGAACGTGCTGTTCTGCTCGGGGTCGAGGACCTCGAGCATGGCCGCCGACGGATCGCCGTGGATGCCCGAGCCCATCTTGTCGATTTCGTCGAGCATCATAACGCAGTCGCGCGCCTGGGCCTTGCGGATGGCCTGGATAATGTTGCCGGGCATGGCGCCGATGTAGGTCCGACGATGGCCGCGAATCTCGGCCTCGTCGTGCACGCCGCCGAGGCTCACGCGCACGAACTTGCGGCCCATGGCGCGGGCGATCGACTGGCCGAGCGACGTCTTGCCGACGCCAGGCGGGCCGACGAAACACAGGATCGGTGCCTTGCCTTCGGGCGCGAGCTTGCGCACGGCAAGATACTCGACGATGCGCTGCTTGATCTTCTCGAGCCCGAAATGATCGGAGTCGAGAACACGGCGCGCCTCGGCGATGTCGATGTCCTTCGATTGCGGCGGCCCCCACGGCAGCTCGGTCAGGATGTCGAGATAGGTGCGGATCATGCTGTACTCGCCCGCCGCCTCCGGCGTGCGCTGCAGCCGGCGCAATTCCTTGCGCGCCGCCGTATCGACCTCGGCCGGCATCTTCGCCGCCTCGATCGCCTTTTCGAGATTGGCCAGCTCCTGCTTGTTGGAGCCCTCCTCGCCCAGCTCGCGCTGGATCGCGGCCATCTGCTCGCGCAGCAGCACCTCGCGCTGGCGCGTATCGAGCGACGCCTTGGTCTGCTTGCCGATCTCGGCCGAGAGCCGCAGCACCTCGAGCCGGTGGGCCAAGAGCTTGGACACGCGGTCGAGCCGCGGCACGAGGTCGACCGTTTCGAGCAGCCCCTGCTTGTCGGCCGGCTCGGAATCGAGATAGGTCGCGGCGAGGTCGGCCATCAGCCCCGGCGAGGTCGTGGCCTCGACGGTCTGCCGGAGTTCCGGTGGCGCCTGCGGCAGGAGATCGAACACTTCGCCGACCTGATTGCGCAGCACGAGGAACCGCGCCTCGATCTCCGGCCCGCTGGCCGTCGGCTCCGAGAGATGCAGCCCCCGCGCCAGCAGGAACGGAAATCCCTCGACGAACTCGTCGATCCGGAACCGCTGCACGCCCTGGCACACGATGTGATGCCCGCCCTCGGGGCTGGTCACGTAGCGCAGGATGTTGGCGATGGTGCCGACACGGTAAAGACCGTCGGGTCCTGGATCGTTGTTCTGCGGGTCACGCTGCAGCACGAGCACGATCTGCCGCTGCTCGCGCACGGCCTGCTGGATCGCTGCAACCGAAGAAGGTCGACCGACCGTGACCGGCAGGACGACTTCGGGAAACAGCACCATGTTGCGCATCGGCACAACGATCAGGGCGTCGGTCGGCAGCGGACTCTGTGTCTCCTGGTCGCTCTTGGTGGCCACGTCGGGCGGGGTCATGGCGTCCTCCGGCCGGCCTTGGGCAGTTCGATCACGACGCAACCGTTCAGCACGGCGGTCTGCGGTGTCTCGTACCGTCCCGCCGGCAGCGGGATATGCCTTTCGAAGCGGCCCTGCGGCAGCTCGAGCCGGTGGATACGCGCGATCCTGAGCTGCGGCGGCAGCACGCGCTCGCCGGCAATGATCAGGATGCCGTTCTGGATGGCGACCTCGACCTGCTCCGGATCCACGCCCGGCAGGGCGACCAGGATCAGGACGGACTCGTCCGTCTCTAGGACATCCGTCGGCGGTTCCCAGGCCGGTCCGCTGGAACGAAGCGCAATGGGAGGGCTGAAGACCTGGCGATGCAGCCGTTCGGCGCGTGCCAGCATCTGCAGCGCTTCCGACCACATCCAGTTGCGGGGATCATCGTTGGTCATTGGCGTTACTATATGGGGAGCAGTCCATCCGCTGCACCCCTCCTCCTCGATTTAGTTCACTGGTGCTGGGACTTGCAGCGGGAGATGTTCGTGGTAGCCTTTCGCCGTCGTCTAGCAACTAGGCGACCGTAAGCGTTTCACGTCAATCAACGCGACCACCTGATATCGGCTCGCTGAGGCGACCGGTGCCCGGAGAGTCGTGTGTGGCCATGACGTGGCGCTTCAATCGTACATTACCGCCCATGGACATCGTTCGCTTCGCCGATGGCGTCGGGCCGCGATCTGCGGGATCGACATCGTCATGAAAGGAATCGTCCCATGGACGTCGAGCGTCTATTCGTTTTCGCCGCGGCCTACTTCGCGGTTCTGATCCTCCCCGGCCCAGCCGTCACGGCATTGACCGCCCGCGTGCTCGCTCGCGGCCCGCACGGATCATGGACCTACATCATGGGCCTGATTGTTGGCGCGCTGGTCTGGTTCACCGCTGCAGCGGTGGGACTGACGGCTCTTGCCACCGCCTATGCCGGCCTGTTCGTCGTCATCCGCTATGCCGGCGCGGCCTGGCTGCTTTATCTCGCCTACAGGCTCTGGACCGCGCCCGTCCGCCCACTGCAGCCGGTCGATATGCCACGGGAGCGACGCGGCCTGTTCCTGGCGGGGCTCGCGCTCAATCTCGGCAATCCCAAGGCGATGGTGTTCTTCCTGGCCCTGCTGCCGAGTGTCGTCGATCTCGACACGCTGACACCGCTCGCCTTCGCCGAGCTGGCGGTAACGATTGTCGTCATCGTCTCCTGCGTGCTCGGCGGATACGTCTTCCTGGCGGCGCGCATGCGGCGCCTGTTCACCTCACCACGCGCCTTGCGTATGGTGAACCGCGGTAGCGGCGTTGCGCTGGCGGGAGCAGCCGCAATCGTTGCGAGTCGCTGACTCCCGACGTTTGAAACAAGGATCGCGACTTAATTCACCAAGGCCTGGTAGACGAGGTCGCGTAGGACGGCGTGGTACTGCTCGCCCATCGACGGCGACTGCATCATGAACACGACATACATGCGCTCGCGGGGATCGTGCCAGAAGTAGGTGCCCCACACGCCGCCCCAATGATAGTCGTACGGCGAACCTGCCAGCGGGTTACGGCCCTGGTCGGTTCGCACCGCGAAGCCCAGGCCGAAGCCCTGCCCCATGCGCGCGCTGGGCTCCAACGGGCCCAACCGCCACATGCCGTCGCCCATCTTGATATCGGGCGGCAAATTATTTGCCGTCATGAGATCGATGGTCTTGCGCGAGATCACCCGCACACCGTCAAGCTCGCCGCCGTTGGCGAACATCTGCAAAAAGCGCGCATAGTCGGCCGCGGTGGAGACCAGGCCTGCTCCGCCTGACTTCCATGTCGCCTTGTAGGTCACGTCGGGGATCGGCGGCACCTCGTTCCTTGGCCCTTCCTTCTGCGGACGCGCACCCCGGCCCTTCTTGTCGGCCGAGACCTCGAAGGCGGTGTCGCCGAGCTTCATGGGCTTGGCGATCCGCTCCTCGATGAACTTGTCGAGCGGCATGCCGGACACGACCTCGATCACGCGGCCCAGCACGTCGGTCGACATGGAATATTCGAAGTGGGTCCCCGGCTGGTAGAGCAAGGCGAGCTTTGCCAGCTTGCCGGCCATTTCCTCGTTGGTCTGGCCGCCGTCCATCACCTTCATGTCGTAGTAGGACCGCTTCACCACATTGTTGCTGCCCTGGACACCGTAGGTCAGGCCCGACGTGTGGCGCATCAGGTCCTCGATCGTCATCGGCTGGTCCTGTGGTTCGAGTCCCATCTCGACCGTGCCGTCAGGATTATTCTTGGTCACCGAGACCTTGGTCTCGCCGAAGGCCGGGATGTATTTGGCCACCGGATCGGCAAGCGACATCTTGCCTTCCTCCACCAGCGTCATCGCCGCCACCGACGTGATCGGCTTGGTCATCGAAGCAATGCGGAAGATCGAATCGGTCTGCATCGGTGCCTTGGCCTCGCGGTCGCGGAAGCCAAAGGCATCGAACATGACGATGCGGCCGTTACGGGCGATGAGAACGACGGCCCCCGGAATCTTCCCAGCCTTCACATCCTCGTTGATGCGGTCCGGCAGGCGCTTGAGGCGGATCGACGAGAAGCCGACCTCCTCCGGAGACTGGGCCTTGGGGATGCCCTGACTTGCCGCCGGCAAGGCAAAACCGACCACCAGCGCGGCCAACCCGAGAACGCGAACCACCGACATGACAACTCCCCGAATGTTCGGTCCATCAAAGCATCGTTGGTCCTTGATAGTCAGGCGAAAAGGAGTCGCTGCACCAACCAAAAAGCACCGGCGGCCGCGACAGCCAGCGACAGCACCTGCGGCAGTCGCGCGATGCGCCCCGGTTTCGCTAGCCAAACCACCACCGGCATAACGACAGCGACGAATGCCAGTTGGCCAAGCTCGACGCCGACGTTGAAGCCGATCAGCGCACGCACCATAGCCGTGCGCGGCAGGCCGAGTTCGGTCAGGGCACTGGCAAAACCCAGACCATGCACGAGCCCGAACAGCGCCGCGATCAGCCATCGTTGCGCCGTTCGCGCCGGCGCCAACAGGTTCTCGAGCGCAACCCAGATAATCGTGGCAGCAATCAGCGGCTCCACGATGCGCGAGGGTACATCGACGATACCCAGTGTCGCCAAGCTGAGCGTGATGCTGTGCGCGATCGTGAAGCCGGTGACGATCTTGGCGATCGGCCAGAAGCCGCGCGTCAGGGCGAGCAATGCCAGCAGGAACAGGAGGTGATCGGGTCCGCTCAGGATGTGCTCGGCGCCCATGGCGATGAAGCTCAGCCATCCCGTCGGCGTCGTGCCGGAGAGTTCCACATCAGCTTCCCGCCGACTGTCGTCGAGGGCGAATTCAACCGACGGCTTGCCCGCAATACGCACGCTCATCACGGTCTGGAAATGACTGCCCAGAACGTCCGGCCAGTCGTCGCGAATAGCGAGAGTTCCGGCGGACTTCGAACAGGCGAGCGCCATGTCCAGCATCACCTTGTCGTCGCCGGAGCGCGAGCCTTGCACGGTGATGCGCCCTGGGCTGCATGCCTCTCCGGCAATCGAGAAGCGCGCATGCTCGCGCATGGCCTGCGCGACACGCGCCGCGGCACTTGCGTCGCCATCGGCGGCCGCAAGCAGCATGCGGCCCGCCGCCTCGTCCTGCTCCGTCGCGACCACGGTCAGGCGGTACGACAGGCGGCCATCAGCCACCTCCAGCACCGCGAGGCCCGTGCTGGTGACATGTGCGAGCGCGCCAGACATGCCCGTCAGCAGGAACAGCAAGGCAACGAGCAGTCGCTTCACTTCTGCGGCTCCCCGATCACTTGCTCCCATGCCTCCATCACATACGTCGCAACCAACGGCAGCCCATCGACCCCATCAATGCGCACGTACCGCGCTGCCCCCAGGGGATTGGGACCGCCGAATTGGATTCGGAACAAGGCTCCGCTGCCGGCACGCACCGCGACGCGCAGGTTTTCGGGCCCCAGGGCATATTCGGACTCGGCCGTTTGAGATACCTCTTCAGCCGTCAGCACGCGCAAAGGGCCAGAGTTGCGCAGCAGCCGGAGCGCGGCCTCGATGCGTTGGGTGGCATCGGTTGGCACCGGTCTCGGTGGATCAACGGCATGCCAGCCGTCGTCGCGCCGAAAGCGCCAGACCGCTCCACCGGAGGCGATTTCGATCTCGCGCGCTTCCTCGGGCGTGAAGGCCGTCATGAAGCCGGCCGCCTTGAATTGCGTGAGCCCGGCATCCGGTCGCTTGCCAGTCAATGCAAGGCTGACGACGAAGAGGAGCGCTATCGCAGCCGCCAAAGGCCAGGCAAGTCGACGTATCAGCGACGGCGCCACAGCCACACCCCCAGCCCGGCACAGGCGACGGCGCCCGGCAACAGGATCACGGTGAGGATGAAGATCCAGCGGACCTCTGCGTTGGTGAGCGTCACGAGCGGCAACACCTCGACCGGCGGTTTCAGGGTCGGCAGGCGTTCCTCGCGTAGCAGCCAGGAGACGCCAGCCAGAACGATGTCCGCGTTGGCAAGATAGGGAAAGAACGAGTTGCTGGCGAAATCGGCATCGCCGACGACGATCATCCGGTACGGCGGCGCGCTGGCGACGAGCCGCCCCTCTGCAGCAACCGCAAGTGAATATGCGCGCTTGGGCGCCGTCGCCGCCGCCTCGTGATAGCGCATACGGTCGAGCGCGACGTAGCTCTTGACGCTGCTGGCGAACAGCGCGATTGCCCTCACGCCGTCTCGCGGCGCCGGCTCGACCGGTCGCGCCCCTGGATAGAACGACAGCGCCTGGGCTCGCGTCACCGGATGATTGGCGTAACGCGTGATCGCGATCATCTGGTCATCGGTGAAATAGTGCTCTTGCGGGTCGACGATCACGCCGTCGCCGATGCGCGCGCCGGCATCGGCGAGTACGGCAGCGACGCGCGGATCGATCGCGAAATCCGGCTCGACCAGCAGCATGTAGCTGCCGCCCTGCTCCAGATAGCGGCGCAAGACGTCGGCCTCGGCCGGAATGTGCGGTGTACGCGGATTGGCGTCGACCAGGGCAGCGCAGTCCTTTGGCAGCGGCTGGCCGGGCCTCAACTCGGCTTTGCGTGGTTCGAGCCCCAGCTTCTCGATGGCTCGACGCAGCCGGCCCAGTCCGTGCTGCTGCATCTGTACCAGGCCCACGCCTTCGCTGTTGTGGTTGTGCGTGTGGCTTCCCTCGAAATGCGTATGGAACTCGAAGTTGTCGATGTCGTATTCGCCGTGACCGGTGACGAAGCAGACGACCGGTTGACGCTGTCGCAGCGCGCGCAGGATGCCCAGCGCCATCTCGCGGTCATCCGTCGTCACCACCTGCAGGTGGTGCGTGGCGGTGGAGATAACCGCGGTATTATAGAGCTGCACGCCGACCGCGCCGGCACGACCGGGGTTGCGGTCGATGTCTACCGCTTCGACGGACAGCTTCGGATTGAGCCGCTCCAGCAGCTCCAGCATGGTGACCGCGGCGCGCCCCGCGGCATTTTCCTTCTGGTAGAAATAAACGATCTGCACGGGTTCCTGCAGCGAGCGCACGATATCGGTCGCCTCGCGCGAGGGCGTAAAGACCTCCTCGCGGGTAAAGTCGAGGTGAGCGTCGTGGCGATAGACGGCGACATTGGCTGCCAGGGTCACGCCGAGCGCGAGCACAATGACGCCCAGTCGCAGCGCCCAGCGCCGCCAGCCGGCGCCATAGACCCGCAGACGCAGCGCCGCCGCGAACATCACGACCAGCGCGACAACGCAGGCTACGAACCAAAGGGCATCCAGCCAACCGGATTGCTCTCCGCTCATCGCTCAGCCAATCGGCGGGTGGCGAGGAACAGCGCCAGAAGAGCGAGGGTCACGAAATAACAGATGTCGGAGACGAAGACGGATCCCGTGACCATGGGTCGAAAATGTCCGATCAGCGACAGATTGATCGCCAGCACGTCGAATGGCGGCGGCAGCAGGTAGGAAACCGAGTCGGCAAACCACAGCATCAGGGCCGTGCCGACGGTCAGCGCCGCGGCGACAACCTGGTTTTCCGTCAAGCTCGACATGAAAAGCCCAATGGCAACGATCAGTGCCGCGTGGCAGACGATCGCGAGATACCCGCTCGTGATCGGTCCCCAGTCGGGCGAGCCGTGCGTGTCGAGCACGATCGCGTAGACGATCGCTCCGAGATACATGCCGAGCACCAATGCGAACACGGCCAGGAACTTCGCCAGCACGATCCAGACTTCGCCGATCGGCGCCGTGAGCAGGAGCTCGAGCGTGTCGTTGCGCCGTTCCTCGGCGAAAGCTCGCATGGTGAGCGCCGGCACGAGGAGGATGGTCAGCACATACATCTGGTGAAAGATGTAGATGAGGTTGGCGACCTTGGTCGCAAACAGCGTCAGGCTGAATGTATACCCCAACACCAGCAGGAAGACGGCAGCAACGGTGTAGGCGATCGGCGAACCGAAGGTCGCCAGCAGCTCCTTGCGCAACAGAACGCCCAGTGTCCTCATGCCAGAGACAAGTGTCCTCATGCCAGCGACAGGAACCAGGCTTCGAGGTCCGGTGTGTCTGCCATGCTGCGCACACCTTTCAGGCGACCGTCGAGCAATACGCCGACTCGATCAGCAGTGCGCGCCACCTCGCTCAGGACGTGGGAACTCATCAGCACGGTATGACGCCCGGCGAGGCCACGGATCAGCGTGCGGATCTCGATGATCTGGCGCGGGTCCAGGCCGTTGGCCGGCTCGTCGAGGATCAGCAGTTGTGGATCGTGCACGAGCGCCTGCGCGATCGCCGTGCGCTGGCGGTAGCCGCGTGACAGCGTACGCGCCGGCCGATCGGCAACCGCATCCAGCGCCAGGGCCGCAATCACCCGATCAACTGCGTCGAAGACGGATCGGCCGGTCATTCCGCGCAGCCGCGCCATGAAGGCCAGGAACTCGCGTACCCGCATGTAGCCATAGACCGGCGCGGTTTCGGGCACGTAGCCGATCAACCGGCGTGCCTCCAGTGGTTGCTCGACAGCATTGTGGCCGCAAATCTCGAGCTGTCCGCCTGTCGGCAACAGATAGCCGCTCAGCAGGCGGATGAATGTGGTCTTGCCCGAGCCATTGGGCCCCAGAAGACCAAAAATCTCGCCAAACCTGATATCGAGATCGAGCGCATCGAGCGCCAGCGTCGCTCCATAGCGCTTGCTCACCCTGCGCGCGACGACAGCGCTCCCGTTCTCCTCCCCGGATTGAGGAGGAGAGGCCTGAATGTCTGCCGCTGGCACTTCAGTCGTAGAAGTCCGGTGCCTTCTTGGCCGCCTTGAACAGCTCGGCATCATGGCCAATGAAAAGCTTGCCGTTATCCGCGTCGCGGAAGTGACGGATCTTCGCGTAGCTGTTGTACGAGTCCGTCGGGCTCCATGTGCCAGGGATTGGCGGGATCAGGTTCTTGTCCAGGCTTTCCGTCATGTAGACGCAGTCGCTGGTCAAGATCACGGTTCCGGTCTTGGGAAGCTTCACGACCATGAACTGGCTGCCCGGCGTGTGTCCGGGCGCTCGGATCAGGCGCACTGAACCATCGTCGAACAGGTCGAAGTCGCCGGTCAGGCGGATCGTCTTCATGTTCTTGGTCTCGGCAAAGTCGCCGGGGATGTAATAGACGGAGTAGCCGACGTCAGGCCACCACGCCGCCTTGAACTCATCGTCCTGTGCGATCAGCGTGGCGTTCTTGAACTGGCCGACATTGCCGCCGTGATCGAGGTGCAAGTGACCGACGGCCACGTACTTCACGTCATCGGGTTTGAGCCCGATCTTGCCGAGCTGCACGGGAATGGCGTCATCCTTGGTCATCTTCAAGCCGAAGCCCTTGGCCAACGGCCCCCACCATCCGTCGGGATCGGTGATGGTCTTGTCGTTGTTGCCCGTGTCGAACATCACGATGCCTTTGGGATGTTTGATCACGTAGAAGCTGACCGGCACCCAATCCATATTGCCTTGGCCACCCATTTGAAGTGCGGCCTTGGGGAACCCGCCGAGCGAGCCCGAAGTGAAGACGTAGAGCTTGGGACCTTCCTGCGCCGATGCCGGCGCGACCCATGCGCCGATCAAACCGAGGAAGCACGCGACACCACTCAGGCAACGCAGGAACCGGGTATCCATGGGGCGCTCCTCCTGTCTCCCTAGTTGTGCGACGAAGCGTCGCGCGTCGCCTTTCCCGCGTCAAGGCCGTGCCGTGCTTATTCCGATGCTTGCGTCAGTTGCCGCCAAGCCGCAGCGGCGATGAAAGATCAACGTCCTGGGACCGGAAATAAAGGAAGACAGGAACCCGATCGGAGCGCCCTACTCCTGGTTTCTCGGCACTGATCTGGAGCTTGTACGAAGGATTGTTGGAGAAGCGGAAATCGCCGCGAGCATCCGTCGTCACATGCTCCTTCTCCTCATAAGTCGTGAAGTTGAAGATCCAGAGCGCAACGGTCGCGTCGGCAACAGGATTGCCGTTCACATCAACCACCCGGCCGACGACGACACCGTGGTTGTGCATAGCGACATAGATATTCCAGACCAGAACCACGGCCGCGATGACGCCCGGCACCAGGACAAAGCGGTTGGAGAGGATGGTCCTCCATCTACTTTGGCAGTTCATCCCTTGGTGGCTCCAGACGTGAGCCCCTGGATGAACTCCTTTTGCGCCATCAAGAAGAGGACCAGGCCCGGCGCCAAGACCATGATGCAGAAAGCGTAGAGCGCGCCGGTTGTGTCTTCCTGATAGGACAGGAACCGCGCCAGCCCTAAAGGCAGGGTCTGCATGTCGGCCGAGCGGGTCATGATCAGCGGCCACAGGAAATTGTTCCAGGACCAGATGAACGCCAGAATGACATTCGTGGCGATGGCCGATCGCGAGAGCGGCAGCATGATGTGCCAGATGATTCGCCACTCGGGCAGGCCGTCGATGCGCGCCGCATCGATCAGGGAGCGTGGCACGGCGTCGAAGCTCGACTTGAAGACGAAGATGCAAATGATGGTCGAGCATTGGGGCAAAGCGAGTCCCAGCCACGAATCGAGCAGGCCCAGCTTGCCGGTGATGAGATAGGCCGGGATGATCGTTGCCTGGAACGGCACCATCATGCAGCTCAAGAAGAGCAGCATGACCGCGTTCTTGCCGCGGAAGCCGTGGGTCAATGCGTAGCCGGCCATGGCATTGAAGGCCACGTTGCACACCACCGCGATTATTGAAACGGCAACGCTGTTCAGGAAATAGCGTGCGAACGGAATCGAATACCAGACGTCGATGTAGAAGAACGGATGGATGTGCCGCGGCACGATCGACGGCGGATAAGCGTAGATATTCTCGCCCGACACGCTCGTCTTCAGCACCCAGTAGAACGGCACCAGCATGACGATGCCCGCACCAATCAGGGCAAAGTGGATCGGCCAACGCGGATAGCGGCCCATCATTCCGTCTCCACTGCGCCGGCATTGCCGCCCGTGAACCGGTTGGCGGCCCAGGCAATGGAAATCAGCAAGACGAAAAAGACGATGGTTACCGCGGCAGCAGAATCGAACTTGGTCTGCACGAATCCCAGCTTGTAGATATAGGTCACGAGGATTTCCGTGGCGCGTCCAGGCCCGCCGCCCGTCATCACGTAGACCAGATCGAAGCTCGTGATCGCATTCAGCATGCCGATCACGAAGGCAAGGAAGAGCGAGGGTCGGATCAACGGCAAGGTGATGCGTGTGAAACGGTGCAACGCCCCTGCACCGTCGATCGCCGCCGCCTCGTGCAATTCCCGCGGAACGTTCTGCAGACCCGCCAGCAGGATGATCATGTAGAAGCCCAACATCTGCCAGATGTTGGCGACGATCACCGACGGGAGCGCCCAGGTGAATGAGTTGAGGAAAGGGATTGGCTTGTCAACAAGGTCGAACGTGCGCGCGGCGTAGTTGATGAGGCCGACCCGTTCGTCGAACATCCAGCGCCAGATGATGGCGACAGCCACCGTCATCAGCGGATAAGACAGAAAGATGATCGTGCGATAGACATTCCGGCCGCGGATGTCGGCATTCACCAGAAGGGCCAGGCCGAGGGCGAGCGCGATGCCAATGGGGGCGCTCGCAATGACGATCAGCGTGTTCCACAACGCCTGCCAGAACACATCGTCAAACCAAAGATCTTCGTAGTGATCCCAGCCGGCAAACTCGGCGGCTTTGAGCGGCGACCAGTATTGGAACGACAGGACCAGATTCCAGATCACCGGAATAACCCGGTAGAGCAGGAAGATCACGAGCGACGGCGCAAGGAAGCACCAGAGCAGCAGCGTCTGCCGCGTACGCGGACGCAGTATTCGCCCGACGCTCCGCGGCATCGGGCTCTCGATCGCTGTCATCTAGGCTTTCCGCGAGAGCAACCGATTGACGGTGCGCTCGGCGTCGGCCAGCGCCTTCTGCGGTTCCTTCCTGCCGAGCGCCGCATTCTGGATCTCGGGCCAGAAGGCATCTTTGAGCTCGGCGTCATACGGCAATGGCCAATTGCCGGTGAGCTTGTCGGTGTGCTCGATCTGCGTGCGCAGCACCGCGGCGGCAAGTGGATCGGTCTTCTCCATTTCGGCAAGGCCCGCATTGTCCGCCGCGAGATTGGCGGTCAGGACGCTGCGGTTCTTGAAGAACGCCGACGCCCATTTGTCGCTGGTCACGTGCGTGATAAATTTCCACGCGAGATCAGGATTCTTCGAGCCCTTGGAGATGGCGAAGCCGTGATTGGTTGGCGTCGACCAGAAGCCCGGCAGTTGTGCCGCGCCCAGCGTCTGGCCGTTGATCCATGGTCCCTGCCCTTTGACGAAGAAATACGACGAGGAATGGGCGTGTAGCATGCCAACCGTTCCCGCCGCGAAGGCACCGTTGGGCTCGACCCATCGACCCGTCCAGGAGATCTTGTTGACGCCACCGGATGCCGTCGCCTTGGCGAGCTTGGTCAACGCATCGGCGGTCTGCGGTGTATTGAATGCCGCCTTCTTGCCGTCAGGCGACAGGAGCTCGATGCCGTTCATCTTGAACAGCGGCCAGTAGAGCCAATCGAAATTGAGCGTCAGGAAGCCCGTCTTCTCGGCTTTCGCCATCTTCTCCGAAAACCCGAGCAGCTCATCGAAGCTCTGGGGCGGACCGGCCAGTCCCGCCTCCTGGAACATCGTCTTGTTGTAGTAGAGCAGCGTCTTGGCGACATAGAACGGCAAGAGGTACGTCTTGCCCTGGTAGGCCCAGCCCTTGAGGTAGTCGGCGTTGAAGCGCTTCGCGACGTCAGGCTCCTTTTGAAGATAAGGAGTCAGATCGACGAGACCGCCGTTGGCGGCATAGTCCACCCAGATCGCGCCCTGCAGGTCGACAATGTCCGGCGGTGTCCCGGCAACAATCTGCGTCTGATAGAAGGCCGGCAGATCGGGCCCCTTCTTGTCGAGCCATTCGATTTCCACGCCGGGATTGGCCGCCTTGAAGTCGGCAAACTCCTGTTTGAAGAGCTCCTGCTGGTCCGCGATATTCCAGGTCAAGATGCTTAGCTTCTTCGATGACTGAGCCCGCAGATAGGCAGGAGCGGCCAGCACGGTAGCTCCCGTCAGGGCAGCCTTGACGACGGATCTGCGCTTCATCGCTTCCTCCACTTATTGTTATCGAATCCTAACGCGATCCCCCTGCATCATGCCATGCCGCTGCCCCCGGCTGCGCTCTGGATCCGACATTGGGAGTGCAAAGCTTTACCCATAAAAGCGACCGCGTCCGAAATCCGCCAGATCGGAACAGGCGTTCCGCTTAGATCGATCTGCAGTGCGACACATCACGGAGCAAGCGATGGCAACCCTACGCAAACAGATTGCCCTCGACGCGCCGGCAGCGACCGTCTGGTTGGCCTTGCGCGACTTCGGGGCGGTTCATCGACGCGTCGCCCCGGGTTTCTTGACCGACCTCAGGATGGACAATGGCGACCGCATCGTCACGTTTTTCAACGGCCTGGTCGCACGCGAGCGGCTGGTAACCATTGACGACGAGACCTGCCGGCTGGTCTATTCGGTCGTTGAAGGTCGGGCCAGCCATTACAATGCCGCGGTTCAGGTCTTCCCGGAAGGCGAAGGCCGCTGTCGTCTGGTCTGGACGATCGATCTCCTGCCGAACGAGCTCGCGCCAGCCATCGGCGACATGATGGATCACGCCCTGACCTTCATGAAAAGGACCCTGGAGGCGGCGCAGGTTCAGGCGGCGCAGGTTCAGGCGGCGGCCAGCTAGGGTGCAGACCTATTGCTCTTGAGCACGGGGTCAGGGAGCCTGTATGACGCCGCGATGAAAGTCTCGGCCCGCGACATCGATCATCTCAGCCTCACCATCGCCGCACCCGATGAGCTGGCAGGCCGCCTGCAGCAACTCGGCTTCAACCTGACGCCGGAAGGAACGGAGCCGCGCTGCCTCTGCTTCCAGCCCAATCGCGAAGACGTGCCGAACTACATCGAATTGATCGAGGGCGAACCAAAGACCGCCCTGGCGGTGAACGTTGCGGAGCTCGATGGTGAGGAGCGCGACCACACCTGGGAGAACGACGACGGCTTCGAGATCGAAGCGAAGGTGATTGTCGGCGAAGGCGAGGACAATCCGCTACCCTGGTTTCCAGTGAAACACGAAACACCGGATGCCTTCATGGAACCCGAATGGATCGTCCATCCCAACGGCGCCCTCGGACTCGTTGCGATCCATGTCGTCGCCGAAGATGCCGCTGCGCTTGCCAAGAGCCTCAAGGGGTCGTGGAAGGCGGAGATGGAAGAAATCTTCGACGGCTGCGCGCTGGTGAAAACCGGCGCGGTCGAATTACTGATCTGGTCCGCTGCCGCCTGGCAGCTCGAATACAAGGCAATAGAGGCAATGGCGCCGCAGGACCTGCCCGCTGTCGCCGGCGTCGCCATTGCCGTCGAACGGCCGCGACCGCTTCAGGCCCTGCTCGGCGCCAACAATGTCAGCTTCTCGCTGGCCGAGGACGGCCGGGTGCTCGTCGCGCCCGAGCAGGCGATCGGGCTCATGATCGAGTTCATGCCGCAGACGTGATCCAACGCTGCCAGGCCTCGCTCGCCAGGATGATCTCCGCCATCCGACTATAGCCGCCGACGGCCGGATGAGCGCCATCGCCGGCGCGTGCCTCGTCGAGCCAGACAGGCGTTGCCATCAACCCGTCGAACACCGACACGAAGGGCGCTTCCAGTTTCCCGCAAAGGGCCGCGATGGACCGATCGAGCTCCTGGCAACGCACACGTGCACCCTCCAAATCGACCGGCGTGACGCCCACCATGAAGACCGGCCAACGGGCCTTGGCCTCGATGAGGATAGCTTCGGTATGGGCGAGCGTCGTTGGCGGTGGAATATTCTGCACCGCGTCGTTGGCGCCGAAGGAGAAAACCACCCGCCCCTCGAATTCGGCCGGCAGCCGTGCCTCGACCTCGGCGCGCCAGCGGGCGCGGACTTGGTCGGAACGGTCGCGGCGGATGCCGAGATTGTAGCCGGTCAGCTCGGACCGCCGTTTGCGCTCGGCCTGCAGCACGCGGCCGACCCAGCCGAGATAGGCCGGATCGCCGGTGCCGTTGACCATGCTGTCCCCAACGAAACAGATGCGCATCAGAAGAGCGGCGCCGGTGCCTGCGGCACGTCCTTCCAGAAATCGGGGTCGTGACCGAAGACAAGCCTGGCGCCGCCCTTCTCAAGAGTCTCGAGCCGATCGAGTGACGCCAGCATCTCCGTGCGGTCGAAGACAAACCGCGGCAGGCGCCGTTCGCGCAAGGTACGGCAGAAATAACAAGCGTCGCCCGTGAGCACGACCTCGCCCTTCTCCGTACGGACCTTCAACGACTGATGTCCCGGCGTGTGGCCATAGGTAGGAAGACAGATCACGCTGCCGTCACCGAACAGGTCGTGCTCGCCGTCGACCTGCTTCACCGGATGACCATGATCGAAATCGGCCTTGAAGAAGCCAACCTTGGCCGCGAGTTCCGGATCGTTCGCCGCCTGCCATTCGCGTTTCTGCACGACCATTGTCGCGTTAGGCACCAGCTCATTGCCGCCGGCATGGTCGAAATGCAGGTGGGAATTCACGATGTAATCGACCTTACCGGGATTGCGGTCGATCGATTGCAGGCGCGAAGCGATATCGTCCTCCGCGCCGTAGTGCTCGAAACCGAAAATCCTCGCCACCTGCCCGCCCAGGCGTGAGGCGGCGTCGGTTCGGCATTGTGGATGCATTCCGGTGTCGAACAGGGCGCGCCCCTTGGCATGTTCGATGAGGAAAGCCGGGATCGGCAGCGCCACCGAGCCATCCTCGCCTTCGATCATGTCCTTAAGCCGCCCAACCAGGCGGCCGCACGTCATCGCGTAAAGCTTGGCTGTCATCACGTCAGCCTAGCACAGGCTTCGAGAAGAACCGAAGACGTCAGGCCGTTGCCCGATCTGCAAAGGATCGCGATACTGGGAATCCGATTACCAACGGACGCTGATGATCGCATGAGCGAACCTATCGAGAATTACGGCATGATCGGCGACTGCCAGACGGCGGCGCTGATCGGAAAAAATGGATCGATCGACTGGCTGTGCTGGCCGCGCTTCGACTCCGATGCCTGCTTCGCCGCGCTTCTGGGCGGACCCGAGCATGGCTACTGGCGGATCTCGCCCGGTCAGCCGATCAAATCGACACGCCGACACTATCGGCCCGATACGCTGATCCTGGAGACTGAGTTCGAAACCGAAACCGGTCGCATGGTCCTGACCGATTTCATGCTTCCGGGCGACAGCACGTCCGATCTGATTCGCATCGTTACCTGCGAAGAGGGTGAGATCATTGTCGAGATGGAGTTGGTGATCCGTTTCGGCTACGGCGCCACCACTCCCTGGGTCACCCGCCCAGAGGAAGGAATGCTGCACGCCATTGCCGGCCCGGACATGATTGTCCTGCACACGTCTGCCCCGTTCGAAAACAAGGATTTCAAAACCGTGGCACGCTTCGTCCTGGGCAAGGGCCAAGCAATGCCGTTCGTCCTGAACTACGGCCCCTCGCATCTACAGACACCGCCGCCGGTCGATGCACACTATGCCCTGAGGCATTGCGAGAAGTTCTGGCGCGACTGGACGGCACGCACCAAGGCCGACGGCCCCCATAGCGAGGCGATCAAGCGGTCACTTATCACGCTAAAGGGTCTCACCTATCTGCCGACCGGCGGCATCGTCGCGGCGCCGACGACATCACTTCCCGAGCAGTTCGGCAGCGAGCGCAACTGGGACTATCGGCTGTGCTGGTTGCGCGATACGACGCTAACGCTGCTCGCCATGATGAATGCCGGCATCTACGACGAGGCCGCTGCCTGGCGCGACTGGCTGCAACGCGCGGTCGCCGGCTCGCCCGACGAGATGCAGATCATGTATGGGTTGAGCGGCGAACGGCGCCTGACCGAATGGGAAGTCGAATGGCTGCCAGGCTACGCCAGTTCCCGCCCCGTCCGGGTAGGCAACGCCGCCCACGAACAGTTTCAGCTCGACGTCTATGGCGAATTGATGGACGCCGCGGAGCAGGCACGCAAAGGCGGCCTCGCACCCAACGGCGAAGGCTGGGCATTGCAGCGGGCGCTCGTCGATCATGTCGGCCAGATCTGGAACAAGCCCGACAGCGGCATCTGGGAAACGCGCGGGCCGCCGCAACATTTCGTCTATTCCAAGGTCATGGCCTGGGTAGTGTTCGACCGGGCCGTCAAAAGCGTGGAAAACTACGGCCTCGACGGCTCGCTCGAGGAATGGCGGGTGATTCGCGACCGAATCCATGCCGAAGTCTGCGACAAGGGATTCGACAAGAAGCGCAAAACCTTTCGCGCCGCCTATGAGAGCAACCTGCTCGATGCCAGCCTTCTCTTGATGGCGCAGACAGGCTTCATCAAGGCCGACGATCCGCGCTTCGTCGGCACTGTCGAAGCCATCGAGCGGGACCTCCTGCGCGACGGATTCGTCCTGCGTTACAACACGCACGATGAGAATGACGGGCTGCCCCCTGGCGAAGGCGCGTTCCTCGCCTGCAGTTTCTGGCTCGCCGATGCCTATATCTCGATCGGCCGCGAGCCCGACGCGGCAAAACTCTTCGACAGGCTGCTGTCGATCCGCAACGATCTCGGCCTGCTGGCGGAAGAATACGAACCGCACGAAAAGCGTCTGCAGGGCAACTTCCCGCAAGCCTTCTCCCATATCGCCCTGATCAATACGGCTTTCAACCTCACGCGCAGCCACAAGCCGTCCGAACAGCGCTCCGGCGCCCACCACGGGCTAAAGGGCAAGTCAAAGCCAAACGCCAAGAAGGTCTCCGCACCGCCGCGGCTCAGCCGTCGAGAAACTTCTTCAGAGTCTCATTGACGACCTTGGGATTGGCCTTACCACCCGTCGCCTTCATCACCTGGCCCACGAACCAGCCGAACATGGTGGGCTTGGCCTTGTAGGCAGCGACCTTGTCCGGATTGCCGTCGATGACCGCCTTGATAGCGGCCTCGATGGCGCCGGTGTCGGTCACCTGCTTCAGCCCGCGCTCCTCGACCAGCGCCGCAGGATCCTTGCCCGTCTCCTCCATGGCGACAAACAGATCCTTGGCGATACGGCCGGAGATCGTGCCGTCGGCCTGGAGATCAAGGAGCTTGCCGAGATGCAAGGCGCTGATCGGCGACTGTGTAATGCCGACGCCGCGCCGGTTCAGCATGGCGAAGAAATCGCCTGTGACCAGCTTCACGGCTTCCTTGGCATCGCGCCCCTTGGCCACGGTCTCGAAGAATTCAGCTGTTTCCCTTTCCGCCACCAGCACGCCCGCGTCGTAGGGCGTAAGCCCGTACTCCGTGACGAAGCGAGCCTTCTTGGCATCGGGCAGCTCCGGCAGGTTCGCCTTGATGCTCTCGACGAACTCCGGCTTCAGGATCAGCGGAAGCAGGTCGGGATCGGGGAAATAACGATAATCGTGCGCATCCTCCTTGGAGCGCATCGACCGAGTCTCGCCACGGCCTGCATCGAACCGACGGGTCTCCTGCACGATCTTGCCGCCACCCTCGATCACCTCGACCTGGCGGCGTGACTCGAACTCGATCGCCTGCTTGACGAAGCGGATCGAGTTCACGTTCTTGATCTCGCAGCGCGTGCCGAGCGACCCGCCGGGCTTGCGCACCGACACATTGACGTCGCAGCGCATGGAGCCCTCGTCCATGTTGCCGTCGCACGTGCCGAGATAGCGCACGATCGAACGCAGCTTGGTGAGATAGGCCGCCGCCTCCTCGGCCGAGCGCATGTCGGGCCTGCTCACGATCTCCATCAACGCCACGCCCGAGCGGTTGAGGTCTACATAGGTCTGCGTCGCATGCTGATCATGCAGGCTCTTGCCGGCGTCCTGCTCCAGATGCAGGCGCTCGATGCCGATCTTGCGGGTCGTGCCGTCCTCGAGGTCGATCTCGACCTCGCCTTCGCCGACGATCGGGTCCTTATACTGCGAGATCTGGTAGCCGGCCGGCAGGTCGGGAAAGAAGTAGTTCTTGCGATCGAACACCGAACGCAGGTTGATCTTGGCGTTGAGTCCGAGGCCGGTCCGCACCGCCTGCTTCACGCAATGCGCGTTGATCACAGGCAGCATGCCGGGCATGGCGGCGTCGATCAGAGACACCTGCGTGTTGGGATCGGCGCCGAACGCCGTCGGCGCGCCGGAGAAGAGCTTGGCGTCGGAAATCACCTGGGCATGGACTTCCAATCCCAGCACGATCTCCCAATCGCCGGTTTCACCTTTGATGAGCGACATGCCGCGCTAGATAGCCCGCCGGACCGGGCTTGGCAAAAAAATCGACGGCGGGACTGGATGTTACCTGGGCGGCGCCCACAAGGTCAGAAATTGCCGCACGACGGCGGCCGAATTGTCCGACGCCAGCTGGAAGAAGGTGCGCAGCTCATTGGCGCCCTCGCCGCCGCCCGCGAGGTCCGAAAGACTGCGAAAAGCGATGAACGGCACGCCGTTGGCATAGGCGACCATCGCGACCGCCGCACTTTCCATGTCCAAGACATGCGCCTTGAAGGTTTCGGACACATACTCCCGGAACTTGGCATTATCGACGAAGGCCTGGCCGGATACGCCGTTACCCCCGACAACCAGATGCGGCGTATGGTCAAGGCAGGCCTTTGTAGCCGTGCAGCGTTTGAGGTCCATGGCGCCGATTTTGCCGGCAGCCGCCAACATTCCGGGATCGACCTCGAACCAGAAGCGCTGCTCGGGCTTCTTCCCGGTGCGGCTCACCCAGACGTCGGTCGGGAAGATCATGCCGAAGTTGGGATAGGGTGTCTTTTCCCACGGCGGCGGCTGGAACTTGCCGTCGGTCTCGCGCGCGAACACAGCCTCTAGGTACTGCCCCCAGCGCTCCGCCACTGTGACATCGCCGATGCGCAGGCTCGGGTCCACTCCCCCGGCAATGCCACTGACGACAATGCCTGTAATATCGAAGCGATCGAGCGCGAGCTGGACGTTCATGGTGGCGTTCACCATGCTGATGCCGCTCAGGAACAGCACAACCTTGCGGTCAGAGAGCGTTCCCGTGACGAACTCCACGCCATTGACATCGTAGCTCATCGGCTCGCCGAGACTGGCCTTCAACGCCTTCCATTCCGGCTCGTAAGCGGACATCACCGCGATGCGCGGCGTGGCATCGAGCCGATCCGCCCATGCGGGTTGAAGGAACGCAAAGAGCAGGGCCAGAGCGGCGAAAACAGTGCGCATGATGCCCGTTCAATAGCGAGCCGCGCGGGGCTTGGCAAAAAAATCGATCCGTGCCCTGCTCCCTTTCATAGGGGGGTCGAACATGACGCTTTCGATGCGGCGAGTCGTACTTTTCACCAAGAACATGCCACGCATGACCGCCTTCTATCGCGATGTGCTGGGCCTCAGGCTCGCCAAGGATGAGAAAGGCTGGAAGGAATTCGATGCCAACGGCTGCGTCATCGCACTCCATAACGGCACCTCATCTGTCGGACGGAGGCCGCCCAAGATCGGCTTCTGGGCGCCCGACATCGACGCCGCTCGCAAGGAACTGATCGGCAGGGGAGCGAAAATGTCCAAATTGATAGTGGGGCGCGGCCTGGCGCGTTGCGAAGGCAAGGATCCCGATGGCAATCCTTTCTCGGTTTCCGACCGAGAATGATATGGTGCCGTCAACAAGACATAGGCAGGGAGGCGTTTATGACCTTAGTTCATCGTCGCTCGATTCTTGCGGGCGGCCTGGCGGCGACGTTTAGCGCATCGACGACTGCGCGCGCCCAGGGCGACTGGCCCAAAGGGCAGCTCCGCATCATCGTCCCCTTTCCGCCGGGAGGCTCGACCGATCCAGTCGCGCGCATCATCCAGAACAAGCTGATCGAAGCCGCGGGCTGGAACGTTATCATCGACAACAAGCCAGGAGGCACCGGCGCCGTCGGCTCGGCGGTGGCGGCCAAATCGGCACCTGACGGGCAGACCTGGATGATCACTTTCGACAGCCACATCCTCAATCCGGCTTTTGCGCCAAGCCTGCCCTACAAAGACTCCGAGCTCATGAACGTCATGGAAATCGGACGCACGCCGCAGGTGATCTGCGCACACCCCGACCGCCCCTATAAGACCTTCGCCGAAGCGGTAGCGGACGCGAAGAAGCGGCCGGGCAAGGTCAACATGGGAGTTCTCGGGGCGAGCCAGGCGCTGGTCCTCATGACGCTCGTCAAGAAAGAGAACGACGTCGACCTCAATCTGATCCCCTACAAAGGCGGCGGGCCGCTCAACCAGGATATCCTGGCGGGCGTCACCGATATCGGGATTGGCAGTCTTGCCTCGTTCAGCCCGCACATACGCGCCAACAAGGTGCGGGCGATCGCCGTCACGGGCGAGGCACGCACCCCAGCGCTGCCCGACACGCCGACGCTCGCCGAGCAGGGCATCAAGGCCTTCCCCTCCTATGCCTGGTGGGGCGTCTATGCGCCTGCGGGTACGCCACGCCCGATCGTCGATCGCATGCATGCCGAGATCACGAAGGCCGTGCGCTCGCCGGATGTCACGCAGAAATTCGTCGAGCAGTTCAACATGGAGATCCTGACCACCTCACCGGAGGACTTCGCCGCCTATCAGAAGAGCGAGCAGGAACGCTGGTTCAAGGTGATCAAGGACAACGACATCAAGGGCGACTAGCCGCCCGCTTCCGCTGCGGCTTTCCCTTGTTACGCCCGGCGTACGCCCGGCGGACTCTTTCACGATTCCCGCAGACTTCGCTCGAGCACCACAGGCGCGTGCGATTGGGGCTTTCGTCGACATAGAACCAACCGCAGCCTGTGGCCTGGCAGCATCCGATCCGCGTCGCATCCGTCGATGTAAGAACCGCGGTCAACGACCAGAGCAAAGGCCAAAGAGGTTCTTTCAGATCGTCCCCACGCAAGTCGTGAAGATAGGCGGGTTCACGTTTCAAGAGCGACGGCTGTGGCGGCGTTTGCCCAATCATCGCATTGACGGCGGTGAGATCCGCCGCGCGATGGTCGCGTAGCGCGTCGGCGATCTTCGAGATTTCGGCGCGCAATGACAGCACAGAGTCCATCGTCGTGGCGGCCGCGGCGGTGTCGGCGTCAGCAAGAGCCTTGAGCCTTGCTGCCGCGCGCGACGACATCGTGCCCCGGCGAACGCTCCATGCGAGGAAGGTCGCATAGTCCGGGATGAGTTCCTGCGGATTATCTGAGGTTCGCCAGTCGACCGTATTGGCGAAGTCGAGACAGGCGCGACCGCCGAAAAATTGCGAGGCCGCTCGCTGCGGATCTCTTGACATGGACGTCCCGATTAAGGTCTACCTAATGCCCATGACCATTATATCCGACATGGCCTCGGATTCTAAGCCCCGCTTCACGCGCACCGCGTTCCGGCGCGGCTTCCTGGAAGCGTTGCCCTTCATTCTCAGCAACGGCATAGCCGGCATGGTCATGGGCGTAGCCTATCGCAGTATCGGTTTGGGATTCATCCCATCCGCGCTCTTCAGCGTGGTCGTTTATTCCGGCACCGCCCAGGCCGTGACCCTCGGCATGTGGGCATCGGCACCTCCGGTAATCCCGATGGTCCTCGCGTGCATTGCGACCAACGCCCGATATCTGCTGATCGGCGCCCATCTCCACCAACTCTTCGGCAAACTCAGGAAGCGGATCATGCTGCCCGCCTTGTTCCTGCTTGCCGATGCGTCCTGGCTGATGACGACCGCCGATGCGAAGCGCCACGGCCCCGACGCCGGCTACCTTCTCGGCGCGAGCGTCCCGATGGCCATTGGTTGGATGGGTGGAACCGCTCTGGGCTATGGCATGCCGGTGAGCATGGATGGACCGCTCGCCGTCGCCGCGGCGCTGCTGCCCGCTATTTTTGTAGCGAGCTTGCTGCCTATTCAATGGCATGGCCGCCGGTCGATCCTACCATGGGGTCTCTCGGCAGCCGTTGCCGTTCTCGTGTCGTGGTTGATCGCACCCAGCTGGGCAATGCTGGTCGGCGGCGCCATCGGAACCGCCGCAAGCATGGCCCGAGGCGACGATGTCTGATTGGCGCATCCTTGCCGCGATCGCCGCTTTGGGCCTTGTGAGCTACGCACTACGGGCGGGCGGCTTTCTCGCGGCGGGCCTGATGCGCGAGAGCGGCGTCGTTGCGAGGTTCTTCCGCCTGGCGCCGGGCAATCTGTTCGTGGCGTTCGTCGCCGCAGCCTGTTTCGAGGGCAGTTGGCCAAGCGTCATCGGTTGCATCGCCGCGGTCGTGGTCATGTGGCTGACGCACAAGGAATGGGCGGCCTTTACTGCCGGTTTCTCGGCCGCTGCATTGGCTGCCGCGATCCTCGTCAAATAGCACGATCAGTCCGAAAGCTTGCGCAGGTCATTCACGGCGCGGAAGAAGCTGTCTGCCGGCGTTGACTCAGGATCGATCAGGCGATGGAGGCGGAAGCCGTCCTCCAGTGCCAGCAACATGGAGCTGGCCCAGGAGGGATCGCTTACCACCTTTCCTGCCGCCTGCATGGTCGAGGAAACGATGTCGGCAACGAGCTTGCGGCGCGCCCGCAGGCGCTTGGCCAGTTCCGGCCGGCGCTTCTCGGCCCGCGCGACGTAGAGGATCAGCTCCATGTGTAGAAGCGGCGCGCGACCCAGTGGGTCGTGGCGGCTACGCTCCGTGGCGCGCAGCGCCGCGACGTAGTCGTCCGGCGTGCGGTGGCGCTCGAGGAGCTCGCGATGATAGGCGATCGAGCGCTCGACGTGATCTTCCAGCATGGCGACGATCAGATCGTCCTTGCTGTTGAAGTTGGAATAGAAAGCGCCGCGCGTGAAGCCGGCGGCGGCGGCGATCGTCTCGATGCTGGCGGCGCCAATGCCGCGTTCCTCGAACACCTCGGCCGCCGCTTCGAACAGCTTCTCCTTCGTATCGTCCCGCGTCGGACGCGTGCGCACCCTTGACATGGCCGGTTCTTTAGCACATTACAACTCGATACATAATTGTATCGAATTGCATGAGGGTGCCATGTCCGATGCGGCGATCGCTCCAAGCCTGGTTGACCGTTTCTTCCTCGAGGCCATGTCACCGGCCTTCCGCGAAGATCCCTATCCCTATTACGAACGCTTCCGCGGCCCCTCGCCGCTCCTGCGTGTAGCCGACACGATCTGGTTCGCACTCGGTCATGCCGATGTGACGGCCCTGCTGCGCCATCCCAGGCTCTCGACCAACGAAGACCACGCTGCCACCGAAGCCGGGCGGACGGAAGAAGACCCCAACCGCACCCGAAGCCTCCTGTTCATGGATCCGCCGGAGCACACGCGGCTACGCGGCCTCGTGGCCCGTGCCTTCACGCCACGACGCATCCAGGACCTGCGCGCGACGACGCAGGCGATCGCCACCGAGCTTGTCGACGAGATGGCGCAGCAATCCGGTGCCGTCGATTTGATCAAGGCCTTCGCCTATCCCCTGCCGGTTCGGGTCATCTGCGCCCTCCTGGGTGTGCCCCCCGAAGACGAGGCGACCTTCACGGCTTGGTCACGCGGCATCGCGCGCTCGGTCGATCCGACCATCCTGCGCAGCCCGGAGATCGAAGCGGCCATCATCGAGGCGCGCCAAGGGCTGCAGACCTACCTTGGCGACCTGCTCGCCGCGCGGCGAAAAAATCCGGGTGACGACCTTCTATCGGCGCTGGCCGCCGTAGAGGCCGACGGCGATCGCATCTCGCCACGCCAGATCGTGGCGCTTGCCCAGCTCCTGCTGGTCGCGGGCCACGAAACGACGGTGAACCTGATCGGCAACGGCACGCTGGCCCTATTGCGCGCGCCGGAACAACTGGCCCTCCTGCGCCGCTCGCCGGAGCTAGCAGGCCCGGCGGTCGACGAGATGCTGCGTTTCGACGGTCCGGTTCAGATCTCACAGCGCGTGGTGGTCGAGGATATGAGTGTCGTCGGCTGTCCGGTAAAGGCTGGTGACGAGATCATGCTGGTGCTGGGCGCGGCCAACCGCGATCCTGCCGCTTTTGCCGATCCTCATCGCCTCGATGTCACGCGCGATGCTCGCAAGCATGTCGCCTTCGGCGGCGGCATCCACCATTGCCTCGGCGCGGCATTGGCACGCATGGAAGGCGACGTTGCCTTCAGGACTCTGCTCGACCGCTTCGACACGATCGAGCTTGCCGGCACCCCGACGCGTCGCCCGACTTTCACTTTGCGCGGATTGGAATCGTTGCCCGTCAAGCTACACTAGCCACTCCTTGCTCCGATGGAGAGAGCCCGTGGCGAAGCTGGAGGCAACAAGCGGCCGCGCGCTCCGCGGAAAGTGCTACTGCGGCGCCGTTTGCTACACCGTGGCGGACGAATTCCTCTATGCCATGAACTGCCACTGCTCGGATTGTCGGCGCACGACCGGTTCGGCCTTCAAACCATTCGCCGGTATCGAGCGCGTCAAGCTTGGCGTCACCGAAGGCCAGGACAAGCTCCAGATCTTCGGCGAAGCGGATGGCAACAACACGCACTGCCGACTGTGCGGTTCGCTACTCTACTCGGTCGTGCGTGACGGCGCTTTCGTTCACGTCGCCATGGGAACCCTGGTCGACGATCCGACCATCCGGCCGACAAAACACATCTTTGTCGGCTCCAAGGCACCGTGGTTCAACATCACCGATGACCTGCCGCAGTTCGAGGGGCATGCGGCAGCTGCCAAGCCGGCCGACGGATAAGCGGCGGCCGGCCGGCCGTCACGCCGCGCGCTGCGGCCCGCGCACCAGCTTGCCGGGAAGCGCACCCGTCGGCTCGCCGTCACGATAGGTGACGCTGCCGGACACGATCGTGGCGCGATACCCATTCGCCCGTTGCAGCAGACGCTTGCCGCCCGCCGGCAGGTCCCACTTCATGACAGGCGCTTCGACCCGCAATTTGTCGAAGTCGATAACGTTCAGGTCGGCCTTGTAGCCTTCCGCGATCCGGCCGCGATCGTTGAGGCCGACGGCGCGAGCGTTGTCGAGCGTATGGCGCTTCACGAGCCAGGAGAGGTCGAGCCGACCTGTCTTGCGGTCACGCGCCCAATGGGACAGCAGGTAGGTTGGATAGGAGCCATCGGAGATCAGCCCGACATGCGCGCCGCCGTCGCCCAGCCCGATCAACGTGTGCGGGCTTTGCATCATCTCGCTGCAGCAGTCGAGATTGTAGGCAGCGTAGTTGGCGAACGGTGCGAAGATGAAGTTCTTGCCCTCGCCTTCGACCAGATAGTCGTAGACGACCTCGCGCGGATCGCGGCCCTCGCGGCGGGCGCGGGCACCGAGCGAGCTTTCCTGCGGCGGCTCGTAGTCCGGTGGATCGCCCAACGGGAACATGCGGTCGTAGTCGACAAGGCGCGCCGCCATATCGGAACGCAGCGGCTCGTGCGATTCCTCCAGGAGCTTCGCGCGGAAGGCCGGGTCGCGCATGATCGCGAGTCGCTCGGCGACCGTCTTGTGTGCAATCGCCTTGTAGGACCGGCACATCGAGAACGGGATGCGGCTCGCCTGCAGGCCCTGCAGCACGCCGATCGGCCGCGGCGCCACCTGCGCTTTGGCCGAATGGCCTTTGGCCGCCAACCCTTCGACCAGCCCCAGCAGACGCCGCCAGCCTTCGGGCCTGGAGTGGCGCTGCGCCAGCGACACCGAGAACGGCCGGCCGCTCGCCGAGAGCAGGCGATCGAGCATCGCGAACTCGCTCTCGGGATCGGGCGTGTTGAAATCGGAGATGAACTCGATCACGCCCTTCCCTGCATCCTTCATGCCGAGCGCGATGCCCAAAAGCTCTGATTCGGAGGCGCGCAGCGACGGCGTCGGGTCGCCCTTCACCGTGCGATGATTGAGCGTGCGCGAGGTCGAAAAGCCCAGAGCGCCGGCGCGCATCGCCTCGGTCGTGAGAGCACGCATCTCGGCGACCTCATCCGGTGTCGCCTCCTCGAGCTTGGCCGCCCGCTCGCCCATCACGAACACGCGCAAAGCGCCGTGCGGGAGCTGGGCTCCGAGATCCATGTCGCGCGGCCGCGCGTCGAGCGCATCGAGATACTGGCCGAACGATTCCCACGACCAGTTCAGGCCCTCATCGAGCGCGGCGCCCGGAATGTCCTCGACGCCTTCCATCAACTCGATCAGGCGCTGGCGATCCGCCACCTTCACCGGCGCAAAGCCCACGCCGCAGTTGCCCATCACCGCCGTCGTGACGCCATGCCAGCTCGAGGGCTGGAGCCGCGAATCCCACGTCGCCTGGCCGTCGTAGTGCGTGTGGATGTCGACAAAACCCGGCGTGACCAGCAGGCCCTTGGCGTCGATCTCCTCGGCGCCCTGCCCGCTCACCTTGCCGACCGCCGCGATCTTGCCGTCCTTGACCGCAATGTCTGCGTCGCGTGTCCCGGTGCCCGTGCCATCGGCTACCGTGCCGTTGCGAATGACCAGATCGTAGCCCGCCATGTCGTCCTCCGGGATTTCCAGGAGTTTAACCCAAACGACCTGACGGCGCATGCCGCCGCAGATCGAAACGGCCGTCGACTCCCGTCACCGCGAAGAGAGGGTGGCTGTAACAGCGGTCAGCGGCGCGACAGCGCGAGCCAGGCGCCACCGCCGATCAGGAAGCCGCCGCTGAGGCGTGACAGCAGGCGCACCCGCTTCGCTGAAAGAGCACGGCCGGCGCGACCGGAGGCGATGGCATAGAAGCTGTCGGAAACCGCGGCGACAAGCATGGCCGTGGCACCCATGATCGCGATCTGCAGGCCGTGGTCGCGAGCCGGATCGATGAATTGCGGGAAGAAGGCGCCGAAAAAGATCAATGTCTTGGGATTGCTGAGCGCCACCAATGTGCCCTGCATGACGAACCCGCCACGTGGCGGCTTCACCACGGCACCTTCGCCGATGTCGCCACTCGACCGGATCATCTTCCAGCCCATCCATACGAGATACGCGGCACCCGCGAGTCGCAGCCAGTCGAACCAATGGCCCATCGCCTCGATTAATGACGTGAGGCCAATGCCAACCACGCCGATCATGATCGCGAGACCGACCTGGGTGCCGGCGACGTTCAAGAGCCCGGCGCGCGTGCCGTGCTTCAGGCTGTTGGCGATGACAAGCGTCACGGTCGGCCCGGGAACGAACACAACGACCACGCAGGCAATCAGGTAAGCGGCGTATAATTCGAGCGACATGCACGCAGCATCTCAGGGTTTGGTCCAGCATGGAAGCAGCGCTTCTCGATCTCCTGCGCGTCCAGCGCGGTCATTTTCAGTTCGAGTCCGGCCACCATGGCAACCTCTGGCTCGATCTTGATTCTCTGTTCCTGCAGCCGCGTCTACTCCTGCCGTTTACCCAGGAACTGGCGCGTCGACTATCCCCTTACCGCATCGAAGCCGTTGTCGGACCGCTCGTGGGCGGTGCGCTAGTCGCTCAGATGGTCGCCGCGGAAATCGGCACGGCATTCGCCTTCACCGAACGCACGATCGACGCAAACGTTGTTCGCTATCGAATCCCGGAGGCGTTTCGGCACGGGCTCGCCAGCAAGCGCATCGCGATCGTCGATGACGCCATCAATGCCGGCTCGGCGACTCGAGCGACCCATGCGGAACTCTTGTCCTGTGGCGCGCGTCCTGTCGCGATCGGTTCCCTGCTTTTATCGGGAACCGCGGCGCTGCCCTTCTTCTCAGAGAGAGACCTGCCCGTCGAGCGCGTCGCCGCGCTGCCCAACGATCTCTGGGAGTCGACGCACTGCCCGCTTTGCGCCGCGGGTCAGCCGATCAATAACCCGCCGGCCGGGCGGTGAAGGCTGCCGCCTTCTCCAGCGCGGCCGCCGCACGCAGCACCGTCTCCTCGTCGAACGAGCGACCGATGAACTGTAGGCCGAGCGGCAGGCCGTCCTTGTCGAGGCCGACCGGGACGGAGATGCCGGGCAGCCCCGCCATCGAGGCCGGGATAGTGAACATGTCGTTGAGATACATGGTCACCGGATCGTCCATCTTGTCGCCAGCGGCGAAGGCTGCCGTCGGCGCCGTCGGCGTCAGCAGCACGTCGCACTTCTCGAAGGCCTGCTTGAAGTCGCGAGCAATCAGCTGCCGAATCTGCTGAGCCTTCTTGTAGTAGGCGTCGTAGTAGCCGGCCGAGAGAACGTAAGTGCCGATCATGACTCGCCGGCGCACTTCCTTGCCGAAACCCGCTCCGCGCGTGTTCTGATACATCTCGATCAGATCCTTGCCCGGCACGCGCAGTCCGTAGCGCACGCCGTCGTAGCGCGCGAGATTGGATGAGCACTCGGCAGGTGCCACGATGTAGTAGGCCGGCAGCGCGTACTTGGTGTGCGGCAGCGAGACTTCGACCGGCTCGGCGCCGGCCGCCTTCATCATCTCCACGCCCTTGTCCCACAGCGCCATGATCTCGGCCGAAGTGCCCTCGACACGGTATTCCTTCGGAATGCCGACCTTGAGTCCCTTCACGTTCGGGTTGCTCGCGGCCACCGCGAAGTCAGGCACGGCAAGCGGCGCCGAGGTCGAGTCCTTGGGATCGTGGCCCGACATCGCCTGCAGGAGCAAAGCCGCATCCTCGACGGTGCGTGCAAACGGGCCCGGCTGATCGAGCGAGCTTGAGAAGGCGACGACGCCCCAGCGCGAGCAACGGCCGTAGGTCGGCTTCAGGCCGACGATGCCGCAGAACGACGCCGGCTGGCGGATCGAACCGCCGGTGTCGGTGCCAGTGCTGCCCGGCACCATGTAGGCCGCGACCGCCGCCGCCGAACCGCCCGACGAACCGCCCGGCACTAGCTTGCGGTTATCGCCACGCCGTTTCCAAGGATTCTCTACGCCGCCGAAATGGCTCGTCATGTTGGATGAACCCATGGCGAATTCGTCGAGGTTGGTCTTGCCAACCATGACCGCGCCCGCCTTCCAGAGGTTGGTGGTGACGGTGCTCTCGTAGGGCGGCACGAAACCTTCGAGGATGTGCGAGCCGGCAGTCGTCTGCACACCTTCGGTGCAGAAGAGATCTTTTATGGCGACCGGCACGCCTTCGAGCAGCCCGGCCTCGCCCCTAGCGCGGCGCGCGTCCGACGCCTTCGCCATCTCGCGCGCCTTGTCAGGGGTCTCGGTGATGAAGGCATTGAGCGCGCGGTGCCGGTCGAGTTTCTTGAGATGCGCCTCGGCGACCTCGACGGCGCTGGCGTCTTTCTTGGCCATCGTCTTCGAAAGTTCGGCGATCGTGAGATCGGCAAGAGATGCCATCGCCTACTCCACCACCTTGGGCACCGTGAAGAAGCCGCCGGCGTTCTTGTCCGTCGAATCGATATAGACGGCGCCGCCCGGCGCGTTCGCCAGGACCTTCTCAGCGATCCCGCCATCGGTCACCTTGTCGGCGCGCTGGGGCAGCGTCACATCGGACACGCTGGCCAGTGGCTCGACGTCCTTGGTGTCGACTTCGTTCAGTTGCTCGATCCAGGCAAGAATCCCCGACAGCTCTGCCGCCAACGGGGCGAGCTCTTCCTCCGGCACTTTGAGACGGGCGAGCCGCGCAATGCGCGCCACCGTGTCCTTGTCGAGCGACATCCTCTGCTCCAAACGCTTGAATGGCGCGGTTGGTAGCGGTTTTGCCGTACAGGAGCAACCTGCTGAAGGCGCGTTATACTGCCGGGGTGAGCAATACCAATGATGCCTACGGCCGTCTCACCCGCCGCCTGCGCACGCTGAGGACGCCAGCGCGGGCGGCACAGGAAAAAACCTATCAAAAGTCGACTTGGCGGCATTGGGGCGTTGCCTTGCCGCAGATGGACGTCGCCATCCGCGAAATCGCCAAGGACCTGCCGCCGACGGATTGCCTGAGCCTCGCCGTGCAGCTCTGGCGCGAGCCGGTGTGGGATCTGAAGATCGTGGCCGCCCGCCTCCTGGCGCGCGCTTCCGTGCCGCCGACGGAGCGGCCATGGCGGTTCGTGCAGGCTCGCATGGCCGATCTTGACGGCTGGGCCGTGGCGGACAGTATCGCCTCCGTCGGATCGCGCTGCCTGCTGGCCGACCCGCGCCGTCTCGACGTCGCGGAACAGTGGGTTCGAAGCCCGCACTTGTGGACCCGCCGGGCGTCGCTCGTCTTCACCCTGCCGTGGACGAAGGACGGTCGCGATCCGGAGCGGATGCTGGGCTGGGCGGCCCAGCTCACCGACGATCCGCAATGGTTCATCCAGAAAGCGATCGGCTGGTGGCTGCGCGAGCTTTCCAAGCGCGACCCGCGTCGCGTGCGGCGCTTCCTCGACGATCATGGCACCACGCTCAAGCGCGTGGCGCGTCACGAAGCCGAGAAGTACCTGTAGCCCGCCAGGCCATCTCTACAGCGCCTTCGTCATGATGTAGCGGACAGTTCCGGGTGGCTCGCAGGGAATTTGACCCAGGACGCGCCAGCCCTGGCGCTTGTAGAACTCCGGCGCCTGGAAGTTCATGGTGTCGAGGACGGCCTGCTTGCAGCCGCGGCGCCGGCCTTCCTCCTCCGCCATAGCCAGCACTCGGGCGCCCAGCCCGCCGCCGCGCAACGACTTCGGCAGATAGAAGATTTCGATAACGAGCAGCCCCCGCGCCGTGCGCCCATTGATCCCGCCGATCGGCCGTCCCGTGGCGGGATCCCTGACGATAACAGCCAGCGGCCGGCGATCGTTGACCCCGGACACCTTAAGATTGTACGCGCGCAGCCCCTCCGCGATGGCCGCAACGGACTCGGCATCGGGCGCTTCGGTCACAACGACGACAGGTTCAGTTACGTCCATATCTACCCACTCTAACCGGCAGCCACGTTTTCGGCGATGCGCCGCGCGGCGACTGCTTCGATCTCGGCCCGCATGCCCGGCCGCCGCCTCAAGAGCTCGTCGAAGTCCTTGCGCGAAAGCGCGAGCAGCTGGCAGTAGCCGACCGCCACGACATCGGCAACACGCGGCCTGGCGTCGAGAAGGCCCATCTCGCCGAAGAAGTCTCCCTCCTTCAGCGGCACCATCATGCTGCCGACATGAACCGCCACCTCACCGGCAGCGATGAAATACATCGCATCCGGCCGTCCGCCGACAGCGACGATCTTCTCGCCAGGCAACGCAAGCCGCGCCCGCAAACGCCGGCCGACCTCGCGCACCGCTGTCGAATCGAGCGAGGCAAACAGCGGCACCCGCGCGATCATGCCGACAAGTTCGAGGCCAAGATCGAGTGACGGGCGACGGCTGACCCCCTTGCGACGGGCATTCAACTTGCGACGCAGATCGGCGTAGACCTCGCGGCCGATGACAGACTCGCGCAACCGACGGGCATACTCAGCCGCTTCGAAGCGGATCGCGGCCAGCTCGAGTTGCCGGTCCTTGACCGACTCGGCATAGCCCGGATATTGCAAGGACAAGGCCCTCAAGGCCCTGTCCACGAGCTGCTCGCGATCCCTGATCACCGCGCCCAGCTTTTCCTCGGCATCGGCGCCCAAGAGATCCGCCACCGAGTTCAAGTTGAAGGCCGCCAGCTCCGCCAGCACGTCCTGCGACACCAACAGGGTCTCGAAGCGATCCGCCAGCCGTTCGGTCAGCAGCCAGCCCAAGCCAAACTGACGGTGCAGCCACAGCGCCCCGCGAAACCCGAAATCAGGCTGGGTGAAGCTCTGCACGACCTCCTGGTATCCCTCCGCGCCACGATCGCGGACGGCGTCGATCAGCCGGTCGACGCGTGCGGTGAGCAGCGCCACCATGCGACGCGACAAGGTCTGCTGCTCGAACAGGTCGAGATAGAGCTCCTTCTCCTGCGTGCAGAGCGTCAGAAGACCGACGGAGAGACGCTCCTCCAATTCGAGCGGAAGATCGGCGGGCGGCCCTTCGATCTCCGCGTCGCCTGCCGAGTCAGGATCGACATCGAGGCCGACCACGCGCTGGTTGTGATCGCGCATGATCTGGCGCAGGTGGCGTTGGACATTGACCCGCGACAGGGCCAGCACACGATCGCGCAGCGCCACCTCGACCGGGCTCAGCTTGTTCAATCCCAGCGCCCGCATCACCAGGCCGAGCGTGGTGGCGTTCACCAACAAGGTGAAAAGCACGAACAACGTCGCGAGCTCCGCCGTGAACTCGCGGACGGCATCCGGGAGGCGCGTGTCGCCGGCAACCACCATCGCCAGCACGATGGTGACAGCGCCGCGCAGGCCGCCCCACACCAGGATCGTCTTGTATCGCTGGTCGACAGGCTCGACGAGTCGCGTGGTTTCCAGGAGCGGCAGCATGCCGAACACGACCAGCGCGCGGGCCAGCATCGCCCCGACCACCACCGCCACCAGCCCCCAGATGTAGAGCCAGGTGATATGCGGCAGGAATTGCGCCGCCACCATGGAGGCGAGCACGAAGATCAAGCAATTGCTCCAGAAGTCGAGCTGCTGCCAGAGCTGCTTGAGTGCCGCCCACTGCCGGGGATGAAGATTGGTCGGCCCATAGGCCGCCACGGTCAGTGCGGCGACCACAACGGAAACAACGCCGGAGATGGCGAGATAGTGATCGGCAACGACGTAGCTCAAATAGGCGAGGCTTACCGTCACCGAGGCGATCGCCACATCGGAATCGCCGAGCCGCGGCAGGATCAGCATCACGACCCGGGCGACGGCGAAGCCGAACACGATGCCGCCGAAGAAGTCGCGCAGCACGTGCAACACGGGCGCAGCCGCTTCGGCGGCCGCGCCCGCCCCGACCTCGGGGGAGACCTGGGCGACGAGGAGCTGCATCACGAAGCCAAACGACGCGATGGCGACCGCATCGTTTAGAAGGGACTCGCCTTCGGCCAGGATGGAGAGACGCTTGGGGGCGCCGACATCGCGGAAGATGCCGATCACCGCCGCCGGATCGGTCGTCGAGACGATCACGCCGACCAGCAGACAGACCAGGATCTCGTATCCGGTGACGAGATGCACGACGCCCGCCACGCCACCGATGCAGACGAGCACCGCTACGATCGCCAGCAGCAGCACGGCCGACATCTCGTCGATCAGACGCCGCACTTCGATCGTGAGACCGGCGGTGAACAGAAGCGGCGGGAGGAACAACGGCAACAGCAGGTCGGTGCCGCCCTGAAGCCCCGCGAACCCCTTGAAGGCATCCGCGAGCACACCGGCGGATTGGCCACGGGCGGTGATCCACTCGCTGACCAGCCCCAGTCCGAGGCCGGAGACGGCAAGCAGCACCGTATGCGGCAGGCGCAGACGCTCGGCGACTGGCACGAGGAGGCTGACGATCATCAGCACCATCGCGAGCCCGAGGAGAGCGTAGAGAACAGCGGTCACCCCTCCAACTTACTGAAAGCGGCGGCCTTGTCGACCCGGCGCCGCGTCCGACTTATAAGGCGCGATGCCCATCGTGGATTTTCCAGAGCTCAAAGCGGCGCTGGTGCGCGACGGTCGTTTGATGGCGCTCGACGTCGGCACCAAGACGATCGGTGTCGCCACCTCCGACGTGCTGCGCACGCTTGCGACGCCGCTGCTGGTCGTGAAGCGCGCCAAGCTTACTGTTGACCTGGCGAACCTCGCCGATCTCGCCCGAAAGTACGAGGCGAAGGCGCTGGTGCTCGGCCTGCCGCTCAACATGGACGGCAGCGAGGGGCCGCGTTGCCAGTCGGTGCGCCAGTTTGCAGCCAATATCGCGGCCCATGGTCCAACCAACCTCGCTACGCTGCCGATCGTACTGCAGGACGAACGGCTGAGCACGGCCGCCGTGACGCGCGGCATGATCGATGACTACGACATGAGCCGCGCCAAGCGCGCCGAACGGGTGGATGCGGCGGCGGCGGCCTGGATCCTCGAAAGCGCGCTGGCCCGCCTCAGGTAGTCATTTGACGATGATCTCGTGCGTCAGCTCTTCGCTGCCTTCCGCTGAGCGCACGCTGAACTCGATCTCCCATCGGCCGGGCGCCAGGAAAGACAGGCCATCGACGCGGTAACGGCCGTCGGCGCCGCCGCTCACTTTGAGAACTTGGGGTGGCATTTTCGCATCAACGCGCTCGGCGCCGACCTTCACGAGTTCAGCCACCTCACCCGACTTGGTGCAGACGTTCATGATGAGGGAAACCGGCTCGCCCACTTCGATAGGCAGCGGGTCCGGGCGGAACGCGATCATGTAGCGCTCGGAGAACACCACCCAACCCGTTCCGTGACCCAGATCCATCGGGCAGTCCGCCTTTGCAACGGCCGCACCGACTAGAGCTGCGAGGAACGAAAGACTTGCAACGAGGCTACGCATTCAACGCTTCTTAGCACCGACCTTCGCTCGCGTCCCCACCCAGGCGTAGTTGAAGCTGATCGAGACACGCTCGCCGACATAGCGTGCCGGCGGCACTTCGTGGCGCAGCCAGCTTTCGAACAGCACGAGATCGCCAGGTCGTGCCGCAAGGCTGACGAAGGGGCGCATGGCACGCGGCGCGTCGGCGCGCCGCGGCGGGGCCGCCATCAGGCGAGACAAACGCGGATCCTCGAATTTCAGTGCTCCGGCGCCCCTGGGAACCGCGACATAATAAGTCCCACTGATGAACGAGGTGGGATGCAGGTGCAGCGAATGGGCAACGCCTGCCGGCATGACGTTCAGCCAGCAGTCGGTCATCACCACCGTGCGGCTGGCGAGGTCATAGCGCAGCGAGCGGGTAAAACGAGCCACATGCCGATCGATCTGACGCCGCAATCTGTCGAACAAGGGCGAGATCAGATGCAGCCGGTCGAGCGAGCCATAGGATGTGTAGCCACCGGGATAATTCTTCACCGACCAGCGACGACCGGCCGCATCGGATGCGGCCAAGGCCTGGCATTCGTCGGCCAGATCCTGATCGAAACGCTGTGCGCTCACTGAAGCGAGCCGAGCACGATAGATGAGTGTCGGAAACAAGGCATGGATCGCCATGACGTGATTATCCGTGAAGCCGGGAGTGCATGCTATTGTTTCAGAGATGCTACGCTCATCGATCGGACCTTCTCGACGTATGCTCCTGCTGGGAGCCGCTGGCGCAGTGATTGCACCATTGCGGTCCTCCTGGGCGCTTGATCAGCTCAAGATCGGCGCCGGACGCGGCACGATCGACTTCTCGATTGGCGATTCCAAGCTCTTCCGCACCACCGGCTCGTTCAACGATTGGCATGGCATGGTCAATGTCGACGACGCCGATGTCCCGAAGAGCCGTGTCGATGTGAAGGTGAACACCAGAAGCATCCAGATGCTCGACAAGCAACAGACCGACATGTTGAAGGACGTCGACTTCTTCAACGTCGACAAGTTCCCGGAGATGACTTTCCACTCCAAGAGTATCGAGCGCGTGGGGGAGGACAAGCTCAAGGTCACCGGCGATATCACGCTGCGCGGCATCACCAGGCCTATGCAGCTCGATGTTTCGGTGCTCGATCGCAAGCCTGACGCACCGCCGGGCGAGCGTTGCGCGCGCTTTCGCGGTCAGGGTCAGATCAAGCGGTCGGAATTCGGGATGACGAAGTTCCTCGATGTCGTGGGCGACACGGTCGACATCTCGATCCGCACTGACGCCTGGCACTGAGGGACGCGGGCCAGTGCCGGCCGTAGGCTACCGCCCGGTCGCCAAGGCCCTGCATTGGATCACGGCGATCGCAGTGTTCGGTCTTCTCGCGCTCGGATTTTGGATGGTCGATCTACCGATCAACCTTACCAAGCTCCAGGCCTTTGCTTGGCACAAATGGATCGGGCTTACGGTGCTGCTGCTCACCTTGGCGCGGATCGCCTGGCGCTGGTATGCGCCGCCACCACCGCTGCCCGACACCGTCACGTCGTGGGAACGCCGGCTGGCGCCCCTCTCCCATGGCGCCCTGCTCTTTCTGCTGCTGGCCCAGCCGGTCAGCGGTTGGCTCATGAGCTCGGCCGGTGGAGTCGAGATCTTCTGGTTCGGCCTTATACCGTTGCCGAACCCCGTGCCGCGCGACCCCGACCTGGTCGAGGTTTTTCGCATAATCCATGAGTGGCTGGCCTGGACGCTTATGGGTGTCCTCACCCTTCATCTCGCAGCTGTCGTCCGTCACGATGTCTTTCGCCGTGACGGTATCTTCCGCCGGATGTGGCGATCGAGATAGCCGTTACTGGGGCCGCGGTCCGACGTAGTTCGACTGTGGGCGGATGATGCGGCCGCCCTCCTCTTGCTCGAAAATGTGAGCGCACCAGCCGGCGACGCGGCCGACGGCGAACAGGGCGGTGAAGGCGGCGCGCGGCACGTCGAGCGCTTCCAGGAGCGTGGCCGTATAGTACTCGACGTTGGTGTCCAGCCGCTGGCCGGGCTTGTGGCGGCGCAACGCGGCCAACGCTTCCTTCTCGACATTGGCGGCGAAGGCAAGCCGACCCGCCGTCATCGGCATGTCGGCAACGGTCGCCTTCAGCACATCGGCGCGCGGGTCGCGCACCTTGTAGATGCGATGACCGAAGCCCGGCAGGCGCTCGCCACGGGCCAGGGCCTGGTCGAACCAGGCGCGGGCGCGCTCCGCCTCGCCGATCTCGTCCAGCATGTCGAGCACCGGACCGGGTGCGCCGCCGTGCAGCGGGCCCTTGAGCGCGCAGAGCGCCGCCAGCACAGAGGAGATGAGACCGGCGCGGGTCGAGCCCACGACGCGCGCGGTAAAGGTCGAGGCATTGAAGCCGTGGTCGGCCACCGTCGCCAGATAGGTATCGAGGCCTTTCTCGAAGACCTCGCCGGCCCGCTGGCCACGGATCATGCGCAGGAGATCCTGCGCCGTCGTTAGCGTCGGGTCGGGGGCAATCGCCGACAGTCCCTTGTGGGCATTCAGCAGTGCCGCAAGGAACACCGGCATCGCCCCGCACACAAGGTAATGGTGAGGTGTGGGATCTGAATCGGGCAGCATCGCGAGCCCCACGCGCAGTGCCTCAACCGGATTCAACCCTTTCGTCGCCGCCAACAGGCGCGGCACGTCGGCAAACGCACGAGCCCGCGCCGCAGCGAGACCGTCGCGAACAGCGGGTTCATCGTTGCCCCCGTCGCCGTAGCCAGACCAGAGCAGGGCCGCGACGCCTTCGAAGCCGCGACCGGCGACCAGTTCCTGCAGGCCATGGCCGCGGACAATCAGCCGTCCACCCTCGCCGTCAACCTCACTCATGACCGTATCAGCCACGATCACGCCATCGAGCCCGCTATCCACACGTGTCTGCAGCATTTTGAAGATTCCCTTCTCCGTTCGAAGGGAAGATTTGGCCAATGAGATATATTGTCAATATTGATTGAATTGATCAATAATAAGACATGAATACGGAATGGATTGGCTCAACGGAAGCCGCACGCCGATTGGGCGTCTCCGCCGCCACGTTGTACGCTTACGTGAGTCGCGGCCTGCTGCGCTCGGAGGGAACGTCGGGTCAGCGCGAGCGCCGGTACCGGGCCGACGACGTTGCG
Source organism: Alphaproteobacteria bacterium (assembly GCA_017308235.1). Taxonomy (GTDB): domain Bacteria; phylum Pseudomonadota; class Alphaproteobacteria; order Reyranellales; family Reyranellaceae; genus Reyranella. The sequence goes on along the minus strand of JAFKFL010000008.1, from coordinate 412,508 downwards.
CGGCTGAAGCGGCAACGCGCGGTGGGTCGCAAGGCCGAATCGATTGCCGCCAATGCCTTGGACTTCGGCACACCGGTTCTCGAATCGTCTCTGACGCTGATCGAGAACGGCCGACTTTATTATCGCGGTCACGATGCCGCCCGGCTGGCCCGCAGCAATTCGCTCGAGCATGTGGCGCAGCTCCTGTGGGAATGTGACGACCGTCCGTTCGACGCACAGAACCTGCCGGCAATGTCGGCCGCCCTGCGCGCCGCCTGGAATGCGGCTGCGACACTCTCGACCGTCGATCGCTGCCTGATCCTGTTGCCGGCGGCGGCGCGATGGGACCATCCGAGCTGGGTCGAGGATCGGGGCGCCATGCTGGAAACAGCGGTGCGCATCCTGCGGCTGCTCACGTCAGCCGTCACGATGGAGCCGGTCTCCTCCCTGCCCATCCACGAGCAGCTCGCATCAGCCTGGCACGTGCCGGCTCAGGGCGTGCCGTTGATCCGCGCGGCGTTGGTTCTATCAGCCGACCACGAGTTCAATGCCTCCACTTTTGCTGCCCGAGTCGTCGCTTCGACAGGCGCCCATTTCTACAGTGTGGCGACGGCAGGGCTGGCGGCGATCAGCGGTCCCCGACATGGCGGCCTGACCCGGCACGTAGCGAGCCTGCTCGACGCGCTGGCGTCAGCAGACAACCTAGAAGCCGAATTGGCGCGGCACGTGCAGGAGCACGTCCACCTTCCCGGCTTCGGTCATCCGCTCTATCCCGATGGCGACGTCCGGGCAGCGACCCTATTTGCCCTGCTCCGCGAGAACCTGCCGAACTCTCCCGAGCTCGCTTTCATCGAACGGGTGGTCGCCGCTGCCGGACAGGTGGCACGGGCGGAGCCCAACATCGACTTCGCCACCGTGACGCTCGAGCGTGTCCTCGGCTTGCCGAGGGATTCGGCGCTGGCGCTGTTCCTGCTCGGCCGCACCGTCGGCTGGATCGCCCATGCACTGGAACAGGCCAACAGCAGCTCGCTGATCCGGCCGCGGGCCCGTTATGTCGGACCTCACCCGGCGGCGTAAGCGTTATCCACCAAATCGCCGCCTTGCAGCGGCGCGCCGCGCGTGCTTAACGTCGCGCTTTAGTGACAAAGAAACGCGCGGGCGTGCCGAGGTTGCCCCATTTGCTCGGCATCGAAGGTCTGTCGCCTGAAACGATTTCGGGCCTGCTCGACCTTTCCGAAAGCTACATCGACCAGAACCGATCGATCGACAAACGGCGGGACTTGCTGACCGGCCGTACGGTGATCAACCTGTTCTTCGAGAATTCGACCCGCACCCGCACCAGCTTCGAGGTCGCCGCCAAACGGCTGGGCGCCGACGTCATCAACATGGACGTCGCCACCTCGTCGGTGCGCAAGGGCGAGACCCTGCTCGATACGGCGATGACACTCAACGCCATGCGGCCCGACGCCATCGTCGTACGCCACAGCGAATCGGGGGCGGTCAATCTCCTGTCGCAAAAGGTGAACTGCACCGTCATCAATGCCGGCGACGGCCAGCACGAGCATCCGACCCAGGCCCTGCTCGATGCGCTCACCATCCGCCGCCGTCGCGGCCGACTCGAGGGGCTGCAGGTGGCAATCTGCGGCGACATCATGCACAGCCGCGTCGCGCGCTCGAACATCCACCTGTTGCTGATCATGGGCGCGCGCGTGCGCGTGGTCGGACCGCCGACCCTGATGCCGACCGACATCGACAAGATGGGGGTCGAAGTCCATTACAACATGAAGACGGGCTTGAAGGACGTCGACATCGTCATGATGCTGCGCCTGCAGACCGAGCGCATGCAGGGCTCGTTCGTGCCGTCGATCAGTGAATACTACCGCTTCTTCGGCCTCGACCGCGAAAAGCTGAAGGTCGCCAAGCCGGACTCGTTGATCATGCACCCCGGCCCGATGAACCGCGGCGTGGAGATCGACTCGGAGGTGGCCGACGATCTTGATCGCAGCGTCATCCATGAGCAGGTCGAAATGGGCGTGGCCGTGCGCATGGCCTGCCTCGACGCCCTGATCGGCGGGCGCCGCAATGCCATGGGAGCGGCAGCGTGAGCGGCAATGTCGTGCGCGGTGTGCCACCGCACGCGGGATCGACCGCTTATATCAATGCTCGCATCGTCGATCCCACGGCGAACAGCGAATATCGCGGCGCTATCCTGATCAGCGATGGCAAGATCGCAGATTTCGGCCCGACGCTTTTCGCCTCGGGCGCGCCGTACGGCATCGAATCGGTGGATTGCCGCGACCTTTATCTCGCACCTGGAATCGTCGACACGCGTGTGCATACGGGCGAGCCCGGCGAAGAGCACAAGGAGACCCTCGAGAGCGCCGGCGTTGCGGCGGCCGTCGGCGGCATCACCTCCCTAGTGCTGCTGCCCGACACCGAGCCGCCGTTCGACGATGCCTCGTTGATCGAGTTCGTGGCGCGGCGCGCGCGCCAGGTCAAGCTGGCCAACATGTATGCGTTTGGCGCGTTGACGGCGGGCCTCGAAGGCAAGGAACTGGCCGAAATCGGCCTGCTGGCGGAAGCGGGCGCCGTCGGTTTCACCGACGCCGACCGTGCCGTGGGCAACGCACAGGTGCTGCGCCGCGCACTCTATTACGCCAAGGCCTTCGACGCCCTGATCGTCCATCTACCGCAGGAGCCCACCTTGTCGGGTGGGCATATGAGCAGCGGCGTGATGGCTACGCGGCTTGGCCTCGCTGGCAATCCACCGCTTGCCGAAGTGATGATGGTCGAGCGCGACATCCGTCTCGTCGAGATGACGGGCGGTCGACTGCATCTCGCCAAGATCTCGACCGCCGAATCGGTCAAGGTGATTGCCGCGGCCAAGGAGCGCGGCCTCAAGATCACCTGCGATACGGCCGCCCCCTACTTCGCCCTCAACGATCTCGCCGTGGGCGACTATCGAACCTTCGGCAAACTGGTGCCGCCCTTGCGCAGCGAGGCCGACCGTGAGGCGATCGTCGAGGGGCTGAAGAGCGGCGTCATCGACGCCATCGTCTCCGACCACCGGCCGCAGGATCAGGACAGCAAGCGAGTCCCCTTCGCGCAAGCGGAGCCCGGCGGCATCGGTCTCGAAACCCTGCTGCCGGTGTCTCTGGAGCTGGTCCATAACGGCCACCTCAGCCTGCCGCAGCTTTTCCAACGCCTGTCGAGCACACCGGCACGGCTGTTCAACCTGCCCGGCGGCAAGCTCGCCAAGGGAGCGCCGGCCGACCTCGTCCTGTTCGACGCCAATTACGCGTGGAAAATCGACCGCGCCGATCTCTGGAGCAAGACCAAGAACTCGCCGTTCGACGAGCGGCCCGTCCAAGGCAAGGTGGTCGCCACAATCGTGGGGGGACGGGCGATCTATCGCGACGACGATTTCACCTCGGCTGCCGCCGCCGCGTGAATTCCGGCAAGGACCAAATTGCCTCGAAACGGCCATTTGGTCTGCTATGGTCGGCCTTCCCCCGCCAGCAAGGCTTGCGATGAATTTCCGATCCTCTCTTCTCTTCAGTGTCGCCTTCATGACAGTCGCGGGCGTCACGCACGCCCAGTCGCGCGAAGACCTGCTCGATCAGCTCGTCCGTCATATCCAGTTGTGCGCTGAGATCACCGACACGCAGCAGCGACTGGCTTGTTACGACAAGATGCAGAACAACGTCGGCGGCGGCGCGCCATCGTCGCAGGCCGGCAATCGTGCATCGCCCGCGCCGACACCAACGCCAATCCCCTCCACGCCTCCCGCCTCAAGCGGCGGCGGCTCGTACAGCACAACACCGCTCCAGCCTCCACCGCTCAACACACCGGGCGGCGGTGTCGCCACGATCGGTGGGTCGTCCAGCGGGGCAAGCCAGCCCAATCCTCCGCCGTCGAGTTACGATCCTGATCGGGCGTTCGACCCGAACGCGGCAGGTGGCGGACAGGCGGGCAGCCCCGGGCCCAAGCCTCAGCCGCCGGTGCGCCGCACAGGGCCGCGGCCGCTGCCCCGGTTCAACCAGCCGATGCCCCTGGTGACGCTGACCGCCAGCAACCTCACCTACGGCACCTCTCGCTACTGGCAGGTTTCGATCTCGATCACGTCCAACACGCCGGACACGGTCAACGCCCAGATACAGTGCACCTTCCGCAACGCCGGCCGTTCGGTCGGTGATGCCTACTTCGGCCCGGTGGGGCTGGCGCCGGGCGAGCAGATCACGACGGACCTGATTGGCCCTCCAACCTCGACCTATGTCGATTCGACCAACTGCCGGGTGGTGAGCCCGTAGGGTCAGGCCATGCAGTGGTACGGCTTCCACATCGTCCTACCGCTCTTGATCGGTTACCTGCTGGGATCGATCCCGTTCGGCCTGCTGCTGACCAAAGCGGCGGGACTGGGCGACATCCGTTCGATCGGCTCCGGCAATATCGGCGCCACCAACGTGTTGCGCACCGGCCGCAAAGGTCTGGCGGCGGCGACGCTGCTGCTCGATGCGCTGAAGGGATTGGCAGCGGTCGTGATCTGTGGCGCCGTCGGACCGTTGGCTGCGATTGCCGCCGCGATCGGTGCGGTGCTGGGGCACATGTTTCCCGTATGGCTGTCGTTCAAAGGCGGCAAGGGTGTCGCGACGACGCTCGGCGTGATGTGGGGGCTGAGCTGGCCGGTCGGCGCCATCACCTGCGTCGCGTGGCTGCTGTTGGCGGCGCTGTTCCGCTATTCCTCGCTGGCCGCTCTTTTCGGCATCGTGATCGGCGCGATCGCCGCCTGGATCCTGGTCGACTGGCGCATGGCCGCAGCTATCACGGCGCTGGTACCGCTGGTGTGGGTTCGTCACCATGCCAACATCCGTCGCCTGCTCGACGGCACCGAACCCAAGATCGGCCAGCGTAAAGAAGGCGCGAGCCCGGCCGCATAGCGAAGCCGGCGCCCCGTCCCGCGATTGCCCGCCCCTACCTCGGCCGATAGGGTCGCGCGCTCCCGGAACATGATCTCTCCCGCTGCCTCCCGCGCGTTGCCCTGGGCCCTGATCGGCGCTGCCTGCCTCGGCTCTTTCGCCGCGACCTCGAGCGGCACCACGCGGGCACCGTTCCTGCTTTCCATGGCGCATGATCTCGACGTCAGCATGCCGCTGGTCGCCAATCTCGTGTCGGCGACATCGGTCACCTGGGGCATCGCGTCGGCGACGGCTGGCTATATGTCGGACTTGATCGGCCGGCGCGTGCTCCTGATAGCCGCTCTCGTGGCGCTGGCTCTCACCCTGTGCGCCGTCGCCAACGCGGGCAGCTTCCTCTGGGTCGCGGTCTGGGCCAGCGTGGCCGGCGCCTGCTCCGGGACTTTCATGGGCGTCGTCTTCGCCGAAGTCTCGGCCCGGGTCGAGGACCGTCAGCGCGGCCGCGCACTCGGCTGGGTGATGAGCGGCCAATCCCTCACGCTGGTGATCGGCGTCCCGCTGGCGGCGTGGGTGGGCTCGATGATCGGCTGGCGGGGCTGGAATGTCTGCGTCGGCGGCCTTGCGCTCGCCGCGAGTCTCGCCTTGCTTCTCGTAGTCGGCTCGAGCCGGCGGGCTATTCCCCGCAACGAACAGCGGCCAACCTTGCGCAGCGCACTTTCGCCGCGGGTGCTGGCCCTGCTCGGCACCGGCGTCCTCGAACGCGTCTGCTACGGACTCGCCGCCATCTATTTCGCGACTTTCCTGCAGTCGATTTATCACCTGTCGCTGGCTGCCACGGCAATTCCGCTCGCGGTCTTCGCTCTCGGCAATGTGCTGGGCACGATCCTGGGTGGCCAGCTCGCCGATCGACGGCGCGACCGGCTGCTGACCCTGGCGGTCATGCTGGCGCTTTCGGGTCTTGCCGCGCTGGCACTCTTCGTCTGGCACCCGGCGCTCGCTGTGTCAGTGGCGCTGGGCTTCGTCTATGTGATGCTGAACGCTCTCGGCCGGCCGTCCTACATGGCGGCACTGGCATCGGTGCCCGAGCAGGTGCGAGGTACGGTGCTGGGCGTGAACGGCGCCTCCTCAAGCCTGGGCTGGATCTGCGCCGCCGGCCTGGGCGCCCTGATGATCAGCACCGTCGGCTTCGAAGGATTTGGTCCGTTGGGCGCCGGACTGGCCTTGCTGGGAACGATCGGCGCCGCACTCTGTCGCCGAATGGCTTCGACATGATGCAATTATAAGTTGTTTTACTTGATACAATTCCCGCCATAGGATCAGGCCATGTTCGACGGCCCCCGCCTTCCCGAGCTTGATCCCGCAGAACGGCTTGCCCGACTGCGGCTGGCACGGACACTCCGTATCGGTCCGGTATCGTTCCACGAGGCGCTGGCCCATTGCGGCTCCGCCCGCGCGGCCTGTCGCGAAATTGCCGCCCTGCCGGAAGCCAGGATTAAAAAGGAAGAAGAGGCGCTGATGGCGCTCGGCGGTCGCTTCCTCGTTTTCGGCGACGCTTTCTACCCGGCCACCCTTGCTGCCCTGCCCGATGCACCGCCAATCCTGTCGGCAATCGGCGATATCGATCTGCTGGGCTGCAGGACGTTGGCGATCGTCGGCGCACGGAATGCCTCGATGGCCGGCTGCCGCTTGGCTGGCGATTTCGCCGCCGGACTGGGTCAAGCGGGCTTTGCGATCGCTTCGGGTCTTGCGCGTGGGATCGACACAGCCGCGCACGAAGCGGCATTGGACACAGGAACTGTCGCTGTCCTAGCGGGCGGCCTTGACCAGATCTACCCACCCGAGAACGCCCGGCTGCAGGAGGCGATCGCCGGGCAAGGCCTGCTGTTGAGCGAGATGCCGCTCGGGACGCCACCGGTCGCCCGGGCCTTTCCCCGGCGCAATCGCATCGTCAGCGGCTTGTCGGCAGGGGTGATCGTGATCGAGGCGGCAGCCCGATCGGGCTCATTGATCACCGCGCAGCGCGCCGCCGAGCAAGGGCGCGAGGTCTTCGTGGTCCCAGGCTCGCCCCTCGACCCACGCTATGAAGGATCCAATAACCTTATCCAAGACGGGGCCATTCTGGTATGCAGGGTCAACGATATTGTAGGTGTGTTCGGCCAGCCGCAGTGCCGCAGTCAACCCATTGGAAAATCAATACAAAAACACTGCGACAGTGATACTGCAAAAATAGTAACGGAACTGGGTGCCGTACCCACTGCGGTTGACGAACTGGTACGCCGATGCCAAGTGTCCGCCGCCGCCGTGGCGGAGGTCCTGCTGGCCCTCGAGCTGGAAGGCCGCCTGGAGAGGCACCGGGGTAACCGCGTATCTCTGATATAGATCAGTGATCTAGCTCCGGTTCTTAAAGTGTTTACTGGAGCTTGTTTCGACGATGGATGTGTTGGTCGTCGAGTCGCCTGCCAAGGCAAAGACGATTGGGAAGTATCTCGGACCCGGCTACACCGTGCTGGCGTCGTACGGTCATGTCCGCGATCTGCCGCCCAAGGATGGATCGGTCCGGCCGGATGAGAACTTCGCCATGGATTGGGAGGTCGATGCCCCTTCCCAGAAGCGCCTCGACGCCATCGCCAAGGCCATTTCCAAGGGCAGCAGACTTTACCTTGCGACCGATCCGGATCGCGAAGGCGAGGCCATCTCCTGGCACGTGAAGGACGTGCTGGGCCGCAAGAAGGCCCTGCAGGGGGTCGACGTCAAACGCGTCACCTTCAACGCCATCACCAAGCAGTCGGTACTCGACGCAGTCGCCCATCCGCGCGATCTCGACCAGCCGCTGATCGATGCCTACCTCGCCCGCCGGGCACTCGACTATCTCGTCGGCTTCACCCTTTCGCCCGTCCTATGGCGCAAGCTGCCGGGCAGCCGCTCGGCCGGACGCGTCCAGTCGGTGGCGCTGCGCCTGATCTGCGAGCGCGAGGCCGAGATCGAGGTCTTCAAGAGCCGCGAATACTGGACGGTCGATGCGATCTTCGGCACCGCCAAGAAGCAGACCCTCAAGGCCCGCCTGACCCATCTCGACGGCCGCAAGCTCGACAAGTTCGACCTCGACACGGCCGAGCGGGCCGAAGCCGCCAAACGCGAGATCGAACGCCGAGCTTTCGCGGTGTCGTCAGTCGAGCGTCGGCAGGTACGCCGCAATCCGCCGCCGCCCTTCATCACCTCGACCCTGCAGCAGGAAGCCTCGCGCAAGCTGGGCCTGGGCGCCGCAACGGCGATGCGCATCGCGCAACGGCTTTACGAAGGTGTCGATATCGGCGGCGAGACGGTGGGCCTCATCACCTACATGCGCACCGACGGCGTGCAGCTTGCCCCCGAAGCGGTCGGCCAGACACGGCGCCTGATCGAGGACAAATACGGCTCGGCCTATTTGCCGGAGAAGCCGCGCCTCTATTCGTCGAAAGCCAAGAACGCCCAGGAGGCGCACGAGGCGATTCGGCCGACCGATCTCTTCCGCACGCCACAGGACGTGGCGAAGTACTTGGACAAGGATCAACTCGGCCTCTACGAGCTCATCTGGAAGCGCACGGTCGCGAGCCAGATGGAGAGCGCCGTCCTCGACCAGGTCACAGTCGACATCATGAGCGGCGACAAGAACGTCGCCTTGCGCGCGACCGGTTCGGTCGTGAAGTTCAACGGCTTCCTGACCCTCTACGACGAGGGTCACGACGACAATGGCAAGGAGGAAGAAGGGAACGCCCTCCTGCCCGACGTCGCCGAGAACGAGGCTCTGGACCGCCGCGAGGTCATTCCCGAGCAGCATTTCACCGAGCCGCCGCCGCGCTATTCCGAAGCGAGCCTGGTGAAGAGGCTCGAGGAGCTCGGCATCGGCCGACCGTCGACCTACGCCAGCATCATCGAGGTGCTGCAGCGGCGCAATTACGTGCGGCTCGACCGCAAGCGCTTCATGCCCGAGGACCGCGGTCGCATCGTCACTGCCTTCCTGCAGACCTACTTCCCGCGCTACGTCGAATACGACTTCACCGCCCACCTCGAAGAGGAGCTGGACGAGATCTCCGACGGAAAGATCAACTGGCGCCAGGTGCTGCGCGAATTCTGGGACCAGTTCTCTGCCGCCGTCGGCGAGACCAAGGACCTGCGCGTGAGCGAGGTGCTCGACAAGCTCGATGAAGAGCTGGGCCCGCATTTCTTTCCGGCCAACGACAATGGCGGCAAGAGCCCGCGCGACTGCCCGTCCTGCAGCAACGGTCGGCTTGGCCTGAAGCTCGGCAAGTTCGGCGCTTTCATCGGCTGCTCGAACTATCCCGAGTGCCGCTTCACCCGCAAGCTCGGCATCGTCGATGCCGACGCTGACGCTGCCTCGGGCGCCAATCTCGACAAGCCGAAAGTGCTCGGCATCGATCCCGTAAGCGGCAAGGACGTGACGCTGCGCAACGGCCCCTACGGCCTCTACGTTCAGCTCGGCGAGCCCGAAGGCAAGGAGAAGCCCAAGCGCCAGTCGCTGCTGCGCGGCATGACGCCCGACGATCTCACGCTCGAGAAGGCATTGGCCCTGCTCTCGCTACCGCGCGAGCTGGGCGTTCATCCCGACGACGGCGAGGCGATCCTGGCCGGCGTTGGCCGCTTCGGGCCCTACGTGAAACATGGCAGCAAGTACAAGTCGATCCCGGCCGACGAGAGCGTGCTCGATATCGGCATGAACCGTGCTGTGGCGCTGCTCGCCGAGGCCAAGCAGGCGCGCGGCCGGGCGGCTGCCAAGCCGGTCCGCATCGTCGGCAACCATCCGAGCGACGAACAGCCGATCGAGCTCTACGAGGGTCGCTACGGCCCTTACGTGAAGCACGGCGGCATCAACGCCACCGTGCCGCGCGACATCAAGTTGGAAGATCTCACGATCGACCAGGCCGTAAGCTTGCTGGCCGAGCGCGCCGCCAAGAATGGCGGCAACGGCGGCAAGAAGGCCAAAGCGCCTCGCGCCAAGAAAGCGGCGGCGCCCGCGCCGGCCAACGATGCCGGCGAAAAGCCCGCGCCGAAAAAGGCTGCCACGAAGAACGCAAAGAAGAAGACTGCTGCCAAACGCAAGACCAAGAACGAGACGCCGCCCCGCACTGGAACCGATGGCTAAGGGCCGCGTCCCGACGCGCGACGAACTGCTGACCTTCATCAAGGAAAGCGCCACGCCGATTGGAAAGCGCGAGATCGCCCGCGCTTTCGCGCTGAAAGGTGACCAGCGCATCGAGCTCAAGGAGCTGCTGCGCGACCTGCGTGACAAGGGCGATATCGCTGCCGACCGCGCCAAGACCTTCAAGGATCCCGCGGCGCTCACCGACGTCGCCGTGCTGGAGATCGTGAGAGTGGACGACGACGGCCATCTGCTGGCGGTGCCGCGGCGTCACGACGAGGAAACGGACGGCCCTGCTCCTCGTATCGAGATCGATCCTCATGGCAGTCGTAGCGGCCCCGCTCCCGCCGTCGGCGATCGCGTTCTCGCGTCCCTGAAGCGCCGGGGCAAGGCGGCGTACCAGGCCCGCATCATCCGGCGTCTCGGCAGCGGCCCCAAGAAACTCCTGGGGCTCTACGAGGAACCGACTGGGCGCAACGGCCTCGGCACGGTAACGCCGACCGACCGCAAGCTCCGCCGCGAGTTCGATGTCCGGCCCGCCGACAAGAATGGCGCGCAGCCCGGCGACATCGTGTGGATCGAGGAAACCGGCGGCCATCTTTCACGTCGCGCGCGCGTGGTCGAACGGATCGGGCCGATAAGCGATCCGCGCACCGTGAGCCTGATCTCGATTGCCGCCAACGACGTGCCAATCGATTTCCCGCAGGCGGCGCTCGACGAGGCGGCACGTGCGAAAGCGGCCGCCCTCGGCGATCGGCTTGACCTGCGGCAGACGCCCCTGATCACGATCGACGGCGAGGATGCCCGCGATTTCGACGACGCGGTCTATGCCGAGCCTGATCCGGCCCATCCCGGCGGTTGGCGATTGCTGGTCGCCATCGCCGATGTCGCCTGGTACGTGCGGCCGGACAAGGCGCTCGATCGCGCCGCCTATCGCCGCGGCACATCGGTCTACTTCCCTGACCGGGTCGTGCCGATGCTGCCCGAGGCGCTCAGCAACCACTGGTGCTCATTGGTGCCGCATCAGGATCGGCCGGTGCTGGTGGCGGAGATGTGGATCGACGGCGATGGCCACCTGAAGCGGCATCGTTTCCATCGTGCGATGATGCGCTCAGCGGCGCGCCTCACCTACAACCGCGTGCAGCACGCCATCGATGGCCGGCCCGACGAGGAGACCGGCCCGTTGCTGGAGCCGGTCCTCAGGCCGCTCTACAGCGCGTTCCGTGTCCTGTTGGCGGCGCGCGAGAAGCGTGGGGCGCTCGATCTCGATCTGCCGGAGCGGCTGGTGCGGCTGGGCGACGATGGGCGTATCGCCGAGATTGGCGTGCGCGAGCGCCTCGACAGCCACCGGCTGATCGAGGAATTCATGGTGCTGGCCAATGTCGCGGCCGCCCAGGCGCTCGAGCAGCGCCACGCCCCCTGCCTCTATCGCGTTCACGACCAGCCTGATGCGGCGAAACTCGAATCGCTGCGCGAATTCCTGGCCACCCTTGGCATCGCCCTGCCGGCCGGCCCGCGGCTGCGGCCCGCCGATCTCAACGGCGTGCTGCAAGCGGCCGCCGACAAGCCGGTGACGCGACTGGTGAACGAGACCATCCTGCGCAGCCAGAGCCAGGCGGTCTACGCGCCGGGCAATCTCGGCCATTTTGGCTTGGCACTCGCACGCTATGCGCATTTCACCTCGCCGATCCGGCGTTTTCCCGACCTGATCGTGCATCGGGCGCTGATCGCGGCATTCGGGTTGGGCGACGGCGGGTTACCGGAAGCCGACCGAAGCCGCTTCGAGGAGTTCGGCGAGCACCTGTCGATGTGCGAGCGTCGCGCCGTCGCAGCGGAACGAGGCGCGATGGACCGCTACGTCGCAGCCTACATGGCGCAACATGTGGGCGCCTCCTTCCCCGGCCGCGTCACGTCGGTCACGCGCTTTGGGCTCTTTCTCTCGCTCGATGGCACAGGCGCCGACGGGCTGTTGCCGATCCGCAGCCTGGGTTCCGAATTTTTCCGTCACGAGGAAGGCCGGCAGATGCTGGTCGGCGAGCGCACTGGCGAAAGTTTTGGCCTGGGCGATCGGCTAAGGGTCAAGCTGGTCGAAGCCGATGCGGCCACGGGTGGCCTGCTGTTCGAACTGGTCGACGTGATCGAGCGCGTCGAGCGGCACGCCCTGCCGCGCGGCCGCCGCGAGCCGCGTCGTCCGGTCGCGCGCGGGAGGCCGCCTCGGGACAAACGGTCGCGACGACGAACGTGAGCGGAACCACCATCTTGGCCGCCATGGCCGACTCGTATGCTCCCGTTGCTTTCCTGGTCGCGCTGAAGCGCGGCTGGCGAGGCCTTTGCCCTCGCTGTGGCGAAGGTGCCCTGTTCGGTGGCTTCCTGAAGATGCGCAGTCATTGCCCGTCCTGCAGCCTCCTGCTCGAACCCTATCGGGCCGATGACGCACCCGCCTATTTCACGATCCTGCTGGTCGGCCATATCGTCGTCCCGCTGGTCCTGGTCCTGGAGCGCTATGGCAACCAGCCGCCGCTCTGGTTCCATGCGCTGCTTTGGCTGCCGCTGTCGGTCCTGCTTGCATTGCTTCTGCTGCCCCGCATCAAAGGGGCCGTCATCGCCCTGCTGTGGGTCCATCGCGTCGCGGCGCCCAAGCCATCGGCTGACGGGCCGGATCTTTCGTCCTGAAACCTTCGATCTAGTGGCTTATGCGCGCGACTTATCGTAAGTTACCAACGTGTCGTTGACTCGTTTTTTTCGCTTGGTGCTGTCCCATACGACAGCCGCGCTCCTCGCCGCCTCACTGGTCGCTTCCTGTGGATCGACCAGCGCTTCAACACCTCCCTCAGGCGGCCCCTCCTCGGCGGATACCGATACCGGCCCTGAGCGGGTTATCGCCCAGGCTTATCGCTTGATCGCTGAGCGGCATCTGAACCAGCCCGACTTCCGCAAGATTTCGCTCGAGACCTACCGTGGCTTCGCAAGCGCCGACCCCGAACTCTCCCTGCGCGCGGACGGCCAAGCCTATGTGGTGACGCGCGCGGGCAAGGAGATCCAATCACGTTCGGCCCCCAGCAATCCAGCCGATGGCAAGGCCTGGGGCCTGATGCTGGCCGATCTGTTCGCCGCGTCGGTCAATGCCTCACCTGTGCTGCAACACACTGATCGCAATGCCCTCACCAAGGCTGCGATGGTCGCCACCACACGGCAGCTCGACAAGAACACCCGCTATGCCGACCCCGACGAGGCGCGCGACAATCGTTTCCAGCGCGATGGTGGCGGCGGCATCGGCATCACAATCGAACGCACGGAAGACAAGAAGGTCATGATCATCGCCGTCCAGGACGGCTCGCCGGCGGGCATAGGTGGCATCCGCCCCGGCGACCAGATCTTGGAAATCGACGGCAAGAACATGATCGACAGCTCCCTGGCCGACGTGGTCCATATGTTGCGCGGCCGTGTCGGCGCTCCCGTGTCGCTGGGCGTCCTGCGGCCGAGCGAGGGGCGCAAAGTCACCGCTTTGCTGCAACGCGGCCGTATCATTCCGACCACCGTCGCCTACGAGCGCGACGGCAACCTCGCCATGATTCATCTTACCGGCTTCAACACCGCCACGACCGATACTCTGGCGCAGGCGGTCGACAAGGCGCGCGCCGATATCGGCCCGGAGCTCGCCGGCATCATCATCGACATGCGTAACAATCGCGGCGGCCTGCTCGACCAGGCCGAGGGCGTGGCCGACCTGTTCGTGGGCGATGGGATCATCTTCTCGACCAAGGGCCGCCATCCCGACAGCGAGCACACCTACCGCAGCGAGAGCCGCGACTGGGCAAACGACCTGCCGATCGCGGTGCTGGTGAACGGCAATTCGGCCTCGGCGGCGGAGATCGTTGCCGCCGCCCTGCAGGATCGCGGCCGCGCCGTGGTGATCGGGACCACCAGCTACGGCAAGGGCACCGTTCAGACCGTGGTCAGGCTGGTGAACCAGGGTGAGCTCATCCTGACCTGGTCGCGGCTGGTGGCACCCTCGGGCTACACCTGGAACGAGCTCGGCGTCATGCCCAACGTCTGTAGCGCCAAGGTGACGAACCTCGACGCGCTCAGCCCGACCTCCGTCGACGCCAATCGGGCGCTGTTGCAGCATTGGCATGCCGAACGCGACCCCAGCACTACCGAAGTCACGGAACTGCGCAGGATCTGCCCGCCGGGTGAGGATCTGCCGCAACGCGACGTCGAGATCGCCCGCCGCCTGCTGCACAATCCGAAGCTCTATGCCGAGGCCGTCCGGATGGGGTCGATCGACCAGGCATCGGCCCGCTGAACGACCCGTCGCAGCGCTTGACAGCAGGCATTTGCCGACTACCTTGCCGGCCTTCCGGAAATTCGCCCAACGGGCTTAGGGACAAAGACCATGGCCAAGCCGACCTCGATCCTCATCAAGATGGTGTCCAGCGCCGACACCGGCTTCTACTACGTGACCAAGAAGAACCCGCGCACCAAGACCGAGAAGCTCGAACTCAAGAAGTACGATCCGGTCGCCCGCAAGCACGTCGTCTTCAAGGAATCGAAGATCAAGTGACACCCGCAAGGGATGCTCCCTTGCATAGAAAAAGCCGCCCATTCGGGCGGCTTTTTTGTGTGATTTCCCGGACTCAGGCGGCCTTGGGAGTCCAGCCCATGACGGCCTTGGTCTCGAGGAATTCCTCGAAGCCGTGCTCGCCCCACTCGCGGCCGTTGCCCGACTGCTTGTAACCGCCGAAAGGCGCGCCGAAATCGGGGCCGGCACCGTTCAAATGCACATTGCCCGTGCGCAGACGCGAGGCGACCTTTCGGGCCCGGTCGATGTTGCCCGACTGCACATAGCCCGAGAGCCCATAGGCCGTGTCGTTGGCCTGGGCGACCGCATCGTCCTCGGTGTCGTAGGCCAGCATGGTCAGCACCGGTCCGAAGATCTCCTCCCGCGCAATCGTCATATTGTTGGTGACGTTGGCGAAGACCGTCGGCCGGACATAGTAGCCGCGGTTCATGTTTTCCGGCCGGCCCGGACCGCCGGCGACCAGGGTGGCGCCTTCCTCGATGCCTTTCTGGATCAGCGCCTGGATCTTGTTGAACTGGACCTCGCTCACCACGGGACCAATCGTGCCCGGACCAGCGTCCGGCGTCGTGGGGTCCACGACCTTGACCTTCTCGGCCGCAGCCTTGGCAATGGCGATGGCGGCATCGTTCTTGGCGCGCGGCACGAACATGCGCGAGGGCGCGTTACAGGACTGGCCGGAGTTCAGCATCATGCTCATCACGCCGGCGGAAACAGCCTTCGTCAGGTCGGCATCGTCGAGCACGATATTGGCCGACTTGCCGCCCAGCTCCTGCGCCACGCGCTTCACCGTATCGGCCGCCGCCTTCGCAACCGCGATGCCGGCGCGGGTCGAGCCGGTGAACGACATCATGTCGATGCCCGGATGGGACGACATCGCCTCTCCGACTGTGGGGCCGTCGCCGTTCACGAGGTTGAATACGCCCGGCGGCACGCCCGCCTCGTGCAACACGTCGGCAAACAGCATGGCGTTCATCGGCGCCACTTCGGACGGCTTGAGGATGACCGTGCAGCCCGCCGCGAGCGCCGGCGCCACCTTGCAGGCGATCTGGTTGATCGGCCAGTTCCAGGGGGTGATGAAGCCACAGACGCCCACTGGCTCCTTCACGATGGCGGTGCTGCCGTGCATGTCCTCGAACTTGTAGTCCTTGAGGATCTTCACCGTCTCGTTCAGATGGCCGAGGCCGGTCGCGGCTTGGGCCGCCTTGGCGAGCCACAATGGCGCGCCCATCTCCAGGCTAATTGCCTCGGCGATCGCCTGGAATTTTCCTTTGTAGACCGCGATGATCTTCTCCAGGAGGGCGAGACGCTCCTCGCGTGTGGTGCGCGAATACTTTTCGAACGCGCGGCGGGCGGCGGCGACGGCCTTGTCGACGTCGGCCTTGGATCCCAGCGAGACACGCGCGAAGGCTTCCTCGTTGGCGGGATTGATCACATCGATCGCCTTCGGCGTGACCGGGTTGACCCATTTGCCGTCGATATAGAATTGAAGCCGCTCCTGCATGGCTGTCTCTCCTGATCTGTCATCTTATCCGTGGTCCGGGGCGGCATGTTAACCACGTCCCGGCAGGTCGCCAAGGCAGGTGAGACGACGGTGTCGTCGGCAATAATCCTTGTCATTCGCCGTACCGTCGGCACTAGATTGATCCTCGAAAATCTCCTTCCGCCAAGGCCGTTTGCCCTGCCACGAGACATTCTCAACCTTTTCTACTCCGACGATGACGGGGGCGATCCCGACCGCTGGATCAAGTTCGACCGTTATCCGCGCGCCGTGATCCGGCGCATTGTCCGCGGACCGCGCCGCATTATGGGGATGGAGCGGATGTTCCTGAACCTCATCGCCGGTCTCGACCGGCTCGGCGTTCGCTATCGTCTGAACGACTTCGCGCATCTCAGCCGTCATCCCGGCGAGGTGGCCGGCGTTATCGGCAAGCCGCCGATCCTCGACAGGATCCCGCGCGAGGCGCCGATCGTCTTCGGACCGGCCGGCTACAATCATCCGCTCGACGCGCCCACGCTCTTCACCGATCACCACGTTATTGGCGTATTGGTACCTTGCGAATGGGAGCGACAGATGTTCGCCGTCTGTTGGCCCGACAAGGTGCACGTCTGGCCCGTCGGCATCGACACCGACGCCTGGACGCCGGCAGCGGGCGCGGTGAAGGACATCGACGTCCTGGTCTACAACAAGATCCGCTTCCATCCCGCCCGCGACACGGCGGCGGTACTGGAGCCTGTCCTGGAGACGTTGCGAACGTCCGGACGGCGCATCGCCTCGCTCGTCTACGGCCACTATCGCGAGACGGAGTTTCGGGCGCTCCTGAAACGCTCGCGATCGATGGTTTTCCTTTGCGAGCACGAAACCCAGGGCATTGCGCTTCAGCAAGCCCTGTCCTGCGATGTGCCCGTTTATGCCTGGGATGCCGGCGGCCCGTGGCAAGACACAGATTACTATCCCGATCGGGTCAACTTCGCGCCTGTGACGTCCGTGCCTTACTGGGACGACCGATGCGGCTCGAAATTCATCGACGCCGCCAGCTTTCGCGCCGGGTTTTCGTCCTTCTGGTCACGCGTAATCGATGGAAGTTTCAGCCCACGTCAATTCATTCTCGATAACCTCACTCTCGAAACCGGCGCGCGCGGCTACGTCGACTTGGTGGAAAGACTGTCCGCGGGCATCAATGGCGCCTCATCGGCCGGCCCAATCGAGCGGCAAGGGCTTGCCGTCGAAGCCCTCAAGCACGAGGCCGAGGAAACGACCGATCGTCGGGGCGATGTCGACGAGAGACGTGGTGCGTCCCGCCGCCCCTGACGACCGCCCTCCATCGTTCGCCATCAGGAATGGCTTCGTTTCATCCGGCCCCCAGCCACCGTGCTGGCCACTACCGATGGCGGCCGGCTTGCCGGGTTCGGCGGCCACGAAGCGTTGGCCGCGAACGCCGTAGGGATTGGCGTCGTCCAGGCGCGCCATATCGATCGCAGCAACGACGCCGTCGCGCGCGGCATGGCCATGCTGGACGAGGCCATCCTCGGTGACGACATCACCAGCCCAGGGTTCGCGCCGCATCTTCTCGAGAACGCCGAGCAACGGCGCGCGCCCGCGCTCCGTCGCGTAGAGCAGCGCCGCCGTGCCCTGGCCGGCAACAGCCACATCGCCGGCCGCGAGCTCGGCAGCGAGGCCATGATTGGCCAACCAGTCCGATACGTCGATGCAGTCGCCAATTGTCTCCTGGCCGTGGTCCGACCCGATCATCAGCAGGATGTCCTCGCCCCCATCGCGCAGCCGCTCGACCGTGCGCAAGACCTCCAGCACGCAGCGCTCGGTTTGGCGCAGCGCCTCGTGATGGGCCGGCGAACCGAGCGGCACGCCATGCAGGGTCAGGTCCGGGTTGGCAAGCCACAGGAGTGCGACGGCAGGTCCGCGCTCGCTCAAGACTTCGGCGCAAAAACGCTGGGTCATCGCCCAGTCGCCCGCGAGATCGTGGCTGACCTCGAGCGCCGCGGCGCCCGTGATGCGCTCGCCGCCCGGCGCATAAGAACCGGTGCGATGGTAGACGTATCCGAAGTGGTCGGGATCGAGGAAATAGGCTGCTCCTGGCGAGACATTCGAGAAAGCGATGCAGCCACCCGCATCGGCGACGCGCTCGGCGAGCGAGGGCACCAGAAGCGTGCGGCCGGTTGCCCGGCGCATGTGCGTGCGGAAGTCGGGATGACCAACGTCGCGCACGACGATCCGACCCTCTTCGATTAGCCCCATGCGATTGCCATGCAGACCATGGCGTCCTGGCAGACAACCGGTCGCCACTGATGCCGCCGACACGCGCGTGACCGACGGGAACACGGCGCCGTGCGCATCGCACCACAGGCTTTGGCGAGCGATGTCGTGCAACACGGGCGTGGTCTCGGGCCGCACCCAGTCGCGGCCGAGACCATCGCAGCAAACGAATATCGCTCGTCGAGACTTCATCGAATCACCCTTGCGCCTTTTGCCCGATGGTAGTCGACTTTCTCCTGAAAAGAGTGAGGAGGAAACGATGCAGTTCGGGTATTTCACGATGCCGTCGCACCCCCCGGAAAGGTCGCTGAAAGACGGCCACGAGTGGGATCTCCAGGTGATCCGTTGGCTCGATGAGCTGGGCTTCGCGGAATGCTGGATCGGCGAGCATCATACCGCCCCATGGGAACCGCATCCCTCACCCGATCTCCTGGTGGCGCAGGCCCTGCTGCAAACCAAGAATATTCGCCTCGGTCCAGGTGGTTTCCTGTTGCCCTACCACCATCCCGCCGAGCTCGCGAACCGTGTCGCCATGCTCGACAACATCTCCGGCGGCCGGCTCAACTTCGGCGTGGCCGCGTCTGGCCTCCCAAGCGACTGGGCGATGTTCAACGTCGACGGCATGTCCGGCGTCAATCGCGAAATGACGCGCGAGGCGCTCGACATCATCCTGAAGATGTGGAGCGCAACCGGCCCCTTCGACTACAAGGGCAAATACTGGCACGTCACCAACCCCGACACGATGTTCGGGTTCCTGAAGCCGCACATCAAGCCGATGCAGACGCCGCATCCGCCGATTGGCGTGGCGGGCCTGTCGAAGAACTCCGACACGCTGAAGCTTGCGGGCGAAAAGGGCTTCCTGCCCATGAGCCTCAACCTCAACCCGGCCTATGTCGCGAGCCATTGGGATTCGGTCGAAGCAGGCGCCGCCAAGGTCGGCCGCACTCCAGATCGCGGCGAGTGGCGCATGGTGCGCGAGGTGTTCGTCGCCGATACCGACGAGGAGGCGATGCGGCTCTCGGTCGGTTCGATGATGGGCCGCATGATGCGGGAGTATTTCCTGCCGCTGCTTAGCCAGTTCGGTTTCTTCGAGTATCTGAAGCACGATCAGAGCGTGCCCGATTCGGATGTCACGCCCGAATACTGCGCGCAGCACAACTGGATCATTGGCTCGCCCCGCACCGTCATCGAGAAGATCGAGAAGATCTATGACGAAGTCGGCGGGTTCGGGCAGCTCTTGGTGTTTGGCTTCGACTACATCGACAAGCCCGAAGCCTGGCGCCATTCGCTCGAGCTGCTGGCGCGCGAGGTGATGCCCAAGGTGCAGCACCTCAAGCCCAAGACCCGGAAGATGGCCGCGGAGTAACGCCTGCCAAGTCGGCCTAAGATCGCGGCCGCGGCGACTGTTTCCTGGACAGAAGCGCCGCGGCGCCGAAGCCGGCCGCCGCGACCAGCATGATCGCCGCGAGCCCCCACAGGACCGGCGTGTAATTGCCGAACTGGCTCCAGGCGAGCGCTGCCAGCAGCGGGCCCGCAGCACGCATGATGTTCGTCGGCATGGTGAGCGCGCCGCTCACGACGCCATAGCCTTCCGGACCGATGAACTCGGGCACGGCCATGCCGCGCAGGATCGTAATGAGGCCGTTCGCGACACCGTAGATGATGGCGAACAGAATCAGGCCGTAAACGTCGCTGATCCCGAGCGCCAGCATCGCCATCGCGATCGGGAAAGCGAAGTAGATCAGCGCGCCAAGCTGGATCGCAGTGATATGGCGCTGGGCCGCCATCAGCAGCACCCGCCCTACCACCTGCATCGGCCCGATCAACGCAATGATCGCCATCACGACGCCGATCGCAACGCCGCGTTCGTCGAGTAGCGGGATCAGATGGAAGCTCATGGCCGAGAAAGCGAGCCCATAGCCGGCAAAGGCCACGACCAGCCCCCAGAAGGCTGGCACCCTCACTGCAGTGGCAAGAGGCCCCTTCGTCGATGGCGCTGCCTTCGAGGACCCAGGTTCGGCGATCGGCACCGCCTCCTCGCGCGGCCCCGGCACGAACAGCGCGTGGATGAAGACGGCAACGCCGAGATTGATGGCGGCCAGCACGACCAAGGTCGGCCGCCAGCCGATGCGATCGATCAGGAGCTGTGCGAACGGAATGCCAAAGGTGCTGGCAAGGCCGCCGACGAACGTCATCAGCAGGATGGCCTGCCGAAAGCGCGGACCGTAAACGCGTGTGATGACAGCGAGAGCGTCACCGACTGGCTCGCGCCGAGCCCGATCCAGATGCCGTAGAACGCCGGCAGCGAATGGGTCCTTGACCAGATGAACATCATGACGGCCGCCAGCAACGACCCGCCGGTCATGAGTGTCCGCCCATGGCCGCGGTCGATCCAGGCACCAACCGGGATCGAACAGAGCCCGGCCACCATCAATCCAACAGACAGCGCTCCGTAGAGATCGTTGCGCGACCAGCCGAGGTCCGCCTCCATCGGCGCCACGAACAGCGGGAAGGTGTAGTAGACGAGACCCCAGGTGATGAGCTGGCCGAGCGAGAGGACCCAGAGAATAGTCGATGGGCGCTTTCGCCACGGCTTCTTTGCGCCGCAGTCCGCCAATATCGCTCCGATCTTGCCCTGCCCGTCCATTTCGCGTCCGTCGATGTCACAGAAGCGTAACGCGAGCCCGTCTTAGGGAACAGCCGGATGACTCCTATCAAACGCATAAATCTCGCTTTGCAAGGCGGAGGATCGCATGGCGCCTTCACCTGGGGCGTGCTCGATGCGCTGATCGAAGATGGTCGACTCGCGATCGCGGCCGTGAGCGGCACCAGCGCGGGCGCGATGAATGCCGCCATCCTGCTGCAGGGCTGGGCCAAAGGCGGGCCCGACGGCGCTCGCAAGGCACTGGCGGATTTCTGGAACGAGCTCGGCACGATGGCGGTGGCAAGCCCGATCCGGCGCACGCCGCTCGATCAGTTGCAGGGCAACTGGAATCTCGACAATTCGCCGGCGGCGCTATGGGCCGACGTCATCCAGCGCACGCTGTCGCCGTGGCAGCGCAACCCGCTTAATTTCGATCCGCTGCGCGATCTGCTGCGCCGGCATTTCGACGTGAAAGCCGTGCACGGCTGCAGCGAAATCAAGGCCTTTGTCGCCGCCACCAACGTCGAGACCGGCAAGGTGCGGATCTTCAAGCGCGATGAGCTGTCGATCGATGCCCTGCTCGCTTCGGCCTGTCTGCCCAACGTGCATGACGCGGTTGTGATCGACGGCGTGCCTTACTGGGATGGCGGCTATCGCGGCAATCCGCCCATCTGGCCCTTCATCTATGAAAGCGACAGCCATGACGTGGTGATCGTCGAGCTCGATCCGGCGGTGCGCAAAGGGGTGCCAAGGTCGAATGCCGAGATCGCCGACCGGCTGAACGAGATCACCTTCGGCGGTGCGCTCATGGCCGAGATGCGCGCCATCGCCTTTGTGCAGAACCTGATCCGGCAAGGTGTCATTACCGGGGAGTTCGGCACGCGCCTCAGGATGATGCTTATCCATTCCATCAACGACGATGCCGCGCTCGCACCGCTCGGCGCAGTCAGCAAGTTCAGCATCGAGCCGGCGTTCCTCGAGCACCTGTTCCAGCTCGGCCGCGCGGCCGCAACCCGCTGGCTCGCGTCGACCTTCGACTCGGTCGGCGTCAAGACCAGCATCGACATCGCCGCCCGCTTCCTGTGAACTGACACCATGCGACTTGGCATTGATCTCGGCGGCACCAAAATCGAGGGACTCGTCATCGACGACGCGGGCGCAGAGAAGGCGCGTCTGCGGGTGCCCACGCCGGCGACCTCCTACGAAGAAGACGTCAAGGCGATCGCCGACCTGGTGGCCGAGCTGGAGCTTCGCGTGGGCACACGCTGCACCGTCGGCATCGCCCATCCTGGCGCTGTATCGCCGGCAACGGGCCTCATCAAGAATGCCAACTCGACCCGACTGAACGGCCGGCCCTTGAAAGTCGACCTCGAGCGCACCCTGGACCGCGAGATACGCCTGGCCAACGATGCCAACTGCTTTGCCATCTCCGAGGCATCGGATGGCGCCGCCACAGGCTGCGGCATCGTCTTCGGCGTCATCCTGGGCACCGGTGTGGGCGGCGGCATCGTCATCGACCGACAGATCGTCACCGGGGCGCAGGCGATCGCCGGCGAATGGGGCCATACGCCGCTGCCCCTGCCCTGCGACGACGAGCGCCCGGGCCCGCAATGCTATTGCGGCCGCATGGGCTGCATCGAGACATGGCTCAGTGGCCCCCGCCTGCAGGACCAGTTTGCGCAACGCACCAGCCGTCAGATGCGGGCGACCGACATTGCCGACGCCGCCCTTCAGGGCGATGCCGCAGCGACGGCTCATATGGAAGCCTACTGCGACCGGCTGGCGCGCGCGCTGTCGGTCATCGTCAACATCCTCGACCCGCACGCGATCGTGCTGGGAGGCGGACTGTCGAAGATGGCCGTGCTCTATAAACGCGTGCCTGAGCTCTGGAAGCGCTACGTCTTCTCCGAAGCAGAATTCATCGCGACCAGGCTGTTGCCGCCACGCTACGGCGATTCAAGCGGCGTCCGTGGTGCAGCCTGGCTGTGGCCCACGTAACGTCTTCCGCCTCATCTGAACGGCGGCTCGTCGAAGCTGCGGAGCTTGCGCGAATGCAGCGAGGCAAGCTCGCTGCGCAGCAGGTCGATCGCTTCCAGGCCGATCTGCAGATGCTCGCCGACCGCCCGTTGATAGAAGCGCGTGGCCGCGCCCGGCAGTTTGATCTCGCCATGCAGAGGTTTGTCCGACACGCACAGCAGCGTGCCGTAGGGAACACGCAGCCGATAGCCCTGCGTGGCAAGCGTGGCGCTTTCCATATCGACGGCAATGGCGCGGCCGTTGCTGATGCGCTGCCGCTCCTGCGACCACCTGAGCTCCCAGTTGCGGTCGTCGTAGCTCACGACGGTGCCGGTGCGCAGGCGCCGCTTCAACGCATCGCCGCGCTCGCCGGTCACGCGCGCCGCCGCCTCTTGCAGGGCCATCTGGACCTCGGCCAGCGCCGGCACCGGCACTTCCGGCGGCACGAGATCGTCGAGGATGCGGTCACGCCGCATGTAAGCATGGGCCAGCACATAGTCGCCGATCGTCTGCGACTGCCGCAGGCCGCCGCAGTGGCCGATCATCAACCAGCAGTGGGGACGCAACACAGCGAGATGATCGGTCACGTTCTTGGCATTGGAGGGACCGACACCGATGTTGCAGATCGTGATGCCGCCGCGATCGTCGGACCGCCTGATGCTATAGGCCGGCATCTGGAAGCGAGGC
Organism: Alphaproteobacteria bacterium; assembly: GCA_017308235.1. Taxonomy (GTDB): domain Bacteria; phylum Pseudomonadota; class Alphaproteobacteria; order Reyranellales; family Reyranellaceae; genus Reyranella. Next base: position 388,778 of record JAFKFL010000008.1, on the reverse strand, counting down.
CAGGGCGCGGCTGAAACTGCGGCGGTGACATCCGCCGTCGCGTCGCCTCGGCGCACGACCGTGCTCCCGGGCAACACGAGCTCGCAGTAGGGCCCGTTCGGCTTGCGCAGCTCCTCCATCGCCCACGCCAGGAACTGGTCGACGTAGCGCTGGTAGTTGGTGAAAAGGATCCACGGCTGGATCGTGCGCCAATCGGTACCCGTGTAGTGGGTCAGCCGGAGCAACGAAAAGTCGACCCTAATGGCATCGAAAAGGGCAAGCGGACGCGGCTGGCCTGCTTCGAAAGTCCAGGTGCCGTCGGCCACCTCATCGCCGACGCTGGCCAGCAGGGCTGCTGGGAAATGATGTGCGAGTTCGGAAACGGAAAGGTCGCCGTGGATGAATTCGTCACCCGCCTCGGTGACGAATGGATAAGGAATTTCCTGCTCGCTGACCCCCACTTCGATCGTGGCGTCAAACTCTGCGACCAGCGGCCGTAATTGCTCGAGCAGATAGCGGCGGAAGAATGCGGGCTGGGTGACTGTCGTTGCGTAGAGACCTGGCACCTGGAATTTTGCCCAAGCGCGGCGCGTGAAACGCACCGTCCCCGACGGTCGCCAGTCGACGCGCAGTTCGGGGTAGCAGAACCGCGATCTCTCCTCTGGCGTCGGAGCGATTCCTGACGTGGTGAAACGCGCGAGGGCATCGCGCAGCGCCCGGCATGCCTCGGCATGAAGCTGCTCCAGGCGGTCGACCGCCTGCTCCGGCGTCAAGCTATGCTGGCTGATGTTGTCGGGCGTCACGTACGCTATCTCCTCGACGGTCGGCGTGGAGAAACGGCCCAACAATGGGCTGGCGACGGCGGCCTGGCTAGTTGCAGTTGGGCTTGGGCAGCACTTCAAGCCGCGAGATGCGATACTCGATGCCGCCATCTCCTTCTTCGTGGGTACTGTAGAGCTCGATGCCGTTGTCGAGCGTCAGGCTGCTCATCTCGAAGACGGGCATCTCGCCCCCCTTCTTGGAATCGGTATCGAAAAAGGCGCCGCGATAGTAGACGCGGGAACGGCCCTTGATGAGCGATGCGCCTTCGCCGGTGACCGTGATATCCGCCAGGCGCTTGGGCACCTTGCCGATCACGACGTTCACTGACTGCGGCGGCTTGGGTTTCTCGCCAAAGAAGAACAGGGCGTCGAAACCGGTGTCGTGGGCAAGAGCACGCTTGATCGTCGCGCGCGTCAGAGCCATGGGGAACAACGTGCCCGCAGGCAGCGCGACCGACCGGCCCTCCGGGTCGCTGAAGCGCGCCTCGCCGCGGCCGTCTTCGCCTATCGTTGCGTCGCCACGAACCAGGTTGGTCTGGCGCCCGTTGGCACTCGAGCGATGCTCGAAGTGCAGCTTCCGTCCATCGCGGCTTTCGGTCATCTGCGAAAGCTCCTCAGTCACGACCGCGGTTTGCCGGCCTTCCATCTCCAGACGCAAGCGCTGGTTCATGACATAGCCTTCGCACGTCAATTTGAGCTCGAAGGCGTAGCTGCCTGGGGCACCGGCGCCCGGCTTGCCGTGATCGAGCATCGTCACGTCATAGGCTGCACGATGCGGCTGCAAGTCCTGCGCGTTCGCCGACACGCTCCCCGACGTGATCCCTGCGGCAAGGACGGCAGTGAAGAGCTTCCAACGGATGATCAACATTTTGGCCTCGGCAGGGCTTGGATTTGCACGAGATAAGCATCGACGGCGAAGTCGCCATAGTCGAGCAGCATCGAGCGCGCGATGCCATTGCCCAGGAGATCGAGCGCCAGCTCGTATTCGGGCTGGGCTCCTTGATCGCCATTGGCGAAAAAAGCGAACCGCACGCCCCAGGCCGGCTGGTTGCGCACCAGGCTGATGTCGCCGCGTATCGCTGGTGTCCCGGGCTTGGGACGCGGGGGCCGGTTGATGACCGCATTGACCTGGAAGGCGCCGTCGAGGCGAGCACCGTCGAAAACCTTGTAGGAGATGGATTTGTCGCCTTCACGCGCGTGCTTAAGGACAAGCAGAAGGTGCGTGGTAGGGAAAAGGGTTCCGGCCGGCAATTCGAAGCTGCGCACCTCGGGCAAGGTGAAGCTTGCCCGCCCCTTGCCCCCCAGCGAATCGAGGTCTGCCCGGCCGCGGAGCTCCTCCTCCACCTCGTCGTTCTGGACGTTGCGCACGCTGAACCGCAGCTGAAGCCCGTCCTTGGATTCGTAGCTGGTGAAACTTGAATCGGTCTCGAACTCCTCGCCGTCGCTGCGCAGGAAGGTGAGCTTGATGCGCTGGCGAATCTCCCAGCCATCGCAGGAATCGACCGTCTCCAGCACCATATTGCCTTTGACCTCGACGATCCCGCTGTTGGGCCGGGCGACCGCGAGCTTCATTTCATAAGTGGCCCGATTGGGAACCAGCACCGAGTCAGCCGGCAAATCGGGAATCGGATGCGGGGGCGGTTGCGGTTGCCCGGCATCGGGTCGCGCCGCCTGAGGCGGCTCGGTCGGCGCCGGCGCGGGTTGTTGCGGTGGCTGAGCGGGCTGGGCCGGCGGCGGCTGTGGCGCCGGCTGTGCAAAGGCAGCGACGTTTATCCACAGGCCCAGGCCGAGCCATAGGCTCACGGCGGCAATCAAGACCGCAGTTTGGATGCGAGGACAGCGAAAACTATACGTGGTCAACTGGCGCTTGAGCGGGGGCTAGGCCTTGTAGCCGGGCGGGCAAGCGTAATATCCATGCGCTCGGATTTCCAGAATGATCGGCTGCGGCAGGGCTGCACAGGGAGGATATGGTCGATGACTACCCGCAAACCTCGTGTGCTGGCGACGCGGCATTTTCCACCCGACGTCGAATCCAGGTTGGCGACCCATTTCGATGCCGTTTTGAACCCCGAGGACCGGCTGTTTGATGGTCCGGCTCTCATCAAAGCGAGCGAAGGCTGCGATGCCATCATGTGCGCGGCCGGCGATCCGCTGAACGCGCAAACGGTCGGCGCCTTGCCCGCCTCCGTAAAAATGATCGCGACCTTCTCCGTCGGCTACGAGCATGTCGATGTGGCGGCGGCCACCAAGCGCAAGATCCTCGTCAGCAACACGCCTGATGTCCTCACCGACGCGACGGCGGATATCGCCATGCTGTGCCTCTTGGGCGCGGCGCGGCGGGCGCACGAGGGTGCTGCGATGCTGCGCACCCATCATTGGGTGGGCTGGAGCCCGACGCAGCTCATGGGCGTGCATGTCACCGGCAAACGGCTGGGCATCCTCGGCATGGGCCGTATCGGCCAGGCGATGGCTGACCGGGCCCGCGCTTTCCGTATGACCATCCACTACAGCAACCGCAGCCGGCTGGCCCCCGAGTTGGAGAAAGGCGCCGTCTTTCATGCCGATCCCGACGCCATGCTGCCGCATTGCGACTTCCTGTCGATCAATGCGCCGATGACGGCGACAACCCGCAAGTGGGTCAATGCCGAGCGTATTGCCCGGCTGCCCAAAGGCGCCGTCGTGGTCAATACGGCGCGCGGCGGCGTGGTCGACGACGAGGCGCTGATCGCGGCGCTCAAGAGCGGACACCTCGCCTCAGCCGGGATCGACGTATTCGACGGCGAGCCCAAGATCCATCAGGGTTACTACGGGCTCGAGAACGCCTTCCTGCTGCCCCACATGGGATCGGCGACGGTCGAAACTCGCAACGCGATGGGCTTCAAGGCGCTCGACAATCTCGAGGCCTATCTGCTCAGAGGCCAGTCGCCGCCCGACCTGGTGCGTGCTTCTTCTTGAGGCGCTTTCGCTTGGCCGACACGTGTTTGACGGCGGCTTTTCGCGCCGGCGGCGGGGACGCTACGACGGGCGGCGTCGCCGGGGTGTCTGTCTTGGTGACAGGCGCCGGTATGGAGCTGCTGGTCGCTGTCATCGGCGCCGGTGGTGACGCGTCCGCGCCGGGTCGGTCATAGGCTTTGGCATCCCAGCTTGCCGGCGGCGCGTCTGCTGCAGCGTGGGCTGGGGGCGAATATTCGACGCCTCCCTCGCCCGCCTGACGGAACGGTTCCTGGTAGCTCACATCGTAGGGATCGTGATCGCCGTCGCGCTCTCGGCAGACATGTTGGTTACGGAACATCCGCCACATCGCGCAGTCTCGCTTCGAGACCATCGATAGGAGGTGGTCGGTCGCCGTCTTGTTGGTCTCGACAAGCGAGACGCCGTCGCCACCGTAGCTTACGGCCGTAGTGGCCAGCGGCCCTCCGCAGGCGCCGGTCAGCAGCGGCAGGCCTATTGCAGCTGGCAAAAGCCGCCACCAGCGCTGAAATGACTTCATAAATGCCTTTAAGAATTACTCATAATATACTGATTATATTATTTTTATTTGAAACGTCAATTCGTCATCCCGTGCGTTCATTCTCCCGCACTGCCTGTACGTAGACATTGATAATCAAGGCGCCGAGCAGGATCAGGCCGCGGATCAGAATCTTGAGGAAGCTGTCGATCTCGACGTGGTCGAGGCCGTTGTTCAGCACGCCGAGGATCAAGAGCCCGATGATCGTGTTGCCGATACCGCCGCGGCCCCCGAACAGGCTGGTGCCTCCCACGACGACCGCGGCAATGGCGTCCAGCAGATAGCCATCGAATTCGTTTTGCTGCGCGCTGCCGAAATGCGCCACCCCCAGCATGCCGGCGACGCCGGAGCACACGGCCGAGATCACCATGACGGCGCCCAGGACCAGCTTGACGTTCACGCCCGAATACTCAGCGGCCTCGCGATTGCCGCCCACCATGTAGACGTAGCGCCCGAACCGCGTGTAGGTCAGCACCACGTGCCCCACGATCAGGAAGACGGCCAGTACGATAATGATCCAGGGGATGCCCTCGATGGAGCCCGCCCCCATCGCTGCCACGAAGCCGGGGACCGCATAAGCGATCTGGCCACGGACCAGCAGGGCGCAGATGCCGGCGCCGATCTGCATCATGGCCAGCGTCATGATGAAGGATGGGATGCCGACCACAGTGAGGCCGACGGCGTTGACGAGGCCCAGGAAGGCGCACGACAGGAGCGCAAGCACGATGGCCGCCACGGCCGGCAGCGGCACGTTGGCGATGTTCACGTAGGATTCCTGGAGCGTGAAGTAGGCGACGACGATCCCGGTCGCGTTGGCGATCGCCGCGACCGAGAGATCGATCTCTGCGCACAGGATGACGAAGGTCAGCCCGACCGCGATCACGCCCGCGACGGAGATCTGCACCAGGATATTGGCGGCATTGTCGAGCGTGGCGAAGGACGGGCTCGCGACACCGAAGAAGACCAGCAGCACGATCAGGGTCGCGAATGGCGCGATGTTGCGCATCTGGCCGCGTAGGAACGAGCCCAGCCGCGATCCCGATTTTGGCTCCGCCTTGACGTCGGACGACGTCGTCATGCCCCAGCCCTTTTCATGTCGCCTCCATCATGCAGCTTCCAGCAGACGGTCCTTGCTGACCGCCTCCCCGGCGAACTCGCGAACGATCTGACCCTTCCGCATCACCACGATCCGATCAGCAAGCGACAATACCGTCTCGGGTTCGGTCGACATCACGACGATGCCCAGCCCCTGCTCGCGCAGGCCGCGGATGATCCGGACGACGTCCTCCTTGGCACCAACGTCCATACCCCGCGTCGGTTCGCTCAGCACCAACACCTTCGGTGGCCACGTCAGCCACTTCGCTAGTGCCACTTTCTGCTGGTTGCCACCGGACAAGCTCTGCAGCAGCGTCTCGACCCGTGATGGCCGGATCGACAACGACTCGGCATGGCGGCGCGCAATATCCCTTTCCCGCGCCGGCCTGAGCCATAGCCGACCGATCCGGTCCAGGACACTGATCGACATGTTCTTATAGATCGGCTCGCCGTAGAACAGCATGGAGCGGCGACTCTCGGGCACGAAGGCGACGCCGGCACGGCGCGCGGCGGCCGTGTTGCGCAGCCGCAGCGGCCTGCCTTCCATCTCCAGGCGTCCCTCTGTCGGCCGCACCTTGCCGAACATCGCGCGCGCAAGCTCGATCTGGCCACACCCCATGAAGCCATAGACGCCCAGCACTTCGCCTGCTCTCACCTCGAGCGAGACATCGGCGAAGGCTCGGCGCAGGCCGAGGCCGTACAGCGCAAGCACGACAGGCGCAGCAGGCTTGCTGTGCAGTGTCACGTCGCCGGTATAGCTCCCCTCGAGGTCTTCGTGACCGCGGCCGATCATGCGCTCGATGACCCAACCCTTGTCGATGCCGGCTGCGGCTTCGGTGACGATGCGTCGGCCGTTGCGGAAGATCGTGACCGTGTCGGAAATCGCCAGGATGTCGTCGAGAAAATGCGAGATGAAGACGATGCTACGGCCGCTCTCCCGGACGCCGCGCAGCACCTCGAACAGGCGGTGCACCTCCGGCGGTGACAGGGCCGATGTCGGCTCGTCGAGGATCACGATACGGGCACCGGAAAACAACACACGCGCGAGTTCGATCAATTGCTGCAGACCGATTGCCAGCGACCCCATGCGGGCACGCGGATCGACGTCGATGCCGAGGCTCGCCAGGTGCTCGCGAGCGCCTGCGAACATGGCCCGCCAATCGACCACGCCGCCGCGCGTCGGCTGCTTGCCGAGGTAGACATTCTCGGCGACCGTCAGGTCGGGAACGATGCTGAGTTCCTGGTGCACCATGCCGATCCCGGCGGCGAGAGCATCGCGCGCGGAGCGGAAGTGCACGTCGTGCCCCTCGATCGTCATGCGGCCCTGATACTGCGTGTGAACGCCGGCGATGATCTTCATCAGCGTCGACTTGCCCGCGCCATTCTCGCCAACCAGCCCGTGGATCTCACCCGGCCGCAGCGTGAAGTCGACGTCGCGCAGGGCCGCAACGCCGCCGAACGACTTGGAGATGCCTTGCATGACCAACCGTGCCGGAACCCTCGCCGGCACGGTTACTGACTCGACAGGCATGGGATCAGATCAGGAAATGATCTTCCATCCACAGCATGCCGGCCGCGTTCTCCTTGGTCACCACCGGCCCATCGGTAACGATGTTCTTGGGGATGCCCGGACCGGTCTTCTCGCCCGCCGTCACGGCTGCGACACCAGCAATGATGGCGCCGCCGTGGATGCGGCATGACGGATTGCGCACCGTCGCGAACATCCGACCCTCGGCCACGGCGTTGATCGCGGGCGGCATGGCATCGACCCCGCCGATCAGGATGCTGGTGCGGTTATGCGCCTTCATCACGTTGTAGGCGGCGAGCGCCATGTCGTCGTTATGGAAGAAGGCGGCATCGATCTGCGGATACTTGGTGAGATAGGTCTCCCACAACCGCGCAGTCTTCGTTACATCCCAATCGGCCGGCTGCGTGTCGAGCACCTTGATACCGGGATATTGCTTCACGACCGCTTCAAAGCCCTTGGCTCTGCCCTGCGCACCGGTATGGCCAAGCGCACCCTGGGTCATGATGACGTTGCCCTTGCCGCCGAGCTTCGTCACCAGCGCCTGGGTCACGGAGGCGCCCATGAACTCGTTGTCGGGCGCGAGGAAGGCGTGGACATTGATCTTGTCCAGCGGCGCGATCAGCGTGTCCATGTCGATCACCGGGATGCCGGCATCGATCATCTTCTGCACCGGCTGGGTGAGCGTGCCGATGCCGAACGCCTGGATGGCGACGAAGTCCCACTTCTGGGACGCCATGTTGTCGATCGCCGCGCGCTGCTTCACGGCGTCGAGCTGACCATCGAACCAGGTGACTTCCACATTGAAAAGCTTGCCCCAGTACTCGGCCGCCGACTTGCCCTGCGCGCACCAGGTCGCCTGCAGGCCCGCGTTGGAGAAAGCGGCCTTGAGCGGCTTCTCCGAGCGTCCCGCCGCAACGCCGGCGGCCATTGCCGGGCTGATGCCGAAAACGCCAAGTGCTGCGGCGGCACCGCCCACCGAAGCAACACTCAGGAAATCACGCCGGCTGGTATTCGAGCTGTCCGTCATCGCTTCCTCCTCCTTGGTCAACCGGTCGCACGCCGGCATTCGCCAAAGTTTGGCAGCGAGAATGGAGAGCGGCAAGCAGGACGCCAGCCGCCATAGCGCCGCGCCCTATTCCTTTTTCGGTTGCGGCAGCTTCAGTGCAATGTGGAGTTCGCGCAGCTTCTCCGCCGGCACCTCCGTCGGCGCCTCCATCATCAGGTCGACCGCCTGCTGGTTCATCGGGAAGGTGATCACTTCGCGGATGTTGGGCTCGTCGGCCAGCAGCATGACGATGCGGTCCACGCCGGGCGCCGCGCCGCCGTGCGGTGGTGCACCGTACTTGAAGGCATTCAGCATGCCGCCGAAGCGTAGCTCGACGTCCTCGCGGCTGTAGCCTGCGATCCCGAACGCCTTGTACATGATCTCGGGCTTGTGGTTGCGGATCGCGCCCGAGCAGAGCTCGATGCCGTTGCACACGATATCATATTGCCACGCCTTGATGGTGAGCGGATCCTGCGACTCGAGCGCTTCCAGTCCGCCCTGCGGCATCGAGAACGGGTTGTGGCTGAAATCGATCTTCTTCAGCTTGTCGTCGTACTCGAACATCGGGAAGTCGACGATCCAGCAGAAACGGAACTCGTGTTCCGCAATGACATCCAGCTCCTGGCCGACCTTGGTGCGCGCCTGTCCGGCGAACCTCCACGCAGCCTCCGGTTGATCAGCAACAAAGAAGATCGCGTCGCCGTCCTCCGCACCCGTCAGGCCCTTGAGCTTGGCGAGCCGGTCGCCGGCCACGAACTTGGCGATCGGACCTTTGCCAGCGCCCCCTTCCAGGACGATGTAGCCCAGGCCAGGCTTGCCCTCGCCCTGCGCCCAGCTGTTCAGCTTGTCGAAGAAGCTTCGTGGTTGTGCCGCGGCATTGGGCGCCCGGATGGCGCGCACCACGCCGCCCTTGGCGACGATGCCGGCGAACACCTTGAAATCGGACCCCGCGAAGACCTCGCCCACGTCGAAGATCCTGAGCGGATTGCGCAGGTCCGGCTTGTCGGTGCCATAGGTCAGGAGCGCCTCGGCATAGGGAATGCGCGGAAACGGGAACGGCGTCACCTTGCGTGGCGCCTCGCGATTGAACGAGGCGAATTCCTGGAAGACGCCGCCCAACACCGGCTCTATGGCGGCAAACACGTCCTCTTGCGTGACGAAACTCATCTCGAAGTCGAGCTGATAGAATTCGCCGGGCGCACGGTCGGCACGCGCATCCTCGTCGCGGAAACACGGCGCGATCTGGAAATAGCGGTCGAAGCCCGACACCATCAGGAGCTGCTTGAACATCTGCGGCGCCTGCGGCAGCGCATAGAACTTGCCGGGATGCAGGCGGCTTGGCACGAGATAGGAGCGCGCGCCCTCGGGGCTGTCGGCGGTCAGGATTGGCGTCTGGAATTCGGTGAAGCCCTGTTCGATCATCCGCCGCCTGAGGCTCGCGATCACCTGGCTGCGCAGCATGATGTTGCGATGCAGCTTGTCCTTGCGCAGGTCGAGGAAACGGTACTTGAGCCGCAACTCCTCCGGCGTCGTGTCGTTCTCCTGATAGACCGGAATCGGCAAGGAGTCGGCCATCGACTGGACAGTCATTTCCTGCGCGTCGAGCTCGACCTCGCCCGTCGCAAGCCGCGGATTCACCGTCGCCTTGTCGCGTGCGACCACCTTGCCATCGACGGTGATCACGCTCTCGTTGCGCACCGCCTCGGCGGCCTTGAAGATCGGGCTGGCCGCATCGACCACGATCTGGGTCACGCCGTAGTGATCGCGCAAATCGATGAACAGAAGATGGCCGTGGTCCCGCTTGCGCTGGACCCAGCCTGACAGGCGGGCCGTCTGGCCGACGTGCTCTGGCCTCAGCTGGCCGCAGGTGTGGGATCGATAGGGGGAAGACATTACGCAATTTCCGGGCTTTAACGGGGCGGCAAAAGGCACCGATCACGCCGCCAAGTCAAGCGATCGGCCCTTTCCGTGAGCGGCAACTTTGCCCTCGGGGGCGCTGGGGGTTATAGATCAGGGTCAATGAAGCTCATCACCACGACGGACGAGTTGGCGGCTTTCTGCAAGCCGCTGGCCGACGCCGAATTCGTTGCAGTCGACACCGAGTTCATGCGCGAGCGCACCTACTGGCCCAAGCTTTGCCTGGCCCAGGTGGCTGGCCCTGAGGATGCTGCCGCGATCGACGCCTTGGCGGACGGGATCGACTTGTCGCCGCTGGACGAGTTGATGGCCAATCCAAAGGTCCTCAAGGTCTTCCACGCCGCCCGGCAGGATCTCGAAATCTTCTATCTGCGCATGAACAGCGTGCCGCAGCCGCTGTTCGATACCCAGGTCGCGGCGATGGTATGCGGACACGGCGAAGCGGCGTCCTATGAGTCGCTGGCGACCAAGCTTGCCAAGGCCCGTATCGACAAGTCGAGCCGGTTTACGGATTGGAGCCGCCGCCCGCTCAGCGAGCGGCAGATCACCTATGCCCTTTCAGACGTCACGCACCTGCGCGTCGTCTACGAAAAACTGCGCCGCCAACTCGAAAAGAGTGGCCGCCTGCCCTGGATCTCCGAGGAAATGGCCGTGTTGAACGACCCCGGCACGTATCGGGCCGATCCGGAGCTCGCGTGGCGGCGACTGAAGCCCCGGGGCGCTGTGCCCCGCCTGCTTGGCACGCTGAAGGAGGTCGCGGCGTGGCGCGAGCGCACCGCGCAGCGAATCGACATTCCGCGGCAGCGCTTGCTGCGCGACGAGCAGCTCCTCGAGATCGCCAGTCACGCGCCCAAGACGATCGGCGAACTGGCCATGACCCGCGGCCTTGGTCGCGGCTTCGCCGAAGGCTGGCAGGGCCGCGAAATCCTCGAAGCCATCGAAAAGGCGCGCCAGATGCCGGAAGCCGATTTGCCGGCGCGCGATAGACCGCCCGAGCAGCTTCGGGCTCCGAGCGCCGTGGTCGACCTCTTGCGCACCCTGCTGCGGCTCAAGGCCGAACAGGCCGGGGTCGCTGCCCGTCTTGTCGCGAGTGCCGATGAACTCGACCGGATGGCCGCCGGCAAGCGCGACGTGCATGCCCTGACGGGATGGCGGCGCGAGATCTTTGGCCACGACGCGATCGATCTGATCGAAGGCCGGCTGGCGCTCGCCCTCGAGGGCGAGCACCCAAAGCTGCTGGCCGTCTCGCCGAAGTAGCGGCCGGCCCGCCTCAGGTCGAGACGATGATCGATTTCAGGTCGAAGGCTTCGGCCGCGCCCTCAAGTCGGCGTGCCGTCACGTCGCCGAGGCTGTGCTTGAGCTGAGGCGGAACGACCAGGCGCAGGTCGCGATCGGTTCGGCGCAGTTCGATCTGCGGCAACAGGCCCGGTGCGCCACCGGAAAGATTGTAGGCGAGCCGGAGGCAGGCGCCGAGACGACGTGCGAACGTCCGGCTCTTGCTGTCGCTCAATCTGAGCGCCGTATCGAACATCGACGACTTGGGATCGCTCTTGTAGCGGTAGGTCATCGTCATCGCGAGCACCGCGCGCTCGCGATGGCTCATGCCTGGCGCCGGCAGATGGAGCACCCGCACATAAGCCTGTTCGGCACGATAGTCAGGATGATCGTTCCACGAGATATCGCTGAGATGGCAGGCGGCGGTGCGAAGGATCTGCTCGGCGTCGCTCTCGCCGACAAACACCGGCGTCAGCCAGTCGAAAATCTCCTTCGGCGAAAGGTCAAAGCGCCGCCAGCCGGCACCCTGCTCCTGGGCAAAGGCGATCAGCGGATGACGCGCCTGCTCTTCGGCGCCGAGGCGAGAGTAGTAGAAACCCTCGCGCAAGCCGAAGGCGGAGAAGACCACATTGCGCGGCTTCAGAGCCGCGAGCAGCCGGTCCAGAGCAAGACAGGCAAGCGGCAGCGTATCGACGCGGCGGCGCGAGACACCCGGCATCTTTTCCAGCGACTTGGCGCTCTGCACGGCAATCAGCCGCGCCACCGCGCGCGCCTCGTCGGCGGCGATGTCGTATTGGTGGATGATGTGCAGCGGATAGCCCGCCTGCTCCATGTGCAACCGAGCGAAGGAACGCCAGGCGCCACCGACGGCGTAGAACGTCTTGCCGGTCTCCTCGCGCAGCCAGCGCACATCGTCGATGGCGTCGACCACAATCCGCTTGGGATCGCCTTTTCCTGACGACATGAGTCGGAGCGGTCCGACCGGCAAGGTGCTCGAAGCGCCGAGGCGTCCCTGCCCCAGCGAGACCAGTTCGAGGCTGCCGCCGCCCAGGTCGCCCATCACGCCTGTAGCCTCGGGCATACCGCAGATCACGCCGTAGCCGGAATAGCGCGCCTCGTCCTGGCCGCTCACGATATGGGCCTTGATTTCTGGCCGGCGCTCGATCTCCCGCATGAAGTCGGGGCCGTCGGCGGCGTCGCGAACGGCCGCGGTCGCCAGGAGATCGAGCGACCTCACCTTCATGTTCTTGGCAAGCGTGACGAAGCGGTCGATGTTGGCGAGAGCAAGTTCCACGCCCGCGGCGTTCAGGCGCCCCGTGGCATCGAGGCCACGCGCGAGGCCGCACAGGACCTTCTCGTTGAAGACCGGCAATGGCGCCCGGCTGGCACGTTCATAGACAACGAGACGGATCGAGTTCGACCCCACGTCGATGATGCCGACGCGGCCCTCGCCGCAACTGCCCGGAGCGCGGTCGTCGAATTGAGCGTGTGCGGTCTGTTGGCCGTCCATGCGCGCCCCGTCTAGCCGAAACCGGGCGGATTTGCAGCGACAAATACGGCGAAGACCCTACCCCCGCCTCAGGAACTAAGCACCAGCCGCGGGACTGCGCCACTCAGACGCAATGCACTTCCCCGGCCCGACAGCGACGGATTCGTCATGAAATAATGGTGGGCAATGAACGGTTCCCCACCGGGCTGCGGTCGGACGTAGGTGCCGTCCGACTCCATGGTCCAGCTCTGGCCGTCGTCCTTGAGGTTGGCGACCATGATCTGGTCCAGCACCTGCTCGTGAACGGTGGGATTTTCCACCGGGCAGAGGAGTTCGACCCGCCGGTCGAGATTGCGCGGCATCCAGTCGGCCGACGAGATGAAGACCTTGGCCTGGGCCGACGGCAAGTCCATGCCGGCGCCAAAGCACACGATGCGCGCATGTTCCAGGAAGCGGCCGAGGACGCTCTTGACGCTGATATTCTCGCTGAGGCCCGGTACCCCCGGACGCAGGCAGCAGATGCCGCGCACCACGAGGTCGATCTGCACGCCCGCCCGGGACGCAGCGTATAGCCGATCGATCAGATGCGGATCGACCAGGGAATTGAGCTTGGCCCAGATCGCGGCGGGCTGGCCGACGGCGGCATTGGCGATCTCGTTGTCGATCAGGCCATAGAGCGTGGGTCGGAGGGTCACCGGGGCGAAGGCGATCTTCTCCATCTTCTCCGGCCGCGCGTATCCGGTCATGAAATTGAAGAGCCGCGCAGCGTCCCGGCCCATCGCCGGATCGCAGGTGAAGAACGAAAGATCGGTGTAAATACGCGCCGTGATCGGATGGTAGTTACCGGTGCCGAAATGCACGTAGGTGCGGATCGACTGCGCCTCGCGCCGAACGACCATCGACACCTTGGCATGTGTCTTGAGGTCGATGAAGCCGTAGACGACCTGCACGCCGGCGCGCTCGAGATCGCGCGCCCAGCGGATGTTGGCTTCCTCGTCGAAGCGCGCCTTGAGCTCGACCAACGCCGTCACGGTCTTGCCGGCTTCGGCCGCCGCAATCAGCTCCTTCACGATCGGCGAATCGGCCGAGGTCCGGTACAGCGTCTGCTTGATCGCCACCACGGCCGGGTCGCGCGCGGCCTGGCGCAGGAATTGGACCACCACATCGAAGCTCTCGTAGGGGTGGTGAACGACGATGTCCTTGGCGCGGATCGCCGCGAAGCAGTCGCCGCCGAAGTCGCGAATGCGTTCCGGGAAGCGCGCGATATAGGGAGCGAACTTGAGATCGGGCCGGTCGTCGACGATCACTGCCTTGACGTCGCCGATGTTGAGCATGCTCTCGAGTTCAAAAATATGAATGGTCTGGCCTGCGATCTCGAGCTGGTCGAACAGGAAATCACGCAATTCCGCAGGCATTTCCGTGTCGAGCGCGATCGAGATCAGGTCGCCGCGACGGCGGCGCTTGAGCGCACTTTCGTAAAGGAGGACGAGATCTTCCGACTCCTCGTTGATCTCGACGTCACTGTCGCGGATCAGCCGGAAGAAGCCGCGGGCCATCACCTCGTAGCCCGGAAAAAGCCGCGGCAGGAAGATCGCGACCAGTTCCTCGAGCGGCAGGAGCCGGATCGCCGCTCCCGGCAGCCGCACGAACCGGTCGACCTGCGACGGCAACGGCAGCAGGGCCATCAGCGGGCGCTTGTCGTCCTTGCGCTGAAGCTTCAGCAGCGCCGAGAATCCGCCGTTGGGAATGAAGGGGAACGGATGGGCCGGATCGATCGCCAAGGGTGTCAGGATCGGGAAGACCTGATCGATGAAATATTGGTCGAGCCAGCCGCGCTCGCTCTCCGTGAGTTCGGAAGCACTGAGCACCGCGATGCCGGATCCACGCAGTTCGCCTCGCAGCGTTGCCCAGGTCTGCTGCTGCTCGGCCATCAGGATCGAGGCTTGCTCGCGAATGGCGGCGAGTTGCTCGGCCGGCGTGAGGCCGTCATCGCTGAGCAGGGTCGAGCGGTTGGGCAGCATATCCACGAGGCCCGCCACACGGACCATGTAGAACTCGTCGAGGTTGGCCGCCGAGATGGACAGGAAGCGCACACGCTCCAGCAAGGGATGGCGCGGGTTGCTTGCCTCCTCGAGGACTCGCGTGTTGAAAGCGAGCCAGGACAGTTCGCGGTTGATGAACCGTCGCGGACTGTCGAGCGTAATGGCAGCGGTCTGGTCGGAAAGTGTGGGGGCGTGAAGGGCGTCCATGTGTCGCCGTGGTCCTGGCTGTTCCTGTAAATTTTATGCACAGGACGGTAACGCCACTACATGACCGTGTCATGGCAATTAGCTAATCTATTGTTTCAAAAGGGTTTTTCAGAAAACCGCCATCATGAAGACTGTTCTCCTCCTGCGCCATGCCAAATCCGCCTGGAGTAATCCCGGGCTGGTCGACCACGAGCGGCCGCTGAGCAGCCGAGGCGAGCACGCGGCCGAGACCATGGCTGAATACATTGCGGACAAGTGTTCCCGGCCGGACATCATCCTGTGTTCAACGGCCGTCCGGACGCGCCAGACGCTGGCGCCACTGGTCCGACGCCTCCCTGCTCCCGCTCCGCCCATTGCACTGGAAAAGGGCCTTTACCTGGCTTCGGAGGCCGCTCTGCTGGCCCGCCTACAGGCCCTGACGGAAGAGGCCGGCACGGCCCTCTTGATCGGCCACAACGAGGGCATCGGCGAGCTTGCCGCGGCCCTGGCCGGCCGGGGCCCGGCCGACCCGCTCAAGGCCCTGCGGGAGAAATTCCCGACCGGCGCGCTGGCCGTGCTGAGGTCGCCGGGCAAGCAATGGGCCGACCTCACTCTGGGGGCGACCGAATTGCTGGCCTTCGTGCGTCCGCGAGATCTCGCCGGCGCTGCCTAGTACGTTCCGGGATACTGCCCGCCGTCCAATAGCAGGTTCTGGCCGGTGATGTAGCCCGCATGGACGCTGCACAGGAAGGCGCAGGCGGCACCAAATTCCTCGGGCGTGCCGAACCGACCGGCCGGATGGACCGCCTGGCCTTCCTTGAACTCCTCCTCGAAGCTCTTGCCGCTCTTGGATGCGCGCACCCGGTAGGTGTTGCGCAGGCGATCGGTCGCGAACTGTCCCGGCAAAATAGCGTTGATGGTGACGCCGTGCTTCACGGTGACGCGCGCGACGCCGGCCACAAAGCCTGTGAGGCCGGAGCGAGCGCCATTGCTGAGGCCCAGGATATCGATCGGCGCTTTCACCGAGCTCGAGGTGATGTTCACGACGCGCCCGAAGCCGCGCTTCATCATGCCGTCGACCGTCGCCTTGATGAACTCGATCGGCGTCAGCATGTTGGCGTCGATCGCCTTGATCCAGTCGTCCCGCGTCCAGGCGCGGAAATCGCCGGGCGGCGGGCCGCCGGCATTGTTGACGATGATGTCGGGCTCGGGACAGGCCGCGAGCACTTGCTTGCGGCCGGCGTCGGTCGTGACATCCACGGCGATCGGCGTGACCTTCACGCCGGTCTTCTTGCGGATTTCCTCCGCCGTTGCCTCGAGCTCGCTTTTGGTGCGGGCGTTGATGACGAGATCGACGCCTTCCTGCGCCAGCGCCATCGCGCAACCCTTGCCCAAACCTTTGCTGGCCGCGCAGACGATTGCCTTGCGGCCCTTGATCCCCATGTCCATCGCTTCACTCCCTACTATTCGACTCGCGTCCAAATCTGCGTCTCGCCGAACATGGGCGAGCCGACATAGCCGCGTAGACGCAGCTTGCCGTCCGGCTGCAGGTTGATATTGGCGCTGTAGATCTTGCCGTTCTCGCCGTTGTAGATCTGGCCGCCTTCGTACGTGTTGGGCTCCGAGCCCTTCTTGAAGCCCCAGATGAGCGGCATGCCGATCACCTTGCGGCTGCGCAGCGCCGGATCGGCATTGCGATAGTCCGTGGCCACCTCGGGCGCGACGATCTGGCCGTCAGGCCCCTTGGGATTGACCAGTCCGACGATGAATCCGCAGATCGCGCCGCTCGCGGTATTGGCGCAGGGGCCGATGCGCACCTTGGCGACGCCCGAGGCGGTGAGCCACGTTCCCATGACCGTCGGCCCTTGCGCCCAAGCGTCGAACGCCAAAGTGCAGAACGCGACTACGAGCGCGAGTTTCTTCATGCTTTTCCCCCTTCCGCCATCGCCAGCTCTTCGAGAACGTCGGCCGCCAGCCGGCGGTCGATCTCACGTCGTTCGACAAGCGCCCGACGATCGAGCGCCGCCACGACGCGCCGTGCCGCGTCGGCTGAGCGCTCCATATGCGCGACCAGATAGTGCACGACGCCCGCACCGGCATGCAATTGCCGGTCGGCCAACTGCTTCAGGATGATCGAGCCCAAAAGATCGTCATCGGGCGGCGCCACAGCCACTGCAGGTGCTGCGCGCAGCCGTGACGCGAGATCGGGCAAGTGGATCCGCCAGTGCGCCGGCGGATGCTCAGCGATCAACAGCAGGGAGCCCCCTCGTTCGCGCACAAGATTGTAGAGATGGAACAGGGCGCGCTCGGGCGTCCGCTCGGCCTGCTCAATGACGATGGCTCGCGAGGCGTCGGCCAGGGCCGTGAGATCGGCGACAGTCTTTCCGTCCAGATCCTTGCCTTCGATGATCGCGGCCTGCGTGCGCGCCGCCCAAATGCGCCCGAGATGCGTCTTGCCGCATCCTACCGGGCCGCTCAGCGCCAACGCGGGCGCAGGCCAGTCCGGCCAACGGTCGATCCACGCCAAAGCCTCGCGATTGCCGTCAGCCACCACGAAGTCGGCGCGCGCATAGGTTGGCGCCGGCAGTGAGAGATCGAAGATGAGCTGGTTCACCATGGCAGGGTCACAGGCAAGGTCACGGCTCACTCGGTATCGGCCCCGCGATAGAGGGCGCTGGCATGATAGCGTTCCAGTAGGTGGCGGACGACCACCCCGACGATGGCTGCAATCGGGACGGCGACGAGCACGCCAACGAAGCCAAACAGCGAGCCGCCGGCCAGTAGGGCGAACATGATCCAGACCGGATGGAGGCCGACCCTGTCGCCGACCAGCTTGGGCGAGAGCACGTTGCCCTCGAGCAGATGGCCGATCAGGAAGACGACCGCCACCTTGCCGACGGAGATCCAGTCCGGCGGGAACTGCGCCAGCGCCATGCCAAGCGCCATCGTGGCGCCAACCAGCGTGCCCACGAACGGAATAAAGGAGATCAGGCCGGCGATCAGGCCGATGACGAAGCCGAACTGCAGTCCCACGAACGACATGCCGGCGCCATAGATCGTGCCAAGGCAGAGGCAGACCAGCGCCTGGCCGCGCACGTAGCCCGCGACGGCCGCATTCGATTCGCGCGCGAGCTTGCGCACGGTGTCGGCGTGGTCGCGCGGCAGAGCGTTGTCGATCGCCGACAGCACTTTCGGCCAGTCGCGCAGGAGGTAGAAGGTCACGACCGGCGTGAGGAAGAGCAGCGCAAGCACGTTGATCACGGCGGCACTGCGCTGCGCCACGCGACTGGCAACGCCACCCAGGATGGAAAGCGCCTGGCCCGCCCATTGCGATGCCTCGGCCTGCAGCTCGCGCAGGCTGAGCGGCTCCAGCCCCAGCCTGGAGCGCAACGGCTCGATCATGGGCTGCAGGCGCGTCGCGGCGTTGACGATGTACTCCGGCGCCTTGGTCACCAGCGCTTCGATCTGGCCGAACACGGGCGGCACGATCGCAAAGGTCGCGCCGATCGTGATCAACGCGGCCAGGATCGTCACTGCCGTGGTGGCGAGCGTCCGCGACAGCCCGTAGCGCTGCAGGCGTGCCACCACCGGATCGAAGAAATAGGCGACCACGGCGCCGACCACGAACGGCAGCAGGATGTCGTTCAGCAGCCAGAGCGTCAGGACGAGCAGCACTGCCGCGCCCACCCAGAAGCGCCAGCGACTGTTCGGCGGCGACCTGCTCATTGCAGGCCGCCGCGGGTGGAGGTCAGCGGGCCTGCAGCCGCCACTGGTCGCCATCCTTGTCGAGCTGCAATCCGATCTGGGTCAGGACCTGCTGCAACTCTTCGGAGGTGCCGAAGTAGTCGAGGTGAAGGTCGGCGCGGTCGGACTCGAGCGTACGGACCGAGACCTTCTTTACCGCCGGCACCGAGGCCAGCCGCTGGCGGATCTGCACCCAGTCGCTCAACGCGCGGATCGGCACCGTCACGTCCATCGAGGCTTCCGAGTCGCGCCGGACGGTGGCGATGCTGCGCCATTGCTCGGCGACCTTGGCGTGCATGTTCCTGGCAGCATCGGCCAGGCCCTGCGCATTGTCGACGGTGGTCTTGCCGATGTCGTTGCGCACGCCGGTCTGCGTATCGTAGCGAACGCCGCTCACGGTGAGCGGTCCCGACTGCTTGTCGCCCTCGACGATGGCCACGATGATCGACGGCGCTTTGTAACGCTCGTTCAGTCGCGACAGAGCCGAGACGTCGCCGACATAGGCCTGCTCGACGGACAGTACATTCTGATCGAGTTGATCGCCGCGCACGACCGTCACCGGCACGGCGCTGCCCGAGGTGTCGAGCTTCTGCCAGGCATCGCGCCAGGCGTTGGCGTCATCGAGCGGCTCAACGCCGTTCTTGTCCTTCCACAGCGGGATCAGGAGCGCCGGGCGCGCCACAGTCTCGGCAATGCCGATGCCTGCCTCGCCCAGCCACGCCTTCACCTGCGGAGCGGCGAACACCACGTTCAGCGTCGCCTGGTAGCGGGTCCCCGCGGCGCGTTCGCGGGCGAACTCGACCCCGCGCACGAGACGCTGCAATCGTGCGTCATCGAGCGGTGGCACCTTGGCGCGATCCTCTGGCGCGACCATGCGGTCGACCAGCATTTTTACCGCCTTCCGTTCGCCTTCCAGGATGCCCTGGTCGCGCGCTTTCACCGCATCCGTGGCGTTGATGTCGACATCGACGCCGGGAACCGTATAGGTGTTGTTACTGGCGATTTGCGCCTGTGCCGACCCGAAGGTGGCGAAAGCCGCCAGCGAGACGGCGAGAATCGTGGAAAACCAGCGGGCTGGCAGCATTGCGGGGGTCCGGTTTTTGGCTATGTTCGCGCCACCTATCTAGCACGAATGAGCCTGGCTTGAAGCCTAACGCGCCTGGACACAACCGCCCGCCCCTGACCTACAAGGCGGCTGGCGTCGATATCGACGCCGGCGACTCGCTGGTCGAGCACATCAAGCCCTTGGCCCAGAGCACCCATCGTCGCGGCGTCGTGGGCGGCCTGGGCGGCTTCGGTGGGCTGTTCGATCTCAAAGCGGCAGGTTTTCGCGATCCGGTCCTCGTCTCCGGCACGGATGGCGTCGGCACCAAGCTCAAGGTCGCGATCGAAGCGGGCATTCCCGACACGGTCGGCATCGATCTCGTGGCGATGTGCGCCAACGATGTCGTGGTGCAGGGCGCCGATCCCTTGTTCTTCCTCGACTACTACGCGATGGGCCATCTCGACGTCGAGATGGGCCGGCGTATCGTCGCAGGCATCGCCGAGGGCTGCCGCCGCGCGGGCTGTGCGCTGATCGGCGGCGAGACGGCGGAGATGCCGGGCATGTATGCCGAAGGCGACTACGATCTCGCCGGCTTCGTGGTGGGCGCGGTCGAGCGCGAGCATCTGTTGCCGCGACCCGATATCGCGGCAGGCGACGTGGTACTGGGCCTGGCGTCAAGCGGTGCGCACTCCAACGGCTATTCCCTGGTGCGCCGGATCGTGGACCGCAGCGCGCTCCGCTACGACTCGCCCTCGCCGTTCGGCAGCGGCTCGCTCGGCGAAGCCCTGCTCGAACCGACGCGCATCTACGTGAAGCAGCTCCTGTCGGCGATCCGCGCCACCGGCACCACCAAGGGCGCCATCAAGGGGCTGGCGCACATCACGGGCGGCGGATTGCCGGGCAATGTGCCGCGCTGCCTGCCAGATGGCCTGCGCGCCCGGCTCGATGCGCGGCGCTGGACGGCGCCTGATGTGTTCGGCTGGCTGAAGGACATCGGCAACGTGCCGACCGACGACATGCTCAACACCTTCAACTGCGGCATCGGCATGGTCGTGGTGACGGGCAAGGACGATGCCGAGCAGGTTGCCCGCGTTCTCTCCGAAGCCGGCGAGACGGTGGGCGAGATCGGCGTCATCGAACGCACGGCCAATGCCGAAGCGGACTGCGTGGTCGACCATGCCGACACTCTATGGCGAAGCTGAAGGTCGGCATCGTGATCTCGGGGCGCGGCAGCAACATGGCCGCGCTGATCGAGGCGGCCCAAGCGCCCGACTATCCGGCCGAGATCGTCTGCGTCGTCAGTAACGTCGCCGAGGCGGCAGGCCTGCAGGTCGCCAAGCGGATGAGCATCGCGACCGCGGTGGTCCGCCACGAGGATCATCCCGATCGCGAGAGCTTCGATCGCGCGCTGTCGGCCAAGCTCGAGGCCCATGGCGCCGACCTGGTGGTGCTTGCGGGCTTCATGCGCATCCTGAGCCAATGGTTTCCCGAGCGCTGGGCCGGCCGGCTGCTGAACATCCACCCCTCGCTCCTGCCCGCCTTCCGCGGCCGACATGTCGCACGCCAGGCCCTCGATGCCGGTGTGCGGGTAAGCGGCTGCACGGTGCATCTGGTGACGCCCGATCTCGACGCGGGACCGATCATCGCCCAGGCGGCGGTGCCGGTATTTCCGGAGGACACCGAGGCAACGCTTTCCGCGCGCATCCTGCGCCAGGAGCATCGGCTCTATCCGCTGGTCGTGCGCTGGTTTGGCGAGGGCCGCATCAGTGTGGCGAATGGGCACGTGGATGTAAAAGGGTTGCCGCAGGGCGCGACCCTGCTCTTCTCCGCCGAACCCTAATCCGCTATAAGATCGCCACGAATTTCAGACGAGGATCCCGATGGCCGAAGCTACCCAGGACGAACTCCGCGCGCACGAGTCAACCTACCAGTCCTTCAGCAAGCTGGTCCTGTTCATGATCCTCTGGCTCGTGCTGCTGCTCAGCACGATGGCGTTGGGACTGGTCGGCCATGTGTCGGTCCTCGCGCTCCTGCTCGGCATCGGCGGCACCCTGGCCCTGATCATCGGCTTCGCCGTTTTGGGCTGACGGCTCGGCCGAAGCCCAAATGAAAAGCGGCCCTGGTGGGCCGCTTTTTTGTTGTCTGCCTCCTGGTTCAGCCGACGATCTCGGCGCCGGCGAAGAAGTAGCCGATCTCGATCGCGGCGTTCTCGGGCGAATCAGAGCCGTGCACGGAGTTGGCCTCGATCGATTCGGCGAAGTCCTTGCGGATGGTCCCCGCCGCGGCATTCGCCGGGTTGGTGGCGCCCATGATCTCGCGATTCTTGGCGACGGCGTTCTCGCCTTCCAGGACCTGCACCACCACCGGACCCGAGGTCATGAAAATGCAAAGATCCTTGAAGAACGGCCGTTCCTTGTGCACGCCGTAGAATTGCTCGGCCTGCGTGCGGCTCATCCAGATGCGCCTCTGCGCCACGATGCGCAGGCCCTTCTCCTCAAAGCGGGCGTTGATCTTGCCGGTCAAATTCCGGCGCGTCGCGTCCGGCTTGATGATCGAGAAAGTGCGTTCGACGGCCATGAAATCCTCTTGCCAACCTCAATTAAGCGCGTGGGCGGGCCTTATAAAGGCGGGTTTTGAGGCCGGCAAGCTGGCCAATCGCCTTGGTTTGGCACCCTCGCCCGTGGTAAAGGCCGCCGCCCCATGTTGCACGTTACCGATCTTTCCTTCCGCCACGGCGAGCGGGTGTTGTTCGACCGCGCCTCCGCGGCCGTCTCCGACGGCTGGAAGGTCGGGCTGGTCGGCCGCAATGGCGCGGGCAAATCGACGCTCCTGAAACTGATCCAGCGTGAGCTGGAAGCCGATGGCGGCGACATCAACCTCATGGGCCGCACCCGCATCGGCTCGGTGCCGCAGGATCCGCCAGGCGGCGACATCACGGTGCTGGACGCCGTATTGGCAGCCGACCTCGAGCGCACGGCGCTGCTGGCCGAGGCCGAAACCTGCCACGATGGCCTGCGGCTCGCCGAGATCCATGCGCGGCTCGATGAAATCGGCGCGGCCGCAGCGCCGGCGCGCGCCGCCTCGATCCTGAACGGTCTCGGCTTCGATACTGCCGCGCAAGGAAGGCCCTGTGGCGAGTTCTCCGGCGGTTGGCGCATGCGCGTGGCGCTCGCCGGCACGCTGTTCAGCGATCCCGATCTCCTGATCCTCGACGAGCCCTCGAACCATCTCGACCTCGAGGCGCAGCTCTGGCTCACCGAGCACCTCAAGCGCTTTCGCCACACGCTGGTGATGGTGAGCCACGACCGCGATCTCCTGAACGACGTGTGCGACCACATCGTGCACATCGACCAACAGAAGCTCGTCGCCTACACCGGCAACTACGACACATTCGAGCGCACGCGCGCGGAGCGGCTGGAGAACGACGCGGCCCAGCAGGTCAAGCTCGCCGCACAGCGCAAGCACATGCAGGCCTTCGTCGATCGCTTCCGCTACAAGGCGAGCAAGGCCCGCCAGGCACAGTCACGCCTCAAGATGATCGAGAAGCTGGGACCGGTCGCCACCGTGCCAATTGAAGAGCGCATCAGCTTCAACTTTCCGGCCCCCGAAGAACTCGCCTCGCCGATCGAGACGCTGGACGAGGTCACGGTGGGCTATGCCGACGGTCCGCCTGTCCTGCGCAAACTCGACCTGCGCCTCGACATGGACGATCGCATTGCGCTCCTGGGCCAAAACGGCAACGGCAAGTCGACTTTCATCCGCGTGCTTTCCAATCGGCTGGCGCCGCGCGAAGGCCGGATCAAGCGCACGCCCAAACTCAGGATCGGCTACTTCTCGCAGGACCAGGAAGAAGAGCTCGACTATGAGGGAACGCCGTTCGACCACATGAACCGGGCGCTTGGCCCGGGCGCTGGCGAGGCGAAGGTCCGCGCCCAGCTCGGCCGCTTCGGCTTCTCGCGCGAGAGGGCCAACCTCAAGGTCGGTGTGCTGTCGGGCGGAGAGAAGACTCGCCTGTTGCTGGCGCTCGCCACCCGCAATGCCCCTCACCTGCTGCTGCTCGACGAGCCGACCAACCACCTCGACATGGACGCTCGCGCCTCGTTGATCGAGGCCATCAACGACTTCGAAGGCGCTGTCGTCCTGGTGAGCCACGACACGCACCTGGTGAAGATGGTGGCCGACCAGCTCTGGCTGGTCGCAGGCGGTGCCGTGCGCGCCTTCGATGGTGATATTGACGATTACCAGGCCAAGCTTCTCAGCGAGCGCGGCAACGGTAAATCCGCGAAGGGACCCAAGCCCAAAAAAGAGAAGGCGCCCACTCCCGC
This sequence comes from Alphaproteobacteria bacterium, assembly GCA_017308235.1. Taxonomy (GTDB): domain Bacteria; phylum Pseudomonadota; class Alphaproteobacteria; order Reyranellales; family Reyranellaceae; genus Reyranella. The sequence continues at coordinate 364,779 of JAFKFL010000008.1, read as the reverse complement.
TCCAGCACCTGTCGCGGCCGAGAAGCCCAAGCGCGGCCATCTCAAGCGTGCGCTGGAGAAGAGCGAGAAGCTGATCTCCGAGCTCACCCAGAAACGCGTAGAAATCGAGACCAAGCTCGCCGATCCCTCAACCTATAACGGGCCGCCGATGCTCGCAGCCGAGTTGCAGAAAGAGAAGGTGCAGCTAGAGCGTGAGCTTGCCCACGCCGAGCACGAGTGGCTGGTGGCCCAGGAAGCCTACGAAGCGGCGTGAACGCTATTCTGCGGCGGCGGCTATCGGCGGCGGCGCCGAGGCTTGGCGAATGACCATCACGATGCCGGCGTTCACGACATAGAGGCCGGTCGCGATCCAGAACATCATCGCCGGCACGCCGAAATTCATGAGCTGGCTAAAGACCAATGGCGCCAGAAACGAGCCAAGGTCGAGACCCGAGTAGACGAACCCGAACACCTTGCCAGAAGCGCCAGGCGGCGTCGCGTGGCGCACGATCATGTCGCGCGATGGACCGGTCGTGCCGCCGGCGAAACCCGCCAGCGCTAGGATCACGGGCAACAAACCCGCCGATACCGTTTCCGTTGCCACAGGCAACGTGAATGCCGCGGCCAAGAGGAGTCCAATCGCCGCCACACGCTCATGCTGGTGGACGCGGTCGGCGAAATAGCCGCCAACCAAGGTTCCGGCAGCCGAGCCGATGACGAACACCATCAGGCAAATCGCGGCATAATTCTCGGTGACGGAGAACATGCTCTTCCAGGCTGGCACGGCAAACTGCTGGATGCCGACAGTGTTGATCGAGAGCAACGCGAAATAGCCGAGGCAGAGCAGGATTGGCGCTTGCAGGAATAGCGCTCGCGCCGAAGCCCGGCCTGCTGCAGCCGTCACCGCGCGGGCCTTGATGCGGTGATCAACGAGATCAGTCCGATGGACAAGCACGAGGAAGGCCAGCACGAGGCCGGGAACCGCACCGATCAACGCCGCGCCGACCCAGCCAAAGAGATGGTCGAGGAAATACATCGCGGGTCCCGCAGCCCAGCCCAGGGAGCCACCGAGGCCGTGGATGCTGAAGGCGCGGCCGAGCCGCTTCTGGTCCACCGAGGCGTTGAGGATCGCAAAGTCGGCGGGATGGAAGACACAATTGCCGAGGCCACCCAGTACGGCGAGGACGGCGTAAGCCATAAAGGAATCCGCTATGGCGAACAGACCCAGTGTGAGGCCGAGCGCGGCAAGACCGCCGGCCAGGATGGGCCGGGCACCAAAACGGTCGACGGCAAAACCCGCTGCCGTCTGGCCAAGGCCGGAAGCGCCATAAAACAGACTGCCCAGCAGGCCGACTTCAGTGAAACTGAGTCCTGATGCATCGCGTACGATCAAGAGCATCGTGACGAACGCGAGCTGGTAGTAGTGGCTGGCGCCATGCGCCACGCCGATCAGGCTGATTACCCGGACATCGCGGCCGACAGGAACGGCAACTGCTGCAGACATACTCGACCTCTTGTTGCGTCAATCATAGACCATGCGACCGGCGGTGAACTGCGGAATTGTGCGGGGGAGCCATGCAAGCGTGATGACGTGTGCGGCGAGTGCGGGCTAGTCTCCCCGCGCACAGAAGGGAGAACGCAGATGAAGCGCTGGAAGCATCGTCCGGAAGGCTCAACCTGGGGTGACTGGGGCGAGGACGATCAGCTCGGCCGTCTCAATCTCATCACGCCCAAAAAGGTTCTGGAGGGTATTGCCGAAGTCAAGGAAGGCCTTTCCTTCTGCCTCAGTCTGCCGCTCGATCTGCCGGGCGGCAATGTGCTCAATCCGCGTCGACTGCCGCCAGTCTTGTCACCGACCGGCGACGAGAACGGTTGGCGCTTCAACTTCCTCACCAACAAGATCAATCCGCTGTTCATGGACGTGACCAGCGACGATCGCGTGATCCTCACGCTGCAGTACTCGACCCAATGGGACACGCTTGCCCACGTCGGCGGCCTGTTCGATGCCGACGGCGATGGCGTGCCCGAGCCTCTGTACTACAACGGCTTCAAGGCCGGTTCCGACGTCGTCGGTCCCCAGCAGGACGCCGGCCGTGACGGCTGTGGCCACATGAGCTACGCCCACAAGCTCGGAGTCGAGAACATGGCGGCCAAGGCGATCCAGGGACGCGCCGTCATGGTCGACCTCGAGAAGCACTACGGGCGCGACCATAAGTACGTGAACTACGACGACTTCAAACGCGTATTGGACGCCGACAAGGTCGTGGTCGAGCCGGGCGATATGTTGTTGCTTTACACCGGCTTCAGCGACGAGCTCGCGAAAATGGAAAAGAAGATCGATCCGGAGCGCTGCCACGCCATGTGTTGCATGCTCGACGGCCGCGACCAACGCCTCTTGCAATGGATCACTGACAGTCAGATCTCCGCCTTGATTTCGGACAACTATGGCATCGAGGCAGTGCCGGCGAGGCCCGGTCCTGAGAACGCGGAGCATCCGTGGCTGCCGATCCACAACCACTGCCTGTTCAAGCTCGGCTTGAACCTGGGCGAGATCTGGTGGCTCAAGGATCTGGCGCTCTGGCTGCGTGACAAGAAGCGCTCGCGCTTCCTGCTGACCGCCCCACCCCTCCGCCTGCCGGGCGCCGTCGGCTCACCGGCCACGCCGGTCGCGACTGTCTGAACGGGCATGGCTGCTTCATCCTTCGCCGATCTCGTCGCCAAGGGACTGAAGACCCAGCCCTTCGCGCTGGTCGATGTCGGTTGCTCCGGTGGCATCGATCCCAGGTGGCGGGCGTTCGAGCCCAGCCTCAAGGTCCTTGGCATCGATGCCAGTGATGCGGAATGCCGGCGCTTGACCCAACGCGAACGCAACCCGAATGCCGAATATGTGGCCGGCTTCGCCGGTCTTCCGGACGACCATCCGCATCGCCACAAAACATCGATCGAAACTATCGGATACCTCGTCAAGCAGCGCCTGAGCTACGTGCGCACGCTCCAGATTCGCCAGGCTTGGCTGGCCAAGGCCTCGCACGAGGAACGCATGCGCCAGAACGAGTGGCAGACGACGGAACTGGCAAGCGCTGCCGAAACGATCGTCGTGCCTGAGCTTCTGACCCAGCGCGGCTGGACCAACGCCGATTATCTCAAGATCGATATCGATCGCGATGATCTTGAAGTTCTGATGAGTTTTGAGGATCGCTTCGAGGAATTCGGGCTCATGGCCGTCCAACTCGAGGTGATGCTCGTCGGCTCCGATGCCGAATTGCAACACACGTTTCACAACACCGACCGCTTCATGCGCCGCCAGGGATTCGAGCTGTTCGATCTGGAAGTGCGACGCTACTCCGCCGGTGCGTTGCCAGGCCGCTACATATGGCCGACCCCGGCCGAGACCGAGTTTGGCCGGCCTTTCATGGGCGAAGCCTACTACGCTCTCGATCCTGCTGCGCCAAACGGATGTCGCCGCACGCTTGATGCCGAGAAACTCGCCAAGCTCGCTGCCGTCTTTTCACTCTGGAATGTACCCGACGCCGCCGCCGAGCTGCTCCTTACAAAGCGTGCGGTATTCGAGCCCATGTTCGACATCGATCGCGCGCTCGATGCCTTGGCGGCTCAGGCGCAGCCCAATCGCTTGAGGCCCCGTTCTTACGCCGCCTACCTTGCCGAATTCGAGAAGGATTCGCCGTCCTTCTATCGTCGCGAAGGTGCCATCGGGCTTGGCGAACGTTTGTTGGCGGCGTGGCAGGCTTTTAGGCGACCGCGGCGCTGAGACGATGGGCTTCTAGGCCTTCTTCTCCCAGCCGCTGCCCGTCTGCTGCCAGTAGATCACCGTATGACCGTCGGCCTTGTAGGCCTTCCACCGTTCGCGCGCGTCGGCGACCGCCTGCTCGTCGCGGCCGTCGAACAACTCGAAGCATCGCTTGTAGCGATCGATCTTTTCCGAGCGCGCATGGTCGGCGAGAAACAGAAAGCTCGCGCCGTTCGGATTCTCGTCGAGATGGGTGAGCCAAATCGGTTGGCGTGCCGCCTCCCCCTCCCTCGTCGAGCCGTGCGGCAGGAAGCTGTTGGGATCGTAGGTCCAAAGATGGGTATTGAGCGCATCGACGCGCTCGGGCGAACCCAGCATCACAACCGCCCGCTCGCCGGCCTGCAGGGTCTTTACCAGCAGGCGCGGCAGCGTGTCTTCGAGCGACGACCGGGTCAGGTGATAGAAGTTGACCTCGCTCACCATGGCCGCGTCAGCGCTCGTAGTTGTCGGCGATCCATTTGTCGAGCAGCCGCACGCCGTAGGCGGTGGCGCCCTTGGGTGTCGTGTCGTTGCCCTTGCCCGACCATGCCATGCCGGCGATGTCGAGATGCGCCCAGGCCACGCCGTCCTGCACGAAGCGCTGCAGGAACTGCGCCGCCGTGATCGAGCCGCCGTCACGCCCGTTGCTGACATTCTTCATGTCGGCGATGTCGGAATCGATCAGCTTGTCGTACTTGGGACCGAGCGGCATGCGCCACAGCTTCTCGCCGACCTCGGATCCGGCCGCGCGGAGCTTGTTGGAGAGCGGGGTGTTGTTGGAGAAGAGACCTGCACGCTCGTGGCCCAACGACACGATGATCGCGCCGGTGAGCGTGGAAAGCTCCACCATCGCCTGAGGCTTGAACTTCTCCTGCGCGTACCACATGGCGTCACACAGGATCAGGCGACCTTCGGCGTCGGTGTTGATCACCTCCACGGTCTGACCCGACATGGTCTTGACCACATCGCCCGGCCGCTGCGCGTTGCCGTCCGGCATGTTCTCGACCAAGGCACAGATGCCCACGACATTCGCCCGTGCCTTGCGGCCAGCGAGCAGCATCATGGCGCCCGTGACGGCGCCCGCACCGCCCATGTCCCACTTCATGTCCTCCATGCCGCCCGCCGGCTTGAGGGAAATGCCGCCGGTGTCGAAGCAAACGCCTTTGCCGATCAGCGCGACCGGCGCCTGGTTCTTGGGCCCGTTCATCCAGCGCATGACGAGGAGTTGTGAATCGCGGACGCTGCCCTGCCCCACGCCGAGGAGTGCGCCCATGCCGAGCTTCTTCATCTCGGCTTCGCCCAAAATATCGACCTTCACACCAAGCTTGGTCAGGTCCTTGGCGCGGCGCGCGAACTCCGCTGGATAGAGGACGTTGGCGGGCTCGCTCACGAGGTCGCGGGAGAAAAACACGGCGTCGACCGCCGGCTCCAGCCGCGCATAGGCGCGGCGGGCCTCGGCGGTCGTGGAAACGACGACCGTGATCTGCTCGAGCGTCGGCTTCTGCTCGGGTTTCTCCTTGGTCCTGTACTTGTCGAAGCGATAGCCGCGCAGTCGCGCGCCGAGCGCGATATGGGCGGCGACCTCCGCCGGCGACAGCCGGCCCTTCACCGGATCGACCACGACGGTCACGGCCTTCTGGCCCGCCGCATTGGCATCCGCCACGACCAGACCGCCAAGGCTCTCGGCGGCGCGGGCGTCGAGCTCTCGCGCCTTGCCAACGCCCAGCAACAACAGCCGGCCGATCTTTTCCTGACCCAGCACGACCAATGACTGGCCTTTCGCGCCGGAAAAGCGGCTCGCCGCGATCGCCCGTCCGAGGTAGCCCTCTTGTTGATCGAGCGTCTTCGCTGTCGCCAGGAGTTGCTTTTCTGCCGCGACGAAGACCGCGACATTGCCGGAGAAGGCCTTCGGAAAGGCTGAAAATTCCACTTTCATTCGGTTCCCTCGTATTTTGGCCGATTTTTCGCCCCTGCGACCGGACGGCGCAAGTCGCGAATCGCACTGGTTAGCTCGGAATTGGGGACTGGCATCTTGGCCCGCACGACAGTATCAGTACCCGCCCTTGAATTGGGAATGGAAATGACCTCAGCCTCTTTGCCTCGCGTCTCCGTTGTCGGTCTCGGCAAGCTCGGCGCACCGCTCGCCGCCGTCCTCGCCAGCCGCGGCTTTTCCGTCATCGGCCTCGACGTCAACAAGACGTTTGTCGATGCGATGAATGCCGGCAAGATGCCGATCGTCGAGCCGCAGCTCAACGAGTTGATCGCCGCCAACAAGCAACGGCTTTCCGCGACGATGGACGCCAATGAGGCGATCGAGAAAAGCGACGCGAGCTTTGTGATCGTCCCCACGCCATCCGACAGCACCGGCTTCTTCTCCAACCGCTTCGTGCTCCAGGCGATGGAGACGCTGGGCAGGGCGTTGCGCAACAAAAAGGGATATCACGTCGTGGTCATCACCAGCACGGTGATGCCCGGCACGACCGGCAGCGAAATCAAGGCCGCCCTGGAGACCGCCTCGGGCCGCAAGGTCGGTCCCGACCTCGGCCTCTGCTACAATCCGGAATTCATCGCACTCGGCAGCGTCGTGCGCGACATGCTCTATCCCGATTCGATCCTGATCGGCGAGAGCGATGCCAAGGCGGGCGACATGCTGCAGACCATCTACCTGCAGATGTGCGAGAAAAAACCCCCGGTGCAGCGCATGAACTTCGTGAACGCGGAGCTCACCAAGATCTCGGTGAATACCTACGTCACGACCAAGATCTCTTACGCCAACATGCTGGCCGACCTGTGCGATCGGTTGCCGGGCGCCGACGTCGATGTCGTCACCAAGGCGCTGGGTGCCGACAGCCGCATCGGCGCTAAGTATCTCAAGGGCGCGATGGGCTATGGCGGTCCATGCTTCCCGCGCGACAACGTCGCCTTCGCGGCCCTTGCCCGCAAGATCGGCGCACGCGCCGACGTTGCGGAGGCGACCGACCGGGTCAACAACCATCAGGTCGAACGGGTCACCAGCCTGGTGGCCAAGTTCGCCAAGGCCGGCACCCGTATTGCCCTGCTCGGCCTCTCCTACAAGCCGCACACGCCGGTGGTCGAGGAAAGCCACAGCGTCAAGATCGCGGCCAAGCTCGCCGACGCGGGCTATGTGGTGACGGTGCACGATCCCCTCGCGCAGGATGCGGCCGTTGCCGCCCTGGGCGACAAGGTGGTGGAGGCCTCCTCGCTCGACAGCGCGGTGCGCGGCTGCGATCTTTTGATCGTCGCCACCGGCTGGCCCGACTACAAGACGATCGATCCGACATGGTGCAAACGCAACGGCCAGCGCCTCACGATCCTGGATCTCTGGCGCACGCTGCCGGCCGAGAAGTTCGCCGATGTGGCGGACGTGCTCTACTTGGGATCGGGTCACTGAGCTGAAGCCTCGGGCTTAGCCTCCAAGGTACGGTTTTCGTATCGTCAGGCACCTCGCAAAGCGTGGGCCGTCGGCCGGACCACGCTTGAATGATGGTCCGCTTTTGGCAGAAGATCATTCTCTGACGAAGGCGCCGGCGGACTCTATGTCATCAACGACACAGACATTGGAAGGCTTCCTTGACCTCCTGCGTTGTCCCGCTTCCGGACAACCTCTTACACGGGCAGGTGACAACCTCATCACGTTGGATGGCCACTGCCAGTATCCAATTCTCGAGAGCGAAATTCCGGCGTTCGCAGAACGTCCCGTTTCTGTTCAGTCGCAGAAACAGCTAGCTCACTACGATCGCATCGCCACGGCCTATCAGGCCAATCTCGAATACCCGCATACGATCGAATACATGACCTATCTGGACGCATGCCTTCATCGCGCCGTTGGTGATGCATCTTTGGGAGTCACCGCAGAACTTTGTTGTGGCCATGGCGAGGCGGTTTCGCTCTTTGGTTCTCGCATCACCCAGGGTATCGGCCTGGACATATCTCCAAAAATGTTGCGCCAGGCACGGGCGAGCCACGTCGCACCGCATCTCCTTTTTGTTCAAGGTGATGCAACGAATCTGCCCCTCGCGCCGAGATCGTTTGACACGGTTTTCATGCTCGGCGGCATTCACCACGTTCCGGACCGGCAGCGCCTGTTCGATGAAATCGCGCGAATACTCAAACCCGGCGGACGCTTCATCTTTCGTGAACCGGTAAGCGATTTCTATCTGTGGCGCTTTCTGCGCTCAATCGTCTATCGCCTGTCGCCGACACTCGATCACGAAAACGAGCGGCCACTGCGCCTCGATGAAACACGCCCCCCGCTTGTTTCGGCTGGCCTTCGCCTCGACCACTGGACGACACATGGCTTTTTCGGCTTCTGCGTGTTCATGAATAGCGACGTTCTCGTCGTCAATCGGCTGTTTCGATTCGTCCCGGGTATTCGCAGCCTGACACGCGCTGCAGCTCGTCTGGATGACGCTGTGCTGTCTATTCCCGGTTTCTCAGGATACGGTCTTCAGGCGATTGGCTGCGCCACGCGCCTCGGATAGTCGCCAGTTGCGATCACCGCTCGCGCATGGATTTGTAGATCAGGACCAATATGGGAATCTTGCCGAGATTGATGGTTTCGCGCCGAATGAGGGTCAGCTTCTTGCCGGCCTTTGCAAAGCGCTCGATCATGCCGTCGGCATCTTTGTCGTACTGCACCATGGCAACAACGAGATGGCCATCGCCGACCCAACCAACATACTGGTCGGGAATCTCGCCAGGATTAGCATATGTGCCTAGTCCAAACTGGCTGGTGCCTGGCGAGGCCATCGTCCCGCGCAATAGGTCTAAGTCCAGAGTGCAGCCCGACTCGAAGGTCCGGACCCCCTTCGGGCCTCGCCAAATCCATGTCTGCCAGGAGATCGGGTTTTCAGATTTAAGAATCTTGATCAGCCGAATGATCTCGCGAAACGACTGCTCATTCGACACGCAGACGCCCGACTTCCAAAAATGTGGGTACAACGGATTGTCAGGTGGCTGAAGCTGAAGAAAAGCGAACGAGAAGCCCGCCATCCCTACGAGTACGCTGCCGAGAGCCGCAATTCGCGGCATGGTGGCTACAAGCAACACTATTACTACGGCATAAATTTCCAACGCTTCGATACCATTGGACTTGGTCAGTTCCATCACTTGGGGCGCAACAGCCCAGGCAAGTGCGCCCTGCGCTCCTGGCACGAATGCCAAAAGCAAGCCGCATGCTAGAAGAGTGTGCGAGATAGATGATTTCTCGCCAACTTCTCCGCGCAAGAGGCCGCCTAATGCCAGAAAAGCCGGAATGATCAGAACATGTGCGAAGTAGTCAGGCTCCAAAGCCGGATGGCCAAGTTGCTGCCAAAGAGCCCACAGCAGAGCGAGAAAAATATACTGGCCAATCAGCAATGTTCTTATCGAACCAAGTCGACCAACACCAACTGCCGCAGTGGACAGTCTGAGCATAGATACCACCAGCACCGCCACTGGAAAGGCGAGGTAGTGGAAGCTTGTGGCCGGATCGAGAAGCGCCGACAGCGGTAGCCACCAGGCTTTCTGTCCAGCTGGATCTTCAACTCGCTCAATAACAATTTTCAACAACGGCCAGAAGAAGAGAAAGCCACGGCCAACCATCGCATTGACGATGCATAGTGCGACTGTCAGCACGCTAAATCCGACGAGACCACAACCAAGTGCAGAGCAAATATTGACAAGCATCCGGTTGCGACGCCGGACCACAATGTAGAAAGCGGCGACAACAGGCAGGAAATTCACGAGGTGTATGGTCGAGTAGATCGCGGCGCCATAGGCAGCGCCCGTCAAGACCAGATACCTGCGCGGGTTTTCCGCCTGGGTGGCACGAACCGTGAGGTATAGTGTGACAGCATAGTACGCAGCTTCGCCCGCTGTCTGGTAATCCCATCCACCCGATCCCAGGAAGGGTATGTAAATCGTAAGCGTTGCTGCAACGACGAAGGCCGAACGTTGCCCAACGAGCCGTGCGAGCGTCAGATAGACAAAGGTCGTCGCGATCAGCAAAGCGCCGACATGGAGAATGAAATTCGCCGCCAATGGGCCCATTGTGTGGTAAAGCCCCCACCCGGGAAGCAGCCAGGGTAGCCGTTGCAGCTTGTAGTGATCCGGCAGGAACGCCGGATCCTGGTAGAACATGAAGAAGCCGACGTTGTACCAGGGATCCAAATATCCTATCGGCGTGTACAACCATTCCCGCCCGAACAGCGCCATGATTAGGGGCATGACAATGAGAACTGCAATGGGCTTCGAATGACTGCCCTTATGCGCCGACATCGATTGCGCTTGTGCAACGACGCTCAAGCTACTAGTCATCAACTTCCCCAATCGCATCTTAGCTCTCTGACGAGTCAATGGTCTCCTGCTTTGATTCCCAAAGCGCACCAGGACATCTCGTTGACCCATGCGAGTTCGACTTGCTGCAGCCCAGCGTTACGCATCATTGCTTCAACCTCGGTGCGCGACCAGTAGTTAGCGATCCGCGGCAGCATCTGGTCGAAGACAACCGAGCGTAGGTGACGGAACGTCCATGTCCGGATCAGCTTGAAGTAAGCGATGTGCGCAAGGCCGAGCCTAAGCATCACCCAGAGCAATGCCGCCGGATAGAGAGACAGGTGATGAACAAGCCCAATGGGCAGCCGCGAAAACAGGGCTTTCCGCAACGGATCGAGGAACATGACGATCCAGCGGTTGTTCTCCAGCCCATAGACCCAGATCAACACTCGTCCGGCCGGGCGCGCCGCGTCGACCATGCAGTGCAACGCGGCGGCAGGATCGGCCAGGTGATGGATCACTCCGATGGAGAAGACGATATCGAAGCGATCGCGCTCACCAATTTCGTAGGCGCTTCGTGTTTCGACAGATACCTGCGGGAAGCGAGATAGTGTTCGGCGCGCCGCGGCAAGGGAGCGTTCGTCGATGTCGATCGCCAGTCCCTCGGACGTACCCCAGGATGCAGCCCAATAAGCATTCCGTCCCATCCCGCATCCCACGTCCAGGAAGCTCCTCCCCTTCCATTCGGCCGGAGGCAGCAACACGGTCCATCGTCGAAACTGCTCCTCGTACTCCGGACGCAGCTCCGCGTATTCGTCCCATTCGTAGCCGAACCTCTCGGCGGAGCCCGTGATAACGGCCCCACGTTCGTCGCGATTGCGCTGACTATCCAAAATGGCGCTCCAGCTGACTCAAGCTAGACAGGCTTACGGACGAGCGCGACCAGCGATACACCGAAGGGTGGCGACTGCAGCCGTGCCGAAAGCACATCAATCGAAAAGATGCACCCCAGGAACCAATTGAGGACAGGCGAATTGAGCTCAGCCTCGCTCTCGAATTTGGCCCCGACCAAGTCGATCAAGCGACGTGCAAGCCAGATCGGCAGGAAAAGAAGATAGTTGAAGTAATAGACGTCGCTGATCTCAAAGCCGGCAGTGCGAACTTTGGCGACTAGATCGCGCTTCAGATAGCGGCGCCGATGCTGAGCCACACGGTCCTGCAATCCATAGAGCGTCTGAAAGGCTGGAACGGAAATGATGGCAGTTCCACCAGGCTCGAGCACACGCGCCGCCTCAGACAGCGCCCGGGCGTCGTCCTCGACATGCTCAATGACATCCGTCGCAAGAACCAAATCAAAACTCGAGTCGGCGAACGGCATGGCGCAAATATCGCCCTTATGGACCGGACCAAGCCCCTTTTCATCGCAGTAGCGAATGGCCTCCTCGCTTAGGTCGAGGCCCTCCACATCGGCAAAGCCGAGATCGCGCAACATACGCAAGTTAGTTCCTGTCGAAGTCCCTATGTCCAACGCCCTTGCCCTAGTCGAAATTCGGGCTCGCCCGATTTCCCGGGAAAAGAGCTTGCGGCGGCCGATAAACCACCAGTGGGTGGCCTCGATCCGTGCCTCGACCGCAAAAGTCCCGGCATCCATGGCTTTCCCTCAATGCAATGCCGTTGCCGCAGCAAGGTGCGGTGATGCACTTGCCCAGGCAAACAACAGCAACCGTTCGTCGATCTGGCCAAGGGCATGACGATTCCATCTTTCGCGCAAAACATGTTCCCGCAAGCCAACTTGACTCGATGTACCGTCGACCGGCTCGGGCGGTGGCCAATCCCGCAGCCACCGACTAAGCGGAATGCCAAAACCCTTCTTACGGCGCTGCAAGACTTCATCTGGCAGCCAACCGGCAAGCGCCCGGCGCAACAGTCGCTTACGCTCGCCGCCACGAAATTTAAATCGATTTGGAAGACGACGACACATGTCGACCAAATCGTTGTCCAAAAACACCGCGCGTGCTTCGAGAGAAGCCAGCATCGAGGCCCGATCCACTTTCATCAGGATGTCGTCTTGCAGATAGAAGGTCGTGTAAAACTCCAGTGTCCTATCGATCAGATCGCCCGTCCGGGTCGACCAGAGTGCAAGAGCCTCCTCATAGAGCTCTTCGGCACTCAGTGGTGCATCGAATATTTCGGCGATGAGATCTGGATCGGCAGGCGAGAGCCAGATTGGATTCCATAATGCAGCTGGCCATGACAGGCCAAGCAAAGTGCGACGAACTTTGAAGTCGAAGCTCATATTCCGGGTCGAGCGTGGGAGCAATTCTGCCAATTTCCGCACACCGCGGTGGACCCCGCGAGAGACGAGCGCGGAGTAGAGCCGCGCCGGAGCGAGCGCCTTGAACGGATCGTACCCGGCGAACAATTCGTCACCACCATCACCTGACAATGCGACTTTGACGTGCCGAACGGAGAATGCCGACAGTAGATGGGTTGGTAGAATCGACGGATCACCCAGTGGTTCATCCAGTTGTCGTAAGAGGCTTGGCAACAGGTCCCTCGCCTTCTCGAGATTCAGGATCTCCTCGTGGTGACGACTGCCTAGCGCCTTGGCAAGCTCCCGGGCATGGGTAGATTCGTCGTAGCTCGCCTCCGTAAAGCCAATGGTGAACGTGCTGATCGACGAGGATGGCTGCGTGCGCGTAGCCGCGGCCAGGACAGCGGCGCTGTCAATTCCACCGGAAAGGAAAATGCCGAGAGGCGCATCGCTCATGAACCGGCGCTGTACCGCAGCTGTTAACCGTTCTCGAAGCTCCTCGGCCAAACGCTCCTCATCCCCAGCACCCAAACGGTCGTCGGGATCGAGACGAAACCGCCAATAGGTCTTCACGCCCAAGCTTCGCTTATCGATGTCGTATGTCAGTGAAGCGCCCGCCGGCAGCTTTCGCAAGTCGCGGTAGAAGGCGTTCGGAGCCGGCAAGAAACCCCACGCAAAGTATTTTTGCACCGCTTTGGGCGATAGTTCACGGGAGATGCTGGGATGAACCAGAAGAGCTGTCGCCTCGCTGCCAAAAACAAATGCTTCCTGAGACTGGGCGTAATACAATGGCTTCTCGCCGAACCGGTCACGCGCCAGAAAAATACGCTTGGCGCGAAGATCGACGATCGCGAATGCGAACATGCCGTTCAGCCGGAGCGGCAAACCATCGGCCCATTGCCGATAACCATGGACAAGAACTTCGGTATCTGAATGCGAGGACCGGAAGACATGTCCTGCCGCCTCGAGTTCGCGTCGCAATTCGAGGTGGTTGTAGATTTCTCCATTGAAAATGACACCGATCTCGCCGCGCGCATCCCACATCGGCTGGACTCCGCCTGCGACGTCGACGATTGAAAGACGCTTGTGTCCCAGGAATAGACGAAGCCCAGGATCGCTCCAGGTGCCCTCGCCGTCTGGCCCACGATGCGCTACAGCCTGCATCATGTCATGCAGCACCGTCAGCGTCCCGGTGCCAATGAACCCCACAAGGCCACACACGACAGTTAGGGCCCGTCAGGAAAATTGTAGAGCTTGCGAACCAGATAGTGACGCCGGTTCTGCGCCTCGAAGTAGGTCCGCACCGTGATCTCGGCGAGCAGCCCCATCAAAAGGCTGAGAACGCCAACAAGAAACATCATTGCCGTCAACAACGGAAGGGGAGTGGAAATCATCGATACTCCCGCAAAAACCTTGAGGCCGATCATGACCGCCAGAGCTGCGACGCTACCCATCAGCGACAGCGCAGCGAAGCCACCAAAAATGTAGATCGGCTTCACCAGGTAGCGATCGAGGAACTTCACGACGACGAGATCGAGAAGGACCTTCAAGATGCGTTCGAGGCCGTAGTTCGATCGGCCAAACTGCCGCGCATGATGTCGAACCGGCAGTTCGGTCACCTGTCCCCCCATCCAATGGGCGTAGATGGGTATAAAGCGGTGCATCTCGCCGTAGAGGCGCACCCCTTTCAATACGTCGGCACGATAAGCCTTCAGTGTGCAGCCATAATCGTGAAGCCGCACGCCCGAGATCCAGGAAATCATCCCGTTGGCAACTTGGCTCGGAAAGTTCCTGCTCAAGCGGGCATCCTTGCGATCGCGCCGCCAACCACTCACGACGTCGAAGCCTTCGCCGAGCTTCTCGACCAACATCGGAATATCTCGCGGATCGTTCTGAAGATCGGCATCGATCAGCACGACGATCTCGCCAACCGCATGATCGATACCAGCCATCAAAGCGGCGGTCTGGCCAAAATTGCGCCGGAAGTCGACGATGCGAAGCTGTGGGTGCGCCTTTGCTCCTTCGATCAAGGCCGCAAGCGAACCGTCACGGCTGCCGTCATTGACGGCAACGATCTCGAAGCCACCGGGGATATCTGCAAGTGCTTCACCTAAGGCCGCCAGCAGTGGCGCGATGTTCCGCTGCTCGTTGAATACGGGCACCACGACCGAAATTCGCGGCACACCCTCGCTCGAGTCCCCGCGGGAAGGCTCTTCAGTCATAGCCAGATCGCTCATGCTTCCCGTTCCATCGTTCAGCTACCAATTATCATCCCAACGCCCACCGCAGTAAGGCACACGCCAAGAACTCGAAGCAGATTGAGGTCCTCACCCAACCAGGCGCCTCCGCTTAGCGCAACGACGAGTAGTCCAAGTGACAGAATTGGAACCGCAAGCGAAAGGTCGATGCGAGCCAAAGCCATAAGCCATATAACAAACTGAGCCCCAGCGAGCAGCGCAACAAGAACACCGCGCCAACTCAACGAGACTTGAAATACCGCTGCAATGGCCTTTGCCAGACCGTCCGCCTTTGCAAGCGCGGACGCGAAAGCCGAGCCGAATAGCTTCATTTGCACCTGGAATACCAGGCTGATGCCGATCACCAGGACGATCAGAAGGATTCCTTGAAGGCGCGAGCTCATTGTCGCGATAGCGCTTCGCCAATCTGCATGGCTTGCCTTATCGCCCCTGCGTCCTCCACCAATTGTTTCGCTGTCTTATGTCCGGCCATAGCGTGTTTCAGGTGCTCATGATCACAGTTTCGATACACGGCCTACAAAACATGACCGAACCGGAGAATATGAGCAAGCCCCGGTATCGCGGTCATCCTCCTTGTTTTTCCATATGCGAGAATAGGTTGGCCGCCGGTCTGCAACCGAGTAGTATCTGAATAAGGAGTTGCGCTTGGCCGTCTCGTTCAAGGCGCAGCTGCCGGTTTTATAGGGTCGCACGTGACGAGGGCTTTGCTGGCACGTGGCGACGCTGTTGTCGGCACAGACAACTTCAGCGACTACTACGACCCGCGCTTGAAGTTCGCGCGACTTACGTTGCTGCAAAACGACAAAAATTTCTGGTTTGTGCAAGCAGACATCACCGATCGCGAAAGGATGTTGGCGCTCGCAAGCCAACACGACGATCTCTCCTCCATCGTGCACCTAGCCGCACAACCGGGCGTAGTCCACTCGACGATTGATCCATACATATACATACAGGCCAACGTGATGGGGCATCTCGTGATGCTCGAACTGGCGCGCAAGTGCTCCGGCTTCAATCATCTTGTCTACGCTTCCTCTTCGTCGGTCTACGGACGCAATCGCAAGATACCGTTTTCGGCGGCCGACCGAGTTGACCAACCAGCGTCGCTCTATGCCGCGACGAGCTGACGAATTGATGACAGAAGCTTACGTCCACCAATACGGATTTAATGCGACGGGCATTCGATATTTTTCTGTCTATGGACCATGGGGCCGGCCCGATATGTCACCCTATATTTTCGCCGAGGCCATTCACGACGGCCGGACGATTGCGCTCAATCATCTCGGCCGCATTAGACGTGGCTACAGCTACATTGATGACATTGTCGAAGGGACATTGGCGATTCTCGATCAGCCGACCAAGGACTCGAGCCATCGCGTGTTCAATATGGGGACGCCGGAAAGTGAGGATATCAAACGGGTTGTCTCGCTTTCGAAAATGCGCTCGGCAAGACCGCCAGGGTCGAACTGAAGCCAGGCATATCAGGCGATATGCAGGAGACAGCCGCAGATATCGATGACACGGTTCGTGTGTTCAATTGGACCCCGAAAGTCGGAATTGAGCAGGGAATTACACTCTTTGTGGATTGGTTCAGGGAGTACAGGGCCACGGTCCCCGCCATGACTTCAATGCCCGAGTTTGACGTGTCGAAATTGGTACCCGGCCTCATTGGTTAACGTATTCCCCGAATTGACGCCCTGTCGCCAGGCCGATAACAACGACCTACGATGAGCACCAAATTTGCTACGCTCGTCGCCAGCAGCCTTCGTGCCGAGCGGTTTACACTCGTTGACATTGGATGCTCTGGCGGCATCGATCCGGCATGGCGAGTGTTTGGCGATCGGCTTCGAGCCGTTGGCTTTGATGCCAGCGTTCGCGAATGCGACCGTCTCACAGCCGAGGAGACGAATCCCGATATTCGTTACATCGCCGCTTTCGTCGACATAGCGCCAGACCATCCGTTTGCTCAACGGAGCTACGTGGCGCGTGAGCAAATCAAAATGGAGGCCCAGGAGGCATTCACGCGATTCAGTGCTGCGAGGATATTGGAGATTCGTGCTACCCAGTTAGCGGCAGCATCCTTGCATGAAAAGCTCCAATACAACGCCTGGTACATGACCGAACTCGCCGATCCGGAAAAACCGATCGATGCCGCAAGTACCCTGAACGAGATCGGATATACCGATGTCGATCTTCTAAAGATCGACATCGACGGACCAGATTTTCGCGTCCTGAATTCGTTCGATGGCCTCTGCGGCAAGCTCGGATTGCTGGCCGCCCGTCTGGAGGTGAATTTCTACGGCGGCGGTGTGGGAGATACACTTCACTCG
Organism: Alphaproteobacteria bacterium; assembly: GCA_017308235.1. Taxonomy (GTDB): domain Bacteria; phylum Pseudomonadota; class Alphaproteobacteria; order Reyranellales; family Reyranellaceae; genus Reyranella. Next base: position 347,838 of record JAFKFL010000008.1, on the reverse strand, counting down.
TTTTACAACACCGATCGCTTCATGCGGGCACAGGGCTATGCACTCGTCGGTCTCGATAACCGCGTTTACTCAGCGCGAGCTTTGCCATCGCGATTTGCCCTCACCATGCCCGCCCAGACTGAGCGCGGACGCTTGTTCCAGGCCGATGCCTACTATGCACGCGACCCGGCACGGAGTGACATGAAGACGTTTGCAGCATCGATCAGCAATGAGAAGCTTGCGAAGCTTGCCGCGATCTACTCGATCTGGAACCAGCCGGACGGCGCCGCGGAAATACTCCTGTCGTTCCGGGAGCGCATGTCGAACTTGTTCGACGTCGATCACGCTCTGGATGTTCTCGCGGCTCAGATGCAGGACGATCGCAACGATGCCTTGTCGTATCGCGACTACATGGCGCTGTTCGAATCCGATTCTCCAACATTCTACCCGGCGTCTCCTGAGCCGCCGCCGCCGCCACCACCTCCTCCTCCCCCGCCTCCACTTCCGGTGACGTTCCGCAGGCGCCTCGCTGCCGCACGCCGTGCCTTCGACGATCCAAACGGAGCATTTCCGCCGAAAGACTAGATCTGCTGCATCCAGGGGCGCGGCCGGGTACTCCTAGATGGCGTGTCGACCGCGGAAGCGCAGGACCTTGCCTTTCATGCTGGGATCAATACGCGGATTGCCCGCCAAAACTTGCACGCAAAACGGGTTAATGTTCGCGCTGACGTAGTCCGTAAACAGTGGCCAAAAGCGATTGTAGATCACGTTCACGCCGATAAAACGGCGTGGCAGTCGCCGCCCTTTGGGTCGTGTCTCTTCCTCCAAGGACACCGCTTGCCTGAACAGCCGGCTTGCGACCTTCAGGCGTTGCTCGTCAACTGGTGATGCAGATCGACCTATGCGCACCGGGTCGTTGACGCCCTGTGTCGCAAGGCCGAACTCGAAAATGAACATGTCCGTACGTCGCAACAAGTCAGCGAAGGGGCCAGTTTCCACGCCGGGCGCGTCGAATGGCAAGCCCTCGCATTCCTTGGGCACCAGGATGGGCCCGGTGAAGCCCATGGTACGCCACGCAATTGCGAAGTGGCTCAAGAAATCAGCGCGCGTACCGACCAGCATCAGCGCAGAGTTGCGCGGGTAGGTCAGGACTTGATCGCATACGAACGGCAGGGTGTGCCGCAAATCGTAGGTTAGATCATTGAACAAATGCCATTCGAGGTTAGTCGTCCGATAAGGCTCGCTGGCGGGTTGAATAGCAGCACCGACACCAGCAGCGAAACGCTCGAAGGCCGTATCCCGGTCGAGGCGGATTTCCTCGATATCAAGATCCGGCCATCCCCAATTCTCGGCCTGATCTGGCAGGTAGGGCGTCGACACTTGCCAGAGGAATTGATCGTGGTCGTTCATCTTGGTTTGCCGGCCTTTGTTGTTGGCCGCAGCAACACGGGTGTGATCGCAGTGATATCCGAAGACCTTGTCGACCAGCGTGTCGACCGTGCCTCTATAGAGGCCCAGGCGGGCCGCTAGGTTGGAATCGCAATGCCAACCCAACAGCATCTCCTCATTGAAGCCATGAATTGCGAACATGTCCTCGCGAAGGGCCGCCTGGAAATCGCCCAAGGCGTCGTACCGCATCGGCATGTGATTGAGGACGACCTGATTGAGATGGAAGCGCATCGACCAATCGCGCAGCTTGGCAAGATTGCCAGCGGGATCGCGGCGGTCGAACGCGGCCTCCCACAGCATTTCCGGTAATTCGAATCGGGGCACCTGATAGAAGCCATCGGGGATGGCCCCCAGGATATCGCTCAGCGATTCCTTCTCATTGCGCGGCACCAGCAGCATGTCGGTGTTGGTGTAGAGGATCCAGCGGTTGCGTGGGTTGGACCGCCGCAATGCCACGTTGCGCGATTGCGCTTCGAGTGCCACCAGATGGGTTCGTGCCTTCAGATGCACATGCTGCTCGGGCCGCACGCGGAAGATGCGCATCACCTTCTTGGCCTTGTCGGTCAGCGTGTCCTGGATCGCCTCAGGAAAGGTCGGATGGTCATCCGGCGTGTTGTAGTCGACGAAGAGGATTTCGTCGTCCGGGTCCGACATTACTTCGGCAATGGCGTTGAAACTGATCGCCCCCCGCTTGTGCAGGTTGTAGCCGTGGCTGTCGTTGCGGCCATATAAAATGACAGAGAACATTGAATCCTCGCTCGCTGCGACACTCAGGACCCGAGACGGGCTAATTCGTGGCGCGCCGCGGCGTATTCGATCATCGAGGGGGGCGCCTTGCTGACAACTTCGTCGAAGCGACGCCGAGCTTCTGCCGGATCGTCCCGCAACGCAAGCACACCGAGTTGGAAGAGCGCTTCTGCCTTCCATTGGGGAGTGTCGGCCTGAGCCAGTAGTTCTTCTGCCGACATCGCCTTGATGTGGAGGCCGAGCAAAGGTCCCGGCCAGGTCTTCAACTCAGGAAAGCTGGTGGATATGGGGTGACCGAGGCGCCTCAGCGCAGTCATTCGATAGAGCTGCCAATAAGGATCGTGCGGTTCCTTCTCTAGAGCGCGCTCCAGCTCAGGCACGGCTTTCTCATAGTCTGCGAGTCGCAACGCCACGCAGGCTCGGGCCGAAGCGAGTTCGCGCGGGAGGAGATCGAGCTGATGGCGCCAGTCGACGTCTGCATCCTCAAGGCGCCCTAGCGCGAGCCGTGCAATCGCTCGCCCGCTCAGGAAGTCGGTATTTCGCGGTTGTGCAGTGCAGGCGCCGTCGAATGTCGCCGCAGCCTGAGCGAACCGGCCCAACATGAGGAGCGCTTCTGCCTTCAGGCCCAACACGTCGGGAAGTCCCGGTTTCAACTTCAAGGCAGCTTCATAGTCGGTCAGCGCCTCAGCCGGCTGCCCTTCCGAAAGAAAGGCATTGCCGCGGGCAATGAGCGGCAGCACCCTATGCTTCACATTCTGAACGACCGAAGTATAGGAAGCTATTTCAGCGGTTGCGCGGCTGGCACGTCGCAGGAAGAAAGGCCGGTCTGGTGCCCCGGGACGAAGCCCCTTCTTGAGCTTGCGGCTCGCCTCGTACAGGGACATCGCTTTTTCGGTCTGTCCCAGCATGTCGAGGAATTCGCCCTGCGCCTCGAACGCCGCAGCGACATCCGGGGCCGTTGCGACAATGCCATTCAAGGTGGCCACGGCTCCCTTGAGGTCACCGGCTCGCGCCAAAGCATGGGCGTGCAGGAAAGCTCCCTCTTCTTTCGTCTTGGGATAGATAGCCAGCCGTCGTCCGGTGAGGAAGTCGAAGCTCTTCCGCCAAGCGTCCACGATCCTGTCAGGAAGCCTTGTCACAATATCGGTCTCACTCAAACAGAGCCCTGCCCAGACATATAGTCACTCCAACTATCCTCATCGACTCGCTCGCGCGAAGGACGTCCCATTTAAGGATCACTAGCCGCAGGGGCTTCCTCATAGCGAACGAAATCCTCTTCGTCGAGGTGCTCGCCGGTTTGGACCTCGATGAATTCGAGTACGGCAGGGCCGGGGTTGCGCAGACCATGAGGGCTGTTCCGGGAAATCAGCACCGACTCGTTGGCCGCCAATGTACGCCTCCTGCCATCCAGCAACAGTTCGCCGATTCCATTTACGACGAGCCAGTGCTTGTCCCGGCGTCTATGGCTCTGCAAAGCCAGCCGCTCTCCTGGGGTTATCGTGAGATACTTCGCCCTAAAGTACGCACCACGGGAAATCTCTTCGGCGCTCCCCCAGGAGCGATGGATCCTTGGGTGCTCGGTTGCCGCCTTGTGGTTGCTGTCCGACATACGCTGGACGACATCCTTCAGTCGCGGCAAGTCGTCATGGTGGCCGACGAGCACGGCGTCCGCCATTGCCACAACCACCAGATTCTCGACGCCGATCACAGCGGTCAGCGGGCCGTCGGAGCGGACATAGGAATTGCGCACTTCATCGAGTTCGACCGGACCTTCGGTGACATTGCCGGCACTGTCGGCTTCGCCGATATCCAGCATCGCCCCCCAGGTACCGAGATCAGACCAGCGGAATGTCGCCGGCACGACCCAGCATTTGTCGGTCCGCTCCATCACCGCGTAGTCGATCGATTTGGCCGGCGCCTTTGCGAAAGCTGTGGCATCAAGAAAGACCGTCGAACCTTGTTTGGTCGCCTTGGCAACGGCTTCCTCTGCCGCCGCTGCCATGGCGGGTTCGAAACGTGCCATCTCCGACAACAGCAACGCTGGCGGAAACAAGAAATTTCCACTGTTCCAGAGTAGGCCCTCGGAGAGGTAGCGCAATGCGGTTTGCGCATCCGGTTTCTCCACGAAGGCAGCAACCTTACATACCTTACCGATCCTCTCGGCTCCGCCGCGTATATACCCGTAGTCAGTCTTGGGTTCCGTCGGAGGAATGCCAAAGGTCACGATGCCCCCTTGGCTCACCACGCCTACGCCGGCGCGGCAATCGGCGCGAAACGCCTCCTCCCCGACAACAAGGTGGTCGGAAGCGAGCGCCAACACGGCCTCGGCGCCGATGCTCTTCGCGTAGGCGGCTGCAGCGCCGATGGCCGGCCCCGAGTCGCGACGTGCGGGTTCGATCAGCAGGTCGATCTCGATCCCGACCTCTCGCGCCTGCTGCTCAGCGGTGAATCGGTAGCTGTCATTGGTCGCGATTACCGGGCGCCCGAACAGCGTATCATCAGCGACCCGCATCAAGGTCTGCTGGAATGTCGACAGCTTGCCGAGCAAAGGCACGAATTGCTTGGGCATGCTTTCGCGCGAGAGCGGCCACAGGCGCTTACCTGAACCTCCAACCAAAACAACCGGGATGACAATCGACATTTCTAATGTTCACGCAGGAAGATCTGCCTCCTCTGTTTATTCCCCTCGTACGCAGCCCGGCGCAAACGCACAACCCCTACATTAGTACGCATATGTCCGGAGTACGCATATGTCCGGCATCCAGCCATGTCGCTATATTTACGCAACATATACCCTCTGGTAGAAGCTACGAGGTGTCTTTTTCGGCTTTCCCAGCGAGAGGCTATGATCGATTTTCTGGACATATCGCGAGAAAAGTGGCGTGAAGTGCCTGCAGGAGGAGATCTCGTCGGGCGCATCTATTCAACCGACCTTCTTAAGAGTTCGGATGAGGCACTGTTAGAGCACTGGCACGCGATGGACAGAGCGGCAAGCGATGCGAACCATCGTGGGTGGTATCAGACACTGTACAATGAGTCCTTCGCCGGTCGCAGGGTAATCGAAGTAGGTTCAGGATTGGGCTTCGACGGCGTCTATTTCATGCGGACCGGAGCCCGCTGGATATTCACCGATATCGTCAAGGACAACCTCACCTACGTTAAGAGACTAGTCGATTTGTTGGGACTTTCTGCGCAAGCTGAGTATTTGTGGATCGAGACACCCGAGACGCTCGAGGGTGTGACGGGAACCATCGACGTCGTATGGGCCAACGGCTCTCTTCACCACGCTCCGTTCGAGATCGCTAGAAAAGAAACGCAGATCCTTCTGCAGCGACTGACTCCAGGCGGACGCTGGATTGAACTTTTCTACCCTTACGAGCGCTGGCTCCGACAAGGCAAGCTGCCTTTCTCCGAATTTGGAAAGCTCACGGATGGCGAGCGTACTCCTTGGGCGGAGTGGTATGACGTCGAACGCATTAAGCAACGCCTCTTTCCTGCCACCACGACAACCATCCTCGATTACAAATTCGGCGGTGGGCAATATGGTTGGGTGGACCTCCGCGTCGATGCGCCCGTTCGCTCGAATTTGTCGGCGTCCGAGATCGAAGCGAGGCATCACACTGCCGACATCCTCGGCCTACCGACGCAAACGATGAGTGGGCAAATCAAACAAGAGGGCACTGCACTCGCCTTTCAATGCACTGTGCCGATATGGTACTTCGTCGGCCGGATTGAATTGAAAGCGTCAGATTTTGCCAGCCGTGTGCCAATCGACAAAGGCATCCGATGGGCAGTCGATCTCGAGGTTTCATTGTCATCTGGATCCGCCGGATTCGTTCTAACTGGCGAAGACTCCCTTGATTTCATAAGTCGCGAGTTGGCGTTGGATGCGCGACCTGCGCCTCAACGTCTCACGTTGGTAACCGATAAACCTGATCCACCGAAATACCTTTTGATCCGAAACGCCGCATACGGCGGGACAACGTCCGGCGTCCTTAACAGTGGAGTTTTGCGCGTGGCGGCATAGCGCTATCACACGCTATGTTTGGCATCGGTCTTATATTCCTCGGCAACACGGTCGAGTTCATCGATCGCGCATAGCACATGGTAGAACGTGCTCGCCGGCATATTCGGTGCCGCCGCTGCGTTCTTGATATCGAGTCGATCCATCCAGCCGCCGGGATGGGCCGCCGTGAGGAAGTGCCGGTGAAGCAGAGTCGCCACCTCGGCAGCCTTCGCCGCGGCTCCAGGACGACCAGCGGCTACCTCCGCCACATTGGCCTTGAGTGCCTCGGTCATTGGCCAGGTCCGATGCGTCGGTAGTCGGTGCATGCCGTCGATCTGCACCTCGTCCACCATTAGTCCCGCTTCGTCATAACCGTGACGGGCAGCATGGGCATAGAGAGCATCGACATAGGGTTGCACGGATCGACCAGTCTCCCGCTCGAACCATCGCAGCAGCCACACCCATTCCGAATGATGCCCAGGCTCTATGATAGTTCCCTTCTCACCGGCTGCTGGTTGTAGAGCCTCGTCGAAATATTCGCCAAGGATTCCAGGAGCCCGGAAGAAGCGCGACGTGAAGAGGCCGAAAATTTCGCCGGCGCGCGCCAAGTAGCGGTGTTCGCGTGTAGTCATCCATAAGGAGAGCAATGCTTCGAAGAGATGCATGTGCGGGTTCTGGCGCCGCGGCGCCCCGGTGAGTGGCAAACCTTCGAGGTAGCCGCCCGAACGCGGCGCATGCATATCGCGGTCGATGTAGGCCAGCGTTTGATCGGCGAGGGCCAAGGCTTCCCGACGGCCGGTCGCGCGGATGTAGGAGCTGATCGCCAGAAGTGCAAAGGCATGGCTGTAGAGATCTCGCCGCGCATCGCCAATGCGGCCGTCGCCATGGACGGAGTATACCCACCCGCCCCCGCCGTCGGGCTCATGGTAATCGCGCACCATGGCGTCATAGGCACTTTCTACGACCGTATTGGCGCCAGGATACCAGCCCCGCCGGGCCGCAAGGGCATAGGAAAAGACCTGGCGCGCCTGTGTGATCAACCGAGTTGGCCCCTCGAGCATGGGCTCGCCCTTGAGCGTCAGGGTCTCGCGAAACCGCCCCGTCGCGGAGTCAAATCCGGCCGTCGCCCAGAGCGGCAGGGCCTCGCGGATGGTCCAGTTACGCAAAAGCGCCGCACTCTCTTTCAAAGCAATCTCGGTCACTTTAGAGCCCCACCATTGCCATCAACTGACTAATCCAGGGCTTTCGCCGCGATCTTCTGATGGCAAAACGGATTGTGTTCACCGCCTGATCATAGCGCATGCCACCTATGGCCCCCGTCAGTGTTTCTCGCCGCTCAAGCATGACCTTCAAGATGAGATCAAACACGCGCTCACTGATCCCTCCCCAGTCCTTGCGCGACGTTTGAGAGGCGCCGCCCAGCATAAGGCCGTTGGAATGCTTGTTCTTACCATGCATGCGATAAGCATAGAGCGCCTCGTGCACGGCAATGCCACCGATGATCAAAACGCAGAAAGTCGACAAGTAGAAGTCGAGATAGAGCGGGAGTTGCTCGTCCTTGTCGGGCAGCAGTAACGCGACGATATCGCGTCGGAACATCATGGCCGCCGTGCTGTTGGACGACCAATATGGCGTCCAGTGGCCATGAAAGGTCATGGTCGGACTCGCGGCAAAGTGCGCCCGGCCCGCGGCCGGATCTATCTGGGGAACAGTCTCCGGATCGATCGGACGATGCTGCTCATGCTTGCGCGGCAGCTCGAACCACCATGCCGTCCCGGCCAGCAGTTCGCCGTCGCCATTGATGAAGTGCGAATCGCAGTAGGTGAAGGCGACCGGATAGTCGGCATTCAAGTGGGCGGCGAGATGGCGCTCGATGAAGTTGTCGTACCAGACATCGTCCGAATCGAGGAAACAGACAAAAGGTGTGCTGAGTTCGGCCACGCCGCATCGAATGGCGCCGGTCTGGCCATGATTCGTCTCCAGCCTGATGTAGCGAAAGCGCGGATCGTCCAATTTGGCCAGCGTCTCGCGAATGACCTGATCGGAACAGTCGGTCGAAGCGTCATCGACGATGATGACCTCGAGATTGCGAACGGTCTGACGCGAAGCCGAGACGATCGCCTCACCGACATAGGCAGCGTTATTGTGGTTGGCGATGACGACGCCAACCCGGGGCAATTTCGCAGATGCCATGAACCGTTCGTCAGCCTGCCCGTTCAGGTGGTTGTGCGACAGCACATCCATGCGCCTAGGCTCTCGTCTTTCCAGTCACAACCTTTCCCCATTATTTATTTGGTTTTCGCCGTCTGCGCGACCTCTGCTTGTTTGGCACATAGTACGTGCTTGAATCGACTTTGCCCATCGGCTGAGAATGGGCAGCCTTATGCCCTAGGTGCCGGAGTTGGTCGAGCAATTCGGTGAACTGGTAGGAGTCTGCGCGATTTGAGACGCGACAAAGGACAAAGACAGCATCGGCCGGGTGAAGCAATGCCGGTTTTTACCTGTGGGCGTGGAGTTCAGTAGAGCGGTCCGATTGCCTTGTAAGGTCGGCATCTAGTCCGGGATCAATCAACGAATCTAACATCCCGCAGTCAAATCAGTCGGTGCCGCTACGGCTGGCTCCAGCCAGTTGTCTAATCGTAAGATCGGGCGAGTTCTTAGCAAAGGATTCAAGCCAAACCAGGCAAGCGAAATGCATTGCGGGAAGATCCGAAATTCCCGAATCAATCCGCGCACGAAAGTCCTTCCAGTGAACAAGATGCGTGCGAATGAACTCGCCGTGACCGAGTGATTGCTTGCCTACCTTGCGCGCTCGCAGCGCCAAATAACTGTGCAAGTGATTGGTTTGGCGCGCTGGGTTGGCGTCGCATGATCCCAACAAGTACCACTCGTCACTGGCGTACCCCGTCTCTTCAAGTAATTCCCGCTTGATCGCAGCCAACGGTTCTTCGCCGTCATCGACAGCGCCAGCTGGGAATTCAACCATCAGTTTACGGACAGGATGTCGATATTGTTCGGCGAGGATGATGTCGAAGTCAGGGGTCAGCGCAATGACATTGACCCAATCCGGGAATTCGATTGTGTGATAGGCTTGGAGAATTGTTTCATCTGGGAGCTGAACCTTTTCGCTGCGGAGCGCAATCCACTCATCTCGATAAGGATAGTGGGTTTCAAGAATTCTCCATCCGTCGGCGGCCATGCCGTTCGACTTCTTCTCTTTGGTCATAAGCAGCCGCCTCCCGCTTCCATAACGACGCTTACACTACAATAGCTTGACACCATCAAGCGACCCCGCTGATGCACTCTTCGATGGCATCAAGCGGTTGAGCAAGATAAAATGAGAGAAGCCATGGCAACCCGGTAACTCTGGCACAAGCAGACATCCGTTTTGACCGCACTGCTTGGCCAGGGTGAATCTGCTCCAACGCATTGATCAGCCACGAGAAATCACCAGTGCTATCCGCTGCCTATCCTGCTATGAAAGAGCTATGAACTATCGAATAATGCAAGCGGACTTGGCAGTCGATGAGGCAGAACAGACGTTGGTCGACCGTTCGCTCCATCAGCGATGGCTCACTGAAGGGCCCAACTGCAAGTTATTTCAAGAGAAGCTGATTGAACTTACTGGCGCAAAGCACGTCTTTTTTGCGCCGAATGGTACTCTCGCCATATTTCTCGCGGCACTTGCCTTGGAGCCGGAACATGGCGATGAGATCGTCGTTCCGACCTTTACGTTCTATGGTTCTGCGACTGCAGCGCTCTTTGCGGGATTCAAGCCAGTCTTTGTCGACGCCGATCCCGAAACATTCAATGCACGACCCGAAGCATTCGAAGAAGCGATCGGACCACGTACCAAGGCCATCATGCCTGTGCACATTTACGGGCAGTCTTGCGACATGGACGGCATCATGGCGGTGGCCCAAAGGAAGGGCGTGCGTGTGCTCGAGGATGCTGCTCAAGCCCTTTCTGTACGCTTTAATGGACGCCATGCCGGTACGTTTGGCGATGTAGGCACCTTCTCTCTCTTTTCGGACAAGGTGATCACCACTGGAGAAGGTGGTGTGGTCGTTACGAACTCGGAGCAACTTGCGGATCGTATTCGACTTTTGCGGAATCAGGGTCGTCCTCATTCAGGGACGTTCGAGCATCCCTCGCTTGGCATGAACTTTCGTATAACCGACCTGCAAGGCGCAATCGGTGTAAGCCAGATGGAAAAGCTGGCCTCAATCCGCAAGGACCGAGCAACGAAGTGGCGACTCTATTCGGAGGGGCTTTCTGGGGTCGGCGACATCCGGATCATGCGTGTGTTGCAAGGTTCGGACATAGTGCCTTTTCGATTTCCCTTCCTAACCGCTGATCGCGAGAATCTGGCCAACTCGCTCGAGAAGGCGGGTATCCAGACGAGAGGCTTCTTTTATCCAATGCACCTGCAACCAAAATTGAGGGCAGCCCAGCCGCAGTCGTTGCCGGTGGCTGAGCGTTTGCACGCCCAAGGTATCTGCCTACCCGTTCATGTGCATCTCAGCGACGCCCAAGTGTCCGACATCGTCGGGGTAATACGTAAACACTTCGGGAGTTAGCAATGGTGCGGCCGTTCGCCCGCCACTACGATTCAATTTATTCCGATAAGGACTACGAGTCCGACATCGCCGCGCTAACGAAGATGTGCGGCGAGGATCTCGCCGCGCGTCACGTTATCGAAATCGGAGCGGGTACGGGCAATCATACAGTCCGCCTGGCGCGCCTCGTCCGAAAGCTCGTTAGCATCGAAATCGACGCAGATTTTGCCGAAATGGCACAGCTCAAAGTCCAAGATGCTGCCTGCACCAATGTGGATTTTCAGACGGTTCCACTTGAGGAGCTTCCCCCCTTCGATTTCGACGGTGCAGCCGCCTTCTTCAATGTATTGAACTACATCGCGCCTGAGCGTCGCCAGTCTCTCATTGAGGCGCTGGCTGCGCGGTTGAAACCGGGTTCATGGTTCGTGACTGACCTCTGGAACGGTGAGTTGGTGTTGCTCGACCCTCCTCGCCCCGAAACCCGCGAGAAAAAGTGCGGGATGACGAGCGTAAGGCAGGAGATTACGCCCGTGCTGGATGCCCTCGCCGGTACCGTCCGCCTTTCCTACAATATTGAAGTCGAGCAGAAGGGCTCAATTGAGCGCTTTACCGAAGAGTTAACAATGCACGTCTGGCGGCTGAGCGAACTCACGAGCATGATGAAGCAAGCGGGCTTCTCTGACATAGAGTTTCGCGATAGACGCGACTTTCCGGCAGCGGCTAACGAAGGTAGCTGGCACGTGTGGATGCGTGCAACCAGGCGCTGACAGAAAACGGCAAAGGCGATGGAAAAAGTTGCACTCATTACAGGCGTCACCGGTCAGGATGGATCGTATCTGGCGGAACTGCTTCTCGAAAAAGGTTACCTCGTACACGGTCTAGTCCGGCGCAATTCCGACTTTACGTCCAAGCGCATCGATCGGATCCTCTTCCATGAGCGCTTTACGACTCATTATGGTGACGTCGTAGACACCTCATCATTGCATTCGTTGCTCACCAAAACCGGTCCAACCGAGGTTTACCATCTCGCTGCCCAGTCGCACGTTGCCGTTTCCTTTGGTGTCCCTGACTACTCCGCGCAGGTCAATGCACTCGGAACCTTGCGGCTACTCAATGCAATCCGCGAAGTCGGCTTGCCCGCTCGGTTTTACCAGGCTTCATCGTCCGAACTGTACGGCGGTCTCCCGGGTACCGAGCCTCAGAATGAGAGCACGCCGTTTACGCCACGTTCGCCTTATTCAACAGGTAAACTCTTTGCGTACTGGACAACGGCGAACTATCGTGACGCTTACGGCATGCACGCCTCGAATGGGCTTCTCTTCAATCACGAGTCTCCGCGTCGTGGCCGAAACTTTGTCACCAAGAAGATCAGTCAAGCAGTGGCACGTATCGCGCGCGGCGAGCAATCGATCCTCAAGCTCGGCAATCTGTCGGCAGAACGCGATTGGGGGTACGCACCCGAGTACGTCGAGGCGATGTGGCGGATACTCCAGCAGGATCGGCCGGGCGACTACGTAATCGGCACAGGAACGTCCTATTCGGTCCGCGCCTTTGTCGAGTTCTGCTTCGGCATAATCGGCGTGGAGATCGCCTGGACGGGATACGGTGCTGAAGAGATTGGTCGTGACATTCGTACGGGCGAAGTTCGAGTCGAGGTGGACCCCGTCTACTACCGACCATTGGAAGTTGAGCGTTTGCGCGCCAATCCCTCGAAAGCTGCCACAAGTCTTCGTTGGAAGGCTCGTACGCTTGCGCCTGATCTAGCTCGGCTGATGGTTCGCTATGATCTCGCTCATGATGACTACGGCTATCTCGACCTTGTCGACGACAGCACGATCCGCCAGCGCTGGAATCCCCCCCAATGATCAAGCTTCATCTTGGCTGCGGGCACATTAAGCTCCCTGGATACGTCAATATCGACATCATGGGTGCCAAGGCGGCTGACGTGATTGCCGATCTGCGCTCCCTTCCCTATCCCGACGCCAGCGTTGACCTCGTATACAGTTGCGCGGCGATAGAGCACCTCGGCCGTCGAGAATGGGCCGATGCGCTACGCGAATGGGCCCGTGTGCTGAAACCCGGAGCCACACTTCGCCTTTCCACGGCCGACTTTGAGGCAGCAATCGAGCGCTATCGCGAGAAGCACAACCTTGGCGAATTGCTTGGACTGTTGATTGGCGGGCAAAAAGACGAGTACGACTGGCATGGCATGATATTCGACTTCGATACCTTGGCGGCCGGCCTTGATGAAGCGGGATTCGGAAAGATACGACGCTACGACTGGCGGAAGACGGAAATTGGCGAGTTGGGTATCGACGATTACAGCCAGGCGTACCTCCCGCACATGGACAAGAAGAATGGTCGGCTCATGATGCTCAACGTGGAAGCGACGCGCTCGGAATCGGCTGTTCGACCGTGACCCGCGCCAAGCCTTACGTCAGTGTAGCCTTCGTCAATCGCAATGACGGGTACGGCGGCGATCTCGAAGAGCGGATCGCAAAATTCATTGACTACTACGCATACTACGTGCGGATGTGGCCAGGGCTCTTCGAGTTTGTCATTGTCGATTGGAATCCACCCCCTGATCGTCCAAGGCTCGCCGATGCCTTCAAATGGGATCGCCTAGGTGACGTAGTACACGTCGATGTTCCGCCCGAGGTGCACGCCGCAGTAGCCGGACAGCGCGGCCGCAAGATGCTCGACTACTACGGCCGAAACGTCGCGATACGACGATCTCGGGGTGAATTCTCATTGGTCATCAACCAGGACATCTTTCTAAGCGCCAGCATCATGAAGTTGATCGCGGGTCGAAAGCTGTCCAAGCGGCACTTCTATCGCGCAGATCGATGCGATTTTGATTTCGAGCCGTGCCGCGGCGTCGCTCCAGAGCATTTCGAAGACGCCGCCGGCGCTGCCACGTTCCAAATCCATCGCCGGCATAGATCCACTGACGAACCGATCTCACTGCAAGCCGGCCACGATCAGCTTGACCTTATCGGCTCCGGGCCAGAGCCGGGAGATTTTGTCGATCGCAACCTCGGCCTTGTCGATTGCCGTGCCGCCGCCGAACTGAGACGCAAGGCAGAATGGCGCGCCACTCAGTGGCGATGGATGCGCTGGCGCCGAGAGGACCTAATGGAATGGCATTCCGTTGTGGGCAAGGATACCTTCTATCTATCGTTCCGCCTCCATACCAATGCCGCGGGAGACTTCCTGCTTGCGCCGAGAGCGGCCTTCGCCAAAGTCTACGGGCTTTACGAAACCGTCGAAATCTACATGCACACGGACGCGTACGCAGTGGTTCAGCTCTTCGCGGCCGGGTACAATCAGATGATTTTCGCGTCGCCACATCGTGTATATCACGCAGACCACGATCGATCTGCACGTGCTGGCTTCAACGAAGCCATGACCTTCGTAGAACATGAAGCGGCATTGTCGTCGATCCTGAGGCACGAACGCAGCTATCGGCTCAACAGTCGATCGTGGGGCCTCAGCGATCGCGCATTACCCCTTCATCGATTGAAGACAGTTTGAACGACGTCGAGGACCGAAAAAATGGTGGCACTAACAAGCAAGGACACCTACGACGTCGTAATAATAGGCAACGGCGCCTTGGGGATGGGCGTGGCCTACAATCTACGCAAGCGCGACCCCAGTATATCGATCGCCGTTGTCGGCCCTTCGCATCGCAAGGGGGGTGCGACTGTTGCGGCTGGCGCGATGATCAATGTCTGGGCCGAAATGGCCGCGGGGCAGTACGACAACCCGGCGCTGGCCGACCGCGCGGAGCTCACCGTGGCGGCAATGGAACTCTGGGACAACTACTGTGCCGACCTCTCCGAGTTCACTGAAAAACAGCTCGAAGTCAAATGGGGCACCTACATCGTCAACAATGCCTTGGGTTCCCCGCACGAAATGAAAGCCGTGGACTATATTGTCGAGCTTATGCAGAAGCGGCAGGTGCCGCATCAGATACTGGACCCTGGCGACGTGCCATTCATCAAACCAGAGCAGAAGGGCCAACCTATCAGAATCGTTCGCGTGCCCGATGGACGAATCGATTCTCGGATGGTGCTGAGTGCATATGAACGGTTCTTCGCCGTGCGAGACGTCGATTTGTTCGACGACACAGCAGAAAGGCTTCAAGTCGGCCTCAAGCTGCCGTTCGTCGGAGCCGACAAAACGATTACTCTCGCCAGCGGGACGACTCTCAAGACCAAGGCGCTGGTCATGGCGAGCGGTTCTTTTTCTCAGGCGTTGATCGACCAGGTGCCCGATCTTCGCCGGGAAGTACCGCGCCTGGTCTGGGGTGCCGGCTCGGGGTTGGACATTTCGCTTCCACCGTGGGTGCACCGCTATGGCGGCCTCGACCGAAGCGTCTTTGACATAGATGCCGTTATCCGCACGGTCGATCGCGGCGGAGCTTGCGGCGTTCACCTCGTTCCCTACGGCAACGGTGAGTTCTACCTTGGGTCGTCATCTGGTGTTTGGTTCGAGCCGGAAGCGAAGCCGCGAGTGCATGCCGTCCATGTCCTGTTGCGCAGCCTCGTCGAAGAGATCAATTACGCATTCTTCTTTGCCACCATGAGCGTACGGGGACCGGGTTTTCGGCCCGTCAGCATGGACACATTTCCCTTGCTGGGGCAGTCGCATATTCCTGGCATTTGGTTTGCCAACGGCACCAAGCGTGATGGCTTCACCTGCAGTCCCTATCTCTGCGGTGAAATCGCCAACGAAATCCTGGGCGGGCGAAGCTCCTTGCCGAAGCGCTTTCTACCGTCGCGCTCGCTCATCTCATATAAGACCGCCGCCGAAGCGATTGAGGACTACGTGGCCGCAGATTTTGGCGGCGAGGTCCAACACGGGCTCAATCTGCCTCCTTATGCCTTGGAGCCTTATCGCAATATGAAACGCGCCAAGATCAAGGAGATCTACGACAAGCGAAAGATCCAGAATTTCGGTATTCATCCAGAGCTACCGCACCTGTACGATAACGACGAATTCTTCGCGGCATGCGACCATAAACGCGAGATTGAATAGGACGATTGCCATGCCTGCACCGACACCGGAAGCACAAGAGCGCGTTGATCGTTCCTCAGGCGCGCGGAAGATCCTTGTAACGGGAGCGGCAGGCTTCCTGGGTAGGCGAGTTACCCGTCAACTAGCCGCGGCAGGTCATCAGTTCGGCACGACCTCCCTGTCGACGGGGATTGACCTTACGAAGAAAGAGGACACGCTGGACCTGTTCGAGAGGACCAAGCCGGAAGTCGTGCTCAATTGCGCGGCTTATGTCGGAGGCATCCAGTTCGGATACAAGCACCATGCCGAGATCTTCCGGAACAATCTGTTGATGACGATAAACCTGCTGGAAGCCGCCGCAGCGACAAAGGTCCGACGGATCGTCAATCCAATCGCAAACTGCGCTTATCCCGGTGCGGCCACTTTTTTCCGCGAGGACGAATTTTGGGATGGACCGCTCCACGAGTCGGTCATGACGTATGGCTTCGTCCGCAAAGCGTCGTGGATTGGCGCGTGGGCCTACGCACAACAGTTCGGTCTCGATGTCCTTAATCTCGTATTCTCGAATATGTATGGCCCGCAGGACCACTTCGATGAAGAGCGCTCCCATGCCTTGGGCGCTCTGATCATGAAGTTCGCGACGGCAAAGCGGCTTGGCCAACCCGAGGTCGTCGTATGGGGCAGCGGCACGCCCGTTCGAGAATGGCTCCACATCGATGATGGCGCCGAAGCCATGATCCGCGGCATGTACGTCCCGAGAACGACAGACCTCATCAACATCGGCGTTGGCAAAGGAATTTCTGTGCTTGAGATGGCGCAACTGATCAAGGCTGCGGTCGGCTACGAGGGGCAGATCGTCCTCGACAAGACCAAGCCTGATGGAGCGCCATACAAGACGGTCGATGGCTCAAGGGGAAAGCGCTTGTTTGGCTGGTCGCCGTCTCGCGACTTCCGAGAAGGTATCCGGGAGACAGTGCGATGGTACCTGGAGAGCGGACTCGGAGAAGGGCAACGCCCCTGAACTCAACAGGTTCGGTGTTTTCATTCGCTCGAGCTCAAGATTCGCATGCATCGAGGTTCGGTTATGTTGCCGAACGACATATCTGGCAGGTACGATAGGGCCTAAGAAGCTTAGATGCGCTGCCGCCTCCATAATGACACCCACCAGGGTCGTACAGATGAAGGTCGTTTATCGCCAACAACTTCCATACGCCAGAGCCTGCGCCGCTCGCTTTTATAGGCGTAGGGCAACACGCGATGCATGGCGCGGCGATTGCTCCACAGCAAAAGATCGCCGAGGCGCCATTCATGCGTGTAGACGTGCTGATCCTGAGTAACAGTCTCAAGCAACTCGTCGAGCACTGCGGCACTCGCTTGGGGTGAAGTGCCGACGATGTGAGAAGTGTGAGCACTGAAGAACAGTGTCGGCTGTCCGGAATGAGGATCGACGCAGACTAGGGGGTGTTCGCCGGGACTGTACTCGCTGCGCAGCTCGTCGGAGTCGGTGATACCCATCTTGTGCCTGATCGTCTCCATCGTGTGTGCGGCGCGCAATCTCCTCAGGGCAAGTCGACGGTGTGCCGGCAGGGAACGCCAAGCTTGCTGGAGGTCGGCGAACTGAGTACTGCCGCTTCCCTTGGCCGGAAGTTCGCGAGCGAGGAGCATGGCCGCAAGCGGTGGTTTGTCGAGGACCAGCATGTCCATGTGCCACAGGGAATTGCCGCGAGTGTAACGCGCATCGAGCGATTCAGGTGGCATGATGTTGCCACCTTCGCCGATGTTCGTGATGTCACCGCATTCACTCGGCGTGCCGAACAGGCTGGCGAAGTTCCGGAGCTGGTCTCTGGTCGTATTTTCCTGCCCTGGGAGGACGAGGACGGCAAACTGCCGAAAGAGTTCGCACAACTTCGCCGATGCTCTGTTGTCGATGCAACCGAGATCGGCCTCCCTCACCTCGGCTGCAAATCCCCGCATGAGAGGGCTGATCTGCATCAGGTAGGCTCTCCCAGTCCAATCTTAGTGTAGTAGTTGATCTGGCCGCTCTCGAAGTGAAGGTCGACGTTCGTCTTCGGGGCCCCTGTCAAGCGATCAACGTCGGCTAACGACTGGACATCTACTGGCAGCCGCCCCCAGATCGGGAAATGGCTCTTGTACTTGGAAAATGCTCGCCATTCGTCATGGGTGAGCATCGTTTCAGCACGGCGCAGGGCGTCCCTAGCACTTGCTTCGGCAAGCGGCTCCATGGGCAGGAGATCGGCCAAGTCGGTATGGGTCCGGACCGCCTGCCCTACCCCGAGTCGGTCGTCGATCTCCCGGCGCACGCCGAACATCTTGACCACGGCACAGCGTCGGCCGGAATTATAATCCGGGGCGATTTCGTTCAGGTACACGTTCCAGCCGGCGGAGACGAGACCGGCAACCAGTTTCGGGAAGTTGAAGAAGATCTGGCGCAACCCATTGTTAGAAGTCGTGAAATCGGAAGCATCGAGGTTGACGACATCGATGATATGGAAGGCGCTGAAGGTTTTGAGCCAGTGCGCGAATTCATCAGTTGACGCCACGGCATAACTTGCAACGAAGCGAGAGAGATGGAAGGGATGCGGCGTGGATGGGCGCCAGTCGGCGTAGTCCCGATAAGGAACAATATTGTCAGCCTCGTGCAGCTTCATGGCGCCACGCAGGAAGTAGTCGGAGTGGTCGACCGCGGCGCACAGGACCTTCCCAAAGTCAGCACCGGCATCCAGAAGTGATGAGCAGATCTTGGCCTTCTCTATCGCTGAAAAGAAAGTGCAGCCGAGTTCGCAGAGCTCGCTGTTGACAGGACCGATAAGCTTGAAGAAGAGCGCTGCTGGAGTGAATACCTGTAGAATCTCGTCTGTGAGCTGGTTATGCGGATCAGCTGTGGCCGACTTCAGATGATCGAAGCGTTCGCGGACACTTGCCGGCCTATCCTCCGCCGCTTGCTTGGCTGGAAGCGCACGAACGACCTCACTGAGAGTCAGGACTTCGGCGAGGTAGAAGAAAGACAGTAGGGACTCGTGGGCGTCCTGTCCGGTCAGCACACGTCGAACTTGAGGTGGCGATCCATCCAGCATGATGTCGCCCCAGATATTGATGGGCAGCCGACCGGCACTGTTGAGCCTGACGGCCGCACCGGTTCCATCAGGCTTTTGTGCAGCCGTCGCGGGGCCGGTTTCTTTAGCGTCTGACGTTGCCGTTGCAGGGGGGCTGGTGCCTCCTCTCAACCGCTTCAAAACCTGCCGAAGCATTTCTTCTCCGTAAAATTGTGCACGGAAATATCGAGGTTGCTTTGAGGCAGGTCAATCCAGCCACTTGGTCCGACGAACAGCCTCGGCGATCGCCTCACCGCCGAAGTGCAGATCGATGTTGCCTGGCGCCACGAGCTCGCCGACGGCTCGCGTCGAGAGACCTGGCGGACCACTCCAAATCGGAAAATGCTTCTTGTACTCAGCAAATGCCTCCCACTGCTCAGCCGATAAAGAGCGATCGATCTCAATGCTTATGCTGGCGTCAACAATCCGACGGGCAGTGAACGTGCGCTCGAAGCCGTCGGGAAATCTGTCCCAGTAGTCAAGCCTTCTTGCGGTGTCTCGCTTGATACCGAACAGGCGTAGCACCATCGCCTTCAATCGTCCCGCGTAATGGTACTCCGGTGTTGCCTTGGTAAGGTAGATGTCGAAATCCGGCAGTCCCCGGATCATCGCCTCAAGGTCAAAGAAGGTGATCGGTAGCCCCAGGTCCCAAGAATGGAAATCCCGGCCAAGGCTGAACGCATCGATAATGTGGAATGCGTCGCATCGCGCGATCTCTGATGCGAAGGCTTCAGTCGATCGGAAGGCGTAGCTGCCTACGAAGCGAGACACATGGAATGCATAGTCGCGAGACCGCTTCCACTCCTTCGGCTCGGTGACAAGTTGAAGGTTGTCGCCGGGATGAAGTTGCACGGCGACCCGCTTCAAGAACGGCGAGTACTCTATGCCGGAGAATAGCATACTGCCTCGATCGATCGGTGTGCCGAGCAGGCGGCTACACAAGTCCAGCTTCTCGATCGAGACAAAGAAGGTCGAGCCAAGCTCGAGGAATTCGCCGTCGCCAGCGGCGGCCAGGAAGGCCGCAGCGGGCAAGAACACGCCCGGCAGCTCTTCTGATATCTGAAATTGCGGGTCTGTGCCCTTTGCCGCCTCGAAGCGCGACCACAGTTCCTCGCTTGATTTCGCCGGTGGGAGATCGGCCGGCACGGTCATCTCTTTCGCGGACACGAGCTCGTTCAAGTAGACCCACGAATACATGCACTCGTGGGCATTCGAGCCGGCGAGTGCCCTGCGAACTTGAGGACGTCCTCCGGCAGGGAATGCGTCGCCCCATATGAGCACCGGAATTCGGCGCAGCGATGGGTCGGATGGCGTCCTGCCGTCGGCGAAGCGAGTCGGGCCTTGGGGCGATAGGATGCGACGGAGCCACCTTTTCATAGGTCGACCTTTTACAGGGGGCAAGCGGCCGACAAAAGGCTAGTTGCCCAGGAATGGACGCCATTTTCTTTCACCTACCGCCCCCAGCCATGCCGCAAATTCGCCATTGTGACGCCAATTGACCATGCAGTATCTCGCTTCTCACCCTCATTGCAGCGTCAGACTTGCTGAATATAATGCAACTCCCCTCATCTCCCCTATTTGGATAAATGCCTGCGTTGCTCCTTCGCGCCCTCGTGGCGACTGCCTTCATTCTCTGCCCCGTGCTTGCGTCTGCCCAAGGCCTGCGCGTGGTGGCACGCGTGAACGACGAAGCGATCACCGACTTCGACCTCGCTCAGCGCATCACCTTCGCCGTCAAAAGCTCGGGCCTGCAGGACTCGGCGGATATACGCAACCGGCTTGCGCCGCAGATCCTGCGCCAGATGATCGACGAAAAGCTGCAGGTGCAGAACGCCAAGGCGCTCGGCCTTGCACCCACGGACAGCGAGGTTGGCGCCCGTGTTGCCGAAATCGAGCGCTCCGCCGGCATGAGCGCGGGCACGTTCAGGGCCTATCTGCAGAGCATCGGCGTGCCTTTTGAAATCGCCTCGCAGCAGATCCAGGCGACAATCGCCTGGGCCAAGATCGTGCGACGCAAGGTCCGCCCCCAGGTCGATGTCTCCGACACCGAGATCGACGATGCGCTAAGCCGCATCCGGTCCAATGTCGGCAAGACCGAAGCCCATGTCGCCGAAATCTTCGTGCCCATCGACAGGCCCGATCAGGCCGACGATGCGCGCCGCGCGGCTGACCGGATCGCCGAACAGCTGCGGCACGGCGCCCCCTTTGCCGCCCTCGCCCAGCAGTTTTCCCAGGGGCAGACCGCGCGCAACGGCGGTGACCTCGGCTGGGTGCTGCCGGGCTCGCTCGATCCGGCCATCGACGCAGTGATCGAGAGGCAACCGCTGCGCCAAGCCTCGGAGCCGATCCGGACGCCGTCGGGATGGCACATCGTCTATGTGGTCGACCGCCGGCCGTTCGCCACGTCGCGGCCGGACGACGTAAGGCTCAACTTGGTTCAGATGACCCTGGCGCTTCCCGTCAACGCCTCGCCCGAGGAGACCAGCCGCGCAACGGCCGACGCCCAGAAGGCCATGGCGGCCGTGCATCAGTGCAACGATCTGCACGCCCAGTCGCGGCAGCTCAAGGGCGCCACATCGGGCGATCTCAAGAACATCAGGGTCGGCGATCTCAGGGCAAACGCCCAGATGTTCGAAGAGATCCCCAAACTGCCGATCGGTGGCGCCGCAGGCCCGTTCCGCGTCGCCGAAGGGCTCCAGGTTGTGGCGCTGTGCAGCAAGGAAGGCGCCAGCGGCCTGCCCTCACGCGAGGCCATCTCCCAGCAGATCCTGCTGCAGAAGGTCGAGGCCGGCGCGCGGCGTTATATGCGGGACATGCGGCGCGCCGCCACCATAGACATCAAGAAGCCGTCGTGACACCGCTGCTGCCGCTCGCCGTGACGATGGGCGAGCCGGCCGGCATCGGCGGTGAGCTCAGCCTCAAGGCGTGGCTCGCCCGCACTCGGACCTCGCGGCCGTTCTTCGCGATCGACGACCCGGACCGCCTCAAGACGCTTGCCCGCGATCTTGGTCTCACGGTGCCGGTAAAAACGGTCTCGCAACCTTCTGAGGTCCCTGCGGTCTTCCCTGAGGCTCTGCCCATCCTCCCTGTGCTGCTCCGCGCGCCGGTACGGGCCGGTCACCCTGACCCGGCCAACGCGCCCGCCACCCTGGAGGCGATCGAACGTGCCGCAGCCCTGGCAGCCACAGGCGAGATCGCGGGCTTCGTCACCAATCCCATCCAAAAGAAGACCCTGCAGGATGCGGGCTTCCCCCACCCGGGCCATACCGAATTCCTTGCTGAGCTCGCATCGCGCGACAGCGCAAAGCCAGCCGATGTCGCCATGATGCTGGCCTGTCCCGAGCTTCGCGTGGTGCCGGTAACCATCCATCTGTCACTGGCAGACGCGGTTCGGGCCTTGGATGCCGCCGCGATCGTACGCGTCGGCCGAATCACCGTCGCGGGATTGAAGGCCCTGTTCGGGATCACCCGACCGCGGCTTGCCATCGCCGCCCTCAATCCACATGCCGGTGAGCAAGGCGCGATGGGCAACGAGGAAACCCGCATCATCACGCCCGCGATCGAGACCCTGCGGAAAGACGGCATCGACGTCCGCGGGCCCGCGCCAGCGGACACGCTGTTCCATCCCGCTGCGCGCGCCACCTATGATGCAGCGCTTTGCATGTACCATGACCAGGCGCTGATCCCGATCAAGACCATCGACTTCTCGGGTGGCGTCAACGTCACGCTGGGCCTGCCCTTCGTCCGCACCTCGCCCGACCATGGCACCGCGCTCGACATCGCGGGCACCGGCCGTGCCGACGCAGCCAGCCTGATCGCCGCCCTCGCCATGGCCGACGATATGGCGCGACGGCGCCAGACCTGAGATGACCCGGACGGCCGCCGGCGGCATTGCCGACCTGCCGCCCCTGCGCGAAACCATCGCTGCTCACGGTCTCGATGCCCGCAAGCGCCTCGGGCAGCACTTTCTGCTCGACCTGAACCTGACGCGCCGCATCGCGCGCGCCGCGGTACCGCTCGACACGGGCACCGTCATCGAGGTCGGTCCCGGACCAGGTGGCTTGACGCGAGCGCTGCTGCTTGAAGGCGCCGCGCATGTGATCGCGGTCGAGCTCGATCCGCGCGCCATCGGGGCGCTGAGCCAATTGCAGGAGGCCTCCGAGGGCCGCCTGGAAGTCCTCGAAGCCGACGCCCTCGGGATCGCCCCCGCCGCCCTCGGCGCACCGCCTCGCCGCATCGTGGCCAATCTCCCCTATAACGTCGCGACAGCCCTGCTGATCCGCTGGCTGCACACGGCTGATGAGATCGCCGACATGGTGCTGATGTTCCAGAAAGAGGTCGTGGACCGGCTGGTCGCCCTGCCTCGCACCAAGGACTACGGCCGCCTCTCCGTGCTCGCGCAGCATGTCTGCGAGGTCCGCCGGCTGTTCGACGTGCCGCCGTCGGCCTTCGTGCCGCCGCCCAAAGTCACGTCGGCGGTCGCCCGGCTCACCCCGCGTCTCCGGTCGCAACGGCTAACCGACCTTCGCCCCCTGGAAAGGGTCACAGCCGCAGCCTTCGGTCAGCGGCGCAAGATGCTGCGCGGCTCACTCCAAACGCTGTTCCGCGATCCCGTTCCCGTTCTCGAAAGCCTCGACCTGTCGCCAACGGCGCGTGCAGAGGAACTATCCGTCAGCGACTTCGTACGCCTGTCGAAGGCGCTCGATCTTCACTAGATTAGCGACCCTCGCGCAGGGCCTTCACGAAGGCGGCAAGGCCATACTGCCGTTCACGCTTCAGGCGCTCGGCCGTCAGGATCGATTTCAGCTCGACCAGGCTGGTGGCGATATCGCGGTTGATGATCGTGTAATCGTACTCCGCCCAATGGCTCATCTCGTCGGCGGCCTTTGCCATACGCTTGGCGACGATGTCGGGAGAATCCTGGGCCCGCGTGATCAAGCGTCGTTCGAGGTCGCGCGTCGAAGGCGGCAGGATGAACACAGTGACCAGATCCTCTCGGCCCTTTTCCTTGAGCTGCTGCGTGCCTTGCCAATCGATGTCGAAAAGGACGTCACGACCCCCGTCGAGCGCCGACTCGACCGGTGCCCGCGGCGTGCCATAGTAATGATCGAAGACGCGGGCATGTTCCAGGAAGTCACCGCGCTCGATCATGCCCCGGAACGTCGCGGTATCCACGAACCGGTAATCCACGCCTTCCTTTTCGCCGGGACGCTTCTCGCGCGTGGTGAAGGATACGCTGAGCTGAATCTGGGAATCATTACCGAGCAGCTGTCGCGAGAGCGTTGTCTTCCCTGCCCCCGACGGCGAGGACAGCACCAGCATCAGGCCGCGCCTCTGGATCGTGGCCGCTTCGGCCTCATTCGACATTCTGCACCTGCTCCCGCATGCGTTCGATCGCCCCTTTGAGATCGATGCCAATACGCGTCAACTCGATGTCGGCCGACTTCGAACACAGCGTGTTGGCCTCGCGATTGAATTCCTGGCACAGGAAGTCGAACTTGCGCCCCACCGGATTGTCCGGCCGCGCTTCTGTCAGCAGGCTACGGGCCTGCGTGATGTGGGCGGCAAGGCGGTCGAGTTCCTCGCGCACGTCGGCCTTGCCCACCAGCAGCGCCACCTCCTGCGCGAAACGCTCCTCGGACAAAGCGGGCGTTCGCTCGAGCAGCTCGCTCAATTGCGCCTGGAAGCGCGTGCGCACCGTGCCGATCTGCGCCTGCGCACGTTCCGATGCTCGGCGACAAAGCGTGTCGATCTCGACGATATGGCCCTCAATAACACCAGCCAACGCCTTGCCTTCCGCCGCTCGGGCAGTCGCCAGCGCCTTCAGCGCCTCGTCCAGCGTGCGCGCCAGCGCCTTGTCGAGCGCCGCGAGAGCATCCTCGCCCTCCACGCCTTCCTCTTCCTCCTCGATCACGCCGCGGACCCGCAACAGGCCATCAGCGGTCGGCGGCGTGGCGCCCGCCTTGCGCATTTCCTCGACCAGTGGCGTGAGTTCGGCCAGCAGGGTCCGATTGATCCGCAACGGCTTGGTCTGACGCTCGCTTGCAATCGTGAGAGAGATCGAGACATTCCCGCGCCGCACCTTCGTGCCGACCGCGGCGCGCGCTGGATTTTCCAGCCGCTCGTAACCCTGCGGAACGCGGCACCGTACCTCGAGATTGCGGCCGTTGACGCTGCGCGCCTCCCACACCCAGCGCCGTCGTTCATCCGACCCTTGCGCCCGGGCATATCCCGTCATGCTTGAAATCAATAATCCAACTCCGTCTGCACTCCACTGGCCGCCATATGGCGCGTCACTCTAGTATCCGCCCCACGCACGCACAATGCGAAGCGCCCGAAGGTTATCCCATGAGCCAATTCACAAGCATCGTCGTCACCGGCGCATCGAGCGGAATCGGCGAAGCACTCGCCCTCGACTATGCCGCGCCGGGTGTTGCGCTTGCACTGAACGGCCGTGACGGCGCGCGGCTTCAGGCCGTGGCCGATGCCTGTCGCGCGAAGGGCGCGATCGTCGATGCCCAGCAGGTCGATGTCACCGATCGCGCCACGCTGGCGGCATGGCTCACGGCGTTCGACGACACCCATCCCGTCGATCTGCTGATCGCCAATGCCGGTGTTTCCATCGACAACGGCAATTCCTCCCTCGATGACTTTTCCATCATTCGTCAAACGATGGCGGTCAATATCGACGGCGTCTTGAACACGGTGGAACCTCTTGTCGGTCGCATGACGGCGCGCAGGCGCGGACAGATCGCGGTCGTCTCGTCGCTGGCCGGCTTCATCGGCCTGCCTTACTCGGCCTCCTACAACGCCAGCAAGGCGGCCGTCCGCGTCTGGGGGGAGAGCATCCGCTACGTTCTGAAGAAGAGCGGCGTGGGTGTGAGCGTGATCTGTCCAGGTTTTGTCATCAGTCGCATAACAGCGCAGGCGCCTTTCTACATGCCGTTCCTGATGTCCGCCGAACGGGCTTCGGCAGTCATCCGCCGCGGCCTTGCCCGCAACAAGGCACGCATTGCTTTTCCAGTCGGAACCAAAGCCGCTGTCTGGTTCGGCGGATTGCTCCCGGGCAATTGGACGGCGCGACTTCTGCAAGGGTGACCCTCGCCATCACTACTTCATCTGCCTCGTCAGCAGCGCCGCCGGACCGCCGTTGTCCTTGCCGTATTTCAGGAGCGCCTCGCGGCCGCCGGCGGCGTAGGCGGCAACCGCGCCAAGCAGCCGCCTGAGTTGGTCGGGGCTGTTGCGGTCGAACTTGCAGTAGGCGCCGCGGGTAAGCTTGGCGATCTGCGGAAACAACCTGGAGGCGACACGATCCTCGCCCTCTTGGAAGACAAAAACCGGCAGGCCGAGCAGGCCGAGCTGCCCTGCCTCGTGACCCACCTGGTCGACATCTTCTTCACAGCAGTCGCCCACGAAGACGACGGCATCGAGCCGGCTCTCGCGGCGCTGCTCGCCGGCGTAGCGCAACAGGCGGCCGATCTGCGTGCGGCCGGCGAGACACCGGACCGCGCTCATCAGCCGTGCGAGTTCCCGGCCGTCTGACGTCCAACGGCTCACCTTGAGCTCATCGAAACCGCGATAGAAGGCAAGCCGCACATCGAGACCGCCCAGCGTGTCGGCGGCAACGAACATCTCGCCCTGGATGGTGCAGGCGTGGTCCCAGGTCGGTTCGCGACTTGCTGTCGCATCCATGGCGAACAAGAGACGACTGCGGCCACCGGCACGCGTCGTCGGCAAACGACCCACATCGCGGACGAAGGCGTCCACGCCGGAGGGAACTATTCGCGCCATTGGCCTCTCCTTCCGTATATTCCCTTTTCCCTTCGCAACCGGCAATCATGCTAATGAACGGTCGTTATCGCCTGCCCTGCGGTGCGATGACCCCATTGGCTGAGGAGCAGTTGCTGCCGTCATGACCGCGCGTGCCGGGCGCAAGCCCTCTTCTCTACTGGCGAACGTCCTGCTGGTTGCAGCCTCCGTCATTTGCAGCATCGTCGTTGCCGAAGCCGCGGTCCGCATCATCGACGATCAACCGTTGCTTGCCTTCCCGTTGCCCGAGCCGATCGGCCTCTCCGCCGTCAATCCGAAGGTGGTCGACCAGATCCCGCGCGCCGCCGGCGTCGATCGAAACTGGTTCTTCAGCGATCCGCTGCCGTTGCCGAATCGCAGCAGGCCGTCCGAGGAATGGCAAAAGCTCTTCCGCGATCTTGAAGATCATCCGTCGGGCGGTCTCCTCTTCCGTCCCTTGGACATCTTCAAGGTCTGGAATAGCGCCTTCGCTGGGGATCCCTGCCAGCACCGGCTTCTCCATTACGCACCGGGACAGCTCTACGTATACGATCCGCCGGACCACGTCGCCTTACCGCCCTTTCGCTTCTACCCCAATGTCACGCTGCCGTCTGGCCTGGTGACCAACCAGATCGGGTGGCGAGGCAAGCCTATCGTGGTGCCGCGCGCACCCAAGACCATACGAATCGTCTTCGTCGGCGCCTCCACCACCGTCGACATGCACCATTTTCCGTTCTCCCACCCCGAATTCGTCGGCCATTGGCTCGATCTCTGGGCCGCCTCCAAGCATCTCGATGTCCATTTCGAGGTTCTGAACTCAGGTCGCGAGAGCATCGATTCGAAAGATATCGCCCACGTTGTCCGTACCGAGGTTCTGCCTCTCCAGCCCGACCTCGTCGTCTACTACGAGGGCGGGAACGAGTTCCGGCCCGCGAGCATCGTCGAGAAGGTACCTGAAGGGTCCGCCGTCCGGCCGCCGCCCAAGCAGGCGACCGCCCCGCAATGGCTGGGCACGGCCTCGCGCTATTCGGCGTTGATGAGGCGCGTGCAGGCGGCCGTCGGCTATGCCGCCTCGGATCTCGACGGCCGTGAATGGCCCAAGCCCGACTACAAGGTCGTCTGGCCACCCGGTCTGAACGAATTCGATCCCGACCTCAACTACCCGAAGCTGCCGGTAAATCTGAACACGATCGAGCATTCGCTGGACAGCATCCGCGCCGATCTGGCGACCGTCGGAGGCGAGCTTGCCCTAAGCTCGTTCCCGTGGATGGTGAAGGACGGCATGGTGCTCGACCCGGTCAAGAGCAGATACATCCTCGAGCAGCTCAACATCGCGAACTACCCGTTCCGCTATCGCGACCTCGAGCGGCTGGCGAATTTCCAGAACCGGGTCCTGGCCAAATACGCCAAGGTTCACGGGCTGACATTCGTCGATGTCGCGAAGGACCTACCGTTGGATCCAGACCTGTACCTCGACGCCGTGCATCAAAACTACGCCGGCGTGCGCGTCCATGGCTGGATCGTCTTGCAGTACCTACTGCCGACGATCGAGGCGCATCTTGCCAATGGCAGCTGGCCGAAGCCGCCACGGCCCGAACCGCCGCTGCCAACCTTCGAACCTCGCCATATCACCTTCAATTGCAACAGCAAGACGCAATGAAGCCTGACGAACCGTTGAAACAGGTCGCGACCGGCCGCGGGATGCCTTGACATGAATCGCGACAGCCCGGGCGCGCTACAATTGCTGCTTCGGGTCTTCCTGCCCTTCGCGTTCGTCTACTTTCTCTCCTACATCATGCGCGGCGTGAATGCGGTCATCTTCCCGTATCTCGAGCGCGATCTCAGCCTGACCGCTGCCGACCTCGGCCTGCTCACCTCAGCTTTTTTCCTTTTCTTCGCCATCTGCCAGCCGCTCCTGGGCGTGGCGCTCGACCGCTATGGCCCCCGTCGCCTGCAGGCCGCCCTGATGATGGTGGCAGCCCTTGGATCGATGTTGTTTGCACTCGCCACTTCCCTGCCCCAGCTCGTGCTGGCGCGCGGGCTGATCGGGCTCGGCTTCGCCGGCGGCCTGATGGCGGCGATGAAGGCAATCACGCTGTGGTATCCGGTCCGGCGCTGGGGCCTCGTCACCGGCTTTCACATGATGGCGGGTGGCCTTGGATCGATGGCCGCGACACTCCCCGTCGAATGGTCGCTGTCGGCGGTGAGCTGGCAAGGGCTCTTTTTCTGGCTGGCCGGTTTCTCTCTCTTCGGCGCGGTGCTACTCCACCTGGCGGTTCCTGAATACGTGCCCTCGGGCAATCGTGGAAGCTGGGTTGACCAGTTCCGCATCACCGGCGTGATCCTGACCGACGGCTTCTACTGGCGGATCCAGCCGCTTCAATGCCTGCAACAGCTCGCCTTCATCGGTTGCATCAGTTTGTGGATGGGACCGTGGCTACGCGACGTGGGCGGTATCACCGACAAGGCGGCACGCGCCGACATCCTGCTCTATGCCACCGCCGCCATGACCCTGGGCTTCGCCGTGAGCGGGCTCATCGCCGATTTCCTGCGGCATCGGGGTGTGGGCAACCTCGCCTCGTCGAACATTGCCAGCCTGTTGTTCGCTTTGGTCATGGGCTGGCTTGCCTTCCTGCCGCCCGCCAATCCGATCCTTCCCTGGATGCTGTTCGGCTTCTTGGGCGCCTATCCCATCCAGTACTACCCGGTGGTCATGTCGGCCTTTCCGCCCGACTTCGCCGGTCGTGTCAGCACCAGCGTCAACTTGCTGGTCTTCCTCGTGATCTTCGTTGGCCAGTGGGCGATGGGCAAGGTTGTGGAGATGTGGCCGGCCACGGCAACCGGCTATGCCCGGGACGGCTATACCTGGGCGTTCGGCGCCCTCTTCATTCTGCAGCTGGTCGCTCTGGCATGGGTTCTGGTGTCGCCGGCTCGGCCGCTGACGCAACGGGCGCAGGCGGCGGCAGGTTGAGAGCGGCAACGAGGTCGCGCACTTCCTGGCGCGCAGCAACATGGCTCAAGGTGAGCGACGGACCGGCGCCACCGCCACGCTTCAGGTCCAGGAGCGTGAGCCCGTTCAGGAACAATTCGCGATAGATCACCCGCTCGCTGAGGCCCGAGGTGGTGCGAAAGCCGATCCGCTTAGCCAACGACTCGAGCACGTTGCCCATGTCGCGTTTGTTTCGCGCGGCCAGCGACGACAGGCGATTGCGCATCACGATCCAGTCGACCGGACGGCCGCCCTGGACGGCGCGGACCTGCCGCTGTTTCCATACCGCCTCGGCATAGACCGACGGCCGGACGACCTTGAGCGTGTCCGAATCGACACGGGCCAGCAGGTCGAGGTCGATGAAGCTGTCGTTCAGGGGCGTCAGCAACGTGTCGGCCCAGGTATGGGCCAAGCGTGAGAGATTGGTGTCGCTACCTGGCGTGTCGATCAGGACGAAATCGGCACTGAGCAATGGCGGCTCGAGGGCCGCCTCGAAGCGCGCCTCCTCGTCGGCATCGGCGTCCGCGCGGTCAGGCAAGCTCGATGCCGTGACCGCCGCGTGCGTCGGGATCGGCAAGTCCAGCCCCTTGCGTCGGGCAAAGGCGGTGCGATTTTCAATGTATCGACTGAGCGTTCCCTGGCGTGCATCGAGATCGAGCGTTGCAACCGATGCACCGTCGCTCATCAAGGCAACCGCGATATGCAGCGCCGTGGTCGACTTGCCGGATCCCCCCTTCTCGTTGCCGATCACCAGCACATGCGCGCGCCCGGGCACGCGCTCGGCCTGGACCGGCGCAATACTGGGATTGGCCGCAGGCTGAAACGTGCTCACGCGGGCTTTCGAATCCAAACCGCCGTGTCGTGGAACACGGCACCGCCATGGGGCCAACCCGGATCAGCCGAGGTCAGGACGTTGATGCCCTTCCCGGTCTCGAAATTGCGGTTGGCCCAGATTCCTTCGACCACGACAACGCCCTTCTGCTGGCCGGCCTTCGGCCGGACATGAACGATCGTGCGCCCGCGCTCATTGCCCAGTTCGACACGATCGCCTTCAGCGACGCCCATCTCGGCGCAATCCTCCGGGTTCATCAACGCCGTCGGCCGCCCCTCGCGCTTCAGACTGGAGGGGGTCTCGCTGAACGTCGAGTTCAGGAACGTGCGGGCCGGCGCGGCGACCAGCCGAAACGGCTTCTCCGTCGTGGCATTGTCGATCACGTCGAAATGGTCGGGCAACTTGGGCATGTTCGCGCCGCGCGGCCCGAACGCTGCCCAGTCCGGCTTGAACCGGAACTTCTTATCGGGCCAGGCAAAGCCGTCGAGGAAGTGCGACGTCTCGAAGCCGAGATGGAAGTCCTGGCCGCCCTTCTGCCAGTTCGTCTCGGCGTCCCACATGCCGGAGGCCTTGAGCGATTCGTCCATGATCTCCCAGACCGTCATGTCGAAGCCGCGATGCTTGGCGCCCAGGCGCTTGGCCAGCTCGGAGATGACGTAGTGGTTCTCCCGGCACTCGCCCGGCGCCTCGATCACTTTCTTGGTGACCTGGAAGAAGGTATGGCCGCTCGCCGTATAGAAGTCGTCGTGCTCGAGGAACATGGTCGCCGGCAGCACGATGTCGGCCAGCGCGGCCGTCTCGGTCATGAACTGCTCGTGCACGCAGACGAACAGGTCGTCGCGCTTGAACCCCTTGTGCACCAGCTCGAGTTCGGGACAGACCCGGGCCGGATTGGTGTTCTGGATCACCATGCCCGTGACAGGCGGTCCGTTCTTCAGGGCGTCCGGATCGCCGGTCAGGATCGGACCCAGCCGCGACTGGTCGAGCGCGCGGATCGATTTGTCCTCGACATCGAGGCCATCGATCAGCGTGCGGTTGAGCGGATACATACCGGTATGGCCGTAGAGCGCGCCGCCACCCTTTGCCTTCCATGCGCCGGTCACGGCCGGCAGGCACGACGCCGCGTGCATGTTCGCAGCACCATTGCGCGTGCGGCTGAAGCCATGGTGGCAGCGGATGAAGGGGGCCTTGGCCTGGCCGTACATCCGCGCGAAGGTCACAATATCATCGACCGAAAGGCCGGTGATCTTCGACGCCCACTCCGGCGTCCGCGTCGCCACGTGCGCCGCCAACTCGTCCGGCGCGTCGGTATAGCGGCGCATATAGTCCCAGTCGGCGTAGCCTTCCTTGAACAGGACATGCATGACGCCGACCGCCAGTGCGCCGTCGGTGCTGGGCCGCACCGCGAGGTGCATGTCGGCCTGCTCGGCCGTGCCGGTGCGGTAAGGATCGATCACGACCAGCTTGGCGCCGCGCTTCCTGGCGCGCATGGCGTGGGTCATGACATTGACCTGAGTGTTCACGGGATTGCCGCCCCAGATCACGACCAGGTCGGAATGCTCGTCGACCTCGCGCATGTCGGCGCCGCGCTTGACGCCGGTGCCCGCGATCCAGCCGGTGTCGGCCAGCGTCACGCAAATCGTCGAGAACCATCGCGAATAGTTCATGGCATGGCGCAGCCGGTTGATGCCGTCGCGCTGCACCAACCCCATCGTGCCGGCATAAAAGTACGGCCAGATCGCTTCGTTGCCGTGCTGGCGGGCCTTGGCGATGAACTGCTCCGCGACGATGTCGAGCGCGTCGGCCCAGGATATTTCGGCGAACTGCTTCGACCCTTTAGGCCCTGTCCGCCGCAGCGGCTTCATCAACCGGTCAGGGTGATGGATGCGCTCGGAATAACGCGCGACCTTCTCGCAGATCACGCCAGCGGTGTAGTCGTTGCGCATGGAGCCGCGGATACGGCCGATACGACGGCTGTCGAGCCTCTCGACATCGAGGGCGCAGGTGCTGGTGCAATCGTGCGGGCAAACCGACGGCACGATGGTAACGCCCGACTCCGCGCTCTTAGCGCGCCCCGACGGCGGGTAAGCATGATCGTCCGGACTCATGGCAAAAAGATACTCCCGCTGGCTTGGGATGGTCCACCTGCCATAAAGTGGCCTTCAGTATGATTTCCCACGGTTTTTCCTACGACGAGGCGATGCGCCGCTTCCGTTGGCCGAAGCCTGAACGCTTCAATATTGGCCGCGCCGTATGTGAGCGCCATTCGCGCGAGACCCTGGCGCTGATTGTGGAAAACATCGACGGCAGCATTCGCAACTGGACATTCGGGCAACTCCTCGACGCAAGCTCACGGCTCGCCAACGCGCTCATCGGCAATGGCCTCAAGAAAGGTGATCGCCTGGCGGTGTTCCTTAGTCAGAGCGCCGAGCTCACGATCAGCCACCTCGCGGGCTACCGCATGGGCGCCGTCGTGCTGCCGCTCTTCACGCTCTTCGGTGAGGAGGCTGTCGAGTATCGGCTCGCCAACGCCGAAGCTTCGGCGATCATCACCGAGATCAGCCAACTGCCGAAGATCCTTGCAGTACGCGACCGGCTGCCGCATCTCAAGACGATCATCGTCATCGGCGCGGGTCGTGATGGCAGCACCTTCCTCGACTGGGACCGGCTGCTCGCTCTTGCATCCGACGATTTCGCGACGCTCGACACGTTGGCCGAGGATCCAGCGCTCCTGATCTACACCTCGGGCACCACCGGCCAGCCCAAAGGCGCATTGCACGCCCATCGCATGATGCTCGGGTGCATTCCGGCCGTGGAGCAGTGGCTCGGTCACTGGCCGCGCGGCAACGAGGTGATGTGGACGCCGGCGGAATGGGCCTGGATCGCAGGCCTCTACGATTCGCTCTTCCCCGCCTGGTACTACGGCACGCCGGTCGTGGCCCATCGCTTCGCCAAGTTCGATCCCGAACGCGCCTTTGCGCTGCTCGCCAAACACAAGGTGGGCGTGAGCTTCATCCCGCCGACAGCGCTCAAGATGATGCGGCAGGTGAGCGGGCCACGTGAGCGCTGGGACTATGCCGTCCGCGCCATTTGCACCGGCGGCGAGGCCATGGGCGAAGAACTCCTGGCCTGGGGTCGCGAGACGTTCGGCACGACCATCTCCGAAGGCTACGGCCAGACCGAGATGAACTTGATGCTGATGAATTCGCCGGAGTGGTTCGAGGTGCGCGCCGGCTCCTGCGGCCGCGCCTGCCCCGGCCGCAAGGTCGCGATCGTGGACACCGACGGGCAGGTCCTGCCAGTCGGCGAGGAAGGCCAGATCGCCGGCTGGCGGCACGATCCCATCGTGATGCTGGAGTACTGGCGCAATCCAGAGGCGACGGCGCAAAAATACAGCGGCGATTGGCTGCTCACGGGCGATCTCGGCCGCATGGACGAGGACGGCTACGTCTACTTCAAGAGCCGCGACGACGACGTGATCACGTCAGGCGGCTACCGCATCGGCCCGGGCGAGATCGAGGAGTGCCTGATGAAGCACCCTGCCGTGGCCATGGTCGGCGTGGTCGGTGTGCCCGACAGGGTGAGGACCGAGATCGTGAAGGCGTTCATCCAGCTTCGGCCGGAGGTCCCGCCGTCGGAGGCACTCAAAGCTGACCTGGCAGCGTATGTAAAGACCCGCTTGGCCAGGCATGAATATCCGCGCGAGGTCGAGTTCGTGGCCGAGCTGCCGCTGACCACAACCGGCAAGATCCTGCGGCGCGAGCTACGGCGCCTGGACGCCGAACGCAAGGCATCGGCGAGTTAGATTGTCGTCGTCAAGATCGATGACAAGATTGCCAAAAATCGGATGATTAACTGATTGAATTTTATGTATTTTCAGCTTGCTGCCGCTGACAAGTTGAACTGCAGCTCGGCCAGGCGAGCATAAAGCCCTCCCCGGCGTGCCAGCTCGGCGTGGTTGCCCACATCGACGACCCGGCCGCCGTCTATAACCACGATGCGGTCGGCTTTCTGCACCGTGGCCAACCGATGGGCGATCACCAGCGTCGTCCGCTGATGCATTAGCCGCTCCAGGGCCTGCTGGACCGCAAGCTCGCTCTCGGCATCCAGAGCGCTGGTCGCCTCGTCGAGCAGCAGGATCGCGGGATCACACAGCAAGGCCCGCGCGATGGCAATGCGCTGTCTCTGACCTCCCGACAGTCGCACGCCGCGCGATCCGAGATGCGTCGCGAAGCCCTGCGGCAGGGCCTCGATGAAGCCGAGCGCCGAAGCCGCCTCGGCCGCCGCCCGGACCTCGGCATCGGACGCTTCGGGCTGGCCGTAGCGGATGTTGTCGGCAACGGTCGCGGTGAACAGGACGGGTTCTTGCGGCACGAGCGCGAGGCTGCGGCGCAGCTCATGGAGCCTGAGGTCGCGGATATCGACGCCGTCAATGCGCACCGCGCCCGATTCGGGGTCGTAGAACCGCAGCAGAAGATTGAATACCGTCGTCTTGCCGGCACCCGACGGCCCCACGATCGCCACGGTCTCGCCCGACGCGATCGAGAGATCGAAGCGATCGAGGGCGCGGGTCTCGGGGCGCGTGGGATAGCGGAAGCAAACCTCGTCGAAGGCGATGGCGCCGCGGACCGGTTGCGGCAGCACTCTCGGATTGACGCTCTCGACGATGACCGGCGGCTCGGCCTTGAGTTCGGCCAGGCGCTCCGCGGCCCCGGAGGCGCGCTGCAGGTCGCCGATGGTCTCGCTGATGGCGCCGCCTGAGCTCGCCACCAACACGGCATAGAAGACGAAGGCCGACAGGTCGCCCGCGGTGATGCGGCCGGCGATAACGTCCTGACCGCCGATCCACAGCAGGAAGCCCACCGCGGCAAAGACGATGAAGATCACCAGCGTCGTCATGATGGCGCGGCGCGTGATGCGCTGGATCGCCGCCGAGAAGGCCCGTTCGGTGGCCTCGCCAAAATGCACCGCCGCCCGTTCCTCCTGCGCAAAGGCCTGCACCGTGCGCACGCCGTCGAGCGTCTCGGCGCCGTCGGACACGAGATCCGCGATGCGCGCCTGCGCCTCGCGCGAGAGCGCCCGTATCTTGCGGCCGAAAATGATGATCGGTGCGACCACGAGCGGAACGACGGCCAGCACCAGGGCGGCGAGTTTGGGGTTGGTGACGACCAGCATCGCAATGCCGCCCACGCACATCAGCGTGTTGCGCAAGGCCACCGAGACCGAGGAGCCGATCACCTGCTCGATGAGCTGGGCATCGGAGGAGATGCGGCTCATCACGTCGCCCGAGCGCTTGATCTCGAACCAGGCAGGGCCGAGCCGCACGACATGGGCAAAAAGATCGCGCCGCAGGTCGCCCACCACCCGCTCGCCAAGCCAGGAGACGAGGTAGAAACGAGCGCCCGAGGCGGCCGCCAGAATGGCGGCGACCACCAGCAGCGAGGCCAGAGCGTAATTGAGGACGGCCGGCTGGCCCTGGGCAAACCCGCGGTCGATCAATGCCCGCAGGCAGGCGCCGAAGGCCAGCACCGTTCCGGCGGCGATGAGCAGGGAGATCGCCGCCAACACGACCCGGCCACGATGCGGGCGCAGGTAGGGACCAAGCAGCTTGAGCCCGGCAAAGCGGTTCATTCCGGCCGCCATGTCAAAGAAACGCCCAGCTCGGCCGACAGGGTGGCGAGCAGATCGCCGCCGCCACGCGTGTCCTGCCACTGCCCCGAAGCGGCATCGAAAGCATAGTGGCGGGCGCCCGACCGGGGAGAGCTCAGCCAGACCTGCCGGGTGGGTGCATGTTTATTGACGATCCAGGTGCCATCGTCGCCCTCAACGGTCAGCACGCCGCCTTGCCGCTCGGCATCGACATGGTCGCCAATGCCCTCCTCGAGGGCGTCCAGGAGGCTGTTGGCCAAGCTTTCGAAGGCGGAATCAGTCATTGCCCGGCCGGTCTACAAGCCCCCGAAAGGCCCGACAACCGGGCTTGTGGACACACCTTCGTGCCTGTATACCCCCGGCCCTGTTGCGCGGCCGGTCGGAAATCGGCCCCAAGGCGCTGGAGAAGCTTATGAAAGAGAAGATCCACCCCGACTACCACGAGATCACGGTGACGATGACCGACGGCTCGTCCTTCAAGACGAAGTCGACCTGGGGCAAGGAAGGCGCGACCCTGCGCCTCGACATCGACCCGAAGACCCACCCGGCCTGGACCGGCGTCCGCCAGAGCATCGATCGCGGCGGCCGCGTGCAGCGCTTCAAGGACCGTTTCGGCATGACCGGCTCGGCCGCCGGCGGCATGGGTGCCGGCACCAAGTCGGCCGGCACCAAGCCGGAAGCGACTCCGGCTAAGGGCGCGGCCAAGAAGAAGTAAGACCGCACGACCTTCGGGCCTCTGATACAGTGCCGTTGTCCTTTTTCGGGGAGACGGCCTGGTGAAATCCGTAAGAGTTGTCTGCGCACACGACTGTCCGGATATGTGCTCGCTCATTGCGCATGTCGAGGACGGCAAGGTTGTTCGCGTCCAGGGCGATCCCGATCATCCCTACACGGCTGGTTTTGCCTGCGGCAAGGTCAACCGCGACGCCGACAACGTCAATTCGCCCGACCGCATCCTGACGCCGCTGAAGCGCAGCGGCCCCAAGGGCTCGGGCCAGTTCAAGCCCATCTCCTGGGACGAGGCGCTGGACGAGATCGCGACCAAATGGAAAGCGATCATCGCCGAAAGCGGACCGCTCGCGCTCCTGGGCTACGCCTACTCCGCCCATCAAGGTCTGATGAACCGCGGGCTGGTGAACGGCCTCTTCCATGCGCTGGGCAGTTCCCGGCTTCAGGCCGGCACGGTCTGCGATACCTGCTGCGAGACCGCCTGGGACGTGACCGTAGGCCCGGTGGGCGGCGCCGACCCCGAATCGGTCGTGCACTCGGATCTCGTGATCTCCTGGGGTGCTGATCTCGCCGCCACCAACGTCCACTTCTGGGCGCTCGTTGAGGAGCAGAAGAAGACACGCGGCGTGCCGGTGGTCGTGATCGATCCGCGCCGCACGCGCAGCGCCAAGGCGGCCGATCTCTATCTCCCGATCAAGATCGGCACCGACGCCGCGCTCGCCCTGGGCGTCATGCACATCCTGGTGCGCGACGGCCACGCCAATCGCGACTACATCGCACACCACACGCTGGGCTTCGACAAGGTCGAGCGCGAGATCCTGCCCAAATTCACGCCGGCGCGCGTTGCCGAGATCACAGGGCTCGCCGTTGCCGACATCGAGAAGCTGGCCGCGATGTACGGCAAGGCCAAGGCCGCGCTGATCCGCCTCGGCGAAGGCATGACGCGCCTTGCCGCGGGCGGCCAGGCCTTACGCACCGTGGCGCTCCTGCCGGGCGTCAGCGGCCATTATGGCGTCAAGGGTGGCGGCGCCCTCCTCCTCACTGCGGCGTCCTGCGACCTCAACTACAACGCGATACGCAAGCCCTCGGGTCCGGCGTCCTCGCGCATGGTGAACCATCTGCGGCTGGGCGAAGCGCTCCTGGATATGAAGGGCCCGCCGATCCGCGCGATCTACATCGCCGCCAACAATCCCGCCGTCACCTGTCCCGAGGTGCACAAGGTCCAGCGCGGGCTCGCGCGCGAGGACCTGTTCACCGTAGTGCACGATCCCTTCCTGACCGACACGGCGAAATACGCCGACATCGTCCTGCCGGCAGCGAGCTATCTCGAGACCGACGATCTCTATCGGGCCTACGGCGCCTACTGGATGCAATGGGGCCAGCAGGCCGCGCCGCCGCGTGGCGAGGCACGCTCCAACTTCGATGTGGCGCAGGCGCTGGCGAAACGCATGGGCCTCACCGACGCAATCTTCTCCTTGTCGCCTCAGGAGGCGGTGAAGGAACTGTTCAAGGGCTCGACGGGCCCCGCGTCGAAGGCCGATCCGAAGAAGCTGCTCACCGGAGAGCCGGTCCACATCGCTCATGACTGGAACGGCCAGCCTTTCGCAACGCCGTCTGGCAAGCTCGAATTCTATTCCGAGCAGCTCGCCAAGCAGGGCGTGTCACCGATGCCGGACTGGAACGAGGATCCGGTCGAGACCACCGACGCCAAGAAGTGGCCGCTGCGCCTTCTCACGGCGCCCGGCTATTTCCAGGCGCATACGGCCTTCTCCGGCGTGGGCTTCCTGCGCAATCGCGAAGGAAAGCCGTTCTGCATCCTCCACCCCGACGATGCCAAGGCACGCGGCCTGAAAGACGGCGCCGAAGTCCGTCTGTTCAACGACCGCGCCGAGATCGGCCTTCTCCTGCGGGTGAGCGATGAGGTGCGGCCGGGTGTCGTGCTGGTGCCGGGTCAGCGCCCCTCGAGCGAGGCCGTCTCGGGCACGGTCAACATGCTCTGCTCCGGCCGTTACACCGACATGGGCGAAGGCGCCACCTACCAGAGCACCTTCCTCGACGTCGGACCGTGGCCGGCGGCGCGTCAGGTCGCGGCAGAGTAGCGTCCCGCTAACGGCGCAGCCGCAGGCTCGCCAGACACGCGAGGACGGCCGGCACGACAAAGCTTGCCGGCACCCAGAAGGCCGCCTGCGCCATCCCCTCGCCGGCGGCTTCGTGCGCGAGGCCGCTAACGTTGGCGGCCAATCCAGCGAGAGCGGCGCCCAGGGCGAAACCGATCTGCTGCATGGTCGGCACCGATGACGCCGCGACCGTTTCATCGCCTGCGCGCGCGCCACTCATGACCTGATGGGCGACAAACGCCCAGCACTGGCCGATGCCGATACCCACCACGGCAATAACAAGATAGAGCGCAGGCGAGGTCGATGCCGGCATGAGAAGCGCAATGCCGATCAGACCGATGGCCATGACGAGCGGTCCTGTCAGCATCAGCCTGTTCCGCCAGACGCCGACCGCGCCGGCGGTCGCGAGCGATGCGATGGTCCAACCCATGGAAGCGCCAGCCACGGCATAACCTGCCTCCAGCGGATCGAGCCCATGCAGTCGCTGCAGGAAGATCGGCACATAGAGCTGCAATGGGCTGAAGGTGACGCAAAGCAACAGCACCAGCCAGAGGCCGACACCGGTCGGCGAGCTGAGGAAGAAGGAATCGCGCGGGAAAAGCGGCGTCGCGGCGTCTCGATTGAGCCGAAGCATCACGGAGAGCGATGCGATTGCGAGGATAATCAGGCCAGCCTTGGCGATGGGCGATGCGACAGTCGTTGCGGCCGAGGTTCCGGCGATCGCCAGGCAGATCAGGGCAACCCGCGCTCCGGGGATGCGAGGTGCCGGCATTCTCCGATCGTGCGCCGTCGGGCGCAGGACAACGAAAGCACCTGCTGTCAGCAGCACGGCGATGAGCACGACGGCAATGAAGGCGCCACGCCAATCACCCCAACGGGCAAACAAGCCGCCAACCAACGGTCCCATCAGGACCGACACGCTCCACATCCCCGAAACGAGCGCGATGGCCCGCGGCCACAGCGGCTCGGGCAAGGTCCGACGTACCACGACGTAGGCCACCGCCGCCTCCAGCCCGCCGCCGAAGCCTTGCACGAGGCGGCCAGCGACGATCCAGCTCATCGTCGGCGCCAGCGAACAGAGCAGCGCCCCAACGCCGAAGACCACGACGCCGGTGCAATAGGTTGCGCGTATGCCGAACGTGGCGGCAAACATCGCAGCGCAGGTCGCGGCCGTGATCGATGCTGCGAGGTAGGCCGTGGTCGGCCAGCTCATCATGGTGACGCCACCCAGCTCGCCGACAATGGTCGGCAGCACCGTCGAGAGCATCAGCACGTTCATGGATTGCAGCAGGACGCCGCACAGCAGCACCGCCAGCGTCGGCGTCCATTGCGGCCTGAAAAGCGATCGCCAGCCCTGGTCCACCACTGCGTCCACGCGATCACTCCTTCCAAATTCAGCCGACGGGTTGCCGACAGCCGGTACGCACGCTATTTTAGATAGTGATTACTTTCTAAAATAGAGACATGAGTCAAGTAAGAGTGATCGACCGCAATCAGGATCGCATCCTGTTTCATCTCAAGACGCGAGGGCCGCGGACCGCATCCGAGATCGGCCGCCGTTTCGGGATGACCGCCGCCGGCGCGCGACAGCATCTGCTGAAACTGCAGGCGGCTGACCTTGTGGAAGCGGAGGATCTGCGTCATGGCCGTGGACGCCCGAAGAAAACCTGGCAGCTCACCCAGCAGGGCCATGGCCGCTTTCCCGATCGTCATTCGGACCTTGCCCTCGACCTGTTGAAATCGACCCGCAAGATCTTCGGCGATCAAGGTCTTGAGAAACTGATCGCGTACCGCGAACGCGCAAGCCTTGCCGTTTACCGCAAGACCGTCGAACGCCGACGCTCCC
Source organism: Alphaproteobacteria bacterium (assembly GCA_017308235.1). Taxonomy (GTDB): domain Bacteria; phylum Pseudomonadota; class Alphaproteobacteria; order Reyranellales; family Reyranellaceae; genus Reyranella. Next base: position 307,016 of record JAFKFL010000008.1, on the reverse strand, counting down.
TGCGCGAAAAACTCGTCGCCCTCGCCGAGATCCGAAGCCAGGAGGGCTATATGGCGAGCGTCGAGCAGGACCGGCGCGGACGCTTTCTGTTGATCGAGAATCACTGTCCGATCTGTGCCGCGGCGGCAACGTGCCAGGGACTTTGCCGATCAGAACTCTCGATCTTCCGCGCCGTGCTGGGCCGGGGTGTCACCGTCGAGCGGATCGACCATATCCTCGCCGGTGCGCGTCGGTGCGCCTACCGGATCTGTCCCCTCGGATCGGCAAAACGTCACCGATCTGTCGGGCGGCCCGCCAGCCAGTAGCGCGGCCCCGCACCCAGCGCGGCGGCGCGGTCGTCGCGATTGACCAGCGCGCAGTGCCCGAGCGACAGGCAGCCGCAACCGATGCACCGCGTCAGCCCTTCTTTCAGGCGCTGCAGCTCCGCTATGCGCCGATCGATTTGCGCCCCCCAAGGCTTCGACAGGCGAGACCAGTCGTTCGCCGTGGGGATGCGCCCGTCCGGCAGCTTGGCGAGTTCGGCGCCGATGTCATCAAGCGACAGGCCGATCCGTTGAGCGAACACGATGAAGGCGATGCGCCGCAGGACGGAGCGCGCATAGCGGCGATGGCCCGAGCCTGCCCGCATCTCCGAGGCGATCAGGCCGCGATCCTCATAAAAGCGCAGGGCCGAGGCGGCGACGCCGCTCCGCTTGACCACTTCGCCAATCGTCAGCAATCCCACGGTCATGGCCAGAAATCATAATCGCGACAACCCTCGACCTCAAGTTAACTTGAGCTTGTAGACTGGAACGATTCCGAAATTGGAGAGCAGCCATGGCGATGTCCCGGCAAGATGCAATCAACGATGCCCTGGCCCGGCTGAGCGACTTGGGTTTCACCTACGGTCCCAACTACGCCGAGCACGGGCCCATGGCCGCCGAAGCGATCAGCACGCTTGGCTACAACGACGCCGTGGCCGATTGGGTCGAGGCCTACAAGAAAGATCACAGGCCACACCCCCTGCCGCCACGATGCCAGCCCATCGACGATGCCGACGAACAACAGTGGCGACCCGCGCTGGGTAATCGTTCCCGGCTCTCGGACTGGTACGACCACTTCCGCCAAGAACTGGCGGCCAACGCCAGCCACGATGTGGTGCGAAGATGGGCACCCCGGCTGATCGACGGCCACGCCGGTGCCCTGACCCATGGCCTCATCCGGACCAGCCACGCCCTGCGCGGCCTGCCCGTGGAGGGAAAGCCGACCCAGCTGCAACTCGATGAGCTCGCTCGTGGTCTCGCCTATTGGGCGGGCACCTACCAGATGCCGTCACGGCGCGTCGATCCGACGCCCCTCGTCGCCCTGCCCGACGCCGCACAAGACGGCGCGGGTATAGCGCTTTGCCGGCACACGGCTTTTCTCGGCCGCGTCCTGCTGGCGCATATCGACCGGCCGATGACACCCGTCATCCAGCTTGTCCACACCATTACCTCGGCCGCCGCGATACGGACCCTGCTGCCCCTCCTTCCGTGCGAGTTCGCAGAAGATGCCTACGAGGCCGCGCAGCGGGTCAGTGCGGACATCCTGGCGCGCGTCGTGTCCGCGCCGCCTGCCATGACGAACGCGGAGCCACCCCATTGCCAATTGCAATGGGACGATCTGGCCGCGCGCGCTGTCGCCCATCGCGACGAGCACGTGATCAAGTTGACCGATGCCTGTCTCCACGAGGACTTCATCCGCCCCGATCCGATCTACCGCGCCGTGGCCGAGGCCATCCAGCGCTGCCTTCCAGCCTGGTCCTGACCGGAAGTTCGATCACAACGGGATGATCGCGTCGAGGCACTCGCCCTTGGCTGCCGCGCGTAGCGGCGCCGTATCTGTATAGACACGCTCCTTGATGATCTTGCCATCGCGGAGGCGAAACTTGTCGACGCCGCGCCAGTCGAAGCGCTTGCCGCCGGCGGTGCGGGTGTTCTGCCATTCGACGATCACGGTATCGCCGCGTGCGGTCCAATCCAGGAGTTGCCACACGCTGTCGGGCGCGCGCTCCCTCACCGTCTCGGTCAGGCGGCCCAGTTCGCGGCCGGCCACCGGCCGGTCGTAAAGCGGCGAGTGCAGCCAACCCTCCGGATGCCAGAGCGCAAGGAACGCCTCACCGTCCCTTGTCGCCCAGGCAGCCGCGAACCTCGTTACAAAGTCCTGGATCTCGATGTCTGTCATCGTCGTCTCTCCTTGTCAGACGACGATGACAGGAACGGAGCGGTATGCTGGCGGAGTTCGGACTCGACGTGTCGGAACTGAACCGGCTTGCGGGTTTCAGATGAAGCGGTGCTGCCCGCGTTCGCGTTTGGCAAGCTTCGGCAGAGCCTCTCCCTGGATCAGGGTCTTGAAATGCGCGCTCTGCTGATGTGCGCCGAAGGCCGCTTCGTCGTGGAAGACTTCATAGAAAAAGAACTTCTCGGGCTCCGTCAGCGACTGATGGATCTGGAACGTCTTGACGCCCGGTTCCCCTTGCGCCTGCGGCAGGAAGCGCTTCAGGATGCCTAATACGGCATCGACCTCGCCATGCTTGGCTTCCCAGAAGGCCGTGACGACGAGACCTCCGTTCGCGCTCTTCGCATCGACCATGAGTTCCTCCATTTGCTAAGGTAGATGCCGCAGAATAGGTAGGAGCCGATGCCAAAGTTTCGGCAGCAACCGAACCGAGCATTCATGTCCGAAAACCGCCAGCGACCGGCGGCGGAAGATGGAATGATCGGCGACATGGAACTCACCCAGGAACTGCTCGATCGGGAAGCCTGCTATCGCGTCTTCCAGACCCACGATGCCCGTTTCGACGGCCGCATCTTCGTGGGCGTCACCTCGACCGGCATCTACTGCCGGCCGATCTGCCCGGCCCGCACCCCCATGTTCAAGAATTGCCGCTTCTTCGCGTCCGCCGCCGGTGCACAGGAAGCAGGCTTCCGGCCCTGTCTGCGCTGCCGGCCCGAGATCGCGCCGGAACTTGCCTTCTGGCGCGGGACGTCCAACACCGTGAGCCGGGCGCTCAAGCTGATCGCCGAAGGCGCGCTCGACGAAAGCGAAGCCGGCGTCGAGGCGCTGGCCGATCGGCTGGGAGTCGGCGGGCGTCAGCTGCGTCGCCTGTTCCAGCAGCATATCGGCGCCTCTCCGATTGCCGTCGCCCAGACGCGGCGTGTCCTGTTTGCCAAGCACCTGATCCACGACACGCGGCTGCCCATGACGGAGGTCGCTCTGTCGGCCGGCTTCGGCAGTGTGCGGCGGTTCAACGAGACGTTCCGCAAGCTGTTCGGTCGCCCGCCCAGTGCGCTGCGCCGCACCAGAAAAGGCGCAAAGGGTGGCGCGGAGAACGCCGCAACCGAGGGCGTCACACTGCGCCTCTCCTACCGGCCGCCTTATGATTGGCCGGGCATGCTCGACGCCCTGGCGGCGCGAGCGGACAGGCGACTCGAGCATGTGGAAGGCGACGTCTGGCATCGCACCATCGAACTGGATGGCAAGACGGGCAGCGTCGCGGTCACCCATCTGCCGGATCGCAAAGCTGTCGCGGTCACCATCCGCTTCCCGGAGGTGCGCGCCCTTCCCGCCATCGTGGCGCGCGTGAAGCGCGTGTTCGATCTCGGCGCGGATATCGCCACCATCGGCAGTCACCTGGCACGCGATCCCAAGCTCGCGCCGCTGATCGCCAAGCGGCCGGGCCTGCGCGCGCCCGGCGACTGGGATCACGATACGGTCGGGGCTTCCCTCGACGAGCACGCGCCCCCCGCATGGCGGCCCTGGCATGCCTATGCCGCCCAACATTTGAGGATGGCATCCCATGGCTGATCTGCTTTCCCTGTCGATCGACCGGCTCGCGACTCCGATCGGCGAGCTGATCGTGGTTGTCGATGCCGACGGCAAACTGCGGGCCGTCGATTGGACCGACTATGAGGCACGCATGAAGGGCCTGCTTGACCGCTTCTGCGGCAAGGCGCGCTACAAATTAGCAGCAGCTCGCGATCCAGGCGGCGTAACGTCGGCCATGCGGCGCTACTTCAAGGGCGACATCGCCGTTCTTCACAAACTCGCGGTCGCAACCAGTGGCACACCGTTCCAGACCAACGTTTGGCGGGCGCTGCGCAAGATCAAGGATGGCACGACCGTCAGCTATGCCGAGCTTGCCGCGCGCATTGGCAAGCCCAAGGCGGTACGCGCGACCGGCCTTGCCAACGGGCAAAACCCGATCAGCATTGTGGTGTCCTGCCACCGCGTGATCGGTTCCAACGGCAGCCTGACCGGCTATGGCGGCGGCCTCAACCGCAAGCAGTGGCTGCTGGCCCACGAAGGAGTGCATCTATGAACGACCTGGAAACACTGCAGGCGCTCAACCGCGATTACATCGCCTCAGTGCAGAACGGCGACACCAAACGGTTCGGTGAAATCCTGTCGGATGATTTCCTGAACACGAATCCAGATAGCTCGATGGTCGACAAGCCGGGCTTCCTGAAACAGATCGCCCCGCCTGTGAAGATCAGGGACCTCGCCTGTCATGACGTGAACGTGCGGGTGATGGGTGATTTCGCGATCGTGCATGCCCGGACCACCTACACCTTGCTGGATGGCCGGGCGGGCACCGGCCGCTACACCGACATCTATGCGCGTCGCGGCGGCCAGTGGCTGTGCGTCGCGGCCCAGGTAGCAAGGAGTTAAGAGCCGCTGCGCGGGCGCTGAGACTTGTCGTCGGGCCGGTGATCCTCATAATGTTCCACCGTGCCTCTTCATATCGACATCGACCACGATCAGCACCTTGTCCATACCAGGGCGGAAGGGCTGATTAGCCTGGATGAGATCCTCGACTATTTCGATAGGGTGGCTGTGACCGATGCCATGCCCTACGCGAAATTTTTCGACGCCAGCAAAGCGCGATTCTCGATCAGCGACGACGACATGATGGTACTGGGCGCACGTGTCAGCGCCTACGCGAGCATGGAACCGCGCGGCCCGATTGCCCTCATTGTCGGCTCGGACCAAGATTACATTCTCGGCAAGCGCTTCGCCAATCTCGGCGGCGCCAAGCGACCTCTTCAGGTTTTCCAGAAGGTGGACGACGCTCGCAAGTGGCTGGACGCCCAGCCTGCTGTCACTCCGCCGCCGTCGCCATGATGCGGCGGCTCACCAGGCGAAGCTGCGACGCCGTCGGCCGTCCATCCTCGGTGGGCTGGTAGACGACGCTGAACAGCGTACGTGCCCTCATCAGCGCCTCACCGAAGCCCTTCTGGTCGCTCTCGAACGAATCGAAGCCGCAGCGCAGCAGGAACGGCAACTGATCCTGCAGCACCCCGCCGGTGGCCCGCATTTCGCCGCCATAGCCCATTCGCTCGCGCAGGATGCGCGCCTGGCTATAGGCACGGCCGTCGCTGAACTTTGGGAAATGTAGCACGATCAAGCTAAGGTCAGCGAGATGCGGCTGCAGACAGTTGACGTCATCGGTGTTGGCGAGCGCGACGGCCGCGCCGTGCCGGTCCTGCAGCCAGTCGGCCAGCGGCACGGGCGCAGGCCCGTCGTTGGCGATCGGCGTCGCCGCACCTTCCCTAAACAGTGGCATAGACTCGATCCTTGAAGGGCTGGGCGCCAATGCGCCGATAGGTATCGACGAACCGCTCGCCTTCGGCCCGCGCCTCGAGATAGGTGGTGACCAGTGCATCGACCGCCTCGACCACCTTCTCTGCCGGTACGGCAGGCCCCAGGATCGTGCCGAGGGCGGTATGGCCGAAGTCGACATCGCCACCCAGGCTGATCTGGTAGAGCTCGACCCCGTTCTTGTCGACGCCCAGGATGCCGATGTGGCCCACATGATGATGGCCGCAGGCATTGATGCAGCCGGAGATCTTGATCTTCAGATCGCCGATATCGTGCTGGCGCGCGAGTGCGGCGAAGTGGTTCGAAATGCGCTGCGCCACCGGGATCGACCGCGCATTGGCGAGCGCGCAATAGTCGAGGCCCGGGCAGGCAATGATGTCGGTGATCTTGCCGATATTCGCTTCGGCGAAGCCCAGCTTGTCGAGGGCGCGATAGACTGCCGGCAAATCCTCTACAGCGACATGCGGCAGCACGAGGTTCTGCTCGTGGCTGACCCGGATCTCGCTGTAGCTGTAGGCATCGGCGATATCGGCCACGCCCTCCATCTGGGCGGCACTGGCGTCACCCGGTGGCGCGCCGGCGGGTTTCAGCGAGGCCGTCACGATGGCATGGCCGGCCACGCGATGCGGCGCGACGTTCGACTTGAGCCAAAGCGCGAAATTGCGATCCTCGAGCTTCAGCGCCTCGACCTCGGGAACGAGGGTGCGCTTGGGCCGGAGCGGCGGTGGCGCGAAGTGCTGCGCAATCGCCTCGATCGTGTCAGGCGAAAGCTTGAGTGCGCTGTCCTTCATGGACTCGTATTCGGCCTCGACCTCCTCGCGCATCTTCTCCACGCCGATCTCGTGGACCAGGATCTTGATGCGCGCCTTGAAGAGGTTGTCGCGACGGCCATAGCGATTGTAGACGCGCAGCGCCGCCTCGAGATAGGCGAGCATCTCGTCCTTGGGCAGGAACTCGCGCAGGGTCTTGCCGATCATCGGCGTCCGGCCGAGGCCGCCACCCACGATCACCTCGAATCCGACTTCCCCGCGGTCATTGCGCCACAGGCGAAGACCGATGTCGTGGACGCGCACTGCCGCACGGTCGTTCGGCGAACCGGTGATCGCGATCTTGAACTTGCGCGGCAGGAAGCTGAATTCCGGATGCAGCGTCGACCACTGGCGCACGATCTCGCACCACACCCGCGGATCCTCGATCTCGTCCGCTGCGGCGCCGGCGAAATGGTCGGCCGTGGTGTTTCGGACGCAGTTGCCGCTGGTCTGGATCGAATGCATGTCAACCTCGGCCAGCGCCGCGATCGCGTCAGGCGCCTGCTCCAGCTTGATCCAATGGAGCTGCAGGTTCTGGCGCGTGGTGAAATGGCCATAGCCGCGATCGTACTTGCGGCTGATTTCGGCAAGCTTGCGCAGCTGGCGGGACGACAGCGTGCCGTAGGGAATGGCGATCCGCAGCATGTAGGCGTGAAGCTGCAAGTAAAGGCCATTCGTCAGCCGAAGCGGCTTGAACTGGTCCTCCGTCAGCTCACCGGCCAGCCGGCGGCGCACCTGGTCGCGGAATTGCTCAACGCGCTCGGCCACCAGCCTGCGGTCGAAGTCATCGTAGCTATAGAAATGGGCGTCAGGCATAGCGAACAGCTTCGGCAGCGATGGCGGCAAAGGTGAGACCAGAGGCGCGGATCTTCTCCCGCAGCGACAGCGGCTCGATGCGCCCCTCTTCGTCCTCGATAACGGCGACCAGGAACGGGTCGACGACCGTGAAGGACTCGGCGCGGGCACGCTCCAGAAGGATATCGGCCACCTGCTTGTTGCGCGCGATGTCGGCTCGGTCGAGTCGCTCCGTCCACTGCCCCGCGGCGTCGAGGAAGACCACCATGCCGTCTGCCAGACGATTGGCGGAGGCGACCTGGAGATCGCCGCTGAGATTCTTGGCCATTACGACACCTGTGCGAGGGGTTGTTCTTGTATGCTGGCGAAAGCAGCGACCTCGCCAACGATGATGAGGCTGGGACCGGCTTCGCCGCGGGAGTTATGCGAGACGGCCAGCCGCGCCAGGTCCGAAAGACGGCCGACCGTAACGCGTTCATCCGGCCGAGTACCGTTTTCGACAATAGCGACCGGCATAGAGGGAGAAGCGCCGGCGCCCAGCAAGCGATCGCGCACGGAAGCTGCTTCCGTTGCGCCCATATAGATAGCGATTGTGTGACCCTGTGCGGCGAGTGCCGGCCAGGCGGGCGCGGGTGCGCCTTCGGCGGCGTGGCCACTCACAAAGGTGACAGCCGATGCGAACCGGCGATGCGTTAGCGGAATGCCGACCGATGCGGCGACGCCCAGCGCTGCCGTAATGCCCGGCACGACCGAGACCGGAAGGCCCGCCGTCCGCAACGCCTCGATCTCCTCGCCGCCGCGACCGAACACGAATGGATCGCCAGCTTTCAGCCGTACGACAGTCTCGCCGCCCCGCACGCGACGGATCATCTCGGCTTCGATATCCCGTTGTGCCCAGCCTGCGCGGCCCTTGCGCTTGCCAACGCACACCAGCGCCGCATCGCGACGCGCGCGATTGAGGATTGCCGCAGGCACGAGATCGTCATGCAGGATGGCATCGGCTTCCTGCAGGAGCTGCGCGGCGCGCAAGGTCAAGAGATCGGGATCGCCCGGGCCGGCACCAACGATATGAGCGACACCCACTGGCTTCTTGCGCCGACGCGCGACGTCGAGATCAGCCAGGATGGCACGGCGAGCGGCAGAGTCATCGCCTGCCATGGCCAGACGACCCGCAGGCCCGGCGATCAGCCGCTGCCAGAAGGCGCGCCGAGCAGCCGGGTCGCCGATCAAGCCGTTCACTTGCGCGCGGAAGGAGCCCGCGAGCCGCGCAAGCGCGCCGATCCGCTCGGGCAGCAGCGCTTCGATCTGGCCACGCAGCATCGTCGCCAGAGTGGGCGACGCTCCGGCTGTCGATACGGCGACAACCACCTCGTCGCGGTCGATGATCGCCGGCATGATGAAGTCGCTGAGCGCCGGACGATCGGCGACATTCACCGGCACACGGGCCAGGCGGATCGCCTCGACGGCAAGTCTGTCGCGCTCGGCATCGTCGGTTGCCACGAAGGCCGCCGTGACGCCCTCCAGATCACCGGGGCCGACGGCGTCAAGGCGCCGGACGAGCGCACCGGCAGACCGCGCCAACGACGCGCGCCGGTCGGCAGCGGCACCTTGCCCCACGACGACCACCGTGCGGTCAGTCAGATCAAAGAAAAGCGGCAGATGTTTCATGACACGAGTGCGCGTAATCCGACGGCGAGTGCGACCATGACGGCGAACTGCACCGCAGCCCTCAGCCAGAGCATGGCGTCAGGATGACGCTCATAGAACTGGCGCCACAGGCTCGGCGAAAAGAGGTCAGTCTGGGCCAAGGAAAGGCACTCACCACGGTCAGGCTTTCGATCTGGCACTTTTTCGCATGTTCGCCAGGAGGTGAATTTCCGAAGGTTTTCCAGCTACGGACAAAATCTTCTGTCTGGACGACAGGGCGGGAAAAATTCACATCGCCCCGGTCGATCCGGGCCTCTTGAAGCCCGGTCGATCGTTCCTAAATCCCTGTCGTTCGCCGTGCCCATTCCGGGGCGGGAATATCTGACATCGCTCATCTAGGAGGATGACTAAAATGCGTGGATTCGACTATTCGCCGTTCTATCGTGCCACCGTCGGCTTCGATCGGGTCTTCGACCTGCTCGACAACGTGGCGGGCCAAGCAGCCAGCAACGGCTACCCCCCGTACAACATCGAGAAGGCCGGCGAGAACGCCTATCGCATCGTGATGGCGGTCGCGGGCTTTGCCGAGGCGGAGCTGAATGTGACCCAGAAGGAGAACGAGCTCCTGGTCACCGGCCAGAGCGCGCCGAACGGCGACGAAGGCAAGCAGTACCTCTACCGCGGCATCGCCGGGCGCAATTTCGAGCGCCGCTTCCAGCTCGCCGACCATGTGAAGGTCAACGGTGCGAGCCTCAGCAACGGCTTGCTGACGATCGAGCTGCAGCGCGAGATTCCGGAAGAGAAAAAGCCCCGCGCCATCGAGATCAAGGCCGAGGCCAAGCCGGCACTGACGCACTAACCGACTAATCGGAACGCCCGTTCCGGGAGAGGCGCCGCGGTTTTCGCGGCGCCTCTTTTTCGATCACTTCCTTGTCGATTACTTTGCGGCGTGCTTGCCCGTGAGCTGCGGCGTGTGCGCGCCCTCGCCGCCCTTGTCCTTGTGTTGCGAGCGCGTCGTACGTGCCCAGGTCCGCTTCAGCTCGTCCTTCACGCTGACATGCAACGTGCCAACCTTCTCCACCGTGAGCTCGATCTTGTCGCCATCCATGAAGGCGTTGAGCCCGCGATGGTTGGTTCCCGTGGCAAGAATGTCGCCAGGTTCCAGCGTATGGATGGAGCTCGCCCATTCGATGCAGCGCGGGATCTGGTGCGCCATGTCGTTGGTATTGAACTTCTGCATCACCTGCCCATTGTTGGTGAGCGTGATGCCGAGGTTCTGTGGATCGGCGATCTCGTCGGCCGTTACGATCCAGGGCCCGATCGGTGCGAAGGTGTCGCGCGACTTCATCTGGAAGAAGACGTTGCCCGGCGGCGGCAAGCCGCGCGCCGAGCCATCGATGAAGCAGGTGTAGCCGAAGATGTGGCTCATCGCGTTGGCTTGCGATACCCGCGTCGCGCGCTTGCCAATAATCAAGGCGAGCTCCGCCTCGCCCTCGAAGATCGAGGCCGGCACATCGGGCAGCACCATCGTGTCTCCCTCGCCGATCACGGCCGTCGCCGCCTTGTGGAAGGCGTTGATGTGCGGCTTTTGCGGTAGCGTGCCGTCCTCCATGTAGTTCACGGCCATGCACACGATATTGCCGGGCTTCGGCACTGGCGGACGCAACCGCACGCTCCCCAGGGCCACACCCTTGCCTGCGGCCACCGCCTTCTCAACCTTGGCCTTGTGGAAGTCCCATTTGGCGATCAGGCCGACGATCAGGTCGCGGCTGTCGATGTGCGGAATGTCCTTCACGGCGTCCGTGATATCGACGACCGAGTCGCCCTTGATGGCGCCCAGACGATAGTCGTTGAAATAGCAGAGCTTCACTTCTTGTCCCCTTCCTCGAGTACTTCCTTGGCGACGTTGGCGGCCGACACCGCCGTGGGCCAGCCGGAATAAAAGGCGAGATGAGTGATAAGCTCAACCAATTCATCCTTGGTCACGCCATTGTTGATGGCACGGGCGAAATGACCACGCTGCTGTTCGGTGCGATTGAGCGCCACCAGTGCGGCACACGTGATGAGACTGCGGTCGCGCTTGGAGAGACCCGGACGTTCCCAGACGTCGCCGAACAGGACGTTCTCGGTGAGGTCGATAAATTTCGGCGCAAACGACCTCAGCCGGTCGCGCGGGTTGGGGGCCGAGGGTTTGGACATGCTTTCCTCCTTTTCACCGCCGGGCGGCGGCGCTAGCGTTGCGCCGAAGTCTCGGAGGAAAACATGCCTGCAATCAAGGTCGCCGATTTCGCCTTCCCGCGCATGGAGGCGCCCGACCTCGATGAAATGGAGGAATTTCTCACCCATTTCGGCCTGACCCGCGCCGAGCGCACACCGGATGCGCTCTATATGCGGGGGACGGACGGTAACCATCATCTGCATGTCGCACATAAAGGCGGCACGAAGTTCATCGGGTTCGCCTACCACGCCGCCGACGAAGACGACCTCAAGCGGGTCGCCAAGCTGCCCGGCGCCTCGGGCATCGAGACCCTGAACGAGCCCGGCGGCGGCAAGCGCGTGCGACTGACCGAGCCCAACGGCTATCAGATCGAGGTCATTGCCGGACTCGGGCGCAGCGCGCCCAGCAAGTACGATCGCGATCTCGTCAATTCCGGCAGCGAGCCGGCCCGGCGCGTCGGCCGCCTGATGCGGCTTTCCAAGTCGCCCACGCCCGTCCAGCGCATCGGCCATGGCGTGCTGGCCACACCCAAGGTCAAGGAGACGGTTGCCTGGTTCCGCAACGCGCTGGGCATGATCCGCTCCGACGATGTCTATGTCGGCGAGAAAGAAAACGTCATCGGTTCGTTCAATCGCCTCGATCGCGGCGACGACTACGTCGATCACCACGTGCTGTTCTGCGTCCACAACGACAAGACCGGCCTCAACCACGTCTCCTACGAAGCGCACGACATCGATGCGATCTTCCAGGATCACGAGTACATCAAGGGGCTCGGCAAGTACGAGCACATGTGGGGCATCGGCCGCCATCTGCTCGGCAGCCAGGTGTTTGACTACTGGGCCGACCCGTGGGGTCGCGTCCACGAGCGCTGGGCCGACACCGACCGACTGAACGCGGCCAACGGCGGCAATGTGCTGAGCGCCGAAGAGGGCTTCCAGTCGCAATGGGGCGATCGGCCGCCCGACCGCTTCATCGGCCACGCCAGCCCGTAGGATCCTCGTCTCCGAACGAGAGATAGGATCGATCTTGATCGATCTCGGATTGGCTCATCTCACGGCCCTGGAACTCGCGCCGGCAGTACTTGTCGGTGAGGCGGCCCGCGCCGGTTTCCGTGCCGTCGGCCTTCGGCTTCATCCCACCACGCCGGGCGGCATCGCCTATCCCTCCAAGGTCGGCAGCCCGGCACATCGGGCCCTGGCCAACGCGCTGAAGGCGGCGGGCGTGCGCCTGATGGATGTCGAGTTCATCTCGCTTACGCCGGAGATCGATGTGGCGGCGCTAAGCCCGCTGCTCGAGGCATCGGCCGATCTCGGCGCAACTTCGATTCTGACCTCCAGCGAGGATCCCGAACCGGCACGGCTTCTGGCGAACTTCGCCGCGTTGTGCGATCTCGCCCGGCCGCTCAGCCTGCGCATCGACCTGGAATTCATGCCGTGGCGTCAGGTCGCCACTCTGGCAAAGGCCCATGCCATGGTGCGCGCCGCCGACAAAAGGAATGCTGGCATCGTGGTCGATGCATTGCATCTCAGCCGCTCGGGCGGAAAAGCGTCCGATCTCGCCTCGATCCCGCCCGGCCTGCTGCGCGCGATGCAGATCTGCGACGCGCCAGCCGCGATCCCCGCAACCGAAGCCGCCATCATCGCCGAAGCCCGCACGCACCGGCTACCACCGGGCGAAGGCGGCCTCCCGTTGGTCGCGCTGCTGCAAGCCCTGCCGCGCGACATCTTCATCAGCGTCGAGATGCCCTCGCCCATCACCGATCCCACGGCGCGCATCTCGCGCGCGTTCACAGCAACGAAGCACCTGGTCGAGGGGCTGAGGCCGCGAGCCTAGAGCGTTCTCTGCTCTGACAGAATCACCTCATCCTGAGGAGGCCACGCAGTGGCCGTCTCGAAGGATGGGCAATAGACACGGTGCTCGTTCCCCCCTTCGAGACGCGTCGCTGCGCGACGCTCCTCAAGGTGAGGTAGTCCGACCGATGCGATGACCCTGGCCGTCGGCGAGGCCGCGGCCAGGGGTAACGACAGGATTTCGACGGCCTCTACTTGGCCTTCAGCTTGTCGGGCAGGCGCTCCTCGTTGCCGAGCGCGACACGGCGGACGCCCTCGCTGTCGGGGCTCGCGGGAAAGCCGTCCTTCGCCTTGGGTGCCGGCGCCTCGACAACCTTGTTCGAGAGCCGACCGACCCCGCTCACCTCGATATCGATCGTGTCGCCGACATCGAGCGGCCGCGAATTGGCCGGCGTGCCCGTCAGCAGGATATCGCCCGGCAGGAAAGTCATGTGCCGGGCAAGATCGGCAATCAGATAGCCGCAGTCGAAGATCTGCTCGCTGACGGCGCCTTCCTGCACCACCTTGCCGTTCCGGTAGGAGCGCAGCATCGACTTGCGCACATCGACGCCCGAAACCAGGCCCGGTCCGATCGGGCAGAAGCCGTCCATGCCTTTTACGCGCAGCATGGAGCCCGCATCGGTGTCACGGAAATCGTGACAGCCAAAATCGTTGGCCGGCGCAAAGCCCGCGATGCAATCCCACGCCTCCTCACGCGAGACATTCTTGGTCATCCGCCCGAACACGACGGCCATCTCGCCCTCATAGTTCACATACTTGTAGCCCTTGGGCCGGATCAGCTCGCCTCTGTGGGCGTTGAGGGCCGTCAGCGGCTTCTGGAAATAGGTCGGCGACGGCGGCGGCGTGCGCGTGTTGTTGAACTCGTAGTAGCGCGAGATGTAGTTCACATGCACGCAGATGATCTTGGTCGGCTCGCAGGGTGGCAGGTGGACCACCTCGTCCTCACCGCAGGTGCGGCCGTCGGCGAACACGATCTTGCCGTCCTTGAACTCCGTCCAATAGGTGCTGCCGTCCTTGACGACACGACGAACTTCCTTACGCGGTCCTTCCAATGCACTCATTTGTCCTGCTTCCCTTTGAAGATTGAACCAGATTTCTTCACGCGCTCTTGGCGTCGTGGATGGCACGCCACACATTCTGTGCCGTGGCCGGCATGATGACGTCCTTCACGCCGAGCGGCGCCAGCGCATCGATGATCGCGTTCATCAAGGCCGGCATGGCCCCGACCGTTCCCGCCTCGCCCGCGCCCTTGGCGCCCAGCGGATTGTATTTCGTCGGGACCGGATTGGACTTGATCTCCATGCTGCACATCATGTCGGCGCGCGGCATGGTGTAGTCGAGGAAGCTCGCGGTCAGGAGCTGGCCGCTCTCGCGGTCCCAGACGACCTGCTCACCCAGGATCTGGCCCACGCCCTGCGCCACGCCGCCGTGGATCTGGCCCTTCAGTCCGATCGGATTCATCACCGTGCCGACGTCGTCGACGACCGCGTACCGGTCGAGCTGCACCTCACCAGTTTCGGGGTCGATCTCGACCTCGCAGATGTGGCAGCCGTTGGGATAGGTGTCCTTCTCGCCCTTGTAGGTGGCGTTCTCGTACAGTCCGCCCTCGAAACCCTGCGGCCATCGGGCGGGATTGAACGCGGCCATTGCGACCTGCTTTAGCGACACCGTCTTGTCGGTGCCCTTGACCCGGAAGGTGCCCTCCGCGAATTCGATGTCCTGTTCGCCCGCCTCGAGCATATGGCCGGCGAGCTTCTTGCCCTTGTCGATCACCTTGCCGGCGGCGAAGAACAGCGCCGAACCGCCAAGCACGGTCGAGCGTGAGCCGTTGGTGCCCATGCCGAAGGCGACGCGATCGGTGTCGCCGTCGATGAACTGCACATCGGACGGGTCGATGCCGAGGCGCTCGTTCAGGATCTGCTTGAACATGGTCTCATGGCCCTGTCCCTGCGCCTTGGTGCCCATCAGCAGCGCTGCCGTGCCGCTCGGATTGAAGCGGATCTCGGCATACTCCGGCTGCACCGTTCCGGCGGCCTGCTCGATCGCATTGACGATCCCCAGGCCACGCAACTTGCCGCGCGTCTTCGAGGCCTCCATGCGCGCCCTGTAGCCCGCCACATCGGCAAGCTCGAGCGCCATGTCCATGTTCTTCTCGAACTGACCGCAGTCGTAGAACGGACCCACTGGGCTCTGGTAAGGCAGTTCGGTCTCGGCCAGCACGTTCTTGCGGCGCAGCTCCACCCGATCGATGCCGAGCTCACGCGCCGCGTCGTCGATCAAGCGCTCGATCAGGTAGATCGCTTCCGGACGCCCGGCGCCGCGATAGGGCGCGGTCGGATTGGTGTTGCTGAGGACGCCAACCACGTTGAGGTAGGCTGTCGGGATCCTGTAGACGCCCAGCACCGTCGTGATCATGCCGAAGGGCGAGAGCAGATTGCGGTCCGAGCCGACATAGGCGCCGATGTTGGCCAGCATGTTGAGCCGCAGTGCCACGAACTTGTTGTCCTTGTCGAGCGCGAGCTCGATCTCGCCGACATTGTCGCGGCCGTGCTCGTCGGCCATCACCGCCTCGCTGCGTTCGCAGGTCCATTTCACCGGCCGGCGGAGCTTGCGCGCGGCCCACAGCGTCAGGCGATGCTCGATGTACTGCCAGCCCTTGGTGCCGAACCCGCCGCCCACGTCGCCCGCGATCACCCGCATCTTGCTCTCGGGCACCTTGAACACGTTCTGCGCCAGCATGTTGCGCACGCGATGGGGATACTGGACGTCGGCATAGAGGGTCATGCGATCCTCCCCCGGATCGTAGGTGCCGAGCGTGCCGCGCGGCTCCATGAACTGGGCATGCACGCGCGTGATGACGTAACGCCGCTTGATCACTTTGGCCGCCGACTTGATGGCCTCGTCGGTGCCCGCCTTGTTGCCGCGCTCGACGTGGTTCGAGATGTTGTCGGGACAATCGTCCCATACCGCCGGCGCCCCCGGCTTCACGGTGTCTTCCGTGAGCGTCACCGACGGCAACGGATCGTAGTCGATATTGACCAGCTCGGCGGCATCCTTGGCGGCGGCCAGCGTCTCGGCGATCACCATCGCCACCGGATCTCCAACATAGCGCACGCGGTCGGTGATCAGCGGGGGCCGCTGCGGCGCGTACATCGGCTTTCCGTCGGGCCGTTTGCGCGGCATGTTGGCCTTGGGCATGCCAAGCCCGTCGGCCGTCACGTCATGGCCGGTATAGACGGCGATGACGCCCGCCGTCTTCTTGGCCTCCTCCGTATCGATCGAGCGGATCTTCGCATGGGCATGCGGCGAGCGGACGAACACCGCATAGGCCTGGCCGGGCAGGTTCACATCGTTGATGTACCGCCCCTCCCCGCGCAGCAGTCGAGGATCCTCGAAGCGCAGGACAGGCTGGCCGATACCATACTTGCTCATAATACTTACTCCCGGCAATCCGACGTCATTCGAGACTCTTGACCCAGCTTTATCCTAACGGACCCATGAAAGGCGGATCGGCATAGGTATCCGACAGGGGTTCCAGCGCTTCGGGCCATTCCTTGCCGATCGGCCGGCGTTGCGATGCCGGGCGTGGCTGGCCGTCCCAGCCCACCCGCTCCATGTAATAGTAGAGCATCAGCGCATGGCCGGCGGGATCGAGGATGTGCGCGGCGTAGTCGACTCCCGGATAGAGCTCCTGCGGGATCACCTCCGTGAAGCGTGCGCCTTTCTTCCTGAAGAAGTCGACCGCATCGCGAAGCTGACGGTAGCTGCCCACCTGCATGCCCATCGAGGCAACGGAGGTGTCGGGATTGAGGCCCAGCTCGCCACGCAACGCCTTGGGCAGCAGCGAGAGGCTGTGATGCTCGCTGCCGTTGCGCAGATAGACGCAACGGTGCCCCTTGTAGTTGACCACCTCGGTCCGCACGAAGCCCATGGTCTGCGTATAGAAGGCTTCCGATGCGCCGACGTCGGCCACGAACAAGCTCATGGGGCCGATGTTGACGATCTTGAAGGGTCGCGGCAGGCGGACGCCGGCGACGATGTATTCCTCGCCCGACTCGTCGCGGATCGTGTTGCCCGCGTCGATGTCGATGCCCTTGGCCACGGCCTCGCGCACTTCCGCCGCCTCCGACATCTGCGGCAGCACGGGCCGCTCGCGGAAGGCACGGTAGTACATCGTCTCGGGCTTGCTCCGGCCCTCCCAGCCGATCTGCTCCATGCCGTAGTAGAGCTCGACCGTGTGGCCGTCAGGATCGCGGATGTAGGTGTGCCAGTTGCTACCCGGCATGTCGCGGCCGACGCGGCGGATCTCGACCTGCTTGTCGCGGAAGTAGTCCGCCGCTGCGAACACCTCCTCCATCGAGCCGACCTGCCAGGTGATCTGGTTCACGGTGATGTCCTTGGAGACCGCGTCATCGCCGAAGATGGCGCCCAGCGACTTGTGGGCCAGCAAGAAGGCGTGATGATCGGAGTTGTGGCTCATGAAGACGATGCGCGGATCTTCCATGCGCTTGGCCAACTCCTCCCGTCCCGGGATTTTTGAGAAGTCGCGCGTATCGGTGATACGCAAGCCGAGCAGCTTCGAATAGAAATCGATGCCCGCCTGCAGCTCCGCGACATTGAAGCCGAAATGGCCGAGCCGCCTGATCTTGAACGGCTGCTGATAGCGCACACCGCCCACATCGTAACCTGTCGTTCTCTGAAGCGTATCCATGGTCGCCTCCTATCCCTTGCTCCGCCGCGACGGACGGACCGCCCGGCCTGTCGACCCGCTCATCGTCAAACCGGGCACTTCGGAAACCGCCTGCTCCACCGTCGTGCGGATGTGCTTTTCGATCAGGCGGCAAGAAAGATCAACGTCGCGCGCCAGCACGGCATCGCGCAGCTCGAGATGCTCGTTGGTTCGACGCGACCGAGCATGGATCATGGTCAGCCAATGGTAGCGCCGCGCCTGGTCGAACAGCTCGCTGCGGAAATGCAGCGACCAGGGCGAGGTGCAGGTCGCCACCAGCGAGTCGTGGTAACGCTTGTGCCGCTTGCCCCATTCGCGCTTCACGCTGACCGGATCGTCCGGCATCGGCGGTCCGAGCTTCGACAGCAGGAAGTAGGCGCTGACGATCTCGGCCTCCCAGGTGTCCGTTCCATGACGGATGGCATCGGCGAGCGTGCGTGTCTCGAGATAGACCCGCAGTTCCGAGAGATCGAGGAAATCGGCCAGCGAAACCGGCGCCACCGAAAAACCGCGGCCGGCTTCGGTGCGCGCCAGCCCTTCCGACACCAGGTGGGAGAGCGCCTCGCGCAGCGTGCCGACCGATGTGTCGTAGCGCTGCCGGAGCTCACCGAACCGCAACCGCTGGTCGGGTTTCAACACGCAGCACAGGATGTCCTCCCGCATCTGCCGCAGCACCTCGAAGGTCGCGGCATCCTCGCTCAGGACATCCTGCGGCGCGGTGGTCGCGGCCGCCCGGCCGACCACCTCAAGAGGCATCTTGAGGATCTTCGCCATCGTGCTCAGACTCCCAGATAAGCTTCGCGGATATGGGGCTGCTGCAGGAGATCGGCAGGCAACCCGCAGGTCACGATGCGCCCCTGCTCCAGGACATAGGCGCGATCGGCGATCTCGATCGCCTTCAGGACGTTCTGCTCCACCAGCAGCACCGCCGCGCCCTCGTCGCGAACGCGCGCGATGATGTCGAACATGTCGTCGACGATGGACGGCGCCAATCCCAGCGACGGCTCGTCGAACAGCACGATCCGTGGCCGGGCCATCAGCGCGCGGCCGATCGCCACCATCTGCTGCTGGCCGCCCGACAGCTCCCCCGCCAGTTGGCGGCGCTTCTGTCCGAGGATGGGAAACAGGTCATAGACGCGCGCCAGCGACTGGGCCCGCGCCGCCCGTGCCGCCGCGAGATAGCAGCCGAGCTCGAGGTTCTCCTCGACCGACATCTTGGTGAACAATCGCCGACCCTCCGGCACGAGGGCGATGCCGTGGCCGCAATAGTCATGCGCCTTCACGCGCGTCATGTCGCGGCCATCGAAGCGCAGATCGCCCTGCCGGCAGCGCAGCAGGCCGGCGATGGCGTTGATCAGCGTCGTCTTGCCGGCGCCATTGGGCCCGATCACCGACACGATCTCGCCCACGCCGACATCGAGCGAGACATCCCACACGGCGGGAGCATCGCCGTAGCCGATGTGCAGGTTGCGGGCCTCAAGCAGCATAGGCCTTGCCCAGATAGATGCTGACCACGCGCGGGTCACGCATCACCTCGCGCGGCGCGCCCAGCGCGAACAGCTTGCCCTCGTTCAGGACGGCGACCCGATCCGACAGTTCGACCACGGCCCGCATCAGATGTTCGACGAAGACGATAGTGGCTCCCTGGGCACGAATGGCGCGGACCAGGCGGATCGCGTTGTCGACCTCTGCCGGATTGAGGCCTGACAGCACTTCGTCGAGTAGCAGCAGCTTCGGCCTCGCCGCAAGCGCGCGCGCCAGCTCAAGGAACTTGCGTTCGTGCAGGTTGAGACCGGCCGGCAGGACATCCTCCTTGCCGGACAGTCCGGTAAAGGCCATCCAGTGCAAGGCCTCGTCGCGGATCTCCGCAGGTTTGCGCACGGGCCCTCCGAAGGTCGCGGCGGCCACGACGTTCTCGAGCGCTGTCATGTTCGCGAACGGCCGCGGGATCTGGTAGGTGCGCGCGACGCCGCGATGCGCGATGTCATGCGCCGGCAATGCACCGATCTGCACGCCATCGAGCGCGATGGTGCCGCCGCTCAGCGGATAGTGGCCGGAGATCACGTTGATCAGCGTCGTCTTGCCCGAGCCGTTGGGGCCGACCAACCCGACGATCTCGCCCTCCCGCACATCGAGATCGACGCCGCCCAGCGCCAGCAGGCCGCCGAAGCGCTTGGTCACGCCGCGAACCTCGAGCATGTTGCGATCGCCGATGGACCTCGCCGGAGTCGCCGCAGGCGCGACATCCGCGCCAGTGCGGACCGACGCCGCTCGGCGTGGCTTCAGCCACTTGGCGATTGCCGGCACGGCGCCGTCGGGCAGCCAGAGGATGGCGGCGATGAGGATAAAGCCCACAACGGCGCGCCCGATCATCGCCTGATCGCCGCTGCTGAAGGAATAGAGAAGCGTGGTGATCACGGTCGCCCCGATCGCTGGACCAAACCAGCTGCGCGAGCCGCCCAGCACGCTCATCAGCACGACATAAAGCGGCACGGTGAGCTCGAAGGTGCCGGCCACGGTGATGAAGCCCACGAACATCGCATGCACGCCGCCCACGATGCCCGCGATGCCCGCCGACAGGGCGAAAGCCGTGAGCTTGTAGCGGAAGGTCGGCACACCCTTGGCCTCCGCCACATCCTCGTCGTCGTGGATGGCGAACAGCCCCATGCCGAGCCGCGACCGGCTCACCTTCCAGGCGATGGCGAGTGTGCTGACGCAGATCACGAAGGCGAGCAGGTAGAGCGTGCCGGTCGGCGTCGCCATCAGCGACGGCAAGGGCACCGCGCTCATGAAGATGCCGCCGCCGCCATCGATCGGCGTGTTGAGCACAACAGTGGCGATGACGAAGGTGACGGCGAGCGTCAGCAGAGCGAACAGCTCACCGCGCAGCCGCCGCAGGCGGAAGACGATGGCGCCGATGACGACCGCCAGCAGTGCGGGAAGGATCGCCGCAGCTGGAAGCGTCAGCAGGAACGGCACGTCGAACTTCGCCGCCAGCACGGCCGTGGTGTAGAGGCCGACGCCGAAGAAGGCGGCGTGACCCAGGCTAAAGTAGCCAGCGAAACCGCTCAGCAGTGCCCAGCTCGTGGAAAGCGATACCCAGAAAAATACGAGATAGAAGAAAGAATCGTAGAAGGCCGGCAAGCCGGCGGTAGGCAGGAGCGCGAAGGCGCCGATCGCGAGCGCCGCCGCCAGCCGGGGAAGGTCGCGCGCGGCGTTCATAGCCACTCCGGATCCCACAGCAGGACGATGATCAGCATCGAGAAGGAGACGACCGGCGCCCAGGCCGGGCTGAAGACCGCCATGGCGAGCGACTGCGCAGCGCCGATCGCCATCCCGGCGAGCAACGCGCCCAGAGGGTTGCCGAGCCGGCCGATGATCACCACCGCAAACACGACGCCCAGCCAGGTCCAGATCTCGGCCGGTGCTAGGGTCGCGATCAGGGCGATGAAGGTTCCGGCGATGCCGGCATAGGCAGCCCCTATTCCGGAGAGCAGGTAGGCGAGCTGCTTGTG
Source organism: Alphaproteobacteria bacterium (assembly GCA_017308235.1). Classification (GTDB taxonomy): domain Bacteria; phylum Pseudomonadota; class Alphaproteobacteria; order Reyranellales; family Reyranellaceae; genus Reyranella. The sequence continues at coordinate 285,834 of JAFKFL010000008.1, read as the reverse complement.
GTTTACGCCGTAGGCCGCCGCGATATCGGCGTCCTCGACGCTGGCGCGCAGGGCCTTGCCGACGAAGGTCTTGCGCAGCCACAGCCACGTTCCCCAGGCCAGCACGCCCGCCACGAGACAGAGCGCAAGCTCCAGCACGGGGATGAAGAAAGGACCCGCCTTGATCGAGAGCGTGGCGTAATCCGTCTCGTAGCGACGGAAGTCGGCGGTCCAGTAGAGCTGGATGCCGGCTTCGAGGATGACCGCGACACTGAAGGTGATCAGGAGCGAGGCGAGCTCGTTCACCCGGAAGCGGTCGAACAGCCAATGCTGGGCCGCACCAATGCCGAACATCGCCGGCACCACCAGCGCCGCCGACCACCACGGCGCCACGTGCCAGGTCGTGCCCAGTTCGTAGACGATGTAGGCGGCAAGGAACGCCAGCGCGAAGTGGCTGAGGTTGACCAGCCGCAGCAGGCCCCAGCTCAAGCTCAGGCCCATGGCAAGCAGCCCATACATGCCGCCCGCCAGCACACCCGAGATCAACGCCTGGCCGAGGAGCGTGGCGCTCGGCATCAGCGATCAAGAAGCGAGCAGCTTCACGCCAGGCGCGGCGAATTCCTTCGGCCAGACCACCTTCCATTCCTTGTTCTGGACTTGCTTAATCATCTGCCCGGCATCGCCGTGATTGTAGGGGCCGTTGAAACGCTGCTTGCCCAACAAGGTCTCAACGGTATGAGCCTTGAGCCAGGCCGCGATCTTGGCGTCATCCAGGCTGTCCGCACCGTTCACCCCCGCCTCGAGGATTTGCCATTCCGAGACCATGCCGCAGGCCTGCGCGTCGAGGGTCGTGTACGGCAGGTTGATCTTGGTCGCCCGCTCCTTGTACTCGGCGGCGATACGCTTCATGCCCGGCCTCGACATGAACGGCTCGTCGGCCTCGATGAAGGTCGAGCACAGTGCGCGATTGCCATCGGGCGACAATGCCAGCGGGCCCGGCGCCGGATAGAGATGGAAGTGGTTCTTGGGCACATAGTCGAGCTTGCGCAGAGCCTCGAGCAGAAGATTGCTTTCGAGGCCCAGCGAGCCCACCCACAGGAAGTCCGGATTGGCCTCCTTTACGCGCGCCGCGATGGCGCCGAAGTCGTGATTGCCCGATTCGTATTCGAGGTACAGCAGCACCTTGACGCCGCGCCCCTCGGCCTCCTTCTGCATGCCCTTGGCCATGAACTGCGCCGACGGGAACTTGCTGGTCAGGACAACCATCGTCTTGGGCGGCGTCGGAATGCTCGCCATCGCGTCCAGGATGACGTTCGGATAGGTCTTGTCGGGCTCCGGACCGAACGGTGTTGCGGGAAAGGCGCGGTCATAAGTTTGCAGCTTGGGGATGCCCATGCTGCTCTGGATCATGACCTTGCCGTAGCGCTGGGCCACGCCCATCGCCGCCAGGATCGGAGCGGTCGCATAGGGGCCCTGGATCAGATCGACCTTGTCGACGGTGATCAGCTTCTCGTAGAGGCTGCGCGCCATCTCCGGCTTGGACTGATCGTCGAGCAGGACATATTCGACGGGACGACCCAGGAAGCCGTTCCGGCCGTTGATCTCCTCGACCATGATATCGGCGGCGATCTTGTGGACCGCCGCCGTCTGCGCGAGGAAGCCGGTCAGCGACAGCGTGCCGCCCACCCTCACCGGCTTGCCCGACGGCGCGGCGCGCAAGATCGATGGCGCCGCAAGCGACGCCGCTCCCGCTGCCAGTCCAGCCAACACGCCACGACGGCGCCACGCGCCCAGCCGCTCGATCATCGTTTTCCTCCCACCGGCGCAATTACCCGTTCGTGTCGGCGCCGTTGTCCAATGGTGGGATAACGAATCGTCGCTGTAAACGGTTTTTTCCAAATCTTCGAAACATATCGAAATTTACGAAATTACCGCTGGGTGACTCCGACGAAGCGCTCGAGCGGCGCCGGATCGGCCAGGAGCGCCGCGCTCGACGCTTCCAGCACGACGCGGCCGCGTTCCAGAACGACCGCGCGACGCGTGATGGGCAGGACCTTGTGCGCATGCTGCTCGACAATGATCGCGGCCATCCGCTCCTCGCGGAAAAGCCGATCGAGCGCGCGCAGCAGCTCCTCGACGATGATGGGCGCCAGCCCTTCGGTCGGCTCATCGAGCAGCAGGAGTCGCGGATTGGTGGCGAGCGCACGGCCAATCGCAAGCATCTGCTGTTCGCCGCCCGACAGAGCACCGCCCGAGTTTCCGCGCCGCTCCCCGAGCCGCGGAAAGAGCGCGTAGATGCGCTCCACCGTCCATGCTCCCGGTCGTGCGACCGCCGTCAGATTCTCTTCGACAGTAAGGGAACGAAAGATGTTGCGCTCCTGCGGCACCCAGCCGACACCGAGCGTGGCACGCTGCTCGGGCGCGAGGCCTGCTATCTCCCTGCCCGCCAGCATCAACGATCCGGCGAAGTGCCGCGTCACGCCAACGATGCTGTCGATCAGTGTCGTCTTGCCGACGCCGTTGCGTCCGAGCACGGCGAGCGCCTCGCCCTCGGCCAAACGAAAGGCGATGTCGGACAGCACGACGGCGCGGCCGTAGCCGGCGTGAAGCCCGTCGATTGTCAGCAGGTCAGGCGCCAACAGGTCAGACATGCCGGCTCTCGCCGAGATAGACCGCGCGCACCCGAGGATCGCGCGCGATCGCATCAGGCTCATCCTCGACCAGCAGACCGCCATCGACCAAGACGGAAATGCGCCGCGCAAAGCTGAACACCAGGTCCATGTCGTGCTCGATCAGCAGCACCGATACGTCGGCCGGCAATGCCGCGATGGCATCGAGGATGTCGCGTCGCTCCGCCTCGGGCACACCTGCCGCAGGCTCATCGAGCAGCAGCACCTGGGGATTCCAGGCGAAGGCGACAGCGATCTCCAGCAGGCGCTGCTTGCCGTAGGGCAAGGTGTCGGTGCGGCTGTCGAGCACGTCGGCGAGCCCAAATCGCTGGGCCACGGCGTCGATCTCGCTCGCCATGCCGTCGCCGCCGACGGTACGCGTCCAGCGACGCCCCTGCCCCAGCCGCTCGCCCACCGCCAACGCCAGCGTCTCGAGCGGTGTCAGGTCGCCAAAGAGCTGGTTGATCTGGAAGGTGCGCACGAGGCCGCGCCGGACGCGCGCCTCAGGCGCCAGCCTCGTGATGTCCTCGCCGCCCAACAACACCTGTCCGGCCGAAGGCGACAGCACGCCGGTTAGCAGATTGACGAACGTGGTCTTGCCCGCGCCATTGGGGCCGATGAGCGCCTGGCGCGCACCGCGCTCCAGCGTGAAGGTGACGTCGCGCGTGGCGACCAGGCCGCCGAAGTGCTTGGCGAGGCCCCGCGTCTGCAGCGCCGCCGTCACTGTTTCACCCGCGCCACGAGGCCTCGCAGGCCGGCCATCATGCGGTCGCGTCCCAACATGACGAATGCCACCAGGAAAAGCCCGATCCAGAATAGCCAGTATTCCGGCGTCAGGGAGGAGAGGCCGTCCTGCAGGCCCTGGAAGAGGACCGCGCCGACAATGCCGCCGTAGAGCCAGCCCGCGCCGCCGATGATCAGGACCAGCAACACATCGGCCGAGCGATTGAAGTCGAAGAATTCCAGCGACACGAAGGCCGTCGTCTGGGCCAGCAGCGCACCGGCCACGCCGGCGAAGGCCGCCGCCAGCGTGTAGGCCGCGACCAGACGGCGATTGACCGGCACGCCCAGTGCCGAGGCGCGCAGGCGATTGCGTCGGATCGCCATCAGCGACAGGCCGAACGGCGAATGCACGACGGCACGAGCGACCAGCATCAGCACGAACAGGACCATGACGCTGTAGGCATAAGCGGTGCGGCCATAGAGATCGAAGGAGAAAAGGCCGAGCAGCGGCTCCATCGAAACACCCTGCAGGCCGTCCGCGCCGCCGGTGAGATCGGGCAGCGCATTGGCAAGCTCATGAAGCAACAGAGCGACGCCCAGAGTCACCATCAGGCGGGTGAGATCGCTGCCGCGCAGCACCAGGAAGCTCGTGATGAATCCCAACGCGCCCGCGACCAGCATCGCGAGCACAAGGCCCGGCAATGGATCGCCGGTCACGAACTTGGCGAACAGGCCGGCGGCATAGGCGCCGAGACCGAAGAAAGCCGCGTGCCCCAGCGACACGATGCCGGCGTAGCCCAGGATCAGATCGAGCGACAGCGCGAAAAGTGCGAGGATCGCGATCTGGTTCAGGATGAGATGCGGGCCGACTGGCAGGAACACCGCGCCGAAGGCGGCCAGCCAGAAAGCGATCTCCAGCCACCGCCAGCGCGCCCGCCCCGCGAGGCTTGCCGCCGCCGCCATCAGCGCGGACGGGCGAACAGGCCGTGCGGCCGCAGGACCAGCACGGCGATCATGACCAGGTAGATGATGAAGGCCCCGAGTGCGGGCACGTAATACTTGCCGGCAACATCGGCGACACCCAACAGCAACGAGGCGACGAACGGGCCTGCTATTCCCGACGTGCCGCCGACGGCAACGACGATCAGGAAGTAGATCAGGAACTTCAGCGGGAAATTGGGATCAAGCCCCAGGATCTCGGCGCCGAGTGCGCCGCCCAGGCCGGCAAGCCCGGAGCCGACGGCGAAGGTGATCGCAAAGACGGTGCCGACCGGAATACCGAGCCCGCGCGCCACGCGCGCATCGTCGACGGCGGCGCGCAACCGGCTGCCGAAGCGGGTATGCGTCAACCCGAACTGCAAGCCGACCGCCAAAGCGCCGCACAGCACGATGATGAAGGCACGATAGATGCCGACATTCACGCCCAGCACTTCGAAGCGGCCCATCAGCCAGCCCGGAAGCTTGATGGTCTGCTGGCTGGCACCCATGGCCCAGGTCATTCCCGAGACGGCCATGAACACCAGCCCGATCGAGAACAGCACCTGGTCGAGATGGCTGCGGCGGTACATATGCCGGTAAAGCGTGCGCTCCAGGACGACGCCCAGAACCGCCGCCACGACGAACGCCACCGGCAGACAGGCAAGGAACGGCACGCCGGCGCGGTCCATCAGCAGGATGGTCGTATAGCCGCCGGCCATCGCGAAGGCGCCATGGGCCAAATTGACGAAGTTCATCAACCCCAGCGTCACGGCGAGCCCGCAGGCCAGCACGAACAGCAGCATGCCGTAGGCCACGCCATCGAACAGGATCGTGGCCATGGCTAAGAACCGCCCGATGTCACGAAGCAATTCCGTGTCATCCCGAGCGAAGCGAGGGATCCTTCCTGTTGCCGGAAAGATCCCTCGGCCTTTGGCCTCGGGATGACACCGAGTTTGTCGGCGGCCTTGTGCGACAATGCCCTACTTCTTCTTTGCCGCTTTCACCGGGTCCTTGACGTTGGGAATGGTGGCGAACTCGACATTGTAGAGCTCACCGTCGACCTTCTCGACCTTGCGGATGTAGATGTTCTGCACGATGTCGCGCGTCTCGGGGTCGATCGAGATCGGGCCGCGCGGGCTTTCCCAAGCCATGCCCTTCATGGCAGCAACCAGCTTCTCGCCATCGGTAGAGCCGTTGGTCTTCTTCAAGGCCTCGTAGATCAGGTGCATGCCATCGTAGCCGCTGACCGACAGGAAGTTCGGCCGCATGCCGTTGTTGGCTTTCTTGAACGCCTCGACATAGGCCTTGTTGGTCGGGCTTTGGTGGTAGGTCGAGTAGTTGTGGGCGTTGATGACGCCGATCACCACGTCGCCCATGCCATTCAGCAGATCGTCGTCGATGACATCGCCGGTGGCGATCAGCTTGACGCCCGATTTGTCGAGGCCACGCTCCACGAACTGCTTCACGAACTGCGCGCCGGCACCGGACGGCACGAACACGAACAGTGCATCCGGCTTGGCATCGGCTACTTTCTGGAGCACCGGCGAGAAGTCGGGACCGCGCAGTGGCACGCGCAGATTTTCGACGATGGTGCCGCCATCGGCCTTGAACTTCTCGCTGAACGACTTCTCGGCATCGATCCCGGGGCCGTAGTCGCTGACCAGCGTCACCACCTTCTTGATGCCGTTCTTGAAGGCCCATTCCGCCATTGGAACGGAGGACTGCGCCAAAGTGAAGCTCGTGCGCACGACGAAGGGCGACGCCTCGGTGATCGTCGACGTGCCGGCCACCATGACAATCTCCGGCACCTTCGCCTGGGTGGCGATCGGCGCCACGGCAAGCGCGATCGGGGTCAGGCCCATGCCAGCGAGAACGGCGACCTTGTCGTTGACCACTAGCTCCTGCGCCAACCGCTTGGCGACGTCGGGCACGCTAGTATCGTCCTTCAGGATCACCTCGATCTTCTTGCCGGCGACCGTCGTGCCGTGCTGTGCCACGTAGAGCTTCACCGCCGCATCGACCTGCTTGCCGGTCGAGGCCTGCTGGCCAGTCATGGGAAGGATCAGACCGATCTTCACCGTCTCCTGTGCCGCTGCGCCGGAGGATGCGCCCATGGACGCCAGAGCCAGAGCGCCCGCCGTCAATACGAGATCGCGCCTCAACATTTGTTTCGCCTCCCAACAATCTGCTTGGCGAACCACTAGCACAAAAGCCATTGGGATGCTCTATGCTCCAGAAGTCGAAGCAAGGGAGCTGGCCCATGAAGAGTTACAAGGTCGTCGAGTTCGGCCAACCGCTGCAGCGCGTCGAGGAAGCGACGCCGGCGCCGCAGGGCACCGAGGTCGTAGTGCGCATCACCGCCGCCGGCGTCTGCCACAGCGACGTGCACCTCTGGGAGGGTTTCTTCGACATGGGCGGCGGCAACAAATACTCGACCGCCAAGACGATGAACCCGCCGCGCATTATGGGCCACGAAATCGTGGGCGTCGTCGAAGCCTTGGGGCCCGATGCGAAAGGCGCCAAGGTCGGCGACAAGGCGGTGGTCTACCCGTGGATCGGCTGCGGCAAATGCTGGTACTGCACGAACGGCACCGAGAACCTGTGCCCCACCCCCCGCGCGCTGGGCGTCAACAACGACGGCGGCTATGCTGACCACGTCCTCGTGCCGCATGCCAAGTATCTCTATCCCTACGGCAAGCTGCCCGAGGAGCTCGCCTGCCTCTATGCCTGCTCCGGCATCACGGCTTTTGGCGCCGTGAAGAAGGCGGTCGGCAACGATGCCGGCCGGCCCATCCTGGTGATCGGCGCCGGCGGCGTCGGTCTGATGGGCGTTCGCTTCGCCAAGGCGGTGCTGGGCCGCGAGCCGATCGTCGCCGACATCGACGAAAAGAAACGGAAGCTCGCGCTGGAAAACGGGGCCTGCGCGGCGGTCGATCCGCGCGACAAAGAAGCGCGCAAGCAGATCATGGATCTTACCAATGGCACCGGCGTCGGCGCGGCCATCGACTTCGTCGGCGCCGAGTCGAGCGCGCAGTTTGGCTGGCGGGCCCTCGGACGCGGCGGCCGGCTGATCGTGGTCGGCTTGTTCGGCGGCACCTTCTCGATGCCGATGCCGATGTTCGCCTTCACCGGCAACCAGATCATGGGCTCGGTCACCGGCACGCCGGCCGAGATGAAGGAGATGATGGATCTCGTCACCGCCGGCAAGGCGGAGCCGGTGCCCATCATCAAGCGCAAGCTCGACGAAGCCGACGCCACCCTGCAGGAGCTGCGCAGGGGGCTGATCATGGGGCGCGCCGTCCTCGTTCCCTGAGGGAGCTGAAGTGAGTCAAGCGGGCCGCGCCCTCGCCCATGCCTTCGAATCAGGAACGCTCGCTCACAAGCGGGCGTTCTTTTTGCGCGCCGAGCCCTTGGCTTTCGAAGGCGTCGATGCCGAACAATCCTTTCGGCCCGACTATCTGCGGCTGAAGAATGCGTCGCCGCGCATTTCGCAGGGGGCCTTCGAGCAGGGACTCGTGTTGCTCACCAAGCACAAAGAGGAGAACTTCGCCAACATAGCGCGTGGCTGGTCCCTTCTCGCTGAGGGCGGCACCCTGATTTGCGCCGGCACCAACGAGGATGGCGCGGCGAGCCTCGAAAAGCAGATCGGCAGGGCGTTCGGGCTCGCCGGCACGCTGTCCAAATTCCACAGCCGCGTCTTCTGGCTCGTGAAAGCCGATCGCTCGCCGCCGGACTATTGGCTGGGCCTCACGCGCTTACAGCCGGTAAGTGACGGAAGCTGGCTCAGCCAGCCGGGCATTTTCAGTTGGGACAAGATCGACGATGGCTCGGCCTTGCTGGCGCAACACCTGCCGCAGGATCTGTCGGGTCATGTCGCCGATTTCGGCTGCGGCTGGGGCTATCTGGCGCGCTGCATCCTAGGCTCGTCCGCCATCAGGCACATCGATCTGATCGATGCCGAACACCGAGCGATCGAAGCCGCACAGACCAACATCACCGACGATCGCGCCCGGTTCCATTGGCTCGACCTCGCGAACGAGCCAACGCCAGCGATCTACGACGCCGTCGTTTGCAACCCGCCCTTCCATACCGGTCGCGCCTCGACCCCGGCGCTCGGGCAGAAGGTGATCGAAGCCGCCTCTCGAGCGCTCAAGCCAGGCGGCAGGCTCTACCTGGTGGCCAACCGTGGCCTGCCCTACGAGGCCATGCTTAAAGCGCACTTCGCCTCGTTCGAGACGTTGGCCGACAACAACAAGTTCAAGGTGACTCGAGCTATCCGCTGACTTGGCCGCCGAAATGGCCGGCGATAAGGAACTCCTTGTTGCCTTCCGCACCGGTGATGGGACTTTCGGTCACTCCGAGCACGCGCCAGCTGGGTTGCTCCTCCAGCCAATGGCTGATCATGTCGCATACTTCTTGGTGCAGCTCCGGCTCGCGGACGATGCCGCCCTTGCCAACGCGGCCCTTGCCGACCTCGAACTGCGGCTTGATCAATGCCACGAGATGCGCGCCTGCTGTCGCCAGCGCCAGCGCCGCCGGAAGAGCCGTGCGCAGCCCAATGAAAGAGGCATCGCAAACGACGAGATCGATCGGCTCCGGAATCTGCGTCGCCGTCACATCGCGGATGTTGGTCCTTTCCATCGAAACGACCCGCGGATCGTCGCGCAGCTTCCACGCAAGCTGGTTGGTGCCGACATCGACGGCGTAGACCTTGGCCGCGCCACGTTGCAGCAGACAGTCGGTGAAGCCGCCGGTCGAGGCCCCAACATCGAGCGCGATACGGCCCGCGACCGGAAGGGCAAAGTGATCGAGTGCCTTTTCGAGCTTCAGCCCGCCGCGCGAGACATAGGGATGGGGTTGGCCTCGCACTTCCAGCGGCGTGTCGGTTTCAACACCATGGCCGGCCTTGTCGAGCCGCCGGTCGTTGGAGAAGACCAGGCCCGCCATGACCAACCGCTGCGCCGCCGCCCGGGTCTCCGCCAGGCCACGTTCCACCAGCGCCACGTCGAGCCGCGTCCGCGCCATCGCAAGTCAGACCCCAGGCGGCGGCGAGCGGTGTCCGTCCGACTTCTCGCTCATCAGCCCGACGGCGATACCGTCAGGATCCTCGATGATGGCATATCGCGCTCCCCAGAAAGCGTCATGCGGCGCCCGCAGGCTACGGTAACCCGCTCCCGTCATCTCGGCGTGGAGACGATCGACGTCCTCGCGCGACGAAACGCCAAAGCCCACCACGACACGGCCACCAAGATCGGCGTGGTCTCGCCAGGCTGGGTTCCAGATGCGGGCGAAGGCCGCGCTGTCGACCTCGAACCGCGACGGCTCCGACGCCTTCGGTGCCGAAGCGTTCACGTGATGGATGCCCGTTGCCGTACGCCACACCTCTTCGTCGGAGATCGAGACGCCAAGACGGCGATAGAAATCGAGGGATGCCTCCGGATCATTGCTGACGATGTTCACCTGATTGAACACGGGTCGAATGCCGGGCATGTGTTTCCTCCTCCTCGGCAATATAATCTCAAGGCGTTGACGCCCAAATCCCCTTGCCAGGCAGGGGCTCCCGAAGGGCCATCCAAGGTCATCGCGATTCTGTCAGAAAGATTTGGTCGTTATGTCGCGAGAACGACAGTAGAAATCGATGGCAAACTGCTTTGCGTAGCTAGTTTCTGCCCGGGCTTGACCGTCAAGCGCCGGCGCGTTGAGGTAGCTGTCTATTCACCATTGGGGGTTCACCATGACATTGCGCATCAATTCCACGGCGCCTGACTTCAAGGCCGAGACGACACAGGGTCCGATCGAGTTCCACAAGTGGATCGGCGAGGGCTGGGCGATCCTGTTCTCGCACCCCAAGGACTTCACCCCGGTCTGCACCACCGAACTCGGCTACATGGCCGGCCTCAAGCCCGAGTTCGACAAGCGCAACACCAAGATCGTCGGCCTCTCGGTCGACCCGGTCGCCAACCATTCGAAGTGGGCCAAGGACATCGAGGAGACGCAGGGACATGCCGTCACCTATCCGATGATCGGCGACCCCGAGCTAAAGGTCGCGACCGCCTACGACATGCTGCCCGAGGGCGCCGGCACCACTTCGGAGGGCCGCACCGCCGCCGACAACGCCACCGTGCGCTCGGTGTTCGTGATCGGCCCGGACAAGAAGATCAAGGCGATGCTCACCTACCCGATGAACACCGGCCGCAACTTCGACGAGGTGCTGCGGGTGCTCGATTCGGTTCAGCTCACGGCCAAGCACATGGTGGCGACGCCCGTGAACTGGAAGAACGGCGGCGACGTCATCATCCCGCCGGCGGTGACTGACGAGCAGGCCAAGGCCAAGTATCCCAACGGCTGGAAGACCCTGAAGCCCTACCTCCGCATCGTCCCACAGCCCAAGGGCTGAGGTGCACCCCGAACTGTGGCGCTGGTCGGCGACCGATCTCGCGCAGGGCATCGGCAACGGCTCGATCTCGAGCCGTGAAGCGGTCCAATCGGCGCTCGATCGAATCGCGGCCGTCAACCCGACGATCAACGCCGTGGTCCAGGTCCTCGCCAACGAAGCTCTCGCGGATGCCGCGAGAGCCGATGCCGCAAGGGCAAGCGGGGCCGCGCTGGGGCCGCTTCACGGGGTGCCGGTCACCATCAAGGTGAATGTCGATCAACGAGGTTGCGCGACGACCAACGGTGTCGTCGCGTTCCGTGACGTGATCGCAACGGACGACAGTCCGCCCGTTGCCAACCTGCGCAAGGCCGGAGCGATCATCGTCGGCCGCACCAACACGCCCGCCTTCTCCCATCGCTGGTTCACCGGCAATGACCTGCACGGCGAGACCCGCAATCCATGGTCGGCACGCCTGACACCCGGTGGCTCGAGCGGCGGCGCCGCGGCCGCGGTGGCGTCGGGAATGGGCGCCCTCGCCCACGGCAATGATTTCGGCGGCTCGATCCGCTACCCCGCCTATGCCTGCGGCGTCGCCGGACTGCGCCCGACGCCGGGCCGCGTTCCCGCTTTCAATCCGTCCGGCAAGACAGAGCGGCCAATCACGGCACAGCTCATGTCGGTCCAGGGACCATTGGCACGCCGTGTCGCCGATCTGCGGCTCGGCCTCCTTGCCATGGCTGCCGCCGACGCGCGTGATCCGACCTGGGTCCCGGCGCCGCTTACCGGTCCCGCTTCGGCGAGACCAATCCAGGCTGCCATCGCGCCCGATCCCTTCGGCGACACCGCGCCGGAAGTCGTCGCGGCCGTGCGGGACGCCGGTCGCCGCCTTGCCGACGCAGGTTACCTCGTCGTCGAGCAGGCCCCGCCAAGGCTGGGCGAAGCTGCCGACCTCTGGCACCGCCTGGTCGTCAACGAGGAACGCCGTGCCCTGGTCCCGGGAATCCGCGCGTATGGCGACGCGAAGAGCCAACGCAACATCGACGGTCATCTCCACCACGCACCGGTACTCGACGGAGACGGGATCCTGGAAGCCTTCGGCACCCGCCTATCGTTGATGCGGGATTGGCAGCTCTTCTTCGAGCGCTTCCCCATCGTCGTGCTGCCGGTGTCGCATCAACTGCCGTTCCGCAGCGATCTCGACCAGGAGAGCGGGGCCATCGTCACCGAGATGATGGACGCGCAGCGCTCGCTGCTGGCGACACCCGTCCTGGGCTTTCCCTCGGTCGCGGTGCCGACCGGCAACGTCGGCGGTGTCCCTGTCGGCGTGCAGGTCGTAGCCGGCCGCTATCGCGAGGACCTCTGCTTCGACGCCGCCGAGATCATCGAGGCCCGCGCGCCTGTCCTGACGCCGATCGACCCGCGCGACTGAACCTTCGCGATCAGCCGCGCGCGCGCTCGGCCCGCTGCCCCAGCGCCGCGAGCGCCGTCGACACGATGTGCGCCGCATCGAGGCCTGCCCATTCGTACTGGCGCTTGGGCGCCGCGTGATCGAGGAAGCGGTCGGGCAGCACCATCGGCCGGATCTTGAGGCCGTGATCGAGCAGGCCTGATGTGGCCAGGAACTGCAGAACGTGGCTGGCAAAGCCGCCGACAGAGCCCTCCTCGATCGTGATCAGCACCTCGTGCTCGCGGGCCAGGCGGGCAATCAGGTCAGTGTCGAGCGGCTTGGCAAAGCGCGCATCGGCCACGGTCGTGCTGAGGCCCTTGGCCGCGAGATCTTCGGCCGCCGCCAGAGCGTCGGCGAGCCGCGTGCCGAGGCTCAGAATCGCAATCTTGCTGCCCTCGCGCAGTACGCGGCCCTTGCCGATCTCGAGCGGGGTACCCTTGGCGGGGAGCTCGATGCCCACGCCCTCGCCGCGCGGATAGCGGAAGGCCGAGGGGCGATCGTCAATCTTCGCCGCGGTCGCGACCATGTGCATGAGCTCGAGCTCGTCGGCCGCCGCCATCACGACAAAATCGGGCAGGCAGGCGAGATAGGCAACGTCGAAGCTGCCGGCGTGGGTCGCGCCGTCGGCGCCGACCAGGCCCGCACGGTCGATGGCGAAGCGCACGGGCAGCTTCTGGATGGCGACGTCATGCACCACCTGGTCGTAGGCGCGCTGCAGGAAGGTCGAGTAGATCGCGGCAAACGGCCGGAAGCCTTCGCAGGCGAGGCCGGCGGCGAAGGTCACGCCATGCTGCTCGGCGATGCCCACATCGAAGCATCGGTTGGGGAAGCGATCGGCGAACTTGTCGAGGCTGGTGCCCGACGGCATGGCCGCCGTGACGGCGACGATCTTGTCGTCGGTCTCGGCCTCGGCGATCAGCGCCTTCGCGAACACCGCCTGGTATGCCGGCGCATTGGCGACAGGCTTGGCCTGCTTGCCGGTGATGACATCGAACTTCACCACGCCATGATATTTGTCGGCGCTGTTCTCGGCCGGCGGATAGCCCTTGCCCTTCTGCGTCACGACATGGACCAGGATCGGCTTGTCGAGATCGCTGTCGCGTGCGTTCTTCAGCACCGGCAGCAGATGGTCGAGATTGTGCCCATCGACCGGCCCGACATAGTAGAAGCCGAGCTCATCGAACAACGTGCCGCCGGTCACGAAGCCGCGCGCAAACTCCTCGGCCCGCTTGGCCGCCTTCTCGAGCGGCCGCGGCAGGGCGCCGGCGAACGAACGGCCGATGTTGCGTAGCGTCACGTAGGGCCGGCCTGACAGAAGCCGCGACAGATGCCCTGACATTGCGCCGACCGGCGGGGCGATAGACATGTCGTTGTCGTTCAGCACGACGATCATGCGGCTGCGTAGGGCGCCGGCATTGTTCATCGCCTCGTAGGCCATGCCCGCGCTCATCGCGCCATCGCCGATCACCGCGACCACGCGGTTGTCGCGACCGGCCAGGTCGCGGGCGACGGCCATGCCGAGGCCGGACGAGATCGAGGTAGAGGAATGCGCCGCGCCGAACGGGTCGTATTCGCTCTCGCTGCGGCGCGTGAAGCCCGAGAGGCCAGCCTCCTGGCGCAGCGTGCGGATGCGCTGGCGACGACCGGTGACGATCTTGTGCGGATAGGCCTGATGGCCGACGTCCCAGATCAACCGGTCACGCGGTGTGTCGAAGATGTAGTGCAACGCCACTGTGAGCTCGACCACGCCCAAACCCGCGCCGAGGTGGCCGCCGGTTACCGACACGGCAGAGATCGTCTCCTGGCGCAATTCGTCGGCGAACTGGCGCAGCTGATCGGGACGCAACCGACGTATATCGGCTGGCGTGTCGACGCTATCGAGAAGCGGCGTGGTGTTTTGTGTCATGAACTTGGTGTGCCTTTGAAACTCTCTGTGATCCTGTGCCCCGACTCAGGCGCGCCGTGACACGACGAAATTCGCCGCCTGTTTTAGCAAATGTGCGGCCGGCCCAAAGGGTTCAAGATGAGCCGCCGCCTGGTCCGCGAGCAGCGTTGCCTGGGCGCGGGCCCGTTCCAAGCCGAGGATCGAAACGAAGGTCGCCTTGCCCGCCGCCTGATCCTTGCCGGGTGTCTTGCCAATCTCCTCCGCACTGCCCTCGACATCAAGAAGGTCGTCGACGATCTGGAACGCGAGACCGAGGTCGTGTGCATAGGCCGACAGGGCCAGGCGCGACGGTTCCGCCGCCTTGCCCAGGATCGCTCCTGCAGTGCAGGAGAAGGAAATCAGCGCGCCGGTCTTGAGCCGCTGCAGGCGCGTGATGGCGCCGATCGACATGTCCGGCCCCTGCGTCTCGGCCAGGAGATCGAGCATCTGACCGCCCACCATGCCCTGGGCGCCGGACGCCCTGGCGAGTTCGGCCACCAGCGCCGTGCGGACGGCGGGATCGCCATGCGTGGCCTCGTGGGCCAGCACCTCGAAGGCCAGCGCCTGCAGGGCATCGCCCGCCAGGATCGCCGTCGCCTCGTCGAATTGCTTGTGGCAGGAGGGCTTGCCGCGTCGCAGATCGTCGTCATCCATGGCCGGCAGATCGTCATGGATCAGCGAATAGGCATGCACGAATTCGATCGCGCTGGCTGTCCGCATGGCCGGGATTGCACCAACCTTGAACAGTGTGGCGGTTGCCAGCACGAAGAAGGCGCGCAACCGCTTGCCTCCCCCCAGGCTGGAATACCGCATGGCCTCGAAAACACGGGCCTCGCCCTCCTCCCCCTTGGGCAGCAGGCGGTCCATGGTGCGCTCGACCGACTCGGCGGCGAACGTCAAGGCGGCGTTAAAGTCGCGGTAAGACGACAACGGCATGGGAAGTGGATCGTTTCAGCCCAGCTCGGCAGGCTGGCTGGTGACCGAGCCGTCGGCAGCGAAGACGATCTTCTCCACCTTCATCTTGGCCTCGGCGAGTTTCTGTTCGCAGTGGCGCTTCAGCAGCGCCCCCCGTTCGTAAGCCGAAATGGCCTCGTCCAGCTTCACCTGCCCGCGCTCGAGCTGCTGGACGATGCCTTCCAGTTCCTTGAGGGCATCCTCGAAGGACAGGGCGGCTATCTCCTTGGGCAAGGTCGGTTCTTTGGCCAATTTCGTTCTCTTGTTCAGCTAAGAGCGGGAGGCGCATGCTAGCCGCCGACGGTGTCTTGGGCCAGCCGCCCGGTGCAAAAAGCGGGCAAAATGAGCGGAAAAAGGGTACCCGCCGGCGGTTGGACAACCCTTGCGGCTGAAACCCGCACCTGCAGCATGGCGGCTTTGCATGTTCGCAGGCCAAAACGCGCCCCGCGGCGTTGCAGCAAGCCTGAGGGGGTGGCAGCTTTCGCAACAGAAAATAAACGGCCATTCACCACAGGAGAAGAACGCACATGGGTAATGTCAGCCACCTCGTCACGCGAACCGCGGCCCTCCAGAGCTCCCTCGAGAGCGGCCTGGGTGAAGGCCTTCCGTCCAAGGACCGCCAGTTCGTCACCGCGCTCGCTCGTGGCCTCGACATTCTCCGCGCCTTCCATGCCGGCGAAGGCATGCTGGGCAACCAGGAAATCGCCCATCGCACCGGCCTACCAAAGCCGACCGTTGCCCGCCTCACCCATACGCTGACCGAGCTCGGCTACCTCAACTATATTCGTCGCTTCCGCAAATATGAGCTGGGTGCCTCCGTTCTGGCGCTGGGCTACGCGGCGATCTCCAGCATGGATGTGCGGCGTGCCTCGCGCGGGCCGCTCGAGCAGCTGGCCCATTCGCTCAATGCCTCGACCGCGCTCGGCGGCCGTGACCGTCATTCGATGATCTATCTCGAAGCCTGCCGCGGTCCCTCGGTCGTCGCCATCACCCACGATGTCGGCACCCGCGTGCCGATGGCCTCCACGGCGATGGGCCGCGCCTACCTCTTCTCGCTGCCCGATATCGACCGCAACAAGCACATCGACGCCATCCGCCGCCGCTGGCGCGACGACTGGACCAAGGTGAAGACCGGCATGGAGCGCTCCTTCAAGGAACTGGCCGAGCGCGGCTTCTGCGTCACCTGGGGCGAGTGGCTGCCCGAGCTGTGCGGCGTTGGCGCGCCGCTGCGCAACACCGACGGCACGGCCGCCTATGCCATCAACGCCTCGGCGCCGATCTACCAGATCAGCCGCGATCGCCTCGAGGCAGACTGGGGCCCGCGCCTGGTGAAGGTCGCCCGCGACATCCGCACCGCCATGGCAGCGCAACCTGCCGCAGCACAACCGATAGCCGCCACGTCGTCGGTGCGCCCCGTGATGGGCGGCCAACGGGCGCCGATGGCCGCGATGGCACGTCGCTAGCCTCCTTCGTCAGCGACATGGCAATCCAACGACCGGCCGACGCTCGGCCGGTCGCTCCTTATGAGTTCCGAGGATTCAACGGGCTGATCGGCCATCGGGTCGTGGCCTGGCGACCGGGCTTCGTCGAGATGACACTCAAGGTGCGGCCCGAGCTTTGCAACGCCAACGGGCTGCTGCACGGCGGCGTGCTGATGACGCTGCTCGATTCAGCCAGCGGCTTCGCCTGCACCTTCAACGAGACCGCGACGGCGCGACGGCTCTCGGTGACGCTCGCCTTCACCACCCAGTTCATCACAGCCGCGCGCGAGGGCGATACGCTCTCCATCCTGGGGGCGTGGCGACCCTCGACCAGCCAGAGCACCTTTGCCGCCGAAACCGAGATCTACGACCAAAGAGGCGGCCTGATCGCGACCGGCGCCGGCACTTTCCGCTATCTCAAGGGCGAGCGCAGCGACGGCGTGCTGACGTTCCTCGACACGGACGCTGCGGCGTAGGCGCCGCGACGAATCACAGGACGGCCAGATAGGCCCGAACGACCTGAAGCAGGCCGATGTCGGGAAAGGTGACGAAGGCGCGCCGACCGATCGGACAGCCGGCCACCGGCTCGCGCAGCGCCACGATGACCTGAGCCAACGTCTTGCGGGCACCGGAAACGCTGACCAGTTCGGCCCTGGTGAGACGGGATGAGGAGCCCCGGCTCAGCAACACCTCCGCGGCACGGGGCTTCTGTTCGCCCTCGAACGTCACCTCGGCGCGCTCACCTTCGTTGACCAGGACCCCCAGGGTCTCGCTGACGGGAACATCGACGAGGACCTTCGAGCAGTCGATCCAGGTGAACAGCCGCTCGCCACGGTTCACCGAGATGCCGCTGGTCGCCGACATCGACCAGATCGTCATGCCATCCGGCAACTTGAATACCGCGTTGGATGCGGCCGCGAGGTTCTTCTGCTCATCCGCCATGATGCGCTTGGTGGTCTTGACCTCCTCCTCCGCCTCGCGCAACGAACGGGACGTTTTCGCCGCCTCCAGGCGGATCTCGTCCAGGCTGCGCCAGGACCATTCGGGCTCCTTGCCGTCGGCCTGGAGGAAGACGCCGGTCTGCGCCAGGCTGCGGCGCTCGCGCACGCGCTCCAGTTCCTTGGTCGTGTCGGTCAACGAGGCCTGCAGCTCCCGTTGAGCGGACATGGCTGCATCCTCGTCGGCCTGCGAACTGTTCCCGGCGAGCCGCAGGGTATGCTTGCGACGGGCCGTCACATCCGCGATCGCCACGCGCTCCTGCAACAGCGCGACGTGGTGCTCGAGTTCCTGGACCCGGAGATCGAGGTCGGTGCGAAAACCATCGGCATAGCGCGACCGGCGTTGCTGCCATTCGGTGGTCAGCGCCGAGACGCGATCATCGTAGGCGACAAGTTCAGCGAGCCGCGCCTCGGCCCGCTTCGCCGCCCCTTCGGCGCGAATCACGCCACTGCGGTCGACGCTGTAGTTCACGATGCGCCCGACTTCACCGGAACCGGTGATCCGCTGGCCCGGCTTGACGTCGAACCCCTCCACCGTCCCGTCGATCGGCGCGGTCGCGACGTTGAGCCATGTCGTAACCGCGGCATCGCGGAAGAGCACAACATACAGCGGATCGTAAAGGGTCATGCCGATCATGACGGCCAGAAACGCCGCCACGGCAAGACGAACGGCGTTGCGCCGGCCCTTGGTGGCGAAGAGGCCTTTTGTCGGCATCGCCACCTCGTTCATCGAGACGCTCGGGCCACCTGCCGTCACAGGAACATGGAGATCGCGTCCGGCGTTATGCAGCAGCCGGACAGTGACCAGCTTCAGAAGATGGATGCCAAGGCGCGGGTGCTGCAACAGAGCGGCAAAGACTGCCCTCCGGCTGAGCGCCATCAGCGTGCAATCGGTGCGCGCGATCGCGGTGGCCGTGCGCTTGCCCGATTCGGAAAAGAGCGCGAACTCGCCGATGAAGTTGCCCGGCCCGATCTCATGCTGCAGCTCCGGCAGGAAGAGAACGCCATCGACGACGTAGTAGAGCTCGTTGGCGGGGTCGTTGATGGCGAACAACGTTTCATTGGCCCGCATGGCGCGCCGTCGCATCAGCGGCACGATCGCCTGGATCGAAAAACTTTCCCTGGCGGCCTGCTCGACCTGTTGCTCAAAATCGCGAATCTGCAACAGCCGCACCACATTGAGCGGCAGCAGCGCGACATGAAGAATGAAGATCGGCGCCAATCCGTCGATGGCCGCGTAGGTGATGAAGGCGATGTTGCTGGCAATCGCCACCATGCGCAGCGGCGCCATCGTCTTCATATAGAAAGTGGCGAAGACCAGAGCCGACGCGATGTAACCGAAAATCTCTCCCGACGACATTACCCGTTCGATCCATTTTTACGCATGCGCGCGTCGGCCTGAGCGTAGCGATGCCGCATGACGGGTGCAACAATGCCCCACGCGAACCGATGGCCTACCCCGTCGGTATGCCTGAGGTCGTCGAGTACTCGAAGTGCAGCGGCTGCTCCGGGTGGACCAGCGCATAGGCCGAGCGCGCGGCAATCGCCGCTTCGGCGAAGCCGGTCAGGATGAGCTTGAGCTTGCCCGGATAGGTGACGACGTCGCCGATGGCGAAGATGCCCGGCTTGTTGGTCGCCGTCGTCACGGGATCGATCGTGATCTGGTTGCGCTCGAGCGCCACGCCCCAGTCGGCAATCGGCCCGAGCGACATCGACAGGCCGAAGAACGGCAGCAATACGTCGGCCGCGATTTTCTTCTCGGCCCCATCGAGCGTGGCAACATTGACCGCCGTGAGCCGGCCATTGGCGCCGTCGAGGCTCTGGAGCTGATACGGGACCACGAGGTCGACCTTGCCCGCCTTCGCCAGCGCCTTGAGTTTTGCCTCGCTTTCGGGTGCTGCACGGAATTTGTCGCGGCGATGGATCACCGATACGCGCGCCGCGACCTCGCTCAGCGACAGGGCCCAATCGACAGCCGTGTCGCCGCCGCCCGCGATCACGATTCGCTTGCCGCGAAACGTCTCGCGTTGCGTCACGTAGTAGAACACACTCTTGCCCTCGAAGGCCTCGATGCCATCGAGCGGCGGGCGGTTGGGCCCAAAGGCACCGACGCCGGCGGCAATGATCACGGCCCTGGCCTGCAGCACGGTGCCTGTAGAAGTCGTGAGCCGCCAGAAGCCACCGGTCCCCGCTTCCAGCGCCTTCACTTGTTGGCCGAGGTGATAGACCGGATGGAACGGTGCGGCCTGCGCCCGGAGCCGCACGATCAGTTCGGCCGCCTCCACGCGCGGGAAGCCGGGGACGTCGTAGATCGGTTTCTCGGGATAGAGCGCGGTGCACTGCCCACCCACATCGTCGAGCACATCGACGACATGGCATTTGAGCCGGACCATGCCGCACTCGAACACGGCGAAAAGGCCCACCGGCCCTGCGCCCACGATCACGACATCGGTCTGGTGCGTATGTCCGTTGGCCATGATCCTAAACTGACCGACCTGCCGCGCAAAGAAAAGGCCCCGGCCGCAATCGGCCGAGGCCTGAAACTTGGTAGCTGGGGGCGGACTTGAACCGCCGACCCCGGCATTATGAGTGCCGTGCTCTAACCAGCTGAGCTACCCAGCCACGGGTGCGGGCTTTTATGCAGTCCGGGCGGCGGGTGTCAAGAAATCGACCGGCCGTCATTTCTCGTCATGCGAAGCGCCGGATGAAGCCGCCGCCCAGGACGCGGCTGCCGCTCGCATGGTCATAGATCACGCAGGCCTGGCCGGGCGAGATGCCGATCTCGGGTTCGGCGAAGCGCACGGTGAGCGCGGCTCCGGCGCGGGACACCTCGGCGGGACGCAGCGCCTGCGAGGAACGCACGCGTACCTGCACCGGCAAGGCGCCGACGAGATCCGGGCCGAGCCAGTTCACGTCGTAAAGGGAAAGCTCGTCTCGGCCGAGCGCGGCACGTGGCCCGACGACGACCCGGCGGCTCTCGGGCTCGAGTTTCACGACGTAAAGCGGCTCATTGTCGGTGCCGCTGCGCTCGCCGAGCGCGAGGCCGCGCCGCTGGCCGACGGTGAAGCCGACAATGCCATCGTGGTGGCCAAGGACGTTGCCGGCCCTGTCGACGATCTCGCCGGGCCGGTCGGCTTCGGGGCGAAGCTTCTGCACCACGGCGCGATAGTCGCCGTTGGGCACGAAGCAGATGTCCTGGCTGTCGGGCTTGTCTGCCACCGTGAGGTCGAAGCGCTCGGCAAGCGCGCGCGTCTCGCTCTTCGACAGGCCGCCGAGCGGGAAACGCAAAAGGTCGAGCTGCTCGGTCGTGGTGCCGAACAGGAAGTAGCTCTGGTCGCGCGAAGGATCGCTGCCGCGGTGAAGCTCCGGTCCTGCCTCGCCCACCATGCGGCGCACATAATGACCGGTCGCCAGCGCCTCGGCTCCCAGGTCGCGCGCGGTCGCCAGCAGATCGCGGAACTTCACCGTGCGATTGCAGGCGATGCAGGGTACGGGTGTTTCACCGCGCAGATAGGAGTCGGCAAAAGCGTCCATCACTTCGTTGCGGAAGCGGCTCTCATAGTCGAGCACGTAATGCGGGATGCCGAGCCGATCGGCGACCTCGCGCGCGTCGCGGATGTCCTGGCCGGCGCAGCAGGCGCCCTTCTTCCCGACGGCGGCGCCATGATCGTAGAGCTGAAGGGTGATGCCCACGACGTCGTAGCCCTGCTCCTTCAGCAGGGCCGCCGTGACCGAGGAATCGACGCCACCCGACATGGCGACCACCACGCGGGTGTCGCCGGGCGCCTTGTCGATATCGAGGGAATTGCGGGCCATGGCGGGGCTTATATAGGCTCCGCCATCACGGCCCGCCAGCGCCGCCAGCCGCGCTCCTAGTCGCGACGGTAGCTGTTGTCGCGGACCGCCTTGGCCACGCCATTGCCGTCATAGACGATCACCACGCGATCGCCCATCTGCACGTCGCCGTCGTCCGGCTGCGCGATGGTGACCCGCGAACCGTCATCCTTGCGCACCGTAACCTCGATGCCGCGGCGAGAGCCGCTGTTCTGGCCGATCGCGGTGCCCGCGATGCCGCCAGCAACCGCACCCAGCAGGCCGCCAACAACGGCGCCGCCCACCGAATGGCTGGTGGCTGCACCGATCGCCGCGCCGCCGGCGGCACCGAGACCGCCGCCGACCAGCGTGCCGTCGTTCGCGCCCCGTTGGCCGCGCAGCGGCACTTCGCGGATCGAGACCACGCGGCCCGATTCGCCACGATAACCGCTGGCGTTCTGGACCACGCCCGGCTGAACGCCTTGGTTCTCACACGCCCCCAGCGTCGTCACGAGTGCCAACGGCAAAAGTAAACCGACAAGCCACTTCGCAGACATCGCTTATCCTCTTTCAGTAGGGGGCGCCGACGAATTTCAATCTAATCCTGGTGGCGAGACGTGTCGCGCACGACTTTTGCCACGCCATCCCGGCCCTGGACAATGTGGACGCGGTCACCAAGTTGGACGTCACCGTCATCCTGCTGCGCGACAGTGACCTTCTGGCCGTCGTCCTTCTGCACCGTCACCTCGATGCCTCGGCCACCGGACGCGCTGCCGTGATTGCCTTCGAAGATCGAACCGAGGATCGCTCCACCAATGACGCCCAACACGCCGCCGACGATGCCGGCTCCCACCGTGTGGCCGGTGACCGCACCGATGGTTGCACCACCAGCGCCGCCCAGCAGACCACCGACCAGCGTTCCATTCCCGGGTCCACCTCGGCCTGCACCGCGCAGGCCGACTTCATTGATCGAGACTACGCGACCGCTGTCACCGACCACTGCGGCGGTCTGTGGTCCGCCATAGGCCCTGTTCGCCGAATCATTCGGATTGAGCGGCGTTGTGCCCGCGACCGGCCCACCCGTCGCCGATACATTCTGGGTGTAGCCCTGGTTCGAACCGTACGCTGGATTGGAAACGTAGGTCTGGCTCGGACTTGGACCCGAGCGACTGACGATTCCAGGTTGGACCGCATTGGACGCGCACGCGCCAAGACACGCCGCCATCAGCAGTGGCAGCGAGGACCTCAGGAACCTATTGCCCCTCATATGCCCCTCCAAAACCACTGTACGAGAGGAATTGAGACCGAATTGGGGCGGCCCATCATGGACCGGACGTCAGGGGCGGTTCGTCAGCCTCGCTCGTCGATCCAGGCCGCCTGGATCGCCTCGAGGATCTTTTCGTTGGAACGCCCCGCATCGTCGTCGAAATCCGGCAATTCCATCACCCAGCGGTGCAGATCGGTGAACCGCAGGTTCACATTGTCGGCGTCAGGATGGCGTTCCTCAAGCTCGATCGCGATATCTTGAACGTCGGTCCAGCGCAGCTTCTTCGCCATCGCCTCCCCCTACTTGTCGACCATCATATTGCGGGTCGCTGCCGGCAACTTCACGACGAGTCCATCAAGCGCCTCGCTCATGCGGATCTGGCAGCCGAGCCGCGAGGTGTGGGTGAGCCCGAAGGCGAGATCGAGCATATCCTCCTCGTCCTCGCTCGCCGGCGCGAGCTTCTCGAACCAGGCAGCTTCGACGACCACATGACAAGTCGAGCAGGCGAGCGAGCCCTCGCAGGCTCCTTCGATGTCGACGCCATTGTTATGGGCGATCTCCAGCAGCGAAAGGCCGATCGGGGCATCCACCTCCTTGCGCGAACCGTCTTTCAGAATGAACGTCATCTTCGGCATCAAACAGAACCTCGTTACTCCCCAACCCGGCGTTCCAGATCGTTCATCGACAGACCCGACAGCGCCTCGCGGATGCCGCGATCCATGCGCCGCTCGGCGAACGGCTTGGACAGCGCCTCGAGGGCCTCGGCGGCTGCACTGATCTCGTCGCGATCCTCACCGGCGGTCGCCGTCTCGAGGCGGCGGCGCGCCTCGTCCATCGCCCCCCGTTCCTCGGCCGAGAGCAGCGCGCCGTCCTTGGCGAGCGCCGTATCGAGCGCAAGCAGACTGCGCCGCGCCTCGACCCGGGCCTCCGTCAGCAGGCGCCGCGTCATGTCCTCTTCGGCATGCTCTAGGCTGTCGTAGAGCATGTCGGCCATGTCGTCGTGGCTGAGACCGTAGGAAGGCTTCACTTCAATGCGCTGGGCGATGCCGGTCGTCCGCTCCTGCGCGGAGACGGTGAGCAGGCCGTCGGCATCGACGGCGAAGGCCACGCGAATGCGCGCCGCGCCTGCCGTCATGGGCGGAATGCCGGTCAGCTCGAAGCGAGCGAGGCTGCGGCAATCGGCAACCATCTCGCGCTCGCCTTGCACGACATGGATCGCCATCGCAGTCTGGCCGTCCTGGTAGGTGGTGAATTCCTGCGCAAGCTGCACCGGAATCGGCGTGTTGCGCGGCACGACCTTCTCGACCAGCTCGCCCATCGTCTCCAGTCCTAGCGACAGCGGCGTTACATCAAGCAGCAATGTGTCGGAGCCGCTGGTCAGCGCCTCGGCCTGCAACGCGGCGCCCAAAGCCACCACCTCGTCCGGGTCGATGTCGGTGAGCGGCGGCTTGCCGATCATCTCCGCCACGCGGCGGCGGACCAGCGGCACGCGCGTCGAGCCGCCGACCAGCACCACGCCATGTATCTCACTCGCGGCCATGCCGGCATCCGCCAGCACGTGGCGGGCGATTTCTATCGTGCGTTTCACCAGGCCGTCGGCCATCGCCTCGAATTCGGCGCGCGTGATAGCGTGGAACGACGGCACGGCGCCGAGTTCCAGTCGGCCGGAGGTCTTCTCCCGATCGGACAGTTGCTCCTTCATCTGGCGCGCGAGCGCGAGCGCCGCCTTCACTGCGCCTTCGTCGATCAGATCGGCGAGGCCATCCCGCTTGCGTTCCGCCAGCATGCGTTCGGCGAGCGCGCGGTCGAAGTCGTCGCCACCCAACGCGGTGTCGCCGCCGGTCGCCAGGACCTGGAACACGCCCTTCTCCAGCCGCAACAGAGAAAAGTCGAAGGTGCCACCACCCAGGTCATAGACGGCGTAAAGCCCTTCCGATCCCTTATCGAGACCGTAAGCAAGCGCCGCCGCCGTGGGCTCGTTCACCAGCCGCAGCACTTCGAGACCCGCAACGCGCGCGGCATCGCGGGTCGCTGTGCGCGCCGCATCGTCGAAATACGCCGGCACGGTGATGACGGCGCGCTCCACCGATTTATCGAGCGCAGCCTCGGCTCGGGCGCGCAACGCCTTCAGGATCTCCGCCGAAATTTCGACCGGTGAACGCGGCTTACCGGCGATGCGCAGCTTCACCATGTCGGTCTCGCCGCTGCCGGGCTCGATCTCGTAGGGCAGCACGCCCGCCACCGTGTGGAGGTCGGCGGCGCCGCGTCCCATCAGCCGTTTCACCGAAGCCACGACGTTGCGCGGCTCCTTCGCCATCAGAAGGCGCGCCTCCTCGCCCACCCGGACGCCACCGGCGGCGGGATAGGCCACGACCGATGGCACCAGCGCGCGGCCGGTCTCATCGTGCAAGGCGGCTGGCTTGCCCTCGCGGGCGATCGCCACCACGGAATTGGTCGTGCCGAGATCGATGCCGACCGCCAACGTCCCTTCGCCGGCATGGGGCAAAGGGGTCTCGCCCGGCTCATGGATCTCCAGCAAGGTCATGCTTTTGCTCGTTCCAGATTCATCCGCCGCGCACGTGCCTCCTCGGCGAATTTGTCGAGATAGCGCAAGCGAAGGAGCGCCTTTCTGAGGGCGGGCTTGTCGTCCCGCAAGAACAAACTCGCGAGGCCCGACAGCGCGGCTTTCATGTCGCGTCTCGCCTTCTCGGCCAGTGCATCGACCGCCTCGACTGTGTCCGCTTCATGCAGTGCCTCACGCACTTCCATCGCCTCCATCAGAAGCTCGGGATCGTCGATGGTCTTGCCGTCGCCTGGTAGCTCAACTCCCTTGAGGCTCGCGAAATAGACAGCCCGATCGAGGGGATCCTTGAGCGTGCGATAGGCGTCGTTCAGAGCCGCCGCCTCTGCGGAAGCCTTCGCCTTCTCTTCAGGCGGCTTCGAGACGAAGCGGTCGGGATGCCACTGCCGCTGGCGCGAGAAGTAGGCCTTGTCGAGATCGGCGGGCTCCAAGTCGAGCATCGCCGGCATTCCCAGCCGCGCGAAATGATCCATGATCCCGACGCTTCGGTCTGTCAGACGTGGAAGGACTCACCGCAGCCGCAGCGCCCCTTCTCGTTCGGATTCTTGAACACGAAACCCGACTTCAGTTTCTCTTCCTCGTAGTCCATCTCGGTGCCGATCAGGAACAGCGATGCCTTGGGATCGATCAGGAGCTTGATGCCTCCTGTCTCGACCACTTCATCCATCGGCTCCTGCTTGTCGGCGAACTCCAGCGTGTAGGAGAGGCCCGAGCAGCCCTTGCTGCGCACGCCGATCCGAATTCCGGCCGTGGGCTTGCCGCGACCCTCGATCAGCGCCTTCACACGCTCCGCCGCGGACGACGTCACCGTCATCACTTGCGGGCGCGGACGGCGCGGCCGTGGTGCGACGGCAGGCTTGGGGGCGTCCGTGACGATGGGCGTGCTCATGAAACTCTGCTCCGAACTCGTGGCTATTTCGCGGGCACGGCGACTTGCTCGCCTTCCGACACGGGCTCGTCTTTCTTCGCGCTCTTGGCGCGATAGTCGGCGATGGCAGCCTTGATGGCGTCCTCGGCCAGGACCGAGCAATGGATCTTCACCGGCGGCAGCGCCAGATGCTTGGCGATGTCGGTGTTCTTGATCGTCTCGGCCTCGTCGATCGTCTTGCCCTTCACCCATTCGGTGACGAGCGACGAAGAGGCGATCGCCGAACCGCAACCGAAGGTCTTGAACTTGGCGTCCTCGATCAGGCCGTCGGCGCCAACCTTGATCTGCAGCTTCATCACGTCGCCGCAGGCCGGCGCGCCCACCAGGCCCGTACCGACACCCTCGTCATTCTTGTCGAGCGAGCCGATGTTGCGCGGGTTCTCGTAGTGATCGATCAGCTTGGGGCTGTACGTCATGACACTCTCCTCAGATTTTCACGCGGCTCAGTGAGCCGCCCATTCGATGGATTTGATGTCGATACCTTCCTGGGCCATTTCCCAGAGTGGGCTCATCTCGCGCAGTTTCGTGACGTGGCGCACCAGTTCGTCGACCGCCGTATCGACTTCCTGCTCGGTCGTGAACCGGCCGAGGCCGATGCGCAGCGACGTATGCGCCATTTCCTCTTCGACGCCTAGCGCGCGCAGCACATAGCTCGGCTCCAGCGACGCCGACGTGCAGGCCGATCCGGACGAGACCGACAGGCCCTTGATGCCCATCATCAGCGACTCGCCCTCGACGTAGGCGAAGCTGATGTTGAGATTGCCCGGAATGCGTTGGTCGAGGTCGCCGTTGACGTAGATTTCCGGCAGCTTGGCCTGCAGCCCCTTCAGCATGCGATCGCGCAGCTTCGTGAGGCGTTTGGCCTCGGCATCCATCTCCTTCATGCAAATCTCGGCCGCCTCGCCGAGCCCGACACAGAGCGGCGTCGGCAGCGTGCCGGAGCGGAAGCCGCGCTCCTGGCCGCCGCCATTTATCAGCGCGACGAGACGCACGCGCGGCCGGCGGCGGACATAGAGCGCACCGATGCCCTTGGGACCGTAGATCTTGTGACCTGAGATACTCATCAGGTCGATGTTCATCGCCTCGACATCGAGCGGGATCTTGCCAGCCGCCTGGGCGGCGTCGGTGTGGAAGAACGCTCCCTTCTCGCGGCAGATCTTGCCGATCTCGGCCAACGGCTGGATGACGCCGATCTCGTTGTTCACTGCCATCACCGACACGACTACCGTCTTGTCAGTTACCGCTGCGCGAAGCTGCTCGAGATCGACCAGGCCATTCTTCTGCACCGGTAGATAGGTGACCGTGAAGCCCTGCTGCTCCAGATGACGGCAGGTATCGAGCACGCATTTGTGCTCTGTGACCGTGGTGACGATGTGGTTGCGCCGGTCTTTGTAGAACTCGGCCACGCCCTTGATGGCGAGGTTGTTCGATTCTGTCGCGCCCGACGTATAGATGATCTCCTTCTCGTCGGCCCCGATCAGCTTGGCGACCTGCGCGCGTGCCTGCTCGACCCCCTCCTCCGCTTCCCAGCCATAGGAATGGCTGCGCGAATGGGCGTTGCCGAACTTGTGGGTGAAATACGGCATCATCGCTTCCAGAACACGCGGATCGACCGGCGTCGTCGCCTGATAATCGAGGTAGATCGGCTGGTCGTTGCGCCGGATCTGTGTGAAAGCGTTCATGCTAACCCCTTGAAATCCCTATGCGGCCTGGGCGTGAGCGATATCCGAGTGCGCTACTCGGACATATAGGTCCCGCCAGGCCGCGATCAAGCGTTCGATGTCGTCCGCAGTGGTATTCCAGCCAAGGCTGACACGAATGGCCGTGGCGGCTTCGTCCGCAGGCACGCCCATTGCCGCCAGCACCGTCGAGGCACCAACCTTGCCCGAGGAGCAGGCCGCGCCGGCCGAGATGCAAATGCCAGCCAGATCCAGGGCCATGACCTGGGTCTCGGCCTTCACGCCCGGCATGGAGATGCAAGTCGTGTTGCCGAGCCGCGTTGCCGCCGCGCCATGGACGACAGCATCAGGTGCAATTCGCCGCAGCTCCACTTCGAGCCGATCGCGCAGGGCCGCCACATCCAGTCCCGCCGCCGCGGCTTCCGCTGCGACACCGAAACCCGCGATGCCGGCCACATTCTCGGTGCCGGCCCGGCGATAGCGTTCCTGCCCACCGCCACGGCGATCGGCCCGCAGAGGCGCACCGTCACGCACGACCAAGGCACCCACCCCGGTGGGACCGCCAAATTTGTGGGCCGAGAGGCTGAGGTAATCCACGCCGAGGCCGTGGAAATCGACCGTCACCTTGCCGGTGCCCTGTACGGCATCGCAGTGAACGAGTGCCCCTGCCGTCCGCGCAAGACGAACGACCTCGGCGATCGGCTGCAGCACGCCGGTCTCGTTGTTGGCCAACATCACCGAGACAAGGGCGGGCTCGCTCGCCTCCCTGAGCATCCGCTCGAGGGCCGACAGATCGACGATGCCGTCATGGTCGACCGGCACGATCTCGGCGGCGGCAACGGCCTTCAGCACACTGTCGTGCTCGACCGCGGAGACCAGGACCCGAGGCTGTCCCGAGCCTGTGAGTGCGAGGTTATTCGCTTCCGTGCCACCTGATGTGAAGACAACTTCGGCTGGCAGCGCGCCGACAAGCGTGGCAACGCTGCGCCGTGCGGTTTCGATACGTCCCCGTGCGTTGCGGCCGGCGCGATGCACAGACGACGGATTGCCGCCCATCCGCAGCGCCTCGACCATGGCGTCGAGCACCGCCGGTCGCGGCGGACTCGTGGCGTTGTGATCGAGGTACACGGACACGCTCATCACGAACTAGCTGGCAGCGGCCATCGAGTCGTTGTTCGCGGGGGTTGGCGGCGCTTCGGCCAAGCGTGGCGCAATCTTCCGCTCCAGCACGTCCGCCAAAGTGACCGACGCCAGGAACATATGGATCTGATTGCCAAGCTCTTCCCAAAGATCATGGGTCAGGCACTTGCTGCGGTCAGTGCGGCAGCCGGGTGTGCCCATTTCCGTGCAACGCGTCGCCGAAATAGGCTCGTCGACGGCAAGAATGATCTCCGACACCCGGGTCTCGGTGGAGGCTCGCGCCAACCGATAGCCGCCGCCGGGACCGCGTACGCTCTTCACGAGCTCGGCGCGCCGCAGACGGGCAAAAAGCTGTTCGAGGTATGACAAAGAGATCTCCTGACGCCCCGCGATATCGGACAGGGACACAGGCTTTGACTGTGCGTGACGGGCCAAATCAACCATTGCCATCACGGCGTAACGACCCTTGGTGCTGAGCTTCACAGCATCCTCCTCGTGCCGGGCTGAACCGGCCTGTCGCATTCGAACGCCTAAAGGTCTTGAAAACCAAGGCGTTGCTACGATATTCCAGCCCCCTTATATGCAGGGGCCTCGAAAAACCAACTGTTGCGCTTGGGTTTAGTAAACCTGACTAAGTTGGTCAAGTATCAAGATTCCCTGCAAAATGCTGCTGTCGGCCACCACCGGCGGCCTTTGGCGGCCAATAATGACGAATAATCGGAGTCTCTATGCCTGACGTGATGTTTACCGGCCCAGAAGGTCGCCTCGAGGGCCGCTATCATCAGAGCAAGGAGGAGCATGCGCCGATTGCGCTGATCCTCCATCCCCACCCGCAATATGGCGGGACGATGAACCACAAGGTGGTCTTCGCGCTGTTCCATGTGTTCGTGAATCGCGGCTTCTCCGTGCTGCGCTTCAACACCAGGGGGGTCGGCCGCAGCCAGGGCCGGTTCGACAACGGCATGGGCGAGCTGAGCGATGCGGCGGCGGCGCTGGACTGGCTGCAGACGATGAACGCCGACGCCAAGTCGTGCTGGATTGCCGGCTATTCGTTCGGCGCCTGGATCGGCATGCAGCTCCTGATGCGCCGGCCGGAGATCGATTGCTTCATCTCAGTCGCACCGCCGGCCAACTCCTACGATTTCGGCTTCCTTGCGCCCTGCCCGTCCTCGGGATTGATCGTCGGCGCGGAAAAAGACGAGGTCGTGCCCCTCGCCGACATCCAGAAGCTGGTGGCTCGGCTGTCGCTGCAGAAGGGCATCACGGTCGAGTCACGCACCGTGAAGGGCGCCAACCATTTCTTCCACGACTCGCTCGACAAGCTCGCGGTCGATGTCGACAGGTACGTCGCCAAGTGCCTGATCGATCCGCCCGGCCGCGCGACTTCCAACAAGGAGCCGTAGGCGCGGCCACACCGTCTACGGCAGATGCACTCTGCCGCCGGGCAGCGGCCGCGGCGCCCCCGTCGTCGTTGGAAAAGTGAGCGGCAGTCCGCGCAGGGAACGCACGGCCAGGAAGCCGAAGGCCTGGGCCTCGATCGCATCGCCGGTCCAGCCCAGCGCCTCGCCCGTCGTCACCGAGCCGCGTGTCTCTTCCTTGATCGCTCGCAGTAACGTTGGATTGCGGGCGCCGCCGCCGCAAATGATCCACTGCATCACGGGTGCCGGGAAATGACGGGCGCCGAGTGCGATCGCGCGCGCCGTGCCACGGGTGAGCGTCGCCGCACCATCGGCGACGCCGAGTCCCTCGGCCCATGAATCGGTGAAGTCGCCGCGATCGAGCGATTTCGGCGGCTTGCGCACAAAGAAGCGATGCTCACTGAATCGTTCGAGACGCGTTCGATCGACCTTGCCGGCGGCCGCCAGCGCGCCTTCGGCATCGAAACGGGCGCCAGCCCGCCTGCTGCACCAGTCGTCGATCGGCGCGTTGCCAGGGCCGGTATCGAAGGCGAGCAGTGCGCCATCGGCGCCGATCCAGGTCACATTGGCGACGCCGCCGATGTTCACGACGGCCACCGGCCGCTGCAAGTCGCGCACCAGCGCGGCGTGATAGATGGGCACGAGCGGCGCTCCCTGCCCGCCCGCCGCGACATCGGCCATGCGCAGATCGTTGACCACCTTGACGCCGAGCGCCCGGGCCAGGGCCGCGCCATCGCCGATCTGCCAGGTGAATCGCTTCTCGGGCCGATGCGTGATGGTCTGGCCATGGAAGCCCACGACGTCGAACGCCGAAAGCGAGACCCGATGTGCAGCAACCGCCTCGCGCACTGCCGCGATATGGGCGTCGGTGACGGCACGCTCGGCTGCCTGCGTCGCCTCGTTCGGCGTCTCGGCGCCAAAGACGGCGCGGATCAGCCGCCGCGTCTCGTCGGAATAAGCGACTGTGATGCTGGGGCCGGTCGCGGCAACCGCTTCCCCGTCGGTATCGATCACTGCAACATCGACGCCGTCGACAGACGTTCCACTCATGAGGCCGAGAGCACGCATCAGGCCAGATACCGTCGCATGCGTTCGACGAAGGGGCCGTCCCTCTGCGGATCGAACTTCCGCGAAGTCCGCCAGTCATAGCCGACCCAGGCTGGCCGGCCTCGCTTGTCATCAGGCTCCGCGTGATAGCGCGGGATGATGTGTGTGTGCAGAGCAGGCTCGCTGTTGCCGAGCGTCTCGTAGTTGATGCGATAGGCGTCGGTCAGGGCGAGCACCGCATCTCCGGCACGAATGGTATCCAGGGAATATTGCGCGCGTTGCGTCTCGTCGAGCGCGTTGAGACTTTCAACAATCGGGGCCGCCAGGAGGAGGCAGTATCCTTCCAACGGTTGGACGTCGCCAATCACCAGCCAACCGGATTTCATGCGGCAGATCACGAAGGGATTCTCTCCCCGCTGTGCCAGGTCGACTCGTTGCTCGATCAGATTGGCCAAATATCGCTCCGTTGAGGGGGCGGCCGGCCCGTGTTACACCGCCCGCCCTTCACGGACAAATCGCCGGGCGGAGAGATGGCGGGCTTCAAGTCGGATTTCATGCGGGTCGTGCACGAACGCGGAATGGTGCATCAGTGCAGCGATGCCGCGCGTCTGGATGAACTTCTTTCGACCGGAGTCCGCACCGCCTATATCGGCTTCGACTGCACCGCAGATTCGCTGCACATCGGCCATCTGCTGCAGATCATGCTGCTGCGCTGGTGGCAGAAATGCGGGCACAAGCCCATCGCCCTGATGGGTGGCGGCACGACCAAGGTCGGCGATCCCTCGGGCAAGGACGAGTCGCGCCAGCTTCTCACCGTCGAGCAGATCGACGCCAACATGGCGAGCATTCGGAAGAGCTTCGCGAACTACCTCAGCTTCGGCAGCGGCCCGACCGACGCGGTCATGGTCAACAATGCCGACTGGCTCGATACGCTGCTCTACATCCCTCTGCTGCGTGACGTTGGCCGACATTTCTCGGTCAACCGCATGCTCACCATGGACTCGGTGAAGCTGCGGTTGGAACGCGACCAGCCGCTCTCCTTCCTCGAATTCAACTACATGATCCTGCAGTCCTACGACTTCGTGGAGCTGTTCAAGCGCCACAACTGCATCGTCCAGATGGGTGGCTCGGATCAGTGGGGCAACATCGTGATGGGTGCTGATCTCGGCCGCCGCACGGCCAACGCCGAGCTGTTCGCGCTCACCTCGCCGCTGCTGGCGACAGCCTCCGGTGCGAAGATGGGCAAATCAGCCGCGGGCGCGGTCTGGCTCAATCCCGAGCGGCTCAGCCCCTACGACTTCTGGCAATACTGGCGCAACACCGAGGATGAAGACGTCGGCCGCTTCCTCAGGCTCTTCACCGAGCTGCCGCTTGCGGAGGTCGCGCGGCTGGAGAAGCTCGAGGGCCAGGAAATCAACGACGCCAAGAAGATCCTGGCGACGGAGGTGACGCGGCTGGCGCACGGTAGTGTCGCCGCCGAGCAGGCTGCCGAGACGGCACGGCGGACGTTCGAGGAAGGTGCCAAGGCCGACACCCTGCCGACAGTCAATGTAGCCCGCGGCCGCCTCGCTGCCGGCATCGCTGCGTTCGAACTCTTGCATGAGGCCGGCCTCGCCGAGAGTCGCAACGCGGCACGCAAGCTCATCAAGGGCGGCGGCGCGCGTTTGAACGACGCGCCGATCGCATCGGACACCGCCGTGATCAAGGAAAGCGATCTCGACAGCTCGAGCACGCTGAAGCTGTCGGCCGGCCGCAAGCGGCACGTGCTGGTGCGCGCCGTCTAGGGCACCGCAGGTTTAGGCGTCGTCGCCGGCGGCGCTTCGGCCTGGCCGTTGAACAGCTCACGCAAGGCGCCAGGCGTGACGGCCGACATCATGTTGATGTCCGACTTCAGGTCGTCGAACGGTCCTTCCAGGCGATAAGAGATGGCGAAGACACCGGCGTTCTTGCCGCCGGTCAGCAGCGGTCCCAGCAACGGCAAGTTCGATAGCAGGTTGTTGAGCGCGAAGGCCGGCACCACGACGCCGCGCAGCCGCGCCGTGTCGCTCGCGAGGTCCAGCCAGCCTGCGGTCGTGAGACCGATCGACCGGCCGCTGGTGCGCCCGTTCTTCACCTCGATCCGATCTCCCGTTTTCACGATCTCGGCGTCCAGCCCGTCGAACTGTTGCAGCGCGTTGCCGGCGCGATTGAGGCCATCGATGGTCGAGTTGAGCGAATCGACGTCCTTGCGCGGGGTCACCTTCTGCAAGCGATAGGGACCGAGCTTCAGCGTTCCGGAAAGAGGTACATTGGCGGCACTGTCGTTGAAGTGGCCGCGAAAATCGAGATAGCCGTTCGCCAGACCGTCCAGCCATCCGGCGTCGTGCAGGAGTTGGCCGAAGTCGGCGACATAAAGAGCAACTGTTCGCGCACCAGGCACCGGTTCGACGCGCAGGGTCGCGCCGCGGCCAGCGCCGAGCCCGAGATTGGCCGAAGCGATACGCTCGCCGGACATCTCAAACTGTCCCGTGAGCGAGCCCAGGGTTCCGCGCTGCACCAGCACCTGGTCGAGGTGAACATTGACGCGGGTGCTGTACTGCGACTTCTGCGCCGCCCCTCCGGGCGTCGCTCTCGCGGCTTTATCGCGCTCCTTGAGCGCTTGTCTCACTTTGGCAAGCTCGAGCGATGCGCCGCGCAAGTCGATATCGACGCCGCCGGGTCGGCGCTGCCAGTCCAGGGATACGTTGGTGCGGCCGAACACCAGCTCGCTGATCGTGACCTGCTGGATGACGTCCTCGCCGTTGGACCGCGCCTTGCCCTTGATCGCCAGGCCCGGAGCGCGACCGTCGAAATCGGCCGAACTCAGCTTGCCGCCCGGCGCGAGCTTCAGGCCGAGCGTCAGACGGCCATCGACCCCCGCCTCCTTGCTCCAGCCCAGCGGCGCGACCGTCGCCTGCGCGCCCTTGAGGTCGAAGCGTCCCTGCAAGTCGCCCGTGCCGTTCAGTGCGACTTGGTAGACGAGGCTCGTAACGCCGATCGAGCCTGTCACGTAGGAATCCATCGACAGGAAGCCTGCCTTGGCGACCGACGTCGCAGGGATCGTTCCCTTGAGCTCGTAGCGCTGGCGATAGGCTGCCTTCGCGCCAAACTGCGCACGCCACACGATCTCGACCGGCGAGCCGTCGAGCTTGCCGGTTCCCGAGACGTCGAGCTGGGAATTCTCGTAAACGACGCGGGCATTGCTTTCGGTCAGATCGACGTCGCCGATGGCGCCCTTCAGCGAAAAGCGCGACAGCGCCGCCTCGGCACGAAGGTCGAGCTGCGCGACCGTGATGGCATTGAGGAGTGGAAAGGAAAGCGAAAGATCGATCGCTACGTCACCGCTCACCCGCTTGGGATCGTAGAGTACGTCCTTTGGCAGGCCGAGCGGGCGGCGTTCCAGGAAAGCTGTCGCCGCCGCCGCCGAACCGGCGATCGGTATGTGCAGCCGTGCGTTCTGCGGCGGCGGGGAATCAAGGTCGATGAGATCGATCGTGGCCCCGGCGATCGACAGGCCAACTGCAGTGCCCTGCGCAATATCGAAATGCAGGTTGTTGTTCTCGTAACGCGCCTTGCCCGTCACCCCTTCGATTTCAGGCATATGCGGCATGTAGCGCACCTGCATGCCGCGATAGTCGAGAAACGCCACGGTCCGGTCGACCTTGAGCTGGGAAAGATCGTCGCCGGATGCGCTGAGACCGAAGTCGGCTGCGGCATCGAGGGTGCCGTGATTGAGGTTGGCCAGCGCCCACTGCCGCCCACCCGGGGCAAAATCGAGCGGCCAATAATCTCCCAGACGGTCCACCGGGATACCGTGGATCTCGGCTCGTCCGGAGAAGGACTGGCCTTGCTCGGTGCGTGTTCCCGTGCCGACAAGCGTGATCTGCGCGGCGTCAAGGTCGACCTTCACATGGTCGATTCTCGCGACGTGCGATGCCGCATCGACCGATGCGATGGCATTCACCGAGCGGACCTTGTGCGCGACCGGCAGGATGCCAGGCAGAGCGAGCGTGCCGGCGCCCCCGCTCACCTCCACGGCGACACTGCGTACATCGCCATTCCCGCCGGCCTCGATGTGCATCCGACCCGACAGGGCGATGTCGACCCCCCGCAGCAATGCGGCGTCCGGCGACAAGCCGGCAAGCATCGACGGCTTGAGCCCGTCAATTTTCGCTTCGAGGGATATCCGGCTGCGGTCGCGCGCATACTGGCCCGACAGGCCGACATCGACCGGCCCGCCACCGTTATCGAAGCGCCCGTTGGCCGAGATGACGATACCATGCTCGTCGCGCTTCAACTGCGCCCGCACGTCCGGCGCTGTCCAGACAACACCACTCGGTACGTCACGCACCGTCACCTCGGCATGCTCGACCAGGACGGTATCGAGCTGTCCGAGCAACGTGTCGTGGTTCGGCTTGGACAAGAGCTGCTCGACCAGGAGATCGACGACTTCGGCCTGGGAAGAGGCATCCGACTTGGCCAACACGCGTTGGAGCATGCCGCCCTTGCGGGCGATATCGGCATTGAGCGTCGGCCGCTCCACGATAATGGCGGTCGGCAGGAAGCGTGCCTTGAGCACGCTTTGCGGTTCAAAAGAGAGCGCGACGCTCGGCGCCGTCGCGACCGTCTGCCTGTTCTCGTCTGTGACATGAACGCCTTTGAAGACCAGCTGCATCGGCCGCGCGACGTCGCCCCATTCGGCCTGGATATGGTCGGCTCCGATGGTCATCTTGCCGCCAGGCGTGTCGACCGTCTGCGCCACCTGCGCGCGCAGGAAATCGAGGTCGATCGGCGCAAAAGCCAACCGCGCGCAGATTCCCAGCACCAGAACTGCCAGGATGGCCGCGCCGTATCCCACGATGCGTCCGATTCCGCGATATACTCTTCCGACCAAAGCTCTTCCGCTTGTCTAGCGTTCTTGACGATGACGGCAGGTCCGGGCAAGCGTGCCGTTCTGTTCGACAATTTAGCTGCCGTACCATCAGATGTCTTGGCTTTCGACTGCCCTCCTGCCGAATCCGTACCATGCCGAACGTCTCGCCGTTGCATGGACGCGATGGGACGAGAAGGCAGAAAGACCTGCGGAACCGGAGGCCGTCGCGCTCCTCGACGCGCTGTTCGGCAATAGCCCCTACCTCACCGAGACGGCGCTAAAAGACCCGGCTTTCATGGCCGATCTGTGGCGCCACGGCCCCGACGCGTCGTTTGCCGCCCTTGATGACGCTTTGAAGTCCGTGCGCCATCGCGCCCGCGACGGCGCCGATCCCGGCGAAGTCGCCACCGCCCTGCGCCGCCTCAAGCGGCATGTCGCGCTAGCGGTCGCAGCCGCCGACATCGCCGGAGTCTGGCCTCTCGAAAGAATAACGGGCGCGCTCAGCGCCTTCGCCAGCGGCGCGCTCGATGCCCTGGTCGACGCGATCCTGCTGCAACTTGGCCGTAACAACCAGCTCGCGATCAACGGCGATCCCGATGCCGCGGCGTTCACGGCGCTCGGCGTGGGCAAGCTTGGCGCGGGCGAGCTCAACTATTCAAGCGATATCGATCTGATCCTGCTCTACGACCGCGACGCGCCGGCGCTGGCAGAGAACGAACAAGTCCCCCAGCAATTCGTTCGCGCCGCCCGGCTGCTGGTCCAGCTTCTGTCGGAGACGTCTGCCGACGGCTATATCTTCCGCACCGACCTGCGTCTGCGGCCCGATCCCGGCTCGACGCCGCTGGCGATGTCGGTCCAGGCAGCCGAGCTCTATTACGAGAGCGTTGGGCAGAACTGGGAACGCGCGGCGATGATCAAGGCACACCCCATCGCCGGTAACCGCTCGGTCGGCGCCGCGTTCCTGGCCGAGCTGCGGCCTTACATCTGGCGCCGCCATCTCGATTTTGCCGCCATCCACGACATTCACTCGATCAAGCGGCAGATCGACGCCCATCGCGGCGTCGGCGCCGTCGGCGTGCCGGGCCACAATGTGAAACTCGGCCGCGGCGGCATCCGCGAGATCGAGTTCTTCGCCCAGACGCAGCAGTTGATCTTCGGCGGCCGCAACCCGGCACTGCGGCTGCGGGGGACCTGCGAGACGCTGCGAGCGCTCGCCGATGCAGGCCACGTGATCGCCGATGCGGCCGAAGATCTGGTCGAAGCCTACAGCTTCCTCCGTCGGATCGAGCATCGCCTGCAGATGGTCGACGACCGACAGACCCACAGCCTGCCGGCGGATGACGCCGGCCTCGCCGCGATCGCGACGTTCCTGGGCTTTTCCGACCGCGCCATTTTCGAGAAGGAATTGCTGGCGCGGCTGCGCTGCGTGGAAAGCCACTATGCGCGCCTTTTCGAGGAGGCGCCGAGCCTCGCCGGCCCCGGCGGCAACCTCGTCTTCACCGGCACCGAGGATGATCCTGGCACACTGGAGACGCTGCGCGCGCTCGGCTTTCGCGATCCATCGGCCGCGGCCGGCATCGTGCGGCGCTGGCATCATGGCCGATATCGCTCCACCCGCTCGGCGCGAGCCCGCGAGCTGCTTACCGAGCTCATGCCGGCATTGCTCAAGGCTCTCGGCGACACCGCCGCACCGGATCAGGCGCTGCTCAATTTCGACCTTTTCCTCGGCAATCTGCCGGCAGGCGTGCAGCTCTTCTCCCTGTTCAAGTCCAATCCCGCGTTGCTCGAGCTGGTCGCGGCCGTGATGGGCAGCGCCCCCGGGCTCGCAGCCCAGCTCGCACGGCGCACGCTCCTCCTCGACTCGGTACTCTCAGGCAGCTTCTACACGCCTCTGCCGACGGCACCCGCCATGGCCGCCGATCTTGCCGCTGTCCTGGCAACGGCCGAGACCGAGCAGGATATCCTCGATGTCGCGCGACGCTGGGCCAACGACCGACGCTTCCAGGTCGGCGTACAGCAGCTCAAGCGCATCGTGCCGCCGGCCGATGCCGGTGTCGCCTACGCCGATATCGCCGAGGCCACGATCTCCGCCCTCTGCGACCGCGTCGAGCAAAGCTTTGCCGCAACTCATGGCGGTTTCCGCGGCCAACGCCTGGCGGTTCTGGGACTGGGCAAGCTCGGCAGCCGCGAGATGTCGGCGACCTCCGACCTCGACCTGATCTTCGTCTATGACGTTCCAGCCGACCTCGAGGCCTCCGACGGCGACCAACCGCTACCGCCCATCCAGTACTACACGCGCCTCAGTGCCAAGATCGTGACGGCGCTCACCGCGCTCACCAATGAAGGCGCGCTCTACGAAGTGGACATGCGCCTTCGGCCATCGGGCCGCGCCGGACCACTCGCCAACTCGCTCGAAGGCTTCGAGACCTACCATGCCCAGTCGGCGTGGACCTGGGAGCACATGGCGTTGACGCGCGCCCGTGTGATCCACGGGCCGGCCGCCCTCGCGCACCGTCTGGCGGACATCGTGAGGACCACCCTCTGCCGGCCGCGCGATCCCGCCGCCCTGGTGCGCGACGTCGCCGATATGCGTGACCGCATCGCGCAGCACGCACCGCCCAAGACAGCATGGGACTTCAAACATCTACCCGGCGGCTTGTTCGATATCGACTTCGTGGCCCAGTACCTCGCGCTTCGCCATGCGGCAGCGCGGCCCGACATCCTCGATCCCCATCCTGGCGAGATGCTGCGCCGTGCGGCGGAAGCTGGCTTCGTTGATCGCGACGATGCCGAGCGGCTCGTTGCCACGCGGCGGCTGCTGTCCGACGTGCAGAGCCTGTTGCGGTTGACGCTCAATACCGACGAATCGTCATTCGACGAAGCGAAGGCACCGGAGGGGCAGCGGCGGCTCATCGCGGAGACCGAGGGCGCCGCCGATTTCGATACGCTGCGCGTGCGCCTCGCCGGTGAAACCGAGACGGCACATGCTATATACCGGCGCCTGATCGAAGAGCCGGCTCGGCTCTCTGAATGGCAGCCGCGGCGGGAGCGAAGGAGCGAGGGATGAGCGACGACAAGCTGGAGGGCAAGAAGGCCCCGGATTTCTCCGCCCCGACCGATGGCGGCGGCAAGCTCAAGCTCTCCGATCTGCGCGGCAAGCCGGTGGTACTCTACTTCTATCCCAAGGACGATACGCCGGGTTGCACAACGGAAGCGTGTGGTTTTCGCGATGCCGCACCGGACTTCAAGAAGCTGAAGGTGCAGGTGGTCGGGGTGAGTAAGGACAGCGTCGCCCGCCACGACAAGTTCAAGGCCAAGTACAAGCTGCCGTTTCCTCTGGTGTCCGACGAGGACGGCAAGATTTGCGAGAAATACGGCACGTGGATCGAGAAGAGCTTGTACGGCCGCAAGTACATGGGCATCGACCGGGCGACCTTCCTGATCGACAAGGACGGCGTCGTCCGCAAGGCATGGCGCAAGGTCAAAGTCTCCGGCCATGTCGATGAAGTGCAGGAGGCTTTAAAGGCCCTCTAGCCTCGGCTGCACACGCTCAAAATTGGGCAGTGACCGGTTGTGACCAATTTGCGGTTTGCAGCCCCAGCCCTTC
This sequence comes from Alphaproteobacteria bacterium, assembly GCA_017308235.1. GTDB lineage: Bacteria > Pseudomonadota > Alphaproteobacteria > Reyranellales > Reyranellaceae > Reyranella. The sequence goes on along the minus strand of JAFKFL010000008.1, from coordinate 245,934 downwards.
TTGATCACATGGCATTTGGCATATGCTCCGCCTTGGGTGTGTGGGGAGACTTCCGTAGGGGTATTGGGGGACTCTCCACAAATTTGTGGAGGGAAAATGTTGCAGATTTCGGGCCAGGTGGGGCCTGCGAAAATTCATGGGTCCGTGTCTGGGGACACGAACAACAGTCAAATTCGTCTGATTTTCGTCGATGATGACGACGACTTCCGCGAGGCGGCCTCGACCGAACTCGAAGATCTTGGCTTTGCCGTCACGAGCTATCGCGACGGAGCGGCCCTTCTGGCGGCCGTGAGCGACGGCGTTTCAGCCGACGTGATCGTGCTGGACTGGAACATGCCGGAAATGACCGGCATCGAACTGGTGCCGCGGCTGCGCCGTGAGGGCGTCCGTCTTCCGGTGGTCTTCCTGACTGGCCGCTCGACTCCCAACCTCGAAAGCGCGGCGCTCGACCATGGCGCCCTGGATTTCGTCGACAAAGCCCGCGGCATGCCGATCCTGGCTCGCCGGGTGCGCCTGATCGTCGAGTCCTCCAAGCGGCCGGCCGAATTGGCGGTCGACGAGACCATGCACTGCGGCAAGCTGCAGTTGAAGCCGCGCATCAGCCGCGCCTTCTGGAACGGTGCCGACGTCAATCTCACTTTGACGGAATTCAACGTCGTTCGTCTGCTCGCCTCGCGCATCGGCGACCATGTGAGCTATCGCGCGGTGTACGACTGCATGCACCACGTCGGCTTCATCGCGGGCAGCGGTGAGCACGGCTATCGCACCAACGTGCGTTCGACCATCAAGCGGATCCGCAACAAGTTCCGCATGATCGATTCGAACTTCGGTGAGATCGAAAACTATCCTTCGTTCGGCTACCGCTGGGGTGGCGAACGCAAGGCCGCCGCCTAGCGGCGATTGCGCTCAAGCTTCATCTCTCGAGTTTCCGGTCGCGGCTTTCGGGCACGGCGAACATGGCAATGAGAGAGATGAGGCTGGCCGCCGTGATGTACCAAGCCGGCGCGCTGGGATTGTTGTTCGTCACCTTCAGCAGCCAGGTGATGATGAACTGGGTGCTGCCCCCGAACAGCGCGACGCCGACGGCATAGGCGATCGCGAGGCCCGTGGTCCGGATCGACCGCGGCAGCAACTCGGGAATCGCCACGAGTGCCGCGGTGGCGCTGATGGCCGTCAGACCGCTCAGCGCGATTGTCGTCGCATAGAGCGTCGTGACGCCCGGCCATTGGCCGATCATCAGAAACAGCGGCAAGGTCACGACCGTCAGCAGAAGCCGCGGCAAAATCATCACCATGCGCCGTCCGTACCGATCGGCCAGCCACCCGCCCAACAAAGCGAACAGGAAAGTGGATATGCCCGCAATCACCGTCGCGGCGAGCGCCGTCGACGGTGGGAAGCGCAGCGTGGCGATGGCGTAGGTCGTCATGTAGTTGGCAGCGTAGGTCGAGACCGTGGCGCCCATGATGAGCAGGATGGCAATCAGGATGAAGCCACTGTGCTCCCAGACCCTGACGCGCTCGCCTTGCGGGGCGGCAGCGGTCTTTCGGGGCGCCCGCAAGGTCTCCGGCATGGAGCTCCGCAGATAGAGCGCCACGGGAATCAGGGCGAGGCAGAGCACAAAGGGGACGCGCCATCCCCACGCCGCCAGATCGGCCGGCGACATTATGTAGGACAACAGCATCCCGCATCCGCCGGCGGTCAGGGAAGCCAATCCCTGGCTCGCGAGTTGCCAGCTCGAATATAAGCCGCGCTTGCCCTCTGGCGCGATCTCGACCAGGAAAACGCTCGCCGGCCCGACCTCTCCCCCGAGCGCCAGGCCCTGCACGAGACGGCAGACCACGACGATGATGGGTGCCGCGATGCCGATCGAAGCATAGGACGGCGTGAGCGCAAGCGCGAGCGTGCCCAAGGTAATGAGAACGATGGTGAGCAGCATCGCGGGCTTGCGGCCGACCCGGTCGGCATAGGCGCCGATGATGACTCCGCCCAACGGCCTGAATACAAAACCCACGCCGAACACGCCTACTGACAGCAGCAGGCTCATGAACTCGGTGTTGGCCGGGAAAAAGGTTTGTCCGATGTAGACAGCAAAATAGGCATAAGTGATGAAATCAAAAAATTCGATCGCATTGCCGGCGACGGTCGCCATGACCACTTTCGTTGGTACGCGCTCTGCCGCCCTGCCGTCCACACGAGCACCTGCCTCGAGTGGAACCGCTATTTGCATTATCAACCCCCGCCTGTTTTACAGTAGGAGTGTAGCATACTTAGCGCTCAAAGACGTACTGGAACTGGAGGATTTGGCGATAAGTCTTTGATCGGGAAGTGAAGAAGGGCTGCTATAGCGCCCGAAGCGGCCGTAAGCCCCCAGATGATGTTGTACGAGCCTGTCAGCTCGTACACGAAGCCGCCCAGCCAGGCACCCAGGAACGACCCGATCTGGTGGCTCAGGAAGCAAACGCCGAACAGCGTCCCGAGGTGGCCGGTGCCGAATACCTTCGCCACCCAGCCGCTGGTGAGCGGCACCGTACCGAGCCATGTCAGGCCCATCACAGCGGCAAACAGGACAACGGAAAGATCGTTCTTGGGCAGGAGAAAGAATGCCGCAATAGCGACGCCCCGGACGAGATAGAGCCATCCCAGCACGTACTGCTGCCGAAACCGGCCGCCCAGCCAGCCGCAGGCCCAGCTTCCGATCATGTTGAACAACCCGATCAGCGCGAGGGCTGTCGCGCCAAGGCCGATGGGCATATGGCAAAGCGACAGATATCCCGGCAGGTAGGTCGCGATGAAGGCGAGCTGAAAGCCACAGGTGAAAAAGCCGATCGTCAGCAGCCGATAGCCGGGATGGCGGACGGCCTGGGCCAGGATGTCCCCGAGCGGCGGCGTCCGGAGTTCTTCGACAGCCGTGGTCGCCTGATCGCGCCGATCCAGCAGAAGGCCCAAAGGCACCACGACCAGCATCAGGATCGCGAGCGCCGATAGCGATGCGGCCAATCCCCAGCCTTCGATCCCCATCTGCGTGATCGGCACCAGCGCAACTTGCCCCAGCGAGCCGCCCGCCCCCGCAAGGCCCATGGCGAGGCTGCGCTTTTCGGGCGACGCCGAGCGGCCGATCGCGGTCAGGACGACGCCGAAAGTAGTGCCGCTCATGCCAAGCCCGACCAGGAGCCCCATGCCCAGCACCAGCACGACGCCGGACGACGTGATTGCGGCAACGCCCAAGCCGGCGGCGTAGGCGACCGCACCGGCCGCCACGACCGGCGCTGCACCATATCGATCCGCCACTGCGCCGACGAACGGCTGCGTCAGGCCCCAGACAAGATTGTGCAAGGCGATCGCCAGGGCCAGCATCCCGACCGGTACGCCGCGCTCCAGGGCAAAAGGATCGAGGTACAGGCCGAAGGTCTGCCTGATCCCCATGGCAGCGCTCAGGATCAGCGCGCCGGCCAGCACCACCAGGACTGCTCGCCGGGAAGAAGACGCAGAACCGACACTCTCGACCGTCGACATGACACCCATCCTTCGGATGGCGGGACAATGGGAACAGCCGGCCGGAAGAGCAAAAGAGAAGCTGTCGCCGCCAGGTGAACGATCTTCATCCGGTGGCGTAGGCGAAAGACGTCAGTTGGTTTGAGCTTCCGCGATCAGCCAATGCTTGAAATCGCGCAAGTCGGGCCGGCGGTCGGCGCCCCCGGCGCTGACCAGCCAATGGTTGGTCTCCGCCGGCAGCGTCTCGTCACTCAACGCCACAAGCTCGCCGCTCTCCAGATCGCGATCGACGAACGGCCGCCGGCCCAGCACCGCGCCGAGACCCGCGATCGCCGCCGCAAAGGCAAGATCGAAGGTGTCGAAGCGCAGACCGCCCTTCACATCGATGTCGTCGATCCCGTTGGCCTTGAGCCAGGTCTGCCAGCCCTCGCTGGTCGGCGTAACGTGGATCAGCGTCGCACGATGAAGGTCAACGTTGCCTTTCGCGTCCAGCAACGACTTGCGATAGGCCGGGCTGCACACCGGCACCAACCGCTCGCTGAGCAGCCGCGTCCAGGCAAGACCGCCCACCGGCGCGCGGCTCATGCGGATCGCGAAATCGAAGCCATCGACCGGGAAGCCGACATGCAGGCGCGAGGTATCGATCGTGACGCTGATCGCGGGCCAGCGGTCGGTAAAGCCTTTGAGCCGGGGCAGCAGCCAGCGCGAAGCAAAGGCCGGCGCGCAACTCACGGCGATAGCCCGCCGACCCTGGCGGCGCGGCAGGCGTTGCGTGCCGATTGCGATCAGCGACAGCGCCTCGCTCACATAGGTGAGATAGTCCGCGCCGGCATGGGTGAGCGAAAGGCCGCGTGGCATGCGCACGAACAACGGCGTTCCGAGCGTCTCCTCGAGGCCCACGATGCCGTGACTCACGGCGCTCGGCGTTACGTTCAACTCGGCGGCCGCCAGCTTGAAGCTGCGCAGACGCCCGGCCGCTTCGAAGAAGCGAAGCGACGAGAGCGGTGGAAGACGACGCGGCATGGGCCCTCACTCAGGAGAGCACGAGCATGCCTCAGCGCTTGTTCGGCGCCCAGCCGTAGATCTTTTGCAGGGCGCCGCCCATCAGCATGCTCCGGTCGCTGTCAGACAGACGGTCGGTGACGCGAAACGACTCGACCCCCTGCTTGTAGGTGAGCAGTTCCACGGCACGCGTCCAGTCGGTGCCCCACAGGCAGCGATCGAGGCCGAAGCTGTCGAAGATCCGCGCCAGCGGGTCCCAGATGTCCTTGTAGGGAAACGGCTGGTGCGAGAGCGTGCAGGCGCCCGAGATCTTCACCGCGATGTTCTTGTGGGTGCCGAGCGCCAGGAGCTTGGGCAAGTCCGCCCACGGCTGCGGCGGTGCCGGCGGCGAGAACGGCTGTTGCAGCCCCAGATGATCGATCACGATCTGCGTATTGGGATTGCGCGCGGCCAACTGCGCGACCTGCTCCAGCCGTCCCGTGCACAGCAGGTTGACCGGCAGGTCGTGCTTCGCCGCGGCAGCCAGCACGCGGTTGATGCCGGGATCGGCGGCATCGGTCGATACGTCGGGCCGCATCATGATGCGGATCGCGACCGTACCGTCGATTGCCGCCCATTCGGCGATCGTGTCGGCGACCTTGGGATCGCCGGGATCGACCGGCTTGATGACGCCGAAGCGGCCCGGATGCGCCTTCTGCACGGCAAGGGCATAGCTTGCATCCCAGCGATACATGGTGAAGACCGACACCAGCAGCGCGCCGTCGACTCCGACCTCATCCATCGCCTTGATCATGTCGGCGCCGGTCACTTCCGGCGGCCCAGCGAGAACCTCATGCCAGGGGCGACCCGGATGATTGCGTTCGTAGCAATGAACCTGGACGTCGATCGTGGGCATGAATTTCCTCCGTGTGGTCGGCGGCGAAGCTAGAGCCTGGCCTTTCGCCATTCAAGCGGAGCGGCCGTTCCGGCGCTCGCTGCACTCGCCTTGCGGTTCCATGAGCGTGGCGGATCCGGAATCGATCGATCATAGTCGGCCCTCTTTTCAAAAGCCGAGTTGCATCGACAATGACCGTTGAGACCGTGCGCGCCTTCCTCGCCCTTCACGCACCTGACATCGCGATCCTGGAACTGGACGGCAGCAGCGCGACGGTCGAGCTCGCCGCCCGCGGACATGGCGTAGCACCGGCGCAGATCGCCAAGACGCTGTCGCTGCGGATCAAGGATCGCAGCCTCCTGGTCGTGACATGTGGCGACGCTCGCTTGAACAATCGTAAAGTGAAGGATGTGCTAGGTGGCAAGGCAAGCATGTTGGGCGCCGAAGAAGTCGTCGTGCTGACCGGACATCCGGTGGGCGGCGTCTGCCCTTTCGGGCTCGCAACCCAGTTGCCGATCTACTGCGATGTGTCGCTGCGCGCTTTCGACGAGGTCCTGCCGGCCGCAGGCTCGACCAACAGCGCCATGCGCATCAGTCCCGAACGCATGGCCACACTTGTCGGCGCCGAATGGGTCGATGTCTGCGATCGCGTATGAACCATCCGGCTATAATCCCGCCTCAATTGGCGCTAAGCTTTGCCCCATGAAGCGAACTTTCCTCATTGCGCTTCTCGTCGCCGGCTGCTCGGGAAGCAATCTCGAAACCTCGCGTGGCCCCAACGGCGAGACCATTACTGGCAACTCCGTGTCGGTCCAGGTGACCAACGCGACGAACACGCAGGCGGCTTTCTCGCTGGCTGAGAGCTACTGCCGCGACAAGCGGCGTGCTGCACGCTTCGTTTCCCAGACCGGCAATACGGCCGCATACGACTGCGTGAAGACCCAGTAGGGCTTCATTCCGCCAGCCCGACGTCACGCCGGCGCTTCGCCGCATGCTCGAGTCGATCGAAGGCCCCGCCTATCTCGCCACGCCTTCCTTCGACGTGCTGGCGTGGAACACTTCCCTTTCGGCGATCTTCGGCAGCCTCGACCACCTGCCAGCGCACGAGCGCAACATGCTGTGGCTGATGTTCACAGATCTCTCGCATCGCGCCACGATTCCCAACTGGGAGGAAGCCGCCAAAGGGATGCTCGCGCGATTTCGCGTCCAGTTCGGTCGCGACCGCGACGATGCACGCTTTGCCGAGATCATCGATGCGTTGAATGCGGCGAGCGACGAGTTTCGTGCCTGGCGGCCCCGGCACGACGTCAATCTTCCCGACGAAAGACCGAAGAGATTCACTGTCGCGCCGGTCGGTGAGTTGGCGCTCGACCAGAACACGTTCCAAGTCGAGCTGTCGCCCGGGACGCGGCTGGTGGTCTACTCTCCGGCAGATCCGGAAAGCGCATGCAAAGTAGCAATCCTGCGTCGGCGATGGCTGGCGAAGCGCAGACAAAAAGCCATGCGTTGAAGTTTTAAAGCTCTACTCTTTCACGGTCAGGTCGACGGCCCTCGCCTTGTGGGAATAGACGTCGATGTTGGCCCACATGCGGCCACGCACGACCCGGTCGGCCTCGGCAGCTGATTCGAACGGGCCATGCCAGGCAATGGTCTCCGGTGCAGGCTTGTTCCAATTGGCCCGGCCATTTTCGATCTGATACTCCGCCTCGAAGACGAACCACATGATGCGCTCCCATCAATCTGAGGCGCGCTCATACACCGGTCGCCGCTGGGAGCCAATTGCGGCGACTCGGGGGCAAACACGCAGAAATACACAGAAAATACATAGAAACTTTCACCGCCGGCACCCCGTTTCTCCTGCACTTCGAGAGGAGGATGTCATGGTGAGAATTTCGGCAATCGTCGCGGCCTCGCTGGTGCTGTCGGCAACGGCCGCCATGGCGCAAACCAGGGCGACGTCACTCCCCGGCGATGCCACCGCAACCGCGGCGCACGCTCAGCGACAGCAGGCGATGATGCCCGAACGCAACAAGGGCACGATCGACAGCTTCATCCTTGATGAATACGGCAACGTTTATGACAGTCGCGGCGACATCATTAAGCCGCGCCCGCCAAGGCATTAGTCCCGTCGGACCGCGCGCATCTACGCCCTGAGGGTTTGCCCTCAGCGCGCAGGAAGCGCGCGGTCCTGAATCTTCTGCTCTTCGGAGCGATCGGTGGCAGGCGGCGGCGTGCGGGAAAGATCAGCGATCTCGGCGCGCAGCTCGGGCGTCATTTTCACCGCAACCGCCGCCAACGAGTCCTTGAGCTGCTCGACGTTGCGCGCGCCGATGATGGGCGCCGTTACGGCAGGATGCGTGCCGACCCAGGCGATCGCGGTGCTCACGGGATGCAGGCCCTTCTGCTGGCAGAAGGCCACGTATCTCTCTGCCACCTCGAACATCCAGGGTTCGCCATAGCGAGTCTCGTACATCTTGTTGGTGCGCAGGCGGCCCGATGACTGGCCGAAGTACTTGCCCGAGAGGAGGCCCGCAGCGCCCGGACTGTAGGGAATGACGCCCAGGCCGTTGGTTTCGGCCATCGGCAGGATCTCAACCTCGGCCTGACGCTTTACGAGATTGTACATGGGCTGCAGCACCTGCAGGCGAGCCCAGCCGTGGTGCTCTTCGATGTCCACGGCCCGCTGGATCTGCCACGCCGCCCAGTTGCTGATGGCGGGATAGACCACCTTCCCTGCCCGGACGAGATCCTCCAGCGCGCGCATGGACTCCTCGATCGGCGTGAGCTGATCCCATTGATGCAGGAACAGTACGTCGACGCGATCGGTCTGCAGGCGTTTCAGACTCGCTTCAACCGCCTGTGCGATGTGCCGGCGCGACAGGCCGCGGGCGTTGGCATCCGGGCCTGTCGGATTGAAGCATTTGGTGGTGAGCACCAGTTCGTTCCGGTGACCCTTCACCAGGCCGCCGAGAATCTGCTCCGACTTCCCATTCGAATAAGCGTCGGCGCAGTCGAAGAAATTGATCCCCGCGTCTCGACAGGCCTTGTACATCGCCGACGACGTGGCCTCGTCGGCATCACCGCCAAACGACATTGTACCGAAGCAGAGTTCCGAGACCGAAAGCCCGGTGCGGCCGAGAAGCTTGGTTTTCATGCCGCGCGTTCTACCACGCCCGATGTTTCATCCCGGCAGACCCAAGGCCAAAAAAGAAAAGCCCCGCCAGGGTGTGTGGTGGGGTGGCGGGGCTTTTCGAGTACGCACACTCAGTCGTAGATGCTCAAATGGTAGCCACCGAAATTCCGCGTCTTAGATCAACATGTTATGATTAAAACTTAATGCAAGACTCGAAAGAATTCAAGCAACTCAAACAAGACTCACGTTTATTCGTTTGACCGATTTAAGCCCGTAATTGCGCATCTTCTGATGCTGTGACCATTGTGACCGCTGTGACATTTCTGTGGTCAAAGTCCTTGACGCAAGTGCGAGATGTGGTCATTGTCAGGGCGTTCGGCGAGACGTTCCACATTCGGGGGACGAAGCCCGGGAGGCTTATATATTTTAGGATTTCTGCCGAACGATGGATGCGCTCTCCCAATATTTTGAGGGCGTTTACTTTAGTTACTACTATTTTGATCAAAGCCGCTTCCCGGGCATCCCCGAAATTTCGCCCTTCGCGCCCTACTCGCGCACTGCACTGGAATCAAAATCCGATCCTCCTACGCTCCTTCGGATGGATGATGCGTATGATTTCATCGTCACCGGTGCAGGTTCCGCGGGTTGTGCTGTCGCCGGACGGCTGAGCGAGGACGGGCGCCATCGCGTGCTGCTGCTCGAAGCCGGGCCGCGCGACACCTATCCCTGGATCCACATTCCGCTCGGCTATCACAAAACCTTCAATAACCCGCACGTGAACTGGATGTTCGACTCGGAGCCCGAGCCCGAGCTCAACAACCGCATCATGTATCAGCCGCGCGGCAAGGTGTTGGGCGGCACCAGCTCGATCAACGGCATGGTCTATATGCGCGGCAACGCCGCCGACTATGACGAGTGGCGCCAGCGCGGCTGCGAAGGCTGGGACTACGACTCGGTCCTGCCCTACTTCAAGCGTGCCGAGGACAATGTGCGCGGCGCCGACGATTTCCACGGCGCCGGCGGGCCGCTGAAAGTGAGCGACCACCGCTGGCAGCCCACTCTCGCCCGCGCGATGCACGACGCCGCGGTAGAGGCCGGTATTCCGGCCAACCCCGACTTCAACGGCGCCAACCAAGAAGGCGTGGGCTACTACCAAACCACCATCAACAAGGCGCGCCGCTGGTCGAGCGCGCGCGCCTATCTCGGCGGCGCGCGCCAGCGCAAGAACCTCACGATCGCAACTCGCGCCCATGCCACGCGCGTGCTGATCGAAAATGGCCGCGCGGTCGGCGTCGAATATCGGACGCCGGACGGCCTCATGCGCGCGAAGGCCAGACGCGAGGTGATCGTCTCGGGTGGCGTCTATGGATCGCCGCAGCTTCTGATGCTGTCGGGCCTCGGCCCCGCCGCGCATCTGAAGCAGCACGGCATCGAGGTCGTTCGCGACATGCCAGGCGTCGGCAGCCACTTGCACGATCACTTCAACACTTACGTCGCCTACCGCTGTGCGCAGCCAGTCACCATGAACGACCTTGCGAACAGCCTCACCCATCGGATCAAGGCGGCTGTGCAATATGCCTTTGGCCAGACAGGTCCGCTCGCCAGCATGGGCCTCTACGTGGGCGCGTTGATCCGGAGTGACAGGCGACTGGAGCGGCCGGACCTGCAGATCAACATGTTCGCCTGGGCTATAAAGGAGCGGAACCGCGACGGCGTCGTACCGCAGCCCTTCTCCGCCTTTGGCCTCAGCCCCGTTCACCTCAAACCCGACGGACGTGGCACGGTACGACTGAAGTCGGCCGATCCGCTCGTCGCTCCGGAGATCCGTTTCAATTTCCTGAAGAGCCCCTATGATTTCCAGGCGCTGATCGAAGGCATGCGCATCTGCCGCGAGATCGCGCGACAGCCGGCGCTCAAACCTTTCGTCGTCGAGGAAATCCTGCCCGGCCCCAATGTCGCCAGCGAAGCCGACCTCAAGGCCGATATACGCGCCCGCGGCGTTTCCAACTTGCATCCGGTCGGCACCTGCCGGATGGGCCGGGAAGTCGATGCCGTTGTCGACCCGCAGCTTCGCGTCCATGGCATCGGCAATCTCCGCGTCGCCGATGCCTCGATCATGCCGTCGATCGTCGCCGGCAACACCAACGCCCCTTCGATCATGATCGGCGAAAAGTGCGCCGACATGGTGCGGGCCAACAGCCGCTAATCTTAAGCCTATCCAATTCACGCAGGGCGAATCCGAAGAGGATGCCAATATCGCGCCTGGGGTGGACGAGCCCTCTCATGCGATCGAGATCGACGCCTGACGCTCGGCCGTGACCAATAACAAGGGCGACCCTGCGACGCTGGACAAGCAGGTGGCGGCAGTCCTTAGATAACTGCCTGGGTAACGGCCAATCGACGTTTTGGGGGACGCGGCCGTGAGGCAAAGGCTGACACGTGGCTCGATCTGGGGTGCGCTGGCCATGGCGCTTGCCCTGGCGAGTCTGCTGCGCTGGCGCAAGGAAGTAGAACAGGCCGCAGGCAAGCTTTGGTCGGCCTTCGTGCACTGGATGGCGGCAAGCAACACGTTCCTGGTGGCGTTGGTCCTCGCCACGGCCGCGCTGGCTCTGGTGTCCCTCATTCCCTGGATTGTTCGACGCACCGTGGCGCCGGGCCTTGGTTGCACCTTCGATCGGCTATCGCCGGAGCAACAGGGCTTCCTCACGACCCAGTTCGTGCGCGGCTTGCGCCGGATCGACGTGCCGCCGATGACAACGCGCCAGCGATGGTTCGAAGCACTGCAGCGGTCGGGATATGTGGAACGCCGCGACGTTCCCGTGCCGCCGAGGCCCGCTTGGTCCGACGACGGGCCGATTACCATGCCCTACGAGGTGACGGCGGCCGCTTGGCGCGAGCTCAGGCGAAACCTGATGCGGGAATCCGACACCGAGGAAAGCGACCTGGGCGCCGACCGGTCAAAGCCCTAGCTCTGTCCGCCGCAGCGCGTGCCGGGCTTTGTCGCAGTCTGGTCACGCCTTTGTCCTTGGTTGGACGTACCACTCCGCTATTGTCCGCGCTCTTTCCGGCGGTGCTCCCCAGGACAAATGCACTATCTGCGGTTCCTAACCGATTTCGGCGATCAGGCCGTCATCCTACCCTTGGCAGCGACCGTCGCTCTGATCTTCCTGATATCGGGATGGCGGCGCGGTGCGCTCGCCTGGACAGTCGCGGTCAGTGCCACGCTTGGTGTGGTGCTGCTGCTGAAGCTCGCCTTCCTCGCTTGCGGCCACCTGATCTCCGACCTGCGCCTTGAGAGCCCGAGCGGCCATACCGCCGCTGCTGCGGTCGTCTACGGGGGACTGGCGGGCATCGCCCTGCGCACCGTAACCCGCAACAGATACTGGCTGCTTGGCTGTACGTTCGCCGTCGCCCTTTTGTGCGCGGTCGTATTTGGCGCTACGCGGATACGGCTTGGCGCGCATTCGATGCCGGAGGTGCTGGCGGGCGGCATGGTCGGCGTCGGTGGCGCGATCTCCTCGACCGCTTTGGCCGGCGTCCCCGCGCCTGCGCTCAAGCTCTCGTATGTCCTGGTAGCCGGACTCCTCATCCTGCTCCTGCTGCATGGCCTGCACCTTCCGGCCGAAACCACGATCAAATCGATCGCCGTCACAATCTGGCCACTGTCTGCCTGTCGTTGACTGTTGCCGCTTCGCCACACCGGCGCAGGAAGTGAACGACGAATCGGCGCGTGCCTCAAAGATCACTCGCGCGCTTCGTACAATAATAAGAAAGAAGCACCCTGCGTTTTGCGTTCCGTCTCTCCCCGGAGACCAACATGGCCAATTACGACCACATTCACGACGACAACATCGTCCCCCTGTTCGAGGACATCCTGGCACGGCGGCGTGATCAGCGGCTGACCACGGGTCGGTTCAACGGCCTGAGGGCGCGACTGTGGCGCGCCTGGGGCCTCGCGCTTGTCTGGCGCCGCACCAGCTAGCGCCAGGCGCCGCCGGTGAGCATCAAGAGCCGCCGGGATAGCTCGCGATTTCGACCAGATTGCCGTCCGGATCGTAGCAATAGACCGAGGTCATCGGCCCCAGGGCACCGGTCTGCTGGGAAGGCCCATGCTCGATCTTCACCCCGCAGTCCTTGAGGTGCGCCACCACCTCCTCGGGTGACTGCCGGGTGATGAAACAGAGATCGAGCGCCCCCGGGCCATCGTTCTTCACCGACCACCAGTCCTTCTTGCCGCTCGGCCGGACATTGAACTTCTGCCGGCCGAACTTCAGCGCCGTGTGCTTGTAGTCGCCGAACTCCTCGCGCGTCATGCCCAGCACCCGCTGGTACCAGGCGACCGTGGTCTCCACATCACGGCAGTTGAGCACGATGTGGTCGACGCGATCGATGGTGATGGGCATGGCCGGGCCTCCTCCTCGTGTCAGGCCGCGCGTTCGACCTCGACGAGATTGGTGTTGTAGGTCGTGGCGCCGCAAGGCGCCGAGCGATCATCGGTCAGCGCATTTGCGCAGCCGTGCGTGTCGCGCCCCTCGGGGTCGGGGGTGAACCAGGCGCCTTCCTTGATCGAAACGACACCGGGCGCGATGCGAGAGGTCACCTTGACCGGGAGCAACGTCGAGCCGCGATCGTTGAACACCCGCACTTGGTGCCCGTCGACGATGCCGCGGGCCTTGGCGTCGGTGGGGTTCATCCAGACGTCGTCGCGATCGACCCGCGCCAGCAGGGGCTGGTTGCCATGGATCGAATGCGTGCGCGCCCGCGACTTGGGGCTGCAAAGCATCAGCGGGTAGCGCGGCTCGGGCGAGACTGGATCGATCCAGGTCGGGATCGGCGAGATGCGGCCAAGGCCGTAGGGATCGGGCTTGGCCGCGAGGGCCATCGAGTAGATCTCTATCTTGCCCGAGGGCGTTGAGAATTTGTGGTGCTCGGGATCGCGGATCTGCGCAGCGAAGGCGACGGCATCTTGCGGCGCTGCGAATCGCGCGACACCATTCTCGGCAAAGGCCTCGAAATCGCCGACCGCGTCGCGGGTAAGCTCGCGCAGCCACTCCTCCTCGCTGCGGTCGTTGTAGTCGTTGATACCGACCCGTTGCGCCAGATCGGCGAAGATGTCGATGTCGTTGCGGCATTCGTACATCGGCTGTATCGCCTGCTTCATGTAGATCGCATAGTGCCCCGCGCCGGCCCACGGCGTGTGCACGTCATTGCGCTCCCAGAAGGTGGTCGCCGGCAGCAGGACGTCGGCATGACGTGCGGTCGGCGTCAGGAAATGGTCCTGCACCACGATCAGCTCCACGCCCTCGAGGGATTTCGCCATCTTGTTGGCGTTGGGGCATTGGTTGAAGAGATCGCCGCCCGCCGAGTAGATCATCTTGATGTCGGCCGGATAGCCGCCAGCGCGGCCACGCGCCAGGAGATCGGCCAGCAGCGGCGTCGAGACCTTGGCGTCGATCGGATTGTTACCGGGCGGCAGGCTCCTGATCCCGCTGCGGCCGGTGGCGCCGTTGCTGACGCCCGAGTTCCCGCCCACGACACCGACATTGCCGGTGATGGCCGCGAGCGCATAGGCGGCCCGATGGAACTGCTCGCCGAACGCCGTGCGGCCGGGCGCATAGCCGCACTGCAACGCCGCAGGTTTGGTCGTGGCGAACTCGATCGCCAGCCGCCGGATCGTCTCGGCCGGAATACCGCAGCGCGCCTCGGCCCATTCCGGTGTCTTGGGCACACCGTCGCTCTCGCCCATCAGGTAGGAGCGATACGACGCGCCGGCCGGAGCATCAGACGGCAGATGCGCCTCGTTGAAGCCCAGCACATGGCGATCGCAATAGGCCTGGTCGTGCAGCCCTTCGCTCACGATCACATAGGCCATGGCGATCAGCGCGGCGGCATCGGTCGAGGGCTTGATGAAGATGTGCTCGTCGGCCAGCGATACGCTGGTGCGCGTGCGGCGCGGATCGACGCAAACGATGCGCACGCCCCTCTTCTTCGCCTCCTTGAGATACGGCAGCGTGCCGGTGCCGAAGGTACCGTCGGCCGGGCTCCAGCCCCACATCAGGATCAGCTTCGAGTTCACGAAGTCAGTCGGCTCGCGGCCCGAGCTCTTGTAGTCGGCCTTGGCGCCGAAGGTCATGTGCACGGCAAAGACCTCGGCTTCCGCCGACATGTTCGACCAGAGATCGGTGCAGCCGCCGAACTTGTAGAGGAAGCGCTTGGTGACACCGCCGCCGTGCAGCATCGAAAGGCTGCCCGAGCGTGACGCGTTCAGGATCGCGGCATTGCCGTGCTCGCGCCGGATACGCAGCATCTCGCGCGCCACATGGTCGAGCGCCTCGTCCCACGAGATGCGCTCGAACTGCCCCGAACCGCGCGGCCCCGTGCGCCGCATGGGAAATTTCAGCCGGTCCGGGTGATAGACCCGCTCGATCTGGCCCACGCCGCGGGCGCAGGCATGGAGCGGCGGCAGCTCAGGCTGCCAGCGCGCGGGATCGGTCGAGATCTTGACGATGCGGTCCTCGACGACATGCGCGTTCACCACGCACCGCCCGCCGCAATTGTGCCCGCAGGTGCTGGTCACCACCGTCTCGCCGGCGCGGTCCGGCCGGCGTGGCCTCTGATAGATCGTCTGATCCGGCATCGCTGCGACCTCCAATGGCAGAAGGTTAACGCCTGCGGCGTCATGCGGCCATAGCAGTAGATGCGCATCGACGCTACTCTGCAGGTGATGATCAGATACTTTGCGTCGCTTTTCGCGCTTGTCCTCTTTTCGGTCTCCGCCAATGCGCAGACCTCCCCCAATTGCCCGACTCCGGAAGCTCTGAAGGACGGATGGACCATCGGTTCGGCGGCCGAGGTGGGCATCGACCGCGACGCCCTGTGCAGTCTCGATGCGTTCATCGGGCACCTTCCCCAGCCGAACATCCATGCCGTCATCGTCGCGCGGCACGGCAAACTCGTCGCCGAGCGCTACTACAGCGGCAATGACCAACGTGGTCTCCAGCCGGCCGGCATGGTGCGGTTCGCGCCCAGCGTGAAGCACGACCTTCGCGCCATGACCGACGGCGTCGTGTCGCTCCTGGTCGGCATCGCCGTCGGCGAGGGCAAGTTCCCGTCGCTCGACGCGCCGGTCATGGACTCGTTTCCCGAATATGCCGCGCTGCGCACGCCCGCGAAGGCGGCCATCACCTGGCGGCAGGTGCTTACCATGTCGTCCGGGATGGCCTGGAACGAGCAGATCGCCTATGAAAATCCGACCAACAGCGCCAACCTCCTGAATGCATCGGCCGATCCCACGCGCTTCATTCTCGAACAGCCGATGTGGGGGCCCGCGGGCAAGTACTTCCTCTATAGCGGCGGCAGCACGGCCCTTCTCATGGCAGCACTGGCCAAGACCACCGGGCGCGCGCTCGACGACTACGCCCGCGAGAAACTGTTCACCCCGCTCGAGATCCGCGATTTCGAATGGCTCAAGATGCAGGGCAGCAGCCAGTTCTCCGCCTGGGGCCTACGTCTCACGGCGCGCGACACCGCCAAACTCGGCCAGCTTCTGCTGAGCGACGGCACCTGGAACGGAAAGCGTGTGTTGCCGGTGAAATGGGCCGCTGAGTCCATCCAGCCTCGCCTCAACGCCAAGGATCTTTATTACTACGGCTATCATTGGTGGCTTGGCCGGTCCTTCCTGCGCGGCCGCGATCTCGCCTGGGCTGGCGCCATGGGCTACGGCGGCCAGCGGATGTGGATCGTGCCCGGCCTCGACCTCGTCGTCGTGGTCAATGCCGGCCACTACGGCGAATACCAGCAGTTCGTCATTCCCGAGGCGATCTTCTCCAGCCTGGTGTTGCCGGCGACACGGGACTAGCGGAACGCGGGACAAGAGCGAGGGCAGATGATTTCCAAGCGCATGCTGCTGGGATCAATGGTGGCATTGACCTGCGTTCCCGGCGCCCGGCCGGCACGCGCAGCGTTGCCGCCGATCTCGATGGACCGTCACGAGCGTTATATGAGGCTCGCCATCGAGCAGGGACGGAAAAATCCCTACTTCCCCTTCGGCGCGGTCATCGTGCGACCGGAGACCGACGAGGTGATGGCCTCGGGCGTCAACAAGACCCGCGAGAATCCGACGCTTCATGGCGAGATCGTCTGCATGAACGACTACATCGCCCGCCACGGCAATCGGGGCTGGGACGCTTTGGTGCTCTACACGACGTGCGAACCCTGCCCCATGTGCATGACGGCGATGGTTTTCGCCGGCATCGGCGGTGTGGTGTTCGGCACGACGAATACGGACGGCCTGCGCAAGGCCGGCATGGACCCGATCGCGATATCGGCCAAGGACGTCGTCGCAGCGGCACCTTTCTACAAAGGCCACCTGCTGCTGGGTGGCGTGCTCGCGTCCGAGACCGATCGTATGTTCCTCGAACGCAAGCGATAGCCGCCACGCCTCTCAGTGGCCCACCTCAGTGGAATGTGCGGCCGGAATCGATCACCAGGGTCTGGCCGGTCGTCGTATTGGTGCGGCACATGGTGACGACCTGGTCGGCGACATCATCCTTGTCCGCTGCCTTTCCCAGCAGCGACAGGCGCCGCCCGGTCTCGACCTGTTCGGGCCGCAGGTTGGCAGTGGCGCGCGTTCCCTCGAGCAGGCCAGGCGCCACGCAATTCACCAGCACCTCGGGCGCCAGCGCCACGGCCATGCACTTGGTTAGATGGATCAAGCCTGCCTTGGAAACGGCATAAGCGATCGACGAACCTGTCGGTCCTAGTCCCGCCACCGAGGAGATATTGACGATCCGGCCGCTCCCCTGCCGCTTCATGACCGGTGCGACCGCCTTGGTCATCAGCATGGGACCGGTGAGGTTGATGTCGATGATCTTGGTCCACTCCTCGTAGGTGAGGCCGTCGAGATCGGTGAAGGGGATCGCCTTGTTATAGGCGGCATCGTTCACTAGGACGTCGAGCCGGCCCAAACGTTTCACGACGTCGTCGACCAGGCGTTGCACCTGATCGCGCTGGGTGACGTCGCAGGCGAAAGCGGCGGCGGTGACCTGATGTTTCTCGAGGTCACGAGCGACACCTGCCGCCTGATCCTGGCTTTTGGCGCAAACGACGGCGACATGACAGCCCTCGGCTGCGAGCGCGTGACAGATGCGCTGCCCCAACCCGCCGTTGCCGCCCGTGACGACGGCGACCTTGCCCTTCAAATCCATGTACTCCCCCAACTCCGGTTCATCGTGAAGTCGCCACGATAGCCGACACCGGCGGCTCCTGCACGACAGCGCGTCCCAAAGGCCACAAAGGACATCAAAGACCGCCAACCATCGGAGCTTGGCGGTCTTTGGCGAGCAATCGCCTTTAAATGCCCATTCCATCGATACTCGGCCAAAGGCCGCCAACATTCGGAAATGCTGACGGCCTTTGAACGTGCTGGCGGTTTTTATGGCTGCCCTGGCAGATGGTCGTTGATGTGCTGAACCTCGTCGGTCCACTTGATACCGCCACCCTGAAGCCGTGGAGCGCGCTCAGCGGCTATCGGCAGGAGATCCACCTGCTCGACCAGTTCCACACTGTCATCCTCGCGCAGATGCTCGCCGAAGTCGTACTGCAGATAGGCGCGCCGACCGCTGCGTAGCGCGACGATGTAGCCACAGGAGATCCAGTCGCCGTGGATTGCCTCCCACGCCGCTTCCACACGCTCGACTTCGTCCCGTCCGAAA
Organism: Alphaproteobacteria bacterium; assembly: GCA_017308235.1. Taxonomy (GTDB): domain Bacteria; phylum Pseudomonadota; class Alphaproteobacteria; order Reyranellales; family Reyranellaceae; genus Reyranella. The sequence goes on along the minus strand of JAFKFL010000008.1, from coordinate 227,720 downwards.
CCGCTCGGCCTGGCGGGCGCGATCTCCAGCGCACGGAAGAAATAGAGGAGGCTCGCCCTAGTAAGCGTCGATCGAGCGTGAGAGTTGTCCGTTATCGAATAGGCGTCAGCGGCGATGACTTGGGCGGTCGCGAGATCGACATGGGCCATTGGCGTCCTCCGTTGCGGGAGGCGACTCCTACGCCGATTGATCAAAAAGAACAATACAAGAACATACACTATGGACGGATTCCAGTTAGGGAATAAAGACAATATATTACAGGTACTTACGTTGAGTGCCGCCGGAGATTTCTGGACCACCGTCAAAGGCCGCCAACACCGTGCGGTGGCGGCCTTTGACGCCGGAGCTGCCGCTTCGCCTTCGTCAAACCTTCGCGACGCCCGGAAACGGCCATCGTCTCACTCGTAGTCGGAGAGTAGGCGACCAGGAGGCCAGGGATGACGATTCACGCGAAGGGGCCGGATCACATGGGCAATGCTGCCGGGTGGACGGAAGCGACTCTCCCTCACGATCCCTTCGCAGGGCGCCTCATGAACCTCGCAAACACCTTCGAGGAACACGGCCGGGACATTCTGAAGAACGCGCGACAGGACGAGCCGGCCAGGCTCTGGTTCTTCGTTTCCGGGATCCTGGAATGGGACGATGCCATCGACCTCGGCTGGGACCCCTCGGACGAGGATCTGGATCGCCTGGTCGAACGCATCGTGATGGCGCTGCGGGCGGGAACACCGGACGAAGGCAAGCTCAAGCGCTACTGATTCGAGGAGCTCGGAGGGCGTTAACCGCCCTTGCTGTCGTCGATCATATCGAGGAAATCCTCCTCGACCCGGACATCCCAGCTCTCGACCAGGAATATAGCGGCGGCGCCTGCCATGTTGACGGCAAGTTGGGCGTGCCGCTCCGAGGGCCTTATGCGCAGCTCAGCGTGCCCATAAGCAGTAGCGATGCCGTTGCGCCGGACACGGAGCCCGTCGACCGCCGACGCCGCATCGACCAGGAGGCGCTTGAACGAGGCCTGGGCATACTGGTTGGGGGCAACGTCAAGCTGCTCGACCGTCATCTTCATGAGCGCTGGCAGATCCGGCATCACCGAATAGGTGACCCCTCGCCCATCAAGGATGTGCTTGCACACCGTCTCCAGAAGCGTGCGCGCACTGGCAATCGCGCCTTCGGGGTCGGTATGCCGGCGTTCCAGGGCCTTTTGCCAGAACGCATAGACGGACGCCGTCTCAAAGCCCTGCAGGACATCGGTCGTATCGTCGTCCGCGGTAACATCGTCCACCGACACTTCAACCCGATCGAACAACGGAGTTAGCGTGTTCCGGACGTGCTGTCGCCTCGGCTCCCACTTGGGGTCGAACTCCTTCAGGTAAGGCCACAGATGGCCAAGATCCCGGTGCCTCTGTACGTAGCCCGGCAGCAGCGACTTGAGCGCTGGATCATGCATCATCACGCGCCGCAACTCGGTGTAGACGGCGTCATCGGCCGGCGTGCGATGACCTTCACAGGCTCGCAGCAGCACGACTTGAAGCAGCCGCGCACGCCCGCCGGAATCCTCGGGAATAGCTTCGTTCGGGTTAATGCCATCGGACATGGAAACGCTCTCCGGTCGATATCCAGGGAGGACCACGAGCGACGATAGTAGGCACTAACGTCGACGCTGGGAAGCGCGTGCTTGCGGCTGGACTTGAAGAGCTAACGCTTCTTCGCGGGTGCAGCGTTCAAGGTCACCGCGGCCTTCACCAGCGCCCTGAACGCACGGGCATCAACCTTCTCCCCTTCGCGGATGTCGATCGCCCGTCGCGTATTGCCTTCCAGGCTGGAATTGAAGAGACGCGATGGGTCCGGGAGGCTGGCACCCCGAGCAAAGGTAAGCTTCACCACCTTTGCATAGGTTTCCCCGGTGCAGATGATCCCGTGATGCGACCAGACCGGCGTGCCCCGCCACTTCCACTCCTCGACCGCCTGGGGATCGGCTTCCAGGACCAGCGCCCGCATACGGGCCAAGGTCTCTCCGCGCCATCCTCCGAGGTCGAGGATCCGCTGGTCAATGAGCCGGGACGCAGCATTCCCGGCTCCCTGCTCAGGGTTGCTCGGACCGGCTTTCGTAACTGCCTTCGCCGATCCCCTGCTCCTGGTTGGCTTTCGAACCGACAAGGTCGCCCGCTCCTTTGGATTTACGTGACTGATTTCAACCTATCGTCGCAGGTTAATGTCCGCTCCTGCACATCCAAAATAAATGGGCCGAAACCGTAGGTCTTCATCGCGTGTGACAGTTTGATCCCGTTTGAATTTTTTTTGACCCGGGTGTGGACGCGCCGGCCATCGCAAGTACTGTATTTGCATGCACAAGAAACGAATAGCCGACCATTCATGCGAGTTGCAATGAAGCCAGCCGATGAAACGATGTCGGCTGCAGGGCATCTCACTCCGTCTTCGCGCATCGCTTTAGAGAGGGTTCAGGCCATAGTGCGGCGTTGGGGTGAGCGAGCAAGCGTCAGAAGCGCATTTGTTTTGGCCTGCCTCGCGTGGTCGCTGCCCGTACTAGCGCCCCAGGCATTTGCCCAGAGTGAGGCGTCTCCACTTCGCCAGATCCTTTCCGATCAAACAACGATCATCGAGCGGTTCACCCCTCCGCCAAAGCCCGGGACCATCGATTTCACGGTTCCGGAACTGCGCGCGAAGATCCCGCCCGAGAAAGGGCGCGAGATCAGTTTCACGCTACGTTCGTTGACGGTGCAGGGTGCCGTCACCGTCCCGACATCGGAGCTGGCGAAGGTCTGGCAGGATAAGCTCGGCAAGACGATCACGGTCGCCGACCTCTACCGCATCGCCGAGCAGATCGATGCCGCTTATGTGAGCGCCGGCTACTTCTCCCTGGCCGTCGTACCGGAGCAGGATTTCCGCTCCGGCCAAATTGTCATCACGCTCTACGAATCTTATTTTCGCCAAGTCATCATCAAAAGTGATGTGCCTGGCATCGAAAAGCGCCTCGCTCCCTATATTAACCGCGTCGTTGCGATGCGTCCGATCAAGATCAAGGAGCTCGAACGCACCCTCCTTCTGATGAGCGATCTTGCCGGCCTCACTATCGTAGGCACGGCCGTCAAACCCGATACGCCATCTGCCGGCGGCGACCTGACGCTGACCGTCAGCTTCAAGCGCGCTTCGGCAAGCGTCGATTTCGATAATCTCGGCAGCGGGAGGATCGGGCCACTCGAACTTGCCGCAACGGTAACCCTGAACGATCTTTTTCACCTGTTCGAGACGACCGAATTTGTGGGCGTAACGGTACCGAATACGCCGAAAGAACTGGTGCTGGTGACTGGCTCACAGGATTTTCCCATCGGCGTCGATGGCCTCCATGCAGGCTATCGGTTTGGATACATATCGTCGCTGCCCGGCGGGGATCTCGAGCCCTTCAACATTCGTGTCGCCTCGACTTTCGGCAACATTTATTTGAGCTATCCTTTTCTACGCACCATTAGCCAGAACCTCTTTGCTCGGATCGATCTGAACTTCAAGGACAACGACGTGGATGCTGACTTCGTGCGGGAAACCAGCGACTACAACCGCTGGATCTCAACGTCGCTCCGCTACGATTTGACGTTCGATCGTGGATCGGCCGTTATTACCGGGACATTTGGTCAAGGCATCGCCGCCTTGGGAGCCAACGGCAGTCTCGATGAGCTGGTTGCACGCCCTGGTGTTCCCCTCGACTACAAGTTTTTCCGTTCGAGCCTCGATCTCACCAGGGAAGTCTTTGCCGACACGACCGCGCGCCTTCGAGTGACCGGACAATATGCGCCGCAGGCGTTGCCAGCGGCTGTCCAAATGAACCTCGGTGGCGATCCCTATGGTCGTGCGTTCGACGGCATGGTCGCGGCCGGTGACAGCGGCGTCGCGGCTGCGTTCGAATTGAGCCACACGACAAAGTTGCGCGGACCTGTGTTGACCAACCTGGGTTATTTCGCCTTCGTCGACTATGGAGCGGTCTGGAACTACGACGTCAGCGCTCCGTATATTGTAGAAACGCTCGGGTCGGCAGGCTTCGGTGTGCGCGGCTCTTTCGGCGATCGGTTCAGCGCTCAGGTCCTTGTCGCCTTCCCGTGGGAGGACACGGCCGTGCTGTCCGAAGCAGGCACTCGTGTGTATTTTAAACTGGGCGCGTCATTCTAGATGTTTAGCGCACGACAAAGAGGAGGACCTACCGTGACTCGTGCAGGGTTCCTGGCGTTGCTTGCCTGTGTGCACATGGCTGATTTTTGTGCCTCGAACGCGCATGCTGCTCCAACCGCAACGGAGAAGGTGCAGGCGGCGCTGGAGGCATGGCTTCGAGACCGTTCTTCGGCCGAGAAGGTAACGGGCATCGCCGCCTATATCAGCTTCGGCGATCCCGGCCCGGCGATCGAAGCCTTTGCCGGCAAGACCGGCAAGGCCGCCGATGATCCTCCTGTAGATCAGGACACGCTCTTCCATATGGGGAGTACGTCCAAATCCTTCGCCGCGGCGGTCATCCTCAAGCTGGAAGCCGCGGGCAAGCTTTCCCTGGAAGATACTGTCGGCAAGTGGTTGCCGGCATATCCTGCCTGGAAGGATGTCAGCATCAAGCGACTGCTCAACATGACGAGCGGCATACCGAACTATTCGGAAACCGCGACGATCTCGCATACCTGGGCGCAAGAACCGAATCGCGACCTGACCGCCGAAGAGCTCGTCAAAATCGCCTATCCGACGGGCTCAAACGATCTTCCCGTCACCAAGGGCTATCACTACTCAAACACAAACTACATCCTGGCGGGCATGATCGCCGCCAAAGCCGCGGGCAAGCCATATCGCGACCTTGTCCATGAATTGGTGATCGAGCCCGTAGGGCTTTACTCGACGTTCTACGAGAACGGCACCTACCCCGCTTCCGTGACCAAACGACTTGCACACGGCTATTTCGACAACAAGGCCTGCGCCGACTATCAGCCGGCCGATTGCAAGGAGTCCTGGAACCTGCCGATCGTCGGCCGGGACGTGCGTGGCGCGAGCTTGTCGTGGGCTCAGGCCGCGGGAGGGGCGATCTCCAGCGCGCGGGACGTCAATCGCTGGGCGCGGGCAATATTTTCTGGCCGTGTCGTGCCGGCTCGGCAGCAAGCCGAGTGGCTCCAGATGGTTTCCATGAAGACAGGTCAGCCCATTGCGGACGTGTCGGCCGCCAATCCGCAAGCCTTCGCGCTTGGTCTCGGTCGCGCAGTTCTTGGTCCGTTGGGAGCGCAGTGGTTCTACGAGGGTGTGACGCTCGGATACCGGACGCTTTACGTCTGGTTTGCAAAAGACAACATCATGATTTCCGTGCAGACGAATTCACAACCTAACGCCGGCACCGACAAGTTGAATGAAGCCGTGATTGCGCTTTATGACATCGTAAAACGCGACGCGATTGCCAAATAGAGCGCCGGCGGCTTCATCCGGCCCCACATCATTTCGGTGCCTGTCGCCGCACGTTCAGATTGGCATCGAAGAACCTCAAGGCGGCATCCCCGATATATTGATGCAGCTTGGTCCGATCGATGCCCGGTGCATCGATGCATCCATCGGGATAGTTATCCCGCCCCACCTGGTCGCATTCATTGGTGAAAATCTCGTGGCCGACCTTGCCAGGCAGGACCTCGAGCTTGGCATGAGGAATGTACTTCGCAGCAAACTCAGCGTTCTCTTTGGGCGGCGTTGTCATGTCGGCAGCCCCGACGATGATGTAGGCGGGAATTGCCATCTGCCGGAGCCCGGCTTCGTCCATGCCGAATCCCTGAATGTCGCCGGGAGCCATCGCAAACGCCGCCTTTATTCGACTGTCGCGCACGTCACGAGCGGGTTCCGCGTCTATGCTCATTTGCTCACGTAAATAAGCCGGCACCACCTGGTTCTCCTTCCATCTGCGTAGATACGCGACAAACAGGTCCGGATTGATCTCGGCGCCGCCGATCCAGAGGGAGGTGAAGCCGCCTTGCGAATGCCCTGCGACGCCGATTTGATTTGGGTCGATGTTCGGCCCCCACACCGGGTCCGCGAGCAGGTGGCTGACGTCCAGGCTGATATCGCGCGGCCGTTGCCACAGCCTGTTGCGCACATAGAGCGCGCTCGTATCAAAGGTGTTGGCGCGATAGTGGTAGGCCATGGCAACCACGTATCCGTGCGAGGCAAGATACTCGCCGAACCAGGCGTAGCCTGACCCGTTGCCGCCAGCTCCGTGCGAGAACACGACGAGTGGCCGCTTCAATCCGCCTGATGCGATCGGAGCGTCCTTGTACAGATGCAAGTTGGTGGACAGGAATATCTTGAAATGAGTGGCACTAGCCTGCGGAGCTGCCGGATAGATCAGCATGTAATTGAGAGGTCTGCCGCCATCTGACGGGTCGATATACTCGATCTGCGTCATGCCCACGGGATATCTGGTGTTAGGCAGCATACCCTGAGCGAGTGCGGTCGAAGCCACAAAGCCGCAAAGCACGATGACCGACCACTTTGCGACGCCAGCGAGACAGCGGATCAAACGATTTCCTCCGGTGCGACGGGGCCGCATTCTGGAACCCTCAATCGGCCGCGTCCATTGATCCCGATCTATGAATGCCCTGTCTTTCCGGTCCGGTGTGTGCCTGAACTAGGCGCTGTCCACAGTTCGCGACGTATTCATGGCGACGGCGGCGCGAACGAGAGTTTTCAACGCCTCCTCGTCGATCTTCTCGCCTTCGTGGAGGTCGATGGCACGCCGTGTGTTCCCGTCAAGGCTGGCGTTGAAGAGGCCCGAGGGATCCTTCAGAGCCGCGCCTTTGGCGAAGGTCATCTTCACGACGTTCTTGTAGGTCTCGCCTGTGCAGATCAATCCGTCGTGCGACCACACCGGAACCCCTCTCCATTTCCACTCCTCGACGACTTCGGGATCGGCCTCCTTGACCAAGGTACGGAGCTGGCTGAGCGCCTTGCCTCGCCAGTCGCCTAGCTCCTTGATTCTCGCGTCTATCAGCTCGGAAGGAGACTTGCTGTTCTGCGCTTCGCTCTTCTTCATGCCTGTTTCTCCTCCTTCCGTGCCAAGAGTTGCTCCAGCTTTCCAAAGAACTGCTGCCACCCGTACTTGGCACCCTGGTAGGCCTGCTGCTGATCGGGTCGGAAGCCGACCTGCTCCATGCGCAGGTGAGTTCCCGTGCTCGTCGGGGTGAGAGTCCAGGTGACGACGCTCTCGAGGCCCATGGCTGCCCATGTGTAAGACAGCGTCTTGTTCGGTTCGACGACCATGACCCGACAGTCGACCGCACCCCAGTCGCCGCGAAGATTGAAATGATGGTCCACCTTGGACTGGAAGTCGTTCTTCATCAGCCACTCCTCGATCAGGTGTGGTTGGGTGAGCGCGCGCCAGATCTTCTCCGGCGGATGAGCGATCTCTCGTTCGACGACGACGGAGAGCGTTTCGGTCGTGGTGGTGGTCATTGGTCCATCCTTTTCAGTAGGTCTTCGAGGTGGTCGAACCGGTTCTGCCAGAAACCGTGCATCTGGCCCGCCCAGTTGATCAGCGGGGCAAGTGCGCCGAGTTGCGCGCTGTAATGCGTCTGTCGACCTTCGTGACGGTCACGCACCAGTCCTGCCTGCTTCAGAAGGCCGAGATGCTTCGACACAGCCGGTTGCGAGATTCCGGCTCCGGCCGTCAGGGCCGCGACCGTCTGTTCTCCCTCGCGGCATAGCCGTTCGAAGATCGCCCGACGCGTGGGATCGGCCAGAGACCGGAAGAGAATGTCATGAGGGCTCGACAATTGATAACCCATTGACTATTGAATTGATCAATAACCATTCAGCTATGGAAGTCAAGGACTGTCGAATTGAGCCGATCTACTGAAGGTGTGAGTGCGATGCTCTCATAACCTTAAAGGTATCCAAGGAGGTGACTTAAGCCGCCTCCTTATCCTTCCCCTCGCCCACGCGTGCAGCGAGCGACGCCGCCATGAACTCATCGAGGTCACCGTCGAGCACCTTCTGCGGATCGGAGCGTTCGACGTTGGTGCGCAGGTCTTTCACCATCTGGTAGGGCTGCAGCACGTAAGAACGGATCTGATGGCCCCAACCGATGTCGGTCTTGTTGGCCTCCGCTTCCAGCCGCTCGGCCTCGCGCTTCTGCAACTCCACCTCGTAGAGTCGCGCCTTCAACATCTGCATCGCCTTGGCGCGATTCTGATGCTGGCTGCGTTCCTGCTGGACCGCGACCGCGATGCCGGTCGGGATGTGGGTGATGCGCACCGCCGAATCGGTCTTGTTCACGTGCTGACCGCCCGCACCCGACGCGCGATAGGTATCGACGCGCAAATCCTTGTCGACCAGCTCGATCTCGATGTTGTCGTCGACCTCCGGATAGACCCAGACCGACGCGAAGGACGTCTGGCGCCGTGCATTGCCGTCGAACGGGCTGATCCGGACCAGGCGATGCACCCCAGACTCGGTCTTAAGCCAGCCATAAGCGTTCGGGCCCTCGACCTTGAAGGCACATGACTTGATGCCGGCCTCTTCGCCCGCGCTCTCCTCGAGCCACGAGACCTTGAAGCCACGCCGCTCGGCCCAGCGCGTGTACATGCGCGCCAGCATTTCGGCCCAGTCCTGCGCCTCGGTGCCGCCCGCCCCAGCATTGAGTTCGACATAGGCGTTGTTGGGATCGGCCTCGCCCGACAGCAGCGTCTCGAGCCGCGCCTGGGCCGCCTCTTGGCGCGCCTCGCCAAGCGCGCGCTCGGCGTCGGCGACCATGGCCTCGTCCTTCTCGGCCTCCGCTAACTCGATCAGGCCGACGTTGTCGTCGACCGCCGCACGCAGGCGCTTGATGGTGCCGATCGCCGCCTCCAGCCGTGTGCGCTCACGCATCACGACCTGGGCTTCCTTCGGATCATTCCAGAGCGCCGGATCCTCGGCGCGCGCGTTCAGTTCATCCAGACGTACGACCGCGCGGTCGTAGTCAAAGACGCCTCCTCAGGAGCACCAGCGACTCCTCGATCTCGTTCACCATGGCCTGGGCTTCGGCGCGCATACACAGACTCCTTATCTTTCCGTTATCCTGAGCGAAGCGCGCAGCGCGAAGTCGAAGGACCTCTTTTTATGCCGATACCGACAAAGAGGCCCCTCGGCTACGCTCGGGGTGACGGGCTAGTACGTCTCGCCGGTTCCGCTGATCGTCCCGCGCGGCCCGCCGCCGCTGGACGACATCGAGCCGCCTTCGGTCGGGTCTATACCCGAAAGGGAGGCGGAGCCGTCAAGCACCTGTTGCTGATTGTCGCCGTAGGGCTCGGTGCCGGGTTTGAAGAACTCGTCGATGGCATTGGGATCGCCGGCCCAGGCGGGCTGGCCGCTATCGTGATCGACACGCACCAGCCGGAGCCCCGGCGGCACACGGAACGGGGTCGGCGGCTTGTCCTTGTAGACGACCTTGGCGATGCGTTCGTAGATCGGCGCGGCAGTGAGGCTGCCCTGCTCCATACGGCCAAGCGTACGCGGCTCGTCGAAGCCGATATAGACGCCGATCGTGAGGTCGGGCGTCGAGCCGAAGAACCAGGTGTCCTTGGAATCGTTGGTGGTGCCGGTCTTGCCGGCAATCGGCCGGCCCAGTGACGCGAGCCGGGCCGCCGTGCCGCGCGTGGTCACACCCAGCATCATATTCACGACCTGGTAAACCGAGGCGGGATCGTGGAACGGTTGGCGTGGATCGACGATGCGCGGCGGCTGTGGCTTCTGGCCGTCGGCCGCCGGTCCGCAGCCCTCGCAGATGCGCGGCTCATGACGGTAGATCGTCTTGCCGTCGCGATCCTGCACACGATCGATCAGGCTCGGCGTGATGCGGCGGGCGCCATTGGCGAGCTCGGCGTGCGCCATGGTCATGCGCAGCAGCGTCGTGTCGACGGCGCCCAGCGCCATCGGCAGGTAGGCGCCCATATTGTCGGCGATGCCGAAGTCGCGGGCGACCTCGACCACGCGTTTCATGCCGATCTGTTGCGCCATCCGCACAGTCATGAGGTTGCGCGAAAGCTCCAGCCCGCGGCGCACCGTGGCGGGGCCAAGATCGGCCTCGCGCTGGTAGTTGCCCGGTCGCCAGATGGGCTGGCCGTAACCCGGATTGTATTCGAACGGCGCATCAAGCACGAGCGTCGACGGCGTGAGGCCCGCATCCATCGCCGCGAGATAGACGAACGGCTTGAAGGAGGAGCCGGGCTGGCGCTGCGCCTGGACGGCGCGGTTGAACTGGCTCATGCCGTAGGACCAGCCGCCCGACATCGCGAGGATGCGGCCGCTTTGCGGGTCCATGACGATCACCGCGCCATTCGCATTGGGCACTTGGCGCAGGCTGTAGGTGTTCGCGGGATAGGGCTTGTTGTTGGCGTCCTTCTCGATCTTCTCGACCACGATCACATCGCCGACATTGACGACGTTGGCCGGCCGGCCTGGGCAAGCGCCCAGCGTTTGCTCAGGCGCGGTCCGGCAGGCCCAACGCATCTCGGCAAAGGGCATGGTGCCGGTGCCGGTATAGGTGCCGTCTTCGGGCAAGCCGGCGATGACGGCTGCCTGCGGTTCGACCTTGGTGACGACCGCGAGCTGCCAGGTCGGCGGGCCGTAGAGCGGCCGGCGCTGCTGGATGCGTGCGAACTCCTCCTGCCAGTCGACGCTCATATCGGCGATCTTGGCGTAGGGCCCGCGCCAGCCGTGGCGGCGATCGTAGGCAATGAGACCGGCCTGCAGCGCCTTGTCCGCCGTCTCCTGGATCGCGGGATCGAGCGAGGTCATGACCGTGAGACCGCCCTCGTACAGGCCTTTGTCACCGTAAGCCGCAAGCAGATTGCGCCGCGTCTCCTCGGCGAAGTAATCGGCGGTCACGACCTCGGTGGGGCCGCGCTTGCGGTACTGCAGCTTCTCGGCCTTGGCCGCCTTCTCCTCGGCGACCGTGATGTAGCCATCCTCACGCATGCGGCCCAGCACATAGTCGCGCCGCGCGTAGGCTTCCTGCGTATTGCGCACGATGTTGTAGCGATTGGGCGCCTTGGGCAGCGCCGCGAGATAGGCCATTTCCGAGAGACTGAGCTCGCCCAACGACCGGTCGAAGTAGTTCAGCGCCGCCGAAGCGACGCCATAGTTGCCCGAGCCGAGATAGATCTCGTTGAGATAGAGCTCGAGGATATGCTCCTTCGAATAGGTCTGCTCGATGCGAAAGGCGAGGATGGCCTCGCGGATCTTGCGCGAGAGGGTCGCCTGGTTGGACAGCAGGAAGTTCTTGGCCACCTGCTGGGTGATGCCCGAAGCGCCTTCCGGCCGCTTGCCCGGGTTGGCGACATCGTTGATGGCCGCACGCACCATGCCGATGAAATCGACGCCAGGGTGGCTGAAGAAGCGCTGGTCCTCGGCGGACACAAAAGCTTCAAGCAGCCGCTTGGGCATGGCGGCGACGGGCACGAAAATACGCTTCTCACGTGCGAATTCCGCCAGCAACCGGCCGTCGGCGGCATAGAGGCGCGACACGGTGGGCGGCTGGTAGTCGGCGAGCTGCTTGTGATCGGGCAGGCCATGGCTGAAATGCCAGAACAGGCCCGCAACGGTGCCGATACCGACGATCAGGCCGGCCAGGCAGAAGGCCAGCAGCACTTTGACGAAGCGGATCACGGTCACCTTCTACGCGAGCCCTGAGGGGAGCGGCAACCTGCCGGCGCCGGCCACTTCGGGACAACCCCCGAAGCGTGGCAGTGAGTTACGCCTTTCTTGTGGCAGTTCCTGTGCCGAAATAAGCATCGACCGAGGCCCTGAGCGCACGGCCGAGGGCGGCTTGGTGCTGCGGCACAGTCAAAAGCTTCTCGTCATAGCGGTTGGAGAGGTAGCCCAACTCCACCAGCGCGGCCGGAATATCGGGCGAGGTCAGAACGGCGAAGCCGGCCTCGCGATGGCTGCGCGGTAGCAGTCGCACACCGCTGCGGCCGAAGGTCTGCACGATGGTGTCCGCGAAACGGCGCGAGTCGTTCACCGTGCCACGCTGGGACATGGTGACCAGCATCTTCGCCACAACATCTGAATGACGGCTGAGTTGCACACCTGCGCCATTCTCGCGCGCGGCCAACGCGTCGGCCTCGCGGTCGCTCCCCTCTTCCGACAGCGTGTAAACGGAGGCGCCGCGTACGTCGGCATCGGGATGTGAATCGGCATGGATGGACAGGAACAGGTCGGCCTTGGCCTCTTCCGCCCGCGCCACGCGCTCGCGCAAGGGAATAAAGGTGTCGCCATTCCGGGTGAGCAGGACGCGATAGCGGCCCCCGGCCTGCAGCTGCTGCTGCAGATCGCGCGCCACCTTGATGACGACCTGCTTCTCCTCGGTGCCGCGCAGCCCGAGCGCCCCGGGATCTTTTCCACCATGACCAGGGTCAAGAACGATCAACTTGGGCTTGGGCACCGCTTTCTTGGGTTTCTTGATCGCTGGCGCAGGCGGCGGTTTCGCCGACGTCTTCCCGGACCGCGCAAACGCCGCCGAGGCGCCGAGAACCGTGGCTCCCAGAGCAAGCGACGCGACGATCAAGTCGCGACGGCGGATGTAAATCATGGCCAGCGCTGGTCGGTCAGAGGGGTGAATTTCTTATGGTTCTTTCTTAAAGAAGAACATTAAATTAAACATAAATTCAATATATTTCAGTTGCTTATGCGACGATCCGCACCACCTCAACGTTTGGGTTGTCGCTTTCTACCGAACCCCGTATGTTGCGGGAGCGAGCAGTCGCCGTCGTTCGTAGCGCCCTCCTTAGGAGGCCGCGCTCCGACGGCAGCCCCGCCGGGCCCCCGAAGGGCAAGGCCCGCGGGATTGTCAGGCAGGCGGTGGCTATCAGGAAACCTCGAGGTGGCAGGACCCGTACGGTCCGGCGGCGCGATGCTTCCCCGTCTTGGCCTGATGTTCGGCCGTTCGACGGGTCGATGACGCTCCGTTCCCCTCGCGCCAAGGAGGCGGCAAGGCCGCTGGTTGCTCGCGCCGGTTGGACCCGATCGCCTCGGGAGCGAGCCCATGGCAAGGCGTATGCTCATTGATGCCAGTCATCCCGAAGAAACACGGGTGGTGGTAGTCGACGGAACGCGTCTCGAAGAGTTCGATTTCGAGACCGCGTCACGCAAGCCCCTCAAGGGCAACATCTATCTTGCGAAGGTGATCCGCATCGAGCCGTCCCTGCAGGCGGCTTTCGTGGAATATGGCGGCAACCGCCACGGCTTCCTCGCCTTCTCCGAAATCCATCCCGACTACTATCAAATCCCGGTTGCGGACCGCGAACGGCTGATCGCCGAGCAGCAGCGCTGGCACGAGGAAGCGGACGACGAGCCGGAGCCCCGTTCCAACAGGGTTGATCGCACCGATATCGAGGACGTCCGGGCCGAGCGCGCTGAAGCCATCGCTGCAGCCGAGAATCTGCCGGAAGCCCCCCGTTCGGAGAGCAATGGCGAGGGCACGGCGGACGAACCTACCGAAGTCTCTGCTTCGGAGCCTCAGCCGCCAGAGCCCGAGGCTCCGGAAGCGCCGATCGTCGTGGCGGAACCGGCGGCTGAGCTCGCGTCTGCTCCTGTCGTCGAGCATGCGCAGCCTGCCGTCATCGCCAGCGATCGCATTGACGGGCCGGCAGACGTCGTTGCACCCGCCGAGGAACCAGCTGGCGCTGCGGTCGAGGCGTCCGAGGCACCGTCCCCACTGGTCGACGAGACTCCAGCCAACGACAACCCGGACCATGAAACTGCAACGCACGAGAGTGCGTCGCCCGAAACGCCGACCGATCCTTCCGAGGCGCCACAACCCGAAGTCACGGTCGAGACGCTGGGCGGCGACGATGCGGCCGGCGAGGAGCGCGAGACGCGCGAGCGCCGCCGCCGTCATCCAGTCCGTACCTACAAGATCCAGGAAGTGATCAAGCGCCGGCAGATCCTGCTGGTACAGGTCGTCAAGGAAGAGCGCGGCAACAAGGGCGCAGCGCTCACCACCTATCTCTCCCTGGCCGGCCGCTATTGCGTGCTGATGCCCAATGCCGGCCGCGGCGGTGGGATCTCGCGCAAGATCTCCAATCCCGCCGACCGCAAGCGCATGAAGGAGATGCTGGCGCAGCTCGACGTACCGCAGGGCATGGGCGTGATCCTGCGCACCGCCGGGCTGGAACGCTCGAACATCGATATCAAGCGCGACTACGAATATCTCTCGCGGCTGTGGGACTCGATCCGCGAACTCACCATGCGCTCGACAGCGCCGGCGCTGATCTATGAAGAAGGCGACCTGATCAAGCGCTCGTTGCGAGACGTCTACGACACCGACATCGCCCAGGTGCTGGTCGAGGGTGAAGCCGGCTTCCAGGCTGCATCCGAGTTCATGCGCCAGCTCGTGCCGCACCAGGCCGGCAAGGTCGAGCAGTACGACGAACCGATCCCCCTCTTCCATCGCTACCAGGTCGAAAACCAGTTCGACGCCATGCACTCGCCCGTGGTGCAGTTGCGCAGCGGCGGCTACATCGTGATCAATCCGACCGAGGCGCTGGTTGCCATCGACGTCAACTCCGGCCGCTCCACCAAGGAGCGCAACATCGAGGAGACGGCGCTCAGGACCAACATCGAGGCGGCCGAGGAAGTGGCGCGCCAGGTGCGCCTGCGCGACCTCGCCGGCCTGATCGTGATCGACTTCATCGACATGGAGGAGACGCGCCACCAGCGCCAGGTCGAGCACAAGGTCAAGGACGCGATGCGCCAGGATCGCGCGCGCATCCAGATCGGTCGCATTTCCGCCTTCGGCCTGCTCGAGATGTCGCGCCAGCGGCTGCGGCCCTCGTTGCTGGAGCATTCGACCGAGATTTGCCCGCATTGCGCCGGCACCGGCCGTGTACGGTCGATCGAATCGGCAGCGCTACACGCGCTGCGCGCCATCGAGGAAGAAGGCGTGCGCCGCCGCGCGAGCGAGATCGCCGTCAGCGTGCCGCCCAACGTGGCGCTCTATCTCCTCAACCAGAAGCGCCACACGCTATCGGAGATCGAGAAGCGCTACGGCTTCAACGTCACGGTCGAAGCCGACGAGGAGATGCACGCCGCCGACTGCGAGATCGAGCGCGTCCGCTCGCGTCGTGCCGACGACCAACGGCCTGCGCCGGAGTTGGCACGCGCCAGCTATGACGAAGGTGAAAAACCGTCGGCAGCCGAAGGAGACGGTCCCGAAGCCGGGGCCGAGCATGCCGGCGAGGATGATGGCGAGGGCCGGGACCGCAGTGGCCGACGTCGCCGGCGGCGCCGCCGGCGTGGCGGACGACGCGATGAGCAGGATCATGCGCCAGGTGAGGCCGAGGATGACCGGCCGCACGCCGCCACGAACGGCGCCGGCGAGCCCGATGCTGGCGAGGAGCCAGCCGCCCACGACGATGACGTCGACGGCGACGACGCCGGCGCGCAAGCCACCAATGATCGCGCCGAGGACGACCGTGATGGCGATCGTGCAGATGGCGACCGTCGTCGCCGACGCGGCCGCCGTGGCGGGCGTCGTCGTCGCCGCGAGAATGGCGAAGGCGACATCAGCGACCATGCCGACGACCATCAGACTGCCGATGCACAGCCTTCGTCTGATCAACCCATGTCACCGCCGGCGGCGATGAATGGCCAGCCAGTAGACCAGATGGACGGCGGCCACATGCCGGTCGAGCGCCCGCCTTTTGAGCCGCCAGCCGAGACAGTCGCCGAGAGCGTGGCCCCGCCTCCACCGCCGCTCGCGCCGCCGCCAGAGCCTATTGTTGCGGCAGCGCCGCAACCGGTGCCGCCTCCGGCCGAGCTGCCGCCTCCAGCCGAACCACCGCCTCCGGCGGTAGTCATTCCGACGATTTCGACCGACGCGCCCCCCGAGAAACCCAAGCGCGGTTGGTGGCGGCGCTGACCTGACGTTCCTTCAGGAGAAGCCCATGCAGTCAGGAGTTTTCGCGACTTGGCTGCCGTGGGCGCTCCTGTCGGCGGCCTTCGCCGCCCTCACCGCGATCTTCGCCAAGGTGGGCGTCGAGAACATCAACTCCGATTTCGCGGCGCTGATCCGCACCATCGTTATCTTGGGCGTCGTGGCGGTGCTGGTTGCGGCGACCGGCCAGTGGCAGTCACCGAGCACGGTGTCCGGCCGCACCTACCTCTTCCTCGTCTTGTCCGGTCTCGCGACCGGTGCATCGTGGCTTTGCTACTTCCGCGCCCTGAAGCTCGGCGACGCCGCCCGCGTGGCCCCGATCGACAAGCTCAGCATCGTCCTCGTTGCAGTGTTCGGCGTTGTCTTCCTGGCCGAGAAACTCGCCGCACCCAACTGGCTCGGTGTCGCCCTGATCGCGTCGGGCGCCCTGCTCATCGCCTACAAGGGCTGACGGACTGAAAGTGCCGCGGCCGACGGTGTGGCAATCCAATGCCTCTTTGAACCAATGCCTCTTTGAAAACTCATTTATTTTTGCATAGTTATGTGATATTCTTCATGTAATACATAAAACAGGATGAGGTCATGGGAGTTGTCTCTTTCCTGAAATCCCGTTTGAGCCGGCCGCCAGAACTATCGACAGGCTGCGTCTTCGCCCTGGGCGGCGCGCCGGATCAGGATCTTTGGCGGGTCTGCCAGATCCAGCCTTACGTCGGCATCCCCCACGCTCGCATCGAGCAACTGGCGACTGGCCTCACCAAGACGATCGCGGTGTCGGCTCTATTGGGTGACCGGACCTTCAAGGTCGTTCGCACGACCGGCGTCTGACGCGCACTTAAGTATCCGTCTTTTCGACAGCGGCTGGCATGACTTGGCTGCCGTTGATATATCAGTGACATATAACGTGGGTGTCACTGTTGGACCAACTCCGGACTGCAAGATCGAAGGTCACCAAGCGTAGCGTCCGTCAGGCGGCTCCCCCCCTCGACCCGCAGGAAAGCTCTCTTACCGAGCGCGCCTGGCGTGCTCTGGAAGAAGAGATCGTCACCCTGCGCATCGCGCCGGGCAGTGTCGTGAGCGAAGCCGGCCTCAGTGAACGGCTTGGTTTCGGCCGCACGCCGGTGCGCGAGGCGTTGCAGCGGCTGGCCAACGAAGGCCTTGTCCAGATCCTGCCCCGCCGCGGCATCATCGTGACCGACATCGATATCGCAGCCCAGTTGCGGCTCCTCGAGGTCCGCCGCGAGATCGAGCGGCTGCTCGCTCGCTCTGCTGCGCAGCGTAGCCCGCGTGACATCCGCGACCGCTTCGAAGCGATCGCCGACGAAATGGAGGTGGCAGCGGAACGCGAGGACGATGTTGCGTTCATGCGCCTCGACCGCGCATTCAATCTTCTGCTGCTCGAGGCGGCGGCCAATGAATTTGCGACGGCGGCGATGCGGGTGATGAACGGGCTCGCCCGCCGCTTCTGGTATGTCCACTACAAGCAGGTTGCCGACATGCCACTTGCGGCGCGACTGCACGCGGCCGTCGCACGTACAGTCGCCGCCGGCGACCCCGAAGCAGCCGCCGTCGCATCGGACCGGCTGATCGACTACATCCAGGACTTCTCGCGTAAGTCGATCGGGTGAGCGCCATGCAGTTCCGCGCAGCCGTCCTTCACGCCCCGCACACGCCGCTCGCGATCGAGACGATAGAAGCGGTCGACCTGCAGCCCAATGACGTGCTGGTGCGTGTTGTGGCCGCCGGCCTCTGCCACACCGATCTCGAGGTGATCGAGGGTCAGCTCGTCTACCCCATGCCGATCGTGCTCGGCCACGAGACGGCGGGCGTCATCGAGGCGGTCGGCAGCGCGGTCAGTCTCAAACGGCGCGGCGAACGCGTCGTGCTTTCGTGGAACCCGCATTGCGGCCATTGCTTCCATTGCGAACGTGACCAGCCGATCCTGTGCGAGACCTACACCGCGAACGGCCCACACGCTGTCCAGTTTGATGGCGCGACGCGGCTCCGGCTCGGCGGTGCTCCGTTGCGCACCATGTTCTACATGGCAGGGTTTGCCGAGTACGCGATCGTCACCGACTCCTGCGCCATCGCCATGCCGGCTGACATGCCGCTCGATCGCGCCTGCCTGATCGGTTGCGGTGTGATGACGGGCGTGGGTGCGGCGATCAACATTGCCAGACTCGGCTATGGCGAGACCGTCATGGTGATCGGCTGCGGTGCTGTCGGCCTCTCGGCCGTGCAAGGCGCGCGTCTCGCCGGCGCCACCGCAATCCTCGCCGTCGATCGCAACCGCGATCGGCTTGCGCTTGCCCAGAAAGTTGGCGCCACTCATGTCGCGGCCGTTCCGGACGAAGATGCGCTCGAGGCGGCCAGCCGCCTGACCGGCGGTCGTGGCGTGGACTGCGTGCTGGAGTCTGCTGGCAACGCTCCTGCCTTCCGGCTCTCCGCCGAGGCGTGCCGCACCGGCGGGCAGATCGTGTGGCTGGGCAAGACCGGCGTGAACGAGGATGTCGCCTTCCGCTGGGGCTCGCTGATGGGCGAGAAGCGGATCGTGCGCAGCAGTTACGGCGGCGCGCGGCCGGCACGGGATTTCCCACTCCTGGCAAGGGCTTACCTCGACGGCAAGCTGCATCTCGACCCCTACCTGACGCGCCATCTCACGCTCGAGGACATCAATGCCGGCTTCGCCGATCTCAAGGCTGGCCGCGGCATCCGGTCGGTGATCCAATTTGCTGGCTGACGGCCTTTGACCCCATGACATGCAACTGATATATCAGTTGTAAAGCCCGAGGAGACGACCATGGAATTGGCTTCGAGCCCGATGTCCGAACGGCAGAGGCAGTACCGCGCCAATTACCGCCAGCGCGTCGCCGGCTGGTACAACGGCTATCTCCATATCGCGATCATCTATGTCATCGGCTTCACGGCGCTCTACATCTACCTCGCGAATCTCGACCAGGTGACGCCACTCGAGTGGCTGACGGTGCCGCTCACCTTCCTGTTCTGCAACTTCTTCGAATGGTGGCTGCATCGCTATGTGATGCACCGGCCGTCGCAGAACCCGGTGTTCCGCGCCGTCTACAACCGTCACACGCTGATGCATCATCAGTTCTTCACCGACGCCGAGATGCGCTTCGCCGACCATCTCGACTATCGCGTCACTTTCTTCCCGACCTATGCCCTGGCTACCTTCACGCTGATGTCCATTCCCGGCGCCATTGTGCTGGGCCTGCTATTCGGCGCCAATGTCGGCTGGCTGTTCATCGCGACCACGACGTCGGTCTACCTGATCTACGAGTTCATGCATTTCTGCTGCCATGTCGACGAGAACGCCTTCGTGCGCTGGATGCCGTTCGTGAATACGTTGCGCCGGCATCACATCGCCCATCATGCGCAGTCGATCATGATGGAGCGGAACATGAACCTTACCTTCCCCATCATGGACTGGGCGTTCGGAACGTCCGACCTCAATCGCGGCCTGCTGGGGACGCTGTTCAACGGCTACGGTACCACCTACGTGAAGACCGACATGCGCAAGACCGCGCGCACCCCGCGCCCGCAGGGCGCCAGACTGCGGCCGGCGGAATAGCGCAGGAGGACACCCATGCCCTTCCGGGTCAAATTCCCGCTCACCTTGATGGTGGCACTCGCCGCGATCGCAGGTTGGTTCTACATGGGCTATCTCGGCCAGACCGGCCCGCAATGGGCGGTTGCCTTCCTCGGGCCGTTCACGGCGATCTCGCTCTGGGTCTTCCCCGAGGTCACGCGTCATCCGTCCGATGTGAAGGCGCAGAAGACGGCGCCATGAAGACCTATACCGGTGACCGCACGATCGACGGTATCCAGGTGCTGGTCGATGGCCGGCCGCTCGATCCGCGCACTGACCTCAAGCCCCTGTCGAAGAACGGCTTCGAATGGAGCTACGAGGGGCCCGAGCCTGCCCAGCTCGCCTTCGCCCTTCTCGTCGACCATCTCAGCGATCCGCAACGTGCCGATGCCATGCACGAGGCCTTCATGCGCGAGATCGTCGCCAACTTCGACAACACCTGGGAGCTCACTTCGGCCGATATCGACGCCGACCTCGCAGCCCTTGCACAATAGTCGGCGTCGATAATGCCCTATGCCTCGAGGTCGCTCGCCACGATCGGCTTCACTTCCTTGAGATTCATCCGCCCCTCGTAGATCGGCCGCGCACCGGTCGTCGGTCCCGGATACTGGACAAAGAGCACCGTGCCGCCGGTCTCCGTGTACATTTCATATTCGAAATGCGGATCCGCCATATAGGCGACGGTGCCTGGGCCATAAACCGATCCGTTGATCTTGAATTCACCGTCGATGATGTACCAGATCTGCGCAAAGTTGTGCTTGTGCAGCGGGAAGCCCGCCGTCGGTTCGTAGCGCAGGAAGCCAGCGTTCGGCTCGTTCGGATCCTCGGGCCGCGGATGGAACAGGAACTTGGTCTTGTTCTTGAACCGCCCCATCTCCCATTCCATGTCGTCGGGATGCCTGAACTGCGGCGCATTATGGGTGCTTGTCACGAGCGGTTCCTTGGCGGCCTTGTCCTTGGTTTCCGTGATCTTGGACATGAGTGCTCCTTTCATTGACGTATTGGTGGAAATAACTTCGGCACGGTCATGCGGCACGCATGGCGATGCTCGATACCAGCTCGGGAAGGCGCTCTGCAGGTGGCGTGTTGCGTGAGCGCTGGCATCGCACGACGCCGTCGATGATCACCATGCCGATGCCCGGAAGATCGCCCTTGCCGACGCTGTCGAGCAGGTCGGACCCACTCGAGTGTGCGGCCCTGTCGAGCAGGACAAAATCGGCACGCCGGCCGACTTCGATCAGGCCGCAGTCGAGGCCCCGCATTCGCGCCGTGTTGCCGGTGGCGAAGCAGAAAGCCGTTTCTGCCGGAATGTCTCCCATCGACGACAGAAGCGCGATCATCCGCAGAATCCCGGTTGGCTGCACGCCCGAACCAGCGGGCGAATCGGTGCCAAGAATGATGCGATCCAGCTGCCTCATCTCCCCCGCCGTGCGAGCCGCATAGAGCGCCGCCCGCTCATTGCCATTATGGACGATCTCGAGCCCGCGCCGGCACCCTTCACAGAGGCACCGGATCTGCTCGATGGGTAACGCCGTGTGGCCGCCGTTGATGTGCCCGATGATATCGGGGTCCGCCTCGAGCACCACGTCCTTGTCGATATAGTGCGAGCCCGGGGTCGACGGGCCGCCGGTGTGAATGGTCGACTGGATGCCGTATTTCCGCGCCCATCTAACCATCTCCGCCGCTCGAGGACCGGTCTTCACCGAACCAAGGCCGATCTCGCCCAGCAGCGTGACGCCAGAATTGGCAAGATCGGCGAAGTCGCTTTCGACCAATCCCTCCTCCAGGACCGGCGCACCGGCAATCACCTTCACCCCGCCGAAGCGGGCGGCGGCGAAGGCGCGCTGCGCGGTGACCGCCAGCGCCTTCAGGCCGACGATATCGCGCGGCCGTCCCGGAAGATGGACTTCGCCGGCGGAGATCATCGTGGTGACGCCGCCGTTCATCGCCGAATCGATCCAGCCGATCTGGCTCTGCCGCGGCGTCCAGTCACCGAACACGGGATGGACGTGGCTGTCGATCAAACCAGGTGCGAGCGCGCAGCCATGCGCGTCGATCCGTACGTCCGCCCCTTCGCAATCGACCTCCTTGGCCGGGCCGACTGCGCTGATGACCCCGTCGACCGCCACGATCGTGTCCGCCTCGAGGATCGGATTCGCGAGATCACCGGACAGCATCAGCCCGATATTGCGGATCACGAGCTTTCGAGGGCGGATTTCGTTTTGAGAATGCACAGCTTGCTCCAACAACTGACGCGGGATTTGTTTTAGGCACCAGCCCCTGTCTGCGGCGCCACAGCGAGTGACGCCTCTGCCTCCGACTGAGGCCGGCCGCGCCGACTCCAATCCAGGATCACGACTGCGCCGAACGACACCGCGGCAAGGCAGGTGTAGAACACAGCCAGCGGGATCCACTGATTGTGGAAGCGCTCCGAGAGGAAGACACCGATCATCGGCGTGAAACCGCCGAAGATCGCACTGCCAAGCTGGTAGGAGACCGACATCGCGGTGTAGCGGATGTTCACCGGGAAGATCTTGCTCGAGTATCCCGCGATCACCGCATAGAAGCCCGACGCGCAGACGGTCGCCAGCGACGTGCCGACGATGATCCCAAGCGGCGTTTTCGTCTCGACCAGTAGAAACATCGGATAGGGAGCGAGCATGGCGAGACCTGCGGCCCACTTCAGGAACGTGGCGTCGGTGATGCGCTCGGCCAATTTCGCCGCAACAAGCTGCCCGATGAGCTGCACCACTGCGACGGCCGTCAGGCAGTCGAGGACGACCGCGCGATCGATCGAAAGCGAGCGCGTCGTATAGGCAATCAGGAACGTATTCGTGAAGTAGAAGCCTGATGTGCCGATGGTGAAAGCGCAGAGCGTGACGGCGATCGGCTTCCCTGCGGTGCGCAGCGCCGTCGCGAGCGGGAACTTGACCACCTCGCGCTGTTTACGGGCACTGGTGAACTCGGGCGATTCCTCGACGCCGAGACGGATCAGGAAACCGACAACAAGCAGCACGACGCTGACCAGGAACGGCAGACGCCACCCCCAGACGAGGAATTCCGATCCGCTCACCGCCGTCGCGGCCCGGAACGCCACGAGGGAAAGCAGGACGGCGACGGGGCTGCCGAGCTGGGCAAAAGAGGCGAACCAGGTCCGCCGTCCGGCCGGCGCGTGTTCGCCCGCCATCAGTACTGCACCGCCCCACTCGCCACCGACCGAAACACCCTGCAGCAACCGCAGGACGACCAGGAGGATCGGCGCCCAGACGCCCGCCTCGGCATAGGTCGGCAGGCATCCGACCCCGGTGGTCGCCACGCCCATCAGCAGAAGCGTCGCAACGAGTGTCCGCTTGCGGCCGATGCGGTCGCCGATATGGCCGAACAGAAGGCCGCCAAAGGGCCGCGCGAAGAAGCCGATCGCGAAGGTCGCGAACGATGCCAGCAGACCGGTCGCCGGATCGGCGCCGGGGAAGAAGAGCTGGCCAAAAGCAAGCGCCGATGCCGTTCCGTAGACGAAGAAATCGTACCATTCGATGGTCGTGCCCACGAAAGCCGCGGCCGCGGCGCGCCGCGTCTGCTTGGTAACTCGTTCGGTCAATTTCCCCTCCCGTTCCCACCGGTTCCGGTTCGTTTCCTCGGATACCCTTTTTCAATTCTTGTATCCAAGAATTGTCCTCTTGCATCCGTTGAGAGGGGTATGTCAAGTGGCCTTCGCCCGGTTCGCTGGCCGATAATTCACCGCAGGAAGACCGTCGATGACCGCCAAGCTGGTCAGTGAGCTTGCCGAAAAGATTCAGCAGAAGATCGCGGCCGGGGAGTTTCCGCCCGGCCATCGCCTGAGACAGGAACTGCTGGCCAAGGAATTCGATGTCAGCAGAACGCCGATCCGCGAGGCGTTACGGCAGCTCGAGACCAAGGGCCTCGTCTCCCAATCGCATCGAAAAAGCGCGGTCGTGAGCGCCCCGTCGCTGCGCGACGTGAAGGAGACCTATCAGGTCCGCGCCGAACTCGAAGGCCTTGCCGCCGAGCTTGCGGCAACCTGGATCACCGATGCCCAGCTCGCGTTGATGCGCGAGACGCACGCGCGTTTTGCCGAGGCGATCGAGACTCTCGCCCGCCACAGCGCGAAAGCCCAGCGCGACAAGGCCGCGCGCTTGACCAAGCAGATGAGCGCCGCGGCCGAGGCCTGGACGCGGACCAACGCGGCTTTCCACCGGATCATCCACGACGCCTGCGACAATCGACGGCTAAGCGCGACCATCCACGATCTCAACCAGGGCCAGATCCGCAGCATCATGCTCGCGACCATCCTTGGAATGGACGCCCATCGCCTTCGGCTCACCCTCACCCATCACGAGCGGATTCTCGGTCGGCTCTCCGCGCGCGATGTCAAAGGCGCGCGCGAGGCGGTCGTCACGCATATCCAGGAGTCGGGTGAATTCGTTGTGCGATGGCTCGAGCGCAACTATCCCGGGCCGGATCGGCAGATGCAGGCCTCCAAACCGGACGCCGACGGCTCCATCAGACCGTGGTGGACTGCGGCCGACGATTAGATCACGCGGCGTACCGGCTCGCACTCAGGGCTGGCCAAAGCGCCTGTGGTCCCGCCTTGGCGTAGGCCGAACCGATCTTCTCGCCCCAGAACGTCTCGCTGCCGAAGTCGCGCCGCCACACCCAGAGCCTCCGCGTATAGTGATGCAGGATGTGCTCGTGGGTGAAGCCCATGGCGCCCATCGATTGATGCGCGATCGCGGCGATGCGCTGGGCAAACTCTGACGTCAGGCTCTTGGCCGCCGCGATCGAGAAGCTGCCTCCCTCGGCCAGCCCGCCCTCGTCGGCATCGCGCGCGGCTGTCTCGGCCGAAGCGATGGTGGCGGCGACGTAGCTCGCAAGCTCGGCCAACATCTGCTGGATCGCCTGGAAGGTCGAGATCGGCCGGCCGAACTGGGTCCGCTGCTTGCAGTACTCGACAACTGTCGCCAGCACCTTGTCGGCGGCACCGGCCATCTGCATGGCCCGCATGAGGGCACCGAGTTCGTCGGCGCGCTCGGCGCTGACCGGTGACGGTCCAACGAATTCGCAGGCGGCATTGTCGAAGCTGACCGTGCCGTAGGGCTCGCCCGCATGGCTTGGCGTACCCTTGATCCTGGCGCTGCTCGCCGCGACGATTGCAACCTTCGGTCCATCGGACGCCGTTGCGACCACAACGAAGCGCTGGGCCACCGAGGCAAACGGCACACGCGCGACCTCGCCGCTCAGGCGATTACCGGCGAATGTCAGTGGTCCAAAGACCACCGTGCTCGGCCCTGTTGCCGGCGTCGCGCCGGCGGCCGAGCCGAGCAGGTTCGCAAGCGCGGTCTCTGCCAGCGGCACTGGTACAGCGTGGGCGCCGGCAAGACGCAAAACCGACAGCATGTCGGCCAATGTGCCGCCGGCACCGCCTCTCTCCTCTGCGACCGCGATGAGCGGCAGGCCCATCTCTTCGATTTCCTTCCAGAACTCGGCAGGCCAAACGCCCTTCTCCACACCGTTCACGACTTCGCGGCCACAACGCTCCGTGAAGAAGCGATCGGCCGTTTCAAGCAACATGTCGCGCGTTTCACGGTCCATGGTCGTCTCCCTCACCGCAATCCCAGGCCGCGCGCGACGATGCCGCGCAGAACCTGCGTCGTGCCGCCCTGGATGGTGTAGCTCGGCGCCATCATCGTGGCGTACTGAGCAACATCGAGGAAATCGGCCATGTCCTCCTCAGTCGTGGCATCCGACTCGGCGAGCACACGCGCGATTTCCGGCAGGTCCTGCTGGTAGATCGTGCCGAGATCCTTCACCAGCGACGCTTCGATGGCGGGCGACTTGCCCCCCTGCATCATGCCGCCGACCGCGACCGACATCTGTCGCAGGGTCCAGAGCCGCGCGATCAGCCGGCCGAGCACGGAAGCGGCCCGCTTGGCGGGTTGCCGGCCCAGCACGCGCACCAACTCGCGCAGCACATAGAAATTCTGCAGGAATCGCTCGGGGCCGGAACGCTCGAAGGCGAGTTCGCTCGTCACCTGCAGCCAGCCGTCGCCTTCGTTACCGATCAGGCAGCTCTCGGGAATGAACGCGTCGTTGAACGTCACCTCGTTCCAGTCATGCCGGCCGGCGAGATTGATGATCGGCCGGATGGTCACGCCCGGCGTCTTAAGGTCGACCAGGATCTGGCTCAGCCCCTTGTGCCGATCGCCGTGCTGGCCGGACGTGCGCACCAGGGCGATGCAGTAGTGGTTGCGATGCGCACCGGAGGTCCAGACCTTGGTGCCGTTCACCCGGAAGCCGCCAGACACCGGCTCAGCACGCGTGCGGACGGAGGCGAGATCCGAGCCCGAATCAGGCTCGCTCATGCCGATGCTGAAAAAGCACTCGCCCTTGGTGATCCGCGGCAAAATCGCCTGGCGCTGCTCTTCGCTGCCGAAGCGCAGGAGCAGCGGACCCGACTGGCGATCCGCGACCCAGTGCGAGCCCGCCGGCGCGCTGTTGCCTAAAAGCTCCTCCGTGACGACGTAGCGATCGAGGAAGCTCCTTTCCGAGCCGCCGTATTGCTTGGGCCAGGTGATGCCGATCCAGCCCCGCTGGCCGAGCGCGCGGCTGAACTCCGGCGAAGGCGTGTTCCAGCTTGCGAACCGGTCCTCGGTTTTGATCCCCGGTAACGTCTCCTTGAGGAAGGCCCGCACATCTGCACGGAGGGCTTCGGCCTCAGGTGGCAAATGGAACGGCGGGAATTCGAGCTTGGGGATGGACATCGTCGTTCTCGACAGTTGGACGCTTTCTCTCTGTCGGCTAATCCTAGGGTTCGCAACCATGGAGTTTCGAAGGTCGAATGCCGCGCCGTCCGCCCCGCCTGCCGCCACTCCTGGCGGAATTCGATGAAGAGGAGCGCGAGGCCGTGCTGGCGGCCAATCGTGCCTTCTACCGCGCCTTCAACGACCGCGATTATGCGGCGATGGATCTGCTCTGGGCGCCGACCGGCGCAATGGTCTGTCTGCATCCGGGGCAAGCGCCACTGCTCGAGCGCAGCGAGATCATGGCAAGTTGGCGCGCCATCATGCGCCATCCCGAAGCCCCGCGCGTGCGCTGCACGGACGAATGGGTCGTGGGTCGCAGCGGCCTCGCCCTGGTCGTCTGCAGAGAGATTCTAAGCAACGGCCAACTTATGGCGACCAACAGCTTCGTTCGCCTGAATGACGGATGGCGCATCCTCGGCCACCATTCCGGACCGGTGCCCTCGGTCGAGCAGAACCGGCCGACTGCTGCTTCGGCCTCGCCACCCATGCGCGACCGGCGCAAGCTCCACTAACGCAAGCCGCCAAGCGGACCGTCTACGGCCAGGAGCGGTTTCAGGGTCGCGTAGGGGATTTCGACAGTGAACGGGCCGGACACGTAGGGGCCGACAACGTAGGCGTCGAAGATCAGCTCCAGCCCGTCGCGGCGAAAGTAGTAGTGCTCCGGTTCGCGCAGGAGCTTCGCGAGCTTGTCAGGCTCGATCGCATCCTCGAAGCCCGGCTTGCCGTCACGGAACTGCTTCTTGAGATTGGCCTGCACCAGCGGCACGAGCGTCTTCAGCCAGGTATCGCCTTTGGCGAATACGCCGTTCGGCGGCACTGCCTTTCCGGTGCGCAGATCGACCAGATAGGCAGTGGTGCCGCTCATGCCATGCGCGCCGCCCGTATAGCCGTAGAACTTGATCGCCACAGCGACGGCATCGGCCGAGGGACGCTGCAAGGTGAAGCCCTGGTCGTAGGTCCATGTCTGATCAAAAGGTGCACCCGAACCCGATTGCCGGTCCGGGATGGCTTCGTCGCCGCCCTTTCGCGACTGGTCGGCGAACTGGCGGTTCAGGTTCGAAAAGTCCGCTGTCGTTCCGTCGAACTGCGGCCAGGCGGCATCGATGCTGTAGCTGACCTTGCCGACCTTCCCTTCCTTGAAGAGGGTCTGCTCGCTGACGAAGGGATAGGTATCCTGACCAAAGGCCGCGAGGTTCTCGACACGGGCCTCGTATCGTTGCCTGAGGCAGCGCGCGATCTCTTCAGCACCGCCGGTGCAAGCCTTGTTGCGCGATGCGATCCAATGCGTCTGGTCCTTCACCAGATGGTCCTTGGCAGCGCCCGTCAGCTTGCCAGCGAGGGCGGCATACGCTGCGGCCATCGCCCGATCAGCCTTGGCAAGTTCAGGTCGCGCACAGATCGTCTTCTCGATGGCGTTCGAGGCCTTCGAGCAGTCGAAGCTTGGGCCGCTCTGCGCCCAAGCCGGGCCCGCAACGGTCAAGGCGAACAATGCAGCGATCGCAATCCTCATCTCGCCCTCCACGCCTTCAGCCGGCGCACCGCCTCTTCCATCTCCGCCGTCGAGCCGGCAAAGGAAATGCGGAGGGTCCCTGCCCCGCGCGCGCGGTCGAAATCGACGCCCGGCGTCGTTGCCACGCCCGCCTCCTGCAGCATGCGCTTGCAGAAATCACGGCTATCGTTGGTGAGGTGCGAGACATCGGCATAGAGATAGAACGCGCCCTGCGCGGGCGTCAGGCGATCGAAACCGGCGGCCGGCAGGCCCGACAGCAGAAGATCGCGGTTGGCACGATAGCGACGGACATGGCCGTCAAGCTCCGCGCGGCATTCGAACGCAGCGAGCGCCACATGCTGGCTGAGCGTCGGGACGGAGATGAAGAAGTTTTGCGACAGCCGCTCGATCGGCCGCACCAGGTCCGGCGGCACGACGAGCCAACCGACGCGCCAGCCGGTCATGGAAAAATACTTGGAGAAGCTGTTCACCACGATCGCCTGGTCGGACACCTCGGCCGCCGAAGCCGTTTCGCCTTCGTAGACGATGCCGTGATAGATCTCGTCGGAGATCAGCCGCACGTCGCGCGCTTCGCACCAGCGCGCAAGTTGCGCGAGCTCGGCGCGTGTCACCATCGTGCCCGTAGGGTTGGAGGGGCTCGCCACGATCAGGCCGGCGACAGGGCCGGCCTTTTCGAGCGCCTGTACGGTGGGCTGGAACCGATCGGCGGCGGAGGTCGGCAAATCGACGACCTCGAGATTGAGCGCAGCCAGAATATTGCGGTAGGCGGGATAGCCTGGCGCCGCCAGCGCCACGCGGTCGCCGGCATCGAAGCTGGCGAGAAAGGCGAGCGGAAATCCGCCCGATGATCCGGTCGTGACGATCACCCGTTCCGGCGAGACATCGCAGTCGTAAGCGTCGCGATAGTGCCTCGCGATGCGTTCGCGCAGCGCCGGCAGGCCAAGAGCCGCGACGTAGCCGATGCGATCGCTGTCGAGCGCCGCGTGCGCGGCAACAAGCGCTTCCTTGGGTGCCGGGGTGCTGGGTTGACCGACCTCGAGATGGATGACGGTGTCTCCGGCCGCCTCCTTCTCCGCTGCGGCGGCCATGACATCCATGACGATGAACGGGTCGACCGCGCTCGATCGGCGCGATGGAGAACGTGACATGGCGCGCTGTCAGCGTTCGGTCGCGACCAGGGCGGCACCGAACCCGGCTGGGTCCGTTCCGGTCTGGCAGGTGGCTCCACCGCTTCGAATGCCGTAGGGACAAGCGATTGCGTTTACGTATCCGCCGCGGCCGGCATTCCTGATCAGCGCGCCTTGCACTGGGATCTTGTCGTCAATGGTGGCTCGCGCGATTGCACCCGTCGCGTAGGCCGACGACGACGAACCACCGCCGGCACCAGCAAATCTTACCTCGCCGTTGTTGGGATTGCCGATGACGACCGGGCTCGTGGCGGTGCCGTCGGCCGTCGGCGTCGCCAGTACCATGCCGGTCCCGGGCACCATCAAGCCTGTGCCGAACAGTTGTCCCATCGAGAGGCTGCAGGCTGCGGCATTGCCTGCTTCATCGATGGCAGCGAGGCCGGAAAAGCCGGCTGAATCGGTCGGTACTGCCGTGGATGGTGCTGCCCCACCATTCCAGCCAGCGAGCGCACTCGCACCCGCCATCGGCGGCGGCGCGACATAAACGCGAAATCCCCCGTCACTCTCAGATGGCGGTGTTGCCGCCTTGGGCACCGCGTCACGCAGAGCCGCGATCGGCAGGCTGCCGCCGAGCTGCGCAATCTGGTCCGAGAGGCGGCGTGCAAAATTGCCTTGGAAGAAATCAACCCCGCCACCCCGCCGAACGGCGGACAGAGTGGCCGCAAGATCGGGTTGGATGAGGTTGTCACCCTGCTTCAGGGGCGCGCCGTTGCGGGTAAAAATGCGACGCGCTTCGTCGTTCAGCGACGCACCGCCCGCGGCGAGGTCGCGCGCGAGCGCCTTCGACACCGACGCACCCAAGCTTGCGAGCTTTTCGCTGGGCGCGATGTCGAACTCCCACCGCGCTTTGCCATGTCGGATCTGCATCAGCGCAATCGCACGCGCGGCAACGGGAACTGAAAATGACACGCCTTTGATGGGACCGGGAGCGGCGGCCGGAGCGAAGACGAAAGCATCGGCGACTCGTGTCTTCGCGTCGTGCACGATGCAGGCGCCCGATGCACCGAGACCGGCAGCCGAAGGCAGCGTCACGGCCATGGCAAAATACATCGCAACTGCGGCGTCGACCGCGTTGCCGCCGCTCTGCAGGATCGAACGGCCGATTTCAGCCGCCTGGCCCTCGTCCGCCGAAACAGCCGAGAACTTCTCGGTACTGCCGAAGATATCGCGATAGCCTGCCTTGATGTGAGATGTTGGATCGGCATTGCTTGGTTTCGTCTCATTTCCGCCACAAGCTGACAGCAAAAGCAGCCCACACAGCGCTAGGCTGCGCAATTGACGACTTGATCCCGTGTTCCTAGCCTGCGCGCAACGCGTGCCACCCGTGCTTAGACGCATCTTCACCCTCTTCTCTCTCGCGCTGTTCGCGCTGGCGCCGCTTCGTGCCGCGAGCGGGCAGCAAGGTCAACGCCTCAATCTCGTCCGCGACGCCGAGATCGAGAGCACCATCCGCACGTTCCTGACGCCGATCTGGCGGGTTGCCGGCCTCGATCCGGAAGCGGTGCAGATCATGATCGTCCAGGACAACAGCCTCAACGCCTTCGTGGCCGGAGGACAAAGGATCTTCATCAATACCGGCCTTCTGATCCGCACCGAGACCCCCAACCAGCTGATCGGGGTGCTGGCGCATGAAACCGGCCATATCGCGGGCGGACACCTGGCACGCCAACAGGAAGAATTGCGCAAACTCAGTACGATCCAGATCCTGGAGATGCTGCTGGGCGGTGCCGCGATGGCCGGCGGTGCGGTCGCAGGCGGCGGCATGGGCCGCGGCGGGCCGACCGGGCCGGGCGGCTCGCCCATTCCGGGATCGCTCTATTCAATGCTGCAGTATTCCCAGGCTCAGGAAGCATCAGCCGACCAGGCCGCCATCACCTATCTCGACCGCACGCATCAGTCACCCAAGGGCACGGTCCAGTTTCTGCGCATCCTCGAGCATCAGGAGCGATTGCAGATCGGACGGCGCGACGCCTATCTGACCGACCACCCGCTGACCCCGGACCGCATCGATACTTTCGAACGAGCCACGGCACGCTCGCCCTACGCCAACACGCCCGATTCGCCGCAATTCATCGAGATGCATGCACGGATGGTCGCGAAGCTCCTGGGCTTCACCGCGCCTTCCGCCGCCTTGCAACGCTACAGTGAGGGCGACCGCTCCGTGGCGGCGCGCTACGCCCGGGCCATCGCGCTTTATCGCACCGGCACGTTGGGATCGGCGTTGCTCACGATCGATGGATTATTGAAGGATCATCCCAACGATCCCTACTTCCAGGAGCTCAAGGGGCAGATGCTCTATGAAAATGGCCACGTCGCCCAGGCCGTGCCGGCCTATCGCCGCGCGGTCCAGCTTCAGCCCGCCGCCGGTATCCTGAAGGTTGAGTTCGCCGCCGCCTTGCTGGAGACGAACAATCCGGCGAACGACCAGGAAGCCGTCCGCAATCTCGAGATCGCCCGGCAAAGCGAAAGCGATTCGGTCGAGCTCTGGCGGCTGATGTCGATCGGCTATGCGCGGTTGAATAATCGCGGCATGACCTCGCTGGCTCGGGCCGAGATGGCCGTTTTGCGCGGACAGCGGGCCGAAGCGCAATCAATGGCTGACAGCGCGTCCCGCGAACTGAAGCCGGGTACGCCTGCGTGGCAGCGTGCCCAGGACATCAAGGCCTATATCAACTCCCGACCCAAACGCTGAACGGCGATATTCTTTCTCCCCAGGAGCATCACATGCGTCTTCCCCTCCTCCTTTTCTGCGGCATCCTGATCGCCGCAGGTGGCTTCGTGGCAGCCCGTGCAACGGCACCTGTTCTTCCTACCGCGTCGATGCCGGTCGCAAGCGCCAACAATGTCGATCAGGCGGCCTTCGGCAAGACCATCCACGACTACCTGGTGGCCCATCCGGAGGTCCTTGTGGAGGCCATGGAAGCGCTGGAGCGCCGGCAGAATACGGAGCGTGATGCTGCCGCCCAGAAAGCCATCGGCGAATACAAGAAGGAGCTGACGAGCGATCCGGACAGTCCGGTCTCCGGCAACCCCAATGGCGACGTCACTATCGTCGAGTTCAGTGACTACCAGTGCCCCTACTGCAAGCGTACCTTCCCCGCGCTCAAGTCCGTCCTCGCCGCCGACGGCAAGGTGAAGCTGGTCCACAAGGATCTGCCGATCCTGGGTGAAGCCTCACGCATCGCCGCCCTGGCCGCGCTCGCCTCGCGCAACCAGAACAAGCACGACGCTTTCCACGACGCGCTGATGTCCTTCAACGGCAAGCTCGACCTCAATCAAATTCTCAAGATCGCCTCATCGGTCGGCATCGACGTGGCACAGCTTCAGAAAGACATGGAAGACCCGAAGCTGGACGACATCCTGAAGCGCAATGCGGACCTCGCCAAAGCCCTCGACGTGCGTGGCACGCCGGCGTTCGTGATCGGCAACCAGTTCGTGCCCGGGGCCGTCGACGCCGCTACGTTCAAGCAGTTGATCGGCGAGGCCCGCAAAGGCTAGCGCGACAACGTCGCCGACAGGCCGAGCAGGCTGACGAGATCTGGGCCCGTGATGCTCAGCCCTCGCGCGGCGGCAAGGCCCAGCGGCGGATCGGGCTTGGCCTCGAGCGCAAGCGTGCCGCCCTGCTCGACGAACCGCGCGACAGTGTCGAACAGCTTCGTCAGATCCTCGGTGATGAGGATGTCCGGCGGCTGGTAGGTCCTGATATCGCGGGCAAGGTTCGCACGAGCGATCTGGGACGACTGGCCGCTGCCGGCGGCAAGCGCGCGCACCGACCGGTCGATCATTCCCTTGTCCGCCACCGTCACCCTGGCCGACGCCAGGGCGATCGCAGAGCGAGACAAAAGCATCGCATCGCCGTCATCGATCGCCCGCCAGAAGGTCTCGTCCGCGCCGGTGAAGTTAGCGGCCAGCGACACCTCGCCCAGGTCCGCCATGGCAAGTGCGCAGCGATCAATCCCAAGTTCTCCCTTGCCGCGTCGTTCGACGCCGGCGCAATCGAAGCCGAGCTTGAGCTCGGCAAGGCCCATAGCCTGCAGCACCAGCCGCAGCCTGGCACCTTCGAGGCCGCCGGCTGGGCGAAGGATCAGATCGTCGATACGCAGCCGCGATCGGCTGGAATCGACAGCCTCATGTGTTGTTTCGAGCGAGACGCCCTCGAGCGAAACACCGTTGCGTGACAACAAGGTTCCGCCGAAGCCGGAGGCGCTGGCGGACGAGACCGCGACACGGCCCAGCGGACGGCCCGGTTGCCACGAGCGTTCGCCAAGCTGCGCCACGACGCGTTTCAGGTCGACGTCCTTTGCCCTCATGTCATCGATCTTGAAGGCAGCATCGGTCGTGTTCCGCGGCACGGCTTCGGAACCGACGATGACGAGGGTGCCGAGACTGCCGTGATCGAAGCGATCGATGGCCACGCGGCGCATCGCGAGAGAGTCACCTGTCGCCGCGAGCCCGTAGGAAACATTCGTTGCCTCGACGTGCCGCAGCTTGAGGGCTTTGGCGATGCGCGCCGTCAGAATCTGCAGTCGATACGGCCCAGCCACATTCGGATCGTACGGCGCGAGATCCAGGCCATCGACCGACAGCGATCCGACGCTCCAGTTCGAACCATCCGAGTCAGTGAAACGGGCATCGGCCAATTCGAAGTGATCGGCACGCAGCGGGTCGCCGAGCTTGAAGTCCGTGAACGGCGTCCGGCCTTCCAGCAAGTCGCCGAATGATTCCGGGAATCCGCGCGCCTCCCACCGCCGAGCTGTCAGACCGCCAAACGCCTGCGAGTGAACGTCGGTCAGGATCACGCGGCGGCGGAGCAACCCGACCTCGACGGCGCCCACCGACGTTTGCCCGTCTTGCTCGATGGCGGCCTTGATCTGGCCCGCGGCGTACCGTTCGGCCAATGGTAGAGCAGCCGCGGCCAGCGAGCCGACGATGGCGACGGCCAGAACGACGACGAGAACCTTTCTCACTTCTCGGCGTCGGGTTGCTTGGAGGGCTGGGCGGCGTCGAAGGCAGGATGCTTCATACAGGTATCGAAGATACGCTTCAGCGTCGGGTACCTCGTCATATCGACCTTGAAGCGACCGGCATTGAACACCTGTGGTACCAGGCAGAGATCGGCGATGGTCGGCTGATCGCCGTGGCTGAAGGCGCCGGTGCGCCGGTCCTTCGCGACCGACGCCTCATAGGCATCGAAGCCGGTCTCGATCCAGTGGCGCGACCAGGCGAACGCCGCCTCCTCCGACTGGTCAAATTTCTCGCGGAGATAGGCCATCACGCGCAGGTTCTGGATAGGATGGATATCCGCCGCCGAGATCAGCGCGAGCGCCCGCACCCTGGCGCGGCCTACCGGATCTTTGGGCAGAATCGACGGTTCAGGATGCGTTTCCTCGAGGTACTCCAGGATCGCGAGCGATTGCGTCAGCACCTCGCCCGAATCGAGCACCATCGTCGGCACCAGCTTCTGCGGATTGAGCGCGACATAGTCCGGCGTGCTCTGCTCGCCCTTGCGCAAATGGCGGAAGGCATGCTCGACCGTGATGCCCTTGAGATTGAGCGCGATCCGCACCCGAAACGCCGCCGACGAGCGGAAATAACCGATAAGCTTCATGGAGCCTCCCGCCACGGACCCTAGCACGGCTCAGGCGGGCGGTGTGTAGCGAACCACCTTCTGGTCAATCGCGCCGAAGATCGACCGGCCGGCACGATCGAACATCTCGATGCGGATGTGATCGCCGAATTTCATGAAGGGCGTACTGGGCTTGCCGGCGTCGATCGTCTCGCGCACGCGCCGCTCGGCGATGCAGGAACAGCCCACCGACGCGTCGCGGTTGGCGACGGTGCCGGACCCGATCACCGTCCCGGCCTCGAGATGCCTTGAGCGGGCAGCGTGGGCGATCAGCTGGCCGAAGTCGAACGTCAGATCGGTCGCCGCGTTGGGGTGGCCGAATTCCTTGCCGTTGAGGGTCGAGATCAGCGGCAGGTTGAGTTTGGCGCCATCCCAGGCATCGCCCAGCTCATCTGGTGTCACGGCCACGGGCGCGAAAGCAGTCGCAGGCTTGCCATGGAAGAAGCCGAAGCCTTTCGCCAGCTCGCCCACGATCACGTTGCGCAACGAGACGTCGTTCAGGATGGTCACGAGCTTGATGTGCCGGCGGGCCGCCGCCGCCGATGTGCCCATGGGGACGTCATCGACGATGACCCCGATTTCGCCCTCGAAATCGATTCCCCAGGCCTCGTCCTCCAGCTCGATGTCGTCGGTTGACCCGGTGAACGAGTCGGACCCGCCCTGATACATGAGCGGGTCGGTCCAGAAGGACGGCGGCATCTCGACGCCACGGGCCTTACGCACCAGTTCGACGTGGACCACGTATGCCGATCCATCCGCCCACTGGAACGCCCGCGGCAGCGGGGCCGCGAGCGCCGCGGGATCGAGCTCGAAAGCACCCGGTGCCTTGTCGTCCGCCAATCGCGCCGACAGGGCGGCCAGTTTGGGCGAAACGCTCGCCCAATCCTCGATCGCTTTCTGTAGTGTCGGCGCGATATCCGTCGCGCGGACGCCCCGCGTGAGCTCGCGATTGGCGACGATCAGCGTGCCGTCGCGGCCGCCTTCCTTCAACGTTCCGAGCTTCATCGCGGCGACCTACTCCGCCGCCTGTTTCAGTTCGGGTGGCCTCCACGACGATACGTACCCCTCGAACTCGACACCCGCCGGCATGGCCGCGACGTCTACGGCATCGCGGGTGTCGATCATCACTGCCACCTCGTCGGTTTCGGTCTTGCCGCCCTTCGTTGCGGCATGGAATGCCTTGGGATGCGGGCCGTGCGTGAACCCCGACGGATGGACCGTCATCATGCCGGTATGGATGTTGTCGCGGCTGAAGAAGCTTCCCTTGTGATAGAAGATGATCTCGTCGAAGTCGTCGTTGTTGTGGAAGAACGGCAACCGGAGCGCCTCGGGATCGCTCTCGAGCGGCCGCGGCACGAAGGTGCAGACGACGAACCGGCCCGCCATGAAGGTCGTATGCACCGACGGCGGCAGATGGGCGCGATGGCTCATCACCGGCCTGAGATCGCGCCAGTTGATGCGCACCACGCTGAGATCGCCGTGCCAGCCGATGGCATCCAGCGGATTGAACGGGAAGGTGACGGTCGAGAGCGCACCGCGCCGCTTCACCGACACCGCCCAGCTCCGCTCGTCCTGCTGCGCCTTGAAGGCATCGTCGATGTGCGGCGTGTCCAGCATGGCCGGATCGAAGATCGCGTGGCGGCCGACCAGCCCCTTCTCCGGCAGCGTGAAGTGATCGTTCGTGGCCTCGACCATGAGCGAGGTGGTGGGCGCGCTCGGCGCGAGGCGCCACATCGTGCCACGCGGGATCACGATGTAATCGCCGTCACGGTATTGCATGTGGCCATAATCGCAGAACAGGTCGCCCGCGCCCTCATGCACGAACAGAAGCTGGTCGCCGTCGCTGTTGCGGGCCAGTTCGGTCATCGCCGCGTCGAGCTTCCAGATCCGCATCTGAAGATGCGGATTGCCCATCACCAGTTCCGCTTGCCACGGATTGGCGTGCGACTTGGCGAGCTTGGTCATGTCGAGCGCACGCGGCCGGATCGGCCCTTCGAAAGCGACCCAGTCGGTCGGCTTGTGCTTGTGGTGGAACTGCGCGGAGGGCCCAAAGAAGCCTTCCTTGCTGATCTCGCGCTCGTAGGTGCCCTCGGGCAGGCGCACATGAGCTTGACGCGACGCCGTGCCTTCGATCTGGCGCAGCGGAATCCAGTTCCTGGACATGATTTCCTCCTTGGTCCTATGCCTTCAGCACGCCGCGCCGGATCTGGTCGAGCTCGATCGACTCGAACAAGGCGCGGAAATTGCCCTCGCCGAAGCCCTCGTTGCCGCGGCGTTGGATGATCTCGAAAAAGATCGGGCCGATCACGGTCTGGGTGAAGATCTGCAGCAGGAGGCCACCGCCCTGGGTCGGGGCGCCATCGATCAGGATGCGGCTGGCGGCCAGCCGCGCCACGTCTTCGCCATGGCCGGGCAAGCGCTGCTCAATCTGCTCGTAGTAGGTATCGGGCACCGTTTGGAACGGAACGCCCTTGGTCCGAAGCGTCTCGACGGCGCCGTAGATATCGCCGGTGCCAAGCGCGATGTGCTGGATGCCCTCGCCATGGTAGGCCGAGAGATATTCCTGGATCTGTGACTTGTCGTCGGTGCTCTCGTTGATCGGGATGCGGATCTTGCCGCACGGGCTAGTCATCGCCTTCGACTTCAGGCCCGTGAGCTTGCCCTCGATGTCGAAGTAGCGGATCTCGCGGAAATTGAAGAGGCGTTCGTAGAATTCCGACCATTCGTCCATGCGGCCGCGATGAACGTTATGGGTCAGGTGATCGATATAGCTGATACCGACACCCGGCGGGTTGGGCTCGACGCCCGGCAGGAAATCGAAGTCGACGTCGTAAATGCTGCCCTTGGGTCCGTAGCGATCGACCAGGTAGATCAGGGAATCGCCGATACCCTTGATGGCCGGAATGTTGAGCTCCATCGGCCCGACCTTGTTCTCGACACCCCAGGCGCCAAGCGCGAGGGCGCGCTTGTAGGCACGCGCCGCATTCTTCACGCGAAAGGCGATGGCGCAGACGCTGGGGCCGTGCACGCGGGCGAACCCCTGGGCGAAGCTTTCCTTCTCGCCATTGACGATGAAATTCACATCGCCCTGGCGGAACAGCGACACATCCTTCGAGCGATGGCGTGCGACGCGCACGAACCCCATGCTCTCGAACAGTTGGCCCAGTGCCTCGGGGTCGGGTGCGGTATATTCGACGAATTCGAATCCGTCGGTGCCCATCGGGTTGGTGGAATCGGCTTCGAGATCGCTGATGCTGGCCATGCCGTCCTCCCGGGTTTGACGAAACCAGGTAATTGGTTTCAGATGTAACTATTATGGCGCCCCGTCCGCAAGCCCTCGAACTGGAAAATTTCCTGCCCTACCGGCTCTCGGTCCTGGCGCAGATTGTGAGCGAATCGCTACATGACCTTTACGCCGGGCCGTTCCAGCTCACCGTGACGCAATGGCGGGTGATGGCGGCGCTGGGCCGGTTCGCCCCTCTTACGGCCTCCGATGTGGGGCAACGCATCGTGATGGACAAGGTGGCGGTCAGCCGGGCGGTCGCAGGTCTCATGCAGCGCGGCCTGGTCGAGCGGGCAACCGACCGCAAGGACCGCCGCCGCGCCTCCCTCAAGCTCTCGGCCCGAGGCCGCGCCATGCACTCCCGGATCGTGCCCATCGCGCTCGCCTACGAGAAATGCCTTTATGAGGCCCTCCCGGACGAGGAACGGCGACGGTTCGATTCGCTGGCGGAACGCCTGTTCGCCCACGCCAAGGCGTTGCGCGATAGGGGTTAAACTGTCCCCGGCGGGCTCCTTGTGGCCGAGTCTCGCCATGCTATAAACCCGCGACTTCCAGGAAATGGGGAGGCAGGTTTGGCCGCCAGGGCCGCCCGACGCTCGCCGGCGTCAAAGCCGGTGCTGGTACTCAACGGGCCCAATCTCAATATGCTGGGCAAGCGGCAGCCGCAGATCTATGGCCGCGAAACCCTGGCTGACGTCGAGAAGGCGTGTCGGACCGAGGCGGGACGCCTCGGTCTGGACGTGGAGTTCGCCCAAAGCAACCATGAGGGCGTCCTGGTCGATCTTATTCAGTCGGCGCGCGAGAAGAACAGCGGCATCGTGATCAACGCAGGGGCCTACAGCCATACCTCGGTAGCGTTGTTGGATGCCCTGAATGCCGCCGAGGTACCCACGATCGAGGTGCACATCTCGAACATCTACAAGCGGGAAAGCTTTCGCCACCGCTCATATATAAGTCCCGCAGCCATCGGCGTGATCGCCGGACTCGGCAGCCAAGGCTATCTCCTCGCCCTGCAGGCACTGGCACGCCTGCTGGGCCGTTGAAATCATCCGGGAGCGTTTTTCATGGCCAAGTTCGAGATGGATACCGAGTTCGTCCGCAAGCTGGCGGAGATTCTTGAGGAGACCCATCTCGGCGAGATCGAGCTCGCAGACGGTGAACGGCGTATCCGCGTCGCGCGGCCGCCGGTAACCGTTGCCGCCGCCGCGCCCGTGGCCTTTGCCGCCCCCGCAGCCCTTCCCGCCGGCGCCGTCGCAGGTCCATCAGCCCTCGCCAACGGGGGCGATATCGGCGCCCATCCCGGTGCGGTGAAATCGCCGATGGTCGGCACCGCCTACCTGGCGCCCGAGCCCGACAAGCCCGTTTTCGTGAATATCGGCGACAAGGTCACCGCCGGGCAGACCCTGCTGATCATCGAGGCCATGAAGACCTTCAATCCGATCAAGGCGCCCAAGGCCGGCACGGTGAAGCAGGTCCTGATCGAAAATGCGCAGCCGGTGGAATTCGGACAACCGCTGATGATCGTCGAATAACGGCCGTCGGTCGCAATGTTCGAGAAGGTCCTGATCGCCAACCGCGGCGAGATCGCGCTCCGTATCCATCGCGCGTGCCGCGAGATGGGCATCCAGACGGTCGCGGTCCATTCCACCGCCGACAGCGACGCCATGCATGTGCGGCTGGCGGACCAGTCCGTTTGCATCGGGCCGCCGCCCGCCCGCGACAGCTACCTTAATATTCCGGCCATCCTGTCGGCTGCGACCATTACCGACGTCGACGCGATCCACCCCGGCTACGGGTTCCTGTCGGAGAATGCGCGTTTCGCCGAGGCCGTCGAGGCCAGTGGCTTCACTTTCATCGGCCCCACGCCGCAGCACATCAACATGATGGGCGATAAGATCGTGGCCAAGCAGACCGCGCAGGAGCTTGGCTTACCGCTGGTGCCGGGTTCGCCAGGTCCGGTCGGGTCGCTCGACGAGATCGTGGCATTGGGCGAGAAGATCGGCTGGCCGGTACTGATCAAGGCGGTGGCGGGCGGCGGTGGCCGCGGCATGAAGGTGGTCGAGAACGCCGCCGCGGCAGCCGAGGCCTTTTCACTTGCCAGGGCCGAGGCCAAGGCGGCCTTCAGTAACGACGCCGTCTATGTGGAGAAATACCTCGCGCGCCCGCGGCATATCGAGATCCAGGTGCTGGGCGACGGCCAGGGCGCGGGGATCCATCTCGGCGAACGCGACTGCTCCTTGCAGCGCCGCCATCAGAAAGTGCTGGAGGAAGCCCCCTCGCCGGCTCTCAATCCCGAGCAGCGCAGCCGCATCGGCGAACTGGCCGCCGGCGCCGTGCGCAAGCTCAAGTACCGTGGCGCCGGCACCATGGAGTTCCTGTTCCAGGACAGCGAGTTCTACTTCATCGAGATGAACACCCGCCTGCAGGTGGAACATCCCATCACCGAGGCGGTCACGGGCATCGACCTGGTCCGCGAGCAGATCCGGATCGCTGATGGCGCGCCACTCGGACTCAAGCAAAGCGACATCAAGATTCAGGGCCACGCCATCGAATGCCGCATCAACGCGGAGAATCCGGAGACCTTCGTGCCCTGCCCCGGACGAGTGGCGGACTACCATCCGCCCGGCGGTCTGGGCGTGCGCGTCGATTCGGGCCTCTATTCCGGCTACGTGATGCCGCCCTACTATGACTCGATGGTCGCGAAGCTGATCGTGAGTGGCGCGACACGCAACGAATGCCTGATGCGGCTGCGCCGCTCGCTCGAGGAATTTGTGATTGGCGGCATCGACACCACGATCGCGCTGCATCAGCGCATCATCCGCCAGCCGGAGTTCA
Organism: Alphaproteobacteria bacterium; assembly: GCA_017308235.1. GTDB lineage: Bacteria > Pseudomonadota > Alphaproteobacteria > Reyranellales > Reyranellaceae > Reyranella. The sequence continues at coordinate 186,923 of JAFKFL010000008.1, read as the reverse complement.
TCGACGGCGAGTACAACATCCACTGGCTGGAGAAGCTGGTCGGCCTCAAGAAATAGCGGCGCCATGCTGGAGATCACACCCGACCTCCTGCTGCAGGCCTACCGGATCGGTGTTTTCCCCATGGGGGAGCGCCGCGACGACCCCAAGCTCTACTGGCTCGATCCGCGCCTGCGCGCGGTGTTGCCGCTCGACGGCTTCCATCTGCCCCGCCGCCTGGCCCGCACCGTTCGCTCCGGACATTTCGAGGTCAGCGCCGATCGGGCGTTCGTCGAGGTCCTGCGCGCCTGTGCCGAACCGCGGCCGGGTCATCCCGAAAGCTGGATCAACGAGCCGATCGTCGAGCTCTACAGCGAGCTGCACCGCCGCGGCCACGCCCACAGCGTCGAGGCCTGGCGTGAAGGCCGGCTGGTCGGCGGCCTCTATGGCGTCTCGGTGGGCGCCGCCTTCTTCGGCGAGAGCATGTTCAGCCGCGAGCGCGATGCATCAAAAGTGGCGCTGGTCCACCTCGTCGGCCGCCTCATCAAGGGCGGCTTCAGGCTGCTCGACTGCCAATTCATGACGGAGCATCTGCGCGGCTTTGGCACGATCGAAATCCCGCGCGATGAATTCCGCGAGCAACTGGCCGATGCGGTCGGCCACGAGGCCGCCTTTCAGCGCGACTTGGGCGGCGAGGATCCCTGCGTCCTGGTGCAGGCAAGCACGCGCACGTCGTAGACACCGTCGTCGAGGGCCGAGAGTGACGGCGTCGACGCGAACATCCAGCCGGCGAAAAGCTTCTGCTCCGGCTGGCCAGGCTTGTGATCCACGATCGTGAGATAGGCTGCCGATTCAGGCGGCGCGTCAGGCGTATTCACCAGGCAGTCGCCCACAGTAACGGCGAGCGTGCCGAACGACGTCGACTCGCCCACCGGCGCAATGAAGCGCCGCGTGCGCGCGGTCACCTTGTCGAGGCCCTGCAGCTCGGCGATCGGCCGGCCAGGACCATCCGGGATCGCCCGCAAGGTAACGGTGTTGTCGAAGGACGACGACTGGCCGGATGCGGCCTGAGAGGACGGTGGTTGCGCCGGTGGCGTTTGCGCAATCGATGTCTGGGCAGCGGCAATGCCAATAGCGACGGCCGCTACGGCGACCGCACGGGCCGCGGGCCGGCGCACGCCTACCCTTTCCTGTCGTGGGGAACCGGCAGTTGCTCGATCAGTTCGTGCAACGCAGCCTTGATCTGCCCGGCATCGCATCCCATCAGAACTCCGTCCTCCAGCGCATCGGCGCAGAGGGTTTCGATCTCCTGGATGTTCTGATTGAGGACTTTGATCTTTTCGAGGCATGAGACCGGCTTGCCGTCGGATTGCCGCCACACTGGCGGCGCTTTTGGAAGGCGTGCGTTCATCACTTTTTTCCCGTCCCGCCAAACATGAACTTGGCGATCAACTCCGTCAGTGAGATGGCATCTTGGGTATTGGTGATTTCGCCGCCCGGCTTCAAGGTCTTGGTATCTGCGCCGGGCTCCAGCACGAGCACCATGCCGCCAAGCAGCGATTCGCTGATGATCTTGGCATTGGTGTCGTCCGGGAGTTGCACGCTCGAGGACACCACCAGATGCACCACTGCCTGGTAAGTCTTGCTGTCGAGATCGATGCCGGTGATGCTGCCCACCTTGACCCCGCTCAAAGTGACGTCGGCGCCACGCTTCAGCCCGTCGACACGGCCAAAACGGGCGGTGAGCTCGTAGCCGCTCGAGGTCGACTGGTCAGACTTGGCGAAGGCATAGAAGACGAAGACACCCGCGACGACCAGAACGACAGCGCCTACGATCGTCTCAACGATATTGCGGCCCACGCGCTATCTCCTCAGCCGGGACGCCAGGCCTCGTAAGCCGGCTTGGGCTTCTCGCCGGCTGTCGAAAGCGTGGAACCCGGCGGCCGGTAGGCAAAGTCGGTGCCGCTGAGATTGCGCTCGTGTTCCTTCTGCCACGCCTTGCGCGGCAGCCCGTTCGCGGGCGGCGGCGCGTTGGTCGTGTGATGCAGCCAGCCGTGCCAATCAGGCGGAACGCGCGACGCCTCCGGCTCGCCATTGTAGATGACCCACCGCTTGCGGCGACGACCCGCGATCATGCGCTTGTCTTGGTAGTAGCGATTGCCTTGGTCATCGGTGCCAACGAGCTCGCCGCGCATTTTGGTGAACAGCCAAGTGCCGATCGTCATCCACTCACTCTTTCGAAAAGCATCGCGCGCTTGTACGCGTGCGTCCTGTGGCGCGCAACGCGACGCGTGCGGCTACGCCTCTCACATCGTTCGTCATCATGCGATTCAGCGCGATTCCGACCGCTGTTGCGTTCTTGCATCATCTAGTATCATCAACACACTGGTCTACAAAATATAGTTGCGCACACAAGATTTTGTAATTTAGTATCAGTGTGTGCCCATATCTGCGTGCTCTTTGGACTTGAGAGCACATCCCGCGAAGGGACGAAGACGGGAAGTTGGCACGGGGGATTGACGATGCGCTTTGAGCGCCGGAACACGCGAGCAGTAAATTCGCCATTCGAAGGAATGGCGTTTCGTGCTGCCGATTCCGAAATTCGTAATCCCGACGGCACGATCGTCTTTCGGCAGGAAGGCATCGACGTACCCGCCGACTGGTCGCAGGTCGCGACCGATGTCCTGGCGCAGAAATATTTCCGGCGGGCTGGCGTCGCCAGGCATCTGACGCGCGTCGTCGAAAGCGATGTGCCGGATTGGCTGTGGCGCTCGGTGCCGGATCAGAAGGCGCTGGCGGCGCTATCGACGGATCGGCGTTTCGGTGGCGAGAGTTCGGCACGCCAGGTGTTCCACCGCATGGCGGGCACCTGGACCTATTGGGGTTGGAAGGGCGGCTACTTCGACAGCGAAGAAGATGCGCGCACTTTCTATGACGAGATCTCGTTCATGTTGGCGGCGCAAATGTGCGCGCCCAACTCGCCACAGTGGTTCAATACCGGCCTGCACTGGGCCTACGGCATCGATGGCCCCGACCAGGGCCACTGGTTCGTCGACCATCGCGACGGCGCCGTCTACCCATCCGGCTCGGCCTACGAGCGGCCGCAGCCGCACGCCTGCTTTATCCAGAGTGTCTCCGACGAGCTGGTAAGTGACGGCGGCATCATGGACCTCTGGGTCCGAGAAGCCCGGCTGTTCAAGTATGGGTCTGGTACCGGCTCCAATTTCTCGCGCCTGCGCGCCTCCGGTGAATCGCTGTCGGGCAGCGGCAAATCGTCGGGGCTGATGTCGTTCCTCAAGATCGGCGATCGCGCGGCTGGCGCCATCAAGTCAGGCGGGACCACGCGCCGCGCGGCCAAGATGGTCGTGGTCGATGTTGATCATCCCGACATCGAGGAGTTCGTCTCCTGGAAGATGCTCGAGGAGCAGAAAGTCGCGGCCCTGGTTGCGGGCTCCCGGCTGGCCAATCGACACCTGAACGCGGTGATGCGTGCCTGTATCGAAGGCTCCGTACAGGACGATGATGCGTTCGATCCGAAGCACAATTTCCGTCTGCGCCAGGCCATCGTAGCGGCGCGCGAAGCCGAACTCCCAGAGAACTACATCCAACGGGTCATCCAGTTCGCCCGCCAGGGATACCGCCACATCGAGTTCCCGGCCTTCGACACCGACTGGGAGTCGGAAGCCTACGCGACGGTGGCGGGACAGAACGCAAACAACTCGGTGCGGGTCACCGATGCCTTTCTGCATGCCGTCGAGGCCGATCGTGAATGGGCCCTGACCGAACGCACGACGGGCAAGGTTGCGCGGACGATCCCCGCCGCGGCGCTTTGGGAACGTATCGCTGAGGCGGCCTGGCATTCGGCCGATCCTGGCGTGCAGTTCGATACCACGATCAACGACTGGCACACCTGCCCTGAGTCGGGGCGCATCAACGCGTCCAATCCGTGCTCGGAGTACATGTTCCTCGACGACACGGCCTGCAATCTCGCGTCGCTGAACCTGCTGCGGTTCCGGCGCGACGACGGCACGATCGATACAGGCGCCTTCGAGCACGCGACGCGCCTGTGGACAGTTGTCCTGGAAATCTCCGTGATGATGGCGCAGTACCCATCGCGCCGCATCGCCGAGCTCTCCTACCGCTACCGGACGTTGGGGCTTGGGTACGCCAATCTCGGCGCACTCCTCATGGCCTCGGGCTTGGCGTACGACTCGGCGCAAGGCCGCGCTCTTGCCGGCGCCCTCACGGCCATCATGACCGGCACCGCCTATGCAACCTCTGCTGAGATGGCGAGGTTGATGGGCACCTTCCCCGGATTTGCAGCCAATCGGGCGGCGATGCTACGCGTCATCCGCAATCACCGCCGCGGAGCCTACGGCCAGACCGACTACGAAGGCCTGTCCCTCCCGCCGGTGGCGCTTGACGCGACCAACTGCCCGGACGCCGCTCTCGTGCCGGCCGGGCAGCGAGCCTGGGACCGTGCCCTCGCCCTTGGCGAACAACACGGCTTCCGCAACGCGCAGGTTTCGGTGATTGCGCCCACCGGCACGATCGGCCTGGTGATGGACTGCGATACCACCGGCATCGAACCCGACTTTTCACTTGTGAAATTCAAGAAATTGGCGGGCGGCGGCTATTTCAAGATCATCAACCGGACCGTCCCGTTGGCACTGCGCACACTCGGCTACGACGAGCCGGCCATTGCGCGGATCGTCGGCCATGCCGTGGGCCATGGCACGCTGAAGGCGGCGCCAGCCATCAACCACGCGACATTGGCGGCGCGCGGTTTCGATGCGGCGACACTCGAGCGGATCGACAAGGCGCTCGCCACGGCCTTCGACCTGCGGTTTGCCTTCTCTCGCTACACCTTGGGCGATGCGTTCTGCCGATCGGTGCTGGCGCTTGATGATGCGGCGCTCGCCGATCCTCAGCTCGATCTGCTCGCGCGGCTCGGCTTCTCGCGCAACGACATCGCGGCGGCGAGCATCCACGCATGCGGAACGATGTCGATCGAAGGTGCACCTGGTTTCAAGCGAGAGCATCTCGCCGTCTTCGATTGTGCAAATCCCTGTGGACGAGATGGCAACCGCTGCTTGTCTGCAGAAAGTCACATCCGCATGATGGCGGCGGCACAACCATTCATTTCAGGCGCGATCTCAAAGACCATCAACATGCCGAACGCCGCCACGGTCGAGGACTGCCGCAAGGCCTACGAGATGTCGTGGAAGCTTGGTCTCAAGGCCAATGCGCTCTATCGCGATGGATCGAAGCTGTCACAGCCGCTCTCCGCAATTGCCCTCGGTGAGGACAAGGCGGCGAACGACGATCTCATCGATCTTCCGCCAGCTGCCCGCGCACCAGTGGTTGCCGAACGCATCGTGGAACGGATCGTCGAGCGCGAAGTGCGCCGCGGCCGCGAACGTCTGCCGCAGCGGCGCAAAGGCTACACCCAGAAGGCCATTGTCGGCGGCCACAAGGTCTATCTGCGCACCGGTGAATACGAGGACGGCCGGGTCGGCGAGATCTTCATAGATATGCACAAGGAAGGCGCCGCCTTCCGTAGCCTGATGAACAACTTCGCCATCGCGATCTCGATTGGCCTGCAATATGGCGTGCCGATCGAGGAATTCGTCGAGGCCTACACTTTCACGCGGTTCGAGCCGAGCGGCGTCGTCGAAGGCAACGACGCCATCAAGATGTCGACCTCGCTGCTCGACTACATCTTCCGCGAGCTTGCGATCTCCTACCTTGGACGCAACGACCTCGCGCATGTCGAGCAGGCCGACCTTCGCCCCGACGGCGTCGGACGCGGCCAGCTCGAAGATGGATTGCCGATGGGCGGTACCGATGCTGCACAAGCCGCCGCGGCGGCGGTGAGCCGTATCGCCAGCGTCGGCTATGTCCGCAGCAATCTTTACGTATTGAATGGCCGGACGGCCGGCAGCGTTGCGATCGCCGAAGAAGCGATCGCCGCCGGCCCCGTGCCCACAGGACTGACGGACGGCCCAGCCGTCGCTTCGGCGCACATCGCCCGGGCGGCCGCCGTCGGCGTCGCGACCGGAGTGGCATCCTCCTCACCCAAAGGTCTGGCCGTCGAGGCGAGACTCAAGGGGTTCGAAGGGGATGCCTGTCCGGAATGCGGCAACTTCACCATGGTCCGCAACGGAACGTGCCTCAAGTGCACGACCTGTGGCGGCACCACCGGGTGCAGTTGAGCATGCGTGACGTAGCGTACCCGCGTACCTCGGGGACCTCGCGGTTGGGGACCTCATAGCTAACCATAGGAGACAGTTATGGCTGCTAAGAAAAAGGCTGCGAAGAAGAAGGCTGCGAAGAAGAAGAAGCAGTAACAATAAGAATAAGGAAAGGGCGTAGGCCGAAGCTCAACTTTGGCCACTCTAACCGACGCCTTTCGGCTTCCGAGTGGGTGCCCTCATGGCCCCACCGGAAGCCACCTTCAAAATTAGACAATAAGAAGCCAACGCAAAGTCCCGCTTGCGGGACAGTAAGGCAAAATGGACTAGTGTCCGGCGACTTCAGTCTGCCGGACTTTTTTCGTCGGCCTGCACGCTCCCAATACCGACATGATTCGCGCTATGCTGGAGTCATGCCAGACGACTCACCGACCCTCGGCCTGCGCGTCGTCGAATCGCTTGCAGCGGTCGATGCCGCGCAATGGGACGCCTGCGCGCTTGCACCCGGCGCTGCCGGCAACCCGTTCCTCACTTACGGCTTCCTGAAGGCGCTGGAAGATTCGAAGTCCGTGGGTCGCCGCACGGGCTGGCAGCCGCAGTATCTCCTCGCCGAGGCGGCGGACGGAACGCTGCTGGGCGCAGCGCCCCTCTACGTGAAGGGCCACAGCCAGGGCGAGTATGTGTTCGACCACGGCTGGGCGCAGGCGTTCGAGCGTGCCGGCGGCCGCTATTACCCAAAGCTGCAGATTGCCGTGCCTTTCACGCCGGTCCCAGGACCGCGCCTTTTCGCTCGCCCGGGGCCGCTGGCCGATGCCGTGCGCGATGCCATGATCGACATGCTGTCGCAGATCGCCAAGGACAACGGCATCAGTTCCGTGCACGCCACCTTCTGCAGTGAAGCCGACTGGAAGCGCTTCGGCGCACGCGGCTGGCTGCAACGCCTGGGGCAGCAGTACCACTGGCATAATGCCGACTATCGTACGTTCGACGATTTCCTGGCTGCCCTCGCCTCGCGCAAACGTAAGGCGATTCGCAAGGAGCGCGAGGCGGTGCGCCAAGACGGCCTGGTGATCCACGCCCTTACCGGCGCCGACATCAAGCCTCGACACTGGGACGCCTTCTTCGCCTTCTATATGGATACCGGCGGGCGCAAGTGGGGCTCGCCCTATTTGACGCGCGCCTTCTTCGACATCCTGGGCGCCACGATGGCCGACAAGGTCGTGCTGATCATGGCCGAGGTCGAAGGCCGGCCGGTAGGCGGCGCGCTCAATCTACGGGGCGACGACACGCTCTATGGCCGCTACTGGGGTTGTCTGGAGAGCCACGCGTTCCTGCATTTTGAAGCCGGCTATTACCAGGCGATCGATTTTGCGATCACCCATGGCCTGCAGCGCGTCGAAGCAGGCGCGCAGGGAGACCACAAGATCCAGCGCGGCTACCTGCCCGTGCCCACTTACTCCGCCCACTGGATCGTCGATCCCTCGTTCCGGCGCGCCGTTGAGGACTATCTCAAGCGCGAGCGGCCGGCGGTGCAGCAGGAGATCGATAGCCTGCAGCAGTATTCGCCGTTCCGGAAAGAGAACGAGAAGTAACGCCAGCGGGCGTCATTTCTTCTCGATCATCAGGATCCCGAGAAAGAAAACGACGAAGAAGATAAGCTGCTTTGTCAGGTCAAGCGGGGCCTGCCAGTGAAGCTTGTCGATAATGATCGTCGCTACCCAGAAGACCGCGGTGGCGAGCACCGCGGCCCGGAAGGCGAGCCAGAGAGGCTTGAACATCAATAGTCTGGATCAGCCGGCAAGCATGGGTTCCTGACTGGTCGGAGGCAGCGCCCCCCGTTCAGGTGGCAGGAAGGTGAAGACGAGCTTCGCCGCCGCGCCTTCGCCCTCGGCATCGACCCGTACCGTGCCGCCGCCATTGGCGAGCTTGCCGAACAGCACCTCCTCGGCCAGCGGCTTCTTGAGGTACTCCTGGATGATGCGGGCGAGCGGCCGGGCGCCAAACAGCCGGTCGTAGCCCTTCTCGGCAAGCCAACGGCGTGCGCCGTCAGAAAGCTCGATGAAGACCTTGCGGTCGGCGAGCTGTACCTCGAGCTCGGCCACGAACTTGTCCACCACCTTGCCCATGCTCTCGGGGCCGAGATTGGCGAACTTGATGATCGCGTCCAACCGGTTGCGGAACTCCGGTGCGAACAGCCGGTTGATCGCATCGTCGTCCTCGTCGTGACGGGCCTCGCGGCCGAAGCCCAGTGCCGGCTTGGCGATGTCGGCTGCACCGGCATTCGTCGTCATGCAGAGGATGACATTGCGGAAGTCGACGGTCCGACCGTTGTGGTCGGTGAGCTTGCCGTAGTCCATCACCTGCAGGAGCACGTTGAACACATCCGGATGCGCCTTCTCGATCTCGTCGAACAGGATGACGCAATGCGGGTGCTGGTTGACCTTGTCGGTCAGGAGACCGCCCTGGTCGAAGCCGACGTAGCCCGGCGGTGCGCCGATCAGCCGCGAGACGCTGTGCCGTTCCATGTACTCCGACATGTCGAAGCGAACCAGCTCCAGGCCAAGCAGGCGCGCGAGCTGGCGCGTCACCTCGGTCTTGCCGACACCGGTCGGGCCGGCCAGCAGGTAGGAACCGATCGGCTTCTCGGGGTCACGCAGACCCGCACGCGCCAGCTTGATGGCCGCAGCGAGCTGATCGATCGCCTTGTCCTGGCCGAACACGACCGTCTTCAGGTCGCGGTCGATGTTGCGCAGCATCTCGGTGTCGTCCTTGGACACGCTCTTGGGCGGGATGCGCGCGATCTTGGCGACGATCTCCTCGATGTCGGGCACATCGATCGTGACCTTGCGCTCCTCCTGCGGCCGCAGCATCTGCGCTGCGCCGACCTCGTCGATCACGTCGATCGACTTGTCGGGCAGCTTGCGGTCGTGGATGTAGCGTGCCGACAGCTCCACCGAAGCCTTGATGGCGTCGTCGGTGTAGGTCACGTGATGATGCTTCTCATAGACCGGCTTCAGGCCCTGCATGATCTGCACGGCATCGGCCACCGAGGGCTCGGGCACGTCGATCTTCTGGAAGCGCCGCACCAGGGCACGGTCCTTCTCGAAGTAGTTCCGGTATTCCTTGTAGGTCGTCGAGCCGATGCAACGCAGCTCGCCCGACTGCAGGGAGGGCTTCAGCAGGTTTGATGCGTCCATCGAGCCGCCCGACGTGGCGCCGGCGCCGATGATGGTATGGATCTCGTCGATGAACAGCACCGAATTCGGCTTCTTCTTCAGCTCGGACAGAACGGCCTTCAGCCGTTCCTCGAAGTCGCCACGGTAGCGCGTGCCCGCCAGCAGCGCGCCCATGTCGAGCGCATAGATCACCGACTCCTTCAGGACATCGGGCACCTCGCCTTCGATGATCTTGCGGGCAAGCCCTTCGGCAATCGCTGTCTTGCCGACGCCCGGCTCACCGACATAGAGCGGATTGTTCTTGGTCCGCCGACACAGCACCTGGATGGTGCGCTCCACCTCGTATTCGCGACCGATCAGCGGATCGACACGACCTTCGCGCGCCTTCTGGTTGAGGTCGACGCAGTAGGCGGCCAGCGCCTCGTTGCCCTGCTTCACTGCTGCCTCGCCGTTCTCCTCTTCCGAGCCGGTGACACGGCGGGCGCGGGCGCGACCGGGAACCTTGGCCTTGCCGTGGCTGATGTAGTCGACCGCGTCGAGGCGGGACATGCCCTGGTTCTCGAGGAACGAGACAGCGTGGCTGTCGCGCTCGGAGAACAAGGCCACCAGAACGTTGGCGCCGGTCACTTCCTTGCGCCCCGACGATTGCACATGCACCGCCGCGCGCTGCACGACCCGCTGGAAGCCAGCGGTCGGCAAAGGCTCGCTTGGCGTCTGGGTCACGATGCCCTTCAACCGATTGTCGATGAAGGCCTCGAGGTCATGGCGGAGGCGATCGATATCGACTCCACATGCCTTGAGCACGGGGGTTGCGTCGTCGTCCTCCGTCATCGCTAGAAGCAGATGCTCGAGCGTCGCGTATTCGTGCCGCCGCTCGCCGGCCAGCGCAAAAGCGCGATGGAGGGACTTCTCGAGGTTCTTGGACAACATCGACATCGAACACCTCGACCAAAAACGGACCGTTACTTACTCTTTCTCCAACGTACACTGCAGCGGATGTTGGTTCTTCCGCGCGTAGTCGACTGTTTGCGTCACCTTCGTCTCGGCGACTTCGTATGTGTAGACCCCGCACACGCCCACGCCCTTCTGATGGACATGGAGCATGATCTGGGTCGCTTCCTCGCGGTTCTTCTGAAAAATGTGCTGCAGCACGTCGACCACGAACTCCATCGGCGTGTAGTCGTCGTTGAGCATCAGCACCTTGTACATGGATGGCTTCTTGGTGCGCGTGCGCGTGAGGGTAAGCGCTCCAGCGCGGCCCTCGCCGTCACCCTCGCCACCCTCCTGGCCCCCACCGTCCCGGCGCGCTGGCGGCCGCGGCGGCACGCCGCCGGGTGGCTCGTTGGGCCCCCCCAGCCGGCTGTCCTCAAGGCGCCAGTCGTTTCTTGAACCGGTGCAGAGCATCGTCCTCAATTGTTCCTTTGTCGGAGCCACCTTGGAATTATATAGGCACAGCAAGCGATTCCGCTACCTCGGCCGTAACCCATCCTTGCCCACAACCAATATCCAGCGGTCGCCGCGCCCGCGCCGCGCCGAGTGACTGTCAAGACCCCGGCGGAATTCCGCCGGCTCGAGCTTGCGGGGACGATTCACAGGAACTTTCACGTTGTCCCAGGCAAAAAGTTGCTCCGCGAACTTCACATTTGCGAAACCGTCAGTCGGATAGTGGTAAGCCTGAAATCCCCAGATGCCATTGCGGCAGGAGGCCACCGTCCACCAGAAGTCATTGTCGGGCAGCCGTAAGCCGTCGCGGGGCGGCCCAAACGCGGCGCTTGCCTGCAGAAGATCGATCAGTCGCCGCGTCTCGGCAGCGTCCAGCAGGCGCTGGCCGCGCTTCATCCGCCAGGGACTGAGGACATCTGCAGCACTTTCGGCCAGGATATTGCTCACATTGCCCTGATCGGCGAGCACGTCAGTCTGCAGGCCCGCTGTTCCGTCCGGCTGCAAGAAAACCTCGTACGCCCTGACCTGCTCTTCCCACAACGCATTATAAACAAGCCGCACACGGTTTCGGCCTCCCGGCTGGCAGGCCGCCCGGATGTCGTCGCCACCGACGTAACCGAACCAGTTGAGGCTGCGCACACCAGGCATATCGACATTGCGGTCGGAACGCTGCGCCCATGCCGTCCCGGAAACGAACAGGATCAGGCCAAACGCCAAGCTGGATAATGTCCTCATGGCCGCTCCTTTCCGTGCAGTTTCCGGGCCAACTGCGGCAACAGCGCGACGGTAGAGAAGTTGCACAAGGACCGGAACTTTAGTAATCTTCAAGAAACTGCCCTAAGCCTTTGGCCGGGCACAAGAAATCATTGCAACGTGTATGGCGTTTTCGAGATGACCCCCTCGCTCAGGCGCTATACGGCAGGCGTTCTATTGCTTGCCGTTGGCATTCTCGTTTTCTCGCTGCTCCTGGCCTTCGAGGCCGAGGCGCAATCCCGTGCGGCGCCGCCTGCACGCTTGCACGGCATGTCGAGAACCCATCGTCACATCACGCCATGGGTTCCCAATCCTGCCGTCACGGCTAAGGATTCCTACCTGATCGTGGACGCCAATAGCGGCCGCGAACTCAGTTCCGACCAACCTGACAGTCCACGTCACCCAGCTTCGCTCACGAAGTTGATGACGCTCTATCTCACCTTTTCTGCCCTCGATTCGGGCCGTCTTTCGTTGGGCGACGCTTTGCGCGTGTCAGCCAGTGCAGCGAATGCGCCGCCAACCAAGATGGGAATGCAAGCCGGAGGCACCGTGATCGTGCGTGATGCGATCATGGGATTGGTGACGCGATCGGCCAACGATGCCGCGGTCCTGCTCGCCGAGACCCTGGGCGGCAGTGAAGAGCAATTCGGCCGGATCATGACGCAGAAAGCGCGTCAGCTGGGCATGACGTCGACCGTGTACCGCAATGCATCGGGCCTGCCCAATCGTGAACAGGTCACGACGGCCCGCGACATGGCCAAGCTCGCCAATGCCCTGCTGAGGGATTTCCCACACTATTATCCGATCTTCTCGGTACAGAGTTACCAGTATCACGGCCGCCCGCTCGAGAATCACAATCATATGCTGGGCAACTATCCGGGCGCCGACGGCCTGAAGACCGGTTACACCGTCGCGTCAGGCTTCAATCTCGTGATGTCGGCAGTGCGGGACAATCGACGGCTGATCGGCGTGGTGATGGGCGGTGACAGTCCCGGCCAGCGCGACCGATTGATGGCCGAGTTGATGGATCGTGGCTTCGCTACCGCGCAGTCACTGGATCTCTCGGCATGGACCTCTCCACGTGTGCCAGCCTCGGCGCGCTATGCCGCCGCCAACTTCGTCCCCGGCACCGCCATCCCCGATGTCGCCCGCGTCGGCCAGGTTCCGCGCGCCGAGCCGGCACCGACAGCAAATGCATTGCAATCCACCAGCACCGTTCGGGTGGCCAGCAATGCGGCGACCGTGCCGACACCCAGCGCAGCGCCAACGGTGGGCAGTTGGGTGATCCAGGTCGGATCATTCTCCGATTCCCGCTCGGCGCAGCTCGTGCTGGAACGCGCTTCCGCGATCCTTCCCGATCAGATGCGCGCGCATGCGTCGGCTACCGTCGACGAGGTGCAGATGGCGCAGAAGACATTCCATCGCGCGCGGCTCACCAATCTTTCGCAGACTGAAGCGATCGATGGCTGCAAGCGTCTCGAACAGAAGAAGATCTACTGTTCAGCGCTTGAGGTCACTGCCTGGAATACGCCGGGTGCGCGCTGAAGATCTTCCGGATCCGGTCGACGAACTTGCGCTTGTCGCGGCGCTGCCACGCCGTCAGGGACCATTCGCCGTCGACCGGCTGGAACGCCTTCTCCTTCGGTTCGAACACCGACACGGTCGTGATGCGGCCATGCACCCACACCTTCAGCGGCACGGTGTGATAACGCACGCCTTCATAGGCTTGTAGCCGCGCCACTTCCCTGGCGCTGAAGCCGCCGACCACAGCGCCCTCCACCTTGCCCTTGGGATCGCGGATCGCCACGGGATAGGTCACGCCCTTCGCCTTGCGGCGCGAGAAGCCGGTGAGCGTGGCCGGCACCCAGGCGCTGGGCGGCAAGCGCCGGCCAATGACCAGCGCCGTGACGTCGTTGTCGAGCAGGCTTCCGTAGAAGAAGAACCGCATCAGTGATGGCCGGCGTCGGCCTCGTCCGGCAGGTCGACGCCGCTCGCTGCGAGCGCCGCCTTGAGATCGCCCTTCAACCGCTCGAGACCGTCCTCGTTGGCGCTCTCGCAGCGGGCCACGAGAACAGCTTGCGTATTCGAGGCGCGCAGCAGCCACCAGCCGTCCGGTGTGCTCACCCGCACCCCGTCGATATCGTTCACTTTCGCACCGGCCTGCTTCAACCGGGCCTTGACCTCGTCGACGATCTTGAACTTGCGCTCCTCGGCGCAGTCGAACCTCAGCTCCGGCGTGTTGACGAGCTGCGGAAGCTTGTCACGCATCTCGGCCAGGCTCTCGCGGCTGTTGGCCACGATGTTCAGCAGGCGCAGGCCGCAATAGAGAGCGTCGTCGAAACCGTAGAAGGTATCGGCAAAGAAAACATGGCCGCTCATTTCGCCGGCGAGCGGCGCCTTGAGTTCGGCCATCTTGGTCTTGATCAGCGAATGGCCGGTCTTCCACATCAGCGGCGTGCCGCCGGCGCGAAGGACTTCGTCGAACAGAGCCTGGCTCGCCTTCACGTCGGCGATGATCGTGGCACCCGGGCGGCTCTTCAGCACGTCGCGCGACCACAGGATCAGGAGCTGGTCGCCCCACAGGATGCGCCCCTTGCCGTCGATGGCGCCGATGCGGTCGCCGTCGCCGTCGAAGGCGATGCCGAGATCGCAGCCACGCCGGCGCACCTCGGCCACCAGCTGCTCGAGGTTCTTCGGCACGGTCGGGTCGGGATGATGCGCCGGGAACGTGCCGTCCACTTGCTCGTTCAGCACGAAATGCTCGCCGGGCAACTTGTCGACGACCGCCCGGATCGACACACCGACAGCGCCGTTACCAGTATCCCATGCGACCTTGAGCTTGCGACCAGGCTTCACGTCCTTCAGGAGCCGTGCTGCATAGTCGGGCAGTATGTTCTTCTGTTCGACCGAGCCGGTCCCTGTCTCGACATCGCCCTTCGCCGCCATCTCACCCAGCTTCAGGATATCGGAGCCGTAGAACGACTTCTTGCCCATCATCATCTTGAAGCCGTTGTAGTCGGGCGGATTATGCGATCCGGTGATCTGGATTCCGCCGTCGGCATCGAGATGCCAGACCGCGAAGTAGAGCATCGGTGTGGCGGCAAGCCCGATATTGACCACGTTCACGCCGGCAGCGGTGAGCCCTTCGATACAGGCAGCGGCAAGCTCAGGCGAACTCAGGCGGCCGTCATATCCCAGGGCGACGCGTTTGCCGCCCTTGCGCTTGACCATCGAGCCGAAGGTACGGCCGATGGCACGCGCGTCGGCGACATGCAGCGTCGTGCCGACGATTCCCCGGATGTCATACTCACGCAGGATCGTCGAATCGAACTTATGGGCCACTTGGCTCATCGAAAGGCTCCGGTGAAAAAGCGAATGGTCTAGGTGCGCGGCCGCGGACGGCCGATCCCTTCATAGCTGAAGCCGAGGCCGCGCATTTCCTCGGGATTGAAGATATTGCGCAGGTCGACAATGCGGGGCTGGCGCATCGCTTCCTTAATACGCCGGGGATCGAGACCACGGAACTCATGCCACTCCGTGATCACAACCAGGACGTCGGCGTGGGCTGCGGCGTCGTAGGCAGTCTTGACGAAAGTCACGCCGGGCAGGAGCCGTCCTGCCTCGGTCATGCCCTCGGGATCGAAGGCCACAATTTTCGCTCCGCCCGCCTGAAGCGTGGGAACGATGTCGAGCGACGGTGCGTCGCGCATGTCATCGGTATCGGGCTTGAAGGTAAGGCCCAGCACGCCAATCGTGAGGCCCGTAACCGACCCGCCGCAGAATTCGATCACCTTGTGCGCCATCTTTTTCTTGCGCGTATTGTTCACCTCGATCACCTGCTCGACGATCGTCTGCGGTGCATCGACCTCGCGTGCCGTATATGCCAGCGCCAACGTGTCCTTGGGGAAGCAGGAACCGCCGAAGCCCGGTCCGGGATGCAGGAACTTGCGGCCGATACGACCATCGAGCCCGATGCCCCGGGCCACGTCGTGCACGTCGGCTCCGACCCGCTCGCAGAGGTCGGCGATCTCGTTGATGAAGGTGATCTTGGTGGCGAGGAAGGCGTTGCCGGCGTACTTCGTGACTTCTGCGGTCTCGATATTGGTGAAGACCATAGGCGTCTGGATCAGGTTGAGCGGACGGTAGATCGCCGCCATCACCTCGCGGGCCCGCTCGCTCTCGACGCCGATCACCACCCGATCCGGCTTCATGAAATCCTCGATCGCTGCACCCTCGCGCAGGAACTCGGGATTGGAGGCCACGTCGAATTCTGCCGAAGGTTGAGTCTCCCGGATGATCCGAGTCACCTCACGGCCAGTTCCCACCGGCACCGTCGATTTCGTCACCACCACCGTGTAGCGCGTGATTGCCCGCGCGATCTCGGCCGCCGCCGCGTAGACATAGCTCAGGTCGGCATGCCCATCGCCGCGACGGGTCGGTGTGCCGACGGCGATGAAGACCGCGTCTGCAGCGGCGACAGCATCGGTCAGGCTGGTACCGAATTCGAGACGTCCGGCGCGCGTGTTGTCGGTCACCAGACGGTCGAGGCCCGGCTCATAGATGGGAATCTCGCCACGGCGCAGGCGATCGATCTTGCCGGCATCCTTGTCAATGCAGATAACGTCATGGCCGAACTGGGCGAAACACGCACCCGAAACCAGGCCAACGTAGCCCGAGCCGATCATGGCGATACGCATTGCTCAGTCCTTCAGCAGCCGCGCGAGAAGAGCCCGTGTCTCGGCCGCCGTTTCATCGCGGTGCAGCGCCACCGCAACGTTGGCCTCGAGAAAGCCCAGGCGATTGCCACAGTCGTAGCGACCGCCGGTATAGCGCATGGCATGGAAGGGCTTGCCGCCCATCATCTTGGCCATGGCATCGGTGAGCTGGATCTCGCCGCCGGCGCCGGTCTCATGCTTGTCGAGATGCTCGAAAACTTCCGGCAACAAGATGCTGCGACCAATCCAGGCGAGCGTCGACGGCGCCTCTTCCGGCTTTGGCTTCTCGACGATGCCGGTCATCTCGGCCAGCCCGTCCTTCTCTTCCTTGACCGCCACGATGCCGTAGCTTCGGGTCTGTTCGCGCGGCACATCCATCACGGCAACGACGTTGCCGCCGGTCTTCTCGTGCGCCGCGACAAGCTGTGCGGTGCAGGTGGGCGAGCTGACCATCAGCTCATCCGGCAGCAGCACGGCGAAGGGCTCCTTCCCGATCCAGTGCCTGGCGCACCACACGGCATGGCCAAGGCCCAACGGTTTTTGTTGCCGCGTGAAAATGGCATTGCCGGGTTTGATCGTGGCGCGCTGGGTTTGCTTCAGCTCGGGTGCCTTGCGCCGCTGCTCGAGCGTCATCTCGAGCTCGTAGGCATGATCGAAATGATCTTCCAGCGCGCCTTTGTTGCGACCGGTGACGAAGACGAATTCGTCGATGCCCGCCGCCAGGCATTCCTCGACCGCGTATTGGATCAGGGGACGATCAACGACCGTCAGCATCTCCTTCGGCATGGCCTTGGTCGCAGGCAGGAACCGCGTACCCAGTCCAGCGACCGGCAGAACAGCTTTACGGACGCGTTGCGCCATACTCGTCAGCCTCGTTCATCAATTCGTATTTATCGAGCCGGATCAATAATTTGCCCGGAGCACCCTGGGGATGGGCGCGGCGGTTGATGCCACAGCCGGGGAAGGCCGGCAAGGTGCTTAGCCAAGCAGGACATCCTTGGCCCGGTTTATGCGGGCGGCGAGATCGGCGCTACCGCCGACATCCGGGTGCACCCGCTGGATCAGACGACGATGGGCGGCCCGGATTTCGTCCGCGGAAGCTCCTTCGGCGAGGCCAAGAACTGCCAGAGCATCTTGTCGGGTCATGTCGCCCCTCGGGGCACTCGGGGGCGGCTGTCGTGCCGTGCGCCAGCCCGCCCCCAGGCGCCGATCGAGGTACGCCTCCAGCACACGCGCCGAGTCTGCATCCGACGACGCCTCGGCCTGCAATTCGAGTAGCTCTCCATCGGTCAGGCTCTCGAGCGTGCGGCCGGCAAATCGGCCCGCCAGGACCGCACCGCCGACATCGCCGGTCCCATGATCGATCCAGGCGCGCAGGAACGCCGTGCGAACCTCGGTGCGCTGGCCACTGCCGGGCGAGCTGAAACCGCCGGAGGAGCGGCTGCGCAGATATCGCGTCAGCAACGCCGTTCCAAGAAGCCCGGCCAAGCCCAGCAGCTCGGGCAGCACTTCCGGCAGGAAGCGGACCGAGAAGATCAGCATCACCGCAACGACGATGCTCCCGACCACGAACGCCGTGCGCCGCAGGTTGCGCGCCAGCATCGAGGGATTGGCGCGAAGGAACCATCCGATCCCCAGCACCATGGCCGCCAACACGCCAAGTGCGAGGACGATGGGCAGCATGGTTCAGGGCTTGCTGGTTTTGGGAGGAGTGGCCTGCTCCTGCCGCTCGCGCTGGATTTCCTTCCAGCGCTCGACATTGCGGTTGTGCTCCGCGACGGTTCGAGAGAAGACGTGGCCGCCTTGCCCGTCGGCAACGAAATAGAGCGAGCGGTCGCGCGCGGGATTGGTCACCGCGAGCAACGACGCCCGCCCCGGATTGCAGATCGGGCCGGGCGGAAGGCCCGCGGCGACGTAGGTGTTGTAGGGCGAGTTCGACTGCAGGTCTGCTCTCGTAAGCTCGCGGTTGAAGGTCCCCTTGCCGCCCGTTAGGCCGTAGATCGTCGTCGGATCGCTTTCGAGCTTCATCTTGAGCCGCAGGCGATTGAGGAACACAGCGGCCACCTTGCCGCGCTCGGCGGGGACAGCGGTCTCCTTCTCCACGATCGAAGCGAGGATCAGCGCTTCCCGCCGATTGGCCAGCGGCAGGCCGGGCGTGCGCTTGCGCCATGCTTCGTCGAGGGTCTTCTCCATCGCCTCCTTCATGCGCAACAACAACCCGTCGCGCGTGTCGTCGCGGGAATAGAAATATGTTTCGGGAAGAAGGTCCCCTTCCTTCACGTCCACCGTAATGTCGCCCGCCAGCGCATCCGCCTTGCGCACGAGATCGAGGGCCTCGGCCGTGGTCATCCCCTCAGGAACCGTCAAGCGCCGTTGCACGAGCTTGCCCGATTGCAGCAGCTCGACGAGCCCCAGCATCGACGCATGGGCCGGCACTTCGTATTCACCGGCCTTGATGGGCTTGGGATCCGGATCGATCATCAGCGCCACGCGAAACAGCAACGGATGGGCGATCGCACCCTCCTGATGCAGGACCTTCGCCATGGTTGTGGGGCCCGCGCCACGTGGAATGACGATCCGCTTCGGCGTCTCGAGAGGTCCCTGCGCCACCAGAAGCTCATGGCCGAAGAAGAGCGCGCCCCCGATCACGGTCAGGAACAACGCAATGAAAAACAGAACCCAGCGGAAAAAGCTGAGCATGCCTCAGCCTCCGAAGATCAAACGGCGCCGACGATCAGGCAGGCGTTGGTGCCACCAAAGCCGAACGAGTTGCTGAGCGCGTACCGCACTTTGCGCTGCTTGGCCTGCTTGGGCACGAGATCGATGTCGCAGCCTTCATCGGGCTCATCAAGATTGAGTGTCGGTGGCACGACCTGCTCGTTGAGCGACTTGATGGCGTAGATCGCCTCGATCGCGCCGGCAGCCCCGAGCAGGTGTCCTGTTGCCGATTTGGTCGACGACATCGAGAGCTTGTAGGCGTCGGCACCGAAAGCCTTCTTCACGGCGCCCAGCTCGATCACATCGGCCATGGTCGATGTGCCATGCGCGTTCACATAGTCGATCTGGTCGGTATTGAGGCTGGCCCGCTTCAGCGCCGCCTTCATGGCGCGCTGGGCGCCATCGCCGTCCTCCGACGGTGCTGTGATGTGGTAGGCGTCGCCCGACAGGCCGTAACCCACGATCTCGGCGTAGATCTTGGCGCCGCGCTTCTTGGCGTGCTCGTACTCTTCCAGGATCAGGCAGCCCGCGCCCTCACCCATCACGAAGCCGTCACGCCGCTTGTCCCACGGACGCGACGCCTGGGTTGGTGTGTCGTTGAAATCGGTCGAGAGCGCCTTGCAGGCGTTGAACCCGGCGATGCCGATGCGGCAGATCGCGGCTTCGGCGCCGCCCGCCACCATCACGTCAGCATCCTCCCACTGGATCAGCCGAGCAGCGTCGCCGATGGCGTGTGCGCCGGTGGCGCAGGCCGTCACGACGGAATGGTTGGGACCGCGGAAGCCGAACTCGATCGAGACCTGACCCGCGGCAAGGTTGATCAGCGCCGACGGAATGAAGAACGGGCTGACGCGGCGCGGGCCGCGTTCCTTGAGCGTGATCGATGTCTCGTAGATCGTCTGCAGGCCGCCGATGCCGCCGCCGATCATGACACCGGTGCGGTTGCGGCCCTCGTCATCCTGGGGCTTCCAGCCCGAATCCTCGACCGCCTGCTTGGCGGCAGCCATGGCGAAGAGGATGAACCTGTCGACCTTCCGCTGGTCTTTCGGCGCCATGTAGAGATCGGCGTTGAAATGGCCATTGGCCTTGTCGCCAAGCGGCACTTCGCCCGCGATCTTGGTCGCAAGGTCCGACGTGTCGAACGCCTGGATCGCACGAATGCCGGACTCGGCGGCCAGCAGGCGCCGCCAGTTGGTATCGACACCGTCTCCCAACGGCGTCACCATTCCCATGCCGGTTACGACGACTCGCCTCGTCATGCGCCTTCCTTCCCGCAGGAACCGGCGTCGATCAGGACTTGGCGTTGCCTTTGATGAAGCCGATGGCGTCGCCGACGGTCTGGATCTTCTCGGCAGCGTCGTCGGGAATCTCGATGCCGAATTCCTCTTCAAACGCCATTACCAGCTCGACGGTATCGAGGCTGTCGGCGCCGAGATCGTCGATGAACTTGGCATCTTCCTTCACCTGGGCCGCCTCGACCCCGAGATGCTCCACGACGATCTTCTTAACGCGGTCGGCAATATCGCTCATTTGTTGTCCTTCCCGTGTTCTTCAAAATTCCGGCACGCCGAAAGGGGGCGGCGAATCCGGCTCTCCTAACATAGCTCCCCGGCCAAGGCCAGCCTCGGAAAGCCTACAGAATCAGGCACTTGTGCGTGTATCCCCCTCAGATCATCGCCATGCCGCCATTGATATGCAGGGTCTGGCCGGTGACGTAGGCGGCCTCATCGCTGGCCAGGAAGACAACGGCGGCCGCGATTTCCTCAGGCGTGCCCAGTCGGCTGGCCGGCACGCGGCCGAGGATGGCCTTCTTCTGATCGTCGGTCAGAACGTCAGTCATGGGCGTGGCGATGAAGCCTGGCGCCACGCAATTCACGGTAATCCCCCGCGAGGCCAGTTCCTGGGCCAGCGACTTCGACATGCCGATCAGCCCGGCCTTTGCCGCGGCGTAGTTGGCTTGCCCGGGGTTCCCGGTCACACCGACGATCGAAGTGATGTTGATCACGCGGCCTGCGCGACGCTTCATCATGCCGCGCATCGCCGCGCGCGTCAGCCGGAAGGTACCGGTGAGATTGACCTCCAGCACCTTCTCCCATTCCTCGTCCTTCATGCGCATCGAGATGTTGTCGCGCGTGATGCCGGCGTTGTTGACCAGGATGTCGATCTTGCCCATCGCGGCCTCGGCCTCCTTGGCCAGCCGTTCGATGTCCGCCGCATCGTCCATCCGCGCGGCGATGACATGCGTGCGCCCGCCCAGCGTCCCCTTGAGCTGCTCCAGCGCGTCGGCCCGCGTTCCCGAGAGCGTCACGACAGCACCCTGGGCATGAAGGGCGCGGGCGATGGCGCCGCCAATGCCGCCCGAGGCGCCGGTGACCAGGGCTGCCTTGCCGCTGAGATCGAACATGCCTTGCGCTCCTTACACCGTCTTCAGGAAAGCCTCGATATCGGCCGGCGCGTTCAGCGCGATGCCGGTCATCTCCTTGTCGATCCGCTTCACGAGACCCGACAGGACCTTGCCCGAGCCGCACTCGACCAGCGTATCGACGGCGTTGGAGCGCATGTACTGCACGCTTTCGCGCCAGCGCACCAGTCCGGTGACCTGCTCCACCAGGCGCTGCTTGATGTCGCTGGGATTGGTGATCTCCGATGCGAGCACATTGGCGACCAGCGGCACGCGCGGCGTCGCGAACGTCACCTTCTCCAGCGCCTCCTGCATGGCGTCGGCCGCGGGCTGCATCAGCGGGCAATGGAAGGGAGCGCTCACTGGCAGCAGCATGCCACGTTTGCATCCCTTGGCTTTGGCTGCCTCGATCGTGCGCTCGACGGCCGCCTTGCGGCCGCTCACGACGATCTGGCCGCCGCCGTTGTCGTTGGCCACGGCGACGATCTCGCCTTGCGCGGCTTCCTTGCAGGCCTCCTGCGCGGGTTCGAGCTCGATACCCAGCAAGGCTGCCATCGCACCTTCGCCGACCGGCACCGCCTTCTGCATCGACTGGCCGCGCAGCTTCAGCAGGCGTGCCGCGTCGGAGAGCTTGAGCGCGCCGGCAGCCGCGAGCGCGGAATATTCGCCGAGCGAATGGCCCGCAACGTGGGACGCCAGCTCGGATAGCGATTTGCCGCCATCCTTCTCCAGAATCCGGACTACGGCCGCGCTGACGGCCATCAGGGCCGGCTGGGCGTTCTCGGTCAATACGAGGTCGGACTCGGGCCCCTCGCGCATCAATCGGGAGAGGTTCTGTTTCAGCGCCTCGTCAACTTCGCCGAACACGTCGCGGGCGGTGGCAAAGGCCGCCGCGAGATCGACGCCCATGCCGACGGCCTGGGATCCCTGTCCCGGAAACACAAAAGCACGACTCATCAGGCTTTTCCCCCATTTGGCCTTGTCATTCTGGCCCGAAGCGGCGTCCCTATACCCCAGCCACGCGGCGGCCGGAACGGCCTTGATTTGGAGGAATTTGCCTGTATAACCGCCGCTCTTCGGGGCCTAAATCGGCCCCGTCTCCTTGCCGACCCCAGTCCGGGCGAACCCGCCCGGGACGAAAGGCCGGCTAGATCCGGGCGGTTGCCGGTCGAGCCCTTGGGCCGCGACGAACGCCGGGTCGCTAACAGCCATAAGGAGCACCCGTGGCACTCTATGAAAACGTCTTCATTGCGCGTCAGGACGTCCCGGCGACGCAAGTGGAGGCCCTCACCACCCAGTTCACTGAACTGGTGACCAATCTCGGCGGCACCGTCCCCAAGAAGGAATACTGGGGTCTGCGCTCGCTCACCTTCCGGATCAAGAAGAACCGCAAGGGCCACTATACGCTGCTCAACATCGATGCCCCGCCGGCCGCGGTGAAGGAGCTGGAGCGCACGATGTCGATCAACGA
Source organism: Alphaproteobacteria bacterium (assembly GCA_017308235.1). Classification (GTDB taxonomy): domain Bacteria; phylum Pseudomonadota; class Alphaproteobacteria; order Reyranellales; family Reyranellaceae; genus Reyranella. Next base: position 164,076 of record JAFKFL010000008.1, on the reverse strand, counting down.
GGACATCATCCGCTACCTCACGGTGCGCGTCGACGAGTTGGAAGAAGGTCCGTCGGCCGTCGTGCTGCGCAGCAACGAGAAAGCCGATCGGCCGTCGGACCGAGGCGATCGCGGTGGCTGGGGCGATCGCCCGCCGCGCCGCGAGAGGCCACGTTTCGGCGATGAGGCCCCCGCCCCCGCCCCCGCCGCAACAGGAGATGAAGAATGAGCGCCCAGCGTCGTCCCTTCACCCGCCGGCGCAAGAGCTGCCCGTTCTCGGGCGCCAACGCACCGAAGATCGACTACAAGGACGTGCGGCTCCTGCAGCGCTTCATTTCCGAGCGCGGCAAGATCGTGCCGAGCCGCATCTCCGCGGTTTCGTCCAAGAAGCAGCGCGAACTCGCCCAGGCGATCAAGCGTGCCCGCTTCCTGGCGCTCCTGCCTTACATAATCGCCTAGGGAGCGCGCCATGCCGATGAATGTCATCCTGCTGGAGCGCGTGCCCAAGCTCGGCCAGATGGGCGACGTTGTGAAGGTGAAGCCCGGCTTCGCCCGCAACTTCCTCCTGCCGCAGAAGAAGGCCCTGCGCGCCACCAAGGACAACATCACCTACTTCGAATCGCAGCGTAAGGTGCTCGAGGCGCAGAACTTCGAACGCCGTTCCGAGGCCGAGGCGGCCGCGGCCAAGATGAAAGACCTCAAGGTTACCTTGATCCGTCAGGCATCGGAGTCGCTGCAGCTCTACGGCTCTGTTACGTCACGTGACATCGCCGATGCAGCCAATGCCGCCGGCGTGAAGATCTCCCGTGGCCAGATCGAGCTCGACAAGCCGATCAAGGCGCTGGGCGCCCATGCGATCAAAGTCCATCTCCACCCGGAGGTTGAGGTCGAGATCAAGGCGCTGATTGCACGCTCGCCCGACGAGGCCGACTTCCTCGCCAAGGGCGGGGCATTGGTGGCCGAGACCGAGCGCGCCGCACTCGAGGCCGCAGAAGCCGCCCAGCGTGCGGCCGAGCAGGCTGCCGCGCTGTTCGAGGCCAAGCCTGCCGCCGAAGGCGAAACAGCCGAAGTTCCGGCTGGCGAGGAAGAGGCCAAGAGCGAAGAGAAATAAGTCGAGCGAAATTGGCCGCTGGGCCTCGCGCCCGAACTGCCGACGAACGCCTGCCGTCGCACGCCCGCGACGGCAGGCGTTTTATTTTGCACTGAAAGGAACTGACAACAGGACAAGTAATTTTCTTTCGAGAGACCTTTGCATTGAAAACGCCGTTGGGATTAACATTTGCGGCAAGAAGGTGGCACGCCCGGTGGGAATCGTTGCCTTTCTCGGATTTGTGAAGGTGGTCCGACGATGCTGTTAGCCAAGGTCCTTTCCCGCGTATTGGGGGCAGGCCAACTGACGATCATCGATGCGGCGGGTCGCACGCATCGCATACAGGGGTCCCGGCCGGGCCCTGCCGTCACGATGCGGCTCTATGGGCGGTGGACCGGATTGCGCCTCCTGCTGCGTCCGAGGCTTGCCTTCGGCGAAGCCTTCATGGACGGCAAGCTCGTCGTCGAGAACGGCACCATTTACGACCTGCTCGATCTCCTCGGGCGCAACATGGCCGTGCTCGAGACGACGCCATTCGTGAAATGGTCCTACAGTTTTCAGCGCCTGGTGCGTGCCATCGAGCAGTACAACCCGGTCGGCAGGGCGGAGCGCAATGTCGCCCACCACTACGACCTCAAGGACCAGCTCTACGACTTCTTCCTCGATCGCGACCGGCAGTATTCCTGTGCCTATTTCAAGACCGGCGAGGAGCCGCTCGAGGAGGCCCAGCTCGACAAGAAGCGCCATATCGCTGCCAAGCTGCTGTTGAAGCCCGGCCAGAACGTCCTTGATATCGGATCGGGTTGGGGCGGCATGGCGCTTTTCCTGAGCCAGCAATTCGGCGTCAATGTTACCGGTGTGACGCTGTCGAAGGAGCAGCTCGCCGTCTCCAGCCGCCGCGCGCTGGAAGGCAGCCTCGCCGATCGCGTGCGGTTCAAGCTCCTCGATTATCGTCAGGAGACCGACCAGTACGATCGCATCGTTTCGGTCGGCATGTTCGAGCATGTGGGCGCCGCCCATTACGTCGAGTTCTTCCGCAAGGTGAAGGGCCTCCTCAAGGAGGACGGCGTGATGCTGCTGCACGCCATCGGGCGCATGGAGCCTCCCGGCGCCACCAATACGTGGCTGAAGAAATACATCTTCCCCGGCGGCTATACCCCCGCCTTGTCGGAGGTGACGGCGGCGATCGAGAAGGTCGGCCTGTGGGTCACCGACATCGAGGTCCTGCGCCTGCACTATGCAGAAACCCTTCGCCATTGGCGCGACCGCTTCAACGCCAACCGCGAACGCATCAAGCAGATGGCGGGGTATGACGAGCGCTTTTGCCGGATGTGGGAGTTTTATCTCGCCGGATGCGAAGTGGCGTTCCGGTACATGAACCAGATGGTGTTTCAGATCCAGATCGCCCGGAAGCAGGACGCCGTGCCACTGACCCGTGACTACATGGTGGATGCAGAGCGCGGGGTGGTCACTGCCCGCTCGATGGCTGCGGAATAGTAACCCCCACTCTTTTCCACTTGTGGGCCGGCCGGTAGCGGCCAGGCATTTTTCGGTCTAGTGTTTGCCCCCTCTCTAATGGCAAAGGCTCTCCCATGGAGCCCCAACAAGATCGGAAAATCGCCCTCCTTCCGGGCGTCGAAGAACCGCATATCCGCCTGCCGCCTGAAAATCTCGAGGCGGAGCAGGCTTTGCTGGGATCAATCCTCGTCAACAATGCCGCCTATCATCGGGTCAGCGATTTCCTGAAAGGCGAGCACTTTGCCAATGCGCTCCATGGCAGGCTGTTCGACGACGCCGCACGCCTGATCGAAAAAGGCCAGGTGGTGAGCGTGATCACGCTCAAAACCTACCTTGAGCAGGACGAGGCGATGAAGGAGGCCGGCGGCGCGCAGTATCTCGCAAACCTCGCCGCTGCATCGGTCCATGTCATCGATGCCGAGCAGTATGGCCGCGTCGTCCATGACCTTTACTTGCGGCGCCAGCTCATCGCCCTCGGCCACGACGTGGTGAATGGCGCCTTCAAGCCGACGCTCGAAGAAAGCGCCATGGAACAGATCGAGGTCGCGGAGAAGCAGCTCTACGATCTTGCCAGCGTTGGCCAGATCGAAGGCGGCTTCAAACCGTTCCGTGCCTCGCTGACGGAAGCCATGACGGCGGCAGAAGCGGCCTATCACCGCGCCGGCCAGCTCACCGGCGTGGCCTCAGGCCTCTTCCAGCTCGACCAGCTCCTGGGCGGCCTGCACAGGTCGGACCTGATCATCCTCGCCGGCCGCCCTGCGATGGGCAAAAGCTCGCTGGCGACCAACATCGGCTTCAATGCCGCCCGCGCCTATCGCGAGGAACACGACACCAACGGTCGCGTGAAGGCCGTGGATGGCGCCGTGGTGGGTTTCTTCTCGCTGGAAATGTCGGCCGAACAGCTCGCCACCCGCATGGTCTCGGAGCAGGCCGAGATTCCTTCGGAGAAGATCCGCAAGGGCGAGTTGATCAGCGCCGACTTCGACAAGGTCCTGTCGGTCGCAAACGAGCTCGAGCACCTGAACTTCTTCATCGACGACACACCCGCGCTGTCGATCGCAGCCCTGCGCACCCGCGCGCGCCGGCTGAAGCGCATGCATGGCCTGGGGCTTCTGATCGTCGACTATCTGCAGCTGCTGGCGCCGTCGGGCAAGTCGCGTCAGGAGAATCGCGTGCAGGAAGTGTCGGAGATCACCCGTGGCCTCAAGACGCTCGCCAAGGAGCTCGACGTACCGGTGCTCGCCCTCAGCCAGTTGAGCCGCGCCGTCGAGCAGCGCGAGGACAAGCGCCCGCAGCTCGCGGACCTGCGCGAATCGGGATCGATCGAGCAGGACGCTGATGTCGTGATGTTCATCTATCGCGACGAATACTATCTGATGCGGGACGAGCCCCAACGCCGCGCCGAGGAAAGCGATCAACGCTTCAATGAGCGCCACGACGCCTGGCGGCAGCGCTGCGAACAGCAGTACGGCAAGGCCGAAGTGATCGTCGCCAAGCAGCGCCACGGTCCGACCGGCATCGTACGGCTGGCGTTCGAAGGCCAATTCACCAAATTTGGTAACTTGCCGGCCGACGATGATCGGCCGGGCGCGCCGGTCTTCTAGGGTTCTCGGTGTCTGCTCCTTTCGACTCCGACGCCACGCGCCGGGCGGGCGCGATCCTGACCGTCGACCTCGCGGCGATTTCCGCCAACTGGCGTGGCCTGCGTGACGCCGGACGTGCCGCTGGCCATCCCGTCGAATGCGCCGCCGTGCTCAAGGCCGATGCCTACGGCACGGGCGCGACGATCGTGGGGCCACGGCTCGCCCGTGACGGATGCCGGCACTTCTTCGTCGCCCACATCGACGAGGGCATCGCGTTGCGCGCCGTGCTGCCCGACCTGCCGATCTATGTCCTGAATGGCCTCCTCGCCGGAACCGAGCCCGACTTCGTGGAGCACGGGCTCACACCTGTGTTGAACCATCTCGGCCAGCTCAACGCATGGCGCGCCGCCGCCCAGCGCTTCAATCGCGCGCTCGATGCCGTGATCCATATCGACACCGGCATGCATCGCCTGGGCTTCGGCCCGGAGGAATCGCAAGTACTGGTCAACGAACGTGGCCGTCTGCGCGGACTGCGGCTCGCGCTGCTGATGAGCCATCTCGTCATTTCGGAAGAACCCGGCAATCCCATTAACGGCGAGCAGCTGTCGCGTTTCCGCTCCTTCGTGCGGGCGATGCCGGGCGCGCCCGCCTCGCTTGCCAACTCGTCGGGCATCTTCCTCGGGCCCGACTATCACTTCGATCTGCTGCGCCCAGGCGCGGCCCTCTATGGTATCAATCCGCGGCCGGGCGAACCCAACCCCATGCTCACGACAGTGCGGCTGGATGCCCGTATCCTGCAGACCCGCGTAATTGACGCTCTGCAGACCGTTGGATACGGTGCGGCGTGGCGATCGGCGCGGCCCAGTCGCGTGGCCACGATCGCACTTGGATATGCCGACGGCTTTTTCCGCAATCTCATCAATCGCGCGCACGTCCATCTCGCCGGTCATCGTGTGCCGGTGATCGGTCGCATCTCCATGGATCTCGTGACGATCGATGTGACCGACGTGCCCGAGGCGGATTGTCAGCCTGGCGCCGTCGTCGAGGTTCTGGGGGACCATACGACGACCGACGACCTCGCCGACCACGCGCGCACCAATGCCTACGAGATCATGACGGCGTTGGGTCGCCGCTACGCCAGGTTCTATAGCGACGACCGACCGGAGGGCGGCCCATGAATATCCCTCTGATCACCCTACTTGGCCGCGTGACGCTCGATTTCCTGGCCGGCATTGGCGCGATCACGACCTTCTCCGCCGAGGCGATCCGCCAGGCCGTCCGACCGCCCTACTATTTCCGGCAGATCGGGCGGCAGATGATGGAGATCGGCTACTATTCCCTGCCGGTGGTTGGCCTGACGGCGCTCTTCACCGGCATGGTGCTGGCGCTGCAAGGCTACACCGGCTTTGCCCGCTTCTCGGCCGAGAGCGCCATCCCCAACGTCGTGGTCGTGTCCCTGACACGCGAATTGGGACCGGTCCTCGCAAGCCTCATGGTGGCCGGCCGCGTCGGCGCGGCGATGGCGGCAGAAATCGGCACCATGCGGGTAACCGAACAGATCGATGCGCTGAGCACGCTGTCGACCGATCCGCTGAAGTACCTTGTCGCGCCGCGCCTCATCGCCGGTATCCTCACGCTGCCGCTCCTGGTGCTGGTCGCCGACGTCATCGGCGTGCTGGGCGGCTTTCTGGTCAGTGTCTACAAGCTCGACTTCAACGCCATCACCTACCTCCGCAACACCATCGATTTCCTGCAGTTCCAGGATGTGTTCTCGGGCCTCGTCAAGGCCGCGGTGTTCGGCTTCCTCGTCACCCTGATGGGATGCTATCACGGCTACACCTCCAAGGGCGGCGCGCAGGGCGTGGGCATCGCGACGACCAATGCCGTGGTCTTCGCCTCGGTCCTGATCCTCACTTTCGACTATTTCATCACCGAAGCCTTCTTCGCGCGCTAAAGGACGATGGCTCCCCCCAAGATCTCGCTGCGCGGCGTCACCAAGGCCTTCGGGCCCAAGAAGGTGCTGCGCGGCATCGATCTCGACGTGGCAGAGGGCGAGTCGATGGTCGTGATCGGCGGATCGGGCACCGGCAAGTCGGTGCTGTTGAAATGCATCCTCGGCCTGATGCGGCCCGACGCGGGCTCGATCAAGGTCGACGGCGAGGAGACGGTCGGCCTCAACGGACGCGGCCACGAGGCGGTAACGCGCAAGTTCGGCATGCTGTTCCAGGGCGGCGCGTTGTTCGATTCGTTGCGTGTCTGGGAGAATGTCGCGTTCGGCCCGATCCAGAGCGACGGAATGGCGCCCGACAAGGCGCGCGAGGTGGCCATCGCCAAGCTGGGCGCGGTCGGCCTGGGACCGGAGATCGGCGAGCTTTTCCCGTCAGAGCTGTCCGGCGGCATGCAGAAGCGCGTGGCGTTGGCCCGTGCCATCGCCCGCGAGCCGGAGATCATCTTCTTCGACGAGCCCACGACCGGCCTCGATCCGATCATGGCCGACGTGATCAATGAACTGATCGTGAAATGCGTCAGCGAGCTCGGCGCCACGGCGGTTTCGATCACGCATGACATGGCGAGCGCACGAAAGATCGGCCATCGCATCGCCATGCTCTACGACGGCAAGCTCATCTGGCAGGGCCCGGTCGGCGAGATCGACCATTGCGGCAACACCTACGTCGACCAGTTCATCCACGGTCGCGCCGACGGGCCGATCCAGATGCAGGTACGGAAGCTGTGAGCGCGATGGCTACTCACACGTTTTGTCATCCTGAGCGAAGCGAAGAATCTGTCGCCAACACCAAAGGCGTGCTGCGGGGCGAATGCGAGGTCCTTCGCTCCAGCGCGAGGGTACCACGTGCGACTCAGGACGACCGATGGCCCGCCCGCTAAAGCGCTTCGTCTGCCAATCCTGCGGCGCCGTCACCAGCAAATGGAGCGGCCGCTGCGAGAGCTGCGGTGAATGGAACACCATCGCCGAGGAAGCAGCCGCGGCACCCGGTCCGGCCGGCGGCGGTCTGGCGCGCGGCGGCAAGGGTCGCTTGCTCGATTTCGCGGGCCTCACTGGCAAGACGCCACAGCCGCCACGCTACAAGAGCGGCATCGCCGAGTTCGATCGCGTATGCGGCGGCGGGCTGGTCGTTGGCTCGGCGCTGCTGATCGGCGGCGATCCCGGGATCGGCAAATCGACGCTGCTCCTTCAGGTCGCCGCTGCCCTCGCCCGGCAAAACACCGCCTGCGCCTATATTTCGGGCGAGGAGGCGCTCGACCAGGTGCGGCTGCGGGCCGATCGGCTGGGGCTGCACGGCGCACCGGTCCAGCTCACCACCGCCACGTCCGTTCGCGACATCGTGGCCACGCTCGAACGGCCCGACGCGCCCAAGGTCGCGGTGATCGATTCGATTCAGACCATGTGGCTCGACACGGTCGAGAGCACGCCGGGGACTGTGACCCAGGTGCGTGCCTCGGCGCAGGCGCTGGTCGAGCTCGCCAAGCGGCGCGGCATCGCCGTGCTCCTGGTGGGCCACGTCACCAAGGACGGCGCCATCGCCGGCCCCCGCGTGCTCGAGCACATGGTCGATACGGTGCTCTATTTCGAAGGCGAGCGCGGCCATCAGTTTCGCATCCTGCGCACGGTGAAAAACCGCTTCGGCCCGACCGACGAGATCGGCGTATTCGAGATGTCCGACCGTGGGCTGGCCGACGTCGCCAACCCCTCGGCACTGTTCCTGGCCGAACGACGCGGGCAGGTTTCCGGTGCCTGCGTCTTCGCCGGCATCGAAGGCACACGGCCCGTTCTGGTGGAAATCCAGGCGCTGGTCGCCCCCTCCTCCTTCGCCACGCCGCGTCATGCGGTTGTCGGCTGGGATTCCAACCGGCTGGCGATGGTGCTGGCTGTGCTGGAAGCGCGCTGCGGGGTCAGCATCGGCGCCAACGACGTTTATCTGAACGTCGCCGGCGGCCTCAGGATCGGTGAGCCCGCTGCCGATCTTGCCGTCGCCGCGGCGGTTGTCTCCTCCCTGGCAAACGAATCTGTGCCGCCTGACATGGTCGTATTCGGCGAGATCGGCCTCGGCGGAGAGGTGCGGCCGGTGGGTCAGCGCGAGGCGCGGCTGCGCGAGGCAGCGAAGCTCGGGTTTCGCACCGCCCTCGTGCCGCAAAGCCGTACGGGCGCTGCCATTCCATCACCACGATCGGAGGGCATCGCTGTTGACGAAATCGGGCATCTGGCGGACCTTGTGCAGCGTTTCCAGCCGGCTGATCGGCCCCTCAAGCGACCGCGGCGTGACGATGCCCCGGAACGCAGGCGCGACTAGGTCACGGAAAGAGTAAGGGGATAGAGGGGCGATGGAACAACTTGGCATCACGGTATTCGACGTTGCCGTCATTGCCGTTGCGGTTTTTGGCGCAGCCATCGGCATGTCTTCGGGCTTTGCGCATGCGGTCCTGTTCATCGCCTCCTGGGTCGCCTCCGGCTGGATCGCCGTCCATTTCTCCAATCTGATCCAGCCGAAGGTGCAGGAGCTCGTCGGCAATCCGGAGCTCGCCTATTTCGTCTCGATGCTCGCGGTTTTCGTGGGCGCCCTGATCGTGCTGGTCATGCTCACCAATGCCTTCTCGCGCTCGATCCGGTCGGGCCCGTTGGCTAAGCCCGACCGCCTTCTGGGCGCCGCATTTGGTGCGTTCTGCGCCTGGGTGGCGATGGGGACGGCCTTCCTGTTCTATACCTATCTCGGCCCCAAGGCGCTGCCGCCGCCGGTCGAGGGAGGGGCCACCTTCCCGATGATCAAGGATATGGCGAATTTCGTGGAGCCCTACCTGCCGCCGGGCTTCCGCACCCGCCTGCAGCAGAAACCGGCCGATTCGATGCCGAATCCCAGCCTGGTGCCCCAGTTGACACCGCAGGTCCCACCGCCCGCCAGCCCCGCGCCGACGGAAAACAAACAGTCGCAGTAGGTTATCCTTGATGACGCGGCGGCCGGCTCCCAGATATAACCCCGCCGTGATTTCCGCCCGCCCGCACCACGACCTCGACAAGTTCCACGAGGAATGTGCGCTGTTCGGCATCTTCGGGACAGCGGACGCCGCCGCGCACACCGCGCTCGGTCTGCATGCGCTCCAGCATCGCGGCCAGGAAGCCTCCGGCATCGTCACCTTCGACGGCCGTCATTTCCACAATCACCGCGCTGCGGGCCTGGTGGGCGACATTTTTGGCGATCAATCGATCATCGCCAAGCTCAACGGCTACTCGGCGATCGGCCACAACCGCTACGCCACGACCGGCGGCTCGTCGGACCGCAACATTCAGCCGATTTTCGCCGATTTCGACTTCGGCGGCCTGGCGCTGGCGCACAACGGCAACCTCACCAACGCCTACATCCTGCGCAAGGAACTGGTGCGGATGGGCTGCCTGTTCCAGTCCACCACCGATACCGAGGTGATCAACCACCTGATCGCCCGCTCGACCTACTCGACGGTGGTCGACCGCATCATCGATGCCCTGGGCAAGGTGAAGGGCGCCTACTCGCTCCTGATGCTGACCGGCGAGGCGCTCTACGGCGTGCGCGATCCGTACGGCGTCCGTCCGCTTTGCATCGGCCGCCTCGAGGACGCCTGGATCCTTACCTCCGAGAGCTGCGCGCTCGACATCCTGGGCGCCCGCTTCGTGCGTGACGTCGAGCCCGGCGAGGTCGTGATCGTGGACGGCCAAGGCCTGCGTTCGATCAAGCCGTTCGCCAAGCAGCAGCGCCGCTTCTGCGTGTTCGAGCACATCTATTTCGCCCGCCCCGACAGCAAGATCGAGGGTGTGGGCGTCTACGGAGCGCGCAAGCGCATCGGCATGGAGCTCGCCCGCGAAAGCCCGATACCGGCCGACGTGATCGTCCCGGTGCCCGACTCGGGCGTGCCGGCGGCGATCGGCTATGCCCATCAGTCCGGCATCCCGTTCGAACTCGGCATCATCCGCAACCACTATGTCGGCCGCACCTTCATCGAGCCGGCCGACAACATTCGCCATCTCGGCGTGCGCCTGAAGCACAACGCCAACCGCGCCTATATCGAAGGCAAGCGCATTGTGCTGGTCGACGATTCGATCGTGCGCGGCACCACCTCGATGAAGATCGTCGAAATGGTGCGCAATGCCGGCGCGCGCGAGGTGCATATGCGCATTGCGGCGCCGCCCACCACCGATCCCTGCTTCTATGGCATCGACACGCCGCAGCGCGAGAAGCTGCTCGCGGCACGCTACGATGTCGCCGGCATGGCGAAGTTCATTGGCGTCGATTCGCTCGCCTTCATCTCGATCGACGGCCTCTACCGCGCGATGGGCATGCCGGGCGGCCGCGACAAGGCCAACCCGTCGTTCTGCGACGCCTGCTTCACCGGCGACTATCCGATCCCGCTCGACGATCTTGCCGAGGTCGAGGATCGCCAACTTTCCTTCCTCGCCGAGCCGGCCTGATCATGGTCTTGTGGACCGCGAGCTTCCAGCTCGCTCGGAATCATGAGTGCGCAGGATGCGCGCGGTCCGGAAGACGATGAGACTGCAGGGCCGGATCGCGCTGGTGACGGGCGCGTCGCGTGGCCTGGGCGCGGCCGCGGCCTTGGCCTATGCGAAGGAAGGGGCGCACTGCGTGCTCGTCGCCCGCACCGTGGGCGGGCTGGAGGCGGTCGACGACCAGATCAAGGCGGTCGGCGGCAGTGCCACGCTGGTGCCGCTCGACATCACCGACGGCCCCGGCATCGATCGGCTGGGTGCCGCGCTCTATGAGCGTTTTGGCAAGCTCGACATCCTGCTGGGCAACGCTGCCTTGCTGGGCCAGCTCTCGCCGATCGGCCATATCGAGCCCGACGTCTTCGAACGCGTGATGGCGGTCAACGTCACCGCCAACTGGCGGCTGATCCGCTCCCTCGATCCGTTGCTGCGCCGTTCCGATTCAGGCCGCGCGATCTTCGTGACATCGGGCATCTCCCGCAGCATCGTGCCCTACTGGAGCGCCTATGCCGCGAGCAAGGCCGCGCTCGACATGATGGTCGGCGTCTATGCCGCCGAGTGCGCCCACACGTCGGTGAAGGTCAATCTCTACAATCCCGGCCCGACGCGCACCAAGATGCGCAAGGAAGCCTTTCCCGGAGAGGATCCGGAAACGGTGCCCCTGCCGGAGGCCCATGCCGAGGCGCTGATCCAGCTCGCCCTGCCCTCTTGCACGCTGAACGGCGAATGGGTTGCCGGCGATCAGGCACTCGCCGGCTGAAATCCCTCCGCGTTAGTGGAACTGGCGCACTAGCGGAACTGGATCGTCGAAACCATGCCTTCGCGGCCGATGCTGAGGCTAGAGACCCCGCCCGCGATCCGGCTCTTGAGCTCGGCGACGCTGTGCACATCCTTGCCATTCAAGGCTATCACCATGTCGCCAGGCTTGATGAAGCGGGACGCGTAGGAGCCGGGCTGGACCTCGATCACGGCCACGCCCGGTCGCCATTCGATCAGCCCCATCTCCTCGGCGACAGCCGGCGAGAGATTGACCACCGTCGCCCCGCTAAGCGGCTGGCGCCCGTCGAGCGCGGAGCGATCGCGCGGCGGATCCTCCGGTGGCGCCATCAGAGGCACCTGCAGCGTCAGCTCCTTGCCGCCACGAAGGACGCGCAATGGCACGGTGTCGCCGACGCTCAAGGTGGCCAGGCGGAACCGGAGACTCGCCTCGTCATCGATCATCTGGTCGCGCAGGCCGATGATCACGTCGTTGCGCTTGAGGCCCGCACGATCGCCCGGCCCATTGGCGAAGACATCCTTGACGATCAGCCCAGTCGGCCGCGGCAGGTTGAGGCTGGTCGCAAGATCCGGCGTTACGCGCTGCATGGAAATACCAAGCCATGGCCGCACGATCCGGCCGCCCTTCTCTCCCGTCGCGATCACCCTCGCCACGATATTGGAAGGCGTGGCAAAGCCGATGCCGACCGAGCCGCCGGTCTGCGAATAGATCGCTGTGTTGATGCCGATCAGCCGGCCATCGAGGCTCACCAGCGCGCCGCCGGAGTTGCCGGGATTGATGGCGGCGTCGGTCTGGATGAAGAAGCTCGAATCGTTGACCCCGCCCGTCGAGCGGGCCAGAGCGGAGATGATGCCACCGGTCACGGTCTGGGTCAGGCCGAACGGATTGCCGATCGCCAGCACGATGTCGCCGACTTCGATCGAATCGGAATCTCGCAGTTCGAGGAACGGGAATTTCTCCCCCTCGCTGTTGATGCGCAGCAGGGCGAGATCGTAGCGGTCGTCCTGGGTCACCAGCTTGGCTTCGAACTCGCGCCGATCGGCGAGCACGACGCGAATCTGGTCGGCGCCACGCACGACATGGGCGTTGGTGACGATCAGGCCGTCGGGTTTGACCAGCACGCCGGACCCCAGCGAATTCTGTACCCGCGAGTTGTCCTGGGGCATGCCGGGAAACGGAAACGGCAAGCGGCGCTGCACACGCGTCGTCGTGGCGGTGTAGATATTCACCACCGCGGGCGAGACGCGCTTCACGAGCGGCGCGAAGGAGAACTCGAGATCGCCTCGGCTGCTGGGCAGCGGCTGCGCATCGACAGCACCCGCCATCAGGCCTGCAACCACCACCGCCAGAACCGCCATGATCTTGCGCCGGAACATCCGCCTCACCTTTTCCTTGCCGGGTATCCGCCCGAACGTTAGCCGCAGCGCGAATAACCGCAATTGAGGCAGATGTCACAGCCTTCCTGATGGGTCAGTGCAGCCGCTCCGCAGTTGGGGCATTGCCCAAGCCTGGAAGATGCACCGGCCATGCCGTCACCCGGCTCATGCCCGCCCGCGGCCAGCGCCAGCCGCTGCTCGGCGGCTTCGGCAAGACGCGGCGAATCAGCGGCACTCAGGAAGCCGATATCGATCAGGTGGCGCTCGATCACCCCGCCGATCGCCGCCAGCAGGGACGGCACATAGCGGCCCTCCATCCACTGGCCGCCGCGCGGGTCGAACACGGCCTTCAGCTCCTCGACCACGAACGAGACATCGCCGCCGCGGCGGAACACGGCCGAGATCATGCGGGTCAACGCCACCGTCCAGGCGTAATGCTCCATGTTCTTGGAGTTGATGAAGATCTCGAACGGCCGGCGGCGGCCGTCCTGCATCACGTCGTTGATGGTGATGTAGATCGCGTGGTCGCTGCCCGGCCATTTGATCTTGTAGGTCTTGCCCGGCAGGTCCTCCGGCCGGGCAAGCGGCTGGGCGATATAGACCACCTCGCCGTCGCGCGGGCCGACCACCGCCGGTACCGCCACGGCGCGGACCGCATCGGTGGCAGGCTTCACTTCGAGCACGGCGCCCGTGACGTCGTTGGGCCGATAGGTGGTGCAGCCCTTGCAGCCCTGGGCATAGGCTTCCTCGTAGACGTGCTTGAACGCCTCGAAGGAGATGTCGCGCGGCAGGTTGATGGTCTTGGAGATCGAGCTGTCGACAAAATCCTGTGCCGCTGCCTGCATCGCCAGGTGATCTTCGGGCGTCAGCGTCTGCGCATCGACGAAGACATCGGCTGGCGGTTCGGCCGTGCCCTTCAGCGCGTGCCAGCGGCGCCAGGCAAGATCCTCGACGCTTTCCTCACGCCGCGATCCATCCGGCTGCAGCACGTGGCGGACATGGCGGAAGGCGAACACCGGCTCGATGCCGGAGGAGACATTGTCCGCGAGCAGCGAGATCGTGCCGGTGGGGGCGATCGAGTTCAAAAGCGCATTGCGGATGCCGTAGCGCCCGATCGCCGAGCGCACATCCTCCGGCAAGGCCTTGATCGTCTCGCCGGCGAGATAGCGTGCGCGGTCGAACAGCGGAAAGCTGCCTTTCTCCGCCGCAAGGTCAGCCGAGGCGAGATAGGAGAGCCGCTGCACGGCCGCCAGCCATTCGCGGGTGAGCTCGATCGCCCGCTTCGAGCCGTAGCGCACGCCACAGTAGATCAGCGCGTCGGCAAGCCCGGTGACGCCGAGCCCGATGCGCCGCTTGGCCTTGGCTTCCTTCTCCTGTTGCGGCAATGGAAAGCGCGAGACATCGATCACATTGTCCAGCATGCGCACGGCAACCGGTACCAGGCGTTCCAGCGCCTCGTGGTCGAGTCGGGCACCTGGCGTGAACGGATCCTTCACCAATGCGGCGAGGTTGATCGAGCCCAGCAGGCAAGCGCCGTAAGGTGGCAGCGGCTGCTCGCCGCACGGATTGGTCGCCTGGATGGTCTCGCAATAGTGCAGGTTGTTCCGGCGATTGACTCGATCGATGAAGATCACGCCTGGCTCGGCGCAGTCGTAGGTCGCGCGCATGATGCGCTCCCAGAGCGCGCGAGCCTTCACGGTCTCGTAGACCTTGCCGCCAAAGACGAGCTCCCAGTCGCCGTCGTCCTTGACGGCCTGCATGAAGGGATCGGTGACCAGCACCGAGACATTGAACATGCGCAGCCGCGCCGGATCGCGCTTGGCATCGACGAAGGCCTCGATGTCGGGATGGTCGCAGCGCAGCGTCGCCATCATGGCGCCGCGACGCGAGCCCGCGCTCATGATGGTGCGGCACATCGCGTCCCACACATCCATGAAGGAGAGCGGGCCCGAAGCATCCGCGCCGACGCCCTTCACCGGCGCGCCCAGCGGCCGGAGCGTCGAGAAGTCGTGGCCGATACCGCCGCCCTGCTGCATGGTGAGCGCGGCCTCGCGGACGTTCTCGAAGATGCCGGACATGTCGTCAGGGATCGTGCCCATGACGAAGCAGTTGAAGAGCGTCACCGTGCGGCCGGTCCCGGCTCCCGCGATCACCCGTCCCGCCGGCAGGAACTTGAAGCCCGACAGCGCCTCCTCGAAACGGCCGGCCCAGAGATCGGGGGCGCGCTCGGCCGCGGCCAAAGCCTGCGCCACACGCCGCCAAGTCGCTTCCAGATCGGCATCGGCCGCTCCAGACGGATCGTGAAATCGATATTTCATATCCCAGATACGCTGGGAAACAGGCGCCCAATCCATCAACGAAACGTAAGCGCCGGGATGAGCGATATCAACGTTCTTTTTTCGTTCCCGTCCGCTCGGCGTTATCCACCAGGCGCGCCGTCGCGGTCTCAATGCGCTCCCGCAACGTCGTCATGAAAACTTCTCTGCCAAGGCCAGGCGCAATGGAAGGAAGTACCTCCAAAGTGATCGTCCCTGGCCATTTGATGAACTGACGCCGGCCCCAGAACACGCCGGAATTCAGGGCCATGGGCACCACTGGCAGATCGAGCTGGCGATAAAGGGCGGCAATGCCGACCTGGTAAGGCTTTTGGTCACCCGGGGCCACGCGCGTGCCCTCGGGAAAAATCACGATCGAACGACCTTCGGCGGCCGCCGCTTTGGCCTGTCGGACCAGCCCGCGCAGCGCATTCGCGCCGTCTCCCCGTGAAACAGCGATATTGCCGGCCCGCGCCATGGCCCAGCCGACGATCGGAATGAACAGCAACTCCCGCTTCAGTATGATTGCAATATCGTCGAACAGCAGGGTGAAGGCCATCGTCTCCCACGACGACTGATGCTTGCAGGCGATGATCGCGGGGCCCTTTGGCAGGTTCTCGACCCCGACGATCCGGTGGGTCAAGCGGCAGGTGACGCGCAGCCACCAAAGGATGAAGGTGATCCACACCCTCGCCCAGGCAACGACGGCCCGTCGCGGCAGGAGCAGAATTGGCGCGCCCGCCAAAGCGATCACCACGCTGCCCGCGTACCAGCCGAGGTTGAAGCAGAGAGAGCGAAACCAGAGAGCAAGGCCGGACATAGCTTGTAAGGGCACTTTTAGTGGCATAGTGTCGGCCCGCAAGCACATCTTCTGGTGCGGGAAGCCGCTCTCCTTTCATGATCGTCACTTGTTCCAACTGTAGAGCGCGGTACGCCGTCGACCCCCTGGCGATCGGACTGACCGGCCGGACCGTCCAGTGTGCCCGATGCAGTCACCGGTGGTTCCAGCATGTCGAGGGTCCTCTGCCGACGCCCGACATGGTGATCCGCCCTCCGCAGCAGACCACCAGCGCGGGCGCATTGCCCGTCCCCGTTCCGACTCCCCCGGCGCCTGGTTGGGGCCGGCGTCTCGCGATCGCAGCATTCATACTGCTTCTGGTTGCTGCCGCTGGCGCCGCGGCATACCTCCATCGAGATACCCTGTTGGGCTATGCTGATCGGATCGCGGCCTATCTTCCCAGTGAACTGCGGGCGCTCGGATCGAACGCGATGCCGCGCCTTCCGTCTCCGTCGACCCGGGCTCCGAGATCAGGATCCGCGGAGACGGCAACGGCGTCACCGACGACTTCAGCTGAAGCGACCGCTTCGCCAAACAAGTCCGAGCCCACGCCTCAACCTGCACAACTCGAAGTCGACCTTGCGCTGAGTAAGATCGAATTGATCGACGGCCGCTATGTCGTGCGCGGAGAGATCGTCAACACCGGTGGCAGCGCAGGGACCGCCCGCCGGCTCGTCGTGACCTTCAAGAAGGGCGACGATGTCCTGGCGACTCGCGCCTATCCCCTGGCATTGGGGTCAATCGCAGCCGGCGAGCGGCTGAGCTTCAGCCAGACACTCGACAATTCGCCGGCGGGTGCGACCGATATCGTACCGTCGGTCGAATAGTGTTGGCCGCCGAGGAGTGCGGCATGGCCGATCGTCCGACCGTCAACATCCGCTTCTCCGCCGCCGAGATCGCCGCCCGCGTCGAGACCATGGCGGTCGAGCTCGCCGGCAAGTTGCCGCCCGACACGCTTGTGGTCTCGGTGCTGAAGGGCAGCTTCGTCTTTGCCGCCGATCTGATCCGTGCGCTCAGTCATGCCGGCGCTGATTGGTCGATGGATTTCCTTACCTTGTCGAGTTACGGCACCGGCACCGAGACGAGCGGCCGCGTGCGGGTCGTGCGTGACATCGTCGACGACGTGCGTGGCCGCGACGTGCTGCTGGTCGACGATATCCTGGAATCAGGCCTGACGCTGAGCTTCGCCAAGAACCTGCTGAAGGAACGGGGCGCCCACCGCGTCTGGGTCTGCACACTGCTCGACAAGCCCGCCAAGCGTCGCGCCGACCTTACGGCCGACTTCATCGGCTTCGTAGCTGGCGACGAGTTCCTGGTCGGCTACGGACTCGACTGGGCCCACCGCTTCCGCGGCCTCCCCTATATCGGCGTCGTAGAGAAGACCTCGTAGCGGCTTATTGCTTGGCGCCGCCAGTCCCGGTGGTCGAGCCACCGGGGCCAATCTGCATCTGCTCGTTCGGCTTCGTATTGTTCAGAGGCGGGAGCGTGGACGGCGGGCTGGTGGCACCGCCCGGCATCGACGGGATCTGTGTGGTGCTGGGCGCGCCCGCCGAGCCGGAACCTGTCGTGCCTGCACCTGCAGCACCCCCTGCGCCGCTCGAGCCAGTGCCGCTCGGGCCCACACCACCACCGCCTGCCTGAGCGAAGGCTACGGACGTGGAGATAAGCAGCGCCATCGTTGCCAATGTCGTCACTCTCATCGCTTCTCTCCTTGCAGTTGAGCCACAAGAAGAGAACGCCTCGCGTCAAGAACGTGTTGCCGGACAGATCAACTCAGTACGTCTTCATCAGCCGGTCGATATAGTCGAGCTCTTCCTTGGGGCGGCCCATCTCGCCGGCGCGGCGCCGCAGTTCATCGAGGATCTCGCGGCTCTTCTGGCGATCCAGCTCCAGTGGAACCTTGTCCTGGCCGTTGTCGACGGAGTCGCCGTAGTTGCCGTCGGAACGTCCTAGCGGATCGCGATCTTCGCTCCGCTTGTCGCGCTCCTCGATCTCGGCGCGATCCTGGCCATTGCCGGGTCCACGCTGGCGAAGCTGCTCGGCGAGGTCACCCATCCCCTGCTGCAGCTTGTCCAACGCCTTGCGCTGGGAGCGGGCCGCATCACGCGGATCGCCGCGCCGCAGCGCCTCCTCGGCCTCGCGCATCGACCGTTCGGCCTGCCCCAGCGAGTCGGGCATCGGCACGCCGTTCTCGTCGAGCCGGCGCATATAATCGCCCAGCTGGTTGCGCAGGCCCTGTTGGTCGCGGCCTTGCTGGTCGCCCCACTGGCCCTGCCCTTGACCTTGGCCCTGATCTTGTCCCTGCTGACCTTGTTGGCCGCGCTGGCCCTGTTGTCCCTGCTGGCCGCGCTGTCCCTGCTGCTGGCGACCTTCGCGCTCTGATTCGCCCAAAAGCTGGTTCTGGCGCCGCGACAGCCGGTCGAGCTGGTTCATCATCTCGCGGCCCTGCTGGTTGCCCTGCCCCTGCTGGCCCTGCTGCTGTCCCGGCCGGCGCTGCTGCTGGTTGGGATTGGCGAGCATGGGCGTGGCGTTCTGCATCATCTTGCGCAGCTCTTCGAGCAGGCGCTTGGCTTCCTCGCGCTGGCCGTTCTTCGCCATCTCGCGAATCTTGTCGAGCATGCGCTGCAGGTCGTCGCCGGTGATGGTGTTGTTGGGGTCGGCCTTCTCGGCCTGCTCCATCAGCTTCCGGCGCTCCTCCGGATCCTGCATCTTGTCGGCGAGCTCCTTCTGCCAGCGCGCCATCGAGTCGTAGAGCTGCTGGATCAGGCGCTCGATCTCCTCGTCGCCGGCATTGCGCTGAATCGCGTCGCGCAAGTTCTGGCGCGCCTGCTCGAGCTGGCGCTGGGCGTCTGACATGGAGCCTTCCTCCAGCCGGAGCGCCAGGTCCCACAGGAGCTTCTGCGTGTCGGCGATCACCGGCTTGTCGCCGCTGTCCTCGAGCCGTGAAGCGCCGAGCTTCAGGCCGAGTTGCACGATCGGATCCTGCCGGTAGCTTTCGGGATGGCTCTGGATCATGCGCATCCCGTCGGCCACGTCGAGGCGAAGCGCCCGCGGATCGCGCGTCAGCTGCTTGCGCAGGACGATCAACGCGCGCGCCGTCGGATCGTTGAACACGCGCTCGGGCAACAGGAAGCTCTCGACCGTGCTGCGTCCCTTTTGGCCCAGCGCGTCGGTGGCGAACAGCATGACGCGGACCTTCAGGCCTGCCCACGGACTGCTCGTCAGGTCGCGCACGAAGGTATCGCTGATCTTCTTCGGGTTGCCGCCGACCGGCAGGTCGACGCGCATCACCTCGGGCTCGTCGTTGTCGGTCAGCATGTCGTCGCCCAACACGCTGCCGTCGAGGCGGATCTGCAGTTGCACGCCCTTGATGCCAAAGTCGTCGCCCGCGATGTACTCGATCTTGGTCGACCATTTGTCGACGCCGATCGGACGGCTGAACTCGATGGTGGGGGCAATATCGGGGATGACATGCAGCTTCCAGCGCGCCTGCTCGTCGCCGCGCGCCTCGAGCACAATGTCCTTACCGTCCAGGATCGTCTGCTCGACCTGGTACTTGCCCTGGCCGACGGTGTTGAACTCGGTCACCTTGTCGCCGACCACCAGCTTGGGCGGATGGCGGCCGCGCACGTCGTCGACGAAACCCGCGAGCTTGCTGCCGACCGGGACGCGCAGCACCTTGTCGTGCTCGGCCATGTCGAGATAGATCGGCGGCAGTCCGGTATATTGCGGCGGCGCGATCCAGAGATTGGCGACAACCGGCGGCGGCGGCGGAAAGGCCGGCGTGAACGCCGCCATCATGCGGTCATTGCGCCAGCCGCCGGCGAACACCAGCGCGACGATCAGGGCCAGCACCGGCACGAGACGCAGCGCCCAGAGATCGATGCGCGCCACCCCTGGATGGGCCGGCTTGTTGCGCAGGCCCGCCAAACGCTCGGCCTCACGACGGCGGTGGGCCTGCCAGAGCGCTGAGGCCATCGGATCGCTTCCGCCTGCCGCCAGTTGATCCTGCACCGCCACCAGCGGCCGATGCGGCACGCCGCTATCGAGCTCCAGCCGGCGGATCGCCGCGTCGCGCCCAGGCCAACGGAAATGCCGGAACTGCCACCAACCGATACCCAGCACGGCTGCGGCAAGGACGGCGAGGATTCCGGTATGGATCCAGGGATCGACGCCAGCGAACAGGTCGAAATGCGCCGCGGCAACGAACAGCGCGGCGAATGCAGCGAACGGCATCAGCCGCGGCCATAGCCCTTCCCAGGCCAACGCCGCCCATGCCAAACCGATCTTGCGGCGGAGGCCCGGCGCTTCGAACGGGGTGGTCTGGCTCGCGTCCATCGCTTCCTTTCGGCTAGCTCTCCATCCAGGGCGGGAACCGCTCGGCGGAGATCATCTCCTCGATCGTCGGCCTTGGTCGGGTGACCGCAAATCGCGTGCCATCGACCATGACCTCGGGCACCAGCGGCCGGCTGTTGTAGCTCGACGCCATCACCGCCCCATACGCACCTGCCGAGCGTACCATGATGAGCTCTCCGGCAGAAAGCGCCGGCAAATCACGGTTTTGTGCCAGATAATCGCCCGATTCGCAGATTGGTCCGACAATATCGCAACGGATCGTGGCGGCATCGGGGCGCGGCTGGCGGACCGGCAGGATGTCGTGCCACGCCTCATATAACGTCGGCCGGATCAGATCGTTCATCGCGGCATCGACGATCACGAAGGTCTTGGAGACGCCCGGCTTCACGAGAATGACCTCGCTCACCAGGACACCCGCTTCGCCGACCAGCCGCCGCCCGGGCTCGAAGGTCAGTTCGCATTCCAGGCCCGCGGTCTCCTTGCGGACAACCTGCATGAAGTCGGCAATCGAAGGCGGCCGCTCGTCGGCATAAACGATCCCCAGGCCGCCCCCGATGTCGAAGCGGTCGATGCGATGGCCGTCGGCGCGAAGCTGCGGGATCAGATCACGCACACGCACGATGGCGGCGCGATAGGGATCGAGCGTCGTGAGTTGCGAGCCGATGTGCATCGCGATGCCCACCACACGCAGGTTCGGCAATGCGCCCGCCTTCGCGAAGGCATCGCGCGCGAGATCGATATCGATGCCGAACTTGTTCTCCTTGCGTCCGGTCGTGATCTTTGCATGCGTGCCGGCATCGATGTCGGGATTGACCCGGATGGTGATGTCGGCCCTGACGCCGAGCTGGCCCGCGACCGCATTCAGCGTCTCGAGTTCGGCCGAGCTCTCGACATTTATCTGGCCAATGCCCACTTGCAGCGCATCCGCAAGCTCGCTCGCTTTCTTGCCAACGCCAGAATAGATGATGCGCGCCGCCGGAACGCCTGCAGCAAGCGCGCGCCGCATCTCGCCCACCGACACGATGTCCATCCCAGTGCCGAGGTCGCCAAAGATCTTGATGACGGCAAGATTGCTGTTGGCCTTGAGCGCATAGCAGAGATTGGCGTTGAGGCCCTTCATGCTGTCGGCAAACTCCTGCCAGGTCTGCCGCAGCGCAGCGGCCGAATAGCAGTAGAAGGGCGTACCCACCTGCTGTGCGATCGTCTTGAGCGCAACGCCCTCGGCGTGCATCTCGCCGTCCTTGTAGGCAAAGAAGCTCATCGGCCGCTCCCCAGGAAACGGCGGCGCGCCTCTTCCACAGCCCGCGCGACATTGACCGGCGCGGTGCCGCCCAGGCTCTTACGCGCGGCGACCGAGGCCTCGACCGTCAGCACACGATAGACGGCCCGTGTGATGCGCGGCTCGACGGCTTGCATCTCTGCAAGCGACAGCTTGTCGAGATCCACACCCTTGGCCGCGGCCTTGCCCACGAGCGTACCCGTCACGTGATGGGCCTGGCGGAACGGCAAGCCGACCGTGCGCACCAGCCAGTCGGCGAGGTCAGTGGCGACCGAATAGTCGGCGGCCGCCACGGCGCGCATGCGCTCGGGATTGGCCTTGAGATCGCGCACCATGCCGGTCATCGCCGCGACACAGAGCTCCAGCGCGTCGGCGGCATCGAACAGCGGCTCCTTGTCCTCCTGCATGTCCTTGCCGTAGGTAAGCGGCAGGCCCTTCATGATGGTGCAAAGCGCCACGAAGGCGCCGACGATGCGGCCGACCTTGCCGCGCGCCAGCTCCGCGGCATCGGGATTGCGCTTCTGCGGCATGATCGAACTGCCGGTCGTGAAGGCATCCGACAACGCGATGAAACGGAACGGCGCGGAGCACCAGATCACGATCTCCTCGGCGAGCCGCGACAGATGCACGGCGGTAAGCGAAGCGGCGCCCAGGAACTCCACGACGTAGTCGCGGTCGGACACGGCATCGAGCGAATTGGCCATCGGTCGGTCGAAGCCCAGCGCCTTCGCCGTCTTGCGCGGATCGATCGGATGGGGCGAACCTGCCAGCGCCGCGGCGCCAAGCGGAGACTCGTTCATCCGCTCCCGGCAGTCGCGCAGACGGCTGCGGTCACGACCCACCATCTCGACATAGGCCAGCAGATGATGGCCGAAGGTAATAGGCTGCGCTGTCTGCAGGTGCGTGAAGCCCGGCATGATGGTCGCAGCGTATTCTTCCGCGCGATCGATCAGCGCCTTCTGCAGATCACGCAGCATCGCCTCCAGCCGGTCGACCGTGTCCCGTAGCCACAAGCGCACATCGAGGGCGATCTGGTCGTTGCGCGAGCGCGCGGTGTGCAGCCGCCCGCCGGCGGACCCGATCAGAGCGGTGAGCCGCGCCTCGACATTGAAATGGATGTCCTCGAGCTTAGTCGAGAATCGGAACTTGCCGCTTTCGATCTCCGAGCGGACCTGCTTCAGGCCACGCTTGATGGCCTGCCCGTCCTTGGCCGTCAGGATGCCCTGCGCCACCAGCATGTCGGCATGCGCCATCGAGCCTGCGATATCCTGGGCATAGAGCCTGCGATCGAAATCGATGGAGGCATTGATTTTCTCCATGATCTCCGCTGGGCCCAGCGAATAGCGGCCGCCCCACATCGCATTGGGGTCTGCTTTTGCCTTCCGGATTCTTGTCTTTTGCCGTGCCATGAACGCTCACAACATCTTGTCGAACGGGCGCTTATGGCACATCCCCTGCCCGATTTCCTCCCTTGCCTGCCGGTGCTAGAAGGCGGCCATGGCAAATTCCGGTTCCGCGTTCCGTCCCAGCCGCCGGCTGCTGCTGGCAGGCCTGCCGTTGCTGTTCGCTTCATCGGCCCTGTTGCCTGCATCGGCTCGCGCCAAGGTCGGATCGGATCTGGTCAAGGGCGCGGTGCGGCGGTTCGAGCGGGTCGATCCTCCGCGGGCATTGCCGGCCGTCACCTTCGCCTCGGGCGACGACAAGCCGCTGACGCTCTCCGACTACAAGGGCAAGGTGGTGCTGGTGAATTTCTGGGCGACGTGGTGCGCGCCCTGCGTCTCGGAGATGCCGAGCCTCGACCAGCTCCAGAAGAAGATGGGCAAGGACAAGTTCGTCATCCTGCCGCTCTCGCTCGACGGCCCGACCCGCGCCAAGGTCGCGCCTTTCTATCAGGACAAGAAGCTTGGCGAACTCGGCATCTATTTCGACAAGGGCCGCAGCGCCATGCAGGCCCTGGGCATCAGCGTGCTGCCGACCTCGATCCTGATCGACGCCGACGGCCGCGAGCTCGGCCGCATCGAGGGCGAGGCCGACTGGTCGGCCCCCGAGGCGCTCGCCCTGATGAAGGCGGCGGAAGGCTAAGGCCGACGAGACTTCGCCACGCACTCGGTGTCATCCTGAGCGAAGCGAAGGACCTTTAATTGACACCAAGAAAGATCCCTCGCTGCGCTCGGGATGACACCATTGGCGGTCAATCGCCCGCAGCCGCCGCCACGTCAGCGCTGACCTTGCCACCATAGACGAAGGTTGCGTCGTCGAGATCGATCGCAGGGAATTCGTTCTTCTCGTGCCAGTAATCCTGCGTATGCTGCCATTCGCGCGTGTTGCCGCTCTTGGGCAGCAGGTGCAGGCCGCGCATCACATAGCCGGGATTGAAGTTGCCGGTATCGATCCACGGCTGCAGCGGCATGCCCTTCTCTTCCGGCCTCAGCGCCACCTCGACCTTGCGCACACCTTTTGCCTTCATGTGCATCAGCAGGCGGCAGACGAAGTCGGCGACCATGTCGGTGCGCAGGGTCCAGCTCGCGCGGAAGTAACCGAACACCCAGGCCATGTTGGGCACGCCGGTGAACATCATGCCGCGGAAAGTGATGCTCTCGGCAAAGTCGAGCGGCTTGCCGTCGATCTCGAAGGCGATATCGCCCAGCACATTGAGATTGAAGCCGGTCGCCGTGACGATGATATCGGCCTCCAGCACCTCGCCCGACTTCAGCAGGAGGCCGGCCTCGGTGAAGCGCTCGATCTCGCCGGTCTCGACCGACGCCTTGCCGGAGCTGATGGCCTTGAACAGGTCGGCATTGGGCACGAAGGCCACGCGCTGGCGCCACGGCTGATACCGGGGCGTGAAGTGCGTGGCGATATCGTAGTCCGGTCCGAGATGGGCGCGCACGCCGGCCAGCAGTTCGTCCCTCACCTTGTCCGGTTCCTCGATCGCGCGCCGCATGAAGACGGCCTGGTCGTGGAGGATCTTGCGACGCACAATCTCGTGGATCCAGATCTCGTCGACTTCGAGCTGGCGCAGCGTCTCGGCCAGTTCGATGGCATTCCGTCCGGGAATGTAATAGGTCGGCGAGCGCTGCAGCATCGTGACGTGGCCACAATCGGCGGCCACCGCCGGCACTACCGTCGCCGCCGTGGCGCCAGAGCCGATCACGACCATCCTCTTGCCCTTGTAGTCGAGCCCCTCGGGCCAGGTCTGGGGATGGACGATCCGGCCCTTGAAGTCGGCCACGCCAGGCCACTCGGGGGTGTAGCCCTCCGAATGGCGATAGTAGCCCTGGCACATCCACAGGAAGTTGGCCGTGATGCGGAAAGCCTCGCCGGTATCGGTGCGGGTGCCCTCGATCGTCCACAACGACTCCGCGCTCGACCAGCGCGCCGAGGTGATGGTGTGGCGATAGCGGATATGCGGCGCGAGGTCGTTCTCTTCGATCACCTCGCCCATGTAGCTCAGGATTTCCTCGGCCGTGGCGATCGGCGGCCCGACCCACGGCTTGAAGCGGTAACCGAACGTATGGAGATCGCTGTCGGAGCGGATGCCGGGATAACGATGCGTGCTCCAGGTTCCGCCGAAGGTCTCCTGCGTCTCGAGCACAACGAAGCTGGTGCCCGGCGTCTGTGTGCGGAGATGATAGGCGCTGCCCACTCCGGAAATGCCGGCGCCGACGATCAGGACGTCGAAATGCTCGGTGGTCTTGGCAGCGATCTGGGCGGCAGGCTTGGCGGGCGTGAGCGTGTCGGGCATGGGGGACCGTGCTTACGGAAATTGCGGGGTGCCGTAGGGATAGAACTTCTTCAGGTCTACGTGCTCGTAGGGCAAGCCGTCCAGTCGGACAGTTCCGAGATACGGCTGGTCAGGTTCGACCAGCAAAATTGTCTTGGCGAATCCACTGTCGTCGAAACCGCGCCGGAAATGCACCCGCGACTTGATGGCGATCACCTTGAACTGGGCGAGATCGAAGCCCGGCCCCTTGAGCTCGGACGGCTCCATGATCTGGGTGAGATAGCGGCTGAGCAGCAGCACATTGCCGCGGCCGAAGCCGACACTGACCCACAACGTGCCGTAGGCTTCCGCCGCGCCCACAACCTTGCCCTTGAGGCGCACTGGCGGGCCGGCCGACT
This sequence comes from Alphaproteobacteria bacterium, assembly GCA_017308235.1. Lineage (GTDB taxonomy): Bacteria > Pseudomonadota > Alphaproteobacteria > Reyranellales > Reyranellaceae > Reyranella. The sequence goes on along the minus strand of JAFKFL010000008.1, from coordinate 138,355 downwards.
CGTCCATCCGGCCGCCCACTTCCATGTCGAACGGATCGCCCACCTTCACGCCCTTCGCTGCGAGAGCATCGATCGCCTGGGCATCGGCCACCGTGGCGATCAACACATCCGACAAATCCTGCGCGATCACCTCCTTCAGGATCCAGGTGGCGTAGCCGGAGCGGTCGCTGTGGTCGGCCAGCACGATCGGCGTCTCGCCAAGCGCGACGGCCTCCTTGGCACGCTTCACGCCTTCAGCGATGGGATAAACAGTCGCCGACTTCAGAAGTGCCTCGCGGCGCCGCCACGCCCACGCCGCCATGTCGTCAGCGACCTTGCGCGCCAGCTCCGGTTTGCCGTTGGTCATGGCGTGGATGGTCATCCCGACGTCGGGCACGTCGGCGAAGGGAAAGCTGAAGAAGACGTTCACGTAGACATCGGGCTCGCGAGCTTCCCAGACGAGCGCGCGCTGCACCAGGTCCATCCACGGCGAGGCGCCAGTCCATTGCAGCACCGTGGGCGTGATGATCGGCACCTTCACCGTGACAGTGCTGGGCTGATAATCGCCGCGGATGGCGCGCACCAGCATGCGCGCCGCGCGCTGGCCCTGCAGATGGCTGTCGTAGTGCGGGAAATACTTCACCGTGAAGGCCATGTCGGCCTGTTGCAGGAACTCCGCGTCCTCGTTGCCGTGCGGATCGAAGGTGCCGACAATGAAGGCCGCGCGGCCCACCACCTCGCGCACGCGCCGAGCGATGTCGGCCTCGGGCCGGGCGATGCCGCGCACGCCCATCGCGCCGTGCAGGCTGAGATAGACGCCGTCGAACGGCCCCTCCTCCTTGAGGCCCGCGATCATCTTGCCGAGGAAGGTCTCGTAGGCCTCGGTCGTGATCCAGCCCGAGCCGGTGCCAGTGCGCGGCCAGAGTGGCGATTCGATTCCCACCAGCTCGACGCCATCGTATTCGCGCGCCACCTTCACGAAGCCGCCCATGTAGGACTTGGGATCGTGGGCCAGCAGCGCCTCGCCCTTGGCGGGCGAGCCCTTGTAGATGAAATCCTCGAGCGTCGTGTCGTTCTTCAAGAAGGTCACGGTCTCGTGGGCGAAATGCAGGACGGCGATACGGATCGGCTTTTGAGTCATGTTGGCGAGTTTGGTGCATAATGCGCCGGAGATGAAGCTGCCTTCCGCCACGAGTGCCATCACGATCGAGCTGACCGCGGTGCTCGTGGCACTGACCGCCGACGAACCGCAGGTGTTGACGCTCGAAGACGGCGCCCTGCTGCCGTCGGGGCCGTTCGAATCGGATCATCCGACCCTGCAGACCGGCCTGCGCGCCTGGGTCGAGCAGCAGACCCATCATCCGCTGGGTTACGTCGAGCAGCTCTATACCTTCGCCGACCGAAACCGCGCCGCGGAAGGCGGCCATGGCCTCGATCAGCGGCGCGTAGTGTCGATCAGCTATCTCGGCCTCACGCGCGAGCGGCTGTCGCGCGGGCCCCGCGATCCGGAATGGCGGAACTGGTACCGGTATTTCCCCTGGGAGGATTGGCGCGCGGGAACGGCGCCGCTGGTCGCCCGAGAAATCCTGCCGCGGCTGCGCAAATGGAGCGATGCATCAGGTGATTCGGCGCTGAAGCGCGACCGCCGCCAGCGCATCGAGATCAATTTCGGCGACGGCAAGAAGCAGTGGAACGAGGATCTCGTCCTGCAGCGCTACGAGCTCCTTTACGAAGCCGGCCTCGTTCCCGAAGCCGCGACCGGTCGCCATCAAGTTGACGCCCCTCTCTTCGGCATGATGATGCGCCACGATCATCGCCGCATCCTCGCCACCGGCATCGCGCGGCTGCGCACCAAGATCAAATACCGGCCGGTCGTGTTCGAGCTGATGCCCGAGGCTTTCACCTTGCTGCAGTTGCAGCGCGCCGTCGAAGCGCTGGCGGGCCGGCCCCTGCACAAGCAGAACTTCCGCCGCCTGATCGATCAGCAAGGTCTGGTCGAGGAAACAGGCGCCATCTCCGCGCACACCGCCGGACGGCCCGCCAAGCTCTACCGTTTCAGCCGGCAGGTCGTGCTCGAACGCGCCTTCGGCGGCACCAAGCTCCCGCTCAGCCGCTCTTAGCAGCGCGCCCCTTCAAAGGACGGAAGAGGCTGCCGCTCCTCAAAAACGGGGCATTTATCCCCCTTGACTTTCTTAATGCTCAATCCCAGCATAATTAATACTCTAGTTGAGTATATAGGTGGTTCATGTCCGTTACCGTTTCCTCCCCCGACCTGATGACCCGTACCGCGTCGCTCTACGACCGCGTGAAGTCGGTGATCCCCTCGATCGAATGGCCGGCATTCGCCGAGGATATCGACGCCATCCTGCGGCTGAAGCGCGAGCGCGATGCCGTGATCCTGGCGCACAATTACCAGACGCCGGAGATCTTCCACTGCGTCGCCGACATCGTGGGCGATAGCCTCGCGCTCGCCCGCGAGGCGGCCAAGACCGACGCAGCGATGATCGTGCTGGCCGGCGTGCACTTCATGGCCGAAACAGCGAAGCTGCTGAATCCGGAGAAGCGCGTCCTGATCCCCGACCTGCGCGCCGGCTGCTCGCTCGCCGAATCGATCACGGCGGCCGACGTCCGCCTTCTGCGCGAACGCTATCCTGGCGTGCCGATCGTCACCTATGTCAATACCTCGGCTGTCGTTAAGGCCGAGAGCGACATCTGCTGCACCTCGGGCAACGCGAAGAAGATCGTCGAGAGTCTCGGTGTGCCCAAGGTCATCATGCTGCCCGACGAGTATCTCGCCCAGAACATCGCGCGCGAGACCGGCGTCGAGATCATCACCTGGGCCGGCCATTGCGAGGTGCACGAACGCTTCTCGGCCAAGGATGTGCAGCAACTGCGTGCCGGCCATCCCGGCGTGGTCGTTTTGGCCCATCCCGAATGCCCGCCCGACGTGGTGGCAGTGGCGGATTTTGCCGGCTCCACGGCGGCGATGATCGACTATGTCGCCGAGCGCCAGCCGTCGCGCGTCGTACTGATGACCGAATGCTCGATGAGCGACAACGTCGCGGTCCAGCACCCCAAGGTCGAGTTCATCCGGCCCTGCAACCTCTGCCCGCATATGAAGCGCATCTCGCTCTCCAAGATCCGCCGGTCACTGGAGACGCTGACGCACGAAGTGACGATCGATCCTGCCGTCGCGCCGCCGGCGCGGCGTGCCGTCGAACGCATGCTGGCGATCTGACCGGAGGTCACCATGGAAGACACTCCGGTCATCGTTGGAGGCGGACTCGCCGGCCTGATGACGGCGCTCTGTCTGGCGCCGCAAAAGGTGATCCTGATCGCCAAGGCGCCGCTCGCCGAATCAGCCGCTTCAGCCTGGGCGCAGGGCGGCATCGCCGCGGCAGTCGGCGAGGATGATACGCCATCCCTGCACGCCGCCGACACGCTCGAGGCTGGTGACGGCCTCAGCGACCCCGCGGTCTCGCGCCGCATCACCGAGGCCGCGCCTGCTGCGGTCGCGCACCTGCAGCGACTCGGCGTGCCGTTCGACCTCGACCAGCACGGCCGATTCTCGCTCGGGCTCGAAGCCGCGCACAGCCGCCGACGTATCGCGCATGTCACCGGCGATGGTACGGGTGCGGCCATCATGCGCGCCGTCGTCGCGGCGGTCCGCAAGGCGCCATCAATCACGCTGATCGAAGGGCTGGAGGCGCGCCGCCTAGTGGTATCGGATGGCCGTATCGCCGGCGTCCTTGCCGCGGGACCATACGGTGCACGCTTGATCGCGGCACGCCGCGTCGTGTTGGCAACCGGCGGGCTAGGTGGGCTTTTCGCCCACACCACCAATCCGCTGGGCGCCATCGGCCAGGGCATTGCGCTCGCCGCACGCGCGGGCGCGGCCCTCACCGATATGGAGTTCGTGCAATTCCATCCCACCGCGCTCGATGTCGGCCTCGATCCCATGCCGCTCGTGAGCGAGGCGGTGCGCGGCGAGGGCGCGGTGCTGATCGACGAACGCGGCGTCCGCTTCATGGAGGGCGAGGGCCGCGCCGAACTCGAGTCGCGTGACGTCGTCTCTCGTGCCGTCGCCCGGCATATCGCCAACGGTCACCGCGTGTTCCTCGACGCGCGCCAGGCGATCGGTCGTCACTTCCCCGATCGCTTTCCCGGCATCACCGCGCGATGCCTGGCGGCCGGCATCGATCCCGTGACGATGCCGATCCCGGTACAGCCCGCCGCGCACTTCCACATGGGCGGCATTGTCGTCGATGCAGAAGGACGCAGCAGCGTCGATGGCCTGTGGGCCTGCGGCGAGGTCGCAGCGACCGGCCTGCACGGCGCCAACCGGCTGGCTAGCAACTCGCTGCTTGAAGCCGTGGTCGTGGCCGGGATCGTGGCCGACAGCATTCAGGCCACCGTCGCGCAGCCATCGCTCGCGCAACGACCTGTGGCATTGCCCACTGCATCGGACGCGAGTGCGATCCGCAGCCTGACCGAAAAGACACTCGGGGTGGTGCGTGACCGCGGCCGCATGGAAAAAGCGATCCGCGATCTCGAAGCCCTGGCCTTCACCGATGGCGCCGCGGCCGACCCGGCCCTGGTCGCGCTCCTGATCGCCACCGCCGCCCTGCAACGACAGGAAAGCCGCGGCGGCCATTGGCGGCGCGACTTCCCGCAACGCTCGCCCCGCCTGGCGTATCGCCAGGTCCAGCAATTCGACCCGTCAACCAACCGAATCGTCAGCACATGGAGTTCCAACGATGTCCGTCCCTTCCCTGCCCATGCTCATGCTTGAACCGCTGGTGCGCGCCGCGCTGCTAGAAGATCTCGGCCGCGCGGGCGATATCACGACCGACGCCGTGGTGCCGAGGCAAGCCCGCGCCGAGACGGCACTGGTCGCGCGCCAGCCCGGTGTCGTGGCCGGCCTCGAGCTCGCCGCCCTGGCCTTCCGCCTGGTCGAACCCGAGATCGAGATCGAAATCGAGCGTCCCGACGGAACGCGGCTCCAGCCGGGCGATCGGCTCGCCACCATCGAAGGACCGGCGCGTGGCGTGCTGACCGCCGAGCGCGTGGCGCTCAACTTCCTCGGCCACCTGAGCGGCGTCGCCACGGCGACGGCGACCCTGGTCGAGGCGGTGAAGGGCCACAAGGCGCGCGTCTGCTGTACGCGCAAGACCATGCCCGGCCTGCGCGCCGTGCAGAAATACGCGGTGCGCGTCGGCGGCGGCGTCAACCACCGCCTGGGCCTCGATGACGCCGTCCTGATCAAGGACAACCATCTCGTGGCGGCGGGCGGCGTGAAGCCTGCGATCCTTGCCGCGCGCAACGCCATCGGCCATCTGGTCAAGATCCAGGTCGAGGTCGACACGCTCGATCAGCTCGCCGAGGCACTCGAGGTCGGCGTCGACGCTGTGGTCCTCGACAACATGGATCCGCCGACGCTCGCCAAGGCCGTGCGCATGATCGACGGCCGCGCCGTGTCGGAGGCCTCGGGCCGCATCACGCCCGCCTCCGCTCCCGCGATCGCCGCCTCAGGCGTCGACCTGATCTCAGCCGGCGGGCTGACCCACAGCGCCAGCGTACTCGATATCGGACTCGACTGGCGGCAGTAGGACCGTACGCCTATCCTCGCTGCAAAAGAACGAGGAGAGGAAACGCCATGGCGAACCGCGTCATCGACGCCGACGGGCACATCTGCGAACCGTCGGCCGTCTGGAACGAGTATGTCGAGAAGCGCTACCGAGACCGAACGATTCGGGTCGAGCGCGAGATCGACGGACGCGACTGGCTCTCGATCAATGGTGTCATCCGGCACAACCTGCGGCCGGCAGCGGCCTGCGTGCCCTGGGGCATGGACGATCCCAAGAACGTGCCGACCTGGGATGACATCCTGCCGGGCTCCTACGATGGCGGCGCGCGTGCGAAGGTCCTGGAGGAGGAAGGCATCGAGCGCAGCCTGCTCTACCGTTCCCTCTACCTGATCCAGGGTGACGTCGAGGATCCAGCCGTCGCTGCCGCCACGTGTTACGGCTACAACGAATGGATCGCCGACATGTGCCGCGACGGTCGCGGCCGGCTGCATGCCGTCGGCATCGTGCCCCTGCAGGATGCCGAAGCTGCGGCCCGCGAGGTCGAGCATATCGCGAAGCTCGGCCTGAAGGGCGCCTGCTTCCGCCCGGAACGTTACAAAGGGTTGGCGCTCTACGACGACAAGCTGAAGCCCTTCTGGGAACGGATCGCGGGCAATGGCCTGTTCGCGGCCGTGCATGGCAGCTTCGGCGCGCTGATGCCGAGCTTCGCGACAGGCCGCTACGACAACCTCTTCTTCAGCCACATGATCTGCCATCCCTTCGAACAGATGGCGGCGCTGCTCGACATCGTCGCGGGCGGCGTGCTGGAGCGTCATCCGCAGTTGCGGGTGGCATTTCTCGAATCAGGCCTGGGTTGGCTCGAATACTGGATCGACCGGCTCGACGGTCATTTCGAATCGATGCACCAGCACGTGCCGTGGATGAAGCGAAAGCCGAGCGAGCTGTTCCGCGAGCAGTGCTTCATCTCGATCGAATCGGACGAGGCCCATCGCCTGCCCCGGCTCAAGGAGCTCGGGCTGGACGGCTGTGTGTTCTGGGGAGCCGACTATCCCCACTACGATTGCACCTACCCAGGCGCCGTTGTCGACCTTGAAGAGCATCTCGCTCCCCTCGAACCGACACTCGCCGACAGCGTTCGCTGGCGGACGGCCGAGCGTTTCCTCGGTCTGGTGTGACTAAGCAAGCCCTTCGGCTCGCCGCTGGCGTTTGATGAAGGCGGCGAAGGAGAGCTTTTTCAGGGTCGGCGAGCGATCGTCGAGCACGCGCCAGACCGGCGTCACGTCCCGATCGCCTGCCTTGTGCGCCGCATAGGCTACCTCGGCCACGGTGCGCAGATGGAAGCCCGTCATGATCGGGCATGTCACCTGGGCGCGGTACTTCTTCGCGAGCCTGGTGCGCAACGTCCTGGTGTCCATCGACACGCCTGTCGGAATCGTGCGGATGAAGGCATCGATGAGCCGCGGCGACGGCAGCAGCATCACCTCGCCCTTCTTCATCCCGGCGATATCGACCGGGCACGGCTTCACTTCGTGGGGGCGCGGATCGTCGAACTTTTCCTTCCAGGTCTTCCGGGTCATCGGGAAATCTCCTTCAGGATTTCAACGGAAGGCAGATGTCGGTCAGCAGCTCCGCCGGCGGGTTCTCGCGCGGACTGTTGAGATACTGTTCGAAACAGGGCGCATCGTCGGGCTCGTAGCCCGACTGCGGGAGCCATCGGCCGAACAGCCATTCGTAGGCGGGACGCATCGCGACGTAGGGTCCCTTGTAACGCAGCACCGCGTAGCGGCCGGCGCGCGACGCGAGCGACCGGACCGGTGGCTCGGCCGCAAATCCGGGTTCAACAACCACGGCCGCGCTGGATCGCAGCTCGGCCTCCGGCACCACCGACGGGTCGTCATGATAGAGCGCGACCATGCGTGTATCCGGCCCAATCAGGCCACGTGTGCCGAGCCATCCGAACAGCATATCGAAGGCACGGCCGATCTCGAGATATGACCTGACATGATCGATCGCCGCGAGCGGCACGGATGCGAAGTCCTGGATGGTGACTGGATAGACGGCATTGGCGAAATTCGCCTGCGGGGCGGGCAAGGTCATTTCCTGGCTCCTCTGCCGGAATTGCGCGGGTGGAAGGCCGAACGCATCGTGGAAAGCGCGAGAAAACGAGGAAACGGTGCCATAGCGGGCGCGTTTCGCCACCGCTTCGATATCCCGATCAGAGCGCGCAAGATCGGCGGCTGCACGTTGCAGTCGCAGACGCCTCACCGTCGCGACCGCGCTTTCGCCCAGCATCGACTGATAGATGCGATGCCAGTGATAAGGCGAAAGACGGGCGATCTCGCCCAAACGGGCAAGATCGAGCTCCTCGTCGAGATGGTCGTAGATATAGTTCGTTACCCGGGCAAAACGGTCGAGATAGGCGGACGACATTCCTGCTCCCTCATTCGAGAGCGATCCTTAGCACCGGCCCTTTTGACAAATCCTGCGGAGTTGGCCCCTAATCGCCGGCGACCTTGGCAGCCACCTCTAGGCTGCCCCACCAGATTTCCACAGCAAGGGAAACTTGGCGCTCCGGGACAGCTTCTCGCCGGCCGGAAACCCGTCCTCGGGGTAGGTGATCGGGTCCTGAAAGCCCCGCTTGGGCTCGAAAACGGCATCGTCACCGATCCAACGCGTTGAATAGGCGACACGGCGCTGAGTCTTGGAATGGTTGCCGCGCGAGGAGTGCATGATGCGGGTATTGAACAACAGGCAATCGCCAACCCGGATGTCCCACGATGCGATGTCGTAGCTGTCCCGGTGAAGATGATACTCGGGGGTCTTTTCTGTTTCGCTTGCGAAACGTCCGGTCGCCGCATCACCGAACGCCGAGGGCAGATAGAGCCGCCCCTTGTCGCTGCCCTTGACGAACTCGAGTGCGCCGCTGTCCACCGAGCAAGGCGTCAGGGCCAGCCAGAACGAACATATCTGCGAGCCGCCGCATCCCCAATACGGCATGTCCTGGTGCCAGTAGTAGCTGTCTTTCGCGCAATCCTTATCGAGCATGAAAAGGTGATCGAAATAGAACCGCACCTCCCGCGATCGCATCGCCTGGCCGGCAATTTCAGCCATGCGTGAGGTCATGCAGAAATCGTTGAAGACCTGGTCCTGCTTGTAGCACTCGCGCTCACTCAGGAACGTACCGTCCTTGGTAAGATTGTTTGCGAGCTCGCTGGGCTTTTCCTTGCGAAAATCCTCCAGACGGCGGTCTGCTGCCTCGAGGAGCTGTACGCACGTGGTCGCATCAACAAGCGCTTTGAGGTGAACGACCCCGTCCCGGTAAAATGTTTCGATCTCCGCCGACCTCAAGTCACGGATACTCGAGACGTTCTCCGATGCTTGGGACATGTGTTCCTCCAAGTCGAACTCTTTCAGCGAGCGAGCGAGCAGCTCTTCTTCATCTCGGCGCAAACGCGCATGACGGCCGCGACGACGCGCGAACTCGTCGGATCCTCGCCGCGGCCGGCGGTGCCGGCGATCATCAGCTGCGAGACCTCGTTGTTGAGCTCGATCACGTTCAGCGTCGCCGTACGGTCGCCTTCGGCCACCTGGAAACGCATGCCGGCGGGATCGACCATCAGCATCCGCAGTGCCTTGTTGTTGCGCGCGTGATCCAGCGCCACCGCGAACACCTTGTCGGCCGGTGCCTCCAGGATGACGCTCGCGACATCATATCCGGGCTGACCGTTCTGCCCCTGCTCCGTCATATGGTGGATGCGCTGCGCAGCCTTGCGCGCAATGAACACCCACTGCGCTTCGGCCGGCGCGATCGGCAAGACCGCCAACACAAGGCCGGCCGACGACAACAGGACGGCCAGACGCCGTGCGAGACTTGCTTTCACGATGGTATCCCCCCTGGTTTCCCCCCGGGAGGATACAGCATTCTCAGCGCGTCGGGACCGGGCGTTCGCCGGAATAGTCGTAGAAACCGCGCTTGACCTTGCGGCCCACCCAACCCGCCTCGACGTATTTCACGAGAAGCGGACACGGCCGGTACTTGGAATCGGCCAGCCCCTCGTGCAGCACCTGCATCACCGATAGGCAAGTGTCGAGGCCTATGAAATCGGCGAGCTCGAGTGGTCCCATCGGATGATTGGCGCCGAGCTTCATGCCCGTGTCGATCGCCTCGACATTGCCCACGCCCTCGTAGAGCGCGTAGACCGCCTCGTTGATCATCGGCAGCAAGATGCGGTTCACGATGAAGGCCGGGAAATCCTCGGCATTGACCGGCTTCTTCTCGAGCTTCACCACCACGTCGCGGACGGTGCGGAAAGTTTCCTCCTCCGTCGCGATGCCACGGATCAGCTCGACGAGCCCCATCATCGGCACCGGGTTCATGAAGTGCATGCCCATGAACTTGCCCGGCCGGTCGGTCACCGACGCAAGCCGCGTCACCGAGATCGACGATGTATTGGTGGCGAGCAGCACGTTCGGAGGCAGGCCAACGCACACCTTCTTGAAGATCTCGCGCTTGACCTCTTCGTTCTCGGTCGCCGCCTCGACGATCAGGTCGCAATCCGACAGGACCTTGAAGTCGGTGGCGACGGCGATGCGCCGCAGCCCCGAGTCCTTTTCCTCCGGCCGGATCATGCCGCGGCCGATCTGCCGGTCCATGTTGCGGCCAATATTCTCAATGCCGCTGTCGAGATGCGGCTGGTCGACATCGACCAGCCGGATATCGAAGCCCTTGAGCGCACACACATGGGCGATGCCGCTACCCATCTGGCCGGCACCGATGACACCGATGCGCTTGATCATAACCAGTACCCCTGCGGTTACTTCTTCTCGACCGCGGCTGTGAGCTCGGGGACGATCTGGAACAGGTCGCCGACGATACCGTAGTCCGCCACCTGGAAAATAGGTGCTTCCTCGTCTTTGTTGATCGCGACGATGGTTTTGCTGTCCTTCATGCCGGCGAGATGCTGGATCGCGCCGGAGATGCCGACGGCGATATAGAGGTCGGGCGCCACAACCTTGCCGGTCTGGCCGACCTGGTAGTCGTTCGGCACGTAGCCGGCGTCGACCGCGGCGCGGCTGGCGCCAAGACCCGCGCCCAGCTTGTCGGCAAGCGTCTCGAGCAGTTTGAAGTTCTCGCCGCTCGCCAGGCCGCGGCCACCGGAGATGACGATCTTGGCCGACGTGAGCTCGGGTCGCTCGCTCTTGGAGAGCTCGGCGCCGACGTAGGACGACAGCCCCTTGGCGCCCTCGCCGCCGATCTGCTCGATCGGAGCCGAGCCGCCCGCTGCCACCGCCTTGAAGTTGGTCGGCCGGATGGTGACGACCTTGATCTTGTCGGCGGTCTGCACAGTCGCCATGGCGTTGCCGGCGTAGATCGGCCGGACGAACGTATCGGGCGAGACGACCTGGATTGCCTCGGAAACCTGCGCCACGTCGAGCAGCGCCGCGACACGCGGCGCCACATTCTTGCCGACCGAGTCGGCCGCCATCACGACATGGCTGTAGCCGGGTGCGAGCTTGACCACCAGTGGCGCGATATCCTCGGCCACCCAGTTGGCATAGGCCGCATCTTCCGCTTGCAGCACCTTGGCAACGCCCTGGAGAGCAGCGGCGGACTTAGCCGCCTCGGCGCAGTTGCTGCCGGCGACCAGCACCGTGACGTCCGAACCCATCTGGCCAGCCGCAGCCACCGCGTTGGCGACATTGGAGCGGACCGTTTTGCCGTCATGCGCGGCAACGACGAGAATCGCCATGATCAGATCACCCCCGCTTCGTTGCGCAGCTTGTCGACCAGCTCGGCCACGGTCTTCACCTTGATGCCGGCCTTGCGCTTGGGCGGCTCCTCGACCTTCAGGACCTTGAGCCGCGGCGCGACGTCGACGCCGAGCGCATCCGCCGTCAGGGTCTCAATCGGCTTCTTCTTGGCCTTCATGATGTTGGGCAGCGACGCATAGCGCGGCTCGTTGAGGCGCAGGTCGGTGGTGATCACCGCCGGCAGCTTGATCTTGATATTCTCCAGGCCGCCGTCGACCTCGCGCTTCACCTCGGCCGTACCGTCGGCGACGTTGAGCTTATTGGCGAAGGTGCCCTGCGACCAGCCCAGCAGCGCCGCCAGCATCTGGCCCGTCTGGTTTGAGTCGTCATCGATCGCCTGCTTGCCCACGATCACCAGGCCCGGCTGCTCCTTGTCGACCACCGCCTTGAGAAGCTTGGCGACGGCCAGCGGCTGCAGCTCGGTATCGCTCTGCACCAGCACGCCGCGGTCGGCGCCCATCGCCAGCGCGGTGCGGATGGTCTCCTGGCACTGGGCGGGACCGGCGGAGAAAGCGATGATCTCGGTCGCGGCCCCCTTCTCTTTCATGCGGATCGCCTCTTCCACGGCAATCTCGTCGAAGGGGTTCATGGACATCTTGACGTTTGCCGTCTCGACGCCCGTGTTGTCGGCCTTGACGCGGATCTTGACGTTGTAGTCGATGACCCGCTTGACAGCGACCAGCACTTTCATCGCGTTGAGCCTATTGGTGAGTTGCGGCCAGGCCACCTGCCCGGCGAAGGGGTTTTCGTGTAGGGGCGTTCAGCCGATCATGTCAAGGCTATGGCGCACCGCACAAAATCGCACGACGAAAGAAATTAGGTCGATCTCTCAAGATGTTAGTAGCCATCTCAAATGTAACCAGCGCATCCCTGGGACGGCAAAAGAAACAGCACCCCGCAGTTGCGGCATTGTTCAGCGGCCTTTCCCCGGCACCCACAGGACATCCGCCGCGCCGTTGTCGTTCAGACGACGTGCGAGCACGAACAAATGGTCGGACAACCGGTTGATGTAGCGGATCGCCTCGGGGCTGACCGGCTGCTCGGCAGCGAGCGTCGTCATTCGCCGCTCGGCGCGCCGCGCAACAGTGCGGGCGAGATGGAGCCAGGCGGAGGCCTCGCTGCCGCCCGGCAGGACGAACGAGGTGAGCGGTGAGAGCTCGGCGTTCATCGCATCGATCTCGTGTTCCAGCCGCTCGGTCTGGGACGGCGCGATGCGCAGCGCTTCGCTGCCCTGCTTCGCCTCGATGGTGCAGAGGTCGGCGCCGAGATCGAACAGGTCGTTCTGGATGCGCTTCAGCATCTCATCGACATGCGTGCGATGGGCATCGTTCTTGAGCGTCCGTTCGACAGCGGCGCGGGCGAGGCCGATCACCGAGTTCGCCTCGTCGACGGTGCCGTAGGCCTCGACGCGCGGATCGTGCTTGGCCACGCGTTCGCCGCGGCCAAGCGACGTCTCGCCCTTGTCACCGCCCTTGGTGTAGATGCGCGTGAGCTTGACCATCGCTTCAGCTCTTGGTCATCCACCAGCACAGGATCAGGATAATCGTCAGGAACTGCAGGCGCACGCGCCACCACATCAGCTTGTTGCTGCCGCGGGCGCGTTCGAGGCTGTCGGCCGGCCCGCGTGCCATGCCGACCAGGCCCGCGAACAGCACGCCGAGCGTCGATAGGCCCGAAATGATGACCAGGACGAAAAAGATCTCGTTGGCGAGCTTCATGGGTTGCTCCTTCCCACCGCTCTATCACCCATTGTGGCGGCCGGCACCAGTGCGCGCCTTGGCCCACGGACGCAAGTCGCGGGAGGCGCGTTGACCGGTCGCTTTCTGGAATAACGCTTCCGCGGTCTGTTCGGCCGACCACAAGGCGGCGTGCACGGTACCGTACTCGACCAGTTCCGTCGCCTCGCCGGCGAAGAACACCCGATCGGCAAGTGGCCGCGCATGGATCGTGCGGTCTTCCGCCGCGCTGCCCACCCCGGGATAGGAATAGCCGCCACGCGACCAGGGATCGCTCAGCCAGCGCGGATAGGCGACCGCCTCCGGTTCAGGAATGTCCTGCCCGAACATCTTGTGCAGCGACCCCATCGCCACGCCGACCGCCTCGGCGTCGCTCGCCGATCGATCGAGCCGGGCCGCCACCGCGCCGTTGGCAAAGCTCAAGACGATCGGCAGGCCCGTCTCGTGGTGATGGCTTACCCAGGTGTTGAAGGTGCCGCGCCGGTCGGGTGCATCCGGCAGTCGCCCGAACCAGGTCGGCTCGTCCGGCCAGAAGCGGCGCGGGAAGCGCAGGTAGATCTTGCCCAAAACGCCCGCGCCATAGCCGATACGGCCGATCGCCTTCAGCTGGTCTTCCGGCGGCAGCGGATCGAGCGCGGGCAGGCCGGCGCGCATCAGGCCGAGGGGCACCGTGACCACGGCGCGGTCCGCCGCGATCTTCTCGCCACCTTGCAGATGCGCGACGACGCCCGCGTCGCTCCACACGATGCGCTCGACAGGCGCGTCCAGGCGCACGTCGAGTCCCTGCGCGGCATCCTCGACCAGGGCGATAAAGCCGCCCTTGGGTTGCGCGTTGCGATCGAGCCCCTCGCTCGGCCACCACTCCTCGGCGGCGACCGCCTCGTAGGGCGCGCCCTGCACGCCCTCGCTACCCTCGATGAAGGTCGCAATCGTGAGCTTGTCGATTTCCGGCAGCCACGATGCCCGCAGCAACGGATCGACGGCCTCCTTCACCGAGACCGAACGCGGGCCCCTCGCCTGCGCCATCGCCTTGCTCTTCCAGCTCGCCCATTCCATCGCGGTCCTGAAGGCCGCACGGCCGAGACGCGCGCGCTGACGCTGACCGTCCCGCGTGGGCGCAGTCGCACGTTCGTCGATCAACAGGCGATCGCCGTGCGATTCGATCAGCCTGACGCCCAGCGCCTCGCACCAGAGCGTGAGCGGATTGCCCTCGAGGCCATGCACCCACGATCCGCCGAGATCGAGCGGCGCGCCGAGCGAGCTATCGGTCCAGACGCGCCCGCCGAGCCGCGGCCGCGCCTCTAGCACCGTCACGCTAAAGCCGCTGTCATGCAGCAGCCGCGCCGCCACCAGGCCCGCCATGCCCGCGCCGACGACAACCACACGTTCGGGTCGCGCCGCTGCACCCATGGACCCCGTCCCCATAGACCAAGGGCCGGTCATGCGCCGACGAGCTCCGGCAGTTGCGCCATATCGGTGAAGACCGAGCCACCCGCCGCGGCGAGCTTCTCGCGGTCGGCATAAGGCGCGCCGGCATAGGCGAGCACGCGTATGCCGGCGTCGCGCGCCGCCCGTATCCCCGGCACCGAATCCTCGACGACAAAGCACTCCGCCGGCGCCGTCTTCATCGATCGTGCGGCATGCAGGAAAAGATCAGGAAAGGGTTTTCCACGCGGCACCTGGCCGGAGCTGAAGACGCGGCCATCGAACAAATCCCACAGCCCGGTGAGGCCGAGCGTGAAGCGCATCTTGTCGACCGAGCCCGAGCTTGCGACGCAGGTCGCGAATCCCGCCGTCTGCAGCGCGACGATCGCGTCCTTCACGCCCGCCACCGGCTGCAATGGCGCGTCGCGAAAGCTCTGGTAGGTGACGACCTGCATCTTCTCGACGAAGTCGGCGGGCAACTGGCGGCCGATCTCGGCCTCGACGACCTCGATGCAGGACTTCAGCGACAGGCCCATCAGCCGACGCATCGTCTCCTCGATGTCCCAATCGACGCCCTGCGCCTTGAGCGCCCGGGAAAAGCTCGCGTTGGCGAGCGGCTCGCTGTCGACCAGCACGCCGTCGCAATCGAAGATTACCAGCAAATTACCTTCGTCCCGAATCGAAGCACCGTCCATACACGGAACGGTCCACTCGGGGAACGGGGAGCCTCATCGGAGCGCGCGACTCATGCTCATACGGACCGCGAGCCTCCGGCTCGCTCATGAGCGGGCTGGAAGCCCGTGGTCCGGAAGAGGCGCGCTCCTCCGAATTCAGTAAGGCTTGTCGCCTGCGACCGTCACCCGGTTGCCGCTGCGGGTATGGGGCCAGTAGTCCCACATGGCGCGGTGCTGGACGCAACGGTTGTCCCAGAAAGCGATGGAATTCGCGCGCCAGCGGAAGCGGCACTGGAACAGCGGGTTCTCCATGTGCTCGTAGAGATAGCGCAGGATGCCCTCGCTCTCGTCGCGCGGCACGCCCACCAGAAAGCGCGTGAAGCCGCGATTGACGTAGAGCGCTTTCCTGCCCGTCACCGGATGGGTGCGGATCACTGGATGTTCCGCGCGCGGATACTTGGGCTTGTCGGCAACGCCGTAGTTGGCATAGAGGCCGCGATAGACCTGCTCCCCGTCGTGCACCGCGGTCATGCCCTCGAGGTAGGCCTTCATGCGGTCCGACAATGCCTCGTAGGCGGCATACATCGAGGCGAACAGCGTGTCGCCGCCGCGCGGCGGGCACGTCTTGATGTAGAGGATGCTGCCCATCGGCGGTTCGACGTCGCAGCTCACGTCGGTGTGCCAGCCCTCGCCGTTGGCGCGCGGGCTGTCCTTGTCGGCATGGATGACCATCAGCTCCGGCCGGCCATCCTCGTGCGGTGCCGCGGGATGGACATGCAGGTCGCCGAACATCCGGCCGAAGGCAACATGCTGGTCGGGCGTGATGTGCTGGTCGCGGAAGAAGATCACCGAGTTCTCGGCCAGCGCGCGATGCACCTCGTCCTGCTGGCGGTTGCTGAGCGGCTGACTGAGGTCGATGCCGCCGACCTCTGCGCCGATGATCGGCGTCAGCTTGTCGATCGAGAGGGTCTCGTAGGGCGCACCCTCGTCCGCCAGGTGGCGGATCCGGGGACCTGCATTGCCGCGTAGCGATCCTTGCATGACGTCCTCCTACTCAAGCTTGATATTGGCACGATGGATGATGTTGCCCCAGCGCTCCTTCTCCGACAGCGCGAAAGCTGCGAACGCATCGGGGCTCATCAGCTTGGGCGTGCCGCCCATCGATTCGAGCCGCGCCAGCACCTCGGGCATCGCGGCCACCCGATGGATATCGGCATTGATCTTGTCGACGATGGGGCGCGGCGTGCCTTTCGGCACGTAATAGCCGGTCCAGGTCGTCAGCAGCACGTTGGGATAGCCCGCCTCGGCCGCGGTCGGCAGGTCGGGCAGCAGCGAATAGCGCTCGGTGTCGGTGACGAACAGGCCCTTCAACGCCCCGCGCTCGATCGCGATCTTGGCATTGACGGTGTCGATCATCATGAAGTTCAGAAGCCCGCTCTGGACATCCGGAATCGCCTGCGGGTTGCTCTTGTAGCCGACATAGACCGCATCGACACCCGCCTCGAGCTTGTAGAGCTCGGAAGCGACTCGCGCCGGCAATGCGCCCGCGCCGAAATTGTTCTTTGTCGGATGCGCCTTGAGGGCGGCGGTCAGCTCGGCCGCTGTCTTGATCGGGCTCTTGGCATCGACCAACAGCACGAACGGCGAGGTGCCCATGCGCGTGATAGGCTCGAAGTCGGCGATCGGATCGTAGGGCAGCTTCTCGTACAGGGCTGGGTTCACGGCCTGCGTCATCGCCGAGGTGGCAAAGATCGTAAGACCGTCCGGCTTGGCGCGCGCCACCGATTCAGCCGCGGGAATGCCGTTGCCGCCGCCGCGGTTGTCGACCACCACCGGCTGGCTCCACAGCGCCGACAGTTGCTCCGAATAGACGCGAGCGCTGATGTCCGTCGCCGCCCCGGCCGGGAATGGCACCACCACCGTCACGCGCCCGGGCGGGAATGCCTCCGCTCGTACGATCGCTGGCGCCGCGAGCACGACGCCGCCTGCCAGGAATTGCCGTCTGCCGAACATGTTCCTCCGTTTCTGAGGCAAGACTACGCTGTCTCGTCCCGCACGGCTGCTGGCGCGTCGACAGAGTCCGTATTACGGAATAATCTTCTGACCATGACCGCCGTCGTCGAACCGGTGCGCCGCAGCTTCGCGATCCTGGAGGCGCTGAGCCGCGGTCCGCATGCCACGATTTCGGCACTGGCCGTCGAAACCGGCCTGCCGCGGCCTACCGTGGTGCGCCTGCTGCAGACCCTGGTGGCCGTAGGCTACGTCACGCAGGTCTCGCGCGCGCTCGGCTATCGCCTCACCGATCGCGTGCTGGGGCTCGCCCAGGGCATCCGCTTCGTCGATCACTTCGTCGATGTCGCCGCACCCCACATGCGCCGCTTCACGCAGGAGCACGGCTGGCCGCTCTACCTCGGCACGCTCAGCCATCGCGCCATGACCATCCGCTATTCGACCGCGCCGGAAAGCCCGATGTCGTTCGAGCGCTCGGCGTTGCAGCGGCGTAGCCCCACCCTCTCGAGCGCGCTCGGCCGCGCCTGGCTTGCTTTCTGCTCCAGCGAAGAACGGCGCACCGTGCTGCGCGATCTTGGCGTCACCTACGATGCCAAGCTCGCCGCCGCCTTCGCACGCGTCAGGCGCGACGGCCATGCCTTCACGATCGTGCCGCGCCAGAGCCGCCTGCAGGGCATCGCCGTCGCCATCCGCCAGGACCGGCGTGTGCTGGGCTGCCTCTCAATGCGTTTCCTGAGATCGGCCTTGAGCGAGGCCGAAGCCGGCAACCGCTACAGCGCCGCGCTCAACGCGACAGCCGCCGCCATTGCCTCCGATGCCGCCAACACCTAGCTCTACGGTACCCGGTAGAACGGGTTGGGCAGTTGGAAGGTCTTCTCGGCGTGGCCTCCTGCGAGGTCCGACGGTTGATCGCCGACGTTGGCGACGATCGTATAGCCCTGCTGCTCGATCTGGGCGCGGATCGGCGCCTTGAAGTCAGCGGCCGAAGGGAAATGCGCTCCGTTCGGCACCATGTAGAGCCGCGAGTAGCTGGTGAAGCCGACACCGGCGAGGTTCCGCTCCGTTGCCGTCCGCTGGTTCTCGGGCCGGCCGGTGATGAAGAAGACCGTGACCTTCGCCGCAACCGCTGACCGGTAAAGCGCCAGCGTGGGCGCAATCGCCTCATCCATGCCCAACTGGTCCCACGCCGCCCAACCGCAGGGAGCATCGGCTGCGAGATCGCAGGGACCCGCGATCGGACGACCGAAGTCGTCGCGCAGGATGACCGGCCAGTTGCTGAGCACCGTCTCGTCGATATCAAAGACCAACGCTGGCCGTGCAACCGCAGGCGCGCGCTTGGCGAGCCAGCCCTGCGCATCCGACGCAACGGCGGCGAGATCGCGATCGTACTGCCCTGACGTCTTGTAGTTCAGTGCCGCGATCTTCGCGTCGCCCACATTGGCGGGTTGACGCAGCGCGCCGGACGACGGCGCATTGGCGCAAGCCGCGAGAACAAGAAGAAGGCCTATGGCCCAGAATCCCGATCGCTTCATCCGGTCTCCCCTGCAGCCACCGCCCGCATCATGATGCCGAAAAGCGTGGTGCGCCTCTCGGCCGGCCGTCAGTACATGACCGACGAGACGCAGGCCCTCTGTTTCCTCGCCGGCGCGGCTCGATCTTCATCGGCGACACGCTTCTTACCACCAAGAACCCGCAGCGTGACCACGATGCCGAGCTGCTCCGGCGCCTGGGCATCGTGTCGAGGTTCTCGGAGGCGCACGAGAGCGCCTAGCACATGATGATTGCAGGCCCTCCGTTGTCTCGACCGGAGCCCGAGTCGTCCGGCTCGATCGCCCACGTAATCGAATGCCGAAGAAAGGCGGCCGCCACCACTGAGTGAGAACGTCGCTCCCTGGGAGCATCTGAACTTGTTCTGGATCTCCTCCCACTACAAACCTCGCGAGGAGCACGAATCTCGCGAATGAGCGCAAGCTCCTGTGACACGCTATTGCCGCGACGTCCGAGTGCTCCTAGCATTGTGAGTTGGGGGCCTTGGGGGAAACTCAGCCATTGCGCGATTCCAAGGGCGATTCCGGTAGAGGGATAGGTACGCAGACCGATCATGGCAATCCGGATCGCGATTTCGTGGCGCTCCGGGTTGGCCAGACGGTTGGCCGGTATCGCATTGCCGCTGTCCTCGGACGTGGCGGGTTCGGGATCACCTATCGCGCACTGGATGCCGAGCTCGGCCGCGAGGTCGCAATCAAGGAGTATCTGCCGGCGGCGTTGGCCGTGCGGCAGGACGGCACGACGGTCGTGCCGATATCGACCAGCGCCGCGCAGGATTATGCCTGGGGGCGAGACCGCTTCGTCGCCGAAGGACGGACGCTGGCGGCCCTGCATCGCGTGCCCGGTATTGTCCTGGTGCACGACTTCCTCGAGGCCAATGGCACGGCTTACCTCGTCATGGAGCTGCTGGGCGGCCAGACCCTGCAGGAGCGTGTCGCTCGTAACGGCCCCCTCGACGCGGCCGCCTTCGACCGGCTGTTGTCGCCCCTGCTCGACGGGCTCGAACAGGTTCATTCCGCTGGATTCCTCCATCGCGACATCAAGCCGGCTAACATCCTGCTCGACCAGCAAGGGCAGCCCACCCTGATCGACTTCGGTGCGTCGCGTGCTGCCGTCGCCGGGCGGACACAGGCGATGACCGCCGTATTCACGCCGGGCTACGCCGCTGTCGAGCAGTTCACCGCGGCTACGCAGGGACCATGGACAGACATCTACGGTCTGGCGGCGACGCTTCATTTCGCCTTGACCGGCAGTGCACCGCCCAATGCGGTGGATCGCGTGCTGGACGACAGCTACGCCCCGCTGTCACAGGTCACGTCACCGACCGCGCAGGACGCACGCGCAGCCATTGACGCTGGACTGGCCGTACGGGCCGCAGAGCGGCCGCAATCGATCGCTGGCTGGCGGCCGATGTTTGCCGGTTCGTCTGCCAAGCCCGCCGCGGCCGTCCAGCCACGCGCCGAGCCGGCGACGGTCGTGATGCGCCAACCGAATGCGCCTCAACCGATCGCATCAAAACCTTCAAAACTGCGTCGTCCGGCGATCTTCGCTGGTATCGCGTTGTCCGTCGCGGCCGTGGCGGCGGTGTGGTTCCTCGTCGGGCCGCGTATAACGCCGTCGGCGCCCGCGACAGCAGACAACGCCACGGTTGCCCGGCCGCCGGACAAGGTCCAGCAGGAACTGGAAGAAGCGCGGCGGGCGCAACAAGCATCGGCCGAAGAAGCCGGCCGCTTGCGTGCCGAGGCCGACGCGCGTCGCAAGGCAGACGAGGAAGCGGCCCTCCGGCGCAAGATCGAAGACGAAGTTCGCCAGAAGGCCGAAGCCGAGCAGGCGGCCCGCCAGAAGGCGGAGGAGGATAAGCGTCGCGCTGCAGCCGAGGCGGAGGCGGCAAAGGCTGAAGCGGCCAAGGCCGAAGCAGACCGCGTTCGGGCCGAAGCTCAGAGGGCCGAAGCTCAGAAGGCCGAGGCGCAGAAGGCCGAGGCGCAGAAGAAGGCAGCCCCGCCGCCGCCTGCTCAGGTAGCGGCAAACTCGGTCGGCCCCGGACCGAGTCAGTGCGACGGGACGTTTCGATCGCAGTGGTGTCGCGGCGCTTATCAGGGCTTCCCGGAGAGCTGCTGGCATGCGCCCATGACCATTCGCAACGGTGCCATTTCCGGCCAATGGACGACGCAGGGCGCGACCGAGCCGCAGACATTCAACGGCCGAATTGCGCCGGACGGCACGGTCAGCATCACCTACAATTTGATCGGGACCCAGATGTACGTCGGACAGCACTTCACCGCGATTTTGACCGGCTCGCTAGCAGGTGGCGTGCTGGCTGCCAAAGGACGGGCCGGCGCGAGCGGCCGCGATTTCTCGGTGAGGGTTCAATGCCGATGAAACGCCGAGCCACGCAGCCTGCATGGGCCGGCGCACTGCTCGTGCTGGCGACCATCCAGAGCACGCACGCCGCCTCGTTCGAAGGGACCTGGTCCGTGCTGCAGGTTTGTGAGACGACGAGCGAGGGCGCGCGCGGTTACACTTGGCGCTACGACGCCGACGTGAAGGGCGGGCATTTCGTCGGGCAGTACCGCAACAAGGGTCAAGTCCCGTCGATGACGCTCGAGGGCCAGATTCGGGCGGACGGGACGGCCACTCTGAGAGCCTCGGGGATCTCGGGCGACGCCGAGCACAACATCAAATTCGCGCCGGCCCAGACGCCGATCTCGTTTCAAGTCTCGGCAAAGTTCGAAGGCAACAAGGGTAGCGGCAACAGGCTTGGCAGCCGGGCCTGCAAGTTCACGTTTTCCAAGCCGTAGCGACGACTCAATGCGCGAGGCCGTCAACCCGATCCAATCGTCTGGTCAACGCTGGCGTAGGGCAGACGAGTAGCCGACCGACGCGGCGTGCTCCACCCGTTTTGGATGACAGCTGCATCCGCACTACGCTGCAACAAGCTGTTGGCGGCCTGCCCGGACATAGTGCGAGTGCCCAAGTAAGCCGATGCCCCCACTTGGCCACTGTCTGACATACCACTCGGCCTTCTGACTGTCTGGAGAGTTGGCCCGAAAGCGACGCGATGGGGCAGGCTTTATGAGTTTTGGCCTCGTTTAACCGAAGAAGGCCGCCAGCTCGGTCGTCGTCTCGTCCGGATTGACCTCGGGGAAGAAGTGGCCGCCCGCGATGGCGCGGCCCCTCACCTCTTCTGACCACGCACGCCAGATCGCCAGCGGCCCGCCCTCCGCGGCGTACCACGTATCGAGAGCGCTGCCGCTGCTCCAAAGCGCGAGTGTCGGGCAGGCGATGCGCCGGCCCGTCTTGCGGTCGGCAAGATCGTGTTCGACATCGAGCGTGGCCGCTGCGCGGTATTCCTCGCAAATCGCATGAACCGACTCACGGTCGCGCAGCGCGTCGATATAGGCCGTCCGCACCTCGGCGGGAAAGCTGGCTTCGTCGCTGCCCCATTGGCTGAGCGCATCGTCGACGATCGCCTCCGGCGCGGCGGCGATCAGCCGCTCGGGCAACGGCTCGGGCTGGGCGAGCAGCGCCCAGGGCCAGAAGGCCAAGGCGAAGCGGCTGTCGGCACGCGCAAACGCCTCGCTGGTCGGGATGATGTCCAGCACCGCGAGCCGCTCCACGCGTTTCGGCCAGTCGAGCGCCAGGCGATAGGCCACCCGGCCGCCGCGATCGTGTCCGACCAAACCGAAGCTCGGGAAGCCGAGCGCTTCCATCATCCGAACCATGTCACGCGCCATCGCGCGCTTGGCATAGGGCGCATGGCCAACTACCGATCGCGGTTTCCCGCTCGCGCCGTAACCGCGCAGGTCGGCGCAAACGATGGTGAAGCGCTCGGCCAGTCGCGGCGCCACGCGATGCCACATCGCATGGGTCTGCGGAAAGCCGTGCAGCAAGAGGAGCGGCCGCCCGCTCCCCTTGCGCCTGACGAAGATCGACGTCTCGCCGACATCGATCATGGACGTCGCGAAACCGTCGAACATGTCACCTCTCAGGTGCCAAACGTCACGTAGCCTTCCGGGCTGATCGGCCACGCCGGGTTCCACGCGATCTCCCAGGCATGGCCGTCCGGATCGGCGACATAGCCGCGAAAGCCGCCGTGCGGCGGCGCATCGGCGGCGAGCAGCTCGGTCCCACCGAAGGAAACGAGCCGGTCGAGCGTTGGCTGCACGGCCTCGCGCGATGTGACGTTGTGCGCCAACGAGAAGGCGCCGGGGCCGGCCGCGTGACGTCGCCGCGAGTCAGCTTCCAGCGCCGACGCGAGCCAGGTGCCCAGCATCAGGCCATTCATCTGGTAGAAGATGATCTCGGGATTCTCGAACACCGGCTTCCAGCCGAAGCCCTCGGCATAGAAACGGCGCGAACGCGCGAGGTCGGCAATGCCGAGCGTGATGACCGATATCTGTTGCTGCATGTTCCGCACTCCTCATTGTTCGCCGACGCAGAATGCGCCAGCGCAGGAGTCGCGGGACTTGGCCAAAAGGCCAGACAGAACCGCATCTTGCGATACGGCGACCGGGCTAACCATACCGATCCGTCTTTTTCGACGGACCTGTTTTAGCTCATTGGGGCGCGCCACTCCAGCGCGCAGGTCACTGCGGCGCGCAGTGGCGCTCATACGGTGTGGAGACGAAAAGGTGCGCCACTGGAGTGGCGCGCTCCCTTGATTACTCCTCCAGCGCGTCCTCGAGCGTGCGCAAGCCGGGGCGCTTGGCCGAGACCAGCACGGCCATGTTGCCGGGCTTGTGCTGGTTCTTCCACATCTTGGTGTGCGCCTTGGGGATGTCGGCCCAGTCGAATACCTCGCTCATGCAGGGATCGATGCGGCGCTCGATCACGAGCTGGTTGGCCTGGCTGGCCTGCAGGAGGTTGGCGAAGTGACTGCCCTGGATGCGCTTCTGGCGCATCCACACAAAACGCGCGTCCATGGTGAGGTTGTAGCCGGTGGTGCCGGCGCAGAACACCACCATGCCGCCGCGCTTCACGATGAAGCACGACACCGGGAAGGTCTGCTCGCCCGGATGCTCGAATACGAAGTCGACGTCGTTGCCCTTGCCGGTATGTTCCCAGATCGCCGCGCCGAACTTGCGGCACTTCTTCATGTACTCGGCATAGCCCTTCTGGTCGTCGACATCGGGAAGCTGGCCCCAGCAGTCGAAGTCGTTGCGGTTGATGACGCCCTTGGCGCCGAGCGACATCACGAAATCCGTCTTCGAAGTATCGGAGATCACGCCGATCGCGTTGGCGCCCGCGGTCGCGATGAGCTGCACCGCCATCGAGCCGATGCCCCCCGCGGCGCCCCACACGAGCACGTTGTGGCCCGGCCGCAGGATGTGCGGGCGATGGCCGAACAGCATGCGATAGGCCGTGGCGAGGGTGAGCGTGTAGCAGGCGCTCTCTTCCCAGGTGAGATGCTGCGGCCGCTTCATGAGCTGGCGCGCCTGCACCTTGCAGAACTGCGCGAACGATCCGTCCGGCGTTTCGTAGCCCCAGATGCGCTGGCTGGTGGAGAACATCGGATCGCCGCCGTTGCACTCCTCGTCGTCGCCATCGTCCTGGTTGCAGTGGATCACGACCTCGTCGCCCACCTTCCAGCGCTTCACCTTGGCACCGACCGCCCAGACGATGCCCGAGGCGTCGGAGCCGGCGATATGGAAAGCCTGCTTGTGCACATCGAACGGCGAGATCGGGAGGCCGAGGCCCGCCCACACGCCGTTGTAATTCACGCCTGCCGCCATCACGAGCACGAGCACCTCGTCCTCGCCGATCGTATGAGTCGGCACGACCTCGAGCTGCATCGACTGCTCGGGCGGTCCATGGCGTTCGCGCCGGATCACCCAAGCGTACATGTTCTTCGGCACGTGACCGAGCGGCGGGATCTCGCCGATCTCGTACAGGTCCTTCTTGGGCTGATTGGCCGTCGGATGCGGCCGCGGGGCGAAAGCAACAACGGTCATGGGCAAAGGCCTCCTTCTCGGCGAGCAAAGCTATTGCTGCGGATGCGAGATTGCAATGCACAAAATACGAATCAAAATGATTAACCTGTGGCAAAAACAATAAAATTACCCAAACGAGGACAAGCAGTTACCCTGCGTTCAAGGATTGCACTGTCAAAACGGTTCGTTATTGTCCGCGGCGTCACAGTTTTTTGGGGGTGCACGTGATGACGATCCGTCCAATCAAGACGGCTTTGGGCGCAACTCTGGTCGGCACCGCGCTGGCATTCGCCAGTATTTTGGCTGGCCCCCTGCCCGCCGCAGCGCAGAGCAAGGTGGAGGCCGTGCCGCGCGCCGGCGTGTCGTTCGCGAATACAGTGACCACGCGGGGCACGATCACGGCGATCAACCCGGTCACGCGCTCCATAACTTTCACGACGCCCAATGGCGCGTCGATCGATGCGGCGGCGGCCGATTCGGCGGGCAAGCTCGACCGCTTCGCCGTCGGCTCGGTCGTCGACGTCACCTACAATGAGATCGTGAACGTTCTCAACCTGCGCCAGAAGGGCCCGGGTTCGCAGATGGCACGCCGGGACGCCATGAAAGACGCTGCTGCTGATGCGGCTGCCGGACGTTTCACCAAAACTGTGGTCGGTGTCGACCTCGCGGCGAACAAGGTCACGCTGGTCGACAGCGCCGGCGGCGAGGTGCGCACCTATGCCGCTACGGAGGTCTCGACCCAGGAAATGCTGAAGAAGCTCAAGGTCGGCGACACAATCATCGGCTTGCGGACGCCACTCTCGGTGACAGCGATCCAGCCGGCGAAATAGCGCCATCAAATCCGGGCGCCGCCTCCAGACAGGGAGCGCGGCGCGCCCGCTGGGGATCGAGGATGGTTGCCAGCGACAGCTTTGCCGAGTTCCTGCGCGAGCAACTCGCTCCGCTTGGCCGAATCACGCTGCGACGCATGTTCGGCAAAACAGGCGTGTTCTGCGACGGCATGATGCTCGGGATGGTGACCGACAACATGCTCTACCTCAGGGTCGACGACCACAATCGCGAGACCTTCAGGGAAGCCGCGGCCTACCCGCCCCTCAACTATGCGAAGGGCGGCAACACCATCGACCTCTCCTTCTGGCGCGCGCCGGAGCGACTGTTCGACGAGCCTGATGAGCTGGTCGCCTGGGCTCAGGCAGCGCTGGCCGCCGCGCGACGGGTGGCGGCGCAGAGAGGCCGTCCGACGCAACAGCAAAAATCGAAGCCAAGACCACGACGATGAGGTGCCTTCGGGGTCGTTGACATTCTGTAAGTGGAAACTTACCGTAAGTCATGACTTACGATAGTGCCCTTGCCGCGTTGGCCGATCCGACCCGGCGACGCGTGTTCGAGCAGTTGCGCACCGGCCCCAAGTCCGTTGGAGGGATCGCGCGCGACATGCCGGTCAGCCGACCGGCCGTGTCGCAGCATTTGCGTGTGCTCAAGGAAGCCGGCCTGGTGCGCGACGAACAGGACGGCGCGCGCCGCGTTTATTCCATCGACCCGCGTGGCCTTGGGCCGTTGCGCCGCTGGCTGGACCAGTTCTGGGACCAGGCCCTCGATGCCTTCAAGGCCGAAGTCGAACGTCCCACCCCATCGCCCAGGAGGAGACGCAGATCATGAATCGCACGATTTCCATCTCGCCCGTTCTCAAGGACATCGACGTCAACGCGCCGCCGGCAAGGGCCTTCGAGGTCTTCGCCGGATGTCGCTGGTGGCCCAAATCGCACTCGATCCTCGAATCGAAGTCGCCTCAGGTCGCCGTCACGATTGAGCCGAAGGTCGGCGGGCGCTGGTTCGAGCGTGGCGAGGACGGCTCGGAATGCGACTGGGGCAAGGTGCTGGCCTGGGATCCACCCAAGCGCATAGTTTTGACCTGGATGCTGGACGGCACGTTCCAGATCAATCCGAAGGTCGTCACTGAGATCGAGGTGACCTTCACAGCGGTTGGCGCCAGCAAAACTCACGTCTCGTTGGAGCATCGCCTGTTCGATCGCCACGGCGAGGAAGGCGAGAAGATCCGCGCCGCGGTCGACTCGCCGGACGGCTGGCCGGGTCTGCTCAGGGCGTTCGCCGAGGCGGCATCGGCCTGACGCGGACTACCGGATGACGATGTCTTCCCAGAAGCCGATCCAGTGGTCGACCGGCTTCATGCGGGTCTGCGGTGCCTCGTAGGACCAGGCGGCGCGCTTGCTCGCCTTGGCGCCGTCCACGACGTCGTAGAATTGCACGCCGTGCGGACATTTGAGGTCGTTCTCGGTCTTGGCAGTGATCTCCAGAAGATCCATGCGCACCGAGTCACGCGGGAAATAGATATAGCCGTCGACTTCCAGAGTGCGATCGCTCTTGGCGATCTCCTTGCCGTGCCAGGTCGCGGTGGTCATCGGTTCAGTCCTCAGAAATTGGGGATCGGTCACCTTACTCAGTTGGACGCCCATCCTGCGCGCCCAATGCCTGCTATTAGGTGACGCGTCGGCCCGTGCTTTCAACTCCCCGATTTCAAAAACAGCAAGTCACCTGCCGGAAACCGGCGGCCGCGTTCCCATTGCCCAGTGCGGGACCACGGCTATCTTAGGCCCGGCGGGCCAGAGCTCGCGTCGCCGGCGTAAAAGCTTGTCGCGCAGGCGAGCGAACGCCTTCTCTTCGGCCAAAAGCGCGCGATCCGCCTCCAGCCACTCCTTGTGCAAAACGATGCGTTGAGCCGTCATGCCGCCTTCCCGAGGAAAACGTCGAGCTTGTCGAACGAGCCGGTCCAGCCCTTGCGATGCTGGTCGCAGCTCGGCGCGTCGGCAAACGGGCCGTGGATCAGGGTCAGTTCGGTCTTGTCGCCGACGGGACGCAACTCGATCCGCACGGTCGTTTCATGGCCGCGCGGCGAGGTGTGATCGCCATCGGTGTGATGCGCCCAGGTGAAGACCAGCCGCACCGGCTTCTCGACCTCGAGATACTTGCCCGAAGAGGCAAAGACGCGACCAGCTTCCTGCCGCCCCTTGATGCGCCAGGCCCCGCCCGGCCGGACATCGATCACACATTCGTCGATGGTGACACCAGGCGGGCACATCCATTGAGTGAACTGCGCCTGCTCCGCCCACGCTGCGAACACGCGCTCGCGCGGCGCGTCGAAAATGCGCACGAGACGCAACGTCGTGGCATCGAGGCCCGTATCCATGGTGTCTCCTCCTGCGTCCGGTGAGCGGTCAGTACTGGTCGTGCCGGCGAACCCACGCCATCGAGAAGCTGAGGCCCTCCTCGTCCCGTCCCTTGGAGGTGGCGTCGAGCAGATGGTAGGTGCCGTTCAACACGTCGAGGCCGCGCGCGTAGGTCGAATAGGTACGATAGATCGCGCCATCTTCGCCGCGACGGAAGGCGCTGAGGCCCGGCGTCTCCTCGCCGTAGGGCGCCATCGTCTCGTGATTGTATTTCAACGCCGTTTCGTTCGGCTTGAACGACACGCCGTAGTCGAAGTTGAAGTCGTTGCCGAGCGAGGACACCCAGCGCAGCGTCCAGCCCATCCGCTTGCGGTAGGCCTCGAGCTTGGCGATCGGCGCACGAGAGACTACGACGAACGACGTGTCGCGATGGGCGAGATGCGCGTCGATGCCGTTGAAATTGTCGCTCCAGAACGAGCAACTGGGACAGCCCTCGTTCCAGTCGGGCCCGAACATGAAATGCTGAACGAGGAGCTGGCCGCGGCCGGCGAACAGGTCGGCGAGCGTCACGCGGCCCTCCGGCGCCTCGAAGACATAGTCCTTCTCGACGCGCTCCCACGGCAGCGCCCGCCGCTCGCGCGCAAGTTCGTCGCGCTGCCGGGTGAATGCCTTTTCTTTTGCGAGATGGGCCCGATGTGCCTTCAACCACTCTTCGTGCGAAACGATGCGAGGAGTCATGTCTTCCTCCCTGGTTTGTCCTTCGTCGCTCCCTTGTCCGGCCCATTATTAGGTCGGGGGACTGTACGCTTGAGAAACGCGTCGAGACGATCGAGCTGGCTCTCCCAGAACCGGCGATAGAACTCCATCCAGTCGGCGGCGGCGCGCAGCCCCTCGCCGCGCAAGGTGCAGCGCCGCCATTGCGCCTCCGTATGGCGCTCGATCAGGCCGGCATCGGTCAGCACGCGCAGATGGCGCGACACCGCGGGCAGCGACATGTCGAACGGCTCGGCGAGCTCACCCACCGTGGCAGCCCCGGTGGCAAGCCGCGCCAAGATCGCCCGACGGGTCGGGTCGGCCAGGGCGGAGAAGGTTTGCGAGAGCTGATCCATATTTAACAAACAAGTTAAATACGACTCGGCCGATCGTCAACCGCAATTGCCGTTCACAAGACCGAGAGAAAGAACCTGGAAGCGCTAGCCGCGCTTCCAGGTCGTGCCCTTGGGGCCGTCCTCGAGGATCACGCCCTGCGCCTTGAGCTCATCGCGGATGCGGTCGGCTTCCGCAAAATTCTTTGCTTCGCGAGCTTCATTACGT
Source organism: Alphaproteobacteria bacterium (assembly GCA_017308235.1). Classification (GTDB taxonomy): domain Bacteria; phylum Pseudomonadota; class Alphaproteobacteria; order Reyranellales; family Reyranellaceae; genus Reyranella. The sequence continues at coordinate 109,155 of JAFKFL010000008.1, read as the reverse complement.
TTGGCGATCTCTGCTTCGATCTCAAGATCCGAAACTTGAGCGTCCAAGGTGTCAGTCGCATTTAGACGCTCGTGAATGGAAACGCTGACTGCGCGTCGAGGATCTTTGAACCATACGTCCGGATCCTGCTGCAGGACGCCAAGTGTATAGCCTGAGGCAAGCAGTCGAGATTTTAGTTGCCCCGGTCTGATTTCAACTGGCTTGCGGTCATCGTAGCCAACCAGCTTTGTCGGATTGAGTACATAGTCTGCCAAGGCATGAAGACGAGCGATGGCTAGAGGTGTATTCAAGTCATCCTCAAGATCAGTTTCAACAGTACCTTGTTCGATACGCAGTTGTTCAACCGGCTCCGCTGCAACATCCTTTAGAGAAGCGACCGCCCTATACAATCTATCGAGTGTTGCCCTCGCCTGCTGAAGGCCTTCATGGGTGAAGTCGAGCGGCTGGCGATAGTGTGCCGACAGCAGCAAGAGGCGGATCGCTTCCGCCGGATACTGATCGAGCAGCTCGTGCACGGTGAGGAAGTTGCCGAGCGATTTGCTCATCTTCTCGCCCGAGATGTTGAGGAAGCCGTTGTGCATCCAGTACTTCGCCATGGTGGCGTGACCGAAGGCGCTGCGGCTCTGCGCAATCTCGTTCTCGTGATGCGGGAAGATGAGGTCGAGGCCGCCGCCATGGATGTCGAAGGTCTCGCCCAGCAGCGCGCCACTCATCGCCGAGCATTCGATGTGCCAGCCCGGCCGGCCGCGGCCCCACGGGCTCGGCCAGCCCGCCTGGGTGGCGGCCGACGGCTTCCACAGCACAAAGTCGGCCGGGTCCTTCTTGTAGGGCGCCACCTCGACACGAGCGCCGGCGATCAGCTCGTCGCGCGGCTTGCGCGACAGCCGCCCGTAGTCCGGCATGCTCGGTACGCTGAACAGCACATGGCCGTCGGCGGCATAGGCATGGCCCTTCGCGATCAGCTGCTGGATCAGCTCGATCATCTGGCCGACATACTCGGTCGCGCGCGGTTCGTGGTCGGGCGCGAGCGCGCCGAGCCGCCGCATATCGCTCTGGTAGGCGTCACCGGTGCGCTTGGTCAGCGCGTCGATCGACTCGCCGCATTCGGTGGCGCGCGCCATGATCTTGTCGTCGATATCGGTGATGTTGCGCACGTAAGTGACGCGCGGATAGCGCCGCTTCAGCAGCCGATAAAGAACATCGAAAGCGACGACCGGCCGCGCATTGCCGATGTGCACGTAGTCATAGACCGTCGGGCCGCAGACATAGAGCCGCACATGCGCCGGATCGAGGGGCACGAACGGCTCTTTTTCACGCGATAGCGTGTTGTAGATGACAAGGGACATCGCCCTTCCTCCCAAATCACATGCAGACGAGTTCCGACAGCCCGCAACCGGGCCTCAGACCTCGATACATCGCGCGCCAAACACGGCCGGGAGAAGAAACGACGACATGGCGCCTATCTATACGATGTGTTCGAACTGCGCAAACGGGAGCGAAGGAAGAAATCTTCTTCCCTCGGCGTTAGGCCGCTTGTCCCGTGAGCCGCGCCACCGCCTTGGCGCGGCCGATCAAGGGCAAAAGCTTCGCCATCTCGGGCCCGGTCTCGCGAGCGTGGTCGTAGTGCACCAATCGGACTGCCGTTCCTTGGCGTCCCAGCCCAATCCCAGCCAGGAAAGATCGCGCTCGATGGCGGCCTCATACTCGGGCTTGCTGCGCTGCCGCTCGGTATCGTCGAGGCGCAGGACGAAGCGGCCACCATGCCGGCGCGCGTAAAGCCAGTTGAAGAGCGCCGCGCGGATATTGCCGACATGCAGCAGGCCCGTGGGACTCGGCGCGAATCGGACGATGAGGCCAGAGACGGCAGGGCCAGACATGGATGCGACTTGTGGCTGCGCCGGATTGGCGGGGCAAGCGCGCTTCGCTAATGTCGCGGTGAAACACTGAAGAAGCACAGGGAGCTTTCAATGAAACGTCGTCATCTTCTGGTCGCGAGCCTCGGCACCCTCGCCGCACCCGCCGTTGTGCGCGCCGATGCCAAATATCCCGAGCGGACGGTCCGCCTCGTGATTCCCTTCGCCCCAGCCGGCCCCACCGACATCATCGGGCGCATGGTCGGCGAAAAACTGACGCCGCTCCTCGGCCAGACCGTGATCGTCGACAACAAGGCGGGTGCGGCCGGCTCGATCGGGGCTATGGAAGTCGTGCACGCCAAGCCCGACGGCTACACCTTCCTGTTCGCAACCTCCTCCACTCACGCGATCAATCCGACGGCGTTCGTCAAGCCGCCCTACGACCCCATCAAGGACTTCACCCCGATCTCGTCGATCTGCCTCAACCCGCTGGTGCTGGTCACGCATCCCTCGATGCCGCCCTCGGTCGACGGGCTGGTCGAACTGATGAGAAAGAACCCCGGCAAGTATTCCTACGGGACATCGGGCATCGGCAGCATCCTTCATCTCGCCAGCGAATACTTCAAACGCGAGACGGGCGGGATTGACGTGGTGCACGTCCCCTACAAGGGCTCGGGCCCGGCGATCCAGGACCTGCTCGCGGGCAACATCGCCTGGATGTTCGAGACCTTCAGCACGACCCTGCAGCAGCACCGCGCCGGCAAGCTGCGCATCCTAGCCTTTGCCCATTCCAAGCGGGCCGCGATTGCGCCCGAGATCCCGACCATGAACGAGGCCGGCGTGAAGGGCTACGAGGCCTATACCTTCAACCTGATCCTGGGCCCGGCCGGTACGCCCAAGAACGTCGTTGACACGATCGACCAGGCCTCGCGCAAGCTGATCGCCGATCCCAGTGCCATAAAGTTCCTGGACGACATCGCCGCCGTGCCAGCGAGCGACACGTCGCCGGAGCGGACGGCCAAGTTCATCAAGGACGAGCTCGCCAAATGGGCGCCGGTGATCAAGGCCGCGGGCGTGAAGATCGAGTAAGGCAATCGATTTCCTCTCCTTAGCCCTGCCAAGGAGAGGTGAAATCGATTCACCGTTGCAGCGGTGTGGGCGCTGCTTCGCCGGGGGTCGGCACAAGCGGCGCCGGTAGCGGCGGCGCACCGCCACCGGGTGCCATGGTGGCTGCGCCCGGACCGCTTCCGTAGCCTTGGCTTGCCCCTTCGCTCGGCGTCATGACGTTGCCCGAAGCGTCCTTGCCAAGGCTGCTGATGTAATAGCCAGCCACCGGGCTCGAGCTCTGGTAGGCCGCCGTTTTGGCCGGAATATCCACCTCCTGGATGCGCTGGCCGTTCTTGTCGAGGCGATAGCCTTGGGCATCCAGCGTCACGCCGGCATTGTCGATGATCGCGCCATCGGGAGCCTTACGATACGGCGGCGGTGTCTGCTGCAGGACATACATCGGCTTGGGCGTATCGCAGGCTGCCAGTGCAAGCCCTGCCGCCCCCAAGATCACCAAACGCACTGCCGTCATCCTGTCCCCCGCGATCGATAGTGGCATCTTAACGTCAAGCCGCCTTCTTCACCACCTGGTCGCGCAGCTCGCGGCGCAGGATCTTGCCGATATTGCTCTTGGGCAGCTCGGTGCGGAATTCGATGAATTTCGGCCGCTTGTAGCCCGTGAATTCCCGGGCGCAGAAGGTTTCCAGCGCTTCGCGTGTGAGTGCGGGATCGCGTTTCACGACAAACAGCATCACCGCCTCGCCCGACCGTGCATCAGGCACGCCAATGGCGGCGCATTCGGCGACGCCGGGATGGCCTGAAACGACGGCCTCGATCTCGTTGGGAAATACCTTGAAGCCCGAAACCACGATCATGTCCTTCTTGCGATCGACGATCCTGACGTAGCCGCGCTCGTCCATCACACCGATGTCGCCCGACTTGAAGAAGCCGTCGGCCGTCATGACCTTGGCCGTCTCGTCGGGCCGCTGCCAGTAGCCCTGCATCACCTGTGGTCCGCGGATCGCGATCTCGCCCGCCTCGCCGAGCGGCAACGGCTTCTCCTGGTCGTCGAGGATGCTGATCTCGACGCTCGGCATCGGCAGACCGATCGTCCCTGTATAGGCCTCCGAGTCGGTGGGATTGCAGGTGACGCCCGCCGAGGTCTCGCTGAGGCCATAGCCCTCGACGATCGGGCAGCCGGTGACGGCGAGCCATTTCTTCGCCACCGCTTCCTGCACCGCCATGCCGCCGCCGTTCGTGATGGCGAGTCCCGAGAAGTCGAGCCGTGCGAAGTCGTCACGGTTGGCGAGCGCATTGAAGAGCGTGTTCACCCCCGGGAAGATGTTGATGTGGTATTTCGCCAATGTCTTCACGGTGCCCGCGATGTCGCGCGGATCGGGAATGAGGATATTGAGCGCGCCGGTACGCATGCCCAGAAGCCCGCAGGCGATGAAGGCGAACACGTGATAGAGCGGCAGCGCGCAGACGATGGTGAATTGGCCGCCGAGATCCTTGCGCCTGAGGCCGGGCTGCATCCAGGCTTCCGACGCCAGCAGATTGGCAACGATCGTGCGATGGAGCAGCGTGGCGCCCTTGGCGATGCCGGTCGTGCCGCCGGTGTATTGCAGCACAGCCACATCGTCCGGCCCCAGGTCGGGCCGCACGAAGAGCATCGCCTTGCCGGCCGCGATCACTCGCTTGAACGACACATGGCCAGGCAGCACGTAGGCCGGCACCAGCTTGCGGATCGAGCGGACGACGAAATTCGCGATCAGACCTTTGGGGAACCCCAGCAGGTCGCCCATCGCGCCCACGATCACGTGCTTCACGGCGGTATCACCGGCAGCGAGCGCGGCCTGCAGCGTTGCCGCGAAATTCTCCAGCACGATCACCGCTTCGGCGCCCGAGTCCTTGAGCTGGTGCTCGAGCTCGCGCGCAGTGTAGAGCGGATTGACGTTCACAGCGATGAAGCCCGCGCGCAGGACCGCGATGACGGCCACCGGATACTGCAGCACGTTCGGCATCATGACCGCCACGCGTGCGCCCTTCTTGAGGCCGCTACCCTGCAGCCACGCCGCCAGCGCCTTGGAGAGTTCATCGATCTCGCCGAAGGTGAGCGCGCTGCCCATGCAGACATAGGCCCTGGCGTCGCGATACTTGGCGAAGCTTTCCTCGATCAGCGCGACGAGGCTGGGGTAGATCGACGGATCGATCTCCGCCGGTACACCTGGCGGATACTGCTTGAGCCAGAATCGATTCATTCCTCTCCCTGCCTCTCCTCGCTGCTCCCAATATAGTACGCTTCGAGCAGAACGCCCCCGCGCCTTACGAAGCTGGGCGTTCAAAGGAGGAAGCATGGCCGTTCAACCCCTGCGCAAGGACGAAAACGCCAATCCACGCACGATCGAGGAGGCTCGGGCCTTCGTCCGTCATGTCGAATCGCTTTTCATGCCCTGGAACCTCGACGCACTCGCCGACGGCTTCACCGAGGACTGCATCATCCGCTTCGGCAACGTGCCGGAGTTCCGCGGCCGCGCCGCCGTGCGTGCCTTCTTCGCCGCCCGCAGCGCCAAGCAGAGGAACTACCGCCTGGTGAAGGAGTTCCGCAGCCTGATGGACGACGCCATCACCAACATCTGGAACGGCACGTGGGAAGATGCGGAATCCGGTGCGACGATGAAGGGCTTCGGTGTCGAGGTCTGGGTGATGAGAGACGGCCGGATCGCCATCTGGGAAGCCGCCTTCAACGTCGTCCGCGCCGACCAGGCGATCACAATGGCGGATGCGTTGAGGTAAGTAACCGGCTTTATAGTGACAGAAGACAATGTGTCATCCCGAGCGCAGCGAGGGATCTTTGGAGCGCAGCGAAGGATCCCTCGCTGCGCTCGGGATGACACAGCCGTTGAATGCTCTCCATGAGCGCGCTAGCGCGTGGCTCAACGAGTGCGACGTCTACCTTTTCTCCAGGCTGCGACGGATCTCGTCGTAGGATTCCTGCATGCGCTCCTGGATGATCTTGAGCGCATCGGCGCCGGACTTCTGCGCCAGATCGGCGAGGTCGCGCGTGTTCTTGATCGCCGCCTCGAACGACCTTTTGGCGAATTCGGTCTGCTTGTTGAGGATCTCCTGCGGCGAGCCGGTGGGCGTATAGTTGGAAGCCATCTCCGCCACGTCCTTCATCGACGCCTCGAAGATCTCGCGTTGCTTGTTCGCGACAGCCGTGGCGCCGCTCGCGGCCGCTTGCCACGACCGCGTCATGGCATCGAGGTTCTTCTGGTGATGCTCCATGATCTTCGTCATGTCGAAGGACGGCACATGGAGCTGCTCGCCGAGCTTCTTGAACATGTCCATGAAATTCTGGGATGCGTCCGTCATGGCTACCTCCCTATGTCGATCAGGCCTGTCGATCAGGAGTGAAGCTTCATCCCCTGCTCCAGCACATGCAAGGCCAAACCGGCGAGGCCGCCGATCATTGCACCATTGAAACGGATATATTGCAGGTCGCGTCCGACGGTGAGCTCGATGCGGCCGATCAGCACGTCGATGTCCCAGTCCTTGACCTGATCGGCGATGAAACGCCCGACACCGCTTTTCTGGCTTTGCACAAATTCGCCAAGAACCTGAACGATGCCGCGATTGATCTCGGCCCGGATGGCTGGGTCGCGGCCAAGCTGCCCGCCGGCATCGACCAGCATGGCCTCGAGCTGACGGCGGACCTGCGAATCGGGCGCCGTCGCATCGCGTTCGAGAAAGGCCCGCAGACTGTCCCAGGCGCCCTCGGCCAAAGCCCTCACCTCCGGCCGTGCCAGGAGATCGCGCTTGAAGCTCTCGGTGCGGCTCGCAAAGTCGGCGGAGGTCCGCAGCCGCTCGACAAAGCCGCGCACGAACCGGTCGAACTCGACGCGCAGCGGATGGTCGGGATCGGCCCGCGCTTCCTCGACGAAGGCCGTGGTCGAGGCCACGATCTTGCGCAGGAGATAGGCGTCGGCGCGATAGAGATTGAACAACGCCGGCAGCTCGTGGCGGATCTTCTCTCGAAGGGCGTCGAGCGTCTCTGTATTGGTCAGGAGCTTGTCGAGCGCACCCAAGAGCTCGTCCAGCAACCGCTGGTGACGGCCCTGGTCGATCACCGCACCTAGCAGTCCCGCGGCCAGCGGCACCACTTCGATGCGCTCGAGCTCGGTGCGCACGCGCTCGCCGAAGAACCGGCGCAACCCCGACTGGTCGATCGCCGTCAGCGCCTGCGGCAGAAGCCGCAGGACGAAGGTCGCCAGAGCCGCGCTGCGGTCGCGATCGGCAAGCCATGTGGCCACCTGGGCCGCGAAATCGACCTCGCCCAGCTTCTTCTCCACGGCCTCGCGCGCCAGGAAATTGTTCTCGATAAAGCTCCCGAGATTGTCGGCGATGCGCTGATGGTTGCGCGGGATGATCGCGGTGTGAGGGATCGGGAGCCCCAGCGGCCGGCGGAACAGCGCCACGACGGCATACCAATCGGCCAGCCCGCCCACGGTCGCCGCAGCGGCAAAGGCCGCGACGTAGCCCCAGATCCAGTGCGCCTCCTCGAAGTGGCGCGCGACAAGAAAGAGCGCGGTCGTCGCCGCCAGGACGAGCGTCGCCACGAGCTTGACGCGGGCGAGCGCGCGGGCCCGTTCGCTATCGCTTGGCGGCTGGGAGGGGGCGCGATTCATTTCGTCTCGTATATAGTGAGTCCGACGACACTTGCGCGGGAGGATATCGTGAAAGTCGGGTTCATTGGCGTCGGCAACATGGGTGGGCCGATGTGTCGGAACATCATCAAGCGCAGCAACCACCAGGTCACGGTGTTCGACCTCAATGCCGCCGCGGTCAAGACCTGCACCGATCTCGGCGCGACGGCGGGCAAGTCGGTGGCCGAAGTCACCAAAGGCGCCGACATCGTGATGACGTCGCTGCCCATGCCCCGGGACGTGGAGGCGGTGACGCTGGGCGATGGCGGCATCCTTGCCAATATCGCCAAGAGCCAGACCTATATCGACCTCAGCACCAACGCGCCCTCGATGGTCAAGAAGATCGGCGCGGCCATGGCGGCCAAGGGCATCGCCATGCTCGACGCCCCGGTGAGCGGCGGCACGTCGGGCGCGGAAGCGGCCACCATCGCGATCATGGTGGGTGGCGACAAGAAGGTGTTCGACGACGCGCTGCCCGTGCTGCAATCGTTCAGCGCCAACGTGATCCATATGGGCGAGCTCGGCACCGGCACGGTGGCCAAGCTGGTGAACAACATGCTGGCCTTCTGCAACGCCGCCGCGGCGACCGAGGGGTTGATGCTGGGCGTCACGGCGGGCCTCGATCCGAAGAAGCTGATCCAGGTCGTGTCGAGTTCGAGCGGCAATTCCAACGCCTTCAAGAACGTGTCGGAACGCGCGCTGAGTGGCGAGTTCACGGCCTCGTTTGCTCTCGACCTCGCCTACAAGGACCTGCATCTCGCGCTGGAGCTCGGCGATGAGCTGGGCGTGCCCTTGCAGCAGGGCGCTTCGACCCACAACCTGCAACGCATGGCGCGCGGCATGGGGCTCGGCTCCAAGGACAGTTCGTCGATCCTCAGGGTCTACGAAACGGCGCTCGGCCACGCGATCAAATCCCGGGCCTGATTCCCGACAAGGTATCAGCCCGTACGACCTTATCGGTTTGCGAGGACCTCCAGGAACGGCGGCAGCGGACGACCTTGCGACCGGAGATACCGGCCCATCGCGCCCGCGACCTTGGCGACCGCCGGCCGCGCGCTCATGCGGTCGCGCCATTGCTGCAGCCGGGGATGCGCATCGGTCATGGGCGCGGTCATGCGCGCGCCAAAGAGCTGCGCCATGTAGAAGGCAATGTCGGCATAGGAATAGGTGTCGGCAAGCCAGTCGCGCTCGCCGATCACTTGCTCCATGGCGTCGTAGTAGGCCGTCGCCCCCGCACGCGCCTCGACCGCAGCCGGATCGTCGGGCGTTGCCTGCAGGCCCATCAGCCGGATGACGTGCGGGAAATAGACCTCGTCCGACTTGTGCTCCAGGAGTCGCGCCCGTGCCTTCGCCCTAGCATCGGCCGGCCACAAGGCGGGCTCGGGTTTCACCGTCTCGAGATACTCGAAGATCTGGGTCGAATCGAAGATCTCGAGATCGCCGTCGACAAGCACCGGCACCTGGCGCTTGGGATTGATGCGCAAGACCTCGGGATGCTTGGGCTGATAGAGCGTCTTCATCTCGAACGGCACCATGACGAGCTCGAAATCGACGCTCTTCTCATGGGCTGCAATCTCGGCCTTGGCGCCGAACATGCTGAGCGGACCGGAATAGAGTTTCATGCCGGCAACGCTAACATGTCGTCACGGTAATCGAGCGGCCCACGGAGGGAATATTGATGGCAAGAATGGTCACCTTTGTCCTGGCATTCATGGCGCTGGTGACGTCCGCGGCAGCGCAAGATGCCGCTTCCTGTGGGGCGCCCAAGCCGCTCGACGATGGCTGGGGCATTGCGGCGCCCGATAGCGTGGGCCTCGACGCTGACCGGCTATGCAGGCTCGATAAGCTCCTCGCCCAGTGGCCGAACAGGAACATCCATGCCGTTATCGTTGCCCGCCATGGCAAGCTCGTCATGGAACGCTACTTCGACGGCGCCGATGCAAGCTGGGGCCGACCACTCGGCGTCGTGAAGTTCGCGCCTCAGGTGAAGCAGGATGTAAAGTCCGTCTCCAAAAGTGCCACCTCGCTGCTGATCGGCATCGCCCTGGGCGAAGGCAAGTTCCCGGCTCTCGATTCGCGCGTGCTTGACGCATTTCCCGAGGACGCCGATCTGCGCACCCCCGAAAAGGAGCGCATTACCTTTCGGCATTTGCTCACCATGTCGGCTGGCCTGGCATGGGATGAAGATCGTCCCTACTCCGATCCATTGAACGACGAGCGTAGGATGTTGGAGGCCTCCGACCCCTTCCGCTTCGTGCTCTCAAAGCCGGTCATCCATCCCGCGGGCACCATCTATCACTACAGCAACGGCGTCACGTCGCTGTTGGGCGAGGCGCTCGTCCGCTCGACCGGTCGCAGCCTGCAGGACTATGCGCGGGAAAAGCTCTTCACCCCGCTCGACATCACGGACTTCGACTGGCCCGACGTCGGCGTAAGCCGCAAGCTCGGCGCCTATGGCAGCCTGCGGCTCCGGCCCCGCGATATGGCCAAGCTTGGCCAACTGATGCTGACCGACGGCCAGTGGAACGGCCGACGGGTGTTGCCGACGGGTTGGGCGGCGGAATCGGCCAAGCTGCGCATCAACGGCGATGGCTTGTTCTTCTATGGCTATCAGTGGTGGCTTGGCCGCAGCTTCATCAATGGCCGCGAGCTCGATTGGGTCGCCGCCTTTGGTGTCGGTGCGCAGCGAGTCTATGTCGTTCCCGCGCTCGACCTCGTGTTCGCGATCACCACCGGGCACTACGACGATTCGTTGGGCTATACCATCGCCTCCGCGATCCTCAATCGCGTGGTGTTGCCGGCGGTGAAAGATTGACGACTACATCGTCGCGAACATCACCACCGCCGCAACTGCCATCATTGCCGTGGTAAGCCAGCCCAGGGCCTGCTGCAGGCGCGTGGCGGTGAATTGCCCCATCCGTTTGGTGTTCGAGGCCACGATCATCATCGCGACCAGGATCGGCACGGTGATCACGCCATTCACGACGGCGCTCCACACCAGTGCCTTGATCGGATCGAGGGGTGAGACCTCGACGGCAATGCCGAGCAGGATAGATACGGCAATCACGGCGTAGAAGGCCCGCGCCTCGCCAAGCTTGTGTTCCAGCCCGATCGGCCAGCCGCGCACCTCGCCCATCGCATAGGCCGTGGAACCGGCAAGCACGGGCACGGCCAATAGCCCTGTGCCGATGATGCCCAGGCCAAACAGCAGGAAGGCGGCGTCGCCCGCGATCGGCCGCAGCGCGGCGGCCGCCTGCTCTGACGTCTGGACGTCCGTCTGGCCGTTGGCATGCAGGGTCGCGGCCGTTGTCAGGATGACGAAGAAGGCGACCAGATTGGAGATGGCCATGCCAGCCATGGTCTCCCAGCCGATACGGCGGAGTTCGCCGCGCGCCCGCTCGGGACGGTCGATCAGCGGCTCGGCGCGGGGATCGTCCTCCACCTCCTCCGCTTCCTGCGAGCTTTGCCAGAAAAAGAGGTAGGGGCTGATCGTGGTGCCGAATACAGCGACGATCAGCATGTAGGACTCGCCGGTCAGGTCGAAACGCGGCAGCAGCGCTCCCGTGGCGGCCGCGCGCCAGTCGATGTGGACGGTGAAGATGACACCGACATAGGCGAACAGCGAGAAGGTGAGCCACCTCAAAACGGCGACATAGCGGTGATACGGGATGAAGACGATCGCCAGCACGATCACCGTCGCGAAGATCGCCGTCTCGAGATGCCGGTTCCCGCCGCCGATCAGGTTGGCCGCCGCGCCCATGGCGGACAGATCGGCGCCAATGTTGATCGTGTTGGCAAGGAACAGGAGCGCCACGAGGCCGGTCGCGACCTGCCGCGGAAAGACGGCCAGCATATTGGCGGCAAGCCCGTGGCCCGTGACCCGGCCGATGCGCCCGCTCACCGACTGGACTGCAACCATCATCGGCCACGTCAGGACGACGGTCCACAGCAGCCCCATGCCCTGCTGCGCCCCGGCCTGCGAATAGGTGGCAATGCCGCTCGGATCGTCGTCGGCGGCGCCGGTGATGACGCCTGGGCCGAGGCGCCGCAGAAGGTTTTTCAGGAACACGGCCAACGAGAACGCGGGCCTTGCGATCGAGGTTCCCTCATACGGCGCGGAAAGGCGTCGGGCCGTCGTAGGGACCGATATAGCTCACGTGGGTGACGAGGCCGTCGCTCTTCCAATAGTGCAGCGCCATCGCCGGCGGCTCCATCATCATGGAAAGCGGTGCGCCCGCCTGCAGGTCGAGCGTTGCCTGGTGCGCGGTGCTTGATGCGATCGAGGCCAGCGTGCCCGCCCAGCGCCGCTGGATCGGACGATGGACATGTCCGCAAAGGACGCGCTCGACATTGCCATGGCGGCGCACGAGGTCGGCGAACGATGGTTCGCCCTTGTTGAGCTTGGCGTGGTCGAAGGCGTCGATGCCGCAATCGAAGGGCGGATGATGCAGGAAGAGCAGCGTCGGCACATCGGCGCGCTCGCCGAGACGCGCGTCGAGCCAACCCAGCCGCTCCTCGCACAGTTCGCCGTAAGGCTTGCCCGGCACCAGCGTGTCGAGCCCGATCAGCCGCAACGGATGATCCTCGATCACGTACTGGAGGAAGCCCTCCTTCGGCAGATAGGCATGATCGGGGAAGGCCGCGCGCAGGGGATCGCGCGCATCGTGGTTGCCGGGAATGAGGTAGACGGGCATCGGCAACGGTGCCAGCAGACGACGCAGGCGCGCATATTCCTCGGGCTTGCCGCCGTCGACCAGATCGCCGGTCGCGATCACGATGTCCGGCCGTACGTCGAGGCCGAGGATGTGCGCAACCGCGCGCTCGAGGTAGCCCGCGGTGTCGAGGCGCTTGTAGAGCAGCGTGCCTTCGGCAGTCACATGCATGTCGGAGATCTGCGCGATCAACATCGTCCTTACCCTCTAAATCCGTTCACGATCGGATAGCGCCGCTCCTTGTTGCTGATCAGGCGCGACGTGATCTTCACTCCCGGCGGCGCCTGCCGGCGCTTGTATTCGGCATTCTCCAGCAGACGCCACACCCGATCCACGACAGCGCGGTCGTAGCCCTCGCCCGCCAGCTCCTCGGCCGACAGGTCGCGCTCGATCAGGCCGCGCAGGATGGCGTCGAGCATGGGATAGGGCGGCAGCGAATCGGAGTCCTTCTGGTCGGGCTTCAGCTCGGCCGAGGGCGGCTTGGTGAGGATGCGTTCGGGAATCACGCGGCCTTTGCGGCCAAGCGCACCGTCGGGGAGGTGCTGGTTGCGCCAGGCGCAGAGCTCGAACACCGTGGTCTTGTAGACATCCTTCAGGACGTTGTAGCCGCCACACATGTCGCCGTAGAGCGTGGCGTAGCCCACGGCCATCTCCGACTTGTTGCCGGTCGTCACCACCATGCCGCCGAGCTTGTTGGACACCGCCATCAGCGTGACGCCGCGCGCGCGGCTCTGGATATTCTCCTCGGTCACGTCGGACGCGCGATTGCCGAACAACGGCAGCAGCATCTTGCGGAACGCTTCCATCGCAGGCTCGATGCTCACGATCTCGTACTTCACACCGATCGCCTTGGCACAGGCCTTGGCGTCCTCCAGCGAGTCTCGGCTGGTATAGGGCGAGGGCATCATCAGCGTATGCACGCGCTCCGGACCCAGCGCGTCGGCCGCGACGGCGGCCGTCAGCGCGGAATCGACGCCGCCCGAGAGGCCAATGACTACCGACGGGAAGCCCGTCTTGTTAACGTAGTCGCGCAGCCCCAGCGTCATCGCCTGGTAGATCGACTCGCGCTCCTCGAGTTCCGGCGCGATCGGGCCCGGCAGGCATTCCCAGCCTTTCGCGTTGCGACGGAACTCGACCGTTGCGACCTCCTCCTTGAACGAGGCGAGCTTGGCCTTGAGCTGGCGGTCGGCGCCGATCACGAACGAGCCGCCGTCGTAGATGACCTCGTCCTGGCCGCCCACCTGGTTGATATAGGCGAACGGCAGGCCGCTTTCGATCACGCGCCTGACGCCGTGCTGTACGCGCACGTCTGTTTTGCCTACTTCATAGGGCGAGCCGTTCGGCACCAGCAGGATCTCGCCGCCGGTTTCGGCGATGCATTCGACGACGTCGGCTGTCCATACGTCTTCGCAGATCGGCACGCCGATGCGCACGCCGTTGAACACCAACGGTCCCGGCATCGGACCGGGCGAGAAGACGCGCTTGTCGTCGAACACGCCGTAGTTCGGCAGGTCGACCTTGAAGCGCTTGCCGACGATCTCGCCTTTGTCGAGCGCGATGATGGCGTTGTAGAGCTTGCCCTCCTCGTGCCAGGGCGTGGTGACGAACAGCGCAGGGCCGCCATCCTTCGTGTCAGCCCTCAGTGCCTCGACCGCCTCGTGGCACTGGCGCTGGAAGGCAGGCTTCAACACCAGGTCCTCGGGAAAGTAACCCGCGATCACCAGCTCCGACGTCACCATCAGGTCGGCGCCCTGCTCCTTCGCCTTGGCGCGCGCGGCCCGCACCTTGGCGAGATTGCCCGCAATGTCACCGACCTTGGGATTGAGCTGGGCGAGGGCGATCTTGAGGTTGTCGGCCATGGTCAAGACTTGACGGCCACCGCCTCGACTTCGACCAGCATCCCGGGATCGGCGAGACCCGCCACGATCAGCAGGGTCGAAGCCGGATAGGGCGGCCTGGAGATGAACTGATCGCGCGCCTCGCGATACGGCGCGATGAACCGGCTGTCGGTGAGGAAGACCGTGACCTTCACGATGTCCTCATAGGCCATGCCGGCGCTCTTCAGCACCTCGCCGATATTCTTCCAGGCCTGCACCGCCTGGCCCTCGAAGGTGGGCTGCAGCTTGCCGTTAGAATCGACGCCGACCTGGCCGGAGACATAGAACGTCCGCGCCCCCGCCGGCACTTCGCCGCCGAGGCTGTACTTGCCGGAAAAGGAAACGCTTGCAGGATTGTGGAACTTGATGGCCATGGCCGGTTCTCCCATCTATACGCAGGACCACAAGGAACCCGTTGGAGCAGCATGACGTCAAGCATCAAGACGGTACACATCGTGGGCGGCGGACTGGCGGGCAGCGAGGCCGCCTGGCAGCTCGCGTCTACGGGCGTGCCTGTGGTGCTGCACGAGATGCGGCCGGTACGCGGAACCGATGCGCATCAGACCGATTCGCTGGCTGAGCTGGTCTGCTCCAACTCCTTCCGCTCCGACGACGCCGAAAACAACGCGGTCGGCCTGCTGCACGAGGAAATGCGCCGTGCGGGCTCGCTGATCATGCGCGCCGCCGATGCGCACAAGCTGCCGGCAGGCGGTGCACTGGCGGTCGATCGTCACGGCTTCTCGGCCGCCGTGCAGGAGGCGCTGCTCGCCCATCCGTTGGTCGAGCTCGCGCGCGAGGAAGTCGCGGGCCCGCCGCCGGACGACTGGGACAGCGTGATCGTCGCGACCGGTCCCCTCACTTCGCCCGCATTGGCCGAAGCGATTGGCAAGCTCACCGGCGAAAGCGCGCTCGCCTTCTTCGACGCCATCGCGCCGATCGTGCACCACGAGAGCATCGACCGGTCGATTGCCTGGAAACAGTCGCGCTACGACAAGGGCGGGCCGGCCGGCGACGGCGCCGACTACCTCAACTGCCCGCTGAACAAGGAAGAATATGAGGCCTTCGTCGCAGGCCTTCTGGCGGGCGAGAAGACCGAGTTCAAGGAGTGGGAGACCAGCACGCCCTATTTCGACGGCTGCCTGCCGATCGAGGTGATGGCGGCGCGCGGACCGGACACACTGCGCTGGGGGCCGATGAAGCCCGTGGGCTTGCGCGACCCGCGCACCGGTCGGCGGCCATGGGCGGTGGTGCAGCTGCGCCAGGACAATGCGCTCGGCACGCTGTGGAACATCGTGGGCTTCCAGACCAAGCTGAAGCAAGGCGAGCAGACGCGCCTGTTCCGTACCATTCCCGGACTGCAGGGCGCCGAGTTCGCGCGGCTGGGTGGGCTCCATCGCAACACCTTTCTCAACAGCCCGCGGCTCCTAGACCCGACGCTGAGACTGAAGGCGCTGCCGCGATTGCGCTTCGCCGGCCAGATCACCGGCTGCGAGGGCTATGTTGAAAGCGCGGCCGTGGGCCTGATGACCGGCCGCTTCGCCGCCGCCGAGCGGCTGGGCCAGGTGCTCCTCGCGCCACCCGCGACGACGGCGATGGGCGCGCTGCTGGGCCATATCACCGGCGGCGCCGATGCCAGCACCTTCCAGCCGATGAATGTCAATTTCGGCCTGTTCCCGCCCATCGAGGGCAACGCCCGCGGCAAGGAACGCAAGCAGCTCCTCGCCCGGCGCGCCCTGCGTGATTTCGACCAGTGGCTCGCCCCCACGCCGCTTGCGGCGGAGTAGCGACTCGCCCCCTCTAAGGGGGGCAGAACTTCTGTCATCCTGAGCGCAGCGAAGGATCTAGCGTTGGCAGCAGAATCACTGGTCGTTGCGTGAGGTCCTTCGCTGCAGCGCGCGGGTTACCGCGCGCGACTCAGAACGACAATAAGATCTATCCCCGCCGCTCGCGGCGGATTGATGCCCCTCATGAGATAAGCTCGCGCGGACCTGCCGCCGCGCATGCTAGAGACGGCGGCCATGAGTCCCGCCGAACGCCGGCAGATGATGCTGCACGGGCCCATCGTGCCGACGATCCTGCGGCTCTCCGCGCCCAACGTGCTGAACGTGGCGATGCAGAGCCTCGTCAGCATCGGCGACGGTTTCTTCGTCGGCCAACTCGGCACCACCGAACTCGCGGCGCTCGCGCTTGTCTTCCCCTCGCAGATGGCGCTGGGCCAGATGTCCGCCGGCGCCATGGGAGGCGCCATCTCCTCGTCGGTCGCGCGCGCCATGGGCTCGGGCAACCGCGCCGCGGCCGAGGCGGCGGCCGTGCACGGCCTCGTCATCGCGCTCGGCATGACGCTTCTGTTCGCCGTCGTGTTCGTGGGCTTCGGTCGCGCGATCTATGGCGCGCTGGGCGGCAGCGGGCATGCGCTCGACAGTGCCGTCGCTTTCGCCAACGTCCTGTTCCTGGGCTGCTTCGCGCATTGGATCGCCAATTCGCTGGCCTCCGTGCTGCGCGGCACCGGCGACATGAAGACGCCGGGCTATGCGCTGGTCGCGACCGCGGTGATGCAGATCCCCCTCACCGGCATGCTTACGCTGGGCTGGTTCGGGGTGCCAGCGCTCGGCATCCGCGGTCCGGCGGCGAGTGCGGTGATCTGCTTCGCCCTGGCGGCGCTCTGGATGGCAAGCCGGCTGCTGAGTCCGCGCGCAGCGTTTCGCCTGCACTGGCCGACGACAGGTTTGCGGCGCGCCGTCTTCAAGGACATCCTGCGGGTCGGCCTGATCGCCTGCATCGTGGTGATCCTGACCAACGCCACCGTCCTGCTGGTCACCGGCCTGGTCGGCCGCGCCGGCGATGCCGCGATCGCAGGCTACGGCATCGGCAGCCGGCTGGAATACATGCTGGTGCCCATCAGCTTCGGCATCGGCGCCGCACTCACGGCGCTGGTCGGCACCAATATCGGCGCCGGCCAGCATGCGCGCGCCCAGCGCACCGCCTGGAGCGGCGCCCTGATGGCCGGCGCCGTGGCCGCGGCGATCGGCATTGTGGTCGCGATCTGGCCCGACCTGTGGCTTTCCCTCTTCACCCGCGATCCGGGCGCCCTTGCGTCGGGCCGGCTCTATCTTAGCACCGTCGGTCCCGCCTATGGTTTCTTCGGCCTCGCGATGGCGCTCTATTTCGCCTCGCAAGGCACGGGCGAGATGATCTGGCCGGTGGTCGCCAATCTCGGCCGGATCGCCATTGCCGTCTGCGGCAGCCTGTTTGCGCTGGATGTGATGGGCTGGGGCGTCCAGGGCTTGTTCGCCTTCGTGGCACTGGGCATCGTATCCTTCGCCTTGGTGCTGGCGTTCTCGACGACGCGGCCGGCCTGGCGAGGATGAACCGTTTTTCCTGGGAGAATGATCATGAGCGACGCGAACACCACCGGACTTGAGCTGCGCTCCCTGATCAGCAAGAGCGGCGAGCTCGAACTGTCGCTGAAGAAGGTTCCCGTTCCCGAGCCCAACGACGACCAGGTGGTGGTGAAGGTCGAGGCGTCGCCCATCAATCCTTCCGACCTCGGCCTGCTCGTGGGACCGGCCGACATGAAGGCCGCGTCAGCCTCCGGCAGCGGCGACGGCATCGTGGTGAAGGCGAAGGTGCCGGCAGCTTCCCTGCCCTTCCTCGCCGCACGGCTCGACCAGGCGATGCCGGTTGGCAACGAGGGCGCGGGCACGGTGGTCAAGGCCGGCAAGTCCGAGGCCGCACAGGCGCTCAAGGGCAAGACCGTGTCGATGATCGGCGGCGCCATGTACACGCAATACCGGCTGATCAAGGCAAGCGACTGCCAGGCGTTGCCGTCGGGCACGACGGCGGCCGAAGGTGCCTCGTGGTTCGTGAACCCGCTGACGTCGCTCGGCATGACCGAGACCATGAAGCGCGAGGGCCACAAGGCGCTGGTGCATACCGCCGCCGCCTCCAACCTCGGCCAGATGCTGAACAAGATCTGCCTCGAGGACGGCATCGGCCTGGTGAGCATCGTGCGCAACCAGGCGCAGGCCAAGATCCTGCGCGATGCTGGCGCCAAGCACGTGTGCGATTCGACGTCGGCCAGCTTCACCAACGATCTCACGCAGGCGCTGGTCGAAACAGGCGCCACCATCGCCTTCGATGCAATCGGCGGCGGCAAGCTCGCGAGCCAGATCCTCACCTGCATGGAGATTGCGATCAACAAGTCGGCCAAGGAATACAGCCGCTACGGTTCGAGCGTGCACAAGCAGGTCTATGTCTACGGCAGCCTCGACACCGGCCCGATCGAACTGACGCGCAACTACGGCCTCGCCTGGGGCGTCGGCGGCTGGCTGCTCACGCCCTTCCTGCAGAAGATCGGCCGCGCCGACCAGCAGCGCCTGCGCGAACGCGTCGTGCGTTCGCTGAAGACGACCTTCGCCAGCCACTACACCAAGACGATCTCGCTGCCGGAGGCACTCGATCTCAAGAACATCGCCGTCTACAACAAGCGCGCGACCGGCGAGAAGTTCCTGATCAATCCAAACAAGGCGGGGTGAGGCCGCGATCGGGCTCCGATTTCACAAGGACGCTAGGGACCCGCTGCCGATGACCGATCGGGGCGCCGCCGCGCTGACCGCGAAGGCTCACGTCGCCACCTACTCGGACGCTGAAGCCTACGCTTACGACGCCATCAAACTCGCAACCGGTGCCGCGGCACTCGGGTTCAGCGGCGCGATCGGCAAAACATTCCGCGCGAAAATCTCCCGCGTGAGCCTCGATCGGCTCAGTATCGGAGTCGGCAAAGCCTCGGCGTCCGTTACTGTCACCTCGGGCGTCCCCAATGCGCATGTCTTCATGTTCGCCACCGAACCCGCCGCCGAGCGCCGTATTTCCGGCTGGACCGTCGGCCGCCACCATATTTTTCACCCGCGACCCGGCGACCAGGCCTTTGCCACGTCCCCGTCCAACGCGCCATGGCCCTATTCCATCATCACCGCGCCCTTCGACCTGCTGGACGAGCAAGGTCCGAGGGTGACAGGCCTCGATCCGCAAGCCCCCTTGAACGACGATCGATTGTACCTTGCCCCGTCGGCTGCGATGGCCCGGCTTGTTTCCCTGATGAACGACGTGACGCGCATCGCCGAGAAAACACCCTGGATCGCCGCCACGCCACAGCCCGCCAAGGCGCTGGCCGGCGCGATCACGGACGCCCTGCTCGCTTGCCTGACCCAGGGCCGCGCCGAGCGGGACCGGGCTGCCCTGCGCCGCCATCGTCAGATCGTCGCGAAGCTGGAGCAGGTGATGCGCGAGCGGCCTGCGGACATGCTGTGCATGGCCGATATCTGCGCCGAGGTGGGCGTGGCGCGGCGAACCCTTAATCTGGCCTGTCTGGAGTTTCTCGGCCAGGGCGCCACGCAATACGCCCGGGCGCGGCGTCTGGAGCACGTTCGGAACACACTTCTGATATCCGATCCTGCCACGACGCAAGTCACTCGCGTCGCCACGGACTTCGGCTTCTGGGAACTGGGCCGCTTCGCCCACGCCTATCGCGTCCGCTTCGGCGAACGCCCATCTGACACATTGCGCCGCAACGGAGCCCGGACCGCTGAGATCTCGAAGCTCTCCCCATTTCACGCCCTGGCCGCATAGTGGTGCGTTGATCCTGCCAAGAGGGCGCTCGATCTCAAGAACACAACAAGCGCGACCGGCGGGAAGTTCCTGATCAATCCGAACAAGGCGGGGTGATTGCGGTCGCCTTTTCAGCGAAAGCGCGTCGCACAAGCCGTGGAGCGAGTTCGGCAAGTGCCATCACTGTCAACTACATCGGGTGCCGATTGCGACACATCCCTGACGCAATGACATTCGAACAAAGACCGAACAAAGTCTTAGACGTCTCGTGACACCAATCTTACTATCCAGAAGTGGCGCGAAATTCATAAAGACTGTACACGTAAGAAAAACCGGAACGGCAATATGGCGAAAGAACCACATCCACAGTTGGAATTTGATGACGAAGCCGACGAGCAGGACGTTGCCGAGCACCTACGTCCAGGATCTACGGCAGCCGTTGTTACCGGCACTGACTGGACGACTGAGACTATCGTTTCCCAGCTAAAGAGAGGAAATATTCAACTCGATCCTCGCTTTCAGCGACGAGACGCTTGGAAGAAAGATCGCAAAAGCCGCTTTATTGAATCCTTGATTGTCGGCCTTCCGATCCCGCAAATCGTCCTCGCCGAGTCCAAACGGGAACGAGGCAAATTCATCGTCTTGGATGGCAAGCAACGATTGCTAACGATAATGCAGTTTTGGGGTCACGGACAAGGTGACAACAATGCGTACGCTTTGTCATCACTGACGCTTCGAGATGATCTAATAGGGCAGTCCTTCAAAACTCTGTCGAAAGAATCGACATTCGAGAGTGACTTCAATGCGTTGTGCAACCAGCCCATTCGAACCGTGGTGATTCGGAACTGGAAGGACACAGATTTTCTCCACACGGTGTTCCTCCGTCTGAATACGGGCAGTGTAACGCTCTCGCCTCAGGAGCTTCGGCAAGCCCTCCTTCCCGGTGAGTTTTCGAACTACATCGATGATAGTGCCGGCTCCTCCAAAGCGCTTCGTCGCTTGCTCGGAATCAATGGGCCGGACACGCGTATGCGAGACACAGAGATATTGGCGCGTTTCCTCGCGTTCAGATTCTTTGCCAATAAGTATCCAGGAAGAATGAAGAAATTTCTGGATAACACTTTTGAAGAATTTAACGATAACTGGTCTACGTTTAAGCCGAAGGTGGAACAAGCAGTTGCCGAGTTCGAGCTCGGTGTGGCTAGCCTTCTGAAAGTATTTGACGATCGTGTTGCGAGGAAACCTACGTCGCCCCAATTCAATCGCGCTATATTCGACGCGCTAATATACTTTCAATCTCAGCCTCGCGTTCGGACCGCCCTGAAGTCGAAGAACTCAGCCGTGAAGAAGGCATATCAGGAGTTGTTTATATCTCCTTCTCCCTTCTTAAAGGCAGTTGAGAGTGACACCGCCGGAGCGCCCAATACTTCCGCTCGCCTTCGCATTTGGGCCAAGAGTCTCTCAACGATTGCTGAGCAAACTTTCACCACGCCGAAAATTCCCGTGCCGGACAAACCAGCACCTCGAGAGAAAAACGCGGCCTAGCAGTGGTCGACACTTCCCAAGATGCCAAACTCAAGACGATGGGGCCACTTAAAGCGTGAGGTCGAAATGTTGCGGCGGCATTTTCTGCCAGCGGCATTTGATCCCCTCGGTAGTTACGCTAATAGCATTCGCGTCCAAGCTCGAACGCGAGCCTTCCTTGTACTAAGCCATGCCGAGATAGAGATTTATCTAGAGGAGTGGGCCAAAGACATCGCTAGAACGGCCGAAACATTGTGGACTACGTCTAAACGAGTTACCACGCCTTTAGCCTTTCTTCTGGCAACTGTGGCCGATCGAGTTGGCATTCCTCAGACTCTTCAAGGGAGTTCGAAAGACAGTCCACAGCGATTAGAAGACGCTGCGACTAGTCTTTTTGAAAAGTACTACAAGCAAATTAGGGACAACCACGGCATCAAAGAAAAGAATGTGTTGAGCTTGTTAGCCCCCCTTGGTGTTCCTGCAACTGCGCTTGGCACTACTCTTCTTCCAGATCTTGACACCCTTGGAACTATCCGCGGCAAGCACGCGCATGGATCTGCGAGATCGGTTCAATCGGTCCTCGATCCTGAAACGGAGTACAACCGCATAAAGGACTTGCTAAGGGAACTAGTGGTGCTCGATCAGTGGTTCGTAAGATGTAAGCGTAGTACTCGATAACGACCTATCAGACGCTCCTCATAATTCAGAAGCACCCGCGCCCTCTGATATTTGCGCATCTCTCTCAAAGATACTTCTGATTCCGGTTCAGACCGAATGCCGACCGCAGGGGCATCGCCGACCTAGGTTCAGGCGTCGGCCTCGCATCTGTGCATTTGCGCAAAAGCCGTTGTCTCAAGTCGATATTGCCGGTCGATAGGGCGGTGCCCAAATAGCAGGTCTTCGCAAAAGGAGACCGAGCCGATGCATCGCCTTTTCTATTCGCCCGGCGCCTGCTCGCTGGCACCGCATATCGTGCTCGAGGAGATCGGGCTGCCCTACGAGGTCGAGCGTGTGTCGGCGTCGGGGGTGCACGAAGGCGAGATGACCGCCAAGCCGGCGTGGAGGGCGATCAATCCCAAGAGGCGCGTTCCGGCACTGAGCGGCGTGCCCGGCCGCATCGGCGGGCAGAGCGATCTTTTGACCGAGGTGTCGGCCATTCTCTTCTATCTTGCGCGCTGCCATCCCGCCGCCGGTCTGCTGCCAGCCGACCCCGCCGGAGAGGCGCGCTGCCTGGAATGGATGAATTACCTCTCCGCCAACACCCATGCGATGGCCTACGGCCAGATCTGGCGGCCGCTGCGTTTCGTCGGCGACGAGAAGGATACGCCCGCGGTCAAAGCCAAGGGTGAGCAGAACGTCCGCGAGCAGTACGACTACATCGAGACGCTGCTGGCCGACGGCCGTGACTGGGCGGTACCGGGGAGCTACTCGATCGTCGATCCCTATCTCTTTGTCTTCTTCCGCTGGGGCCGGCGGATCGGGATCGACATGGCGTCCGCCTACCCGGCCTGGACAAAGCTCGGTCTGCGCATTGCCGAACGGCCGGCAGTGCAGCGAGCCATGGAGCAGGAAGGCATCGATCTCGGTTGATCATCGCGTCCTGGATCGCGTCACGGGACGACGCGAGGCAGCCGCCTTGCCGTAACGTCGGCCCTCAAGAAATGCGCGCTCAGAACCGAGCGCTGTTGCGAGGAAATCCATGACGGCCCGGATCCGCGCGGTGCGCCGGAGATCGCCGTGCGTCAACAGCCAGAGCGCGGAGCGGACGTCGTTGACCGATCCGGGCCGGATACGCCGCAACCGATTGTCTCCGTCGCCGAGATAGCAGGGCAGCAGCGCCACCCCCATGCCGGCGCCGGCCGCGTCCCTCAGCGCCAGAAGGGAATCGACGCTGATGGCGATCCGATCCGCCGGAACGTTCGACTGCATCCATCGGCCGATCACCGTTGTGGCGAGCGTATCCTCCAGCCCGACCCATTCATGGTCGGAGAGATCCTTGCCCCCGCGCGCGAGGCGTGACGGCGCACCGTAGACGGCGTGCGCGATGTCGGCGATGCGCCGGCCGACCAAAGTCTCCGGCGGTTCGGGCACGGGCCGGATGGCGACATCGGCTTCGCGGCGCGTCAGGTTCGCCATCGTGTTCGAAATCGTGATTTCGAGGCGGATCTCCGGATGCGCCGTCCGCAGCGCCGGCGCATGCCGCATCAGCATCGCGCAGATCGTATCGGTCGTGGCGATGCGGACCGTACCGGAGGGACTCAGGTCCTGGCCGGACAGGCGCCGCTCCAGCGTCACGAAATCGTCGGCGAAGCGGCCGGCGAGCGCGGCCGCCGTCTCGCCCGCGGGCGTCGCCGAATAGCCGTCGCGGAAGCGCTCGAACAGCCGGACGCCGAGGCTCTTTTCGATCGCACCGAGGCGACGGAACACCGTCGAATGCGTGACCCGCAGGCGCCGCGCGGCACCCGAGAGCGTGCCTTCCTGGGCAACGGCAAGCACCAGACGCAGATCGTCCCAATCCATGACCTGTCCATTCCTGCAAACGGATATTGCCGATTTATACAATCGCTGTTCGACCATGCACACCCAAGATTCGCCGCTGACAGCAGGCGGAGGGCGGCAATGCAGGTCGAGGCAACGGAGCGAACGGCGACGGCTGACACCCGACAGGCGACAGGCGATCCGAGGCGCTGGCTCGCCCTTCCCGTTCTGCTCACCGGGGCCTTCCTGCCGATCCTCGACTTCAACGTGGTCAACCTGGCGCTGCCGGCGATCCGCCAGGACCTCGGCGCATCCTCGAGCGAGGTCCAGTTCGTCATTTCGGCCTATGCCGCGACCTACGCGGTGTTCCTGATCACCGGCGGTCGCCTCGGCGATCTGTTCGGGCGACGGCGGATGTTCATCCTGGGCGTGGTCGGCTTCACCCTCGCCTCCCTGCTGTGCGGGATCGCGTGGTCGCCGCCGGTCCTGATCGCCGGCCGCATCCTGCAGGGACTGACCGCCACGGTGATGGCGCCACAGGTGTTGGCGTCGATCCGGGTGCTCTTCCCCGCCGCCGAGCAGGCGCGCGCCCTCGCCTTCTACAGCGCAACCTTTGGCCTCGCCAACATCTGCGGCCAGTTGCTGGGCGGCGTGCTTGTCTCGATGCAGCCCTTCGGCCTCGCCTGGCAGGCCATCTTCCTGATCAACCTGCCGATCGGGCTGGTCGCCCTGGTCGGCAGTCTGGTCGTGCTCCGGGATTCGCGGTCGGAGCAGGCGCAGAGGCTCGATCTCGGCGGCGTCGTGCTCCTGTCGCTGACGCTGGCCCTGCTGGTCTTCCCGCTCGTCGAAGGACGCGAAGCCGGCTGGCCGGTCTGGATGATCGTCATGCTGATCGCCTGCCCCATCGCCCTGCTGGCGTTCGTGCGCTTCGAGGCGCGGCTTTCCAACCGCGGCGGAGACCCTCTTGTCACGCTGTCGCTGTTCCGCAGCAGCGGGTTCGCCGTCGGCCTCGCGATGGCGCTCGCGTTCTACATGCTCTCGTCGTTCTACCTCACCTTCGCGGTCTACCTGCAGAGCGGGCTGCAGCGCTCGCCGCTAGAAGCGGGCATCGCCATGCTGCCGTTCGCGGTTGGCTATTTCATCAGCTCGCTTGCTTCCTCTCCGGTCATGCAGCGCTTGGGCGTTCGCGCCCTGACGCTCGGGTTTGTTCTGCAGATCCTCGGCTTCGGCGCCGTCATGCTGGCGGTCAGCCGCGTGCTGACCGGCGGACTCGAGCCCGCGCTGTTCGTCGCCGGCGTCGGATTCGGGATCGTGATGCCGTCGGTCATCAAGGCGGTACTGGGCAGCATCGACCAGCGCCACGCCGGGCTCGCGTCGGGCGTGGTGATCTCGACCTTCCAGATCGGCGCGGCGCTCGGCGTCGCCGTGATCGGCGGCGTCTTCTATTCCGTCCTCGGAACCGGACGGACGCCCGACGCCTACGCGCATGCTTTCACAGTCGCGCTGGGCTGCAACGTCGCCCTGCTCGTGCTCGGCGCGTTGCTCTCGCTCTGGCTCGCGGCCGATCAATCCGCCGCGACGCGGGGTGCAGCCACTCCAAAGCCTCTCTAGCCTCATCCCCTCTCAGTGGAGTTCACATGACCGACTTGCACTACGCGACCCTGATCGAAACCGCTTCGGCGCTGCGATCGCGGAAGATCTCTCCCGTCGAACTCACCCGCGCCCTGCTGGACCGTATCGCCCGGCTCGATCCGTCGCTGCATTCCTACGCAGCAGTGACCGCCGACCTCGCCATGCAGCAGGCCAAGACGGCTGAATCAGAGATTGCGGCCGGGAAGCATCGCGGGCCGCTGCACGGCGTGCCGATCGCCGTCAAGGATCTCTGCAACACGGCGGGCATCGTGACGGCCGCCGGCATGCCGCTGCACGCCAAGCATGTGCCTGATTTCGATGCGACCGTCGTGAAACGGCTTGCCGACGCCGGCGCGGTGCTGCTGGGCAAGTTGCAGCTCACCGAGGGCGCTTTCGCCAAGCACCATCCGACCGTGCCAGTGCCGCAGAACCCATGGAACCCGGACTATTACGCCGGCGCGTCGTCCAGCGGTTCAGGCGTTGCGACGGCTGCCGGTCTCACGTTTGGGGCGCTTGGCAGCGACACGGGCGGTTCGATCCGCTATCCCGCCTCTGCGAATGGCATCACCGGACTGAAGCCGACCTGGGGCCGCGTCAGCCGATACGGCGTGTTTGCCTTCGCGCCCAGCCTGGATCACATCGGCCCGATGACGCGGTCCGCGGCGGATGCCGGCGCCATGCTGGGCGCTATCGCAGGCCTCGATCCCAACGATCCCACGACGCTTGCGGCGCCGGTGCCCGACTATCTTGCCGTGCTCGACAAGGGAGTCCGAGGCCTGAGGATCGGCATCGACTCCGCCTACAACGAAACCGGCGTCGACGCCGAAATCGTCGACGCGCTGGACGGGGTGCGTCGCCTCCTCGAAGGCCAGGGCGCCACGATCCGCAAAGTGAAGCTGCCGGACCATAACGCCGTCGCGGCCGCCTGGGGGGACTATACGGGCGTGGAGGCCGCCATCGTTCATGCGGCGACCCATCCCGCGCGTGCCTCGGAATACGGTCCATCTGCGAGCGGCACGGTCGCCGGGATCATCGACCATGGCCGCACCGTCACGGCCCTCGATCTGATGAACCATCATCACGCCCGGCTTGCCTTCAGTGGCGCGCTGGCGACGTTGTTCGCCGATATCGATTTGCTGCTCATCCCCACCCAGCCGCTCGTCGACTTCACGCTCGCGGAAGAAGCCGAGCTCTTCACGCAGCCGGACGAGCTCGCGGCCTTCCTGCGTTTTGCCACGCCCTTCGACATGTCGGGCAGTCCGACCCTCACCCTGCCCGGCGGTTTCACCAAGAAGGGCCTTCCGCTCTCGTTCCAACTGGTGGGCCACCATCTCGACGAAGCGCTGCTGGTGCAAGCCGGTCACGCCTATCAGCAGGCGACGGATTGGCATCGCCGACATCCCAAACTCTAGCGAGCCGCCAATGAAACTGATGATCAACGGGGTCTGGCGGGGCGATGCCCAGCCCACGCCCGAGCTCGAAGCGCAGAGGATGATCCACACCGGCGGCTTCCGCGACCAGGTAACGTCGGACGGCTCGTCCGGCTATCCTGCGGAAGCCGGCCGCTATCACCTCTACGTCTCCTACGCCTGCCCATTCTCGCACCGCGTGATCCTCGTTCACGCGTTGAAGCGTCTGGAGAGCGTCGTTGGCATGTCTGTCGTCCATCCGATCTGGAACACGCCGGACGGCTGGGTGTTCGCCGATACCTCGCAGTCGACTGTAGACGGCGCCGGCAACGGTTTCCGCGCACTGCACGAGGCCTACCAGGTATCGCGGGCCGACTATACCGGCAAGGTCACCGTTCCCGTGCTCTGGGACAAACAGGCGCGACGCATCGTCAACAACGAGTCCTTTGACATCGCGATGATGCTGAACAGGGCGTTCGACGGCGTCGGCGGCGATGTCTCCGTCGATCTCGCTCCCGCGCCGCTTCGCTCCGAGCTAGACGAATTGAACCAGCGCATTTCCCGTTGCCTCGCCGTCGGCGTCTACACTGTCGCAGGCGCACGGAACCAGGCGGAATACACGACGGCGATGGACGAGCTGTTCGACTGTCTCGACGGCCTCGAGGTCAGGCTGGGCGATGGCCGGCCGTTCCTGCTTGGCGATCAGCCGACGATCGCCGATGTCCTGGCCTTCCCGCCGCTCGCACGCTTCGATGCCGTCTACAATCCGCTGTTCCGCGCCAGCCGCAAGCGGCTTGCGGACTATCCGAACCTGTCGGCGCTGACGAAGCGCTTCCATGCCCTGCCCGATGTGGCCCAAACGCTTCGCTACGACGACATCCTCACCCACTACTACGACGGCGACTGGGCCATCGCGACGCGTCGCGGGATCGTTCCAGAACTGCCGGCCGCGATGGCTGTGCTCGACTATCGTTACGGATAATTCTGGTTCCAGTTCGGATCGAAGCTGGGGTTGAGCGGCGGGTCGGTCGCGAGCAGGCCCTTGCCGGGAATGAAGTTCACTTCGAGGCGAATACCGTCAGGATCCTCGAAGACCAGGAAGTAGTAGCCGGGCGCCCACGTGCCCTCCATGGGACCGCGATCAATGTGGGCACCCATGGCGCGCAACTTCTCGGCGATCTTGTCGATATCCTCGCGCGTGCGCGCCCGCATGCAGAAGTGATGCAGGCCGACGCGGTTCTGCACGAAGCGCGCGTCCGCATGCTCGTCGGCGCAGCGCTGGATGCCGACCGCGGTGCGGCCGCCCACGTGATAGAGGAAGTTGTTGCCGTCGTAGACCTTCTTGAGGCCGAGGAAGGGCAGCAGCTCGGCATAGAAGGCCCGCGCCTTCTCCCAGTTGCTGACCGTGAGAATGACGTGCGCCATGCCGTTCACTTCGATCATCTCGGTTCCTCCCGTTCGTTATTGTACGTCGGCCGCGTCATGGGCGTAGAGCCAGCCAATGTTGGCGATCGAGCGGTCACCCGAAGTGGCGAGCGCTTCGTCGCGAGCGCGCTGCGCCTCGCCATCGTGGAGATGGAAGCGCGTACGGTTGGCGGCGCTCGCCTGCTGCAGCCTGGTGGCGCGTGGCTTGCGCACGGCTTCGTAGCAGGCGAGCGAGCGCGCAATGTCGTCGGGCGTCGCCGTGAGGAGCGAGGCGAGCGCCGCGCCATCCTCGATCGATTGCGCGGCGCCTTGCGCCATCATGGGCAGCATGGGATGGCAGGCATCGCCCAGAAGCGTGACGCGGCCGTCGCTCCAGCGCGGCAGCTCGGCACGATCGTGCAGCGCCCAGATGAAGGTCTCGGGAAAGGCGCCGATCAGGCCGCGCACGGTCGGATGCCAGCCGTCGTAGCGCGCCAGCACATCGGCCACCTCGCCCCGATCGGTCCAGGATTCCTGCGTCCAGTCGCCATGCTCGACGACACAGACCACGTTCATCATTTGCCCGCCCGCGACCCAGTAATGGACGACATGGCCGTCCGGCCCCATCCAGTTGTGCGAGGCGATCTCGATGTCGAGATGTTTGATGCGCTCCGCCGGCACCAGCCCACGCCAGGCGACGCAGCCGGTAAAGCGCGGCTTCTCGGGGCCGAACAGCAGCGTGCGCACGCGTGAATGGATGCCGTCTGCACCGACCAGAAGATCGGCCTCGGTCGTGGCGCCGTTCTCGAACCGCGCCGTCACGCGCCTGTCTTTCTGCGCGAGGTCGATCAGCCTGTGGCCGACATGCAGCCGCTCTGGCGGCATCGCGTCCGCCAAAAGGGTCACGAGATCGGCGCGATGGAAATGGTAATACGGCGCACCGAAGGTCGTTTCGACCTCAAGCCCAACTGTCGCGCGCTGCAGGGTGCGGCCGTCGTCCCAGCGACGCTGATGCACCGCAAGGGGCCGTACACCAATCGCGTCCATCGCGGGCCTGAGCCCGAGCCGCTGCAGCAGCCGCGAGGCGTTGGGGCTGATCTGGATGCCGGCTCCGATCTCCGTGATGCGTGCCGCTTGCTCGTAGACATGGACGTCGAGCCCGGCCTTCAGGAGATGCAGGGCGGCCGAAAGGCCTCCGATCCCGCCGCCGATGATCGCCACGCGCAAGCTCACGTCAGCTCCCCGTTCAGGACGCGACGCCACACCGCGGCGCCATCCGGACAGGCATTGCCGCGCCAAGCGACATGGGTGTCGGGACGCACCAACACGAGCTTCGCTTCGTAGGTCGCCGCGAGCGCGGGGTCGTCGACGATCACCGTTTCGAGTGGCGCCGGCGCAGAATCGATCAAGGGCGACGGATCGGCATCGCCGAAGCGCAGCAGCGTGAACCACGGGCCGAGCTTGTCATAGAGCGCCGAGCCGTCGCGCAGAAAGATGCTGGGCAAGCGCGCGCCGGGCGCGGTCGTGGGTGCGTAGACCAGCGGATCGCCCTCGACGCCGTCGTAGCGATAGCCGAACTCGATGCCCCAGCTCTCGTTCTCGGCATTGCCCAGTGCGGCGATGCCGCGCCCAAGCGCATCCGGGTCGCGCTCCTTCTGATAGAGCTCGCCGATCTTGATCCGCACATCGGTGTGCCGACCCGAGGCCGCGCGATTGCGCAAGCCCACCGGCTGGCGCTCTCGTTCATAGGAGGCGAGCAGGCCCGGAAGCGCGAACCCTTTGACAGCCGACGCGAGCTTCCAGCCGAGATCGATCGCATCGCCGATGCCGGTGTTCATGCCATAACCACCGGTCGGAATGTATTGATGCGCGGCATCGCCAGCGAGGAACACGCGGCCCTGCCCGTACCGCTCGGCCAGCAGCAGATGCGTGAACCAGGGGTTGGCGACCAGGATCTTGCGCGGGAACGCGCGGCCGGCCCAGGCATCGAGGAGCGGATTGGGGTCGATCGTATCGGGCACGACGTCCGATGGCGGGCGCGTCTGCAGGGTCCAGGTATCCTTGTCGTCCTGCGCGATCAGCGTGCCCTTGTCGGTCTGGTAATGCCAGGCGACTCCGAAGGCCTGCAGAAGCTCGCGCGCATCGGACTGGAAGTGGATCATGTAGCGGTGCGAGACCGCTGCCTTGCCTTCGAGCGCGATGCCCAGCTTGTCACGCACGAGGCTGGAGCCGCCATCGCAGCCCGCGAGGTAATCGCAGCGCACCTGCTCAGTCACGCCCGTCTTGCTATGGCGCAGGGTCGCCGTGACGCCCTCGCCGTCCTGCACGAAATCCTCGAAACCCACGCTCCAGCGCGCCTCGACGAACGGATGGTGCAGGATCGCCTCGCGCAGCACCGGCTCGATCATCACCTGGCTCACGCGCATCGCGGGCTCGCGCGGCTGGGTGCCGTCGTTGCGATTGCGGATTTCGATGCGCTTCTCGGCCGCCGAGGGATAGCGGAAGCGATGCAGCTCCCGGCCGCCGTGCTCGACGGCAAGCGATGTGACCCACGAGACGTCGAAGCAGTTCTCCTCTGGCACCGCGACCGCGCGCAGCTTGTCGGCAACGCCGAGGCGGCGGAACAGCTCCATCGAGCGGCCGTTGGTGATGTCCATCTTGGGATGCCGCGTGGTCGACGGGTTGCGCTCGACCAGGAGGCACCGCACGCCGAACAGCGCCAGCGTGCGCGCGAGGGTCATTCCGACCGGGCCGCCTCCTGCGATCAAGACCGGAACGTGCCTCAATGTCAGGCTCGCTTCGCGAGCGCTTCCTTCTCCGCCATCTTCGCCTTGAGCTGCTCGGGCGTGAGGCGGACGATGTGCTCGTTCTGATGGCTGTAGATGTCGTATTTGCCGACATCGAGATCCTCGAGCACGATCTCGCCGTCGAGCACCTTCTGCTTCCACGCGGCGTGCTCGGCTTCGGCGGCGTGGAACTCCGGCATCACTTCCTTCGCGAACAGCTCGAGCGATTCGCAGATATCCTTGTGGCTGGTCTTGCCGGCCTGGTTCAGCAGGATCACCTGGTCGACGCGGCTCTGCTGGAACTGGCGCAGCTTCCTGGCGATCGTTTCCGGCGAGCCGATCAGGCCCGATTCAAGTGCCTTCTTCTCCTCGGGCCCGCCCTTCCAGCTCTGATATTCCTTCCAGAGATCGGATGTGCCCGGCGCGTCGACGCCTTTGCGGCCATAGTACGAGAGCGCAAAGATGAAGAACGTCCAGCCGGCCGCCTTCGCCTCGGCTTCTTCGTCGGTGGGCGCACACATGAAGCCCGACACCATCGCGACATTGGGATTGCTGGGATAGTCAGTGAGCTTCCGCGAATTGTTCAAAAGATTATTGTAGTACTTGTGCACCCAGGCACGCGCCGCCTCGGGCGTGACGAAGGTGAAGCCCAGTGCGCCCATGCCCCATTCACCGGCCTTGCCGATGGTCTGGATGTTGGAGCAGGCGACCCAGAGCGGCGGATGCGGCTTCTGGAAGGGCTTGGGAATCACATTGCGCGCTTCGAAGTCGTAGTACTGGCCGTGGAACTCCCAGCTTTCCTTGGTGAACATCGGGACGATGGCCTTCACCGCCTCTTCCCAGCGTTCACGCTTGTCGCGCACCTTGATATTGAAGGGATGAAGCTCGGCCGGACCCGCCGCCTCGCCCATGCCGAGATCGACGCGGCCGCCGGAGAGCAGATCGAGCGTCGCGACCTTCTCGGCGACCCGATGCGGCTGGTTGGTGGTGAGCTGGATCACGCCATGGCCCAGCCGGATGCGCTTGGTCCGCTGGCTCGCCGCGCCCAGGAACACCTCGGGCGCGGACGAATGTGAGTATTCTTCGAGGAAGTGGTGCTCGACCTCCCACGCATAGTCGTAGCCCAGCCGGTCAGCGAGCTCGATCTGGGCCAGCGAATCCTGCAGGAGCTGGTACTCGCTCCGCGGGCCCCACGGCCGCGGCAACTGATGCTCGTAGAAGATGCCGAACTTCATGATCGCTTTCCCGGACAACCAACCCGTGTCATCCCGAGGCCGAAGGCCGAGGGATCTTTACTGATCCAGAAAGGTCCCTCGCTGCGCTCGGGATGACAATGAGGATGTTGCGCCGGGTCCGGCTATTTGGCCGCCTTGCAAAACCCGGCGATGCGATCGACCAGGGTCGGGATCAGCTCCTTCGGGAAGTCATGGCCCCAGCCGGGATAAGTCTGGATCTCGGCACCCGGCACCAGTTTCGCGACGTCGCGGCCGCCCTCTACAGGCAGCAGCGGATCGTCCTCGCCATGCAACACCAGTGTCGGCACCTTGACCGTCTTCAGGAGCTCGACACGATCACCTGACGCGACGATCGAGAGATACTGCCGGCCCGCACCTTCCGGATAGTAACGGCGATCGACGTTCTTCTCGACGAAGGTGCGCAATTCGGCCTCCGGCATGGGATAGGCGGGGCTGCCGATCGTGTGGCGCAGCTTCATGCCGTGCAGCACGCGCGCCTCGCGGCTGGTCCCGTCGGGCTGGGAGCCCAACATCGCCAGCGCCTCAGGCTTGCCCTGCGGCAGGCCGGGCCGGCCGCTGGTAGAATAGATCGACACCATCGAGCGCGTGCGCTGCGGATAGAGCGCCGCCACGATCTGCACGATCATGCCGCCCATCGACGCACCCACCATGTGCGCGCGTTCGATCCCGAGAGCGTCGAGGAGCCCGACCGCGTCGGCCGCCATATCGTTGAGATAATAAGGAGTGGCAGCCTTCTCGCCGCGCATCACCTTCTGGATCGCCGCCGGAACGTCGGCCACGCCCCACTTGCCAAAGTCGGTCGACAGGCCGGTGTCGCGGTTGTCGTAACGGATGACGTAGAAGCCGCGCTGCGCCAGCCCCTGGAACAAGGAATCTGGCCAGATGGTGAGCTGCGCGCCCAAGCCCATCACCAGCAGCAACGCCGGATCGCTCTTGTTGCCGGTCGCCTCGTACTCGATCTCGATGCCGTTCGCCTTGACCCGTGCCACGTCGCCTCCTGGTTTGGCTGCTTCAGTGCCGTTCTTACCACCGGCCGCGACGCGCCGCCCACCATAGAGCGAGCGGCTTGCGCCAGGCCGTCATCGGTCGATCGAGCAGCCGAGCCGGAAGCAAGATGGGCAGCGCGGCAAGGTCGACCTTGCCTACTGCGCGCGCCTCGAGGAGCACCGCGCGGCGCTCCTCCCCCTCGCCCATCAGGCCGGCGGCGGCGACGGCGTGCGCAGCCTTGCGGGTCATCGCATCGTCGACGCCCAATACGGCGAGCGCGAGATCAGCGAAAGCCGTGCCGGTCCGCACGACGTCGAGCGGACCTTCGATTTCCTCCGCGCGGGCATCGATCAGCGCGATCATTCTCTCCGGCGTCAGGCCGTGCCGGCGCACAGTTTCGCTGAGCGATTCGACTACGGGTTGCGCTCTCGGCTTGCCGGATCCTGCCGCCTCCGTTGCCGCCTCGCGCCACCATTGCAGGCGGATCTCAGCCAACAGCGGCTCGCGCGTCACCGCATGAGCGCGGCCGAGTTCGTGATCGAATGCCAACAGCGCCATCAGGCCCGTACGCGCGGGCTCCGGCGCGAACAGTGCCGCCAGGAAACGGTCGCGATCGGCCTCGCGCACCGTGTTGAGCACATAGCGATGCGAGGCTTCGGGAGCGCGGTAGGGCTGGCTCACGCGCGGTCAGCTCGCGGGGGATAAACGTTCATCTGCGACCGTTGATCGCAGGAGCCCCCTCGCTTAGAATGGTTCCGAGAAAGAAACGCCAGTCCCTTCAATGAGATAGGGGAGAAATTCAATATGGGCGCAGTGTTCACTTCCTTGGGACGTACGGTCGCAGCCGGCGTCATCGTCCTGATCATCATCATCGCCGTTGTCGCAGCGACATCGGGCGACACGATCCACTTCAACCATTCCTGGGCCACGTTCTGCATGCGCTGGCTCCATATCATCAGCGGCGTGATGTGGATCGGCCTGCTCTGGTACTTCAACTTCGTGCAGGTACCGACCATGCCGAAGATCCAGCCGGTCGAAAGCCGCACCGCGGTCACCAAGTTCATCGCCCCCAGCGCCCTCTTCTGGTTCCGCTACGGCGCGCTGGCAACCGTGATCACCGGCCTGCTGCTCGCCTGGATGAACGGCTACATCGTCGACGCGCTCCTGCTGCGCAAGCCGTTCTACCCGATCGGCATCGGCATGTGGATGGCGCTGATCATGGCCTTCAACGTCTGGTTCCTCATCTGGCCGAACCAGCAGAAGATCCTGGGGCTGGTCGAGGCCACGGCCGAGGAGAAGGCCAAGGCCGGCCCGATCGCGCTCTACGCCAGCCGCTTCAACACCATGTTCTCGATCGGCATGCTCTATTGCATGGCCGCGCAAAGCCACGGCGGCTTTGTCTGATCACCAGAGCGTCCGGAGCACAAGGGCGAACGGGAACGGGGCCTACGGGCCCCGTTTTCTTTAAAGCGGGATCAGCGCGGCAGCGACGCGGCGGCCCTCGGCCGCCAGCACGTTATAGGTACGGCAGGCCGACCCGGTGTCCAGGACTTCGACCGACAGGCCGGCCGCCTTCAGTTCGGCGCGAAGAGCTGGCGGCAGGAAAACCGCGCGACTGCCGCAGCCGAGCACCAGCAGTTCGACTGGCGTCGGTCCATCACGCAACGTGGCCAGGCTGGACGGCGTGAGGTCTTCCGCGCGCGTCACGGTCCAGGCGGATGTGGCCGCAGGCGTCACCAGCACCGGCTCCCGCCACTCCTGCTCGCCGATCACGAAACGGCCCGGGCCATAGGCCCGGATCACCTGCACCTGCGCCGGATCGGGCGTGGGCAAGGTCTTGTCGTCGGGGCCGCCCTTCGACGGGCTCACGCCTTGGCCTTGGCGGCGCCCTCTTCGTCTCGCCGGAGCTGCTCGGGCCTGAGCTTCAGATAGACCAGACCCGCGCAGGCGATCCAGATCGAGGAATAGGTGCCGACGATGACGCCCCACAGCATGGCGATCGAGAAGCTGTAGAGCACCGGTCCGCCGAAGATCACCAGCGCCGCCACCGCGACGAACACCGTGATCGAGGTCATCACTGTACGCGACAGCGTCTCGTTGATGCTGAGGTTCAGGAGGTCGACCAGCCCCAGCTTCTTGTAGCGGCGCATGTTCTCGCGCACGCGGTCGAACACCACGACGGTGTCGTTGATCGAATAGCCGGCGATGGTCAGCACCGCAGCAAGGGCGGTCAGGCTGAAATCGAGCCGGAACAGCACGAAGATGCCGATCGTGGAGATCACGTCGTGCAGCATCGAAATCAGGGCGCCGACACCGAACTGCCATTCGAAGCGGAACCACATGTAGATGGCGATCGCCCCCAGCGTCGCCAGCACCGCGATGATGCCGCTGTGCATCAGCTCCGCCCCGATCTTGGGGCCGACCGATTCGGTACCGCGGATGTCGTACTTGTTGCTGATCGCATCGTCGACGACCTTGATCGCCACCTGCTGGCACCATTCGGCGCGCTGCTCGGGCGTCATGTCGATCTTGGCGGTGTTCGTGTTGCCGCGCGGCAGCTCGCGCTCGAGCACCGTCAGTCCGACGCGGCTCACCGCGTCACGCCAGCCGATCGAGTCGAGCTGGCTCGGCGACGTGAAGACGACGTCACCCTTGCCCTCGGGACCCGGTTTGACGCTCCAGCCGTTGCCAACGCGCCGCTTCATGACTGTGTCGGCGTGCGCCACGCACTCGGCGTTGCCTTCCTGGCGCTGGACGCGGATCAGCGCGCTGCTCTTGTCGCCGAACGACTGCAGCGACACCTCGCCGAGGCCAAGCGCCGCGGTGGTGGTGCGCAACTCCTCGAGCTGGATTGCTCCCTCCTTGGCGCGGACCTGGATGGCGATACCGCCTTCGAAATCGATGCCGAAGTTCAGGCCAAGCGTGAAGACGCCGACGAGCGACAGGATGTTGATCAGCGTCGAGAGCCCGAGCGCCCAGACGCGCTTGCCCATGAAGTCGAACTTCGTGTGGGCAGGAACGATATGATGAGGCTTCCACAGCATGACGCGGCCTCAGAGCGTGAGTTCGGTCGGCCGCCGCCAGCGCATCCAGGTCGCGAGCAGCATGCGGGTGAAGACCGTAGCGGTGAAGAGATGGGTGAGCAGGCCGAGCGACAGCGAGGTCGCGAAGCCGCGGATCGGGCCGGAGCCGAAGCCGAACAGCAGGACACCGGCGATCAACGCCGTGAAGTTCGAATCGATGACCGCCGTCAGGGCGCGTTCATAGCCGGCGGTCAGCGCCCCCAGCGCCGAGCGGCCATTGGCCCGCTCCTCGCGCACGCGCTCGTAGATCAGCACGTTGGAATCGACCGACATGCCGACCGTGAGCACGAGGCCAGCAATGCCAGGTAGTGTCAGCGAGGCACCGAGCACCGACATACCGGCCAGCACCAGCAGCAGGTTGACGCCCATGGCGAGGTTGGCGAAGCCGCCGAACAACGGACCGTAGGTTCCGAACATGAAGAACATGACAAGCCCGGTGCCCACCAGGGCCGCGACCGTGCCGGCATGGATGGCATCGGCGCCAAGGTCGGCGCCGACCGTGCTTTCCTGGATGATGGTGAGCGTCGCCGGCAGCGCGCCCGAGCGCAGCAGCAGCGCCTGCTCCTGCGTCTGCTGCGGCGTGAAGACGCCGGTGATGATGCCGCTGCCGCCGCAGATCGCGCTCTGGACCACCGGCGCGCTGATGATCTCGTTGTCGAGCTGGATCGCGAGCCGCTTGCCGATGTTCTGACGCGTGGCGGCGCAGAACGAGCGGCCACCTGCGGCATTGAAGGTGAAGCTGATGATCGGCCGGCCGCCGTTCGACTGGTTCTCGAAGGTCGCCTTGGCGTCGTCGAGATCCTCGCCGCCCACCACCACGCGCTTGAAGACGGGCAGGCAGGGCGGATGGTAGCGGCGGCAGATCTGCTCCGGCGTCAGCCGCGGATTGGCGCTCTGGATCTCGTCGAACGCCTTGGGATTGGAGGCCCGGAGCGCCTGCATGCCTTCGCGCGTCGGCACCAGGAAGGTCGTGGGTGGCAGCACTGCCGGCAGGCCGCCACCGCTCGCGGCCGCCACGTCCTCGTTCACGAGATGGAAGGTGAGCTTGGCCGTCTGGTTGATCTTTCGCTTGAGATCGGTCGTGTCCTTGATGCCCGGGACCTGAAGCAGGATCCGGTCGTCGCCCTCGCGCACGATCGTGGGCTCGATGGTACCGGTCTCGTCGACGCGCCGGCGCAGGATCTCGATCGACTGGTCGATGACTTCCTTGCGCTTGCGCGTGAGCTCCTGCGGGGAAAAGCTGACGTCGATCGTCGGCCCTGCTCCCGCCGTCACCAAGCTGGGATCGACCGTGCGGATCGTTTCGATCGCGGTGGCGCGCTGGGCCTCGTCGCGCAGTTCCACCGTCACATGGCCGTTGGGCTCGGCCACGACCTCCTTGAAGGCGACCTGCTTCTTGCGCAGCTCACTGCGCACCGAATCGGCCATGTTGGTCATGCGCTCGTTCAGCACGCCGCGCAGATCGGCCTCGAGCAGGAAATGCGCGCCGCCGCGCAGGTCGAGGCCGAGATTGATACGGTTCTGCGCGTACCACTTCGGCAACAGGTCATCCACGGACTCGGGCAGGATGTTGGGCAGCGCGAAGAAGCCGGCCAGGGCCGTGAAGATGATGATGGCGATGGTCTGCCACCGCGGAAGGTTGAGCATTCCCGATTACCTTGCGATGCCGCCGATGCTTTCCGTCTCCTACTTCTTTCCGAACAGACTACCCAGCAGGCTCTTCCTCTCCTGCGTCCCCGGTGCCGGCTGCGGCAGCAACGGCTTCTCGTCCTCCTCAGAGTCCTTCGCGCCACGCACCGATTCGCCGCGCGTCAGGATGTCAGTGATGGTCTGCTTGATGATGCGCACCCGCACGCCCTCGGCGAGCTCCACTTGAAGCTCGTTCTCGCCGATCACCTTGGTGACGAGGCCGATGATGCCGCCGCCGGTGACCACGCGGTCGCCGCGCTTGACGCCGGCCAGCATTTCCTTCTGCGCCTTCATCTTCGATTGCTGCGGGCGGATCAGCAGGAAATAGAAGACGACGAAGATCAGGACGAGCGGAAAGAGCTGCAGCATGAAATCAGAGCCGCCGCCCGCTCCCGCGCCCTGTGCCCAAGCCTCTGTAATGAACATCGTCTGCTCCGATTCTTCCGGCCGTCGAAAAGCGCGCGGACTATAGCGGTCCGCAGCCGCTTTGCAACGCAAGCGCCGGGCGATATGGTCGCCCCCTTTCTTACGCTCCCGACGTCTTTAGGCAACGATGGATCAAGACCTTAAAGCAACGCTTTCACGTATCGCCGAGGCCCTCGACCGCCTCGCGCCGGCGGAGCCACCCAGCGCCGACATGGCCGAGTTTGAGGCCTATGTATGGCACGCCATGGGTCATCGGCTCGAAGCGGTTAAGCGGGTCAACCGGGTCGATCTCGACCTCCTCCAGGGCATCGATCGCCAGAAAGCCACCTTGCTGGAAAACACTCGGCGCTTCGCCAAGGGCCTGCCGGCCAACAATGCGCTGCTCTGGGGCGCGCGGGGCGCGGGCAAGAGCTCGATCGTGAAGGCGACCCACGCCAAGGTGAACCGCGAGATGGGCGGCCCGCCCGGCCCGCTGGCGCTGATCGAGATCCACCGCGAGGACATCCCGTCGCTCCCCATCCTCCTTGGTCGTGTGCGCGAGAGCGAACGCCGCTTCATGGTGTTCTGCGACGATCTTTCGTTCGACGGCCAGGACGCCGCTTACAAGTCGCTGAAGGCAGTGCTCGACGGCGGCATCGAGGGGCGGCCTGAAAATGTGCTGTTCTACGCCACCTCCAACCGTCGCCATCTGATGCCGCGCGACATGATCGAGAACGAGCGCTCGACAGCCATCAATCCGTCGGAGGCTGTCGAAGAGAAGGTCTCGCTCTCCGACCGCTTCGGCCTGTGGCTCGGCTTCCACAATGCCGACCAGGACACGTTTTTCGCGATGATCGAGGGCTATGCCCGCCACTATGATCTCGACGTGCCGGTCGAGGCGCTGCGCAAGCAGGCGATCGAATGGTCGGTGACACGCGGCTCACGATCGGGCCGCGTCGCCTGGCAGTTCATCCAGGAAGTGGCCGGACAACTGGGTAAGAGATTGGGTTAGCCATGAGCGATGCCGAAGACGTCCTGTTCTCGCCGGCGGTCAAGGCGGAGCAGGCGCGTCTCGGATCGCGCGCCGGCTTCGAAGGTCGCGACTGGCAGACGGAGATCAATGACAATCTCCGAGAGTTCCTGCAGGCGATCGATACCTTCTTCTTTGCGACCGCCAGCGCCGACGGCCGGCCTTACATCCAGCACAAGGGCGGACCGGCCGGCTTCCTAAAGCCGATCGGCACGCACACCCTCGCCTTCGCCGACTTTGCCGGTAATCGGCAGTACATCACGCTCGGCCATCTGCGCGAAAACGACCGCGCCCATATCTTCATCCCCCACTTCGCCACGCGACAGCGGCTGAAGTTCTGGGGCCGCGCGCGCATCGTCGAAGGCGATCTCGAGCTGATGGAGCGGCTGGTCGATCCCACCTACAAGGCAAAGCCTCAGCGCGCCGTCGTGTTCACCGTCGAGGCGTGGGACGTGAATTGCCCCCAGCACATCCTGCCGCGCTACAGCGAGGCCGAGATCGCGCCCGCCGTGAACAAGCTCATCGCCCGCGTCAAAGAACTGGAGGAAGAAGTCGCGCGCCTGAAGGCCGGCGGCGGCAGCGACGTCTAGCGCTTCAGCCGCACGATCTTGATCGTCGAGGTCGCGTGCACGATCAGCCGGCCTTTCTCGTCCTTTAAGTCGCCATTGAGGAAGCCGACCGAGCCGCCCCAGCGCGTCACGCGGCCTTCGGCGAAGACAACGCCCGGGCCCATGGCCTCGAGGAAACTGACCTTGATCTCGAGCGTGGGCACATCGACCAGGAGCTTGCCCTTGGCGAACCCCGCCATCGACATGGCCGTGTCGACCATCCCGGTAAGGAAGCCGCCCTGACAGACCTTGCCCTGCGTGTGGCAGAAGGCTGGCACGATCTCGAACTGCATGCGCGCAATGCCGCGCGCTGAATCGATGTCGATCAGCTTGCCGTTCAGCGTCTTCACCGGGTTGCCGGGCGACGCCTGCAGGAGTTTGAGCAGATCCGCGTCGGTCGCGGATGCTGAGTCGACATGGGCGAAGTCGGGATGGGCGGAATTCATGGCGCCGCGGACTATAGCGAACCGGCGGCAGCGTGCACTTTCTCCAGAAGCTCGATCAGCATGCGCATTTCGGTCGCCGAAAGGTTTGAGCCGATCCGCTTTTCATGCGCTTTCACGAGCCGCGCGAACTTCGCCAGCGCCCTTTCACCCGCGGGCGTGAGCGCCAGCGCGTGGGTCCGCCCGTCCGTTGGCGACGCATGCCGCAGCAGCAACCCACGGGCCTGCAGGCGGTTCAGGATGGGGACAAGTGTCGAACGATCGATGGAAAGCGCCCGGGCCAGCGCCATCTGGCTCAGCCCCGCATTGCGCTCGACCAGCACCAGCAGGCCGAACTCGCCCGGCGTCAGCGCTTCGCCGGCCTTGGCAAAAGTGGCGGCGAAATCGGCGAACACCGCCGACTGGGCGCGCCGCAGGCCGTAGCCCAGAAGCTGGGGCAGGATGCCGCGATCGAGCGGTCTGGCTGGCGGCTTGCCGTTCTGCGGATCAGGTGGACTGGCCATGGCCCAAGTGGTAAACGGAGATTGTTTGGGGAGCAAACAAATTCGCTCCCCGTCCTCCCCCGGCCCTCCCAGGCGTTGTTTCGGCATGAGCTTCAAGGTCCATATCGTTCCGGCCAGCCGCACCATCGAAGTGCCGACCGGCGCCACGATCCTCGAGACCGCCCTCGAGGCCGGCGTCGCCTATCCGCATGGCTGCCAGTCAGGCAACTGCGGCGCCTGCAAATCACACCTGGTGAAGGGCGAAGTCTCGATGGAGGGCTATTCCGAGTTTGCGCTCTCCGACGAGGAGAAGGATCGCGGGCTGATCCTCGCCTGTCGCGCCGTCCCCTGGGAGGACTCGGAGGTGGCGTGGCTTGAGGAGGACGATCTGATTATCCACCCCCGCCGCGTGCTTACCTGCAAGGTCGCAGGGCTCGACGATGCCACACACGATATCCGGCGCGTCCGACTCGAGATCGTGGCAGGCGGGCCGTTCGATTTCTCGGCCGGCCAGTATGCGTCCGTCACTTTCGATGGCTGCCAGCCGCGCGATTACTCAATGGCCAATGTTCCGGGCGATCCCATGCTGGAGTTTCACGTACGCCGCACCGAGGGCGGCACGACCAGCGCCTACGTCGCGGAGACGCTGAGGGTCGGCAACAGTGTCCGGGTCGAAGGCCCCTTCGGCACCTCTTATTTGCGCGAAACCCATCGCGGGCCGATCATCGCCGTGGCAGGCGGCTCGGGGATGGCGCCCCTGAAGTCGATCGTCGAGCGCGCCCTCGCCAAGGCGCTGCCGCAGCACATCTACTTCTATTTCGGTGTCCGCACCGAACGTGACCTCTATCTGCACGATCACTTCGCGGCTCTGGCCCGAAAGCACGAAAACCTCCACTTCACGCCGGTCCTGAGCGAAGCTATGGGCGGGACGTGGCGGACGGGCTTCGTGCACGAGGCGGTCGGCCAGGATTTCGACGAGTTCGACGGCTGCAAGGCCTACCTCGCCGGGCCGCCGGTCATGGTCGAGGCGGCGACCAGACTGTTCGAGAAGCGCGGCATGCGGCGCATCGATGTCCATGCCGACGCGTTCTACACCGCGGCCGAAATGGCGAGTGCCGGCAAGAAGACGGGAGCGGAACTATGACGGGACTTCTGGATGGACGTTCGGCGATCGTAACCGGCGCTGGCCGCGGCATTGGTCGGGCGATCGCCGAGGCACTGGCCGCGCAAGGCGCTGATGTGATCGTGGCCGATGTCGGCGCGTCCGTCGCCGGCGACAGCGCCGATCCCGCACCCGCCCGAGAGGTTGCCGCTGCCCTTGGCAAGAAGGCGATCGCCTTCACCGAAAGCGTGGCTTCGCCCGGAGTCGCCAGGCTGCTCGTCGAGACTGCGGTGAAGCAGTTCGGCGGCATCGACATCGTGGTAAACAATGCCGCGATCATGCGCGACGCCTTCGTCTTTCGCGCCGATCCGCGCGACTGGGACGCGGTGATCCGCAACAACCTCTCTGCCCCCTTCTATCTGATCAACGCCGCCTCGGCGGTGATGCGCGAGCAGGGCAAGGCGGGCCGCGGCGGCAAAGGCGGCTACGACTGGGGCCGCATCATCAACATCGTCTCTTCGGCGGGCCTCTACGGCAATCTCGGCCAGGCCGCCTACGCCAGCGCCAAGGCAGGCCTGTTTGGCCTCACGCGAGTCACCGCGATGGACCTGCAGCGCGCGGCGATCACCGTGAACGCCGTGGCGCCCTTTGCGCGCACCCGCGTCACCGACATCATCCAGCCAGCCAACGACGCACAGAAGACCTACAAGGAACGCGCCCTCAAGATCGGCGCCCACCATGTCGCAAACCTGGTGACGGCGCTCTGCGCACCGGCCGCCAAGGGCATCACCGGCCAGCTTCTGGGCGTGCGCGGCCGCGAGGTCTTTTTGTTTGGCCAGCCGCGCCCCATTGCCCGGCTCGAGGTCGAGAAGCCTGCCGCGCTCGCCGACGACCTGGTGGCCAAGCTTGCCGGCCAGTTCACCGACCTCACCACCGATCTCGAAGCCTTCAACACCGAACCTCTTGTCTGAGGGAGCCCGCCATGACCGACCTTGTCGTGAAGACCGTCGAAGAGCTGAAGGATGCGCCCGAGGAATATCGCGAGGCGGTCGCCAAGCTCGTGATCAGCCACGCCGTCAACGAACTCTACGGCGCGCAGGTGTTCGACGAGCCTGCCATCGCCTACGCGCCGACACCCTACGCCAAGTGGCTCACCTGCCGCGTGGCGATGGAGGAATATGGCCATCATGTACGCTTCAAGCAGCTCGGCCTGCAGATCGGCATTCCTGAGGACCGCATGGTCCCGGGCGCCGGCAAGAAGCCGCTCTCGATCTTCGAGTTCCCGCTCAAGACCTGGGAGGAGTTCGTCGCGATCAAGCTTCTGGCCGACCTCGCCGAGATCCTGCAGGTCGAAGACCTGCTGCATTGCACCTTCCACCCGCTGCGCAACCTCGCTCGCGCCACCATGCCGGAAGAGCGCTTCCATGCGCAGTTCGGCGAAGACTTTACTTCCGAGCTCATCAAGACGCCGGAGGGCAAGGCGACACTGCAGGCAGCAGTCGACGAATACTGGCCTTACCTGCCAAAATTCTTCGGTGGCTCGAAATCCAGGAACAACGAGATCTTCCGCAAATGGAAGATCAAGCAGCGTACCAACGACGAGATGCGCGAGGACTATGTGAAGCGCGCGACCGAGGTCGCGACGAAGTACGGCCTCACCCTGCCGGAGATCCGGGAAGCGGCGTAACACCGATGGGCGCCATCGCCCTTCCGCGCACTGTGCTTGAGTCCCTGCGTGGCGAGGTGAAGACGGCGTCGTGGTTCGCCGCCCTTGGCGAGCCGCTCACCGAGGGCGACCAGGCCGATGCCCGCGCCTATGTCGCCGCCTTGGGCATCGGCCCAATCGAGATCGACTTGGCGCGCGATTGGCCTGAGGCGGAACGGCTGCTCCAGCAGCCTGATTCCTCGGGCTGGTGGGACCGTGAAGACACGCTGCGCCGCAGGTTGCTCGCCGAGGCCGAAGGCCGTTACGCCGAGCGCGTGCTGTGGACGGCGCTCACCGAACTCACCACGCACGCGGGCGAACTGGTGCATGGCAAGGCGGCCACCGCCGCGGCCCGGATGGGTCATGCCGCGCCCGCCTCGATCCATGTCGCCGCCGGGGCCGCGGCGCAGGCCGTGTACCAGCTCGCCGTCGCGCGCCTTGGCGGGCGCGAGGACTCGCCCTTCGAAAGCAAGTTCCGTCTGTTCGCTGCCGGCCGCTGGCCG
Organism: Alphaproteobacteria bacterium; assembly: GCA_017308235.1. Classification (GTDB taxonomy): domain Bacteria; phylum Pseudomonadota; class Alphaproteobacteria; order Reyranellales; family Reyranellaceae; genus Reyranella. The sequence continues at coordinate 64,827 of JAFKFL010000008.1, read as the reverse complement.
CTTGGCATCATGGGCTCTAGGCTGGTCCTCTTCTGAAGAGGACAGGCATGAGTTCGTATCACGCACCGTCGCGCACAGCAGGCCGATTGAAGCGGCCGTTCGGCGCGCTCTACTACGAAGTCACCGGCAGCGGGCCGGCCCTGGTCTTCGCCCATGGCCTGGGCGGCAATCATTTGAGCTGGTGGCAGCAAGTCGCCCACTTTGCTCCGCATTACACTTGCGTCGCCTTCGCCCATCGCGGCTTCGCGCCGTCGGATGCGATCGCGGGCGGTCCGGATCCGGCAGACTATGCCGGCGATCTTGCCGCCCTGATCGATCACCTCGGTTTTGCCGACGTGCGCCTGGTCGGCCAGTCGATGGGCGGCTGGGCGGTACTCGAATACGCGATTGCGCATGCCGCTCGGGTCAAGGCGCTGGTGCTGAGCTCGACCGCGGGCACGCTCGACCGCCGCCAGTGCGATCCATCCGGCGGCACCGAATACGATGCCTGGGCCAAGAAAGCTGGAGCCGCGGTGGCCGACGGGATTGCCCGCGGCATCCATCCGGCCGTCGGCGCGGGCGCGGCCGAGCGTTCGCCGGCGCTGCATCTCCTCTACCGCAGCATCGACGAGATGGCGGGCTCGCTCGACAAGGAGAAGATACGTGCCGGGCTTGGGCGCACCGCCACTCGCCGGCTCGCTGACCTCAAGGACTTTCCGGTGCCGACGCTGCTGATCGGCGGTGCAGACGATGTCGTGTTTCCGGCCTTCCTCGCCAGGCCCATTGCCGACCGACTGTCGCACGCGGAAGCCCATATCATTCCCGACTGCGGCCACTCGCCCTATTTCGAGCAAGCAGCATTCTTCAACCGATTGCTGGAGACGTTCCTCGCGCGCCACCGCTAAGCTGTGCCCACATACATAAGATTTCGGGAGGACAAAGATGCAGCGTCGTTCGTTTCTCGCGACACCAGCCGTGCTGCTGGCCACCAAAGCCTTCGCGCAGCAGCCGGCGAAGACGCTGCGCGTGGTGATGCATTCGGACCTCAAGATCATCGATCCGATCTGGACCACCGCCTACATCGTCCGCAACCACGGCTACATGATCTACGACACGCTGTTTGCGCCCGACGATAAGCTCGAACCGCGACCGCAAATGGTGGAGAGCTGGACGACGAGCGACGACGGGCTCGTCTGGACCTTCAAGCTGCGCAATGGGCTCAAGTGGAATGACGGACCGCCTGTCACGTCGGCCGATGTCACGCCCTCGATCAAGCGCTGGATGGACAAGGATGCCGTGGGTGGCCTGCTGGCCAAGGCCATGCAGGAGATGACCGCACCCGACGAGCGGACCTTCCGGATCGCGCTGAAGGAGCCGTTCAGTCCGATCTTGAAGGCGCTCTCCAAACCCGCCTCGGTGCCCCTCTTCGTCATGCCCAAGCGCGTGGCCGAAACGCCGATCAGCCAGCAGATCTCCGACACGACCGGTTGCGGCCCCTTTATCTTCAAGCGGGACGAATGGAAGCCAGGCGAGAAGGTCGTCTACGTGCGCAATCCCGACTACGTGCCGCGCGCCGAGCCGCCCTCAGGTCTCGCTGGCGGCAAGGTGGTCAAGCTCGAGCGCGTCGAATGGGTCTCGATCCCCGACTCACAGACGGCGATCAATGCCCTGCTCTCGGGCGAGATCGACATGCTCGAGCAGCCGAGCCACGACCTGCTGCCGGTGATCGAGAAGGATCGCAATATCGAGATCGTCACGCCAGATACGCTCGGCAACACCTATATCCTGCGCTTCAACTGGAAACAGCCGCCGACCAACGACCTGCGCATCCGCCGCGCCGCCGAACTTGCCTTCCGGCAGGAGGACTTCCTGAAGGCCACGATCGGCGACCCGCGCTACTACAAGGTCTGCAAGGCAATGTTCGGCTGCGGCACGCCGCTCGAGAACTCGGCCGGCATGGATGGCATCCTGGAGGCGAACTTCGAGGCCTCGAAGAAGCTTCTGAAGGAAGCAGGCTACGACGGCACGCCGATCACCCTGCTGCAGTCCACCGACCTTGCCGTGCTCACCAACCTTGCGCCTGTCGCCAAGGGCCTGCTGGAGCGTGGCGGCTTCAAGGTCGACATGCAGTCGATGGACTGGCAGACGCTGGTCGGCCGGCGCGCCAAGAAGGACCCGCCCAGCAAGGGCGGCTGGAACATTGCCATGACGGCGGCCTCGGCCGTGTTGCTGGCCGATCCGATCGTCAACCACTACACCGAGACGACCGGCGATCGCGCCCAGTTCGGCTGGCCGCTCGACGAAGAGATCGAGAAGCTGCGCATGGGCTTCCTCCACACGAACGACCCGGCCACGCAGCGTCGCATCGCCGAAGAGGTGCAAAAGCGCATCATGGATCTCGGCGTCACGGTGCCGCTTGGCCAGTACGTGCAGCCGATGGCTCGCCGCAAGGGCATCACCGGCAACCTCCCCTCGCCCGTGACCGTGTTCTGGAACGTGGAGAAAGCCTAGGCGCGTTCCTTTCAGTTGTCGTCCACTGCGCGAAGTGCCAACCTTCCCTCAACAGAGCTGCCGGCACAGGCAGCCGACGAGGGAGGGAAAACACCATGACCAGTGTCCGCTTGGGCGGCGTTTCGGCGGCGATCGTCTTCGGCGTGAGCCTAATCTTCGCCGCCACGGCCGCAACCGCACAAACCCATCACTACAAATTCGCCTATGACCAGCCGAAGAACACGGGGTACGGCATCGTGGGCGACTTGTTCGAGAGCAAGCTCAAGGAGCTCAGCAAGGGTACGATGCTGATTGATCAGTATCCCGGTGCGCAACTCGGCCAGGAGCCACAGGTACTGCAGCTCGTGAAAGCGGGCGACATTGAGTTCTGCATCTCGTCGTCCGCCAATGCCGCGACCGTGGCGCCGGAGTCGGGAGTGATGTCGCTGCACTTCCTGTTCCGCTCGGAGGACCACCTCAAGAAAGCGATGGCCGATGCTGCCGTCGTCAAAGCCGTCCGCGACATGATCGAAGAGACGGTCAAGGGCAGCCATGTAATCGGCCTTGCCACGCTCGGTCTTCGCAGCCTCTACAGCAAGCGCGAGATCCGCAAGATCGAAGACATCAAGGGCGTCAAGGTACGCGTCCAGGCCACGCCTACGGAGGACACGATGTTCCCCGCCTATGGCGCCCAGACCGTGCATATGCCGTTCGGTAACGTCTACACGTCCCTGCAGACCGGCGTGGTGGACGCGGCCGAAAACGGCGTGAACGTTTATCTTGTGAACAAGCACTACGAGGTGGCGCCCATCCTTTCGATGAGCGAGCACGAGGCGAACAACAGCCTCATCTGGGTGAGCGACAAGCTCTGGTCCAGCCTCAGCGCGGAACAGAAGGGTTGGGTCCAGGCGGCAGCCGACGAGGTGAACAAAACCCAGCCGGCTCGTGCGCTCGAGCTCGAGCATCAATCGGCAACCAAGCTCAAGAGCATTGGTGTGAAGATCGTCGATGTCGACAAGTCAGGCTTCATCGCGGTCGCCAAACCTTATCTCGAGAAGATGTCCCACGACCTCGGCCCGCATGCCGAGGAGATCCAGCACCTGATCAGCGCGATTCAGTGATGGATCATGAGCGTGCGCTGGTCCTCCCGCGGCAACAGAAGCTGAAATGGCGAGCGCTCGACCGTCTTGAAGCGATCCTGATGGTGTTGTGCGGCATCACGCTCGCCGCTTTCAGCCTCTCGGTCGTGCTCGACATCGTCACACGCACGATCGGCGCGCCGTGGCTCTGGCTGCAGGAAGTCACTTCGACCTTCTTCATCTATGGTGTCTTCATCGGCGCAGCCGTGGCGACACGACGCAATGATCATCTCTATCTCGCGGCAGTGGGTGATTCGCTCACTGGGCGTCCGCGGCTCGCGATCGAGGTGGCGATCCGGCTGGTCGTGTTCGGCGTCGGCCTCTTCCTCGCCTGGTATGGCTACCTCAATTTCCTGCGCGGCTTTTCGAGCTTCCGCATGCCGTCGATGACACCGATCGCCTCCCTCTATGCGGCGATCCCGATAAGCGGTGCGCTGATCGCGCTCTTCTCGGTCGAGCAGCTCGTCAATGGCTGGAAAAACGGCTTCGAGGAGCCAGTCGAGGACGAGAAGACGGGCACAGGACTGAATGGGTCATGAACCCCGCCATCATCCTCGGCATCATGACGTTCCTGTTCCTGTTCTTTGGCTATATGGGCGTGCCGGTCGCTTTCTCGCTCACCGCCGGCGTGATAATCGGCGCCGCCTTCACCGACGTCACCTTCGCCGCCATCGTGCAGAAGATGTTCGACGGCGTAGACTCCGAAGCGCTGCTCGCGATCCCCTTCTTCCTGCTGGTCGGCGAGCTGATGAGCTCGGCCAATGTCGTGCAGCGCGTGATCAGGTTGTCGCTGGCGCTGGTCGGCCACGTGAAGGGCGGTCTCAGCCAGGTCGTGGCCGTGTTCAGCATGTTCTTCTCCGAGATGTCGGGATCGACCACCGCGGACGTCGCGGTCATGAGCCGTACATTGGGCGTCTCAATGCGCCGCGAGGGTTACGATCCCCCGTTTATCGCGGCCATCATCGCCGCCGCCTCGACCATCGCAGCCCTGGTGCCGCCTTCGATCACTGCCGTCGTCTACGGCGCGGTCGGCAACGTCTCGATCGCCGGCCTCTTCATGGCGGGCTTCGTTCCGGGCTTCATGATCGGCATTGGCCTGATGATCTTTTGCTATTTCTTCGGGCCCGTCGGTACACAACGCAAGCGCGCAGGCTTCAGCCAGGTTGCAGAGGCTGCCAAGGAATCGGCGCTGCCGCTCATGATCCCCGTGATCCTGTTGGGCGGCATCCTGACCGGATGGTTCACGCCGACGGAAGCGGGCGTCGTGGCCGTGTGCTGGATCCTGCTGGTGGTGATCCCGCTCCTGAACCGCAAGCACATCACCAATCTGCCGCGCGACTTCTGCTATGCCGGCCTGATCTATTCCTTGCCCCTGATCACCATCGCCGCGGCGACGGCTTTCGGCTGGATGTTGGCCTACTTGCGCGGCGCGATCGTGATCTCCGACGCCATCACATCCCTCGCTGGCAACGATCCGCATCTGATCATGCTGCTGCTGGTGCTGCTCTTCACCATCATCGGCGACTTCATCGAGCCGGTGCCGACCATCATCATCTTCATGCCGCTCGTGAATTCGCTCACCGAGGCAGGCAGCATCAATCCCGTGCACATGGGCGTGGTGCTGATCGTCACCCTAGCCTTCGGTCTCATCACGCCGCCCTACGGCCTGGTGCTGCTGATGGCCTCGAAGTTCGTGGGCGTCGCCTTCTCCAGGGCGCTGAAAGCTGCGCTGCCGATCTATGTCGTGTTTCTGGCCACGATCGTGTTCACGATCTTCGCGCCGAGCGTCGTGCTGTGGATTCCCAAGCACGTGATGCCGCAATCGGTCGGCTGCTTCAAGAATCCCAGCGGCGAAGGCTATATCTGCCCGAGTTAATTGCCTCGCAAAGTCCCCTTTAGAGGTAGATGGCGCAGCCTCGATCTTCGAGTTCGGCAAACCACGCCGGCGGACTGAACGTGGTTACCCAGCGAAGATCGAGCTTCTCCAGGCGGGGCAGCTTCCGGAGGCTTTCGGGCAGCTGAATGATCGGATTGCCCCTGAGGTCTATTTGCCGAAGCTCGGCCAACGAAACGATGACGTCGGGCAATGACACGAGCCGATTGTTCCGCAGATGAAGCTCGCGCAACGCCGTGAGGCGCGAGATCGACGCCGGAAGACCCGTCAGGCGATTGTCCGTGGCCCGCAACTCGAGCAGGCCCGTCATCCCGGTAACGGCCTCGGGTAAAGTGTCGAAGTCATTCTCGCTGATATTCAGGTAACGCAGGCGAGTGAGGCGGCCGAGCGAGGGCGGCAGCGTCGAAAGCTCATTGTCGTGCAGGTAAAGAAAGTCGCGTAGCTGCTCGAGCTGGCCCAAGCTTGGCGGGATCTGGCGGAGCTTGTTGTGGCCCAGATCGAGCATGCGGAGGTTGCGCAGGTCGCCGATGCGTTCGGAAACCTCGGTCAGCCCATTGTCCGCCAGGACAAGGGTCTCCAGGTCAGTCCGATCCCACACGCCATCGGGCACGACCGCCAGCCCATGCTTCCAAAGCGAGAGATGCCGCTCCGCACTCGTCACGCCTAGCGCTCCGGCAGCGGGATGAATTCGGGGTCGCCCGGCACCTTGGCGAAGCGGCCTTCCTTCCAGTCGGCCTTGGCGCGCTCGATGCGCTCCTTCGAGGAGGAGACGAAGTTCCACCAGATGTGGCGTGGACCGTCGAGCGCGGCGCCACCCAGCAGCATCAGCTTGGCGCCGTCGGTACCGGCGACCAGATCGACGGCGGCTCCGGCCGCCAACACGGCGAGATCGCCGACGCCGAGCTGGCGATCGCCGATCGTTGCCGTGCCTGCCGCGATATAGATGCCGCGTTCGGCATAGTCGGGCGTCACGGCGATCTTGGCAGCCGCCGGCATCTCGGCGGCGACATAGAAGATCGGCGAGAAATGGGTCGTCGGTGCCGTACGCCCGGCGTAAGTGCCCACGATCAGGCGCAGCGACGTGCCGCCTTCCTGCCAGGCCGGCAGCCGGGACGCCGCCACATGCTCGAACGTCGGCGGCGCTTCCTCGTGTGCCTGGGGTAGCGCCACCCAGGTCTGGACGCCGTGCATGCGAAAGCCGCTTTGGCGCATCTCCGGCTCGGTGCGCTCGCTGTGGGCGATGCCGCTGCCGGCGGTCATCCAGTTGACGTCGCCCGGGCGGATCGCCTGAGCATAGCCCAGGCTGTCGCGATGGAAGATGCCGCCCTCGAACAGGTAGGTGACCGTGGCGAGACCGATGTGCGGATGCGGCCGCACCTCCATCCCGTCGCCGCCCGGCGGCACGACAAGCGGCCCGAAGTGGTCGAGAAAGATGAAGGGCCCGACGGTGCGGCGCTTCACGCTCGGCAGGACGCGGCGCACGGCAAAGCCCGGCGCCAGCTCATGGGCGCGGCCCTGGATCAGAAGCTCGATCGGATCGGCCATCTTGTTCTCTCCTTCCGCCTGTGCTGCAACGACGCGCCATGTCCGCACCAACCCGCGATCTCTCGCCCTTCTTCGCCCCACGCAGCATCGCCGTCGTCGGTGCCGGAGAACGGGCGACCTCTTCGGGCGGCGCCGTCATGCAGATGCTGCGCCTGGCCGGTTATGGCGGACGCGTCGTGCCGGTCAATCCCAAGGGAGGCACGATCTTCGGTTACGAAGCGGTCACCTCGATTGCGGCCATCGACCCGCCCGTCGACCTTGCGGTGATCGTGATCCGGCCTGACGCCATCGTCGAGGCTGCAGCCGAAGCCGCAGACCGCGGCATCCGCAATCTTCTGATTCTGCCGGGCGGCTTCGCCGAGGCCGGCCCCTCGGGCGTCGCGCGCAACGAGGCGCTGCTGAAGCTCGCGGCCGAGCGTGGCCTCACGATTGCCGGCCCCAATTGCGCGGGCATCTTGCACCTCGATCCAACCTGGCGGTTTGCCGCGACTTTCCTGCGCGACCTGCCTCCGGGTTCCGCCAAGGGCGCGACGAACGGGCTTGCCTTCATCTCGCAGTCCGGCGCGCTGGCGGAAGAGTTCATCGACAAGGCCAATGCGCGCGGCCTGCCGCTCACCAGCGTTGTATCGGTGGGCAACGCCGTGCATCTCGGTGTCGAGGACTACCTCGCCTGGCTGGGTGAGCGGCCCGAGATCGGCGCCGCCTTGCTCTATGTCGAATCGATCGAGGACCACGAGCGCTTCCGCGCCGTGGCGCGCAAGGTCGCCGCCATCAAGCCGGTGATCGCCCTGTTCGGCGGACGGACCGGGATCGGCGGCCAGGCCGCTGCCGCCCACACCGGCGCCGTCACCAACGACGAGGCGGCGATCGAGGCCTTCTGTACCTCCTGCGGGATCGTGCGGGTCGAGAGCCTGCGCCGCCTGCTCATCGCCGCCAAGGCTTTCGGCCGCTTCCCGCAAGGCCTGGGACCGCGCGCGCTTATCCTGTCCAACTCGGGCGGTCCCGGCGTGATCTGCGGCGACCGCGCCGTGCTCGAAGGGCTCGACCTCACCCCGTTGCCCCAGGCGATGGCAGATGTCTTGCGCCAGCAGCTGCCCGGCGAGGCGTCCGTCGCCAATCCGATCGACCTCCTGGCGGATGCGCGCGAAGACCGGTTCGGCCTCGCGTTCGAAGCCGCCATGGCACACGCCACCCAAGCCTATGACATGGTGCTGATGATCCACGTCGTACCCTTCATGGTCGACGCCGGTCCGGTCATCGAGCGCTTGGCCGAGCTCGCCCCCAAGGCCAACCTGCCGCTGATGCACAGCATGATGGGCACCCTGCCCGGCAAGGCCGATTGGTTCGCCAAAATGGAAGGCGCGGGCGTGCCGATGTTCAACGATGTCGAGGAAATGGCAGAGGCTGCAGGGCTCCTCGCGCGCTACCCGACTCTGCGCCAAAAGGCGAAGAGCGGCATTCTGCCCACGACATTTTTTCGCGACCGGAAACACACGTAACAGAAAAATAACTTGTAAATCAGTTAGTTAGGCCGATCCGCATGGGTGTTGCATTTTTGCAACTTTTTGTTGGACTTGCGATTTTTTCGTGGCCAGTATCGCCCGCGAGGCGACAAAGCGGGGGGCGCTGGCAGGGGAGCCGGCAAAATCGCCAATAGCCTCAAGCGTTTTAGTTCGGATCAATGAACGGGAGAGGCTAATGGCGATCACGACGACGCGCGCTAAGCGCGCCGACCGGTGGAGGACAATGCGTGCCATTGTGGCCGCAGGTCTGACAGTCTCCCTCCTCCAGGTCATGGCACCGGCCAGCTCGATGGCCCAGGTTGCCACCCAAGCCAAGAAGCAGGTCCAACACAGGATCACCGCCAAGCCCACAGCCAGCCCAATCAAAAACCAAGCCTCTGCCACCGACCATGAGGCCGACGAACTCAACAAGAAGTGGCTGACCGATTTCAAGGCCAACAACGCAACCGCCCCGGCAGCAGCCGCGCCGAGTGTCGCCGGCACCGAGACCGAGCGGACGTTGAGCGCCCCGACGATGTTGCCGCCGAGCGCTGCCGCCCGCGCTGTCGTCCCGGGCACGATCACTTTCGTCAGGGCAGAGAACGCCGCAACGGCCTTCAACGCCGTGCCGGGCGGCCCCAACCAGCCGGTGTTCAAGGACCTGACCAAGGCTTTCGCGGGTTTCACGTCGAACAAGGCGCGTGTCGAGATGATGCAGGCGCGGACGGGCGATGGCTCGTCGCGCGTGGTCTATGCCAGCATCGGCGAGGGCAAATCACGGCAGTCCTACTGGTGGTTCGCCCCGCTCGATCAGCCGGGCGGATGGTTCGACGAATACGGCAAGCGCCTGGGCGGCTCGGCGTTGGTCGACCCCAAGCCGGGTGCCCGCATCTCCTCGCCCTTCGGGACGCGCCGTTATTATGGCCGCGTCACCAGCAACGCCTTCCACAACGGCATCGATTACGAGGGCCATGTCGGCGATCCGATCTATGCCGCGGCCGACGGCGTCGTGAACCACTCCGACTGGTATTACAACTACGGCCGGACGGTGAAGATCAGCCATTCTCAGCACTTCGAGACGCTCTACGCCCACATGTCGCGCATCGCGCCGAACATTGCTCCGGGTACCGTAGTGCACAAAGGTGACGTGATCGGCTACGTGGGCGCCACTGGACGGGCCACCGGTCCGCATCTCCACTTCTCGGCGATCGTGGACGGCCGGTTCGTCGATCCAGAGAACTATCTCGCGGGCGGCGGACCACTGACCGGCAACGACCTCGTGGCCTACCGCCAATGGCAGCAGGACGTACGCGACGCGGCGCTGGCGCAGAAGTCCCAGACCGAGCACGTCTCCTTCTGGAGCCGCAACCCCTTCACGCCTCCCCCCAGCCCCGGTCGGCTCTAATCTGGCGACTCTAATCTGGCCGCTCTAGTCGGCCACCCCTGACTCGTTGGTAGCGACCTGCGTGCCGGCTGTATCGCGTGCCGGCATTGCACGCCGTCGGGTGATCGCCTACCAATGCGCCGTTTCGCCTGAACGCGGCTTTGGTGTTGCCGGCCGGGCGACGGGACAACCTTTAGGAACAGGAAACATGCTCAAGAAATTGATCGCAGCTGGTGCGACCGTAGTGCTGCTTGGCGCCTCGGGCACCGCCTGGGCGGGCAAGGATCTCGACGCCGTCAAGGCGCGCGGCCTGCTCCTCTGTGGCGTCAGCACCGGCGTGGCCGGGTTCTCGGCGCCGGATGCCCAGGGCAAATGGACCGGCATCGATGTCGACGTCTGCCGCGCCATCGCCGCAACGATCTTCGGAGATTCGGAAAAGGTCAAATATGTGCCGCTGTCGGCCGAACAGCGCTTCACGGCCGTGCAATCCGGCGAAGTCGACCTGCTGTCGCGCAACACGACCTGGACGCTGACCCGCGATACCGCGCTCGGCCTCGATTTCGGCGCCGTCACTTACTACGACGGCCAGGGTTTCATGGTGAACAAGAAGCTCGGCGTGAAGAGCGCCAAGGAACTGGAAGGCGCCACGGTCTGCGTTCAGCCCGGCACAACCACCGAACTGAACCTCGCCGACTACTTCCGCGCCAACAAGATCAACTTCAAGCCGGTGGTGATCAACCAGCTCGACCAGATCCGCGCCGCCTTCTTCTCCGGCCGCTGCGACGTCTTCACAACCGACGCCTCGGGCCTCTACTCGATCCGCGCGTCCAACGTGCCGGCACCGCAGACAGCAGACGACTTCGTCGTGCTGCCGGAGATCATCTCCAAGGAGCCGCTGGCGCCCGCCTTCCGCCACGGCGACAACCAGTTCGGCGACATCGTCCGCTGGACCCAGTTCGCCATGCTCGAAGCGGAGGAGTACGGCATCACCTCGAAGAACGTCGATGAGATGCTGAAAAGCGACAACCCCTCGATCAAGCGCATCCTCGGCGTCACCCCCGGCATGGGCAAGGCGCTCGGCGTCGATGAGAAGTGGGTTTACAATATCGTGAAGCAGGTCGGGAACTACGGCGAGGTCTTCGAGCGCAACGTCGGCATGGGCTCACCGCTCAAGATCGAGCGCGGCCTGAACGCGCTTTGGAAGAATGGCGGCGCCCAGTACGCCCCGCCGATCCGCTGAGGTCTCTTGCCTCCAGCCAGCGACACCGCCGCCCCAAAAGGGCGGCGGGTTTGTTTTGGCCTGTTGCTTGCTCGTCCCGCCAGTAGGACACTCGGCGGATCAAGAAATGGGAGGCAGGACAATGGGCAGATTCTTAAACGCGGCAGCCATTGGCTGCGTTGTGCTTTCGGTATCGGGCACCGCCTGGGCGGGCAAGGACCTCGATACCGTCAAGGCGCGCGGCCAGCTCGTCTGTGGCACGATGGAAGGCACGGCCGGCTTCGCGCGGGCCGACAGCCAAGGCAAATGGGTGGGCCTCGATGTCGACGTCTGCCGCGCCGTCGCGGCGACGATCTTCGGCGATTCGGAGAAAGTCAAATACGTGCCGCTGTCGGCCCAGCAACGCTTCACCGCGCTGCAGTCGGGCGAAGTCGACATGTTGTCGAACAACACCACGGCGACCCTGACGCGCGACACGGTTCTCGGCCTCGACTTCGGCGCCGTCACCTACTACGACGGCCAGGGCTTCCTGGTGAACAAGAAACTTGGCGTGAAAAGCGCCAAGGAGCTGGAAGGCGCCACCGTCTGCGTGGCCCCCGGCACCACGACCGAGCTCAATCTTGCCGATTACTTCCGCGCCAACAAGATGACCTTCAAGCCGGTGGTCATTGAGAAGGTCGACGAGGTGCGCGCGGCGTTCTTCTCCGGCCGCTGCGACGTCTACACCAACGACTCCTCGAGCCTCTATGCGACACGCGCGGCCAACCCGCCGCCGCCGCTGACACCGGAAGACTTCGTCGTGCTGCCAGAAATCATCTCCAAGGAGCCGCTGGCGCCTGCCTTCCGCCACGGTGACAACCAGTTCGGCGATATCGTCCGCTGGAGCCAGTACGCCATGGTCGATGCCGAGGAAAACGGCATCACGTCCAAGAACGTCGACGAGATGCTGAAGACCGAGAACCCTTCGATCAAGCGGCTGCTCGGCGTCACCCCCGGCATGGGCAAGGCGCTCGGCGTCGACGAGAAATGGGCCTACAACATCATCAAGCAGGTCGGGAACTACGGCGAGAGCTTCGAGCGTAACGTTGGCATGGGCTCGCCGCTCAAGATCGTCCGGGGCCTGAACGCGCTTTGGAAGAACGGCGGCCTCCAGTACGCCGAGCCGATCCGATAGGAGAGCGACGCGCATCGACGACGTTGTCGCCGATGCCTGAGCCGAGCCCGAACCGCCGTCTGGAAAGGCGGCGGTTTCGTTTGACCCGTGGCTCGTTTGCCTGCCAGAGAAAGGCCTGTGTTCAATAGAGCTTTCGGGGGAAGAGTAGTGAACAAGCTTTCGACGGCGCTCGTCGCCGCGCTCGCCGTATTCTCGATGTCGGAGATGGCCTGGGCAGGCAAGGACCTCGACGCCATCAAGACGCGTGGTCAGCTCGTCTGCGGTGTAATGGAAGGCACGGCGGGCTTCGCGCGGCTGGACAACCGCGGCAAGTGGGTCGGCTTCAACGTGGATCTTTGTCGCGCGATCTCGGCGGTGATCTTCGGCGATTCGGAAAAGGTGAAATATGTGCCGCTGACGACGCAACAGCGTTTCACCGCGGTCCAGTCGGGCGAAGTCGACCTCCTGACACGCAACGTGACGTGGACCCTGACGCGCGACACGGTGCTCGGCCTCGATTTCGGCGCCGTCTTCTACTATGACGGCCAAGGTCTGATGGTGAACAAGAAGCTTGGCGTGAAGAGCGCCAAGGAGCTGGAGGGCGCCACCGTCTGCGTAGCCCCCGGCACCACGACCGAACTCAATCTCGCCGACTACTTCCGCGCCAACAAGATGACCTTCAAGCCGGTAGTGATCGAAAAGGTCGACGAAGTGCGCGCGGCGTTCTTCTCCGGCCGCTGCGATGTCTATACCAACGATTCCACCAGCCTCTATGCGACACGCGCGGCCAACCCGCCGCCGCCGCTGACACCTGACGATTTCGTGATCCTACCTGAGATCATTTCCAAGGAACCGTTGGCGCCGGCGTTCCGCCAAGGCGACAACCAGTTCGGCGATATCGTCCGCTGGACCCAATACGCCATGATCGAGACCGAGGAGTACGGCATCACTTCCGAAAACGTCGACGAGATGCTGAAGAGCGACAATCCCTCGATCAAGCGCATCCTCGGCGTCAGCCCTGGCATGGGCAAGTCACTCGGGGTCGACGAAAAGTGGGTCTACAACATCGTGAAGCAGGTCGGGAACTACGGCGAGAGCTTCGAGCGCAACATCGGGATGGGCTCGCCGCTCAAAATTGCTCGGGGGCTGAATGCGCTTTGGAAGAACGGTGGCGCCCAGTACGCCCCGCCGATCCGCTGAGGTTTTGATTGCCGGTAGTGTTTTGGGTGTTTTGGCAGGTTGCAACCGTGCAATTCCCTTCTACACTGCCGGCAACAATCAATAAGCGGGTGAGCCGCATCAGGCAGGGAGACTAGCCGCATGGCCGTCGAGACACTCGACTCAACGACGCGTCCGAAAGTGGCGCCCTGGAACGATCCGGTCGTTCGCGGGTGGGTCTTCCAGATCGTGATCGTGGGGTTGGTCGGACTGCTGGCTTGGTTCCTCGTCACCAACACGCTTGAAAACCTGGCACGCCAGAAGATCGCCAGCGGCTACGACTACCTGAGTCGTGAAGCGGGCTTCGAGATTGGCGACTCGATGATCCCCTATTCGCCCGCCAGCACCTATGCGCGGGCGATCCTGGTCGGCATGCTCAATACACTGAAGGTGGCGGTTCTGGGCATCGTCCTGTCGACCATTCTCGGAACCCTGATTGGCATCGGACGGCTTTCGCCCAACTGGCTGCTGTCCAAGATCTGCGAATGGTACGTCGAGGCGTTCCGAAACGTACCGCTGCTGCTCTGGCTGTTCCTGTTCTACAAGCTCATCAGCGAGGCATTCCCAGGTCCACGCCAGGCGATCAGCCTCCTGGGCTCGCTATTCCTCAGCAACCGCGGCCTCTATTTTCCCGTGCCGCTCGCCGATCCGATCCATCACTGGATGGCGGTCGGACTGCTGGTCGGCGTCGTGGCCGCCTTCGTGGTCAAGCGCTGGGCGAAGCGACGCCAAGAAGCGACCGGCCTGCCCTTTCCGACCATACGTGCGGCGATCGCGCTGGTGATCGGCGTGCCGCTCGTCGTCTGGTTGCTGGGCGGTGCGCCGCACCACATGAGCTGGCCCGAGCTCAAGGGCTTCAACTTCCAGGGCGGCACGGTGATCCAGCCCGAGTTCACCGCGCTGCTGGTCGGGCTCGTGATCTATACCTCGGCCTTCATCGCGGAGATCGTGCGCTCGGGCATCCTCGCCCTCAACAAGGGCCAGAGCGAAGCGGCAATGGCGTTGGGCCTTTCGCGTGCCCAGTCGATGCGGCTGGTGCTGTTGCCGCAGGCGATGCGGGTGATCGTGCCGCCGATGACCAGCCAGTATCTCAACATCACCAAGAACAGCTCACTGGCCATCGCCATTGGTTACCCCGACCTGGTCGCCGCTGTGAACGTAACCATCAACCAGACCGGCCAGGCGATCGAGAACATACTGATCATCATGGCGGCCTTCCTGACCGTCAGCCTCGGCATCTCCGCCTTCATGAATTGGTACAACAAGCGCATTGCGCTTCGGGAGCGCTGAGCCATGACCGACGTGCCGGCTGGCGAGCGCCAGCAACTCCCGCCACCCGCCACCGATTCGGGTGCACTGGGCTGGCTGCGCCGGAACCTGTTCTCGAGCTGGGGCAACGCCATCACGACGGTGGTGCTGCTCTTCCTGCTGCTCTGGCTGGTCACATCGTTCCTGAATTGGGCCGTGGTGAACGCAGTCTGGACTGCACCCAATGGCCAGGCGTGCCGCGGCCATGGCGCCTGCTGGGCGCTGATCCATGAGAAGTACCGCTTCATCTTCTTCGGCACCTTCCCCTACGAGCAGCAGTGGCGGCCGCTGCTCGCCGTGATCATCATGATCGTGATGCTGGTGACCAGCGCCGACCGGCGGATGTGGAACCAGCGACTGCTCTGGATCTGGGGCACCGGCAGCTTCCTGACCTTCCTGCTGATGTTCGGGCAGATCCACATCCCGCTCGGCCTCATCCTGTTCGTGGCGCTGGCCGTAGGCGGCCTCGGCATGCTGCTGCGCAGCACTGTCGCCAAGCCGACCGAGATCGCCGGCTGGCGGACGCTGGCGGCAATCGGCGCGATCGGCATCGTGCTGCGGCTCACGGGCGTGCTGCCACCCTGGAGCCTCGCACTCGCGCCCTTCAGCTATGTCGAGACCAGCCTGTGGGGCGGCCTCCCGGTGACGCTGATCCTCGCCACCTACGGACTGGTGTTCGCCTTCCCCTACGGCATCCTGCTGGCGCTCGGCCGTCGCTCGAACCTGCCGCTGATCAAGGGCCTGTGCGTGGGCTTCATCGAGCTGATCCGCGGCGTGCCGCTGATCAGCCTCCTGATCATGGCCTCGGTCATGCTGCCCCTCTTCCTGCCGACCGGCATGAGCATCGACAAATTCCTGCGCGCCCTGGTCGCGGTCATCTTCTTCGCCGGCGCTTATATCGCCGAGATCATCCGCGGCGGCCTTCAGTCGCTGCCCAAAGGCCAGTTCGAGGCCGCCGATGCGATGGGCCTCAATTATTTCCAGAAGACGACGTTGATCATCCTGCCGCAGGCGTTGCGCGTGGTGATCCCGCCACTGATCAACACCTTCATTGGCTTCTTCAAGGACACCTCGCTGGTGCTGATCATCGGCATCTTCGACTTCCTGAACGCCGCCAACCAGGCCCTGGTCGATCCCAACTGGGCGGGCTTCCCGAGCGAGGTCTACCTGTTCGCGGCTTTCGTCTACTTCTGTTTCTGCTTCTCGATGTCGCGCTACTCCAAGTATCTCGAGGTCGAGCTCAACAAGGGGACACGACGCTAGATGGCCACCGTCACCGCTACCGCCAACGCCAGCCACGATCTCTCGCGCGCCCCGTCGGTGATCACGCTCAAGGGCGTGAACAAATGGTACGGGCAGTTCCACGTGCTCTCCGACATCAATCTTGACGTCAAGCAGGGTGAGCGGATCGTCATCTGCGGTCCGTCCGGTTCGGGCAAGTCGACGCTGATCCGTTGTATCAACCGGCTGGAAGAGCATCAGCGCGGCGACATCAGCGTGCACGGCGTGACGCTGTCCAACGACGTGAAGAACATCGAGGCGATCCGGCGCGACGTCGGCATGGTGTTCCAGTCGTTCAACCTCTTTCCGCACCTCACAATTCTCGACAACCTGACCTTGGCACCGATCTGGGTGAAGAAGACGCCCAAGAAGGAGGCCGAGGAGATCGCCATGAGCCTGCTCAAGCGCGTGCGCATTCCCGAGCAGGCGAACAAGTATCCCGGCCAGCTCTCCGGCGGCCAGCAGCAGCGCGTGGCGATCGCGCGCGCGCTCTGCATGCGGCCCAAGATCATGCTGTTCGACGAACCGACCTCGGCACTCGATCCGGAGATGGTGAAGGAAGTGCTCGATGTCATGATCGAGCTCGCCAAGGAAGGCATGACAATGCTGTGCGTGACCCACGAGATGGGATTCGCACGGGCGGTGGCCGACCGCGTGATCTTCATGGACCGCGGCGAGATCGTCGAGCAGAACGCGCCGGAGGAATTCTTCGCGCATCCCAAGAACGAGCGCACCAAGACCTTCCTGGGCCAGATCCTGCATCATTGATCGGAGCGAGCGCGTACCACACGCCAGTGGCGCTCATGCTCGGATGGACCGCACCAAGTGAAAGAGCTGGAAGCCGCTAGCGGATTGTCAGATTGCGGGTGGCTGAGGCGGAGGCATCAATCCGACCCGTCGGGCCGACACCAGGGCTCCACTTGCAATGTAGACACCGCCAGAAATCAGAAGCATGGCGATCCAGTCACTCGTCCTTGGCCATTCACCGAGAACTGGAATTGCCAAGATCGCGGTTATCGCGGGGGCGAGCGCGGCGAACGCTGAGCCGTTCGATGCACCAAGAAGACTGACCGCGCGCCCGTAGAGCACGAGCGAAATCACGGCCACGAGAATTCCATGGACAAATGCTTGCACGGCAAGATCGCGCAAAGGCACGTTGAACAGATTGGTCCCGAAAACGATCGCGTACACTGGAACGTAGGCGATCAATGATCCGACCGCGGCAATAGCAGCAGCGTGAAGCCCTTCCAATCTCGCTTTCCGCATGGTCACCGTATAGCAGGCCCACAACATGCCCGCGCTGATGAACATGATGTCGCCGACGTTCTGTCGAGATCCGATCGCGCCGCCTGCACCCCAGGCAATGCCGAAGGCACCCGCAACGATCAAGGCAAGGCCGATCCTCTTGGCAACGGTGAAGGGCTCACCAAGTACAACGGTGGCCAGGATCGCAACGTAAAGAGGTATGAGGGCAGTATACAGAGAGGCGGCGTGCGCGGCTGGTGCGAACAACAGACCACCGTAGGAAAGCAACACCATCGGTGCTCCACCGCCGAGCACAATCGCTGCCAGTCCCCCTTTTCCAAGGCGATCAACGGCGAGGCCCTTCTTCAGCAGATACGGCAGTAAGATCAGTCCCGCGACACTGAAACGAATCGCCGTGACGTCCCACGGCTTGAGGCTTGTCCTGAGCCCGAACCGCACAGCCACGACCCATACCGCCCAGATGCCAACCGCCGCGAGCCCGAACAGCGCACCGCGTGTATATTCGCGTATCCCGATCTCGTGGGACATGACCAAGCCTCACGCTTACGCTTCAGCGATATATCCCACAAGATATAACGTAAAGTGTTCTCGTAAAATTGTCGAGATGAGGAAGCACGTGCGCGCACACGGAGATTCTCGCTCCCTACGCCAACTCATTGGTTCAACGCCACTCTGGAGTGGCGCGCCCCTTTGACCTAAGACGGACGGCATGAAGCTCCTTATCACCGGCGGCGCCGGGTTCATCGGCTCGGCGGTCGTGCGGCATGTGATCCGCGACACCGACTGGTCGGTGGCCAACGTCGACAAGCTCACTTACGCGGGAAACCTCGAATCGCTGGCCGAGGCCGCCAGCAGCAACCGGCACCGGCACTACAAGACCGACATTCGCGACCGTGTCGCCCTCAGGGAGATCTTCCGCGAGGCGCGGCCCGACGCCGTGTTGCATCTCGCCGCGGAGAGCCATGTCGACCGCTCGATCGACGGCCCCGCGCCCTTCATCGAGACCAACGTCGGCGGCACTTACGTGCTGCTCGATACAGCGCTCGACTATTGGCGCGAACTCGAGGGCGAGGCACGGGAGCGCTTCCGCTTCCAGCACATCTCGACCGACGAGGTGTTCGGCTCGCTGAGCCCGACCGGCAAGTTCAGCGAAACCACGCCCTACCAGCCCAACTCGCCCTACTCCGCCAGCAAGGCGGCATCCGACCACCTGGTGCGCGCCTGGCATCATACCTACGGTCTGCCGACGCTCACCACGAACTGCTCGAACAACTACGGGCCCTATCACTTCCCAGAGAAGCTGATCCCGCTTTGCATCATCCGCGCGCTGCGTGGCGAGCGCCTGCCGGTCTACGGCAAGGGCGAGAACGTGCGCGACTGGCTGCATGTCGAGGATCACGCCGAGGCCCTGACGCTCGTGCTGCGCAAGGGTCGGCCTGGCGAGACTTACAATGTCGGCGGCGACAGCGAGCGGCAAAACATCGAGGTCGTGCAGGCGATCTGCGCGGCGCTCGACGAGATGCTGCCCAACAGCCTCAATCGCCCGCATGCCAGGCTGATCGAGTTCGTGACCGATCGGCCCGGCCATGACGCGCGCTACGCAATCGATGCCTCTCGGATCCGGAACGAGCTGGGCTGGCGGCCGCGCCACGCGTTCGACCAGGGCCTGCGCGACACCGTGCGCTGGTACCTTGACAATCGCGGCTGGTGGGAGCGGGTGTTGAGCGGCGCCTACCGCGGCGAGCGGCTGGGACTCAAGGCCTGAAGGTCAGCGAGGCGCGTTGCCCACGTTGGGGCTGGCTTTGCGCTTCTGCAACGAATCGAACAATGCCTTGGTCGGCTCGCATTCGCCCTTCTCGTCATAGGTGACGAGGTAGAGACAGATCGCGGCGCGCGTTCCGGGACCAAACGTGCCGTTGGTCGTGCCGTGATAGAAGTTGAGGTCACGCAACAGGATCTGGATCGCCCTAGTCTGATCGGTCCGGCTTTCGGGCCACACCTGCAGATTGCCCTTCGTTGCGTCCGTCGCCGCCGCGGATTTCGGTGGCTCGGCGGCAGGCTTCAACGGCTCCGGCGCAGCCGCTGCCGCCTTCGGCGGCTCGGCAGTGGTGGGCTTCGGCTCAGGCGCCACAATGGGCTTCGGGGGTTCGACGACTTCCGGCTTGGGCGGCTCGACCATGACGGGCTTGGACGGTTCGGCGACAGCGGGCTTCGGCGGCTCGGCCGCAACAGGAGGCGTCGCGCGATCCGGAACCACGGTAGCCACCGGCGGCGGTGGCGTGGGCAACGCTTCCTCAAGCTTGGTCTGCGGCTCGGAGTTGGCTGGAGGGCTGGACACTGAGGCGGCCGGCCGCGGCTCCTCTTCGGGCTTGGCAGGCTGAGCCGTTTGCTCTGGAGCAGCCGGCGGCAAGGAAAGCGCGCCGCCTGTATTGGGCTCGGCAGCTTTTGGCGGTTCCGGCTGGATCCCCTTCTCGGGTGCTGCCGAGTTTTGCGTTTGGATGACAGCCGCCGTGCTCGAGGACACTGTCGCGGCCTTCGATACCTGGTAGGTCGCCCATGGAAAGAGCACCAACCCGACGACCGTGAAGATGCAAGAGAGCGTCGCGGCGACCATACCGGCGGAACTGAACGCGACGAGGCTACGGATAAGCGCAAACACGGAAAAGGCGACGGCCAGCGGCAGGAACAGCGATGGCGCGGCGAGCACCCCCAACAGCGCGCACACCACCCCGAGGATGCCGGTCACCGCACCGGCGCCCGATGCCCTCCGGACCGGTTTCTTCTTCGGGCCGCTCTCTACCGGAGCGGGCGACGCAGGCGCGGCCCGCGCAGTCGAACGGGCCCCGCCAGAGGCCGACGAGACGCCGGTCGAAGGCGGGACTTCCCTTTTCTCCATGACAGCACCCAACTGAGCCACATCCACCTCATATCGGCCTGCCGATCGCATGCCGGCGGCGCAGCCAAAGGCTAACAATCCTCGACAGCTTGATATGTGACATTACCGACGGTCACTGTTTTTTCACGGTCGAGGCGCAGGTTCAAGCCGATCCGCGGAAATCGCGCCGGGCACCGCTTAAGCGAGTGCCACATTTTTGGCACTTGTTTGGCATCGATTGAGCACCGCTTATCACCCGTGGAAGGGACTATCCCAACCCTTGGATCATCTGCCACGGACGACGACGCATGCCGCCCAAGGATTGGGACGCTTTTCAAGAATCGCACCACCGCCCCCACTTAGTGATCGTCGACCTGCCGAAAGATTCAGGAGTGAAGGCGCGCAAGCTGGGACTATCGTTTCTCGAGCGGGTGGCGACGGAATTGCGCCTTGAGGGACCCTACGCGATGAGCCCCAACCGAACCGACATCCAGGTCGCCTTCGAGAGCGATATCGATGCCAAACGGTTTGGCGATGCGCTGCAGGCCAAACCGCGCGGCAAGGACGCCGCATGGGCATCGACGGCCCGCTGCAGTCTCGACCGATCCGCCAAGCGCCGGATCACGACGTCGATGCGCTCCGCCCATCTCAAGCTCGCGAAACGCCCGGCCAACGACTAGGACGGGCATCGGCCACTTCTTTGCTACAGGCAACGACCGGCTGGCTCGGGCACAGTTGGACCATCTGGAAATGGCAGCGAGGATGATGGCGATGGCCAGGACTTTGGCACTTGTTCTGGGATTGGCGCTCGGCACAGTTGCCACCGCCGCTATGGCCCAGCAGCAGACCGATATCATGTCCAAACCGCGATCGACCGTCCCCGGGGGCGGCATCCCGAGCCTGACCAGCCCGGGCGGCGCCGGCACAACGGGCACCGGTACACCGGGCACCGGCTCGACCGGAGCTGGCAGCTCGGGCATCTCGTCAACGCCCGGCGGATCGATCTCGATGGGCGCGGGAACGCAGAACGCGCCACGGCGACCCTCGCTGGGGCCTGACTACGGGAATAGCCTGATCCCCCCGCGGGACTAGCGGACGGCGACGCCGTCGCCCTCAACGTCAGTCGTCGGCCTTGAAGCCGGACGCGCGGATGACCGGTCCCCATCTCGCATCATCGGCCTTCATGATGTTGGCCAGCTCAGACGGCCCCAGCCCTGTGGCCTCCATGCCCAGCGGATCGAGGCGCTGTCTCAGGTCGGGTGCCTGGGCCGCCGCAATCGCGGCTTTGGATAGGGTGGCGACGATTTCCGCTGGCGTGCCCGCCGGTGCGAACAAGGCATACCAGGCCGAACCCTCGATCTCGTAGCCGCTCTCCTTGAAAGTCGGCACCTCGGGATATTGCGGCGAACGCTTCGCCCCCGAGCTCGCAAGGACTCGTGCCTTGCCAGACCGGGCGAGCGTGCCGAGATCGCTGATCGGCAGCACTGCCGCCGGGATCTCACCCGACACCAGTGCCTGCAGCACCGAGGCAGTGCCTTTGTAGGGCACATGCACCAGCTGGACGCCGGCCGTTTTGGCGAACAGAAGACCGAAGAAATGCGGCAGGCTGCCGACGGCAGCGGACGCGAAATTGGCATAGGCGCCGCCCTTCTTCGCGAGCGCGACATAGTCGGCCAAGCTCTTTGCCGGCACTTCGGCGGCTACGCCGAAGGCAAGCTGGAACGCCGCGACGTGCGCGACCGGCACGTAATCCTTGAACGGATCGTATTCGAGCCGCGAGTAGGAATGCGGATAGGCGACCATCGTGGCAAGCGGCGTCATGAGAAGCGTGTTGCCGTCCGGCGCCGCCGCCTTCACCGCCATGTTGGCGACGATGCCGCCTGCACCGGGCTTGTTCTCCACTACCACCGACCGACCGAGTGACACGCGCATCTTGTCGGCGATCAGTCGGGTAACGGTGTCGCTGCTGGCACCTGGCGGAAAGCCGAGCACGATGCGCAACGGTGCATCCTCCGCCCAGGTCGGTCCCGCTCGGGACGCGCCCATCAACAAGGTTGCGCCGGTAACGGCCGCGCGCCGCGTCAACGATTTCACGGTTCCTCCCTTTTTTGCGAAGCTAGCAGGCAACGAGCAGATTGAAATCACAAATGCGGCGAGAGCGGCGGCGACTTCCCAGCCGGCTGATGCTAGGGGTGGCGTTGGAGGATATTCATGATCAAAAGACGCCTGCTCCTTACCGCGGCAGCGACCTCGCTTGGCACCGCAAGCCTGACGACCCGCGGGCATGCCGAGCCGGAATGGCCCAACAAGCCGCTCCGCTTCGTCGTGGGCTTTTCGGCTGGATCGACGCCGGACCTGATCGCCCGAACCATCGGCGATCCGCTCTCGCAGCTCCTGGGTCAGCCGGTCGTCGTCGAAAACAAGCCCGGCGCCAGCGGCAACATCGCCGCCGATATCGTCGCCAAGGCGCGCGACGATCATACCGTGGGCGTGATGATCAACCTCAACCTCACCATCGCCCGCATCCTCAATCCCACCGTGGCCTACGATCCGCGCACCGACCTCGCGCCCATCTGCCTGGTCGGCACGACGCCTTTCCTATTGGCGATCAGCGCGAAATGGATGGGGCAGAAAGCCGGCATCGACCAGCTCCGGACCGCCGGCAGCAAGCTGAACTACGGCTCGGTGGGCATCGGCTCGATGGCGCACCTCGGCATGGAACTGCTCTGCGCCAAGCTCGGCATCAAGCCCACGCATATTCCCTACCCCGGCAACCCGCAGGTCCTCCAGGCGCTCGCGGCCAACGAGATCGACGTTGCCTTCGTGCCCGCGGGCATCGCCATGCAGCAGGTGAACGGTGGTAAGATCGGCGCACTTGCCGTCGCCTCGGCCAAGCCCAGCGACCTGGCGCCGGGCGTGCCGACGCTGAGCGCGCTCGGCGTGAAGGATGTCGAGATCGAGGGTTGGGTCGCCGT
Organism: Alphaproteobacteria bacterium; assembly: GCA_017308235.1. Taxonomy (GTDB): domain Bacteria; phylum Pseudomonadota; class Alphaproteobacteria; order Reyranellales; family Reyranellaceae; genus Reyranella. The sequence goes on along the minus strand of JAFKFL010000008.1, from coordinate 41,599 downwards.
CGCCGTCGCCGCTACCATGGCCGAGCCACACCGCAAGAAGCTCGAGACGCAGGTGCTCAAGGTCCTGAGCTCGCCTGAGGTTCGCAAGCAGCTCACGCAGCAAGGCTGGGATGTGGCAGCCCTGCCGTCGGATGCCTTGGCCCGCCGCCTCGAGGCCGAGACCGAGATGCTTTCGCAGATCATCACGGCCCAGAACATTCATGTGAATTAGCCGGAACCGGTGATGACCAGCGACAGCTATGACGTCGCCGTGGCAGGCGGCGGCAGCGCAGGTGTCGCGGCGGCTGTCGCTGCCGCGCGCTCGGGCGCTCGGACCGTCCTGATCGAGAGGTCGGGGTGCCTCGGCGGCGCCTCGACGATACGCAATGTGCTGACCTATTGCGGCCTCTACACGTTAGGTGAGACGCCGCGGCAGGCGGTTGCCGGCATTGCCGAGGAAGTGCTGCAGGGATTGCGACGCCTGGGCGCAGTGACGCCGCCGCAGCGCCATCGCGGCGTGTTCGTCGTGTTCGATCCTGAAGGCGTGAAGCGGGTTCTCGACGCGCTCTGCCAGGCGGCTGGCGTCGACGTCTTCCTGCATGCCTTCGTGAGCGCCGCCACGCGGCACGACAACCATATCGTCAATCTCTCCTATCACGATCATGCCGGCGCGCATCTCGTGCGGGCCAAGGCTTTCGTCGACGCCAGCGGCGACGGCGATCTCGCCTGGCTGGCCGGCGCCTCGACCCGTTATGGCAACGACGGCATGGTCAACCTCGCCACGCTGGGTACGCGCTTTGGCGGTATCCCCAAGGACGTGGTCATCTCCCCCGACCAACTCCGCGATGCCATACAGGCTGCGCGTGCCCGCGGGCGCGGCCCGTTCAGCAAGGATCGCAGCGTCGTCACGCGATTGCCGCTCTCCGGCGACGCCGTCAGCTACCTCGCTTCCGAAGATTACGATCCACGCGACACGCGCAGCATGAGCGCCGCCGAACGCCACGGGCGCGAGCAGGCCTGGGCCTACCTCGAGGTCATGCGCAGTCTGCCGGGGTGCGAGAACGCCTATCTCGTCTCGACCGGCCCCGACTTCGGCACCCGCGAATCACGCCACATCGACTCCGTGTGCCAGCTCACCTGGCAAGATGTCGTCGCAGGCCGACGAAGGGACGACGGCATCGCGCTCGGTGCCTGGGGCGTCGAATGGCACGACCGTGCGACCTTCGAAAGCACCTTCGTCTATCCGCCGGACAACAGCGCTTACGAGATCCCGCTCGGCTGTCTCATGAGCGTCGACACGCCAAATCTGTTCGCAGCTGGGCGCACGGCCGATGGCGACCAGAAAGCAGGTGCCAGCCTGCGCGTCATGGGAACGGCCTTCGCGACGGGGCAGGCGGCAGGCGTAGCTGCGGCGCATCTTGCAACAAAAGGTTGCATCGATATCGCCGCAGTGCGGGGCGTTCTGCTCGCGCAAGGCGCCTTGATCGAGAGGAAACAACTGCCCGGCGGCTGAGCGGTCGCGCCAAACGTTCCTGCGACCAGACGGTTGCCCTCTTTCTGTCGTTCTCTCGCAGATATGCAAGAACGCACAGATACGCTGCAATCAGTTCATGTTAGAAGCCCGCGTCAAGAACGACTTGTTGCTGGTTGTTCTTGTTCGATTTTTAGTACGCATTTATTTTCATGGGCCAAGCACTCTCCCCTTCGGATCGAGTTTCGTCGCGTTGAACAGCGTACGCCCTGCAATGCCCGGCTCGCCGGGACATTGAAAAAGGGCGGTCGCACGCTTTTGCACCAATACACCGGCCGCTCGTGTCGACCGGTGACTATCGTTCACTAATACAACTTCCGGATGTAGTTGCGGAGAGGGCAAGTGTGCCTCCGAGCAGCCGCGCAAGACCGGTGCCCATTTCAAAACAGAGCGTTTTATGACCGCGACATCCATTTCCAGCACTGACGTCACAGGCACGACAATCCTGCCACTTCAAGATGCAATCGCCATCCCGCCGAGCACGACGACGTCTTCGTCGCCGACCGCGACCAACCTGGGCTCGATCCTGAGCGCCGCTATCGCCGACGGCACCGTGGCCCATTCGACCGGCGTCAATTTCACGGTGACGTCTCCCATCGTCATCCACATCAACAGCACCATCCAGGGCCCTCTGGGGATCGACCTCGGCGGCGCCACGATCTTCTCCCAGATCACCAACGGCGCGCCGGTCATCGAGATCGACGTCGGGCCAGGAGTGGATGTGCGCTACCTGACGCTCACCAACTTCACGATCCAGGGCAACGGCCATGAAGGCGGCGGCATCAAGATCGTGGCCGACGGCAACGACCGCTGGCTCTACAACTGGAACATCAGCAACGTGAACGTCAATCACGTCGGCGGCTATGGCCTCGACGTGCTGGGCAGCGTCTCGGAAGGCATGGTCTCCAACTCGTCGATGACCAACAACGGCGCCGGGGGTGCCTACTTCTCGCACAGCGCCAATGGCGGCCAGGCAAGCGCCCTGCATTGGTTCGGCGGCAGCCTCTCGGGCAATGGCGGCGACGGCCTCACCCTCGACAACGGCACGCGCGACATGAGCGTCGACGGCGTCACCTTCGACCACAACGGCGGCGTCGGCATCAGCGCCGGATCGGGCATCACGTCGGTCACGAGCAGCACCTTCAACGACAACCATGACACCGGCGTCTGGTTCCAGGGCTTCGGCAACTTCAACAACGACACCTTCACGACGTCGGGTTCGCAGACGACGGCGATCAGCGGCTACCTCGACGGCAATGCCACCCTGATCAACAACACCAGCACCTACACCGGCACGGGTCCGGATCCGACCGTGCTAGCCAACCTGCAGGGCACCGGCGGCGTGTTCGCGACCGGCGACACGGGCGCTCTCGTCACCGGCTCGAATGTCTCGGTCGCCCCGGTGGGCGACGGCGACCTCGCTCACGTCACGGTCAGCAGTCAGGGTGTGACCTTGCCGACGCTCCCGCCGGTCACGGCCACGGATACGGCCCCGGTCGCCACCAGCACCGGAACCGGTACACTCGAGACCGCGTTGAAGGCCGCCATGGCCGGCGGCTACGTCGCCCATCTCACGGATGCGACTTACACCGTCAGCTCGCCGATCGTGATCAATGTCACGAACACGAACCAGGGCGCGTTCGGCATCGATCTCGGTGGCGCCAAGATCATCTCGCAGATCACCGGCGACAGCCCCGTGATCGAGATCATCGTCGGACCTGGCGTAAACCTGAGCTCGCTCACCCTGTCGAACTTCTCGATCAACGGCTCCGGCGGCGACGGCATCAAGATCGTGGCCGACGGCACCGACCGGTCGATCGGCAATCTCAGCATCAACCATGTGAGCATCGAGCATGTCGGTGGCATCGGGCTCGATGTCATCGGCAACATATCGCACGGCCTGGTGGTCGATTCCTGGATGAACGGCAATGCGCAAGGCGGCGCGCGTTTCGCCAACAGCCCGGCCGGCGGCGTGGCACATGGGCTCGAATGGGAGGGCGGCGGCTTCCGCCTGAACGACGGCGCCGGCATGATCCTGGCCAACGGCACGCACGACATGGTCGTGAAGGGTGCCTATTTCGTGCTGAACAACGGACCAGGCCTCGACGCCAGCTCCGGCATCACCTTGGTGCAGGAGAGCGGCTTCGAGAACAACCAGCCTGCCGGGGCGATCGTCCAGGGTCCCGCCAATTTCACCGACAACTCCTTCTCGACCTACGGGCCGCAGACCGCAGCCGTCGCCGGTTATTTGTCCGGTGGCACGATCACCATGACCAGTGACAGCGACGAATACTATGGTTCTGGGGCCGACCCGACGGTGCTGGCGAATATCCAGGGTAACGGCACGGTTGCCATCGTCGGTTCCGGTAATGTCGTTGCGGGACCGAACATCACTGTCACCGGCGGCAATCCCGTCGTTGGCGTGACAACCACGACGGTCACGACCACACCCGTCGTGACGGAAGGTCTCTCGAACGATACCGGCACCTCCGCGACCGACCATGTCACGTCCAATACGACCCTCGCGGGGACGGCGGATGCGGGCGCGACCGTGCACTTCACCGTCGATGGCACGGCAATCGCCGCCACGGCGACGGCCAACACCAATGGCGCCTGGTCCTATACGCCGACCGGCCTGGCCGATGGCGCGCATACGATCGTCGCGAGCGAGACCAATGCCGCCGGCACGGGCTCGGCCTCGATCACCTTCACCCTCGACACGACGGCGCCTCAGGTGACCGAGAAGCTGGTGAACGGCGGCACGACCGCGGCCAGTGCGGCCCTGACGGGCACGGGCGAAGCCAATGCGACCGTGCATTTCACGATCGATGGCAATCCGATCGCCGCGACGACGATCGCCGATGCGACAGGTGCCTGGTCCTACACGCCGACCGGCCTCGCCAACGGCACCCATACCGTGGTGGCCAGCGAGACCGACCTTGCCGGCAATACCGGCAGCGCGTCGCTCACGTTTACGCTCAACTCGGTTACCACCCCGGTCGTGACCGAACGCCTGGCGAGCGACACGGGTGCCTCCCCGACCGACCGCACCACCTCGAATCCGGCCTTGAGCGGCACGGCGGACGCGAATTCGGTCGTGCACTTCACGGTCGACGGTGTCGCCGTCGCCGCGACAGCAACAGCTGACGCGAACGGCAACTGGACATACACGCCAACCGGCCTCACCGATGGCGCCCACACGGTCGTGGCCAGCGAGACCAATACCGCGGGTACCGGCTCGGCTTCCCTTACCTTCACGCTCGACACGACAGCACCCCGGGTAACGGAAAGCCTGGTCAGCGACACGGGTACCTTGGCTACGGACAAGATCACGTCGAACGCGTCGCTCACCGGTTCGGGCGATGCCGGTGCTATCGTGCACTTCACGGTCGATGGCACGGCCATCGCCGCCACCGCGACGGCCAACGCCAATGGCGTATGGTCCTACACGCCCACCGGCCTGACCGACGGCGCTCACACGATCGTGGCCACGGAGACCGATCTCGCCGGAAACACCGGCAGCGCGTCGCTCTCGTTCACGCTCGATACGACGGCACCCCGGGTAACGGAAAGCCTGGTCAACGACACTGGTATCTCGACTACGGACAAGATCACGTCGAACGCGTCGCTGACCGGTTCGGGCGACGCCGGCGCCATCGTGCATTTCACGGTCGATGGCACGGCGATCGCCGCCACTGCGACGGCCAACGCCAATGGCGTTTGGTCTTACGCTCCCACCGGCCTGACCGACGGCACACACACGATCGTTGCCACGGAGACCGATCTCGCCGGAAACGCCGGCAGCGCGTCGCTCTCGTTCACGCTCGATACGACGGCACCTCAGGTGGCTGAACATCTGGTGCGTGGCGGCACGACCACCACCAACCCGGCCCTTGCAGGCACCGGCGATCCCAACGCGATCGTGCATTTCACGGTCGACGGCAGCGCCATTGCCGGTACCACGACCGCCGATGCCACGGGCGCGTGGTCGTACACGCCAAGCGGGCTCGCGAACGGCAACCATACCGTCGTGGCAAGCGAGACCGATGCCGCCGGCAATACCGGAAGTGCCTCGCTTTCCTTCGCCCTGCAGTCACAGGTGACACATCCGGTCGCGCCAATCTTTACCGGCATGGTGCCCGGCAGCGGGACCGTGACGCTCAGCGGCAGCGGGACCGCAGCGGGCGACATGGTCGAATTCTACGACGGCAACAGTTGGATCGGCGCTACCACAACGGACGCCAACGGCAACTGGACCTACACTGCCTCGGCGGCCTCCAACGTCGTCCACTCGTTCGGCCTCAACGAATACACTTCGACCGGTGTCATCGGTGGCGCCAACAAGGCGATCCTGGGCAGCACCTCGGCCACCACGCTCACCGGCTCGGCCGGCAACGACATCATCAATGCCCATGGCGGCAACGACACCGTGGTCGGCGGTGCCGGCGCGGATACGCTTACGGCTGGCTCCGGCAAGGTGACCTTCTCCTACAAGGCCATCGCGGACTCGACGCCGACGGCGGCGGACACGATCACCGATTTCCGCCACGGCACCGACAAGATCGATTTCACGACCATCGCGGGGATCAACGCCACCAACGGCACGCCCCAGTTCCAGGGCAATATCACCGGCACTGGCAACCTGACACTGAACGCGCACAGCGTTGCCTATCTCGAAGTCGGCGGGAATACCCAGGTTCTGGTGAACACGACGAACGCGGCGGAAGTCGTGACGACATCCGATGCGCATGCGACCAACATGGAGATCACGCTGGTCGGCGTGCATCTCGGCCTCACCTCGACCGACTTCCATCATTCCTGATCGACCATGCCCAACAATCCCCCGGAGCTTGCGCGCCTGGTGCGTTCCTGCGCTCCTTATTTCGTTACCGCGGGGCTGTTCAGCCTTGCGGTCAACATCCTCTACCTCGCGGGCCCGCTCTACATGCTGCAGGTCTACGACCGGGTGGTATCGAGCGGCAGCGAAGTCACATTGCTGATGCTCACCTTCGCCCTCCTCGCCGCCTATCTCGCTCTGGCGGCCCTGGACGCGGTTCGCGCCCGCGTACTCACCAAGGCGAGCATCCGGCTCGACCGGGCGATGGCCCCGCGTATCATGACGGCGATCATCAATCGCCCCATGCTGGCCGGCGGCGCGCGCAGCCAGCTTCTGCGCGACTTCGACAACTTGCGGCAGTTCATGACTGGCGCCGGCATCCACGCCCTGTTCGACCTGCCGTGGACGCCAATCTACGTGGCGGTGGCGTTCCTGCTGCATTGGACGTTGGGGGCCTTTGCGTTCGGCTGCTGCGTTCTGTTGGTACTGATGGCCTTGCTGAACGAGCTGATGGTGCGTGCGCCGCTCGCTGAGGCCAATACCGCCGCCGCCCTGAGCTACGGCTTCACCGAGACGAGCCTGCGCAACGCCGAGGTGGTGCGGGCCATGGGCATGACCGAGGCCCTGCTCCAGCGCTGGGCACGCGATCGCAATCACATGCTGGAACGTCAGGTGGCAGCAAGCGATCGCGCCGCCACCTTACAGAGCGTCATCCGGTTCCTGCGGCTTTCCATGCAGTCGCTGATCCTGGGTCTGGGCGCCTACCTGGTGATCGAGCGTGACGCGACGGCGGGCTCCATGTTCGCGGCCAGCCTTCTGCTCGGTCGCGCCCTGCAGCCGGTCGAGCAGATCGTCGGCTCCTGGCGCAATTTCGTCACCACACGCGGTGCCCTGCGCCGCCTGAACGTTCTGTTCACCGCGAGCCCGACCCGAACCCCCGATCTATCGTTGCCGCGCCCGATCGGACGGCTCTCGGTCGAAGCCGTGACGGCGTTGGCCACTGGCAACGCAACGCCGCTGCTGCATACCGTGTCGTTTAACCTGGAGCCCGGTGAAGCCCTTGGCGTGATCGGCCCGTCGGGAGCCGGCAAATCGACCCTGGCGCGCCACCTGGTCGGTGTGATGGCGCCGACCGCGGGCACAGTGCGGCTCGACGGCGCCGACGTTGCCCAGTGGTCGCACGGCACGCTCGGCCAGCATGTCGGCTACTTGCCGCAGGACATCGAGCTCTTCTCGGGCTCCGTGGCCAGCAACATCAGCCGCTTCCAGGCCGGCGACGATGCCGCGATCCTGCAAGCAGCCGAAATGGCGGGCGTGCACGACCTCGTGCTGCGTCTTGGCCAGGGCTACGACACGCCGATCGGCGAAGGAGGCGCCATGCTCTCTGGCGGCCTGCGACAGCGGCTGGCGTTGGCGCGTGCTGTGTATGGCAACCCGAGCCTCGTCGTACTCGACGAGCCCAGCTCCAATCTCGACGCCGAGGGCGACATGGCGCTCGCCAACTGCATTCTCGAGCTCAAGCGGCGTGGCACGACGGTCGTCCTGGTCTCCCATCGACCGGCGACGCTGGGCGTTGTCGACAAGCTTCTGGTGCTGAAGGACGGCGCTGCTTTGATGTTCGGTTCGCGAACCGAGATCCTGGCGCAGCTGGCACGCGCCCAGACCCGCGCTGCCGAGCCGGCAGGCGTCCATCCCGTGAGGGTCGCATGACCGCCACCGTTATGCTCAACGACTCCATGCGGCGGCCGGCGTTGGTCGGCTGGTTGATCATCGTCCTCTTCTTCGGCGGCCTTGGCCTGTGGTCGATCAAAGCGCCGCTCAATGGCGCGGTCGTGGCCAGTGGCGTGGTGAAGGTCGAAGGCAACCGCAAGAGCGTCCAACACCTCGACGGCGGCATCGTGAAGGAGCTGCGCGTCAGCGACGGCGACCACGTCAAGGCGGGTGACGTTCTTGTTCTGCTCGACGACACCCAGGCCAAGGCCGAGTACCAGGTGCTGTCGGAGCAATATGTCGTGCTGCGGGCCACCGAGGCACGGCTGCTCACCGAGCTCGCCAACGGCGCCGAGATGATCATGCCGCCAGCTCTCGTCGAGCGTCGCGACGACCCCTACGTCCGCGGCATCTGGACCGGCCAGCTCAAGCAGTTCGACAGCCGGCGGGCTTCCCTCGACGGCCAGCGCAAGGTGATCGGCGAGAAGATCCGCCAGCTCGGGTCGCAGATCGACGGCGCCGAAGCCCAGGTGAAATCTTTCACCGACCAGCTCGAATCGGTACGTAACGAGGCCGACAGCGTGGCGCCACTCGTGGAGAAGATGCTGCTGCCACGGCCACGCCTACTTCAGCTGCAGCGCACCGCATACGGCTTAGAAGGCCAGATCGCCGATACCCGCGCCGGCATCGCCAAGTTCCGGCAGGCCATCGCCGAGCAGGAGCTGCAGATCGTGCAGCTCGGCAACGATCGCATGGCCGAGGTGACCAAGGACTTGCACGAGGTCCAGGCGCGCCTTCTCGAAGTGATCCCCAAGCGCACGAACGCCGAAGCCGTGCTCGGCCGCATGGAGATCCGCTCGCCCTATAGCGGCCGCGTCGTTGGCCTCAACGTTTTCTCGGTCGGCGGCGTGATCCAGCGTGGCGAGAAGATCCTCGACATCGTCCCCGACGAGGATGCGCTCACCGTGGAGGCTCAGGTTGCGGTCGAGGATATCAGCGAGCTTCATCCCGACATGCGGGCTGAGCTTCGGCTTACGGCCTATCAGCAGCGCCTGTTGCCGCCGATCCATGGCGAAGTGGTGCGTGTCTCGGCCGATCGCCTGACCGATCCCCGTACGAACAACCCCTATTATGTTGTCTCCGTTCGCCCGGATATGGCGGAGATCGCCAAGCTTCCCGGCGTCCACCTCTCCCCGGGCATGCCGGCAACAGTAACGATCCCGACCGAGAGCCGTACCGCCTTCGACTACATCGTCGGCCCGCTCGCGATGTCCTTCAACAAGGCCTTCCGGCAGAAGTAGGTCAGACGCCGAGCTGACGTTTCAGATCGGACCAGCGGTCGAGAATGGGCAGGATCTTGTCCTCCTTATCGGCCGGGAGTGAAAACACCACGCGGTCGATGCCGAGCTCCTGGTATTGGCGCAGACGCTCGATCCGGTCGGGCACGCGGAACAGGCTGATGGGCAGGCTGGCCGGATCGCGCCCCGCTTCCTTCGCCATGGCGCGGAACTGGTCGATGACACCGATACCATCGCGCTCCAGCCAGTCGTCGCGCGGGATCCAGCCGTCGCCATAGCGAACCGCACGCCGCGCGGCATGCGGGAAGCCGCCGCCCACGATGATCGGCGGATGCGGCTTCTGGTGGGGCTTCGGCCATTGCTTCATCTTGTCGAAATTCACGAACTCGGCGTGATACTCGGGCTCCTCCTCGGCCCAGATGGTCTTCATCGCCTCGATCCGCTCGCGCGCAAGCTTGTGGCGCGTCTTGAAGACCGTGCCGTGGTTCTCAACCTCATCCTGGTTCCAGCCGTTGCCGACCCCGAACAGGAAGCGGCCGTTCGAGAGCTGGTCGATGGAGGAGACCATCTTGGCCGTGACGATCGGATCGCGCTGGATCACCAGGCAGATACCCGTGCCGACCTTGAGCTTCGTGGTCGCGGTGGCGGCCGTGTTCAGGACCATGAACGGGTCCATGATGTCGTAATAGGGGCGGATCAGGCCGCCGCCGGCGGGATAGGCCGACTTGCGCGATGACGGGATATGCGTGTGCTCCGGCACCCAGAGCGATTCGAAGCCCCGCTCCTCCAATGCCCGGCCGAGAGCCGCCGGATGCATGGAGTCCGCCGTAAAAAACATCACCGCACCAATTTTCATGATCCTGCCTCTTCGGTTATTCCATCCGCCATTGCTACCAAGGATTCCGTTTCGTCGGGCACGCCTTCCGCGAGACGCGCGGCCGCAACAAAGGGAAGCCAGCCGAAAATCCTGCTCCGCGCCTCTCCGCTCATCGTCGCATAGGCATCGACATAGGCAGATGCCATATCCGGGTCCATGATCCTGATAAGGACATAGGACCGGCAGACATCTGCGACCGGCTCGCCACAGGCTGCATTCAGCCAATCGACAATCACGCCAGCGCCCAACGGCCCTACGATGTTGAAAGGGTGGAAATCGCCGTGGCACAGACGGTCACCGTCCGGCATTTCCGCCAGGCGCCTCAATAGAAACCGCCGGCGGCTGGTGTTCAGGACTGTAACGCTTTCGATGTTAGCGGCGAGTCGCGCCTTGAGGCCCGGGAACAACGTCCCGGGATGTCGATGGACGTCTGACTGCAACCGGGCCATCTCTTTCAAGTATTCCGGCATCCGCCGCAGCTCAATACGAAGGCCATCGGCGAACGTGGTTCCTTCCGCCCGAGTCATGATCACGCCCCATCGATTTGCCATCCGCTGGACACCTTCAGTGCGTGGAGTTGGCAATCCGAAGGATTCGATGATGGAAAGGATGGCCGCTTCACGAAACGCCGAGCGCTTGGGAATTTCCGGCCGATAGAGCTTCAGAACCATTTCCCCGTATTCGAATACCTCGGCCTCCTTGCCGGAGCCGAGAACACGACCCGGTACGGGCTCGCTCACCATTTTCCGGTCATCCGCCAATCCGGGTGATTCGCAACATGGCTTTTGTTTGTCCGGCGAAGATCATCACCATGCAACCGCGAGGCGGGAATCGGGTTGACTCGGAAGCGAAGGAGATCGCCATGAGATTCACCCCCTATTTGATAGCGGCGGCGCTGGTTGGTTCTGTTGCGGCCTGCTCACCCTACTACGGGGACGGCTACCGCTATGATCGCAACCCCAACTATGCCTACGCGCCTGGCTACACCTACTACCCATCCAACTCGTCCAACGGCTACTACTATCCACGCAACAATTACTCACGCGACCACTACTACACCTCGCGGTGGGACTACTATCGCAACTACAACGGCATCTCACCTCCGTCGGAGCGAAATCCCTAGCCTGGATGGGTTGGCTTGCCCGCCATTCGCCGCAATTCGGGCGATGGCGGGCAGCAACCTCCCGACCTCGTCAAGTGGGATGCCTAGTTGCGCCGCGCGGCCTCGGCGATCACTTCGATGGCTTCTGGCTGGCGCGAACGGATGGTGAGGCCGGTTGCACCTGAATCCAACCAGGGACGGAACCGTTCCTTGATGCGCGCGGGCGGCCCAACCAGGGCCTTGCCGTCAACCCACTCATCGGGGACAGCATCGATCGCTTCTTCCTTGCGCCCAGCAAGGTAGAGTTCCTGGATGCGCTTGGCCGCGTCTCCAAAACCGCGCTTCACCATCAGGTCGTTGTGGAAGTTCTTGGTCTTGTGGCCCATGCCGCCGACATAGAGTGCGACTTCCGGTTTGAGCCGCCGCAGCGCCGCCTTGATGTCGCTATCGACCTCGACATGAGCCATGGCCTGGATGGCGAAATCTTTCAGGCTCTTCCTGTTGCCGGCGCGACGGAATCCCTCTTCCAGCCACGGCCGGTAATCCTCCATCGAACCCGGCGCGAAACCGAGCGGCAGCCAGCCGTCAGCGATCTCGGCCGTGAGCTTCACGGTCGTCTCGTTCTCCGTGGCGAGATAGATCGGGATGTTGGGGTTCATGTGCAGGATCGACTTCAGCGGCTTGCCAAGGCCCGTTGCGCCTTCGCCCTTGTAGGGCAGCGAGATCTCTCGGCCCTCGTGCGACACCGGCGCCTCGCGCGCGAAGATCTTGCGCATGATCGCCACGTAGTCGCGCATGCGCCAGTAGGGCTTGCCCCACGGCTGACCGTACCAGCCTTCGACGATCTGCGGCCCCGAGACGCCGAGGCCGGCAATGAAGCGGCCGCCTCCGGCCATGGCATCGACCGTTGCCGCCGACATCGCGGCATTGGCCGGCGTGCGGGCGGCAAGCTGCATGATACCTGTGCCGAGTTTGATGCGGCTTGTCTTGGCCGCGAGATAAGCCAGCGGTGTCACGGCATCGGAGCCATAGGCCTCGGCGGTCCACACCGAATCGTAGCCAAGCTCCTCGGCGCGCTGCACCAGCTTCACCGGAACATCCATGTGTGCGCGCGAATAGCCGATCGACAAGCCGAGCTTCATAGTGCTTCCCTCCTCGTCCTTCGCACCATCATCCATCGATTGCAGCCGTCGCGCATCCCACTTTGTTGTAGCGTCGAAATTAGGGATGTGGTCTGACTGGCCCGTGCTCATCGAGCGAAACGCGTACCGCAAGTCTGCCGTCTGGACGGCCTCGATCACTCTGCTGCTCGTCGGAGGATTCGTCGCCAGCACGATCTGGCTGCCTCCGGTTGCCGCGCTTTGCATCGGCGGCGTACTTGCCCTGAGCGGCGTTGCCCTGTTTGCGCGGCCGTTCTGGCGCAACGCCTCGCTTCTGCTCGCCTCACTGTTGCTCTCCCTCGCTGGCGCCGAGGCGGCCTTCGGCATCCTGGCGTCGCCGCCAGTCAACCGGGACGTCGTCAAGGTGAGCACGCCCTCGGTCTGGCATGACAGCGACCCGATCGTCGGCTATCGGCCTCGGCCCAACACGACGGTCGATATGCTCGCCACCTATGGCGACGAGACCGTCTTCCATCAGACCTACACGATCGATGCGACCGGTGCGCGCCTGACGCCAGGCTCGCGCGCCGAAGGCCCGACGTACCTCTTCATCGGCGATTCCTTTACCTTCGGCGAAGGCCTGGCCGACGACCAGACCCTGGCGTCGAACTTCGCCAGGGGGCTGCGCCACGGCGGACATGTCGTCAATCTCGGCGTTCTTGGCTACGCGCCCAGCCATCTCGTGCGTGCGATGGAGACCGGACTGTATGACCGCTACGTCGTCGGCAAGGTTGCAGCTGTCGTGACCTGGATCGCGGCGACGCAATTGCCTCGCCTCACCGGTGATGGAGGCTGGCTTGGCAGCTCACCGCGCTTCGTGCTCGAAAACGGCAAGCTGCGCCATACCGGAACCTTCAACGAGCACCGCTGGTCCCATCCGATGGCCGGCGTTTCCTATCTGGCGCGGACCTATCTTGCCTCGGTCGCGCGGACGGAAACGCCCGCGCTCGAAGACGAGCAGCACGCTCTTTTCGTCGCCCTGATGGCGCGGCTACGCGATCTGGTCCGCGAACGCTACAATGCGCCGTTGATCGTCATCTACGACTGGCCCGATCACGAAGAGCCATACGCCGTCGACCTCCGGCATATCCCGACCTTTTATGCCATTCGTGATCTCGGCATGCCGATGGTGTCGATCCGGAAGATCATCGGCCAGTCCGATCAATGGTCGAACTTCCTCTTCCCGCATGACGGCCATCCCAATGCCCGGCTGGCAGGGCTCGCGGCCAAGGATTTGCTGGCGGTCGTGGACCACTGATTCCGGCTTAGCCGCGCAGCGCCCCACGCACCACGGCTGCCACCTCGTCGACTGTCTTCTCGGATATATGCGGCCCCATCGGCAGGCTGAGCACCGTGTTGGCCAGCGTCTCGGCCAACGGGAACGTGCCTTTGCCCTGTCGCAGATCGGCATAGGCATCCTGCAGATGCGGCGGGATCGGATAGTGGATCAAGGCACCGACGCCCGCCTTGTCGAGCGCCGCCATCAGCTCCTTGCGACGCTCGGCGCGAACGACATAGAGATGCCACACCGGCTCCGCCCATTGCGGCGCGCGCGGCAAGCCGAGGCCAGGAATGCCGGCGAGCTTGTCGTCGTAGCGGGCCGCAACTTGGCGGCGGCGGTCGTTCCACTCATCGAGCACTTTCAGTTTCACGCGCAGGAAAGCCGCCTGCATCTCGTCGAGGCGCGAATTGTAGCCGCGCTCGATATTGACGTACTTCACCTTGCTGCCGTAGTTGCGCAACGTGCGCAGCCGATCGGCGAGCGCCGCATCATCGGTCGTCACCCCGCCGCCGTCGCCAAAGGCGCCGATATTCTTGGTCGGGAAAAAGCTGTGCGCGCCGGCGTGGCCGAGTGCGCCGGTCCGCCGGTTGCGCACCTTGGCGCCCTGCGCCTGCGCCACGTCCTCGATGACCTTGAGCCCGTGCTTGTCGGCCAGCGCCATGATCGCGTCCATGTCCGCCGGCTCGCCATAGAGATGGACCGGCATGATGGCCCGTGTGTGCGGCGTGATGGCGGCGGCGATGCGCTCCGGATCGATGTTCGGTCCCTCGGGCGTCGGTTCGACCGGCACGACCTTGGCGCCAACCGCCGTCACCGCAAGCCAGGTCGCAATGTAGGTGTTGGACGGCACGATCACCTCGTCGCCCGGTCCGACATCCCAACCGCGCAATACCAGCTCCAGCGCTTCGAGTCCGTTGCCGAGGCCGACGCAGTATTTGGCGCCGCAGAAAGCCGCATACTCCGCCTCGAACGCTTCGACCTCCTTGCCGAGCACGAACCAGCCCGACTCCATCACCCGCGCATAAGCGGCGTCGAGTTGCGGCTTGAGCTCGGCATAGGCCGGCTTCATGTCGAGGAAGGGGATCACGCCACGCGCCCTTTCACTTCATCTTTGAACTCGTCGTAATCGCGCAGGTATTCGGTGTTTTCGTAGAGCGACGATGCGACCACCATGACCGCCGTGTCCTGCGCGAAGTCGGTCAATTCGTGCCATACCCACGGCGCCATGTAGAGCGCCCGGGCCGGGTCATCGAGCCGCACCGATTCCGTCACCGTACCGTCATCGAGATGGAGCTGGCAGTGACCATTCAGGGCCACGAACACCAGTCTGGACTCGCGATGGCCGTGTCGGCCGCGCCATTGACCGGGCGCCACATGATGCAGCCAGAATATGCGCTTGGGCTGGAAGTCCAGCGCCTGGCCGAACTCGAGAAAATTGACCGAACCGCGCGCATCCGAGGCGCCGGGCACGTCGATCCAGCGGCAACCCCGTACCTTCAAAGACTTGTTCATTTCGACACCGGACTCATGATCTGCAGCTTCGCCCCTGCATGTACACCACACCACGAAACGCCGCCAATTCGAAGCCGGGCGCACAACGCATCAGGGCCTTGCCCGCCGCATCTGACGCAGCTGAAGCTGCGCGATGCCCGCCATCACCACGATGCCGCCCACGATCTGCAGCCAACTCGGCTCAATGCCCATCAGCGCGGCCACACCGATGGCGAAGACCGGCGCTGAGTTCGAAAACAAGGACGCCACCGGAAGCCCGACCATCGACACGCCTGTATTCCACAGGACAACGGCTACCGCGACGCCAAGGACGCTGATCCACGCCAGCATGCAAATGTCCGCGACGCTCGGCATTTCGTTCGGCCAGTCGATGCCGCCCGTTGCCCAGATAACGGCGCAGACCAGCGACAGCAGCACGCTTGCCACGGTCGCTGTAAGCGCCGAGAGCGCGATCTGGCCTCGATCGGCGAGCCACTGCTGGGCCCGGATCGAATACCAACTCCAGAAGATCTGGGCGATCACCAGCAGCAGCTCGCCGCCCTCGAAACCGAAGCCGGCCGATGCGCGACCCGGCGTGCCCAGCATCACGACAGTCCCGCCCACGACCACGAGGACGAGCGTCAGCAGAAAGCCGGGAGGCGTGCGGGTGCCGATCATCAGCCGCGCGAGGACAGTCGCGACGATCGGCCCGCACATCAGCACGATGGCCGCGGTCGCGGGATGGGCGTGCCCGACGCCGAAGGTGTACAACACGGAAAACCCGCTCATCGCCACCCCAAGCTGCAGGAGACGGCCCAACCGCAATGGCCTTGGTTGGACGGCGGGCCGTTGCCGCGTCATCAGCACCGCAAGCCACAACGCCGGCATGCCGAGCAGATAGCGCAGGCAGGACAACAGCCACTTGTCGTAATGATGCGCCAGCGTCGACAGCACCGGGACCATCGCGCCCCAGATCAGCGCCGACAGCAAAAGCACCAGGGTCGCGCGCCGCAAAGCGCTCGTGGCCGCAGCCGACACCGGCGTTTAGCGGCTGACGCGCCGACGCGCTTCGTAGCCGACGCGGCAATCGGGATAGACGTCGGGTTTCTCGGTCGAGACCCGCGCCTCGATCACGCCGGGCTGCTCGAGGCAGAGATCGAGGATCGCCTCGACCAGTGTCTCCTGCAGGTTGAAGTGGCGCGATTTGGCGAGTGCCACGATGCCGTCATGGACCACGTCGTAGTTCAAGACGTTGGCGATGCGATCGCGATGAACCTTCTCGGCAGGCGCCAGGTGAAGATCCACGTTCACCACTACCGTCTGCGGCCCCTCCTTTTCGAAGTCGTGAATGCCGATCGAGACTTTCAGGCGGAAGTCGCGAATGAAGATGCGGCGATCCATCTCGGGTGTCGTCTGGGCGGCCATGTCAGCTCTTCTTCTTTCTCTTGTCGAAGGCGATGTCGCGCGATCGGCCGGTGAGATGCTCGCCGCTGGCCACGATAAGCGTATCGCCGGTGAAGGTCGGCGTCGCGAGGATGAAGCGCAGCGCGCGCACCAGATCCTCGGTCGTGACGCCGACGCGCAGCGGATTGGCGGCATGCTGCTCGGCAAAGCGCGCATCGGTCTGGCTGCCGCTGCGCAGCGTCAGCCCGGGCGCAATGCCTGCCACCCGCAGCCTCGGCGCAAAGGATTGCGCCAGCAGCGTCGTCAGCCCCTGCAGGCCGATCTTGGAGAGTGTGTAGGTCAGGAAATCCGGATTGAGATTGAAAAGCTTCTGGTCGAGGAGGTTCACGATCACGCCGGTTTCGTCCTCGGGAAGCTGCCGTGCCAGCGCCTGCGAGAGGAGCAACGGCGCGCGCAGGTTGATCGCCATATGGCGGTCGAAACCGGCGGCAGTGGCCGTCGGCGCGCGATCAAGCTGGAACAGCGAGGCGTTGTTCACCAGGCAAACGAGCTGCACGCCGGCTGCCTTGCAGCGCCCGACGAGCGCCTCCGCCTGCTTCGCCGAGGCAAGATCGGCCCGGACCGCCTTTGCACGTCCGCCGGCTTTCACAATCGCGCCCACCGTCTCGCGCGCGCCCTGGCTGGCCTGATTGTGATGGACGAACACGAAATAGCCATCCGCCGCCAACGCGAGCGCCATCGCCTGCCCGATCCTGAGCCCCGCGCCCGTGACCAGCACGCCTTTCATGGCTGTCGCTCCAGATATCCCTCATCCTGAGGAGCCGCGCATAGCGCGTCGTCTCGAAGGATGCGCCGCAGGATCGGTGCGAGTTGCCCACCCTTCGAGACGGCGCTTCGCGCCTCCTCAGGATGAGGTGTTCGTATTCGTCTCACTGGTCTAGTCACCGCGGTCTCTCTAGCATGCGCGCCATGAGTTCGTCCCCGTTTGAAAGCGTCGATTGCGTCGTGGTCGGCGCCGGCGTCGTGGGGCTCGCCGTGGCGCGCGCCCTTGCCCTGGCCGGCCGTGAGGTCATCGTGATCGAGGCTGCCGAGTCGATCGGCACCGAGACCTCGTCGCGAAATTCCGAAGTCATCCATGCCGGCATCTACTATCCCAAGGGCAGCCTGATGGCGCGCACCTGTGTTGCAGGCCGGCGCCAGCTCTATACCTACTGCGCCGAGCATGGCGTGCCGCACCGCAATTGCGGCAAGCTGATCGTCGCCACCAACGAGGCCGAGAGCGAGAAGCTTGCCGAGATCAAAGGTCGCGCCGAGGCCAATGGCGTCGAGGGCATGCGACTCCTGAGCGCTGCCGAGGCGACGACGCTTGAACCGAACCTGAAATGCACGGCCGCCCTGATCTCGCCCGCCACTGGCATCGTCGACAGCCACAGCTACATGCTGGCGTTGCAAGGCGACGCCGAGGCGAGGGGCGCGATGTTCGCGTTCCTGAGCCCGCTCGAGCGCGGCCGCGTGCGCGATGACGGCATCGAGCTGGAGGTCGGCGGAACCGAGCCGATGAAGCTTCGTTGCCGTCTGATGGTGAACGCCGCCGGTCTCCACGCGCCCGCCCTTGCCCGCAAGATCGAAGGCATGCCCACCGAACGCATCCCCACGCCCTACTACGCCAAGGGCAACTATTTCACCTTAACCGGAAAGTCACCGTTCTCGCGTTTGATCTATCCCGTTCCCGTACCGGGAGGGTTGGGCGTGCACATCACCGTCGATCTTGGCGGTCAGGCGAAATTCGGGCCCGACGTCGAATGGATCGACGGGATCGACTACACGGTCGACCCGCATCGCGCTGACAAGTTCTATGCCGCCGTGCGGCGTTACTGGCCCAGCCTGAAGGACGGCGCCCTGCAGCCAGGCTATGCCGGCATCCGTCCCAAGATCGTGCCGCAGGGCGCGCCGGCGCAGGATTTCACGCTGCAGGGGCCAGCAGAGCACGGCGTGCCTGGCCTGATCCATCTGTTCGGCATCGAATCGCCCGGCCTCACCGCTTCGCTGGCGTTGGCCGACCTCGTCCGCGCGATGGCGGGCAACGCCTGATCAACCAAGGAGTATCGTCATGCTGAAGATCAATCGCTCTGCGTCCGCCGCCTGGTCGGGTGGTCTCAAGGATGGCAAAGGCGCGATCTCCACTGAAAGCGGCGCGCTGGCCGCCTACCCCTACGGCTTTGCGGCCCGTTTCGAGGGCAAGAAGGGCACCAATCCGGAAGAGTTGCTGGGCGCCGCGCATGCCGGCTGCTTCACCATGGCGCTGTCGCTGATCCTGGGTGAAGCGGGCCTCACCGCCACGCAGATGGATACGAGCGCCCGCGTGACCCTGGAGCAGATCGAAGGCGGCTTCGCGATCTCCGCCGTCCATCTCACGCTCCGGGCGAAGATCCCGGGCACGGATCAGGCGAAGTTCGCCGAACTCGCGAACAAGGCGAAAGCAGGCTGCCCGGTATCCAAGGTACTGAAGGCCGACATCACGCTGGATGCTGCTCTGGTGACCTGATCCGCTCAGCGGAAGAGATATCCGACATACGGTCGGTGGACTGGCCGGCCCCGCGCGGGTTCGCTAATGCTCGACGGCAGCGAATCCAGCGGGAGACCAGCAAAGATGATCAAGACGCGCTTCACCGAGATGTTCGGCGTCAAGCATCCGATCGTGCAGGGCGGCATGCAGTGGGTGGGCCGCGCTGAACTCACTTCGGCCGTCGCCAATGCCGGCGCGCTGGGCTTCCTCACCGGCCTCACCCAGCCCACGCCCGAGGACCTGCGCAAGGAGATCAAGCGCTGCCGCGAGATGACCGACCAGCCGTTCGGCGTGAACCTCACCATCCTGCCGACGCTGGTGCCGCGGCCCTACGGCGAATACATCGACGCCATCATCGACTCGGGCATCAAGATCGTCGAAACCGCCGGCAACAATCCCAAGCCCTTCCTGCCCAAGCTCAAGGAAGCGGGCATCAAGGTGATCCATAAATGCACCTCGGTGCGGCACGGCATCTCGGCGGAGAAGGTCGGCGTCGATGCGATCTCGATGGACGGCTTCGAATGCGCCGGCCATCCCGGTGAGGACGACGTCCCCAACCTGGTGCTGCTGCCGGCGGCGGCGAACGTCATCAAGATCCCGATGATCGCATCAGGCGGCTTCGCCGATGCGCGCGGCCTCGTCGCGGCCCTGGCGCTGGGCTGCGAGGGCATCAACATGGGCACGCGCTTCATGGCGACCAGCGAAGCGCCGATCCATCAGAACGTGAAAGAGAAGATCGTCGCTTCCGATGAGCGCAGCACGTCACTGATCCTGCGCACCATGCGCAACACCAGCCGCGTCTACGGCAACGCAGTCGCTAAGAAAGCGATCGAGATGGAAGGCGAAGGCAAGACGATCGCCGAGATCGGTCCACACATCGCTGGCGCCAAGGGCCGGGTCGTCTACGAGACCGGCGACCTCGAGCACGGCATCTGGTCGGCCGGCACCTGCATGGGCCTGATCAACGACATCCCGACCTGCAAGGAGCTGGTCGAGCGCATCGTCAGCGAAGCCGAGACTATGATCCGCGGCCGCCTCTCAAAAGCGATCGCGGCTTAGGTCAGAATCATCCGGACCGCGAGCGTCTCGCTCGCTCATGAAAGGCGCATGTCAATGCGCTGACATGAGCGCGCAAGATGCGCGCGGTCCGGAAGATCAGGACTTGCCCGTCAGCGAGGAGACGAGTTTGTTGACGGCGCGGATCGCGCCATCGACGTCGTTGCCATAGATCAGCCGCGCGAGCTGGCCGCCGAGATAGGGGTGGAAGCCGAGATCGTAGAGCTTGCGGAAGTCGCGCTGCTCGATCGCCTGGCGCTCGGCCGGACGAAGCGCGTAGCGGTCCAGCACCGATCCCTCGTCCTTCTCGAACTGTTGGCGTAGCTCCGGATCCCACTTCAGGTCCTGGACCAGATCATGAGCCGCGAGCGTCGGGTCGAAATTGTCGAACAGGCCCATTGTCAGCCCCTCCCCGCCACGTGACCGTTGACGGACCAGGAGACGGCACCGATGCCGCAGCGGAACTCCTTGTGGATCGCATAGCCGAACGAGCGCCCCGGCCGCTCGCCGATCGCGCCCATCACGACGACCCAGGCCAGCAGCTCGCTGGTGCCGCCCGAGCCAGCCGCTTCCATGCGGTCGATCGTCAGCTCATCGAGCAGGCGGCGATGGTCGCCACTGCAGCAGAGATCGAGGAACCAGCGGTCGAATTCCTCGTCGATGAAATAGTAGCGCGATCCGCCAGGCTCGTGGCTGAGGCCGCCCGAGCCGATCAGTCCGACGCGCAGGCCGGCCGGCAGATCGTCGCGGATGAGTTCGGCCAGCGCCTGCCCTACGGCGTAGCAGCGCCGCTGATCGGGATAGGGCGGCACTGTGGTGTTCTGCAGTACCGGAACGACCCGCACGGGGCGCTTGTCGAGATCCATCAAAACGGTCGGCACGGAGATATTGTCATCGAAGTTGAGATTCTTGCGCTCGGCGTTCATGCGGATGCCGCGCTTGGTCATGCCGCGGAACAACGCTTCGGCCACCGCCGTATCGCCCTTGGCCGAGTAATCGCGGCAGCCGATCCAGGGCTTGAACCATTCGTGCGGCCCGGAGTGCTCGGCCGCCATACCGATCAGGAAGTCCGGGTAGGCGCTGATACGGCTGTTAGTCAGATGGTCGTTGGCAAAGACGATCAGGACGTCAGGCCGCGCTGCGTCGAGCTCCTGCACCAGAGCGTCGCAACTGTCGCGCACCACCTTCTGCACTTCCGCCGGCGCGCGCGAGAACAGCCCGACCAGGGTCGGTGCGTGCGGGATCCCCGCGGCGTAGACAAGCTCGGCCATCCCATTTCCTCCCGACTCATTCCTGGCACCACCACGCCGGCATGAATGCCTGCCGCAGCGGCTTCGCGCAATGTCGATTCGATACGATGTTAACAATTGGCAGAGATTCGTCCCGATGGTGCTGAAGGCTCCGGTCGGCTCAAATCGGACGGCGGCGCACCAGCCAGCGCGTTGCAAGGCCGAAGAGCGGCGGCAGCAGGCCCATGCCCACGGCGAACGGGCCAAGATCGTCGAACATGCAGTTCCAGCCGCTTTTCTCGCCGGTGAAGCATTCGTATTGGGTCGCCGACCAGGCGGCCCCCGCCAGGACCAGCGGATTGGCGAGGCTCGCCATAAGCCAGAGCTTCCAGCCGGACGCATTGAGACCCGGCCACCACCAGCAGATCAGAGTCGCCAGCAGCGCGTTGCCCGCCAGGATCCCGGCAAAGGTCACGACCGCCAATGCATCGAAGAAGGTGCCGGCAACGGCGCCCGCGACCAGCGCACCGCCAATGTGGCCAAGCACGAAGGGATGGATGCGCCGCACCATGGCAGCCTACGGAACCTTGTTCTGGCTTCGGCGCGCATACCATCGCGCGCCGACGCCGAACAACGGCGGCAGCAATGCGAGGATTGCCGCGGCCAACGCGATTCCGGCACCCACGCAGTCCCAGCCCGTCTTATGTCCAATCAGACATTCGTACTGGATCGCCGACCACAACCCGCCGATTAGCACCAACGGATTGGCAAGGCTTGCCGTCAACCACAGTCTCCATCCGGAAGCCTTGAAACCGGGCCAGTACGAGCAGATCAGCGTCCCAATCAAAGCGTTGGCGACCAGCACAGCAGTGCCGGTCACACTCGGGAAGAAGTTGACGAATGCAACGACGATGCCACCGGCGACCAGCGCGCCGCCGAGATGGCCAAGCACAAAGGGATGGATGCTGCGCACTGCCGTCTAGATCGGCATCACACCGCGTCGCGGTACCGCCGTGCCGTAGGTCTCGCTGCTGATCGGCGCACCCAGGCCTTTTAGGGTCTCGCGCTGCTGGGGGATCGGCGTGCGCAGGATCGCGTCTTCCAGTGCGGCAAGCTTGGTGAAAGGCGGTGTCGCAAGCGTGCGGCCGATCCAGCCCGCCGTGCGCGGCCAGCGCGAGGCGTCGATCTGGAAGCGCACGAAGCCGGCATTGCGGAAGAAGCACGCCGGCGCGATGTCGCCGAGCGAGAGACCGCCGAAGCGAAAGCCCATTTCGGGGGCTTCGGCTTCGAGATAATCGAGCACGGTGGGCACCTCTTCCTTGAGGGTGCGGTCCACCAGTTCCCTGTCGCCCTTTTCGCCCCAGACAGACGGCCGGATCGCAATCTGGTTGAACAGCCGCCAGATCAGGACGTCGCCCATACGGCTGTCGGCATATTCTTCCAGCCAGCGTGCCCGCGCGCGATCGCGGATATCAGCCGGATAGAGCGCCGGTTCGGGCTGCAGATCCTCGAGGTATTGGCAGAT
Organism: Alphaproteobacteria bacterium; assembly: GCA_017308235.1. GTDB lineage: Bacteria > Pseudomonadota > Alphaproteobacteria > Reyranellales > Reyranellaceae > Reyranella. Next base: position 18,552 of record JAFKFL010000008.1, on the reverse strand, counting down.
CACCGACGAATCGGTCAGCACGAGATCGCCGTCGACCAGCATCGGAATCCGCCGCAGCGGACTGAGGCGCGAGAAGCGATCGTCGCCGAAGAACGGCACGATCGGATCGACTTCGTAGGCGATGCCTTTGAGCTCGAGACTCACCAGCACCTTGCGCACATAGGGCGAGAGGTAGCTGCCGACGATCAGCAGCTTCTTCATACGAGGTTGATCCGGCAGCCGCAGACCTCGACCTGGCCGATGCCGTGCTGCTTGTGGTGCTTCTTCGCTGCGGCGATGACGCGCTCACGGTCGACCACCCGTACGTCGAATGCCGAGACACCCGGCCCCCTCTCGTCGGCGATCGGCACGAAGCGGATCTCGCCATCGTCGTCGATCCGGATGATATCACCCTCGACGGGGCGGTTCAGGATCTTGGACCAGAGGTCCGCGGTCTTGTCCGGATCGACGCATTGGATCTCGACACCGGCCAGGCCGTTGGTCACGTCGGAGCGCGCATGCGCCTGCCAGTCCTTGGCCGCTGGCGGCCACCAGAGCGCAGGGTCGGTACCGGCCGGTGCGATCGCCTGGTCGATCGACAGCAGCACGCCAGCGGTGTCGGATGGATGGAAGTGCGTGTACTTGTAATCCGGCTGGTCCTTCTGCGCGACGGCGCGAATGCCGAGGCCGGTCACCCGCTGGCGCTCGGCGACGGCGTCGGCCACCTGCAGGATCACCATGTAGCCGCCGTCGCCCTTGCGCCGGTCGATGTATCGTCCGGCCGATGTCCCGGCCTGCGTCGGCGAGACGATCTCGAGGAAATCCTGGCCGACGGGGCACACGACATTCGCCAGCCCCCATTTGGCGACACCGGGATCGCGGTACGCGACCTCGAGGCCGAGCGTGTTGCAGAGATCCTCTCGCGAGCTTTCGAGATCCTTGGCGACGAACACGCATTGCCGGAGCTTCATGGCGTCTCTCCCAATTCCCAGTGTCAGGGCTTATGCTAGCGCCATGCGGACCGTGGCGACCATGGCTTTCGTGGCAGCGGCCGCACTCTCGTTCTGCTTCCCGGATTTCATGGTCTTCCGTTTCACCCAGGCCACGATCTGGGCGATCGCGCTCGTGGGCCTCGTGATCCTGTGCGGCGTCAGCGGCCAGTTCTCCTTTGCCCAGGCGGCCCTTTACGGCATGGGCGGCTATTCCGCGGCACTCATCGCCCAGCACACGTCCCTCTCGCCCTATATCGCGCTCGCCGTCGGCCCTCTGGTCGGCTTCGCCGCGGGCTACGGACTGGGACGCGTCGCGAGCGGCCACAGCCTCTGGACGCAGGCGTTGATCGGCTATGCGCTTGCCATCGCCTTCCCGCAGCTCCTGCGCTGGCAACCGATCCAGGACTGGACGGGCGGCGTGCAAGGGCTGACGATCGACGCTCCCGCCGTGCCATTCGACTTCCTGAGCAACGACCGCTGGTCTTTCCTGCTCTCCCTGTCATTGCTGGCGGGCGGAGTCTGGGCCGCCAGCAACCTCATCGCCAGCCGCACCGGACGCGCGCTGATGGCCGCCCGGGACCATGACCTCGCGGCGGCGGCACAGGGCATCAACGTCGTCCATATGCGCTCGGCGGCCTGCGGCATCGCCGGCGCCTACCTTGCGCTCGCGGGCTGCCTCTCGGCCTTCCAGTTCGGCTTCGTGGGACCGACAGCCTACAATATTTCGCTCTCGATCCAGATGCTGTTCGGCCTGATCGTGGGCGGCATGTCGTCCCTTTCGGGCGCGATCATCGGCGGCCTGATGCTGGAATTCCTGCCGGATCTGGTCGCCAGCTGGGGCAAAGGCCTGTCGGCCTTGCTTTATGCCGCGCTGATGATCGTGGCCATCGTCGCCATGCCGACAGGCATTGCGGGCGCGATCAGGCGCCTCGTGCTCCTCTCTCCCATGAGGGCGAGGAGCGTGCGGGAAAAGATCAGTTCCCCTTGAACACCGGCGCGCGCTTCTCGACGAAAGCGCGGGCGGCTTCCTTGTGGTCGTTGGTCTCGCCGGTGCGGATCATGCGCGCGGCCTCGCTGTCGAGCGCCTCGGACAGCGTGCCTTCTTCCGCCACCTTCATGTTCTTCTTCACATGCCACCACGCCACGCGCGGACCGGCCGCAAGCTTCCTGGCAAAGGCCATGGTCTCGCTGTCGAGCGCGGCATCGTCGATGACGCGGTTGGCGAGGCCCAGCTTCTCGATCTGTTCGGCGTTCAGGATCTCGGCCGTAAAGTAGAGCTCGCGCGCCTTGGCGGTGCCGACGAGCTTGTGCAGGAAGTAGTGCGAGCCGAAATCGCCCGAGAAGCCGACCTTGGCGAAGGCCGTGGTCATGCGTGCACCCTTGCCGACGAACCGCATGTCGGCCGCCAGCGCGATCGAGAGCCCGGCGCCTGCCGCCACGCCGTTCACCATGGCGATGGTGGGCTTGCCCATCTCGTGCAGCAGCTCGGAGACGCGCATGCGCTCGCGGATGTCATGGACCTTGTCCTCGTAGGTCTTGTCCTGGTCGCGGCCGGCCGCCATAGATTTCACGTCGCCGCCGGCGCAGAAGGCCTTCTCGCCCGCGCCGCGCACCACCACGCAGCCGATCTCGCGCGTGCCTGCCGCCTCTTCCAGCGAGTCGCTGAACGCCGTCATCATGTCGCGGCTCAGCGCATTCATCGCGTCGGGGCGGTTGAATGTGAGCTTCATCACGCCGTCTTCGACGGATTTGAGAAGATCGGGCATGGGCGTCCTCCAGGATTGCGAATCGGTACCGGTCGCGATGGTTCCGTAAACCAAGCAGTCGCGCAACGACATTCCGTCCTGCTGGGCGGAACCTGCCGGCCGTTTCCTCAGTTCGAGTAACTGCTTGAATTCTCGAGCTGCTTCATCGTCAGGCTGAGTAGCAATGTGAGCAGGAAGACCTGAAACGCCGGATCGAACTCGGCCGGCAGATTCATATGAAGGGTCCGTGTGAAAAACTTCTCCTGGCCAACTGAGCCCAGCGATTGCTCGCTGCCGTCGCGATAAAGATGATAGGGGCGTGAAACCTTGCGGAACGAGAAACTGTCCTCGCCGCGGCTGACGGCGAAGCCGCGCTTTACTTCCTCCCCAAGCGCCAATGCCCGCCCCTCTCCGTCCTTCAGCGCCCACGGATTGGCCGGCGGTTTTTCGCCTCCGGTCATGACACGGAGCAGTGCCTGGTAGAGCCGCTCGTCCGGCCGATCGCGTTCGACCGTGTAGGTCTTGTCGGCGATGGTGATCGCCGCGCGCATGGCTTTCTTGTCGTACACGAGGCTGCCGATCGGCTGGCCTTCGTCCAGGATGTCGAACATCAGGTCGGTATTGAAGGCGCCGACCTTGTCCCGCTTTGACGGACGCGTGGTGAGCATGTCTCACCTCCCCCGGTCTCCACATATCACGATACGAACTTCCGTCCCAATGGCGGCTTGGAAGCCGAACAAACCCGGCGTCTAATGAGGGTCTTGCCGGAGGAGGCCCATGTCGCCCGACACTGCGTCCCTAGCCGCCTCGCGTACCGACCCGCTCTATGCTGCGCTTGAGGCGCGCATCCTCGACCGCGACCAGAAAGGTGCGAGCGAGATCTACTACAAGCTGGCGAAGGAAGGCCGGCCATTGCCGGAAATGCTGCGCGAAGCGGTGCGCATCCATGCCCCTTACACCCACGTGCCCTATCACGAGCGCATCGATGATGGGTACGTGAACTTCGTCAACAACGATCATTGCCTTCTGAGCGCGCGGACGACACTGCATCTCTCGAAGATGCTGCCCGGCGCCGCGTCGGGCCTGCCGATGGCACAGACCATCTGGTACATCCCGACCGGCCTCGACATCTGGAACCAGAAGATCGGCAAGGCCCCCGGCCACTATTCGCGCGGTATGCAGGTGCCGGATGGACCGCCTCCCGCACCGATCGTGCATTGGCCCGACCAGGAGCCACTCGCTCTGCAAGGACCGCTGAAGGAACGGCTCGGCCAGTGGGCGACGCTGGTGCACCGCGGCCAGGTGGCCGAAGCCTACCGCGTGTTCTTGGGTCTCATGGCGCATCCGGCTGAGCGCCGCACCGCCCTGTCCGAACTCGTCTTCGCTGGCCTGATCGATGTGCAGGATCGTTCGTTCCAGAACCGTTCCTATACGACCGGGCATAAATCCTTCCGCGCCCGCGCGACAGTCGAGCTGGGCGAGGCCATCGGCTGGGAGAACGCCCACGACGTGCTTTATGCCGGCGCGCTCGACATCGCGGTCGGCCCGCGCTGGTACTCGCTCTACGAAGTCGCCTGCAACGCCGTCACCGTCTATCTCGAAGGGCAGTCGTTGCACGCCATTCCCTATGGCGGCACCACCGAGCAGGAACGGGCACTGCTCCGCAACAAGACGCCCCTCAACAAGCTCGAGTCGGATGCGCTGATCGAGGCGGTGCTGCGCCAGCCCGAGCCGGGCTATCTCCTGAAAGTCACCGAGCTCCTGAAAGCCGGCAAGGATCCGCGTTCAATTCTCGACGCCTTGCAGATCGGTGCCGCGGAGGTCGTGCTGGAGACTCACGGCGAGCTCAATTTCTCGCTGCCGCAGCATTGCTACGAGTATCTCAACACGCTCGGCTGGTTCTGGGACACGTTCGACCATCCGCAACGCATCAAGCTCCTTTATCTCGCGGCGGCCTATCTCAACCAGAACGCCTTCCACCAGAAACTGATCGGCGATCTTTTGCCACCGCGCATCGAGATGCCTGCCAACGCCGCGGGCTTTGATGCCGAGCGGCTGACGGCAGGTGTAGAGGGGGCGACGCTCGCACTCGACGCCCCCAAGGCCGTGGGCTGGACCAAGGCTTATCTGGAGAGCGGTCACGACAGGGCGTCGCTCGTGCGCGCGTTGGCGCTGGCGGCAACCCGCCTCGGCAACGATCCGCACAACCAGGAAATCGCTCTCTGTATGCTCGAGGACTACGCGCGGAACCGCAGCCCCGACCGCGACCGCCTGCTGCTCGCCGCCGCCCAGCACACGGCGCGGCATCGCAAGTACGGCGATCCGCTCGACTGCAGTCGGCGTTTTGGCAAGGCACTGGGGCTTCCGGCTCTCGCCTGACCGCAGCGCAGTCACTCGCCCGCGCGTACAGTGGAGATCGCGCCAACGACCACCCGCAATGCTTCGGGAGCATCGATCATGTCACGATGCGTCATATCAGGCACGATAGTGACCGGAATATCTACGCCGAGATGCTGCATCAGGGGCGCAAAACGGTCGGCGACGACCTGCTCATCCGCGCCGCCAACGAGCACAGCCGCCGGACGGTGGATGTTCTTCAAGTAGGTCTCATATCGGCCAGCAGCGCCAAAGTTCATCATCAGTCGGTAGGAATAGCTCGCCGTCACGGACTGCAGCCGCTCCGGGGACACCGCGTAGCTGATGACCGGAAACCCGTCGAACCAGTGAATGCCCAGCCGGTCGAGCCAGGTAATTGTAACGATGCGCGGGACAGAGATATTGGTCCAGCCACCGGCGCTCGGGCGCAGAGTTGGCGCTCCCGGGAGAATGGGCGAAAGAAACACATAGCGGTCAAACAACGAACCATAGGGACCGCCGGCAAAACGGACAGCGAATCCCGCGCCGGCCGAGAATCCGACAAGCGTGCGGCTCGCGCCGCTCCTTGCCAGCCCAAGCTGGACGACAAAGTCCGCGAGGTCGTCATCCAGTTGCCCGATATAGTCGATGTCGCCACGACGGCCGGAACCGCCGTGGCCTCGAATATCCAGCATATAGGTCGTTACGCCCGCGGCACGCAACGCCTCCGCGAGGGCATGCATGCTGCTTCCGGGACCGGCCGAACCGTGAACCAGGACAGCCACTTTGTCCGGTTCAGCGGGATAGGCGTAGTACTGGAGGCTGGCGCCGTCCCGTGCCTGGAAGTGCCGAGGTGCCGGAACGCCTGGGCCGTCGGCATGCTTTGCGCGTACCGCCATCGAGGCCATAGGCGGTGGTGGCGTTGGCGCCTCAAACGCGATGACGGCAACAGGAGCGATTGCGATCAGGACGAGCACGCTCAGCGTGCCAATCAACAGTTTGCGCAACAGGCTCGGCCTCCTACGCGAACGCGCATCCATCGCTTTTCTCAATCCTGCTGCGTGATGCGCCCCGATCCCGCGATATGGCTGCGCAATTGGGCCGGATGGCTGAACAGCCGCACGTTGCCCGAGCCAGAGACCTTGATGTCGGCGACGTCCTTGGGAGCGGCCTCGACGTTGCCGCTGCCGGAAACATTGACGGTGAACTCCTTCATCGCGAGCTCCGCCAACCGCGCGCGGCCCGAGCCGGAGATCTTGACCGTCACATGATCGCTGGCCCCTTTTGCCTGCAGATTCCCGCTCCCGCTGATGCGCAGGTTGAGATCGGGCTGGTTCACATTCTCCATGAACACGTTGCCGGAGCCCGAGAGTCCGATATGCCGGAAGGCACGCCCGGGCAGGGTGATATCGACCTTGCGCCATTGGGTGCCGCGACAGTCGAGCGTGATCCTGTGGCCGTCGACCTTGATATGGGCGAGGACTTCGGATGGGCCTCGCGCGATCACGTCGTCGCCGTCGCCACCGTGGAAATGCACGGTGGCCGGCACGGCAATGTCGATCGTATCGCCGCCATCCCAAGCCCAGCGCCGTTCCGTGGCACTCGAATCAGCCTTGGCGCCATCGCCGCCACACGATCGATCGAAGGCGAAACCCCGACCGACGAACCCGTACATGTCGTCGCCTCCGATCGCTGAAGCAAGCGAAAGGCAGGCGACACCGATGCTCAAGCCGCCAACGGCAATCCAGCCAAGGTTCCTAACCATGAACATCTCCCTGCTCCGCTTGGTCGAGGAGCTCGTAGTGCAATCGGGCAAACCGGCCGAGCAGGCGCACCACGTAATCGATCATCAACAGCAGCAGCGCCCCGCCTCCGACACCAACGCTGAGCAGGCCGATGCCGCTCAACGCGCGTGCGATGAAATGATGGGCGAAGATGCCGTGGTCCAGGATCAACTTCACCACCACCACGATTCCGCCAAGGGACAAGGCCAGAAGAACGATCCCGGCGACCAGAACGAACAGGGCAAGCCCGCCCAGCAGCGGCAGCAGGAAGACGAAATCGACCGCGATCAGCGCCAGGAAGCCGAACAACACGGCGAAGAAATTGGCCGGCGTGCGTGCCGTCTCCCAGCGGCGAAAACCTGCCTCGGCCCGCAGCTCGCGCGCCAGCCGCATGGGATCACCCAGGGCCGCGGCGATGTCGGCCTCGCTGCGACCCGCTGCCATGCCGTCGGCAAAGTGCGTTGCATAGTCAGCCATCAACTCGTCGATCTCCGACGGCGGCAGTCCGGCGAGGCGACGGCGCAAGGTGTCCAGGAACTCGGCTTTGGTCATGAGGCTCCTCCCACGATTCTCGGCGAGGCAAGGTTGGCGTCCGCCAGGATCTTGGCCACGGACGACGTGAACGCATTCCATTCCGCCTTCTGCGCGGCGAGAGCCGCGCGGCCAGCCCTGGTGAGTTGGTAATATTTGCGCGGCGGCCCGCTGCTCGATTCCTCGAGGTAGGTCTTCACCAGCCCGTCGGCCTGCATGCGCCGCATCAAGGGGTAGATCGTGCCCTCCCCCATGCCGATGCCATCGGCCAGTCGGCTGGCAATGTCGTAGGCGTAGCCGTCCTGGCGGGCGAGCATGGCGAGAACGCACATGTCGAGCACCCCTTTCCGAAGCTGCACCAACAGGGACTCCGACAACGACCTCTCCTCAGTATATCGTTAAGCATGGTACCTTGTTATGCAAGGTAGACACGGCCTGGCCTCGAGTCCAGAGGCATTCGTAAAAATTTCGCAAATGGCGACCGTGTCATCGCCCATCCTCTGCTCGGGATGACACAGGAGATGCAGGCTGTAGAGTCGCGTCATGAAAGCAATGATTTGCGAGAAATGGGGTGGCCCAGAGGACCTCAAGCTGCAGGACGTTGAGCGGCGGCCTCTGAGATCCGGGCAGGTGCGCATCAAGGTTCGCGCCGCCGGCGTGAGCTTTGCCACGACGCTGGTGATCGCGGGCAAGTACCAACGTAAGCCGCCCCTGCCCTTCGCACCCGGCACCGAAGCGGCAGGCGTCGTGATCGAGGCCGACCCGGCCTGCAAGCGAGTGAAGGTGGGCGACGAGGTCGTGGCCGTGCTCGACTGGGGCGGGCTTGCCGAGGAAGCGGTGGCGCACGAGGTGAATGTGTTCACGAAGCCTCGTAACGTGGGCTTCATCGAGGCGATCCAGCTCGCCATCTCCTATCCAACCTCGGCCGGCGCGCTGAGCTGGCGCTCGGTCCTCGACTTGCAGCGGGGTCAGACCTTGCTGGTGCATGCCGCAGCCGGTGGCGTCGGCATGGCCGCGGTCGAGATCGGCAAGATTTTGGGCGCAACGGTGATCGCGACCGCGGGCGGCGCGCGCAAAACGGCATTCGCGAAGGCCCACGGCGCCGACCACGTGATCGATTACACGGCCACCGATTTCCGCGAGGAAGTGCTGAAACTCACTTCCGGTCGTGGCGTCGATCGCGTCTATGATCCGGTGGGCGGTGATGTCTTCACACAGTCCTTGCGCTGCATGGCGGTCGAAGGCCGCATTTGTCCCATCGGCTTCGCCGGCGGCACGATCCCGCAAGTTCCGGCCAATATCCTGCTGGTGAAGTCGATCGCCGTCACGGGCTTCAACTACGGCTACTACGCCGGCTGGAGCCCGCACGATGCGCGCTTCGAGGAAGCCGACCGCACGCTCGCGCTTATGGTCCGCATCAAGGGATGGTGCGAGGCCGGCCTCTGCCGGCCGCATGTCGACCGCACCTATCGCCTCGACGAATCAGCCACGGCAATGCGCGCGCTCCTGGAACGCAGCGTCACGGGTCGCGTTGCCGTCGTCATGAACGACTGACCTCGGTCGAGAAACCCAACCCGTGAGACCCAACCCGCGAGGCTGCGATGACGTTCCTGCTCAATATCGATGTGCCCGACGTCGAGACGGGCGTGCGCTTCTATACGGCCGCGTTCGGCCTGAAGGTCGGTCGCCGGTTCGGCACGGACTTCGTCGAGCTCCTCGGCTGGCCCGCTCCGGTCTATCTCTTGACGAAGAAGGCGGGCACTGTGGGCGCAGGCGGCGATCTGCGGCGCTACAGCCGGCATTGGACGCCGGTTCACCCCGACATCGTCGTCAGCGATGTGGATGCCGCCGTCGAGCGGGCTGTCACCGCAGGGGCAAAGCTCGAGGCTCCGGCCAAGGACGCGGCCTACGGAAGGATCGCCATGCTCGCCGATCCCTTCGGCCACGGCTTCTGCCTGCTCCAGTTCAACGAACGCGGCTACGACGCCCTTCTTGAAACTTAGAGCAAATTCCCACCTCACCCTGAGGAGCATCGCGAAGCGATGCGTCTCGAAGGGTGGTGCTCGTCCCACCACAGCGCGGGGGTTACCCCGCGCGAATCGAGACGCGCACTGCGTGCGCTCCTCAGGGTGAGGTAATTCCGTCTAAGCGGACATGCGTTACCGGCACGACTCAAAGCCTGAGTAGATTTCCGTAGCCTGCAACCGGCGTGTGGATGGTCGCCGCTCTAAGGCAGCGCCACAGGCTCACCTGGTTTGCGGAGAGTACCGGGCGCCGCAGATCCTGCTCGAGCGCCTCCAGAATGGAGACGCAGCGAAAACCGGTGCCCGCGATCAGGATACCGTCCGCACCAGCCGGACAGCCGGCCTTGATCTGCGCGTAGAGCGGCTCGACTTCCTGTTCGAAGCCCATGCCATGGCCGTAGAGGTCCGCCGGCGGCAGGTCGCGCCACTTTCGACCCGGATCGTAGCGAAGATGGCCAGCCGGCTCGAACCCGGCATCGGCGTAGTAACGAAGGCCCATAGCCACCAGGTCGTCGTTGAACCACGGCGGCATCACCAGGAACGGGCGCTTGACGCCCGACGCCTTGAGCGCGGCCTGCGTGTCGAGGCCGTTCGTGGTCACCATGACGCCGGTGCCGATCGTACCCGAGAGGTTTGCGGCCACCGCCTCGTCCCAGCCCTTGCCGCCGACGAAGCTGCTGGAGCTGTGCCCAACCACGACCGACGACAGCCGCATGGCCGCGAACTGGCGACAGCCCCGCACCAGATCCTCCGCCGGCTCGACGCCTTTGCGGTCCTCGCGCCAACTCGCCCACGGTGCACGCGCCGTCACACGGGCGGCGTGTACCGAAACGCCGGACGGGGCCATGGCCCACCATTCGGCTTCCGGGACGACCTCGTTGCCGACGATAAAAAGGCCGATACGCGCCCGCCAGCCCCAGTTGTCATTTGTCGTCACAAGACTAACTCTCCGAATGTGCAAACTGCTGCTGCCGAAGGCTGATACCACAGGGCGTACCGATCGTGTCGACAATGATGCTCGAGATCCTGGAACAGGCGATCCGCGGCAGAAAGTGCGTGACCGGCCTCCACAAGGGGACCGAACGCCACTTCGCGCCGCACGCCATCGGCTTTACCTCGGATCAGGCACCCGCCGCTTTCGTGTTCCAATATGGCGGCGAGACGTCGAGCCAATTGCCGCCACGCGGCGAATGGCGCTGCCTGCACCTGCGGGATCTGTCGGACCTGCGCCTCAATGATCACCGTTGGCGCACGTTACCCAACTACAGTCTCGTCGAGCAGACCTGCCTCAAGGAGATCGCGCTCGCCGTGCCGGAGCGGTCTACTTCTTCGTAAGCGTGCCACCGAATTTGCAGTAGCCGTCGAGAATGATCGTGCTGTTGCCATCCTTCAGCGAGCCAGCGACATCCATCGTGTTGCCACCGCCCAACGTGGCTTTGGCCTTGAACGCGCCATTGGCATCCAGGGTCGTCTCGAAATGACGCTCGTCGCGCCCCTGCTGCTGGAAGCGGCCCTTGACGCTCTTTCCATCGACCGTGACGTCGATTGTCATTTTATAGGTCGGGCACTTCGAGCTACCTGACACATTGGTTCCCATACCCGTCCAGGTATAGGCCGTCTGCTGGGCCAGAGCCGCACCAGCAAGCATAAAAGTCAGTGCCGCGACTGACATCACGATGGTTCGCATGGTTCCTCCCCCTAGAAGAATTTCCGGATGGCCTTCAACACGGCATCCGGTTTTTCCTGACCAACCGCATGGCCGGCTTTGGCGATCTTAACCAATTCAGCCTTCGGGATCGCGTTCCGAAACGTCTCACCATAGACCGCGGGGATCAGCGCATCTTCCTTGCCCCAGACGATCAGGGTTTTCGCGGCAATGCGATAGAGACGGTGCGCCAGGCCGCGGTCGGGAATGGGAAACAGGATCTTGCCCGCCATGCCGAGGCGCCGGGCGTTCGTCACCAGGAACTGTTTCAGGAATTCCGGATCGTCCATGTTGCCGGAACCCGCGGTCATCAGTTTCTTGCCGGCCTCGGCATCATGGAACAGCAGGGCCGGCAATTCGAAGGGCAGCTTGGAGAAGATGTCGACGACGGGATGATCGTCGAGCCACAGCCCGGCCGGCGCCAGGAGGCAAAGCTTCGAGACCTCGGTCCGTGCGATCGCCGCCATCTCGGCCGCGATCATGCCACCCATGGAATGGCCGACCACGATCGGCTTCTTGAGGTCCAGCGCTTCCATCACATCGAGCGTGTGCAAGGTGAAGTCGAGCATGTCGCGCAGCCCGTCCTCCCCCTCCGACCTGCCATAGCCCGGAAGCAATGGCGCGGAGACCCGGTACTTGCCGGCCAACGCTTCGAGCAGCGGGTCGTTCAACATGTGCCCACCGGCGCCATGCAGGAACAGAAGATCGCGGCCCTTGCCGGCCTCCACCACTTCGATGCGCGTGCCAGAGGGTTTGAGCTTGATGAGTCGGGACTTCATTCCGCGGCAGCCTTCAGCGCGACACGCTCGTTCATCGGATGGACCCAGAAGCGGTCGTCGTGGTTGTTCCAGTCGGGCCACAGGTTGCGCAGGTGCGGCATCACCTTCTCGGCAAAGAGCTTCGTCGAATGACGCACCTTGTCGTCGGGCATGTCGCCGATATGCAGCAGGCAGAAGATGTTGCCCACGCGCAGGGTCTTGATCATCTCCTCCATCTGCTGGCGCACCGTCTCGGGAGAACCGGCCACGATGTAGCGGTTCTCCGTCAGGTCCTTCCAACTCATGTTGGGATAATCGCGGCCCGACTGGGTGAATTGCGACAGCGCGCCGGTCTGGATGGTCTTGACGGTGCGATAGCCCGGCGCGTCGGCGAAGCCCGGATAGACATGCAGGCAGCGATTGTAGAAGTAGCTCACATGCGGACCGTAGATCCGCTCGGCCTCGGCATCTGTATCGGCGACGCAAATCACCTGGGCGAAGCCCGCACGATAAGGCGACTCATCCGCCTTCCGCTCGGCCACGCGCTTCCAGTAACCCTCCATCAGGAGCTTGGCGCGCAGGTAACCGGTGTAGCTCAGGTAGGAATATGAATAGGTGTTGTCGAGGCAGAAGTCGTAGGTCTCGACCGAGCCGCCGCCTGGAATGAAGATCGGTGGCGCCGGTCGCTGGATGGGCTTGGGCCAGCAATTGACGTAGCGCAGCTTGGTGTAGCGGCCGTTGAAGGCAAAGGGCTCGTCGGCTGCCCACGCCTTGCGGATCAGCTCGTGTGCCTCGGCATATTTCTCGCGGGTGAGCGCGGGAATCGTGCCGTAGGCATAGTTGGTATCCATCGACGTGCCGACCGGGAAGCCTGCGATCAACCGGCCGCCCGACAGCACGTCGAGCATCGCGAACTCCTCCGCCACACGCAGCGGCGGATTGTAGAGCGCGATCGAATTACCCAGCACGACCAGCGCCGCCTTCGAGGTCCGGCGCGTCAAGGTCGCTGCCATGAGGTTGGGCGACGGCATCAGGCCGTAGGCGTTGGCGTGATGCTCGTTCACGCCGATGCCGTCGAAGCCCACGCTTTCGGCAAATTCGAGCTGGTCGAGATACTGGTGATAGACGCCATGGCCGCGCTCGGGCTCGTACATCCGGTTGGGCAGGTCGACCCAGACCGAGCGGTGCTTCTGCCGGAAATCGTCCGGCATATGCGGCCAGGGCATCAGATGAAACCAGGTGAATTTCATTGCCCGCTCCTATCGTCCCATGAACTGAGGTTCGCGCTTCTCGAGGAAGGCCTTGATGCCCTCCTTCATGTCCTCCGTCTGCATCAGCGGCAGGAGCTGCAGGAAGACGTGATGGACATGTTCGTTAAAAGGCTCGTTCCATGCCATGCGCATCATGCGCTTGGCAGCCTGGACCGCGAGCGGCGCGTTGGCCGCGATCTCGAGCGCGAGCGCGCGGGCAGCGCCCATCACCTCGGCGTCGGGCACGATGCTGTTCACCAGCCCCATCGCCAGCGACTGTTCCGCCGTCAGAGTGCGGCCAGTGAAGATGATCTCCGCTGCCTTCGCCCAACCCAGGAGCCGCGGCAGGTACCAGGTGCCGCCAGACTCCGGCAGCACACCGCGCCTGACATAGGAAGCGGCGAGCTTGGCCGACTGCGCCATGACGCGAATGTCGGCACCCAGCGCCAGGTCGAGGCCATAGCCCGCGGCCGAACCGTTGAGCGCGGCGATCACCGGCTTGTCCATGGCATGCAGTATCGGCGGCGGCGTGTTGCGCAAATCGATGTTGGTGGGCGTGGCGCCAGAGCCGACGCTGAGATTGTCGGTGCCCTTGCTCTGCGCCTCGAGGTTCAGCCCGGCGCAGAAGGCGCGGCCGGTGCCGGTCAGGATGACCACGCGCACCGCCTTGTCCTCATTGGCCCGCACCAGCGCGTCGGTGAGTTGCTTCAGCATCGGTCCGGAAATGGTGTTCATGCGCTGCGGCGCGTTCAGCGTCACAGTCGCAACGGCGCCCTCGACGCCGTAGAGCAGTTCCTCCGGCATGACCGCAGGTAGGGGACCAGCCGCAAACTGGCTCATGTTTCCTCCGCTCTCTTTTCGGCTATGGTGGCGCAGGAGTACCCACAACGCCATGCAAAACCGCTTCATCGATCTCTACAGCGACACCAAGACCAAACCCTCCCCCGGGATGCGAAAGGCGATGGCCGAAGCCGAGGTTGGCGACGAGCAGAAGTTCGAGGATCCGACCGTCGAACGGCTGCGCGCTCGCATCTGCGAACTGTTGGGCAAGGAGGACGCGGTCTTTCTGCCCAGCGGTACGATGGCCAACCAGATCGCAATCCGCGTGCACTGCCGCTTGGGCGATGAGGTGATCGCCGACCGCACCGCCCATATCATCAATGCCGAGACGGGCGGACCGGCAGCCAACTCCGGTGTGATGATCCGCACCGTCGAAGGGACGCACGGCATCTTCACCGGCGACCAGCTCAAGGCAGTACTGCGCGATCCCAATAGCCGCAACGCGCCGCGCTCGCGACTGGTGTCGGTCGAGAATACCTCGAACGGCGGCTTCGGCACGGTATGGCCCGTCGACACGCTCCGGGGCGTCACCAAGGTCGCGCATGCCGCAGGGGTCGCCATGCACATGGATGGCGCGCGGCTGGCCAACGCCTGCGTGAAATCAGGCACACAGCCCGAGGATTACGCTGCCTGTGTGGACTCGCTCTGGCTCGACTACACCAAGGGTCTGGGGGCGCCGGTGGGCGCGAGCCTCGCGGGCTCCAAGGACTTCATCAAGGAAGCGTGGCGGCAGAAGCAGATGCTGGGCGGTTCGATGCGCCAGTCGGGCGTCATCGCCGCGGCAGCGCTGTGGGCGCTCGACCACAACTGGAATCGCTTGGCCGAGGACCATGAGAATGCCCGGCGGCTGGCGGAGGGCATCGCCAACATCAAAGGCCTCGAGATCGATGCGCCGCGCATGGAAACCAACCTTGTCTTCTTCGAAGTGAAGAAGCCGGGCTGGACCTCGGCCAAGCTCATGGAGGCCTGTAAGAAGCGCGGCGTCGGGCTCGGCGCCAATACCGCCACCCGCATCCGCGCCGTCACCCACCTTGACGTCACCCGCGCCGACATCGACACCGCCCTCTCGGTCATCAGCGACGTGCTGGCGGCGTGAAGACCTCAGGGGAGCGCGCCACTCCAGCGCGCAGGTTACTGCGTCGCGCCGTGGCGCTCATGCTCTTTTGGACCGCGAGCCTCCGGCTCGCTCATTCGACGCATCAGATGCGCCTGGAGCGCGCAAGATGCGCGCGGTCCGGAAGACTATGAACGCGCCCGTCCAGCTCGGCCAATCCATCGTCCGCAAGGAGGATCGGCGGTTCCTCACCGGCCGCGGGCGCTATGCCGACAACACGGCGCCCGCCGACGCGCTTGCGGTGTTGTTCGTGCGCTCACCGCATGCTCATGCGCGCATTGTCGGCATCGACAAGAAAGCGGCGCTCGCGGCGCCGGGTGTCGTCGCGATCTACACTGCCGAGGACACGGCGGCCGACAAGCTCGGCCATCTGCCGGCCATCAGCGAGATCAAGGACGCTGAAGGCAAGCGCCATCGCGAGCCGCCGCGACTTCCAATGCCCGTGGGCAAGGTGCGTCACGTCGGCGATATCGTGGCGATGATCCTGGCCGAGACGCTCGACCAGGCGCGCGATGCGTCGGAGTTGCTGGTCGTCGACTATGAGGAGCTGCCGGCCGTCGTCACCGTGGCGCAAGCGCTCGCATCGGGTGCGCCGCTGCTGCACGACGAGGCGCCCGGCAATCTAATGTGCCGCTGGAGCAAGGGCGATGCAGCCGCGACGGAGGCTGCGTTCGCCAAGGCCGCGCATGTCTCGAAGCTCGCCATCCGCTCGCCGCGGCAGATCGTGCACTACATGGAAACACGCGCCGCCTGGTCGGCCTACGACAGGGCCGATGACGTCGTCACCCTCACCTTCTCCTCGCAAGGCGTGCACATCCCGCATCGGCTGATGTGCGACCACGTGCTGAAGGTGCCGAAGGACAAGCTCCGGCTGGTCACCGAGGATGTCGGCGGCGGCTTTGGTCCCAAGTATCCAATCTACACCGAGTCGGCATTGATCGCCTGGGCGACACGCAAGGTCGGACGCGGCCTGCGCTGGGCCTGCGAGCGCGCCGAGCTTTCTGTCGCCGATACTCACGCACGCGATCTCGTTGCCTCGGCAGAACTGGCGCTCGACGCCAATGGCCGCTTCCTCGGTGTGCGGGTGAAAGCCGAAGCGAACTTCGGCGCCTATGTCTCGATGTTCGCGCCGACCATCCCCACGACCGGCCTCGCCAAGGTGATTTCCGGCCTTTACCGCATCCCGGCGGTCCGCGTCGACTTCGACTGCGCCTTCACCAACACCGTGCCGGTCGACGCCATCCGCGGCGCGGGCAAACCGGAAGCCCTGTTCCTCTTAGAGCGATTGGTCGATCTCGCAGCGCATGAGACTGGCCGCTCTCCCGTCGAGCTGCGTCGGTTGAACCTGTTGAAGCGCGAGGACATGCCTTACGCAGCGGCGAGCGGGTACACGTATGATGCCGCCGATTGCGTGAGACTGTTCGAAACAGCGCTCGAGGCAGCCGACGAGCCGGGCTTCGCTTCCCGTCGCGCTGCGAGCGAGGCACGCGGCTTCAAGCGCGGCCTCGGGCTCTGCTGTCATCTGCACGGCACCGGCGGCATCGCCGACGAGCATGTCGTGGTGCATGTCGAAGCCGAACGGCTGGTCACGAGAGTCGGCACGCAAAGCCAGGGACAGGGCCACGAGACGGTGTTCGCGCAGATCCTGTCGGCCGCCCTCGGCGTGCCGACGGACAGGATCGAGGTCCGGCAGGGCGACACGCGCGCCAATCCCCATGGCGGGGGCACGGGGGGCTCTTCTTCCACCATCATCAGCGGCACGACACTCCGGCGCGCGGCAGACTCCGTGATCCAACGTGGCCGCGATCTTGCCGCCGAGCGGCTGGAGACGGCGCCGCAGGACATTGCCTTTCGCGACGGCGCGTTCGAGGTCGTCGGTACTGACCGGCGCATCGGATTGCTGGAGCTCGCCGCCTGGAAGCCGTTCGACGGCAATGCCGTCTTCGCCGACAAGATCGAGTCCTTTCCCACCGGCGTCATGGTGTGCGAGGTCGAGGTCGATCCCGAGACCGGCGAGAGCAGGATCGACCGTTTCACCGCCGTCGCCGACTGCGGCGTGGTCGTGAACCCGCGGCTGCTGGCCGGCCAGATGCATGGCGGCATGGTGCAAGGCACCGGCAACGCCCTGATGGAAGAGGCGATCTACGACGAGACAACCGGTCAGCTCTTGAGCGGGACGTTTATGGACTATGCCTTGCCACGCGCCGACGACGTGCCGGGCTTCCGCATCGAAACGATCAGCACGCCCTCGCCCAACAACTTCATGGGCTTCAAGGGCGTGGGCGAACTGCCGACCAACGGCGCGCCGGCGGCTGTCGCCAACGCCATCCTCGATGCGCTTCGCCCGCTCGGCGTGCGCCATCTCGATATGCCCATCACCGCACACAAGGTGTGGCGGGCTTTGAATCCTAGCGCTGGCTGAGCTTCTGCAACGTTGCCGCGATCGCCTCGCGCGTCGCCGGCGGTTGCTCGGCGATGGCTTTGGCCAACAGGCCGAGCTGGGACCGCAGCGTATGGACCTCGTCCAACAAGCCCAGCACGGTCTCCGTCGTGTCGTCGTCGAGGCCGATATCGCCGGTCAGCTCGGACAGAAGGTGTGCGCGCGCCACGTCGATCTGCTCGAAGCGCCATGCCTCGGCAGAGCCGGTCGGACGCAGCAGTCCGCGCGCGACCCAGCGCTCGACATGGAACACTGTCAGGCGGCGGTTGAGCCGCAGGAGTTCGTCGAGGTCGGTCATGTGAACGACTCCATCGCCTTGCGCGGATCGTAGGCGCGACCCGCTTCCCACGCCTCCAGGAATTCCTTCAGCTTGTCATCCGGCTTGTCGGGCAGCACGACCTTGAGCTTCACATACTGATCGCCGTGCTGGCCCGACTTGCGGTCGAGCAGTCCGCGGCCCTTGAGCCTGAGCGACGCGCCGGTGTTGGATCCGGCCGGCACGTTCAGCATCACCGGCCCGCCGACCGTCGGCACCTGGACCTTGCCGCCCAGCACCGCCTCGGTGAGCGTCACCGGCAGCTCGATGTGGATGTCGTTGTCGCGCGCTTCGAAGAAGGCATGCGGCTGCACGCGGATCTCGACATAGGCGTCGCCGGCCGGCCGGCCCTTGCTGCCGGGCATGCCCTGACCCTTGAGCCGGAGCGTCTGGCCGTCGGTCGCGCCTTCGGGGATGTCGATGTCGAGCGTGCGGCCGTTGGGCAAATTCACCCGCTGCTTGCCGCCACGCGCCGCCACCAGGAACGGCACGGTAAGCGTATAGGTGACGGGCAGGCCGCTCATGTCGAAGCCTTCGAAGCCCTCCGCGCTTCCTCCCCTACCGCCACCGTCGCCGAAATCGTAGCCACGACGCTGGCCGAACATCTCGGAGAAGACGCCGCCCATATCGACGAATTCCTCTTGCCCGCCCGAACGCCGGTATTTGTCTACGGCGGCACCTCTCAGGGCGCGATCAATGCCGGCAACTACGGCATCGCT
>JAFKFL010000027.1 GCA_017308235.1 Alphaproteobacteria bacterium | reverse complement strand
GTTCGACGTGCGCGGGCCGCCGGGCCCGACACCACTCACCATCGATCCGTCAGGCGTCTGGTTCCGGCCCGAAGGCCGCTTCTATATCGGCGGCACGACTCCCGCCGAAGGCAATGATCCTGCCGGCGCGCCGCTCGAGGTGCAGCATCAGGAATGGGACGAGATGGTGTGGCCGGTGCTGGCGGCGCGCGTGCCAGCCTTCGAGGCGGCCAAGGTCGTGAACTCCTGGGCTGGTTACTACGAGTACAACACCTTCGATCAGAACGGCATCGTGGGCCGCCATCCGAAAATCGAGAGCGTCATCTTCGCCACGGGGTTTTCCGGCCATGGAATCCAACAATCACCGGCGGTTGGCCGAGCCGTTGCGGAACTCATTTTGCATGGCAGTTATCGGACCCTAGATCTTTTGCCGTTCGGATATGAGCGGATATCCGCCGGCCAACCTATCCGGGAACTCAACGTGGTGTGATAGGCTCTCCGTCAGCGGAGCAAAGGGAGAACAACGTGCCCGATCAAGCCTTGGTCAATTCGGATCTGACGTCGGCGCTCGCCGAAGCGCGCCAAGCCTACATCGACCGCAATCCCAAGAGCCTCGTACGCCATGAGGAAGCCAGCGTGGCGATGCCGGGCGGCAATACGCGCACCACGCTGCACAATTCACCATTTCCGCTCACCGTCGTACGTGGCGAGGGTTGCCGGCTGTGGGATGCCGACGGTCACGAATACATCGACGTGCTGGGCGAATATACGGCGGGCATCTACGGCCATTCCCATCCGGTGATCCGCGCGGCCATCGATCGCGCGCTCAATCACGGCTGGAACTATGCTGGTCGAAACGCCTACGAAGGACAGTTGGCGAAATTGATCGCCGACCGCATGCCATCGATCGATCTCGTGCGCTTCACCAATTCGGGTACCGAAGGCAATGTCATGGCGCTGGCGGGCGCGAAGGTTTTTGCGCAGCGCAAGGGCCGGGCCAAAGCCACGAAGGTCATGGTGTTCCACGGCGGCTACCACGGCGGAGTGCTCTACTTCGTGAGCGGCGGCAGCCCTGTGAATATGCCGTACGAGTACGTCGTGGCGCCCTACAACGATATCGAGGGTACGCGGGCGCTTCTTGCCGGGCAGGGTGAGCAGATTTTCGCTGTTCTGGTCGAACCGATGCAAGGCAGCCATGGTTGCCTGCCCGGTGACCCGGCCTTCCTGAGGATGCTGCGCGAGGAAACGAAAGCCCGCGGCATCACGCTGATCTTCGACGAGGTCATGACCTCGCGCCTCTCACCCGGCGGCTTGCAGGCCAAGCTGGGCGTCATCCCGGACATGACCACGCTCGGTAAATACATTGGCGGCGGCATGTCGTTCGGCGCCTTCGGCGGCCGCCGCGAGATCATGGAGCTGTTCGACCCGACCAAGCCTGATGCGCTGCCGCATGCCGGGACTTTCAACAACAACGTGCTCACCATGTCGGCCGGCGTGGCGGGCTATGGCGAGGTCTACACGCCCCAGGTAGCGGAAGCGCTGAACGCCCGCGGCGACAAGATCCGCGAGCGGCTGAATGCCATTTGCGTGCAAAACGGGGTCGCTTTTCAGTTCTCGGGCGTCGGTTCGATGATGACGGCGCACGCGACGACCCGGCCGATTCGGACGGCGGCCGACATCGCCAGCTCCAATCAGGACGCCAAGGAACTGTTCTTTTTCGACATGACGGCCGCCGGGATCTGGATCGCCAGGCGCGGCTTCGTGGCCCTCAACATCATGATCGGCGACGCAGAGGGGGATCGGTTCGTGTCGGCGGTCGAGGAGTTCGTGACGGCTCGCAAGGCCCTGTTGCGGTCAAAATGAGTTCCCATATTCCGGCATGACCGAAACCAGCCGCTTTCCTCAACCTGTTTCCGGCACGGTCACGCCGCGCTTCGGCGACATCGCCACGTTCATGCGTTTGCCGCTGTTCCGTGATCCCGCCGAGGTCGAAATCGGCCTGATTGGCGTGCCGTGGGATGGCGGCACGACCAACCGGCCCGGCGCCCGTCACGGGCCGCGTCAGATGCGCGATCTCTCGACGATGATGCGCCGCGTACACCACGTCACGGGCGTCGCGCCCTACGAGCTCGCCAAATGCGGTGACCTGGGAGACGCCTCGGTGAACCCGGCGAGCGTCGACGATTCACTGGAGCGAATCACGAAGTTCTACACCAAGCTGCATGGCGCGGGCGCCATTCCGCTGTCGGCCGGCGGCGACCATTTGATCACACTGCCCATCATGCGTGGTATCGCCAGGGGGCAGGCTCCGCTCGGCATGGTGCATTTCGATGCCCATAGCGACACCTGGGATACCTACTTCGGCGGCTACAAGTACACGCACGGCACGCCCTTCCGACGCGCGGTGGAGGAGGGGCTACTCGATCCCAAGCGCGTGGTGCAGATCGGCATCCGGGGCTCGCTTTACAAGCGTGACGACAATGCCTGGGCGGTCGAACAGGGCATGCGCGTGATCACGATCGAGGAATATTTCGACCTTGGTGTCGAGAAGGTGATCGCTGAAGCCCGCCGCGTGGTGGGCCATGGTCCCACCTATGTCAGCTTCGATGTCGACGGCCTCGATCCGGCCTACGCTCCGGGCACCGGTACGCCGGAGATCGGCGGCTACACGCCGCACGAGGCGCAGCGCATGCTGCGCGGCCTACGGGGGCTCAATCTGGTCGGTGGGGACGTGGTCGAGGTTTCGCCACCCTTCGACATGAGCGGCAACACTGCGCTCGTGGGTGTTACCATGATGTGGGAGATTCTCTGCCTGCTCGCCGAAGCGGTCGGCAAACGCAAGGGTCGGCTTTGACCTTGTGAGCTCGAGCCGCTCAGACCGGGCCAGTGTCCGGCATCGGTCGGCGTATCTCCAGCACATTGAGCGCGAACGCGCCGAAGGCGATCTCGAAACCGAGCACGATGCAAGTGGCTGAAGGGATGGCAAGCCGCATAGTATGGCTTGCGTCGAGCAACCCGAAGGCGACATTGCTCCAGGTGCTGACGGCAAGCACCGCCAGGATGAAGCCCACGACGATCAGGGCTATGCCGGCGATCAAGCCACGTTCGATGGTGCCATACGCGATCAACGATCGCAGCTTCGGATCGTAGGGCAGGATGCCCTCATCCATGCCGTGGACGTTGACGAAGGCCCAGAAGATGACCGCCTGGACCCCCACCACGATCGCCATGGCGGAATAGAGCAGGGTATGGATATCGAGCGTGATGTTGCCGATATGGCGCGATGCCGGCAGGATCCACAGAGTGGCGAGCAAACCCGCGAGGGCTAGAGCAAGGCCTGGGTAGAGGAAAAGCCAGCGCGGGCTGAACAGCAGCAGAAAGCGGAGATGTCGCCAGCCATCTCGCCAGCTGCGGAGGTGCGGCGGACGCGACCGGCCATCCGGCGACAGCGTGGTCGGTACCTCGGCGATATCCAGCCCTCTCAGCGTCGCCTTCACTACCATCTCGCTGGCGAATTCCATGCCTGGAGACTGCAAATCAAGCCGCAGGATGGCGTCTCTTGAGAACCCCCTCAGGCCGCAATGGAAGTCGCCGCACGGGCTGTTGAAGAAGAGGCGGCCGATCGAGGTCAGCACCGGATTGCCGAGGTAACGGTGAAGCGGCGGCATGGCGCCTTTCTTGATGCCGCCCTTGAAGCGATTGCCCATGACCAGCTCGCTTCCTCCCCGCAGCTTCTGCACGAAAGGATCGAGCTCGGCGAAATCGTAGCTATCGTCGCTGTCGCCCATGATGACGAAGCGGCCGCGGGCGGCACGAATTCCCGCTATCAGTGCGCTGCCGTATCCCTTGGCCGGCACATCGACCACGATGGCATCGTGGCGCCGCGCGATATTCTGTGATCCGTCCGTGCTGCCATTATCGGCGATCACCACTTCGCCGCTAATGCCGCTGCGGCGGATATAGCGCCACGCCTTCTGGATACAGGTGGCGAGCGTCTCCGATTCGTTC
This sequence comes from Alphaproteobacteria bacterium, assembly GCA_017308235.1. Taxonomy (GTDB): domain Bacteria; phylum Pseudomonadota; class Alphaproteobacteria; order Reyranellales; family Reyranellaceae; genus Reyranella. Next base: position 247,737 of record JAFKFL010000027.1, on the reverse strand, counting down.
AGGCACGGCATCAAAACCGTCAGTTCGGGCGCGGTGATCATGCGTCACCTCCAGAGATCGATTGAACCGATTGAGGGGAAGGCATCACGGCGGCTTTGCGCTGCCGCTGATACGCCAGCAGGAAAATTGCGAAGGCCAGGGGGAGTAGCCAGATCAGCCGTGCCTGATACCGATCCGCCACGACAGACAGCGCTCCCGTAGCAGCGGCATTGGCAAGCAGGGCGACGGTGATGGTGAGCAGGAATTCCGTAAAGGTGGCGTTGCGCAATGCAAACACGAGCGCTATCGCACCTACGAGTGAAAGCAGCACGATGAGCGAATAGACGTTATTGATCGCATCGAGCCGCAGCCGGCCCTGTTGCTGCAACGATTGTTCGTATTGGCCATCCTCCCGCGGGAAGAAACGATGCATCACCTCGACGATGCGGCTCTCTTCGGGCCATGTCTTGAAATCGACACCGGCGCGAAACGTGATGAGTTGCTTGGAAGTGTTGTAGACGGCCGCTAGCAACGCCTCTTCGGGGTGCTCTCGTACCGCTCCAGCCGTGATTTCGCCCGCCTCGCTTCGCAGCTCTTTGCCCGGCACATACATCCAGGCATTGTTGGTTGTGCTCCATAGAAACTGGTCGCTGTCCCGCGGCAGCCGCTGATAGACCGCGCAAAGCTGCCAATGGTGTTGATCGCAGTGATCGCGCAGGTACTCGTAGGCCGGTCCGTCGGCAAAGGAACGAGCAAGCAGCATCACGGGTCCGTCCAGCGTGAGCTGCAGGCGACCTTTGGCGACGAGGTTCATGCCGAGCACGGCTGTGATCGCCACGAACGGCAGCGCCACGACGGTGAGCAAGGCCGGCTTCACGCGCGGCTTGCGCAGCCAGTAGAGCACGACGAAGAACGCGGCCAGCCCCAGGCCCAACGCGATGTGGCTGATATGGCTTGCCAGCCCACACAACACGATGCCGACGAGGAAAGTCCGCTCGACGGGCGCGAATGCGGTCCAGCCTCGGTACAACGCAAACATGCCCAGTACACAGATGGCTGTGAAGAAGTCGGGCATGACGAACGAAATGAACCATGGCGCCGCACTGAAAAGCGCGAGAAAGGCCGCCAGCAATAGAAACGGCCCTGGGCTGTAAAGATCGAGCGCCCGCAGCGTCGCCTGCAAAATGTAAGCAAGTAGAATGCCTTGGGCGAACGGAACCGGCCATAAACTGACGCCGTCAAGATGGAGCGGAATTAAGAAGGCACCGTAAAAAATCGGCGCTTCACTCGGTATGTATCGCCGAATGCCGCCGTCGATGTAGCGGGCGCTGTCGTTGAACAGGAGGGGATAGCCGTTCACGAGCGCCACCCACGCCAGAAGGGCCCCGGCGAGAATGACAACGCCAACGTCGGTGGGGCGCCACCGTGCTGTCATGGCGACGTAGCAGGCGGCGTGAGAGCGATGCTGGGACGAGCGCTTTCCATCGGTTACAGAAACGCCAGTTACTGCCCGTGGTTACATTAAAATCTCAAGATGTTGTGGGCTTGGCCGTGCAGTAACCGAATCCACACAATTAGGCCGCCAAATCGAGAATCTCCCGTACCTGCGCCGGCCCTGCGATGGGGCGAGGATTGCGCGGGACCCAAGGTGTGCCCATCGCCTGCTTGGCAATGCGTTCGAACTGGTCTGGGCCGACTTTCACGTCACCAAGGCTACGCGGCATGCCGAGGCCGCGGATGAAGGCATCGAGCACATCACTGGCCTCCTCGCCCGGACGGCCCATTGCCGCCGCGACCAGCGCCTGCTTGTCGGCATTGGCCGGTTTGTTCCAGCGCATGACTGACGGCAGCATGATGCAGGAGGTGTGGCCGTGCGGGATGTCGAACACCGCGCCCAGCACGTAACCGATGCCGTGGCTCGCGCCCATTGGCACGCCGCTCACCAGCGGCGTCATGGAGAGCCAGGCGCCGATCTGACAGTCGAGCCGGGCTTCTATGTCGTTCGGATCGGCCTTTACCCTGGGCAGCCCACGCGCCAACAGGGAAAGACCATGCAGTGCCGAGGCATCGCCATGCGCGCTCGATTCGTTGGAGCAGATTCCCTCGACACAATGGTCAACTGCGCGAATGCCGGTCGAAAGGAACAACCACAAGGGCGTATGGCGGGTCACCGCCGGGTCGAGCACGACGGCTTTCGGAACGATATCGGGATGGCGAAACAGCTCCTTCACCCTGGTGCGCTCGTCGGTGATGCCTGACACGGGTGAAAATTCGCCAGCCGAAAGCGTTGTCGGCACCGAGATTTGCCGCACACGGGACGATTTCGCCGTTGCCGGCGGCCGCACTTTGTCGAGGGCTTCGACGTCGCGAATGTCGTTGGCGAGACAGAGTTGCACTGCCTTGGCGCCGTCGGTGATTGAGCCGCCACCCAAGGTGACGATGAGGTCAGCCTCGGTCGCGCGGGCCTGCTCCGCCGCGGCAATTACCGCCGAGCGAGGGGTGTGCGCAGGCATTTTATCGAAAGTGCCGACGCAATGGTTCCCCAGGGCGCGGCGGAGCTTCTCGATTTCGTCGGTCTCGCGATTGAGCGTACCGCTCACCATCAGAAACACGCGCTCGGCCTGATGGCGTTGGACGAGCTCGGCCACGGTCTTGGCGGCAGGCTTGCCGAACTGGACTTCCTCCATCTTGCTGAAGATGACTTGTCCGGCACGGATCATGGGTGTTCCTCCGAATGCGCACCGAGTTGGCCAACGGACACGCTCTTGCTAGCTTAGCGGCCATGTCAGGTACACGAAACGGCGCGATCTCTCGCGCAGAAACCTATTTCGACAAGGGTGGCTTCCTTGCTGACCTGCAGCGGCGGGTGGCCATTCCCACGACCAGCCAGGAGGCGGGCTCGATGCCTGCCTTGCAGGAATATGTCTCCGGCGAGATGACCCGGTCGCTCGAAGCGCTCGGTTACGATTGCCGCGTCTTTCCCAACCCACGCGACGAATATGGTCCATTTCTCATCGCGCGCCGGATTGAGGATTCGGCCAAGCCCACAGTTCTGACCTATGGCCACGGCGACGTGATCCGCGGCCAGGAGGAGCAGTGGCGTCAGGGCCTGTCGCCGTGGAAGATCGTGGTCGAGGGCGACCGCCTCTACGGGCGCGGTACGGCCGACAACAAAGGTCAACATACGATCAACATCGCGGCCCTTGCCTGCGTTCTGGAGGAACGGGGCAGCCTTGGCTTCAATTCGACTATCCTGATCGAGACCGGCGAGGAGACGGGTTCTCCGGGGCTTGCCGACTTCTGCACGGCCAACAAGGAAACCTTGAAGGCGGATGCGCTGATCGGCTCGGACGGTCCCCGGCTCGATCATCGCCGTCCGACCATCTTCGGCGGCACGCGCGGCACCATGAACTTCAACCTGAAGCTCGGCTACCGGGAAGGCAGTCACCACTCGGGCAATTGGGGCGGACTGCTTGCCAATCCTGGCATTGTGCTCGCCCATGCGCTCGCCACCATCACCGACGAACGCGGCCAGATCAAGGTGCCGGAGTGGCGGCCCAAGACCCTCACCAATTCCGTGCGCGCCGCCCTGGCCGACGCCCATGTCGACGCGGGCGAGGGTGCGCCCGCGATCGATCCGGAATGGGGCGAGAAAGGGCTGACGCCGGTGGAACGCGTGTTCGGCTGGAATTCGTTCGAGGTGCTGGCCTTCAAGACTGGCAATCCCGACCGCCCCGTCAACGCCATCCCGCCCAGTGCGATCGCCTATTGCCAACTGCGTTTCGTCGTCGGTACCGACCCGCACGATATCGTGCCGGCGCTGCGTCGACATCTCGAGCGGCATGGTTTTGGCCAGATCGAAGTCGAACCGGCGCGCGAGGTGATCATGAACGCGACCCGACTCGATCCTGAGAATCCTTGGGCCAAGTTCGCCGCCGCTTCGATCGAGAAGACGGCCGGACAGAAGCCGAACATGCTGCCCAACCTGGGCGGCTCGCTGCCCAACGAGGTGTTCACCGACATCCTTGGGATGCCGACCGTGTGGGTGCCGCATTCCTACGCTGCCTGTTCTCAACATGCGCCCAACGAACACCTGCTCGCACCTGTGGCGCGCGATGGATTGCGGCTGATGACGGGCCTATTCTGGGACCTCGGCTCGGAGGGAAAGCCGGTTTGATGCTCGTTGGGGTTAGCCTGCGAATTGACGGGGATCGGCTGCGCTGCTTATGCCGACGGGACAGTTGCGGGATGGCTGCATCTCCTCCGAAGTCGAGACTGAATCCGACAGTCGCGATCTCTGCGACCTGATGTGAATGCTGACGGCCGAACAGGCAGCCGACCTTGTCGAGGCGATAGCGCTGCGACAGGATCGTGCTGCCTTCGCTGCCCTGTTCCGCCACTATGCGCCGCGCATCAAATCCTTCGTCATGCGCGGCGGCAGCGATAGTGAGGCCGCGCAGGAAGTCGCCCAAGAAGCCATGATCATGGTGTGGCGGAAGGCGGCGAGCTTCGATCGCCAGCGGGCTTCGGTCGCTACCTGGATTTACACCATCGCCCGCAACAAACGCATCGACCAGCGGCGGCGCACCGGCCGGCCGGCCATCGAAACCGAGGACTGGTTGACGGTTTTTGCGCCTGCGGACGAGGAAGCCGATACATCCGTATTGGCGGGCGAGACGTATCAAAGGATGAAGGAGCTGATGGATAGCCTGCCTTCTGATCAGCAGGTGGTCCTTCGCAAGGCATTCTTCGAGGACAAGGCCCACACGGCCATTGCCGAGGAGCTGAAATTGCCGCTGGGTACGGTGAAGTCGAGAATCCGGTCTGCCCTGGGAAAGCTGCGTCAGGCTCTGGAAGAGAAGGGCGACGAGACGTGACGAGCAGACATCCGGTTCCAGAAGAACTCATGCTCGACTATGCCGCCGGGACGCTGGCTGACGGGCCGGCCCTTGCCGTCGCGCTTCATCTCGCCTTCGACCCGGCAGCCCGGCATGTGGCCAACGGGCTCGCCGCGCTGGGCGGCATCTTGATCGAAAGCGAGAACGCAGCCGACGTCGATACACTGGCGCTTGAGACCGTACTCGGTCGTCTCGATGGGGTGTCCGTCGATCCGCTCCCCAAGTCACCGCCGCCCCATCCCGACTTCGACTGGGCACCGGCTGCCCTGAGGCCGTATCTCGGCCCGGTGACAAGATGGAAGCGCAGGCTCGGCGGCTTCGAGGAGATCGAGCTGGATCTGCGGGACGACGTGCATCGCGTTTCGCTCCTTCGGCTCGAGCCTGGTAACGGCCTGCCGATGCATCGCCACATGGGGAATGAATATACGGTCGTGCTGCGGGGCGGCTACACCGATCGGACCGGCAACTATGTCGTGGGTGACTTTGCCATGGGTCCCGGTGTCGAGGAACATCAACCGATTGCCGATCCAGGCGAGTCCTGCATTGCGTTGATCGTGGAGGAGAAACCGATTGTGCTTACGGGTCGCTGGGGGCGCTGGCTCAATCCGCTGGTGCGGCGCGGCTGGCTCTGACAGGCTCCCGCGCTTGAGGAGGGCCAATGTCACGTATTCCGTACTACGAAGTCGAGAGCGCCACCGGCAAGCACGCCGAGTTCCTGGGTAAGCTCGGCACACATCTGAACATCTACCGCATGCTGGCCAATTCGGAGTACGGGCTGAAGGGGTTCGTGCGCATGGGCAATGCGCTGCTCCATCGCTGCGAGCTCGATCCCACCTTGCGCGAGCTTGCCATCCTGCGAGTCGGTCGCCTGAGCCGCGCCGCGTACGAAGTGTTCCAGCACGAGCGGATTGCGCGCGAGGTCGGAGTTGAGGAGGAAAAGATCGCTGCTCTGCGCGACGCCACTATCGAAGCGCCCGTCTTTTCGGACAACGAAAAAGCGGTGCTGCGTTTCACCGACGACGTCGTGCGCAATGTCCGTGCATCGGACAAGGCGCTGAAGGCCGTCGAAGGATTCCTGTCCCGTGGCGCGCTGGTCGAGCTCACCCTTACCATCGGCTACTACATGATGGTCTGCCGCTTCCTCGAGACGACCGGTGTCGAGGGCGAAGACGGCCAGGCTGAGTGGCTGAAGACAGCAAAACTGTAGGCGTGGAGTTGTTCCGATGGCGTATCGCGTTCTGATCGCGCAGTTCATGCACGAGACCAATACCTTCAGCAAACTGAAGACCACGCTCGACGACTACCGTCGTCGCTACCTGATCGAAGGCGGGGCGATCGTGCCGCAGTTCAAGGGGACGCGGAACGAACTGGGCGGCTATATCGACTCGGCGGCCAAATATGGCTGGGAGCCGGTCTATGGCGTGGCGGCCAATGCGACGCCCTCAGGCACGCTCACCAGGGAGACGTGGGAAACGATCCGCGACAAGATCGTCGGCGCGGCACAAAAAGCCGGCAAGCTCGATGCCGTTTGCCTGTCATTGCACGGCGCCATGGTGACCGAAACCGAGGATGATGCCGAAGGCGCGCTGCTCGAAGCGCTGCGTGGCGGGATCGGACCGGATGCGCCGATGGTTGCCACACTCGACCTGCATGCCAACGCCACCTTGAAGATGGCGAAGAACGCTAGTGCTCTGGTGTCTTTCCGCACCTATCCGCATATCGACGGCTACGATCGCGCCGTGCAGGCGGCAGCCCTGGTGCAGGAGGTGCTGGAAGGGCGGAAGAAGCCGCGCTGCCTTCTCAGTCAGCCGGCGATGCTCGAAGGCGCTGACCATGGCCGCACCACGCAGCCTGGTCTGATGCTCGATCTGCTCGCCAAGGCCGACGGCTATGAAAAGGAACCCGGCATCAATGTGGTCAGCATCCAGGCCGGCTTCACCTGGTCGGACATTCCTTACACCGGCCCGTCGATTGCGGTGAGTTACGAGCCGGCAGCGGAGGGGCGAGCGCGGCAGATCACCCGCGAACTGATCGACGAGATCTGGCGCCGGCGCGACGAGAACTCGACCGATTACCGGCCGGTGTCGGATGGCGTCGCTGCCGCCCGCGCCAAGAGTGACAAGACCGGCCCCGTAGTGATCGCCGACGGGACCGACAACCCGGGAGGCGGCGGCTACAACGACACGACACCTGTCCTGCAGGCGCTGATCGACGCGAAGATCGAGAATGCCGCAGTCGGCACGATCTACGATCCCGCCGCGGTGCAGCAAGCGATCAGGGCCGGCGTTGGTGCCGAGATCGAAGTCACGTTGGGCGGCCACACCGACCCGGCGATGGGTGTGCCGGTAAAGGCGAGGGCCGTCGTGAAGATGCTCTCGGACGGCATGTTCAAGAATGACGGCCCCATGAATGCCGGCGTCGTGACCACCATGGGCCCGACCGCAGTGTTGCGCATTGGCGGGATCGACGTCGTCACGATCTCCAACCGTATCCAGACCATCGACTTGCAGGTCTTCAAGAGCCAGGGCATCGATCCTGCGGCAAAGGACGTTCTGGTGGTGAAGAGCGTGCAACACTTTCGGGCGGCCTATGCCCCGATCGCCCGCGAGGTCGTGCTGGTTGATTCAGGGGGCATCTGCTCGCCGGATATCTCACGGCTGAAATTCACCAAGTTGCGACGGCCGATCTGGCCGCTCGATGGCGTGAACGATCCATATGCTGGTGCACGCCCAGCCTAGGATACCGTTGCAAGTGCCGTCCATGACCTTGGAGACATTCAGTGGGGCGTGAAGCGTTGGTCCATGCCGAGGTCGGTGATGAAACCGGAGAGGTTCGCGCGCTTCTCGAAAGTGCCGAACTGATCTTGAGAGGCGCAATCCGGCGACGCTTCCCGAGATCGTCGATCAAGAGCGTGACGGTGAAGAGTGATACGCTCTGCTTTACTTGCGCGGGCGAGTCAGTGCGGCTCCATCTCGCTAGGCGCGCCGCCGAAGCGTGGCGCAAGGCGATCGCCTTGCCACCACCTGGTCTTCGCGCGAAGTTGGGTCTCGACAAGGGTGCGCGGGCGCTGCTGGTTGGATCATTCGACGATGATGTTCTGGCGAACGCACTCAAAGGAGTCCTTGTGAAGGATGGCCTCGATGCTGCGATGCTCATCGTCTGCGTTAGAGGACCACGTGATCTCGCGGCAGCCCAGGCCATCCATGCTGTACATCCGGGCCTTTCCCTTTGGACGATCCATCCCAAGGGGCGTGGAGTTGCCTTCGGCGAACGCGAGATACGGACCGTGCTGCGCGCCGCCGGCTTCCGCGACACCAAGTCGTGCGCCGTCTCCAGCCTGCTCACCGCGACACGTTACAATTTCAAGTCGGAGAGCCCTGGCGAGCCGGCGTGAACGTCGCGAATCAGAAAGGCTGGTTGCGTCGCCGCCGCGTCAGGCGTCAGGTTTGTTGAGGGGAAGGCAGTTGTAGAGGCTGTCCGCGATGGGTGCTGCGTTCTCCAGCGAGAAACGCACGCTCGGTATGTAGCCGACGGGGCAGACCGTGAAGAGATAGCCCTCGATCGAGCCGTCCACGACGCCTGAGTCGAACCAGCCACCCGGTGGAACGTCGGCTTCCAGGAGGTGGCTGCCGTCGTAAGCCATGAACTTGATGGCGACCGGCCGATTGCAGTCGTTGCGTGTTCCGATATGTCCGCCTTCTCGCTTCCATTCGGTGCAGGCTTCCATGTGGGCCCGTGTCGACGACTGGGCGGCAGCCAAACTGGCGATCATCAGTGACAATGCCGACAGCAATAATGCTCGGCTCATTTCTTCTGCCGGAGGAAGGTCGTCAGAACGAAGCGTCGGCCCCGAGGGACCGGCAGGGCCTCATGCTCGGGCCCGACGCGGTAGGCCAGGCGGTCGGAGATCGCCTTCTGCATCGTCGGCTCGACAATCATATAATTTCAGTGCGTTTGAGCGAGGCTACTGGCTGGCCGATGAACGACCAGACGAACTTGCGGTATTTGCCGTCGAGGCCGGAGAGCGCAAAGTCCGGAACGCGATCACCAGGGCGGAGCAGAAGCGCGTTGGTCATCGGATCCCTTGAGGCTGGAACATCGGCAGACAAAGCAGCACGGGGCCACGAACGATTGCAGGATGTGGTTCATGACTGTTGTTTTGTCTAGCGATTTAGTGGCCGCGGCCTATCGCCGTCTGATGATAGCGGTGCCCCGCACAGTCCGTCGAGTTCTTGCCAAACGACGGGCTCTGTAGGGTTTATGCACTGACCACTGACGCAACGAACGTTCCAGCCGCAAACGCACTTGCCGCGGCGGCGACCAAAGACTTCCTCATCGGTTCCTCCATGGGCTGTGACTCCCATCTTCTCCCCGGCAAAGGAATGCTAGGAACCTGGCCCGACAGATCGCTGACTTTTGCTGACGAGAAGCTGTCGCGCCTGAACCGGCCACGCGCTCAAATGCCGGCCGTTGACGGGCCGGCCGGCAGGCCCTATACGCGCGCCTTCCGGGCGCGTAGCTCAGCGGGAGAGCACACCCTTCACACGGGTGGGGTCGTAGGTTCAATCCCTACCGCGCCCACCATTGTTTTGGGCGATCCGGCCGATCGCCTCGGGCAGGGCGTCGAACCGCTCAATGACCGCATCGGCGCCCAATTCGCTGGCCGGCTGCGTCGTATATCCCCAGCTTACCAGCACCGCCGGCAGGCCGGCGCCATGGGCCGCTTCCACGTCGTGGATCGAATCGCCCACCATGACCGCACGCTTGGGGTCTCTACCCATGCGTTCCACCAACATCAGGATATGCCGTGGGTCGGGCTTGCGGACGGGGAAGGTATCGGCACCAGCCAGATCGGTAATCGGCGGCATGAGCTTCAGATGCTCCAAGATCGTGCGCGACGGCTTCTCGAACTTGTTGGTGCAGACGCCCTGTTTCAGGCCAAGCCGGTCGAATTGTCTGACGACCTTGGCCACGCCGTCAAAAGCCACCGTGTGCCCGACCGGGTCGGCCTCGTAGTAGCGGACGAATTCCCGGGTAACGGCGCTCAGGGCCGCGTCGTCCAGGATCCTGCCGTGCTTGGCAAAGGCCTTGGCCATGGTGACCTTGCTGCCCTGGCCCATGAAAACCCGCACGTCGTCCTCGCTGACGGGCGGTAGGTCGTGATCCGCCAGCACGCGGCTCACCGCGAGCTGCATGTCCTTGGCGCTGTCGATCAGGGTACCATCAAGGTCGTAGATCACGGTGTCGAAGCGGGCGATGAGGGCGTCGGTCGTTTGCATAAGGCCATCCTTAGCACATCCACCTTGCGGGACCGCCAGCCCCGTGGCATCGACCGCACCATGAAGCCATCTGTTGCCGTGGTCGTCTTGGCGGCCGGCGCCAGCACCCGCATGAAATCTGCGTTGCCGAAGGTGCTCCATCCGCTCGCCGGCTGGCCGATGCTGCGTCACGTGCTGGAGAGCGTGATGCGGCTCAAACCGGCGCGGATCGTAGGGGTGATCGCGGAGGACGCGAAGGAGGTCGCCGCCGCTTTCGCGCCTCATGTAACGGTGGTCCAGCACCAACCGCTCGGTACGGGCGATGCGGCCAAAGCAGCACTCGGGTCGCTCAAAGGCCATGACGGGCCGGTTCTTGTCGTCTACGGCGACACGCCGTTGATCACGGCGGCAACACTCAGGAAGCTGGTCGAGGCCTGCCATCGCGACAAAGCGGCGGTCGGCGTGCTGGGATTCAAGGCCAGAGATCCATCGCCCTACGGCCGATTGGTCGTACGCAACGGCGTGCTCGAAAAGATCGTGGAGAGCAAGGACGCCGATGCTTCCGAGAAGAAGGTCGACTTCTGCAATTCCGGCGTGATGTGCCTGCAAGGCACGCTTGCGGCCTCACTGCTGGGTGCCATTGGCAACGGTAACGCCAAGGGCGAATTTTACCTCACCGACACTGTCGCCATCTCCCGCGCTGCCGGTCATCGCGCTATCGCCGTCGAGGGCGACGAGGCGGAGTTTCTGGGGGTGAATTCGCGCGCCGAACTGGCAATAGCGGAGCGCGCGCTGCAGCGGCGTCTGCGAGCGGCGGCGATGACGGCAGGGGTCACCATGATCGACCCCGAGACCGTCTGGCTTTCCGCCGACACACGCCTGTCGGCCGATGTCACGATCGAACCGAATGTTCGGTTCGGGCTGAGTGTCACGATAGAGTCCAATGCGGAAATCAAGGCCTTCTGCGATATCGCAGGCGTGCGTATCGGCAGAGGGGCTCGGGTGGGCCCTTTTGCCCGCATCCGTCCGGGCTCGGACGTGGCGGAGAATGTCCATATCGGTAACTTCGTCGAGCTCAAGGCGACGAAAATGAGACGGGGCGCCAAAGCCAACCATCTGGCCTACCTGGGCGACTCCGACATCGGTGCCGCGAGCAACATCGGCGCCGGCACGATCGCCGTGAACTACGACGGCTACGGCAAGCATCGCACGGTGATTGGCGAGGAGGCCTTCATCGGCTCCAACAGCTCCCTGGTGGCGCCAGTGCGAGTGGGCAAGGGGGCCAATGTCGCTGCCGGAAGTGTTATTACGGAGGATGTACCCCCCAATGCCCTTGCCCTCGGGCGGGCAAAACAGGTCACAAAGAAGGGACGGGCCGAGCCGCTTCGTGCGAAGCTAAAGGCCCGTGCGGCGGAGGCCAAGCGGACAAGGAAATAGCGACACTCCCTCCGGACGTTCTCCATGTGCGGTATCATCGGAATCATCGGTAAGGCACCAGTCACTCCGCTGCTGGTCGATGCGTTGAAGCGGCTCGAATATCGCGGTTACGATTCGGCCGGTGTTGCAACGCTGGTGAACGGCCACATCGACCGTCGTCGCGCCCAGGGCAAACTCCACAGGCTGGAGGAACGGCTCGCCCGGGAACCGCTGCCCGGCACAATCGGCATCGGCCATACGCGGTGGGCAACCCATGGCAAGCCCAGCGAGCGCAATGCCCATCCAATCGCCACCGATCGCGTCGCGATCGTGCACAATGGCATCATCGAGAATTTCCAGGAGCTGAAGGACGAACTGCTGGCCGAAGGTCGGTGCTTCGAGAGCGACACGGACACCGAGGTCGTGGCGCAGCTCCTGACCTCGATGCTCGAGCGCCAGATGGCGCCGGAAGAGGCGATGGGCGAGGCTATGGGCCGCCTGCGCGGCGCCTTCGCGCTGGTGGTGCTTTTCAGCGGTCGCCACGACATCCTGATGGGTGCCCGCCGTGGCAGCTCGTTGGCGGTCGGCTATGGCGACGGTGAGATGTATGTCGGCACGGATGCACTGGCGTTGGCGCCGTTCACCAAGCGCGTGAGCTATCTTGAGGACGACGACTGGGTCGTGTTGACGGCGAACGGCTGCAATGTCTATCAGGGCCGCTCGGAGGTGAAGCGCGAGATCCGCCAAAGCGGGATCTCCGGAGCGATGATCGGCAAGGGCAATCATCGCCATTTCATGATCAAGGAGATCTACGAGCAGCCTGTTGTCGTGGGGGACACGCTGCAGACCTATCTCGACCCGGCGACGCGCTCGGTCACGCTGCCGGCCCTGCCGTTCGACTGGAGCAAGGTCAGCCGTCTCACTATGACGGCGTGTGGTACGGCCTGCTTCGCCTGCCAGGTCGCCAAATACTGGTTCGAGAAGCTCGCGCGCCTGCCGGTCGAGGTCGAGGTCGCCTCGGAACTGCGTTACCGCGAGCCGCCGTTGCCGGAGGGCGGTGTCTGCATCGCCGTGTCGCAGTCGGGCGAGACCGTCGATACGCTGGCCGCGTTGCGCTACGCCAAAGCACAGAAGCAGACCATTCTCTCGGTCGTTAACGTGCCCGAAAGCGCGATCGCCCGTGAATCGCACGTCGTGCTGCCGACGCTCGCGGGGCCGGAGATCGGTGTCGCCTCGACCAAGGCCTTCACCACCCAGCTTACGGTCCTGCTGACCGCCGCTATTGCCGCCGGTCGTGCCCGCGGCACCTTAAGCCAGGCCGACGAAGCGCGATTGGCACTTGCCCTGATTGAGCTGCCGGCACAGATCAACGAAGCGCTGAACATGGGAGAGCAGTACCGCCGCATTGCCGAGGAGATCCTCGCCGAGGCGCGCGACGTTCTCTACCTGGGTCGCGGTGCGTCCTTCCCGATTGCCTTGGAAGGGGCGCTGAAGCTCAAGGAAGTTTCCTATATCCATGCCGAGGGCTATGCCGGCGGCGAGATGAAGCATGGCCCGATCGCTTTGATCGATGAACTCGTGCCGGTCGTGGTGGTTGCGCCGAGCGATGCGATCTTCGACAAGATCGCCTCCAATTTCGAACAGGTGAAGGCGCGTGGCGGCAAGCTTGTGCTGATGACAGATCAGGCCGGTGCGGCGCGCCTGGCTGGGCAGGCGGTGGCCACGATCACCTTGCCGGTGGTCGATCCCGTTGTTGCACCGATCCTCTATACCGTGCCGGTCCAGCTTCTGGCCTACTATACAGCGGTGGCCAAAGGTACCGATGTCGACCAGCCACGCAATCTCGCCAAGAGCGTGACTGTCGAATAGCGTAGCTTCTGAAAGCGAACGGCGGCCCCTGGGCCGCCGTTTTGTCGTGTGCCTTAGCGTGTGCCCTGAGGAAGACCTGGCGCTAGTCCCTGCGGCTGCGGCGCCGTCTTGGGTTGAGTGGGGGCGGGCGCTGGGGCCGGCCGTGGCGGCGCAGGGTTGAGGGTCTGCACCAGCGCGCGGAGTTTGGCGCTTTCGGCCGCCTGGGCCTTCTTGAACTCTTCCTCGTTCAGGAAGTGATCCTTATTGAGATCGAGTTGAATGAACTGCTGGACGGAATGCGCCGTCCATTCGACCCGGTCGAGCACGCCATCCTTGTTGGTGTCGATTTCCTGGAACCTGTGAAGGGCGATCTGCCGGCGCATTTCATATGGCGGCAATCCTTTGGCTTGCGGCCCATCCGGCGGCCCCGCGACAACAGCGACGAACTCATCGCGCGTTACCTTGCCGTCGCCGTTCTTGTCGAGATTGTCGGCCTCGCGCAGCTGCAATTCGATGAAGTCATTGATGGCCACTAGGCCCTGGCGGCGCTGAGCGTCGGCCTGCTGGCGCTGAGCGGCAGCACGCTGCATGGCCTGCTGAATAATCAGCCTCAATTCGGGCTCGGTGACCTTGTTGTCTCGATCGGTGTCGTACTGGTTGAACTCCGCCTGCACCACGGCTTCCGCCTCGGCACGCTCGACGAAGTCATCGCGGTTCGTATCCAGGTTCTGAAATTCAGCGCGTGCGCGAGTGCGCCGCTCTTCCAACGACGGCACGTTTGGACCGTCGTGCGAGAAGGGTGGTTCCGCCACTTTGAGAAACTCGTCGAGCGAAAGCTTGTTGTCTTTGTTGGTATCGAGCTGCTCGAACGTCTTCATCCGGTATTTCAAGAACTCGGCGCGCGTCACCTCACCCTTGTTCTCGGTGTCGATCTCGCGGAACCATACCGGAAGGGGGACAGCGGTAGTGGCGCCCTGCTGCCCTGGAGCGGCGGGGGGTGATGCCTGTGGAGCTGGTGCTGGCGTCGTCGCCGGTGGAGTCGCTGGCGCCGCCGGCGGCGTTGTCGGCGCAGGCTTGGGCTTGGCGGGTGCGGGAGTCTGGGCAGCAGCCGGCACTATCGCGAAGGCAGCGGCGGCAAGGGTCAGACAAAAAGCGCGTTTCATGGGCAGTAAGCCGGCAAGTCTCAAAGGGGAAATCCGTATCGACGGCAACACGTCCGGTGTCAACGTTCGTGCTGCGGTATCATCTTGCGACGCAATCACGCCAAAAACATGGTTCATCGCCATTTGAGTTGCGTCGTTCGTCGGGATAGGCCATCGTGGATTGGGTTGCAGGCTTCGAAGAAAAGCCGCAAGTATCTGGGAGGAAAGGATAATTCCGCGGCGCGGGCGTGTTGAATGCGCTGCTGCGGAGTCGCTGTGCACATGGCAGAACCGTCTCCATCCAACGGCTCCGCGCTCCTGAGCGTGCGCGAAGTTTCGGTCCGCTTCGGCGGAATCGTGGCGCTCGATGGCATCACCTTCGACGTCCTGTCCGGCCAGATTGCCGGCCTGATCGGCCCCAACGGAGCGGGCAAGACGACGCTCTTCAACTGTCTCAGCCGCCTTTACACACCCAACAGCGGCGACGTGCTGTTCGAAGGCAAGTCGATCCTCGGCCGGCCTCGTCACGACATCCCGCATATCGGCATCGGTCGCACCTTCCAGAATGTCGCCCTGTTCGACCGCCTCACGGTTCTCGACAATGTGAAGGTCGGTTGCCACAGTGTGAGCTCGACGAGCTTCCTCGACAATGCGCTGCGACTGCCCAAAGTCCGGCTCGAGGAGGACCGTATCGAGACGCGCGCGCGCGAGTTGATCGCTTTCATGGATCTCGTGCCGTTCACCAATGCTCCTGCGGGGCCATTGCCCTTTCCGATCCGCAAGCGGGTCGAGCTTGCCCGGGCATTGGCATCGAGCCCGAAGCTGCTGCTGCTCGACGAGCCTGCGGCCGGCCTCAATCACGACGAGATCGAGGTGCTCAAGGGCCAGATCAAGCGCGTCCGGGACACTCAACGAGTGACAGTGCTGCTGGTCGAGCATCACATGAGCCTGGTCATGTCGGTCTCGGACAAGGTCGTGGCGATCGACTTCGGCAAGAAGATCGCCGACGGATCGCCGGCGGAGGTGCAGCGCGACCCGGAAGTGATCCGCGCCTATCTGGGGACCTCATGATGGCGGCTTTGCTGGAAGTGAAGGCGCTCAAGGCGTTCTATGGATCGACGCAGTCGCTCTACGACGTGAGTTTCGAAATCCCGGCCGGCGGGATCACGACCTTGTTGGGGGCCAACGGCGCCGGCAAGACGACCACGCTTCGCGCCATCTGCAATATGGTGCGGACCGAAGGCGCGGTCCGCTTCGAAGGCCATGACATCCTGGGCAAACCGACCGAGGAGATCGTGCGGCGGCGGATTGCTCACGTGCCCGAAGGGCGGGGGACCTTCACGTCGCTCACGGTCGACGAGAACCTGCGCATCGCCGCTTACACGCGGAAGGACAAGGACGGTGTGAAGGCCGAGCGCGAACGGGTCTTCAATTATTTTCCAAGATTGAGGGAACGCATCCAGCAACAGGCCGGCACTTTGTCCGGTGGCGAACAGCAGATGCTTGCGATCGCCCGCGCGCTGATGCTGAAGCCGCGGCTGATGTTGCTCGACGAACCATCGTTCGGCCTGGCGCCTTTGATCGTGGTGGAAATTTTCCGCATCCTGAAGCGCATCAACGAAGAAGAAAAAGTGAGCATTCTGCTAGTGGAACAGAACGCCGCGCTCGCCCTCGACCTCGCCTCTCATGCCTATGTCCTTGAGACCGGCCGGGTGGTGATGTCGGGTGATTCCTCGGTCGTGAAGAACGACGAGAACATCCGCAAATCCTACCTCGGATACTGAGGCTTCGACGATGGAACAGTTCCTCGAGCAGCTTGCCTCCGGCCTCGCCAACGGCGCCATCTATGCTTGTGTCGCATTGGCGCTGGTCATGATCTACGTGTCGACCGACCATCTCAATTTTGCCCAGGGCGAGATGGCCATGTTCAGCACGTACATTAGCTGGCAGTTGATGCAGTGGGGGCTGAACTTCTGGGTCGCCTTCCTCGGGGCGGTGGCGATCTCCTTCGTGATGGGTGTGCTGATCGAAAGGGTCATCTTGCGACCTCTTCACAACGCCCCTGTGCTTTCAGTCGTGGTCGTCTTCATCGGTCTACTTGCCATCTGCAATTCGATGGCGGGCGCGATCTGGAGCTATCTGATCAAGGAATACCCGTCACCTTTCCCCAAGAGCAGCTTCGGGATCGCAGGCGTCATCGGCCCGCACCAGCTTGGCGTCGTCCTGATCACCCTGATCGTCCTCAGCCTGCTGTTTGCCTTCTTTCGCTTCACGCCACTCGGCCTTGCCATGCGTGCCGCGGCGCAGAATCCGCAGATGGCGCGGCTGGTCGGCGTGCGGGTCGATTGGATGCTGGCGCTGGGTTGGGGCCTTGCCGCCGCAATTGGCGCCGTGGCGGGCATTATGGTGGCCCACATCGTCTATCTTGATCCCAACATGATGGGCGGCATCCTCCTCTATGCCTTCGCAGCCGCGCTGGTCGGCGGCATCGGCAATCCGGGTGGTGCCGTAGTCGGAGGCTTCATCGTCGGCGTGCTTGAGAACATGGTCGCCTATACCGGCAACCAGATCGAGAAGTTGACCGGCGTCTACATCATCGGGAACGGCGAGAAACTCACCGTTGCGCTGATCATCGTCATCTTCGTGCTTACCCTGAAGCCCGCCGGCCTGTTTGGCCGCGTCGTCGTGAAGAGGGTCTGACATGAGGGCCTTCCCGAGGAAGTGGCTGGCGGTTCTGATCGCTCTGTCGATCGTGATCCCTCTGCTCCATCCGGTGCTGCCAGACCTGGTGTCGAACTATCGCCTGTTCCTCGTCAGCACGATGATCATCGCCTCGATCGCCGTGCTGGGACTTAACCTTCTGACCGGCTTCAACGGTCAGATTTCGCTCGGTCACAGCGCGTTCTACGCGGTCGGCGCCTATACCGCTGCGATCCTGATGGACAAGCTCGATTGTCCTTACTACCTGACGCTGCCAGCGGCGGCGATCCTGTCCTTCATTGTCGGTTACCTGTTCGGTCTGCCGGCGCTGCGCCTCGAGGGGCACTATCTCGCGCTCGCTACCTTCGCGCTGGCGCTCTCGGTGCCGCAGATCCTGAAGTACAAGTGGCTTGAGGGCTTGACCGGCGGCGTACAGGGTATCGTCCTCTCCAAGCCCGAGGTGCCATTCGGGTTACCGCTGACCGAGGACCAGTGGCTCTACTATTATTGCCTGATCGTCATGCTGATCCTCTACTGGGCGGCGGCCAACATCCTGAAAAGCCGCAGCGGTCGGGCCATGATGGCGATTCGCGATTACCATATCGCTGCCGATACGATGGGCATCGACACGTCGCTCTACAAGACGGTGACCTTCGGGATCAGCGCAGCCTATACCGGCATCGCCGGTGCCCTGTCGGCGTCAGCTATCGCCTTTGTGGCGCCCGATAGCTTCAGCTTCTTCTTGTCGATCAAGTTCCTGATCGGCCTGGTCGTGGGCGGCGTCGGGTCACTGACCGGCTCGGTCATCGGTGGTATATTCTATGTTCTGGTCGACAACTCTGCCCAGGCCCTCTCGACCTTCGTCAAGAATGAGCTCGGCCTGCAGTTCGATCTGTCGGCTTACACAGTCTTCGGCATTCTGCTGATTGTCCTGATGTACTTGATGCCTATGGGTATTGCCGGCGGGCTTTTCGCGGTGATCCGTCGGCTGCGGCGCAGCTGAGGATCGTCAATTTCCACCTTTCAGCGTGAGGGTAGTGCATGGAGTAAACAAACAAGGAGGCCTTAATGTACAAGACGAACAGACGTGCGTTCGTGGCCGGTGCATCGGCTGCAGCAATCCTTTCCGGTACCAGAGCAGCGTTCGCGCAAAAGAAATACGACGACGGTGCAAGCGACACCGAGATCAAGATCGGTCACACCAACCCGTATAGTGGTCCGGCATCTTCCTATGGCGTGATCGGCAAGCTTCACCAGGCCTACTGGAAGGCCGTGAACGAGCGCGGCGGCATCAATGGCCGCAAGATCAACTTCATCACCTATGATGACGGCTACAGTCCGCCCAAGACGGTCGAGATGGTGCGCAAGCTCGTCGAGGAGGACAAGGTGCTCTGTACCTTCAATACGCTGGGCACACCGTGCAACACGGCGATCCACAAATACATGAATCAGAAGAAAGTGCCGCAACTCTACGTCGCCACCGGCGCGTCGAAATGGGGCGACCCGCAGCACTTTCCTTGGACGATGGGCTACCAGCCTGACTACCAGACCGAAGCGGTCATCTATGCCAAGCACATTCTGGCCAACATCAAGAATGCCAAGATCGCCGTGCTGATGCAGAACGACGACTATGGCAAAGACTACTTCGAGGGCTTCAAGAAAGGCCTTGGCAAGGACGTTGGCCAGATTGTCAAGCACGCCACCTACGAGACGACCGATCCTACAGTCGACAGCCAGGTCATTCAGCTCAAGGACTCCGGCGCCAACGTGTTCTTCAATATCTCGATCCCGAAGTTCGCCGCCCAGGCGATTCGCAAGGCAGCCGACATCGGCTGGAAGCCGACTCAATATCTGAACAACGTGTCGTCGTCGGTAGCTGCAACGATGAAGCCGGCCGGCTTCGACAACTGCCAGGGCATCATCACCAGCCTGTACCTGATGGATTCCACAGACCATCAATGGGATGCCAATGAAGACATGAAGGGCTGGCGTGAATTCATGGCCAAGAACATGCCCGGAGCGAACATCGCGGATGGCGGCTACATCTATGCCTATTCGGTGTCGTATCTGATGGAGCAGACGCTCAAGCATTGCGGCGACAACCTGACGCGCGCCAACCTGATGAAGCAGGCGGCGAGCTTCAACAAGTTCCGCGTGCCCATGTTGCTGCCGGGCATTTCGGTCAGCACCAGCGCTAGCGACTTCTACCCGATCCAGGCCGTCCAACTCGCCCGCTTCAAGGGCGAGAGTTGGGACCTGTTCGGCGACATCATGCATGCCGAGAGCAGTTGATCAGTCAAACCGGAAGAAGGCCGCCGATGGTATCGGCGGCCTTCCTGTCTTGGTTTGGCTCGAAGTACCCGATCCAACGGAGATCGGGGTTCGTGGAGGCGGCTGACTTGGTCGGCTCCGATTTCAAGGGAGGAAAAAGTGAAGACAGGTAGGCGTACGTTTATTGGAGGTGTCTCCGCCGCGGCGATGATTTCGAGCTCCAACATCGCGTTCAGTCAGAAGAAGTACGATGACGGTGTCACCGACGCCGAGATCAAGATCGGCAATACCAACCCTTACAGCGGTCCGGCTTCATCCTATGGCGCGATCGGCAAGACGATCGATGCCTATTGGAAGAGCGTGAATGCGGCCGGCGGCATCAATGGCCGCAAGGTGAACTTCATCTCGCTGGACGACGGCTACTCGCCGCCCAAGACCGTGGAGGTCGTCCGCCAGCTGGTCGAGCAGGAGAAGGTCTTCGCCCTGTTCCAGTCGCTCGGCACGCCGTGCAACACGGCGATCCACAAATACATGAACCAGAAGAAGGTGCCGCAGCTTTACGTTGCGACCGGCGCGTCGAAGTGGGGCGATCCCAAGCACTTTCCATGGACCATGGGCTTCCAGCCGGACTATCACACCGAGGCGGTAATCTACGCCAAGCACATCTTGGCCAATGTGAAGGACGCCAAGATCGCCGTGCTGATGCAGAACGACGATTTCGGGCGAGACTACCTGAGTGGACTTCAGGAGGGACTGGGCAAGGAAGCCAATCGGATCATCAAGCAGGTTACCTACGAAGTGACCGATCCGACGGTCGACAGCCAAGTCATCCAGCTCAAGGATTCCGGCGCCAATGTCTTCTTCAACATCTCTGCGCCCAAGCAGGCGGCGCAAGCGATCCGAAAGGCAGGCGACATCGGCTGGAAGCCCGCGCACTACCTGGTGAATGTCTCGGTCTCGGTCGCAGCGGTCATGAAGCCGGCCGGCTTCGAGAATAGCCAGGGCATCCTCACTGCCTTCTATCTGAAGGACGCGACCGACAAGCAATGGGACGGCGATGCCGAGATGAAGGCATGGAAGCAATGGATGGATAAATGGATGCCGGACGCCAACAAGGGCGACGCCAATCACGTCTATGGCTATGCCGCCAGCACGCTCATGCATGAAACGCTGAAAAGGTGTGGCGATACGCTCACTCGTGAGAACCTGATGAAGCAGGCCGCCTCCTTCCAGAAATTCCGGATTCCCATGCTGCTGCCTGGTATTCTGGTTAATACTAGCCCAACGGACTTCTATCCGATCCAGGCCGTCCAGCTCGCCCGCTTCAAGGGTGAGAGTTGGGACCTGTTTGGCGACATCATGCATTCGGAGAGTGCCTAGTCCGCTTTTCGAAATACGAACCGGAAAATTGATGGAAGGCCGTCGACTTTTCGACGGCCTTTTCTTTTGTCGCTTCCCTCTTTGTCCGTTTCGCGTGAAAAGTCTCGTATCCTTAGCAACTGGGAGGGTGAAGTCAGTGAAGACGAACAGGCGTACCTTTATCGGCGGCGTGTCAGCCGCTGCCTTGCTATCCGGCTCGTCCACGGCGTTCGCGCAGAAGAAGTACGATGACGGTGCAACCGACAAGGAAATCAAGATCGGCAACACCTATGCCTATAGCGGGCCCGTGTCCGCTTACGGTGTGATCGGCAAGGGCATCGACGGCTACTGGAAGATGGTCAACGACCAAGGCGGCATCAACGGTCGCAAGGTCAACTTCATCACCCTCGATGATGGCTATGTTCCGTCGAAGACGGTTGAACTCGTGCGTCAGCTCGTCGAGCAGGAAAAAGTGCTGTGCATGTTCAACATCCTCGGCACCCCGCCCAATACGGCGGTCCACAAATACCTGAATCAGAAGAAAGTGCCGCAGCTCTACGTCGCCACCGGTGCGTCGAAGTGGGGTGATCCCAAGAACTTCCCTTGGACCATGGGCTACCAGCCCGACTACAACACCGAGGGCCAGATCTATGCGAAGCATATTCTGGCGAACATCAAGGACGCGAAAATCGCGGTCCTGATGCAGAACGACGATTTCGGCAAGGACTATGTCGACGGCTTCAAGAAGGGCCTGGGCGGTGACGCAAGCAGGATCGTGAAGATCGCGACCTACGAGACGACAGATCCTACCGTCGAGTCGCAGATCATCCAGCTCAAGGACACCGGCGCCAACGTGTTCTTCAATGTCGCGACGCCGAAGTTCGCGGCTCAGGCTATCCGCAAGGCAGCAGACATCGCCTGGAAGCCGGCGCAGTACATGACCAATGTTTCGGCGTCGGTTGCTGCGGTGCTGAAGCCTGCGGGCTTCGAGAATTCACAGGGCATTATCACGGCCTACTATTTGAAGGACGCCACCGACAAGCAGTGGGCTAACGACGCCGAACTCAAGCAATGGTCAGCCTGGATGGATAAATACATGCCAGGTGCCAACAAGGCTGACGCCAACTACGTCTATGCCTATACCGTCTCGTTCCTGATGCACGAGACCTTGAAGAGATGCGGCGACAATCTCACGCGCGCTAACGTCATGAAACAGGCCGCGAGCTTCCAGAAGTTCCGCGTGCCCATGTTGCTGCCGGGCATTACGATCAACACGAGCGCAACGGACTTCTATCCTATCCAGTCCGTTCAGCTGGCCCGCTTCAAGGGCGAGAGCTGGGATCTGTTCGGCCAGGTCATGTCGGCCGAAAACACCTGATATCTTTTCGGGCGATAAGGAAAGGCCGCCGGTTTCCGGCGGCCTTTTGCTTTGCGGTACGGGTTTCGCGAAGGGCTTTTCAAGCCGCCCAATCGGCGCAACGCTGTTTCGTATAACGATAACCTAGGAGGAAGCGTTGAAGACAACCAGGCGTAGTTTCATGGGCGGAATTTCCACAGCCGCCATCATTGCGTCGTCAGGCGTTGCGTTTGGCCAGAAGAAGTACGACGAAGGCGCAAGCGATACCGAAATCAAGATTGGGCACACCTGCCCTTATAGTGGGCCTGCCTCTGCCTACGGCGTGATTGGCAAGGCGCACCAGGCCTTCTTCAAGGCACTCAACGAGACTGGCGGCATCAATGGCCGCAAGATCAACTTCATCACCTACGATGACGGCTATTCACCGCCCAAAACCGTCGAGATGGTGCGCAAGCTCGTCGAGGAAGACAGGGTATTGCTGCTGTTCCAGAACCTGGGCACACCGTGCAACACAGCGATCCACAAATACGTCAACCAGAAGAAGGTGCCGCACCTCTACATCTCGACCGGCGCGTCGAAGTGGGGCGACCCGCAGCACTTCCCTTGGACCATGGGATTCCAGCCCGACTACAACACCGAGGGCCAGATCTACGCCAAGCACATCCTGGCCAACGTCAAGGAAGCGAAGATCGGCGTGCTGATGCAGAACGACGATTTCGGCAAGGACTATGTTGACGGCTTCAAGAAGTCGCTGGGCAAGGAGGCCAATAGGGTCGTCAAGCACGTCACCTACGAGATAACCGATCCGACCGTCGACTCACAGATCATCCAGCTGAAGGACTCGGGCGCCAACGTCTTCTTCAACGTGTCGACGCCAAAGTTCGCGGCCCAATCAATCCGCAAGTCGGCCGACATCGGCTGGAAGCCGGCACACTACATGACCAACGTATCTGCGTCGGTGGCCGCAGTAATGAAACCTGCGGGCTTCGAGAACGGTCAGGGCATCATTACGGCCGCTTATCTCAAGGATCCGACCGACAAACAGTGGGATGAAGCATCAGACATGAAAGCTTGGCGCGCATGGATGGCCAAGAACATGCCGGGAGAAAACACTTCGGACGGCAACTACGTTTTCGCGCATGCCGTAGCGACGATGATGGTCGAGACGCTGAAGAAGTGCGGCGATAATCTGACGCGCGAGAACGTGATGAAGCAGGCGGCTAGCTTCCACAGCCTGCAGCTGCCGTTGGTGTTGCCTGGCATCACCGTAAACACCAGCCCGACCGATTTTTATCCGCTTCAAGCCGTCCAGCTTTCGCGTTTCAAGGGCGAATCGTGGGATCTGTTCGGCGAAGTCATGCACGCCGAAAGCGCCTGAGCTAATTTTTTCTTGAAGGTGTGGAGGCCGCCATCCTTTTGGCGGCCTCTTTTTTGGACTAGCGGTCCGCTTTGGCCGGCTGACTCGGCGTGCGCCGTAGGGCTTGGCGGCATTCCGCTGCGTCGATGCGTTCGTCCTTGTTGAGGTCGCAGCGGGCGAAGTTCTGGTTTGCTTGGGCCATGAATTCAGCTTTCGACACGAAGCCGTCGTTGTCGCGGTCGAGGCGTCGGAAATAGGCCGCCCGGCGCTGTGCCTGACGGTCGGCAGGCGTGGCGTTACCGCGGACGGCGGGTGAGCCGGCAAACAATTCCTCTTGGCTGAGTTTCCCATCGCCGTTGGTGTCGAGCTGCTTGAAGCGGGCTTCCTGCCCTGCGTTCCATTCGTCACGATCGACAGCGCCGTCGTGATTGGCGTCGAAGCGCATGACACCCCTCGCGGCAGGCGCGGGCTTGACAGGGGTAGATGCAGTGTCGGGTGCCGCAAAGGCGGGTACGGCAAAAAGGAGGGTCGTCGCCAGGCAGACAAGTTTCAGCATCGATAGCATCCTATAAGTTGTATATAGAACAGGAAGAACACGCTCCGGTTCTCTTACCTGTGCCTGTAAGGGCCGATATAGTCGGAGCCGCGACCGAAATATGGCCGTGTTGTGGTTTTGTTCTCGGGGTTCCCCGCCATGGCGTACGACTACGATCTCTTTGTCATCGGTGCTGGCTCTGGCGGCGTGCGGGCATCGCGCATCGCTGCTGGCCATGGCGCGCGGGTTGGCATCTGCGAGGATTATCGCGTCGGCGGCACCTGTGTGATCCGTGGATGCGTGCCGAAGAAGCTCTTGGTCTACGGATCGAAGTTTGCCCACGAATTCGAGGATGCTCCCGCTTACGGCTGGTCGATCGGCGAGATCATCCACAGCTGGACGACGCTGCGCGACAACGTGCAGAAGGAAGTCGATCGGCTGAACGGGGTCTATCTGCGCCTGTTGGATGGGGCGGGCGTTAAGCTGCATATGGGCCGCGGCCGCCTGCTCGACCGGCATACGATCGAGGTCGGCAGCGAGACCATCACCACCGACAAAATCCTGGTCGCCTCGGGCGGCCGGCCGGAGGTCCCACCGATTCCCGGGCATCAGTTCGCGATCACCTCGAACGAGGCTTTCCATCTGCCCGATCCTCTGCCCAAGCGGATTACAATTGTGGGTGGCGGCTACATTGCGGTGGAGTTTGCCGGCATCTTCAACGGCCTCGGTTGCGAGGTCGATCTGGTGATCCGGCGTGATCGCATCCTGCGTGGGTTCGACGAGGAGTGCCGCACTTTCGTCCACGACTCGCTGGCCAGGAGCGGCATCCGGATGCGGACAGAGACCCAGATTGCCAGCATTGAAGCGACGGACGGCAAGGCGCCTTACCGGTTGCATACGGCGAACGGCGACGTGTTCGACACCGATCTCGTGATGTATGCCACCGGTCGTGTGCCCAATACCGCGGGTATCGGCCTCGAGAAAGCAGGCGTCCAGCTCGACAAGGTTGGTGCCGTGGCAGTCGACGAATGGTCGAAGACGACAGCCGAAAATATCTGGGCGGTGGGCGACGTCACAGACCGCATCAACCTCACGCCGGTCGCGATCCTGGAGGGGCATTGCTTCGCCGATACCGTGTTCGGCAACAAGCCTCGCAAGCCTGACCACCGTAACGTGCCGTCGGCGGTCTTCTGTCAGCCGGAGCTCGCGAGTGTCGGGCTGACCGAAGAGGAAGCGTCACGCACGCTGGGCGAGCTGCGCGTCTACACGGCGGCTTTCCGGCCGATGAAGTACACGCTGAGCGGTCGCGAGCAGCGGACTTTCATGAAGCTCATCGTCGAAGCCGCAACCGACAAGGTCATGGGCGTCCACATGGTGGGTGATGATGCCGCCGAGTTGATCCAGGGCCTGGCCGTCGCCGTGAAGGCGGGGGCCACCAAGGCCCAGTTCGACGCCACCGTTGGCATCCATCCGACGGCCGGGGAGGAGTTCGTCACCATGCGCACGGCTCGGCCCGAGCCCCAGCCACGAAAGGCAGCAGCGGAGTAGGGGCCACTCTCTGCGAGCACCGTCTGGTCTTTTATCCACAGCACGTATAGGTTCACCGACCCCGAAGGCCACCTAGGTTCGGGAGCAGGAGGAGCAAATGACCGCGATCCAGGGACCGTCCCCGACGGCTGGAAAAGCGCAGTCCCGCAGTTCAAGCGCCGCCGACTGGACGCCGACCAGCTGGCGCGGCCGGCCGGCGCAGCAGATGCCGGTCTATCCGGATGCGGCCCTTTTGGCAGGTGCCGAGGCGCGCCTGCGCCGCTATCCGCCGCTGGTCTTTGCCGGTGAGGCGCGCAAGCTCAAGACGGCGCTGGCCAAGGTTGCGGCGGGGGACGCCTTCCTGCTGCAAGGCGGTGACTGCGCGGAGAGCTTCGTCGATTTCTCCGCCAACAACATACGCGACACCTTCCGCGTTCTCCTCCAGATGGCCGTCGTCCTGACCTACGGTGCCGGTGTGCCGGTCGTGAAGGTTGGCCGCATGGCGGGCCAATTTGCCAAGCCGCGCTCGTCCAATATCGAGAAGGTGAACGGTGTCGAACTGCCGTCCTATCGCGGCGATAACGTAAACGGCTTCGAGTTCACGGCCGAAGCGCGCCGGCCCGATCCCGAGCGCATGGTGCAGGCCTACAACCAGTCGGCGGCCACGCTCAACCTGCTGCGTGCCTTCGCCCAGGGCGGTTATGCCGACCTCCACGAGGTCAATCGCTGGAATCTCGATTTCGTGCGCAGTTCACCGGCCTCAGCCCGCTACCAGGATTTGGCTGCGCGGCTCGATGAGACGCTGAACTTCATGGCTGCCTGCGGCCTTACCTCGGCGACTACCCCGCAGATCGCCGAGACCGACTTCTTCACCAGCCACGAGGCGCTGCTGCTTCAGTACGAAGAGGCGCTCACTCGCGTCGATTCAACCTCGGGAGATTGGTACGATTGCTCGGCCCATCTTCTGTGGATCGGCGATCGCACGCGACAGCCCGACGGCGCGCATGTCGAATTCCTGCGCGGCGTTCGCAATCCGCTTGGTTTCAAGGCGGGTCCCTCGCTCTCGATCGACGACACGCTACGTCTGATCGACACCCTCAATCCGGAGCATGAACCCGGTCGGATCGTGATGATCGTGCGCATGGGGGCCGACAATGTCGCTGAGAAGCTGCCGCCGCTCGTGCGTGCGGTGAAGCGCACCGGCCATTCCGTCGTGTGGTCGTGCGATCCCATGCACGGCAACACGGTTACGGCTGCCAACGGCAAGAAGACCCGCCATTTTGATGCGATCCTGCGCGAGGTTAAGGAGTTCTTCGCCGTTCACCGCGCGGAAGGCACGCACCCGGGCGGCGTCCACTTCGAGATGACCGGGCAGGAGGTCACGGAGTGCATCGGTGGCGCAGTCGATATCACGGTCGACAACCTCGCCGAGCGCTATGAGACGCAGTGCGATCCCAGACTGAACGCTAGCCAGGCACTCGAACTCGCCTTCCTGCTCGCGGAGCAGCTGAAGGCCGAGCGGCTGCAGGTCCAGCGGGCCCGACAGGCCGGCTGACATCGGTCCGGCGCGGCGAATACGAGCTCAGGGCCGGGGAGGGCCGATGACGCACCCGAGCAATGGCGAGATCGAACGTTATACTGATCACTATTTCAATCGCACGAAGCAGGTGATCGGTCGGTTCGGCGACAGCCGTGTGACCTATGCCATCTTCATGCGCCGGCCGGTGGTGTTCGCCCCGCGACTGGCGCTCGACTGGCTGAAGGAAACCGCGAAGCGGCGCGAGACCGAGATCGAGATCGATCTTCGCTACGTCGAGGGCAAGTGGGTCGGCGCCGGCGAGCCCATGATGTACATCTCGGGATCCTTCTTCCATCTGGTCGATCTCGAGACGATCTTCCTGCAAAAGCTCGGTCCGGCTTGCGTCGCCGCCTATAACGCCTGGACGATGTGCGCCGACATGCCGAAGGCGGCTTTCCTTGCCATGGATGCACGCCATTGCGCGGGTCACGAGATGGCCGAGATGATGGCCTATGCAGCGTCGGTCGGCTCGGCGCGCGCCAAGCGCAAGGTGGGCGCCATCGGTTTCATCGGCAATGCCACGCATGCGACGGCTCACTTCTTCGGGCGCAACGAAGGGCTCGGTACCATGCCCCACGCCCTGATCGGCTATGCCGGTTCCACGGTGCGTGCAGCCGAGATGTTCCATGAGACCTTTCCGGGCGACCCGATGACAGTCCTGGTTGATTACTTCGCCCGCGAGGTCTCGGATTCACTGGACGTCTGCCGGCGCTTTCCCGAGCTTGCGGCCAAGGGCATGCTGTCGTTCCGGCTGGATACGACCGGCGGCCGCTACATCGAGGGTCTCGATCCGGCTACGTCCTATGCAGTCCTGGAGCGCTTCTCTCCCGAATCGATTCGCGGCTATCGCAGCGAAGAAGAGCTGCGCTATCTCGTCGGCACGGGCGTTTCAGCTGCGGCGATCTTCTACCTGCGCGACGCGCTCGACCGAGCGGGCTTCAAGGCCGTCAAGATCGTGGCATCGTCCGGCTTCGGGCCAGCGAAGTGCCGGATCATGGCCGAAGCCAAGGCACCGATCGACGTGGTCGGCACGGGCTCGTTCCTGCCGTCCAACTGGACCGAGACCTATGCCACAGCCGACATCGTCGAATACGATGGCGAGAAGCGGGTGAAGATCGGCCGCGAGTTCCTCCATCGCACGCGCGACGGTAACGCCAGTCGGCTGCTTTAGCTTTCCAGGAGACAAGATGCTTAAGCTTTATTACGCCCCAGGCGCCTGTTCGACTGCCTCGCATATCGGGCTGGAGGAAAGCGGCGCGAAGTTCGACTCGGAGGCGCTGTCGTTCGCGAAAAACGAGCAGAAGACGCCGGAATATCTAAAGATTAATCCGCGCGGACGCGTACCGGCGCTGGTGATCGACGAGGGTACGATCGTCGAGAACACGGCGATCCTTGACTACGTAGCGGGCAAGTATGCCGCTCAGCTCATGCCCAAAGATCCCGTGCAGCGCGCCCGTGCCATCTCGCTGATGGCGTGGTTCTCCAACAATGTCCATCCCGCCTTCACCCATATCGGCCGACCGGAACGGTTTGCGTCCGATGTCGCCGTGCACGAAAACCTCAAGGCAACCGGCCGCGAGAACTTCCACGCCGCGCTCAAGGAGATCGACGGCCTGCTGGCAGGTAAGCCATGGATCATGGGTGACCAGTTCACCGTTGTGGATGGCTATGCGCTGGTCTTTTACGGCTGGGGCAAACGTATCAGCCTGCCGATGGCAGAGCTGAAGAATTACACCGCCTGGAAGGATCGCATGCTCGCGCGTCCGGCAGTGAAGCGGGTATTGGAGCGCGAGCAGAGCATCCTGCTCGCCCCCTGACCGTCGGCGTGCCGTCTCAAAAATTTGCCTTCCCAGCCTACCTGGCGGGGCTTGCCGCCTGGTTCGTGCCACTCGGCATCCAAATGGTGTTGTTCCCCTGGCTGGTAGCGGTCGTGCTGCGCATGGATGCGTTTGCCGTCGGCGTGGCGCAGACGGCAATCATGGCGCCATCGCTTCTGTTCCTGCCGCTCGGGGGGTCGGTCGCCGACCGCGGCAATCCTCGCCGACTTCTATTGTTCTACCACCTGGTCTATGCCGTGCCGCCGCTGGCGCTTGCGCTGGTGCTTTTCGCCGGCGGCCTCAGCTATCCGCTCCTGATTGCCTACGCACTCGCCGCCGGAGCGATTGGTGCCTTTGCCGTGCCCACGCGCGACGCACTGCTGCCGACCGTCGCTGCCAATGTCGGCCTGCCGCGTGCGGTGGCGCTGGCGACGGCGTTACAGTTTGGCGGCCAGCTCATTGGCATCGCCTGCGCCTCGCTGGCCGACCAGACGGGTGCGGTACCGCTCCTGTTGCTGCAGTCGGCACTGGTGCTTCTTGGAACGGCGGCGGTATGGCGACTGCCCGATCCGCCGCCGCATCCGCCTGCGGAGAATCGCAGCTTTTGG
Source organism: Alphaproteobacteria bacterium (assembly GCA_017308235.1). GTDB lineage: Bacteria > Pseudomonadota > Alphaproteobacteria > Reyranellales > Reyranellaceae > Reyranella. The sequence continues at coordinate 218,086 of JAFKFL010000027.1, read as the reverse complement.
CGCAGCATGGCTGAAGGCGTGGCGGCGGCTGCCAAGTCGGACCAGATCTGGCCGGTGCTGCTGCTCACGTTCGGTGTGGGTGTCTTCTACGTCGGGCCGTTCATGGCCGTCCTGCCGTTGGCGGTACGCGATCACTATCACGGCGGTGCGGCGGATCTCGCCTACGCCAATCTCGCTTTCTGGGCGGCCACCATCATCGCCAGTATCGCCTTTGCCACCCTGGCGCGAAGGCTGACATTGCGTGGCCGCCTGATCGGCTATGCGATCACGACGGGCGCCGTCGTCCTCGGCTTGCTCGCAACCTTGCCGGCCTTTCCCCTGTTTGTGGCGCTGAATTTCGTGTGGGGCATCGGTGCGGGTATCACGATGACGCAAAGCCGGACGGTGGTGCAGATCGTGGCTCCGCCAACCCATCGCGCGCGGCTGATGTCGCTGTTTCAGTTGGGGCTGAGTGGTGGCGGCCCGATCGGCGCCTTCATCGCCGGATCGATTTGTGCGGTGTGGGGCATACAGGCAGCGATGGTGATGCCGGCCATTGCCATGGCGCTGCTGATCGTCGTGGTGCTGTTCCGCTCGCGCTTGTGGACAATGCGGACAGTGGAATAGCTATTCGGCGGCGGCGCGCCGGCCAAGTCGAAGCGTCCGCCAGACATCCTGCAGTGCGTCGATAAGATCCGTCATGTGATCATCGGTATGCATGGGCGTGGGTGTAAGCCTCAGGCGCTCTGTGCCGCGCGGTACCGTCGGGTAGTTGATCGGCTGCACATAGATACCATGCTGATCGAGCAGCAAGTCGCTCGCTCGCTTGCAGAGTGCGGCGTCGCCTACAGAGACGGGCACGATGTGGCTTGCCGATGGCATCACCGGCAGGCCGGCGGCGCCAAGGCGCCGCTTGAGGGTCGCCGCGCGCTCTTGATGACGGGCGCGCAATTCCGGATGGCCACTGACATGGCGGATGCTGGCAAGCGCGGCTGCGGCGATGGCCGGCGGCAGCGACGTCGTGAAGATGAAGCCCGATCCGCAGGAACGGATGAAGTCGACAGTCGCAGAAGTCGAGGCGACGTAACCACCGACGACTCCGAACGCCTTGGCCAGCGTACCCTGCACAATGTCCACTTTGCCCAACACGCCGTCGCGCTCGGCGACTCCACCGCCGCGTTCGCCATACATGCCAACGGCATGGACCTCATCGAGATAGACAAGGGCGCCATAGCGATGGGCGAGATCGCAGATCTCGCCGATTGGCGCGATGTCGCCGTCCATGGAATAGACCGATTCGAAGGCCACGATCTTGGGGGTATCGGGATCGGCCGCAGCCAGCAGCTCTTCGAGATGGCGGGTGTCGTTGTGCCGGAAGATCTTGCGCACGGCGCCGGAATGGCGGATGCCCGCGATCATCGAGGCGTGGTTGAAGGCGTCGGAATAGAGTTCGCAGCCGGGCAGGAGGGCGCCCAGTGTCTGCAACGTGGTCTCGTTGGCAACGTAGCCTGAGGTGAAGACCAGCGCCGCCTCTTTGCCATGCAAAGCCGCTAACTCACGTTCGAGCGCCGCGTGCAGCGTGTTGGTGCCGGAGATGTTGCGTGTGCCGCCGGCGCCGGAACCTTGGGCGCCGATGGCCGCCTGCATGGCATCGAGGACGAGAGGATGCTGGCCCATGGCCAGATAATCGTTGCTGCACCAGACAGTGACGTCGCGGGTAGGCTCACCATTGCGATGCAAGCGCGCGCGTGGAAAGGCACCGACGATGCGTTCCAGCTCGGCGAACACGCGATAGCGGCCTTCCTTGCGCAAGCGATCAAGGTGGCCGGCGAAAAAGGCCTCGTAGTTCATCCCAGTCACGATGCCCACCATCTTAGCCGGCTTCCGATTTGCCAGCAGGCGCATTTTGGTCGCGGCACGACGTCGGTATGGTTGCAAGTGACTCGCAATTGACCAACAGCCGCGCCGCCGCCAGTGCGGCGTTCGATACGTTGGCCAGATGCCGTTGGATTACCCGCTCGCGCGTTGTTGCGAATGATCGTCGTAATCCTCACGCGCAGATGATCCGGCGCTCCTCCATCCATTGACCTGGCGCCCAGCGTACTGACGGTCGAGAGCGAGCCAACCGGCTCCCTCTCTCCAAGGAAGAGGAGAAAATCATGTCCCGGATCACCGAACGCCACCGTCGCGATTTCCTGCGCGCATCGGGCGCCGCAGTCCTATCCGCCTCAGCCGTCGCCCTGCTCGCTGGCTGCGAGAAAATGGCTGCAGCGCAGACGGGGAGTGCTGCTGGCGATGTCGGCATTCTGAACACTGCGCTCGGTTTGGAGCACGAGGCGATCAGTGCGTACCAGGTTGGCGCGACGAGCGGCCTGCTGCAGAAGCCGGTGCTCGACGTGGCGGTGCAGTTCCAGTCGCACCACAAGGCGCATCGTGACGCTCTGATTGCGACCATCCGCAAGCTTGGCGGTACCCCGGTTGCGGCGAAGAGCGATGCGGAGGTTGCTCGGGCCCTGAATGCAGCGGCGCTCAAAACCCAAACTGACGTGCTCCGCCTGGCCCAACGGCTCGAGAAGGGAGCGGCCAATGCTTATGTCGGTGTCATTCCGTCGTTCGGCGACAAGGCTCTGGCGCAGGTGTCGGCGCGGCTCGCCACCGATGAGGCGATGCATTGGATCGTGCTGTCGCAAGCCCTCAAGGATCCATTGCCTGCCAGCGCGTTAAGCTTCGGCGCCTGACGATGGGCCGGCAGGTGTTGCTTGCCATTATGTTGAGCTCGGCCGTGGCAGTGGATGCTGCCGCGGCCGACGCGGCACACGGCAAGGAACTCTACGAATCGCGGTGCGGAGGCTGTCATTCCCTCGATGCCAACCGGATCGGGCCAGCCCATCGTGGCGTCTATGGCCGCAAAGCCGGAACCGCGCCGAATTTCTCTTACTCGGCGGCAGTCAGGAGTTCCGGCATAGTGTGGGGCGAGAAAACACTCGACGCCTGGTTGACCAACCCCCAGGCTCTGATCCCTGGCCAGCGAATGAACTTCCGAGTGTCCGCAATGGAAGATCGCGCCGATATCATCGCCTATCTGCGTCAACAATCTGGGCGATGATCCTTCAGCCGACCATCGCTGCGAGCAGGGCGACGCTCAGGAACAGGGAGATCGTGAGCAATGGCAGGGCCCCCAACCAGCGTGTCTGGGAGGGCAAACCCTCCCAATAGCGCAGGGTGGGGAAAGCGGCCCATAAAGCCATCACCACGCCGCTCAACCAAAAAGCTAAGGCAAAGACGAGAGCGATGCTGGTCCCGTCGCCTGCATGCGAGATGGCGAACCCAAGTAGAGTGGGAATGACTGATGCTGCAAAAAGCGCCACCGCCCAGATCGAGCGATGGCGAATGCGTTGACTTGTGCCCTCGGGCGGCGTCCAGCTCGGACGCTCGCTGCCGTATACCGAAGGATCGACCACCTCAGCCTTTGAAGAGGCCCTCCGAGCGGAGGTCGGCCAAGGTCGCGTCCAGCGACTGGCGCAGCCGGCCGAAAAGGTCCGCGAGCTCGGTTTCGTTGATGATCAGCGGCGGGCAGATCGCGATCCGGTCCCCCATGTTGCGGACAAACAGGCCGCGCTCGACGGCATGATTGTAGGCGCGGTTGCCGGCACCCACTGTGGCCAAGTCGAATGGCGCCTTGGTTTTCTTATCGGCAACGATCTCGAGTGCACCCATCATGCCTACGCTCATCGCTTCACCGATCAGAGGATGGTCGGCGAAGGACTGGACATGCTTGGTGAAGGTCGGGGTCATGCGCTTGGCATGGCCGAACAGATCGATCTCGTCGTAGATCTTCTGGGTTTCGAGGGCGACCGCTGCGGCGACAGGATGGCCCGAGTAGGTGAAGCCGTGGCCCCAGGTGCCGATCTTGTCGCTCTCGCTCTTCAGGGCCTGGTAGACCGTGTCGCTGATCATCACCGCCGAGATCGGCAGGAACGACGCCGACAGTGCTTTGGCGCAGGTCAGGATGTCGGGCTTGATGTTCATCGTCTGGCTGCCCCAGGCGTTACCCGTCCGGCCGAAGCCGCAGATCACCTCGTCGGCGATGAACAGCATGTCGTACTTGCGGCAGACCGCCTGGATCTTCTCGTAGTAACCCTTGGGCGGCACGATCACGCCGCCAGCGCCCATGACCGGCTCGCAAATCATTGCCGCGACCTGGTCGGCGCCGCCTTCCTTGATGATGAGCTGCTCAAGCTCCTCGGCGCAGCGCGTCGCAAACTGCTCTTCGGTCTCACCGTCCTTGGCGAAGCGATAGTAGTGCGGGCAGCTCGTATGCACGATGCCCTGGATGGGCAGATCGAAGGAGCGGTGGTTGTGCGGCAGACCGGTCAGGCTTGCGGAGGCCAGTGTGATGCCGTGGTAGCCCTTGATCCGGGCGACAATTTTCTTCTTCTGCGGCCGGCCAAGCGCATTGTTCATGTACCACACCATCTTGATGACGGTGTCGTTGGCTTCGGAGCCCGAATTGGCGAAGAACACCTTCGACATCTCGACCGGCGCCATCTGCTTCAGCTTCTCGGCGAGGTTGATCGCGGGTTCGTGGCTGCGTTGATTGAACGCATGATAGAAGGGGAGCTGCTTCATCTGCTCATAAGCGACTGTCGCCAGCCGCTCGTTGCTGAAGCCCAGCGCCGCCGACCACAGGCCGGCCATGCCTTCGATGTATTCCTTGCCGTCGTCGTCCATCACATAGACGCCTCGGCCGCGTACGATCGTCAGCGGACCGGTGGCTTCATGCTTCTTGAAGTTCGTGTAGGGGTGGAGGTGATGCGCAATGTCGCGGGCGGCATTGGAATTGCCACGGAAACTGCGGGAGACGTCATTCATGGCTGCACCTGCAAGGAAATACGAGGTGGCCACGATAAGAGGGTGTCCGGGGCCTGTCCAACGGATGTCTATTGCCCCTCGGCGTGAATATTTTTGTTCAATTGACGCGCCCACAGCGCCAGTGCAGTTTGCCAGTTATGCGCCGATGCATAGGCCGTGGCGGGGAGTTTTTGGCCAAAGAAGCGGCAGGCGGCGCTCTGGAGGGGATTCAAGATGAAGTTCAGTTTGCGGCAATCCTTGGCGTTGACGGCCGTCGTCGTCGCCGGCTTCGCACTCGCGCCGACGGCGGACGCGAAGACCTTCCGCTGGGCCAATTCGGGCGACGTGAGCTCGATGGACCCTTATGCGCGCCAGGAAACCTTCCTGCTGACCTTTACCGCCAATATCTATGAAGGTCTGACTCGTCGCGACAAAGACCTGAAGCTGGAGCCCGCACTTGCCGTGAAGTGGGGTCAGACGGACCCGACCCACTGGTATTTTGATTTGCGGCCCAATGTGAAGTTCAGCGACGGCACACCCTTCACGGCCGACGATGTGATCTTTTCGATCAACCGGGCCAATGGGCCGGGATCGAACCTGAATGGCAACTTCTCGACAATGAAGTCGATCAAGAAGGTCAGTGATCTGCGCGTCGAGGTGGAAACCATCGTTCCCGATCCCTTGCTGGCCGACAAATGGGCGTCGATCGGCATCATGTCCAAGGCCTGGTGCGAAAAGAACAATGCCGCCAATGCCGCCGACATGCTTAAGAACGAGGAGAACTACGCGACGCGCAATGCGATGGGCACCGGCCCATTCATCCTCAAGGAGCGCCGGGCCGGCGAGAAAACCATCCTGGTCCAGAATCCCAACTGGTGGGACAAACCGGTACACAATCTGACCGAGGTGGTCTTCACGCCTGTCCCCAATGCCGCGACGCGCGTCGCAGCGTTGAAGGCGGGCGATATCGACATGACGTATGAGGTGCCTCCGGCCGATACGGAAAACCTCAAGAAGGATCCCAACATCAAAGTGTTGGAAGGGCCGGAGACCCGTATCGTCTATCTCGGCTTTGACGAGGAGCGCGACGAGTTGGTCGAGTCCAACGTCAAGGGCAAGAACCCATTCAAGGATAAGCGCGTACGCGAGGCGATGTATCGTTCGATCGACATCGAAGCCATCAAGCGTACGGTAATGCGCGGGCAGTCCTATCCTACTGCCCTGATGGTGGCGCGCGGCATCAACGGCTATACCGCCGACCTCGACAAGCGGCCGTCACTCCTCAAGCCCGACGAAGCCAAGAAGATGCTGGCCGACGCAGGCTATCCAGATGGCTTCGAGGTCGGGATGGATTGCCCCAACGACCGCTATGTCAACGACGAGAAGATTTGCCAGGCGGCGGTATCCATGCTGGCCAAGATCGGGGTGAAGGTGAATCTGCGAGCGCAGACCCGCAACCTGTTCTTTGCCAAGATCCTGCGCAACACCAGCGACGGCAAGCCGAACAAGACCAGCTTCTTCATGCTGGGCTGGTCGCCGGGAACGACTTACGACGTCCACAATGTATTCGAGCAGCTCATCCAGACTCCGGACATCAAGCGCAAGAAAGGCCTCTATAACGTCGGCGGTTATTCGAACGCAAAGCTCGACGAGCTGATCGACAAGATCGAGGTCGAAACCGACAAGGCCAAGCGCGACTCGATGATCCACGAGGCAACCAAGATGTACCTCGACGACTATGCCTACATTCCCTTGCACCAGCAGGCGCTGGTCTGGGCGATGCGCAAGAACATCGACCTGGTCCAGCCCGCCGACAACACCTTCCCACTGCGTTTCGTCACCGTGAAGTAGCGATCGACCATCCTCCCCAAGCCGTCGGGGGAGGTGTCCCGCAGGGGCGAGGGGATATCCTTTATTCCTCCCGCAGGGGGCCACCTTCCCGCTACTCGGGAGGGAAATGGCTGTAGACTGTTAAGAAATGCTCGCCTTCATCCTGAGACGCTTGATGCAATCGGTGGCCGTCCTGCTCACGGTCGGCCTAGTGTCTTTTTTCCTCTTTCGTTATGTCGGCGACCCGGTCAACGCCATGGTGGGCCAGGATACGCCGGCGGTGGAACGTGAGGCTCTTCGCGTAAAGCTCGGCCTCAACGATCCTGCACCGATCCAATTCGTCCGCTTCATCGCCAATGCCGCTCATGGCCAGTTCGGGTTGAGCTACCGCACGTCCGAACCGGTAAGCCGCATGATTTGGGAGCGCTTGCCGGCCACGCTCGAACTTTCGTTTTGCGCCGCGATGTTTGCCCTGTTGGTAGGCGTGCCGATGGGGGTCTATACCGGCCTCTACCCGCGCCACTGGAGCAGTCGGACGCTGCAGGCGATCTCGCTGATTGGTGTTTCGCTCCCGACCTTCCTGATCGGCATCCTGCTCATCCTGTTCTTTTCGGTCATCCTGCGATGGCTGCCGTCGTTTGGTCGCGGCGAGACGGTGACCATTGGCTGGTGGACGACCAACTTCCTGCGCTGGAAGGGGCTTGAGGCTCTGATCCTGCCGTCGATTACACTCGGCCTGTTCCAGCTCACCCTGCTGATGCGGTTGGTGCGTTCGGAAATGCTCGAAGTGATGCGCACCGACTACATCAAATTTGCCCGCGCTCGCGGCCTGACCAACCGGGCCATCAATTTCGGTCATGCGCTCAAGAACACGCTGGTGCCGGTGATCACCGTGACCGGCTTGCAGCTCGGCTCCTTGATTGCCTTCGCCTTGGTTACCGAGACCGTGTTTGCCTGGCCCGGTGTCGGCCAGCTCTTCATTCAGTCCGTGCAGTTCTCCGACATACCCGTGATGGCGGCCTATTTGATGCTGATCGGGCTCTTCTTTGTGATCATCAACCTGATCGTGGATCTACTCTACTTCGTCGTCGATCCACGGCTGCGCGGTCAGATGGGCGTTCGAGCGGGCGCGCACTAAGATGGCAAGTCGTACCGCCTTCGCCCAATGGCTGCATCACGCGGCCGACAGTGACATCTGGTGGAGCTTCAAGTCCTCTGCAACGACGGTAGTGGCAGCAGTGGTGACGTTTCTCATCATCGCGATGGCCTTCCTCGCGCCGGTACTCGCCCCGCACACGCCCTTCGATCCAGGAACACTCAGCCTCAGTGACGGGCTCAAGCCGCCGGTACTGGTGTCGCCGGACGGCGACTGGAGCTTTCCGCTCGGTACCGACGATCAGGGGCGGGACGTGCTGTCATCGATTATGTACGGCACCCGCCTGTCGTTGATCGTAGGTTTCGCCTCGGTGGTCGTGGCGCTGGTGCTGGGCATCGCAGCGGGCCTGATCAGCGGTTATTTCGGTGGGTCGATCGATGCCGTCATCATGCGGATCGCCGATGTTCAGCTCACCTTCCCCGCGATATTGGTCGCATTGCTGATCGATGGTCTGGTGCGAGGGCTGATTTCCTCAGAGCGTCACGACGAGATCGCCACCTTCGTCATCATCGGTGCCATCGGTCTTTCATTCTGGGTGCAGTACGCGCGGACGGTGCGAGGATCTGTATTGGTGGAGAAGAACAAGGAATATGTCCAAGCCGCGCGCGTGATCGGCCTGTCGCCGGCCGTGATCATGGTGCGGCATGTGCTGCCCAATGTCACCGGGCCGGTGCTGGTGATCGCCACGATCAATCTCGGGCTGGCCATCATCACCGAAGCGACCTTGTCCTTCCTCGGCGTGGGGCTGCCCTCGACGCAGCCGTCGCTCGGCACGCTGATCCGGCTCGGCAACGATCTGCTGCAGTCCGGCGAATGGTGGATCGTGGTGTTTCCCGGCATCACGCTGGCGGCGTTGGTCCTGGCGGTCAATTTGCTGGGCGACTGGTTGCGCGACGCCCTCAATCCGAAGCTGCGCTGATGGCTACTGGAAGATCTGTCTCGAACAACGCGCCGCTTCTCGAGGTGAGGCACCTGCGTGTTGAATTTCCGACGCGGCGTGGCACGCTGCTGGCTGTCGATGATGTGTCGTTTGAGATTGCTGCTGGCGAGGTGTTGGGTGTGGTGGGCGAGTCGGGCGCAGGAAAATCGCTGACCGGTAACGCCATCATCGGGCTGCTCGAGCCACCGGGACGGGTGGCGGGCGGCGAGATCCGACTGGAGGGACGGCGCATCGACACTCTTCCCTACGAAGAGATGCGCAAGGTACGCGGCGCGATGATGGGCGCGATCTTCCAGGATCCGTTGACCTGCCTCAATCCGCTCTATTCGATCGGACGACAACTCGTCGAAACCATCCAGACGCATTTGCCCTTGCCGGCCGGCCAGGCGCGCAAACGGGCGATCGATCTCCTGAAGGAAGTCGGCATCCCCGGTGCCGAGCAGCGCTTCGATCATTATCCGCATCAATTCTCTGGCGGGATGCGCCAACGGGTAGTGATCGCACTTGCTCTTTGCGCCGGACCGAAGCTGATCGTGGCGGACGAGCCCACCACTGCGCTCGATGTCTCCATCCAGGCTCAGGTGATCGCGCTACTCAAGCGCCTTTGCCGCGAGCACGGCACGGCGGTGATGCTGGTCACGCACGACATGGGCGTAATTGCCGAGACTGCCGACCGTGTGGCGGTGATGTATGCCGGCCGTGTCGCCGAGATCGGCCCCGTTCGCGAGGTGATCAAGCAGGCGAAGCACCCGTACACGAAGGGCCTGATGGGCTCGATCCCCAGCCTCGGCCATCGCGCCGATCGGCTGACCCAGATCGACGGCGCTATGCCGCGCCTCACCGAAATTCCGAAAGGGTGCGCCTTCAATCCACGTTGCGGCCAGCGCGGCCTGCGCTGTCTGGTCGAGCGCCCCAATCTGATGACGGCGGGAGGCAGTCTTGCCGCTTGCTGGCTGCATGATCGGCAGGGTGTCGGCGGGGCCGTCGCGGGGGAGCTGGCCGATGCCTGATGGGACGCCGCCATTCGTCCACATCGAGGGGCTCAAGCGTCATTTCGATGTCTCGCCACCCTGGCTGGTCCGGCTCCTCGAGCGTCGCGGCCGCCAGATCGTTCAGGCCGTCGATGGTATTGATATCGATATTGCCAAGGGCGAGACCTTTTCGCTGGTGGGCGAGTCGGGCTGCGGGAAGTCGACCGTAGCGCGCCTGGTGGTGGGTCTTTACGGCCCGACGGCAGGCCACATCACCTTCGACGGCAACGATATCGGCCAACGGCGAGGTCGGACACAAACCTCGGCCTTGCGCCGGCGTTTGCAGATGATCTTCCAGGATCCGTACGCCAGCCTCAATCCGCGTTGGCGGGTGTTCGATATCATCGCCGAGCCGATCCGCGCCTTTGGCCTCGCCGTGGACAAGGCCGACCTTGAGAAGCAGGTCGGCGATCTCCTGCGCCAGGTACGATTGACCCCAGCTGACGGACGGAAATACCCCCACGAATTTTCGGGTGGTCAGCGTCAGCGCGTCTCGATCGCGCGAGCGCTGGCCAGTCGGCCGGAATTCCTGGTGTGTGACGAACCGACGTCGGCACTCGACGTCTCAGTCCAGGCGCAAATCCTGAATCTGATGATGGATTTGCAGCGACGCTTCGGCCTCACGTATCTGTTCATCTCGCACAACCTCGCCGTCGTCTACCATATCTCGACGCGCGTGGGCGTGATGTACCTTGGCCGCCTGGTCGAGCAGGCGCCGACCGATACGCTCTTCAAACGACCCAAGCATCCGTATACGCGGATGTTGCTCGATACGATCCCGGATCTCGACCTGACCGGCCGTCAGCGCGTGCCTGTTGCCGGCGAGGTGCCGAGTCCGATCAATCCGCCGTCCGGTTGCAGCTTCCATCCGCGCTGTCCCTTTGCCAACGAACGCTGCAAGCGCGAACGTCCCCAGCTGCTGCCGATCGAAGGGGGAGCGGTGGCGTGCCACGCCATCGAAGAGAAGCGGCTCACAATCGAAGAGCGCAGCTACGCCAACGCGCGCTAGGTCGCGGCAATTGGCTGCAGGGCACGTGATGTGCGGCGGCGCATGCTCGCCGTGCTTGACCCACCGGTATCGTCGCTTACGATCCGCCCTCTATATTTTTTGGAGAATTCCATGCCGGTTATCAACCGCATCGCCTCGTTTCATAAGGACATGACGGCATGGCGGCACGACATCCACAGCCATCCTGAAACGGCATTCGAGGAAGTGCGCACGGCAGATACTGTTGCGGACAAGCTGAAGCAGTTCGGCCTCGAGGTGCATCGTGGCCTTGCCAAGACCGGCGTCGTGGGCGTTCTTCGCGCCGGTACATCGAAGCGCGCAATTGGGCTACGCGCCGATATGGATGCGCTCGATGTGCATGAGACCAACGACTTCAGCCACAAGTCGACGATCCCCGGCAAGATGCACGCCTGTGGTCACGATGGTCACACGGTGATGCTCTTGGGAGCAGCAAAGTATCTCGCTGAGACCCGAAATTTCGATGGTACCGTCTATTTCATTTTCCAGCCGGCCGAAGAAAATGAAGGCGGCGGCCGCGTGATGGTCGAGGAGGGGTTGTTCGAGAAATTCCCCTGCGAAGGCGTTTACGGCATGCACAATATTCCGGGCATTCCTGTTGGCCGTTTCGCCGTCAGGCCGGGCCCGATGATGGCAGCCTACGATATCTTCGAGATCGTGGTGAAGGGCGTGGGCGCCCATGGTGCAATGCCGCATCATGGCATCGACCCGGTGGTGGTCGGCGCCCACATCGTGACCGCGTTGCAGTCGATTGTGGCGCGTAATGTCGACCCCATGGATACCGCCGTTGTGTCGACGACCCAGATTCATTCCGGCGATACCTGGAATGTCATTCCGCAGGAATGCGTGCTGCGGGGCACCGTGCGTACCTTCAAGAAGCCGGTGCAGGACATGATCGAAAGGCAGATCGAGAAGATTGCCCGCAACGTCGCTGCCGGCTTCGGTGCTGAGGTCACCAAGTGGCGATACGAGCGCCGCTATCCAGCGACGGTGAACAGTGTGCAGGAAACCGAGTTCGCGGCGCAGGCGGCGTCCGCTTTGGTGGGCATAGACAACGTTAACCGCAATCCCACGCCAGCGATGGGCAGCGAGGATTTCGCCTGGATGTTGCTGAAGAAGCCCGGTTGCTACATCTGGATTGGCAACGGCGACGGCGAGGGGAGCTGCATGGTTCACAATCCGGGCTATGACTTTAACGACGATATCCTGCCGATTGGCGCCTCTTACTGGGCGACCTTGGTCGAGCAGCAACTTGTACGGCAGGTTGTACCACAAGCTGCGGAATAGGATTTACCTCGGACAAGTACTCTGTAGCCGTGGTTGCTCATCCTTATGCCGGAGAACGGATCGGTCTTGCGACCATCCATGCGAAAGAGCGTGCGATCGCGCCGCCATTTCGTCGCCTGCTCGGCGCCAAGATCGTCGTCGCGCCCAATCTCGATACCGACACGTTAGGCACGTTTACCGGCGAAGTCCCGCGACCGGATGCCCTGGTCGAGACGTCTCTTCTGAAGGCGGAACTGGCCTTTCGCTCGATGGATATCGATTGCGCCATTGCCAGCGAAGGAAGCTACGGGCCAATCGATCGCCTGCCGCTCGTCGCCGGTGGTCTCGAGATTATGGCCTTCGTCGATCGCAGGCGCGGCATCCGCTTGGTTGAAACGTTGACGACACATCGTACCAATTGGCAAAACCTCATGAGCTTCGAGGTCGGCGATCCCGCCGTGCCGCAGGCCGTGAAGTCGCTGGGCTTCCCTGATTTCGGCGTGTTCGTGATCCGAGGCAGCGTCGGCGGCCATACGGTCAAAGATCTGATGACACTCGACGATGTCATAGCGGCAGTTGACCGCGAGGCCCGTCTTTCCGAAGACGGAAAGGCCGTGGTCGTCGCCGATATGCGCGCGCACCGCAATCCAACACGCATGAAGGTGCTGCGGGCGCTGGCCTGGAAACTCGCCAGGCGGCTGGCGACGCTTTGCCCGAAATGCAAAGCGCCAGGCTTCGGTCACCTGATGTCGCCCCGTGGCTTGCCTTGCGAGAACTGCGGTGAGCCCACGCATTGGATCGATTTCGAGATCGACGGCTGCGCCAGCTGCGGTCATGCTATCGCCCGTCCGCGCAAGGACGGGCGCCGCGCCGCGCCGCGCCTCTCTTGTAGAGCTTGCCGCGACTGACCTGTTGCCCGGTGCGACGGGAGAGGAGAAGCCGGATGAGCGTTTCGATCGAAGTAGCCCAGCCACTGCCTGGTGCGGCGTTCGGCGCTACGGTGCGGCTCGCTCGATCGCTCGCGGCGGAAATGCCAATTGGCCTGCCGGAGGCCTTGGCGCAAGCCGGTGGGCTGCTTCTCATCCCTGGAATGGACGAGATCAGCCGCGCTCCAGAGTTGCTGGTGCGGCTGAGCCGGCAGTTTGGCTCGGAAGTCGAGGACTACCGCCATCTCCTGACCGGCCAGCATCTGGTCCATGAAGCACAGCCCGAAATCTATCTCGTCACCAATACGGTGCCGGGCGCGCGGCCGCCGCCGGCGCGACCGGAGCCGCCGCTGACAGCGGACGGCCTGTTGCCGGTGCAGTATCCACATCGCAAGGGCTGGCATACCGACCAGAGCTATCGCCGGCCGCCGCCTGACATCTCGCTGTTCTATGCCGTCACCCCGGCCGATCGCACGCGCGGTCAGACCCTGTTTGCAAGCGGCATCCTGGCCTACGAGGCATTGCCCGCCCATCTCAAGGCAAGGGTCGAGGCCCTGCAGGGACTGCATGCGCAGCCGGGCACGGGTCGTGGCCGCAAGGAAGCACTTGCCGGCCAAACCCCGAGGCCATTTGCGCCGCATGAACGCTCGCAATCACAGCCGGTTGTGCGCGCTCATCCGGTCACCGGACAGCGTGCGCTCTATCTCTGCGAGTACGGACAGATGGACTGGTTCGATGGGCCGTTCGTCGGCATGCAGCCTGGCCCCCACGGTGATGGCGCGGCTCTGCTGGACGAACTCATGAGCCACTACACGCAGCCGCGGTTCGTCTATGCCCATGAATGGAGCGCTGGCGATCTCTTGGTGTGGGATAATCGTTGCCTGGTCCATGCGGCCACCTGGTACGACGCCGAGAAGGAGCAGCGGCTGATGTGGCGCACGACGGTGCGCGGCAATCCGGGTGCAATCTACGCTGGCGAGCGCCGCAGTTGGATCCCGGAGGCGGTGGCGGTCTAAAGCCGTCGTTCGCTGCGGGGATCGAGTGCTTCCTGCAGACCGTCGCCCAGGAAATTAAAGGCGATCACGGTCAGGAAGATCAGCAATCCGGGCCACACAGCTAGCATCGGCGCATCCCGCAGCAGGTCCTGCGCGCCTGCCAGCATGTTGCCCCAACTGGCCGCTGGCGGTTGTGTACCAAGCCCGAGAAAAGACAGCGTCGATTCGAGCAGGATCAGGCTGCCAATCGACATGGTGGTGGCGACGACCAGGGAGCCGGCCGCATTGGGCAGGATATGCCGGAACATGATGCGCAGGGGCTGCGCGCCCAGGGCCTGCGCGGCACGGGTGAAGTCTCGTCCCTTGAGCGAGAGTGTCTCGGCGCGCACCAATCGCGCAGCGGTCGTCCATCCGGTCAGCGCGACGATCGCGATGATGCGATAGAGGGAGAAGGTCTCCGATTGGGCAATCCCGGGTGGAATGCCGAGCTTGCGCGGATCGATTGCCGCCAGAACGATCAGGAGCGGAAGGAGAGGGAGCGCGATCACACCATCGGTGAGGCGCATCAGCAGGCTGTCCAGCCGCCCGCCAAGATAGCCCGCGACCACGCCGATCACAGCGCCCAGGACCGCTGACAGGAGAGCGCCCGCGATGCCCACAAGTAAGGAAATCCGTCCGCCGTCCAGCAAACGCTGGAAGAGATCGCGACCGAGCTCGTCGGTGCCAAGCCAGTGCTGGGCTGATGGCGGTTCGAGCCGGCGGAAGAGATCGGTCATGGCCGGATCGATGCCTCGCATCTCGCCGATCAAGGGTGCGGCGAGCGCCAGAGCAAGCAGGAGGACCAGGAAGGCAAGCGAGAGCTCGGCCTGGCGATGGCGCAGCAGGCGCCGCCAGACGAGAAGGGTCGGGCTTGACGCGATCATCGCTCGCGGGCCGAGAGCGAAACGCGCGGATCGATCCAGACCAGCGCCAGATCCGCCAGCAGGTTGCCGGCGATGGTGGCGAAGGTCGCGATCAGGAGGCCGACAAGGGCGAGGTTGTAGTCGTTATCGAGGATGGCCTGGTAGATCGTCTTACCCATGCCAGGCCAGGCGAACATGGTTTCGGTGATCAGTGCACCGGAGAAGAGGCTGCCGAAGGAAAGAGCCAGCACAGTGAGTACCGGCGCGAGTGCATTGACGAAAGCATGACCGAGGAGCACACGCCGCTCTGATGCGCCTTTGGCCCGCGCGGTGCGCACATAGTCCTGGCGCAGCGCCTCGATCATCGCGCCGCGCATGAAGCGCGTGTAGATCCCGAGCTGTACCAAAGTGAGAGTGAGCACAGGCAGGACGGCGAAGCGCACCGTCTGGCCAAGCGCTGTCATAAAATCCGATCCGGCTCGCAGCTCGGCTATGCCGCCAGCGGGAAGCCAACCCAACGCCACGGCAAACAGGGCGATCAGCAGCAATGCGAGCCAGAAGGGCGGCGTGGAAATGCCGGCGAAGCAAAAGAGGTTGATCAGATTGTCGGCGCGGCTGCGCGGTCGGTGAGCGGCCCAGATGCCAAGCGGCAGGGCGATCGCGATCGAGAGTAGGAAGGCGATGCCCGCGAGCACGACCGTGTTCAGCAGCCGCGGCGCCAGAACAGCGAGGACCGGCTGGTTGAAGGAGCGAGAATAGCCAAAGTTGCCAATCAGCGCCTGGTGCGCCCAGGCGAAGTAACGCTCGAGGAGGGGCTTGTCGATGCCGTAGACCGCGCGCAGCCGAGCGGCGTCGGCGCTGGTCATCTTGGGATCTCCGGCGATCATGAGATCGATGGGATCACCCGGCATCAACCCGATCAGCAGGTAGACCACGAAGCTCATGATCACCAGCGTGATGGCGATCTCGACCGCGCGGGACGCAAGATAGCGGCTCATGGCAAGGGAGTGCGCGTCGCAGCCTTGATCATCGTGCAAGCCGCCGCTCGAGACCCGCCTTTGCGGCCGGCCATTCGTCGCTGACGATCGAGAACAGCACCGAGTCGCGCACGTAGCCGTCCGCTACGACCATGTGCTTGCGCAGGATGCCTTCCTGTTTGGCGCCGAGCTTGCGAATTGCCGCCTGGCTGCGGGCGTTACGCAGGTCGGTCTTGAATTCGACCCGGTTGAGCTTCAGTTGCTCAAATGCATGTTGCAACAGTAGGAGCTTGCATTCGGGATTTACCACGCCTGCCCACACCGAGGGTTCGTACCAGGTCGAGCCGATTTCGAGCCGCTTGTGTCCTTCCTCGATATTCAGGTAGCGCGTCATGCCGACCGGCCGACCATGCGTCTTGTGGAGCACAACGAATGCGAGTTCGTTGCCGGATGCCGTTCGCCTGAGGGCGTTGTCGATATAGGGATCGAACAGCGCTCCCAGCGCCGAGGTCGTGATCTCGAAAATCTCGGGATGCTGTGCGGCCGGCCGCACCAGCTCGCGATGGTGCTCTTCCAGCGGCTCAAGCCGTACGAAACGACCTTCGAGGACCGCCTTGTCCAGCGCCATCTAGCCCTCCCAGCGCCATTGCTCGACCCACAGGGTCGAGCTGTTGAGTTGGCCGGTTGGCCGGACGCCTTTGAGTTGCCTGGGGATCGCGAAAGGGTCGACGCGGAAATAGAGCGGCAGGACCGGCAGATCCTCGGCATAGAGGCGCTGGATCTCCGCGAACAGGGCGCGCCGCTTGTCGGGATCGAGCTCGCGTTCGACAGCATCCAATGCCTTGTCCATCTCGGGATTGGAATAGCCCGGGTAGTTCTGTCCGCTCCAGCCGTTCTTCTCGCTGGGGATCTCATCGGAATGCAGAGTGGTTCGTGGTACCCCCTGCACGCGCTCGACCCAGGCATACATGGCAAGGCCGGTGAATCGCCGATGGGTCATCACATCGGAAAAGATACGGGGCGGCAGGGCCTTGATGCGAAGCTCGATGCCGGCCTGGCGAAGCTGGCTCTGGATCACTTGCGCCACCTGTTCGCGCACGCGATTGCCGGCGGTGGTGACGAGTTCGATCGAGAAGCGCTGGCCATTCGCGTCGGCACGCACGCCATTCGCGGTGGCGGTGAAGCCCGCCTCGTCGAAGGCCTTGCGCGCGGCTGCGAGATCGAAGGTGTAATGACGGGTCGCGGCGCTGTGCATGGGATCGAGGGGACTGATATCGCTGTCGGCAACCGGTTGCTTGCCCTCGAACAGCTTGTCAGAGATGGCCTGGCGATTGATCGCCATCAGGATCGCTTGCCGCACGCGCCGATCCTTGAGCAATGGATTGTCGAGATTGACGTCGATGTGCTCGTAGACGAGGCCAGGCTTGTAAATGAAATCGTATCTGTCTTTGTAGCGCTTCTCGAGTGCCAGCACCTGATCGAGGGCGAGGCCCAGCTCACCCGGAACGTAGTCCACATTGCCTGATAGCAAGTTAGCCTCGAGCGCCGAGCTGTTCTCGATGAACTTGAGCACGATTCTCTTGAAATGGACCGCTTCGCCTTCCCAGTGGACGTTCGGTTCGAGGGCGATCCGGCTGCCCGGCACCAGCTCGGAAATGCGGTAAGGGCCGAAGCCGAGGCCAGGGTTCGTTGCGTCCGTGTCGTAGGCGGTCTTGTTGCGGTATTCGGCTGGATTGGCGTCGAAGATCGGTTTTTCGATATGGGCGGGGATGATCGTGAGGCTGAAGTCGTCGTAGTCGAACGTCACCCGATCGATGGTCGCTGTGAAATGACGATCATCCTTGATTTCGAGCTTCAGGATCCGACGATAGGCCTCGGACGAAGCGACCCCCGACTGTGGATGTTTGCCGACTGTCAGGGTGAAATCCACGTCCTTGGCCGTAACCGGTGTGCCGTCGCCCCATTTCAGCGGCCTGATTTCAATGTCGACTTCCATGCCCTGCTTACCGTCGGGCAGGTCGACAAGGCGGGCTGTGCCCTCCTTGAGGTTGGGGAGTCGCGTGCAGGCAAGGCCGACGAGTTTCCAATCCGGGTCATAGGCCGTGAACGGCCGGAGTCTCATGTTCTGGATCAGGCTCGTAGCAAGCATTTGGCTGATGAGCGGGTTCATCGTTCCCGGCGCCTGCGTGGTGCCGATGACGAGCTCGTCCTTGGCTGCCGCGCGCGCCGGCAAGGCGGCAAAAGAGGAGAGCGTGAAGCCCATAAGGGCGCGACGGCCGAACATCGGCGCCAAGCTGACATTGGCGCCGCGCAAGCTCAAGCATGCGTCATGCTTGAGCTGTAGCGTTTGGCTGTTGTTAGCGGCCGAGGCCGGTTGGACGCAGCGATGGCGGACGACCGCCATGATTGGCCGACCATTGCTCTGGCGCTTCGAGGAAGGCGCGGGTCTCGGCCAAGCCCTTGTCGTCGAAGTACCTGTGCTTCTGGGCCGCTTCCAGGGCGTCCCACCAGGTCGCCAATGCGTGCAGCTTGACGCCGGCCACGGCCAGCGTCTCGATGCTCTGCGGAAAGATCCCATAGTGGAAGATCACGAAGCAGTCGGTGACCTTAGCGTCAGCTTTCTTGAGGGCATCGATGAAGACGAGCTTGCTGCCGCCGTCCGTCGCCAGATCCTCGACCAACAGGACCCGTTTGCCGGGCTTCAGATCACCTTCGATCTGCGCCATGCGCCCAAACCCCTTGGGTTGCTTGCGCACGTAGATCATGGGTTTCTTGGCCAGCGCCGCCAGGAACGCGGCGAACGGGATGCCCGCCGTCTCGCCTCCAGCCACGACGTCGATCTTGTTCCAACCGATGTCCCGATCGATGGCCTTCAGGGCGTAACCCATGATCTTGGCCCGGGCTTCGGGGTAGGAGATGAGCTTGCGGCAGTCGATATAGACTGGGCTCGCCCGACCAGAGGTAAAGATGTACGGATTTTCCGGCCGGCAATGGATGGCTTCAATTTCCAGCAGCAGGCGGGCCGTTTCCCTGGCCTCCGCCGTACCTGTGGCGCGTGTCGAATTCGCCTTTCCATTCAAGGTCTTGGCGCTCGAATGACCCGCCGCCGATGCGGCCGCCGAGGTCTTTTTTTTCGTCGCCATGCTGCTATTCCCCCCGCCGCTTGCGACAAATTGACGGCCGTGTGTTTAGCGTTCATCCACAGGACCGGCAAGGGCAGCGAGACTGAATCCGTGAGTCCCTATGCTGGCCTCTTATGTCAGTCCTTTACAGAAACTATATGAAACACGGTCTTCCTCGATCGCGCCTAGGTCGCGTTTTCATCGCTCGACGCCGGTTACTGGCTTCTGTGATCGCGGGCGTACTCCTTTTTACCTTGTTGCCGGGGTCGCTGAGGCCAGTGACGCGGCTCTTGATGGCGTGGGATCTGACGGCCGCACTCTATCTCGCCGTCGCGTTTGTGATGATCGCCCGGTCGACGGTTGAAACCTGCCATCGGAGCGCCGCGCTCTACGACGAGAGCGACTGGGTCATTGTCATGATCGTGGTGGGGAGCGCCGCTGCGAGCTTTGCGGCGATCTTCGCAGAACTTGCGATCATCAAGTCTATGCACACCGCGCCTTGGGCCAGCGTGTTCGTGACCATCGCGACTGTCGTGCTTTCCTGGACCTTCACCCATACGGTGTTCGCCTTGCACTATGCGAACACTTACTATCGCCCAAGTGAGTCCGACATATCCAAGGGGCTGAAATTCCCCGGCGACCGGCCGCCGGATTATCATGACTTCCTCTACTACGCTTTCGTGATCGGTTGCGCGGCGCAGACCGGCGACGTCAGCACCGTCTCCCGCGCCATGCGGCGGGTGAGTTTGATCCACGGCGTTGTGGCGTTCGTATTCAACACGGCCATTCTCGCGCTCTCAATCAATGTCGGCGCAAGCTTGCTGTCATAGTTGATCGTTAGCTCAGCTTCCTGCCGCTGATCGCGCCGCCGTCGTGCTTGCGGAGTTGCATGAAGACGACCGATGACGCCATGGTCATGACCCCGAGCACGATGAAGGCCTTGTGCACGCCGTGGATCAACGCTGTCGGATCTGAACGAAGGCTTTCCGGTACGAACATGGCGGCGATCAGCGAGGCCGAAGCAACGCCAAAGCTGATCGACATTTGCTGACCAGTGCTGGCGATGGTGCTGGCCGCACTCGTTTGCCGGGCGCTGACATCGGCGTAGACCAGCGTGTTCATGCTTGTGTACTGGGTCGACGTGAAGAAACCCAGGATGAAGGCTTGCAGCGCGATGAGCCAGGCCGGTGTGCCGACGTCGATGGTCGCGAACAGCATGATGAGTACGCCGACGATAAGCGTGTTGCCGACCAGCACGTTACGATAACCGAGCCAGCCGAGGATCCTGGCCACGACCACCTTGAGGCCCATGGCGGCCATCGCCTGCGGCATCACCAGAAGCCCCGATTCGATCGGCGAATAGCCGAGGCCCACCTGGTAAAGCAGCGGAAAGAGGAAGGGAATGCCGCCGAGCCCGAGCCGGCTGAAGAAACTGCCGCCGACGGCCGCACGGAAGGTACGCAGGCGAAACAGTCCGAGCTGGAGTAGGGGAAACTGTGTGTGTGTCGCCTTGATGCCGTAGCCAGCCAGCAACACGGCGGCAAGGCCAAGCAGGCCGGCGATCTCAATATCTCCCAGGCTGTTTTCGCCGAACACCTCGAGCACATAGGAGAGCAGGGCGATACCGGATCCGAACAAGATCAGGCCGACGATGTCGAGTGGGTGCGTCTTGGCCTCGCGATAGTCCGGCAGGAAGCGATAAACGAGATAGAGTCCGGCGAGACCAACCGGGATGTTCACGAAGAACACCACGCTCCAATGGGCATAGTGAACGATAAGCCCACCCGCGATCGGCCCGACCATCGGGCCGATCAGGCTTGGGATCGACACGAAGCTCATGGCGCGGATCAGCTCGGATTTGGGGAAAGTCCGCACCATGGTCATGCGGCCCACCGGTACCATCATCGCACCGCCCATGCCCTGCAGGACCCGGCAGGCGACGAGCATGTTGATGTTGACGGACAAGCCGCACAGCAGCGACCCCAGCGAGAACAGGCCGATGGCGGAAGCGAAGACCCGTCGCGTGCCGAAGCGATCCGCCATCCAGCCGCTGATCGGGATGAAGACCGCGAGGCTCAGCGTGTAGCTTGCCAGCACCGACTTCATGTCGAGCGGCGTCACGGCCATGGCCTCGGCAATCGCCGGCACCGCCGTATTCAAGATCGTTGTGTCGAGCGACTGCATGAAGAACGCCACGGCGACCAACCACGGCAGCAGGCGCTTGGTGGTGTCGGTCGGCGGAGGGGGAGCAGTCGCAGTCGTCGTCATGTTAGTCGATGGGGGGAAACGATCCTTGTCCGTTGGATGCAAATACGGCGCCGCCGAAGGCCGGAATGAGCGGCCGCCCGCCTTCGCTGTTGGTCATCAATGCCAGACCGAAGCTGCCGTCGGCGACAAATGTCAGCACTGAACGGAAGCCGGCGTTCACACCATAGTGATAAAGCAGGGGCGGTCGGCTGTTCTGTGCGTGCACAAAGATGCCGAGACCGGTTGGGCCACGCCCGACAGGCTGCGCCATCATCCGCGCCAGTGATCGGCTCAGCAATCCGCCGTCGCGCCAGCTCTCGGATATGGCAAGAGCAAGGTGGGCGAGGTCAATCGCCGTCGACCAAAGGCCTGCCGCTGCGAGTTCTGGGTAAACACGCCCTCCACCAGGCAGGGGCCGGCCGTCGAGATCGTGCGCTGTGGTTGCGTCTTGTTCGGTGGGCGGCAGAGGTTGTTTGAACGAGCTGCGAACCATGCCGGCCGGCGCGAAGATGAGATCAGCAGCGAGATCTTCGAAACTATGGCCTGTGACGTCCAGAGCGAGCTGCTGGAGCACCATCGTTCCACCGCCAGAATACAGGTACGCATGGCCTGGCTCATGTTCGACTCGCACCGGCGGCGTGTTTGCGGGCGGCGATCCACTCAGGATTTCGCGCAAGTCGGGCAAAGGCGTACCACGCAGGTAGCCGGAAAATCCCGGCACGCTGGTTCCGGCCCGGTGGCTTAGCAACAAGCGCGGCGTCACTGCCTGTGCCTGAGGGCCTGGCAGTTGCCACGAACGCAGCATGTCGTTTACTGGCCGGTCGAGGCCGATCTCCCCGTGGTCCACCAGGTGCAGGATCACCTGGCCCGCGACGACCTTGCTGATGGAGGCGGCCTGAAACAGCGTTCTGGGACCGACGCCGAGGACCGCGTGGTCAGCGATCTTGCCGTTCCCGATCAGAGCCGCACTCGCGCCAGGGACGTGATGCTCCGCCATTAACGGTCGCAGCAGATTTACTAATGGTTCTTGTGCCCGCGCTTGCCTCGGCAGGAGCGCAGCTGCACCGCCTGTCAGGAGGAGGCGGCGAGATATCATGGGCTTAAATCGCTGCGCCGCCTGCCCAAGGCGACATGACCTCGTTCATGCCGGTCAGTTCGCCCGTTTTTGGATCGCGGACGATGCACGACGGATTGGCGAAGCCGAGCGGGGAGATCTGGTTGGCCACCTCCACGATCGGGAGCTTGGCCGCGATCGCTTTCTTGACGGCGTCGGGCATATCACGATTGACCCGAATTGGCCCGACGCCCGACACGTCGATGCGCGGCTGGTGGAAGGCTGTTTCGACATCGAGCCCACGGTCGATCAGCATCGTCGAAAGCTGCGTCACGGCCGGCACGATGCGCCGTCCGCCGGAGGCGCCGATACAGAACCAAGGCTGGCCGTCCCTGATAACCACCACGGGGCAGATGTTGCAGAGGGGCCGCTTGCCCGGAGCGATCGAATTCGGCCGATTGGGTTCGGGATCGAACCAAAGCATGCCGTTGTTCATGGTGATGCCTGTCTTGGGCAACATTACGCCCGAGCCGAACAGCGACATCAGGGTCTGCGTGAGCGCCACCATGTTGCCTTCGCTGTCGGCGGCGCAGAAATGCGTGGTGCAGGTATTGGTCGGCTTTTCGCCCAGTGTTTTCAGCCGCTCCTCGTAGGCCTGGTGCATGGCCTCGGCCACGGCGGTGAAAAACGCGGCGTCGGGTGCGCCCTTGCCTTTGGTGCGACCGCCCAGCAGCTCGAGCGTGCGACGTAAGGTTGGTCCCGCCGTGAGGCCGCCCGCCACGTTGATCGTCACCCCATGATGCTCGAAGGAGAGTGGGTCGACGATTCGCGCTTCGTAGGCCTTGAGATCGTCATAGGAGATCGCCGAGCCGCCTGCCTGCAGGTCGGCGGCGATGTCTCGCGCGAGCGCGCCCTCGTAGAACTCGCGGGGACCGCCGTCGGCCAGCCGCCGCATCGTCTGGCCGAGCTTGCCGAGCTTGAGGTAGCGGACGGTGCCCTGCCAGTCGTTGGTCGGCACGCGGCCGTCGTCGCACAGGTAGCTCGCCCGGGAGGCCGGGAACTTGGCGAGATGCTGCGCGCCGTTGGCGATCATCACCTGCATGTACCAGTCGAGTTCCATGCCGCGCTCGGCGAGCGCAGCACCGGGGGCGAGTGCGTCCTTCCATTTGATCGTGCCGAAACGCTCAAGGGCTTTACCGAGGCCGGCGACCATGCCGGGCACTGCGATCGAGTGGTAGCCGACCTCATTGCGCTGCTCGAGGATGTCCGGCCAGGCGAAAGGATTGGCCGGACCGGGGCCGACGATCTTGTAGGCCGTCGGATCGAGTTTGCCGGCCGATATGGGGCCATAGTCGATCGTCCAAGCCCGCTTTTCCTTGGCACTCCAGATGGTCATGAAGCCGACGCCGCCAATGCCGCTCATCCAGGGCTCGATGGCACCGATCGCCATGCCGGTGGCGACTGCCGCATCGATCGCGTTGCCACCTTTGCGTAGGATGTCGGCGCCGACCTCGGCTGCGCGGCAGTTCTGGGTAACGACGGCCCCCTTGCCACGTACCGCCTGCTTGGTGATCTTCATTTGCCGTGTCAGCGACTCGCTCATTGCTTCCTCATGTTCATTGCCGGTTGACTGTAACCGGGCCTCTTTTGGCCACAAACCCCGCTAGACTGCTCTGCGGACAGACAGGAGACGGAACGCAGGCGTGACGGAGCTGAACCAGATCGACCTGCGGTCATTGGTAGCGGGGCACAAGCGGACCTGGGACGGGTTCGTCCTGGCCGCCTCGCCCTTGATCAATGCGGTCGTGCGGCGATCCCTCGGCGCCTGGCGCCTCAGCGAGGATGACATCATGGATGCCGCTCAGGACGTCTTCGTGCGGCTTTGCACGAATGACTTCAGGCTGCTGAAAACCTACGACCCGGCACGCGCCGGGTTATCTACATGGCTGGCCGTGGTAGCTCGTTCGGCGGCTGTCGATTTTGCCCGCCGTCGCCGGCAGCCCACGTCGCCGATCGACGACATTCCGGAGGCGGCCCTTGCTGTTGAGGATCACTACGTAGAGAAGCTCAAGATACCCGAAGGCCTGCTGACCGAGCGGCAGACCCTGATCCTGAAATGCCTGTACGACGAGGAGCGTGATGTCGCGGAAGTCGCACAGCTACTGAAAGTCGACGCCCAGACAGTGCGCAGCACACATCACAAAGCGCTGCTGCGGCTGCGGGAACATTTTCGCGAGCGGACGCCATAGGTTGGGGATGATGACCGTCAGTGCGGCGTAAGGTAGTGCAGGAGTTGGAAATGACTGCGGAACGTACCCCTACGAGCGACAAGGATTTGTGGCAGAGCCTGTCTCTGGACCGCAACCCGTCGCGGGCGGCAGTTTCTGATCTTGATTTCGCGGCCTGGCTCGAAGGTCGGCTGTCTGAACCGGCGGCCGCCCGGATCGACTCGGCCGTGACGCACGATCCTGAACTGCGAGCCGCCGCCTTGGCGCTGGCGGATATTTTGGGCAAGCCGTTGCCTTCATCGCCGCCGAGCATCGTTACGCGCGCCCAGGCGCTCGTGGGTTTCCCTGCCGAACGCTCCCTGGGTTCCAAACCGGGAATGTTTGGAATGTGGCTGGCAGTGCTGCTGCCCTCGTTTGGGGGAGACTTCGCCTTGCGGCGCGGCGTCATGGCCGGCTTGGCTGTTATTATTGCTGCCATTGGTTTCGTGATGGGCGGTGGCTTGGGGCAATCCTTTGCTGAGCAGAAATATGCGTCAGCGGAATCCACGGTCGCGGTTCCCAGATCTTTCGGCACGGATACGTCGCATCAGTTGAACGATCTGTTCACGGACAGCATCTGAGATGTCGTCGCGGGTCACCCAGCTTCTGCTTGGTTTGTCGCTGCTGTTGAACTGCTTCGTCCTGGCCGGCTTCGTGTATCGGACCTGGATCGAGCCGCCACCAGTTGTACGAGAGGCGCGACCGGCACCGCCGCGCGGCGGGCCCCTGGAAATGTTGGCGCAGGACGTCAAGCTCGACGACGGACAGCGGGCAGCCTTGAAAGACCTGTTCGATCGCTATGCCGACGAGCGGCGCCAACGGATCCATGAAATCCAGAAGCTTCGCGAGGCAATGGGCGAGGAGCTGAAGAAATCCCAGTTCGACATGAATCGGATCGATGCCCTTGTCGATCAGATGACATCTCTGCGTGCGGATCTGCAGAAGCAGAGCTTGGCGGCCATCGCCCAGTTTGCAGACAGGGTTCGCCCGGATCAGCGTCAACAATTGCAGACAATTCTCGCCGAGCGCTTTGGAGGCTGGCGACCGCCGTCGAGTGGCAACTCGCAAAGGTCTGGCACAGCGCCGGCACGTTCTCCGCAATAGGAGAGTCATCATGGTGGCTCGTCTCGGTCGGCGTGGCTTCGTGGGCGGGGCGGCACTTTCCGCGGCGATGTGGGTATCGCGGCCTAGCCGAGCGGCGTCGGCGATGGGTTTCGATGATGCCCGTCACCTGCTCTCGCGGACGGCGTTTGGCGCGACGCCTGCCGAGATTGCCGCGATAGCGTCGACGGATTTCACGGCGGCGGTTGAGCGCCTGCTGACGAAAGTGCACACGCGGGCAGCGACCGCGGCGCCAGGTTGGACGAGCGAGCCTCTTTCAGCGCTGCGCGAACGACGCCAGGAAGCTCAGTCATCTGCAGGCAAGACCGTCGACGGCAAGCCAGTGAACGAGGTGGCCAAGCTCGTACGCGAAGAGGGCAGCCAGTTGAGCAACTGGTGGGTCGAGGAGATGCTGGCGACCGACCAGCCCTTGGTCGAGAAGATGACGTTGTTCTGGCACAACCATTTCACCTCCTCGATCCAGAAGGTGCGGTATGTGCCGGCGCTTTATCGGCAGAACGCGTTGTTCCGGCGCGCGGCGCTGGGCAATTTTGCCACGCTCCTGAAAGAGGTGGCGCACGATCCGGCGATGCTGATCTACCTCGACGGCGTACATAATGTAGCCAAGCAGCCGAACGAGAACTTCGCGCGCGAGCTGCTCGAGCTCTTCACGCTGGGTGAGGGGCACTACAGCGAATCCGACATCAAGAATGCGGCCCGCGCTTTCACCGGCTGGTCGCTCGATCGGGACAGCGGTCAGTTCGTCGACCGCATGCAGCTCCACGACGGTGGCGAGAAGACTTTCCTCGGGCAGTCGGGGCATTTCACGGGCGACGACATCCTGGCGATCCTGCTGCGCCATCCACGGACCGCAGAGACGATCGTCGAGAAGCTGTGGCGGGAGTTCATCTCCTTCACGCCCGATGCCAACGAAGTGAAACGTCTGGCCGGCTTGTTTCGTGGCAACAACTACGAAATGAAGCCGCTCCTGCGCGCGCTATTCCTGTCCCCCGCATTTCGCGATCCGGTCAATCGCGGTGCCCTGATAAAATCGCCGATCGAATTGATCGTGGGCACGGTGCATGTCTTCGGCTTGCCAGTGCCCGATCAGACTCCGCTGGTGCGCATGATGGCCGGGCTCGGTCAAACGCCCTTCGCGCCACCCAACGTCAAGGGATGGCCGGGCGGCGAGAGCTGGATATCGACCAGCACGCTATTGCTGCGCCGTCAATTTTTGCGCCGCCTGATTGAGGCCACGACCGTTTCGCTCGATGGCAACATGACAATGGGTCGGCCCGACCGCCGCACCGATCGTGTGCAGCAGATGTCCGGACAGACAATGGAAGCCTATCCGGTCGAAGGGCGCAGTCTGCGCAATGTCGGCGAGGCTCGTCTTGGCCCGACCTTGAGTGGAACGGACAACGCCACGCTTATACGCACGCTCCTCCCGCGCGCGCCGATCGAGGCCGGCACTACCGCGGCGGAATCGCCAGGCGCCGTTGTGGCTGCAGCGATGCTTGATTCCGCCTATCAGTTGAAATGAAGAGGATGGCCATGGAACGTCGCCACTTTCTTCTTGGAGCTTCCACACTCTCGCTTGTCCTGGCGAGCCGTTTAGCTCTGGCCGACCAGGGACGCCGCGTCCTGGTCCTGGTCGAACTGAAGGGCGGCAATGATGGTCTCAATACCGTCATTCCCTATGCGGACCCGATTTACCATCAGCTTCGGCCAGGCATCGGCGTGTCGCGTGACAAGACGCTGCAGCTCGACGAACGCATCGGCCTGAACCACAAGCTCGACGCCTTGATGGAAGGTTGGAAGGCGCGAGATATCGCGATTGTTCAGGGTGTCGGTTATCCATCACCCAACCGTTCTCACTTCCGATCGATCGAGATCTGGGACACAGCTTCGGCGTCGAGCCAGACGCTGAGCGAGGGATGGGTGTCGCGCACCTTCGAAGGTGTCGAGCTTCCGCGCGGCGCCGGTGTCGATGGCATTGTCATCGACACCAATGCACTTCCGATGACGGGGACGGCCCTGCGCACGATCGTGATGCAGGATGCCGAAAACTTCCTGCACCAGGCGGCGGTGATGAAGGATGCGAAAAACCCGCATGACGATGGAAATCCCGCCTTACGTCATTTGCTTGCGGTGCGGCAGGAGGTGAATGGTGCCGCAATAGGGTTACACGACAAGCTGCGTGACGGTGCAGCGCCGGCTTATGCCTACAGTCCTGACGGTGGTTTTGGTCATCAGCTCGACCTTGCGACACGTCTTCTCATCGCGCGCGTACCCGTCGTTGCCATCAAGGTGGCACTGGGCGGCTTCGACACGCATGCCGGCCAGGTGCCGACGCAGGACCGATTGCTCGGCATCTTCGCTTCGGGCCTTGCCACCTTCCGCAAGAACCTGATCGCCGCCCATCGCTGGGACGATGTGGTCGTCGCGACCTATTCCGAATTCGGACGCCGGGCGCGGCAGAACGCCAGCGCCGGCACAGATCATGGCACCGCGGCGGCGCATTTTGTCATGGGCGGCAAAGTGAAGGGCGGCCTCCACGGGGCCTATCCATCGCTGGCTGATCTGCAGGATGGCGACCTCAAGCACACGGTCGATTTCCGCAACCTCTATTCAACTCTGGCGCAAGGCTGCTGGGGGCTGCGGCGCGACTTTGGCCAACGGTCGGGCCGGCCCCTCGATTTGTTTGCCTAAGCTGGCGCTTTTCGACCGAGAAGTTCGTCACGCACCGAGCCGCGTACGGGCTCGACAGGAATGGTCCAGGCCAGCACCGCCGCGATGATCTTGATGACAACTGGCAAGATCACATAGACGACGATCAGGGCGAGATGTCCGTATTTGCCACGCGCGGGATCGAAACCGAGGATTGCGGCCACCGGCAGGGAGCCGGCGGCGCCAATCGCCGTCGCAAGCTTGGTGGCGAGCGCCCATAGACCGAAGTAGGTGCCGGTCTTGCCGCGCGTATCTCCGCCCTCTGGCGCATTGATGATGTCGGCCAGGATCGATGGCGGTAGGCCATAGTCGGCTCCGATGCCGATTCCTGTCACCACGGAAAGAGCCAAGAACCAGTAGATGTCGCCAGCTCCGATGAAAATGGCGAGTGCCATGGCGCACGCCGTCATCAGCATGCCGAAGAACCAGGCGGCCATCTTGCCGACCCGCCGCGAGAGCACGAGCCACATGGGCACGCTTGCGGCGCCGGCGATGAAATAGACGAGCAGGATGACGCCCGCTTGCACCTTTGTGCCCACCAGCACGTGCTCGACGTAGAACAGCATCACCGTGACGGCGACACCGAGGGCCGAGCCGTTGACCACGAAAACCAGCAGCAAACGGCGGAACAGTCGATTCCGGAGCGGGGCGAAGAAGGCGATGAAGGCGTTGCGTTCGGTATGGACGACAGGCGGATGCACCGACGGACCGGCCTTCAGGAGCGTCGGCGTGCAGAACACGATGGAGACGGGAATAAAGAGCAGCCCCAGGATCAAGTAGCCGTGCGTATCGCCAAAGAGTGCAGTCAGCGCGGTCGGCATGACGACCGCGATCGTCATGCCGATCAAGCCGAACACCTCGCGCCCAACCGTGACTTTCGTGCGCTCGTTGTAGTCATCGGTCAGTTCGGCGCCATGGGAGTGATAACTGATCGACACGCCCGAGTAGCCGAAATGAACCAGGAGCAAGGCGGCGATCAGCCAGATGGCCATCAAGGTCGTATCACCCTGCCAGGCAACCGGAGGGGCAAAGAGCATCAAGAAGCCGCCGGCGAGAATGGGAACCATCAGGCCGACGAAGATGAGCCGACCGCGTGGACCGCGGTGCGTGAAGCGGTCGCTGATCAGGCCGATAAGCGGATCCTGGATGGCGTCGACGACGCGGGCAAAGATGAAGATCGCGCCCATCAACTCGAGCGGGACCTTCAAGACCTCGCCGTAGAAATGGCTGACATTCAGCACAACCGGCAGCGCCGCCATCGCCAGCGGAAGCTGCAGGGTCGAATAGGCGACCAGACGGTCGAACCTTATCCGGACACCGCCGCCGGCGGCCCCGGTCGGTCCTCTATTCACCCAAGAGCCTTCCCATCTATTTCCTTGCGCGCTGCGCGATGGCGCCACGGTGCCGGTGGTTATATAGGGTCGAGGCCCGGCTGCCAAAGGACCTTACGGCGACCTTACGCTGGGTCCGACCGGTCAGGGCGGGCTTTTTTGAGACCATGAAAGGCGTCGAGGGCTCGTGCTCGGGCGGATGCATGATCCACGATGGGCGTGGGATAGGCCACGGCGACCGAAGGTCCCGCCTTCCAGGGTTGGTGGACCGTATCCTCTGGCAGGGCGGCCAATTCCGGTATCCAGCGTCGAACATAGTCACCCCGGGGGTCGATCTTCTTGGCCTGCAGCACGGGATTGAAAATGCGAAAATAGGGTGCCGCGTCAGCGCCGCATCCTGCGACCCACTGCCAGTTCACAGGGTTGTTCGCCGGATCGGCATCGACCAGCGTATCCCAGAACCAGCGTTCGCCGGCCCGCCAGTCGATCAGCAGATCCTTGGTCAGAAACGATGCGACGATCATGCGCACCCTGTTGTGCATCCAGCCCGTGGCCCAAAGCTCGCGCATGCCTGCATCGATGATCGGAAAGCCCGTGCGCCCTTGTTGCCATGCCTTCAGCGCGCCGCTGTCCTCCCGCCAGGGAAACGCATCGAACTCAGGCCGGAAGTTGCGTTGCGCGAGGTCGCCGGAATGAAACAGCAAATTGCAGGAGAATTCACGCCATCCGAGTTCGGACAGGAACTTCTCTACCGCGGCGCCGTCGCCGGCGGCCAGGGCGGCATGCCAGATTTGGCG
Organism: Alphaproteobacteria bacterium; assembly: GCA_017308235.1. Classification (GTDB taxonomy): domain Bacteria; phylum Pseudomonadota; class Alphaproteobacteria; order Reyranellales; family Reyranellaceae; genus Reyranella. Next base: position 187,557 of record JAFKFL010000027.1, on the reverse strand, counting down.
TGGGCTGATCTCGCCGAAAGCGAGGTGGGGAGAGAGCCGCGACGTCGTCGCGCCGGCCGGCGCGTCGCGCTCTTGACGATAGCGTGCCAGAGCGCCGTCCAGGAACGTCGAGAGACGTTCAGTGGCGCCGGCTTCGCCCGGCGTCCAGGTCTCGCGCAAACCGCCGGCCCAGTCCGGTGCGTTTGGTAGGAGCTGCCAGCTCGCGAGTGTGTCGTCAGCGAGGTCATTAGCCGGTGATGACAGCTGTTGGGGAGCGGGTAGTGCGAGAGGAGGCGGTGGCAGGGCACGGCAAGCGCGCCAAAATGGCGTGAAGACCTTGAAGGGCGCATCGGCCGATGTCTTCACTTCCCAGGGTTCGAACAAAAAGTTGCCCTTAAAGCTCTCGGTCGACACGCCACGGTGAGTCAAAAGTTGCTGCAAGCGCCGTTCTTGTTCGACCGATCCCTGGTCATAGGCACGATTCCAATAAATTGCGGATGCACTGTATTCGGACGCCAATGCCGGCAGGACCTGCTCCGCCTTGCCTTGCCTCAGGACGAGGCGCGAGCCATATCGCCTCAGCGATAGATCGAGTGCGGTAAGGCTCTGGTGCAGCCACCATCGGGAAGCGCCGCCCCGTGCACGCAATCCTTCCGTCTCTTGATCAAGGATATAGACCGGCACGATCGGCCCGCGCCGAGCTCCCGCCGTGAGCGCGGGATTGTCGGCAAGCCGAAGGTCGTTGCGAAACCAGACGATGGATGTGGGCAAAGTCGCTCGATGTTGCTCTGTTGGAATGACCGAGCAGATTGATCGGATGATCGGGGTTAGCCAGATGCCGGACAGGCCGGCGCCTTGTGCATTTCCAGTCTTTGCAGGTCGGCGCTCACCTTGAGGAGACCGGTATCGATGGTCAGTCGATCGAGGACGCCATTGTCGTAGATCCTGGCGACGACCGAGAAGAGCGGATTTTGAGCCTGCTCGCGGCCACGGGTGAAGGTCATGGAGATAGGCCAGGAGGAGCTTGCGGGCACGGCAACCGGCTTTCCAGTGGCGGGATCCGACCTCAACGTTCCGGGGTCGAGTTCCGTTACATCGACCAGGAATGAATCGCCAAAGACTTCGGCGTCGAACGCCAAAGCTGGAAAGGCGGTGGCCTTGGCGCGCAGTCGGTCGACCAGGTGGCCTATGGCTGTGACGGGCATCAGGGTTTGCAGCGGGAGGACAAAACGCGACGGGTTATCGGCCGAGGCGATGTCGGCCCGCAACCCGCCCTTGCCCCGCTCAACTTTGCCCTTCGTGATCCGCTCCTCGCCGTTTTGTATCTGTGTAAGGCGATATCGGAAGCCACTGCCGTCACGAGGCTCGTCGCCGTCGAGCTTCGACGCGAGGCTTAGCTTCCACGAGGAGGTGAGGGCGATCTCGGTGGATATGTCGCGCCTGATATGCCAGGCGGTGCAATCGAGGGTGATATCCTGGACTGCGGTGCCGATCCTTGGCCCGTTGGCTGTGCCCAACCGCAGGACATAGTCGGCCCGATGGGGCTGCATCTGCGCCCACGCTCCGTGAGAAAGGAGGAGCGCCGCCGCCATCACAAAGAAACACACACCTCGACTCATCAAGCCACCTTGCGTAGAGGGCTGCGGAAGGTCAATCGTATCGGCGATGAAATGGCGTGACTTCATGGCGCTGAGATGGCGTCGACCGGCCGAGGTTCCAGCCGGGGGCGGAGCGAGGCGGTCGCAGATGCGGAGTTTCTCGAGGCCTGGTCGCTCGTCCCCACAGGAGCCTGCGTGGTGATCCACCGATGAACGGTCTCGCCTTTCAGTGTTCCGGGGAGCATTTGGAAGCCCTGCCGGCGGGAGCGCTCCATTGGCCGTCCCGCCGGCTCCTCGCCGTGGCCGACCTGCATCTCGAGAAGGGCTCGTCCTATGCCGTCAGTGCGCTAAAACTCCTGCCGCGGCACGATACGCGTCAGACGCTCGCGATGCTCGGCAAGCTGATCGAGACGCTGCAGCCCGAAATCGTGGTCTGCCTGGGTGACTCGTTTCATGATCGTCAGGCGATCGCGCGGCTTCCCCAGGTCGAACGGGCGGAGATCGAGCGCCTGACAGGCCTCGCGCGTTTCATTTGGATCGCCGGCAATCACGACCCAATACCGCCGCCGGTGGGGTGGGGGCATGTGGCCGAGGAGATCGCCGACGCGCCACTCGTCTTCCGGCATGAGGCTCAGTTCGGTCCCGCCGACGGTGAGGTATCGGGCCACTTTCACCCTGTTGCCGCCCTTACGGTGCGTGGTCGAGGCCTACGCCGCCGCTGCTTCCTCACTGATGGCCGCAGAGTGATCCTGCCGGCGTTCGGTGCTTATGCGGGTGGCCTCAATGCGCTGGATCCCGCGATTGCCCAGCTCTTTCCCGACGACTACGACGCGTTGGTCGTCGGCAAGGAGGCCGTACGGCGCCTGTCCTGGCGTCAGCTTCGCCCCGACGCGACTCTGGCCTCCCTCGCTTGATACAGGCCTATTTGGGCAGCTTGTATTTCAGAGTGACCTCGCCCAGGCCGTCGATCTTGCCGACTGCGGTGCTGCCAGGTGGCACGAACTGGCATGCGACCATGCTGCCGGACGATACGATCATGCCTTTCCTGAGGCGTTTGCCGTGCTCACCAAGCTTGTTGGCGAGCCATGCCAGTGAATTGTAGCAATGGCCCATCACATCACCCGAATGGCCCGTGCGGACGACGGTGCCGTCGAACGAGATCGAACCTTCGAGATTGGCGAGATCGAGATTGCGCCAACCCTTGTTCCGTTTGCCCAGCAATGAGCCGCCGTTCCAACCGAGGCGCCGCGATCCTCGATCAACTCGAAGCCGGCTCGCGCGTCGCCGACATATTCGGCAATCGATTCCTTGTCGTAAGCCTTGTCCTTTGGTGCCGGAACGTCGGCGTTCACCGTCAAGACGATCTCGAGCTCGACCCCGAACCGCGTCCACTTGTCAGCGCGTACCGACGTTTTCTCGTGGAAGACGCGCTTCTTGCGGATCGGCCCGTACGCCGGGCTGCGCAATCCGGTCTGCTCCCAGATCTGTGGCGCGGTGAGGCCTATCTTGTAGCCGACGACGGGCCCTTGCTTGGGCACGAGTTTCTTCAGGAACGCGTCCTGGACCTTGTAGGCCGTCCGCTCGTCTTCCGGCATGTGATGGACGGGCCACCAGGCCACGACCGCCCGGGCCTTGTCGACGGAGTGTATCCAGTTGGCGGCCTTGGCGATGTTCATAGCCATGCGGTTCCTCCCCTTGCGTGTCGCTCAGCGCTTCGCATAGTGCGCCCATGGCGGTCAACGCACTCGACAATTTTGGGCCGGTACGCGCCGGCGCCTTAGTCGGCGTCGTGCTGGCCGGAGGCGAGGGTCGGCGCATGGGGCCCGGCATGCCCAAGCCACTGCGGCGTCTCGCCGGCAAGCCCATGGTCGCCCACGTCGTCGAACGCCTGGCCCCGCAGGTAATGGATTTGGTGGTGGTGGCCAACGATCTTGCGCCCGAATTGAAGGCGCTCGGCGTTCCCGTCATTGGCGATCCTGCCGATGTCCAGCGACAGGCGCGGCGGGAGGGGCGGCGGCTAGGCCCTCTCGCCGGTATCCTGGCCGGCATGGAATGGTCGCTGAAGCACCACCCGCATGCGGGCTGGATCGTGACGGCGCCGGCCGATGTACCGCTTCTGCCTCTCGATCTGACCGTGCGGCTCTGCGGACATATGCATGTGCCCGAGCCCGACGTGTTGACGGTCCGGCATGGGCGGCGCCGTGAGCATACGCTGGGGGTCTGGTCGGTGACGCTTGCGGCCGATCTGCGGCGCGCTGTGTTGGAGGAGGGGGTGCGACGGGTCGAGGACTTCGCGCGCCGCCACCATTTTGCCGAGCTTGCCTGGCCAGGGGCCGTCACCTCATTCCTGAACGTCAATACGCCGGAAGATCTCAAGCGTGCGGAACGTCAGGTGCACCTGGATCGGCAGGCAAGAGTTCGATCACGTTCCCGTCGATCGTGATCTTGCCCGCATTCTCGAAATTGACCGTGATGCGATGGCCGATCATCGACTGGATCTGACCCAATCCCCAATCGGGACGATCGGGATGGCGCACGAACTCGCCGGGCGACAGCATGGCATTTCCGGCTTTTTCAGGCATGACCAGGTCAAGTTTCTGTGAAAAGTAACAACGTCGCCGTTGGCCGGTCCGTGAGAGGGCCGCCAGCAAAATTGGCGTATAACCTAGGACGCGTCACTCAAGGAGCATTGCATGAGTACGACCCGGATCGCCATCGCTGCCGCGCTCGCCGCCGCCATTGCCGCGCCGGCCGTGACGCAGGCTCAGGGCAACGTGGAGAAATGTTACGGCATTGCCAAGGCGGGCAAGAACGATTGTCAGACCGATCATTCGTCGTGCGCCGGCACGTCGAAGAAGGATGGTCAAACGGATGCCTGGCTCGCCGTGCCCAAAGGGGCGTGTGAGAAGATCGTCGGCGGCAAGCTCACCTCGAGCTGACGCGTGACGCCGGTTGCGGGTATTGGTCTGCGGGCAGCGCATCTTGCGGCGGTTGTTCGCGACCGGCCAGCGACTGCCTTCCTCGAAATCCATGCCGAGAACTATCTGACTCCTTCGCCGGCGTTCGACACAGTGGAACGGCTACGGGCTGACTACGCCTTTTCCGTGCATGCGGTCGGGCTATCGCTGGGCTCCACCGATGGTCTCGAAGACACTCATCTTCGTCGCGTTGCGTCGCTGGTTGATAGGCTGCAGCCGACGCTTGTTTCCGACCATCTGGCCTGGAGCATCTCGCGGGGCCGCTACCTCAACGATCTCCTGCCGTTGCCCTACACCGAAGAAGCAATCGACGTCGTCGTCCGTAATGTGGATCGGCTGCAGGAAACACTCGGCCGGCGGGTCGCTGTTGAGAATCCGTCCTGCTACTTCTCCTTTGCGCATGCGACGTTATCGGAGCCTGCGTTTCTTTCGGAAGTCGTGCGCCGCAGCGGCTGCGGTCTTTTGCTCGACGCCAACAACCTCTTCGTCACCACGCAAAATCTGAAGCTCGATCCACGTGTCTGGCTGGACGGGCTGCCGGTTGACGCAGTCATGGAATATCATCTTGCCGGCCATGCGGTGAACGATGCTGATGGGGAGCCGATCCTGATCGACGATCACGCGAGCCGGGTCAGTGCTCCGGTTTGGTCGTTGTTTGGCGAACTCGTTGAACGCTTCGGCCCAAGGCCTACGCTGATCGAATGGGATGCCGACATTCCACCGCTTGAGATATTGCTCGATGAGGCAGCCACCGCCGATCGGCGGGTAGCGGAAAGGGAGGCCGGTGCCGCTCGCGCTGCGTGACCTCCAGGCCGAGATGGCCGCCTATCTTGTTTCGGGAGCCGACGCCGACATCCTTGGATCGATCGTCGGCGATACGATCCCTGCGGCGGCACGATTGCGCATCCATCGTCATCAGCTTTACGAAAGCCTTGCCACGGCCCTCGCCGGAACCTTCTCAACCGTTCAGCAACTTGTCGGCGATCCCTTCTTTCGTTCCATCGCCCGCGCCTTCATCGCACAGGCCCTGCCGGCGCAGCCGGTGCTGAGCGAATACGGCGAGGGCTTCCCGGCTTTCGTGGACACTTATGAACTTGCGCGCGGCTTGCCCTACCTCGCGGACGTCGCTCGGCTCGATTGGGCGCTCAACCTTGCCTTCAATAGCCCGATAGGGCGGCGGCTGACCGCGGCCGATTTGTCATCCATCCCAGGTGAACAGCTTCCCTCAATGAAAGTTGGTCTCGCGCCAGGAACGCGTGTGATTCACTCGACCTATCCTCTCGACCGGATTTGGTCGGCCTCTCAGCCTAACGCTTCGACGGCGATGGTCGATCTTGGTGGAGGGGACGCCTGGCTTCTGGTGTTTCGTCGGCCGGACGATGCGGGTTTCATCGTGCTTACCGAGGCGGAGGCAGTGTTCGTTACCGCGCTGGCTGCCGGCGCGTCGCTTGAGGACGCCGCTCTTGCTGCCTTTGCCGCCAATGCCCGCTTTGATCTTTCCGTGACCTTTAGTCGTTTGCTGGACCTAAGGGTCTTTGTTGCGCTGCAGCAATAAAACTGGAACGGTCCATAATACGTATTCCTGAAGCCGCTTTCTCCAATTCGGAATTTGCTGCACTGCACGACAAGAGTCCGTTCGGAAGTACAAACGAACTTGCGGCGGAAGAGTTGCTCCCTATACTCCGCGCGCCTTGAAGGTCCGCCTTCCCCCAGGCGAACCGTAGTCGCTGCGAGTGGAGTTGCCGACGATGTCGATCACGTTGCCGCAGAATTATCGGCCGACTGACCGCGAACCTTTCATGAATGCAATGCAGCAGGAGTACTTCCGGCAAAAGTTACTGAAGTGGAAGGGCGAGCTGATCGAGGAATCCAACCAGACATTGCAAAACATGCAGGAAGAGAGTCTCGCCCAGCCCGATCTGGCGGATCGCGCCACGGCCGAGACCGATCGCTCGCTGGAGCTCAGGACGCGAGATCGCTTCCGCAAGCTCATTTCCAAGATCGACTCGGCATTGAAGTCGATCGAGGAAGGCACCTACGGTTATTGCGAGGAGACTGGCGAGCCGATCTCGCTGAAGCGCCTTGAAGCCCGACCGATCGCCACGCTTTCGGTCGAGGCGCAGGAACGGCACGAACGTCTGGAGCGCACCCGCCGCGACGAAGGAGCGGACTGAACAAAAAAGGGCCTGCGAGATCGCAGGCCCTTTTTCATTGTGTGCTGGGCGCGGCTATGCCGAGGCCTTTGCTTCTGCCTGCAGATCCTGGCGCTTGAGCGCGCGCCCCGAGCGGCCGCCACCTGACTTGCCGTCACGCCACACGACGTCGCCGTTGCAGAAAACCGTGTCGATACCTTTCGCCGGTGAGATCGGTTTGTCGAAGGTTGCCGTATCGATCACCGTGGCCGGATCGAAAATGCAGAGATCGGCATAGAAGCCCGGCTTCACCTCGCCGCGCTTGGTGAGGCGGAAACGCTGTGCCGAGTACGAGGTCATGCGGCGCACCGCGTCTTCGAGCGAGAACAATTTCAGATCACGGGAATAGTGACCCAGCACGCGCGGGAACGTCCCCCACAGGCGCGGGTGAGGATGGGTGTCGAAGGGAATGCCGTCCGAGCCGATCATCGCGCCGGGATGCGCCATCGCCGCCTGCACGTCCTTCTCGTCCATCATGAAGTAGATCGCCCCCGCCGGCTGAAGGCGATCGGCGGCCTCGTGGATTGAGCAGCCCATTTCCTTGGCGATGTCCTTGAGGTCGCGCCCGCTCACGTCGGCCACGGTGTCGGACCAGGTGATCAGCACCTTGTCGGCGCGATCGAGCATCTCCTTGCGCAGGATCGTCGAGCCTGCGACGTAAGGATAGACGTCGAAGGCGATCTGCTGCTGCTTCATGGCCTCGGTGAACTTGGGTAGCGTTTCCTTCATGCGGCCGAAGTTGGGACGGCCTGAGCATTTGTGATGCGAGACGATGACTTCGACGGCGCCGGCGCGGCGCCCGATCTCGAACGTCTCATCCATCGACTTCAGGATGTCGTCACCCTCATCACGCATGTGGGCGGTATAGACGCCGCCCCACTTGCCGAGCGGCTTGGCGATCTCCGCGACTTCGTCTGTCGAGGCGGCCATTGCCGGCGGATAGAACAGACCGCTGGACAAGCCGATCGCGCCCTGTTCGAGGCTCTGGTCGAGCAGATCGCGCATCACGCCGACCTCCGACGCGCTGGCCTGGCGGGCAAGATTGTCGCCCATGGCGTTCATACGTAGCGTCGAATGACCGATCAGGAAGGCGCCGTTGATGGCCGGTTTCGCCGCCTCGACCTTTGCCACAAACTCGCTGAAGGTTTTGGCGACATTGGCCTGCTTCTTCACGATCAGCGTCAGGAAGTTGCCGATATCGGGCCGCGTGAACGGAGCTGCCGAGGCGCCGCAATTGCCGCATACAACGGTCGTCACGCCCTGGCTCGCCTTCATGGCCATGGTCGGATTGTCGATCAGGGCGGTGTCGTCATGCGTATGGACGTCGATGAAACCTGGCGCCACGACCTTGTCCTTGGCGTCGATCTCGTTGTCGCCTTTGAGTGTGCCCGGCGCCTCGATCGCCGCGATGCGATCGCCCTTGAGCGCGACATCGGCGGCAAAGAGCTTCTTGCCCGTGCCGTCGGCCACCTGGCCGTTGCGGATCACGGTATCGTACTTGGCCATGAAAACTACTCCTGGGTTGCGTTACGGCCGAGGCGCATGTCGAGGTCGAACGGATAGAGCGGCCGCTTGACCTTGGTGTACTTGAAGAGCTTCAGGTCCGAAGCGGTACAACCATCGCCGTCGCACATCACGATATGCTTGGCGATGGGCTCGAAGCCGGCACGGAAATGCTGGCGCGACTTGATTAGCACGTATTTCTTGGCGCGTGGATCGATGCCGCAGTGGGTGAAGACCCCGAGGTCGAAGGGCTCGGCGCGTTTCTCGGAGATCACGATCTGTATCTTGCCGGTATCGAGCACGGCGGTGCGTCCCATGCGAATAGTGGTGCCGGTCGCCATGGGGCCAGTTACCACGAACTGACCGTCGGTGATCGCCTTCACCTTGCCCGAGACCTTGAGCGGCTTGCCCTTGAGACCCATCGCCGGCATGTCGACCTTACCGCCGAGCTCGAGGGTTACTTCGGCGCCGACACCAGCCTTGACCATCTGCTCGACGCAGGCCGGATCGCAGATTGGCCCAGCGCAGGCATTGTCGAGGCCTTGCTTGATGGCTTCCTCGACGACGCTCATGACGTCCTGGGTGCCGCCGGATGCTGTGTTGTCGCCATGGTCTGCCATGACCACCGGCCCTTCGGCGTAGGATTTGGCGCGCGCGACCTGCACTGACAGCGGCTCGGGGTGGAACAGGAAACCTTCGCGCTTCTCCCAGGCGGTATCGAGGATCTTGTTCAAAAGGATCTCGCCCTCCGCGGTGCGCTTGTCGCACACGATGATGGAGGAGAGGGCAAGATGGGGGATGTCGGCCTGCGGGAAGCCGCCAAAGACCGAGGCGTTCAGCACTTGGCCGCTGTCCTCGGCCTGATTGGCCATGCTCATCAGCGTCTTCATCGGCTCGCGCGATGGAGTGTGGACCAGCGAGCTGCTCATGATCGGGCGATTGCCCCAGACCATCTTGGGCTCGACTTCGCCCGCCAGCGCGCGCATCAGCGTCCGACCGGCACGCCGGGCGGTATCGGCCATGTCGATATGGGGATAGGTACGGTAGCCGGTGATGACGGTGGCGCCCTTGATCATGGCGTTGGTCATTTGGGTATGGAAATCGAGCGCGACGGCGATGGGGACATCGGGCGCGATCTTGCGGATGCGGTTCAGCAGCTCGCCCTCGCCATCGTCATAATGCTCGGCGACCATGGCCCCGTGCAGGGCGAGCAAGACCGCGTCGCAGCCCTTCTTGATTTCATCGACGATGGCGGTCGTCATTTGTTCGTAGGCGGCTTTGGTCACCAGCCCTGAGGGGTTCGCGGAAGCGGCCATGGGTAAGGTGAACTCGGCGCCAGCCTTGCGGGTCACCTCGATGAAGCCCCCGAGCGACGTATTGGTACCTTCGGCCTCACCGATCGCGGCCTGGCCGCTCAGGGCTCCCGCGCGGGCAAAGGACTCGATGGGAGTGGGCAGCGGCGAGAACGTATTCGTTTCGTGCATCATCATTGCAACAACAAATTTCTTCTTCGCCACGGCATTCCTCCTGAAAATAACTAACGCATTGGATACCCTAATGAAAATTCCTGAAGGGGATGGCGTCTTAGCTTTGCAAATAGTGCAAGCCAGCTCCGCGAAAGAATTGTGCGTTGCAGAAAAGCAACACCATCTCCCTCATCTTGTTTGTGGTTAAATATGTGAAGGTAAAGGCTCTTTTTGCCTCTTGCATTCCCTTCGCAGGTGCACCATTGTTTGGGGGCAGCAAACGCCGCCTCGGCGGCCTCTTTGTTTGCTGTATGCCCGTCTTGGGCGTTTCCTCCCTAAACTTGGGCCGTGCTTGTCACGGCCCTTTTTTTGTTTGCAGGCGATCTGGTTATTCGGCAGCCAGCGGAGGAGACAACAATGTCTCAAGGGCGTGGCGGCCAACCACTTCCAGGAAGCCAGTCATCAGCCGCTGCATATTAGCTGCCGTCGGCAGTTTTTCGTGGCGCACCTCGTCCATATAGAGCGCCCGATTGATTTCTATTTGCAGGGCGTGGCGGCCAAGGCCAGGCTGGCCATAGCGCTGGGTGGTGAAACCACCCGCATATGGCTGATTTCGCAAAACCCGCAGCCCTTGGCCGGCAAGCCAGCGTTCTGCGGTATCGACCAGGCTTGGCGCGCAGGCCTCGCCATGGTTGTCCCCCAGGACGATGTCGACCCGCTGGTCGCGGTCTCGAATGCCGATACCCGAGGCGGACGACGGCATCGAATGGGCATCGATCAGAAGGGCCGCGCCAAAAAGGCTGTAAGTCTGCTCGACCAAACGAGACAAGGCAGTGTGGTAGGGCCGCCAGCAGGTCTGAAGCCTGTGCTCGATTTCGTCGGCTGGAACGCGGCCACGATAGATGGCCTCGCCACTTGCGGCCACGCGTGGGATCATGCCCAAGCCCGCTGCCACACGCGTCGTCCGATGGTTGAGAGGACGTGGCAGGGGCCCTTCGAACATTCCCGGATCGAGCTCATAGGGCTCCCGATTGGCGTCGACGTAGGAGCGCGGGAAACGAGCCGCAAGCAGTGGAATGCCCAAGGCGGGCGCGGCGGCGAACAGCTCGTCCACGAAGGCATCTTCCGCCCGGCGCAGTGCAGCAAGCGGAACGGCGGCGATTCTCAGGAAATCTGCGGGATAAAAGTTGCCACTGTGGGGGGACGCGACGACCACAGGTAGGTCTTGGTGGGCCGGCAGCCGACAGTCGAGAGGAGCTTGGTCGGTTGGAGGCGCCGGAAAATCCATTTCCCTGTCATAGCGCGCGGGGTCAGGCGCGTCACCTGCCGTACCCTTGCCAAGGCGATGAGGCCGATGTAGACGACCGCACCCTTCGTTAAGGGGCCGGCGATGGGCGCGTAGCTCAGCGGTAGAGCACTGTCTTGACATGGCAGGGGTCACAGGTTCAATCCCTGTCGCGCCCACCATCGCCGAACCACAATCCCTTGAGTAACTTCTTCTCACTCTACTCCCACGATTTTGTGCGCGTGGCCTGTTGTGTCCCCCGCACACGCGTTGCCGATGCCGGCTACAACCTCGCCGAAACGCTGAAGCTTGCCGCTCAAGGCGACAAAGCTCGCGCAGCGGTCATGGTCTTTCCCGAACTTGGCCTGTCGTCCTACGCGATCGACGACCTGCTCCTGCAGGATGCGTTGCTCGACCAGGTCGAAACGTCGGTCGCCAAAATCGTCGCCGCCTCGAAGGACCTGTTTCCGGTCCTGATCGTCGGCGCTCCTTTGCGTCAGGCAGGTCGCCTCTACAACACCGCGATCGTCTTACACCGCGGCAAGGTTCTGGGCGTGGTGCCCAAGACCTATCTGCCGAATTACCGCGAATTCTACGAAAAGCGGCACTTCGTATCGGGCGCGAACCTGATCCGGGACGAGATCGAGCTGGCGGGCCAGATCGCCCCGTTCGGAACGGCACTTCTGTTCCGCGCGAGCGGAATCGATCTCACGTTCCACGTCGAGATCTGCGAGGACGTCTGGGTCCCGGTGCCGCCGTCGAGTCACGCGGCGCTGGCGGGCGCGGAACTGCTGGTCAATCTATCGGCCAGCAACATCACCATCGGCAAAGCCGAGGCACGGCATCTCCTGTGCGGCAGCCAATCGATGCGCGCCGTCGCCGCCTACGCCTATTCCGCCGCCGGGCCGGGTGAATCGACGACCGACCTTGCCTGGGACGGGCATGCCGCCATCTACGAGCTGGGCGATCAGCTTGCCACGACGACGCGCTTTGAGAGGGACTCCACGATCGTCCAGGCGGACGTCGATCTCGGTCGCATCCGTCAGGAGCGCCTGCGCAACAATGGCTTCGCCGATTGCGCGTTGCAGGAACGCGATCGGGTCACTCCTTTCCGGCAGGTTGCCTTCGCCTTCGACCCGCCGGCCGAAAGTGTAGCCCTCGAGCGGGCGATCGAACGCTTCCCTTACGTGCCGTCCGATCCGGCCAAGCTGCGCGACAACTGCTACGAGGCCTATAACATCCAGGTCCAGGGCTTGGCCCAGCGCCTGCAGTCGAGCGGCGTGCAGAATGCCGTCATTGGCGTGTCAGGCGGCCTTGATTCCACCCATGCGCTGATCGTGATCTGCCGCGCCATGGACCAGCTCGGCCTCGACCGCAAGAACGTGAAGGCGTTCACGATGCCGGGTTTCGGCACCTCCGACAAAACCCATGCCAACGCCTGGCGGTTGATGAAGGCACTGGGCGTCACTGCCGACGAGATCGACATCAAGCCCGCCGCCAAGCAGATGTTGGCCGATATCGGACATCCCTTCGCCAAGGGCGAAAAGCTTTACGATGTCACTTTCGAGAATGTGCAAGCCGGTTTGCGCACGGACTACCTGTTCCGTCTTGCCAACCAGCATCGGGGTCTCGTTGTCGGCACGGGTGATTTGTCCGAGCTCGGCCTCGGCTGGTGCACATATGGTGTGGGTGATCACATGTCCCACTACAATCCTAATGGATCGGTCTCCAAGACATTGATCCAGCACCTGATCCGCTTTGTCGCAGCGTCCGGCGACGTCGACAAGGAAACAGCCAACATCCTGCATGACATCCTGAACACCGAGATCTCGCCGGAACTCATTCCCGCAGGCGCCGGTGGCGTGATCCAGTCGACGGAAAGCTCGGTCGGACCTTATTCACTGCAGGACTTCAATCTCTTCTACCTGACGCGTCTCGGCTACCGGCCATCGAAGATTGCCTTCCTAGCGTGGAACGCCTGGCATGACGTGGAGAAAGGGGCGTGGCCGGCCAACCTTCCCGATGGAACGCGGCGCGCCTATTCGCTCCAGGAAATCCGACAGTGGCTGGAATTGTTCCTGCGTCGCTTCTTCGGCAACCAGTTCAAGCGTTCGGCGTTGCCCAATGGACCGAAGATCTCGTCGGGAGGGTCGCTCTCGCCGCGGGGCGATTGGCGGGCACCCTCGGACGGCAGTCCCGACGTCTGGCTTGCGGAATTGGACACTACCGTTCCCAAAGGCTGACCGTCGGTCGGCAGCCGTTCCTCCGGCCTTCGGTCGATCTGGAGGAGGAGGGATACCATGCCGACCCTTTCCGTCTCGTCCGAACAGGTTTGCTACCTGATCATCAAGATGCGCGAATTCGACGTGCAGGATGTGGCAACCGATCCTGGCAACGCGTCGAATGAGTCTGACGACAGGACGGTGTCCGTCCTCGAGGACTACGCCGACAATCCGGTCGTCCAGGAAATCCAGGGAGCTATAGAGACGATGCCAGACGACGAGCAGGCCGATCTCGTTGCGCTGATGCAGCTTGGCCGAGGCGACCGCGACATCGATGAATGGGAAGCGCTGCACAACGAAGCGCAGCGCGAATATATCGATCAGACGGCGGCCTATCTGCTCGGTCAGCCGCTGGCGAGCGACTACCTCGAGGAAGGTCTGACGCAATTTGGATTTTCGTGTGCGGAATTCGAAACCGGTCGTCTTTGACTCTTGCGCAGCAGGGCTTCCTCGCCTTCCGTTCTGAAAGTACAAAGAGGCATCGGGTCTGGAGGAATGCCCATGCCGCTCAAGATCAAGAAGACCGTTCAGCAGATGGTCGACGAGGCCAATCGCGACATAGAAACGGTGTCGGTCGCCGAGGCCATCAAGCTCGTGGGACAATCCGGCGTCACGTTCATCGACATCCGCGATCCGCGCGAACTCTGGCGTGAGGGCACCATTCCCGGCGCCATCAATGTGACGCGCGGCATGCTCGAGATGTGGATCGATCCCGCGAGTCCCTACGCCAAGGACTATTTCCAGACCGGCAACAAATTCGTTTTCTTCTGCGCCGGCGCCTGGCGGTCGGCGCTTGCGACCAAGACGGCGCAGGATATGGGACTGATGCCGGTCGCCCATCTCGAAGGCGGTCTCGGAGCCTGGAAAAAGGCGGGCGGTCCGATCGAGAAGGTTGAGCCCAAGCGATAGCCGTTCCATGAGCCCGGATCAGCCAGCCCCGCCCGACTTGCTCGTCCCGCAGCCGACGGTCGAAGAGTTTCCGGACTTCGTGTCGATCCCGATTCGGGTCGCGCAAAACGCCAAGCGGTTTCCCGGCAAGGCGGCAGCGAAATGCGGCAAGGAGACGAGGAGCTGGCACGACTTCGACCGGCGCATCAACAAGGTGGCGCGTAGGCTTGCCGGCATGGGCATCGGCAAGGGCGACAAGATCGCGATCCTGGCTGCCAATTCGATCGAGTATCTCGAGACCTTCATGGGCGGCTTGCGGGCGGGCGCGTGTGTCGTACCCCTGTCGACCATGGCGGCTGCGGATGCACTCGAGAAGATGCTGGACGATTGCGATGCCAAGGTCCTCTTCCTTTCCGACCAGTATCGCTCGCTCGTCGAGCCTTATGAGGAGCGGCTCGGCAAGCTCGTTCCGGGTGGTCGCATCGCCTACGACTTCGACCGAGCCGGCTGGCACGACTTCGAGCGTTGGCTGGCGCCGGCCAGTGAGATCGCGTTCGATCTGCCGATTGGCCCGCTGGACGATTTCAATATCATCTACAGTTCCGGTACGACCGGCCTGCCGAAGGGAATCCTGCACAGTCACGCGATGCGGGATATCCTCGCCGTGCGATTCCAGGCCTTCGACTACGACCCCGACACGATCTCGCTTGCCTCAACGCCGCTCTATTCCAACACCACGCTCGTGGCCGTGCTGGCCACGATCGGCCTTGGCGGCATGACGATCCTGATGCCGAAGTTCGACGTGGCGACGTTCCTGAAGATCGCCCAGCGCGAGCGCGTCACACATGCCATGCTGGTGCCGGTGCAATACCAGCGCCTCCTCGCGCATCCCGATTTCGACAAGTACGACCTCAGCTCATTCAAAGCCAAGCTTTCGACTAGTGCGCCGTTGCGTGCCCAAGTGAAGGCCGATTGCCTGAAGCGTTGGCCGGGGCGTCTGATCGAGATCTATGGCCTGACCGAGGGTGGTGGAAGCTGCACGCTCGAGGCCAATCTCCATCCCGACAAGCTGCACACCGTGGGCAAGCCCGGCCTCGGCAGCGAGATCGTGGTGCTCGACGAGCAGGGCAGGGCGTTGCCGCAAGGTGAGGTGGGTGAGCTCGCTGGCCGCGCTCCGCTCATGATGAAGGGCTACTACAAGCAGGCCGATAAGACGCGCGATCTCTTCTGGCACGACAAGGACGGGCACCTGTTCTTCAAGTCCGGAGACATGGGCCGGATCGACGAAGACGGCTTCGTCATCCTGCTCGACCGCAAGAAGGACATGATCATTTCAGGCGGGTTCAACATCTATGCTGCCGATATCGAGGTCCTGCTGCTCAAGCACCCGGACATCATCGATGTCGCGGTGATTGGCATTCCGAGCGAGCAATGGGGAGAATCGCCGATCGCGCTCTGCGTGCGCCGTGACGGCGCTGGTGCTACGGAGGACGAGGTGAAAACCTGGACCAACGACCAGCTCAGCAAGACCCAGCGTCTGGTGGCCGTCGAATTCCGCGATCACCTTCCGCGCAGCACCATCGGCAAGATCATGAAGCGCGAACTGCGCGAACCCTACTGGGCTGGCCGCAGCGCAAGAATCTGAGGACACCGTGACCGAATCCACACTTCTTTCCGCCCACTTGTTCACGCTTGCTCTAGAGGTCGACCCGACCTTCACGGACGTTGGCGAGACACCCTATGGTCGCCGGCGCATTGCGGCAGTAAGGGGCGGACACTTCGAAGGCGAGGAACTCAAGGGGATTGTGCTGCCGTCGCCGGGCGGCGATTGGTTGCTGCAGCGGCGCGATGGCATTTTGATGCTCGACGTGCGACTCACGCTGAAGACGCACGACGACCATCTGGTCTACATGAACTATCGCGGCATGCGTCATGGGCCGGCGTGGGTGATCGAGCAGCTCAACAAGGGCGAGAAGGTCGATCCCAGCCAATATTATTTCCGCACCACGCCGTGGTTCGAAACAGCGTCGGAAAAGTATCGCTTCCTCAACCGCATCGTCTGCGTGGCGACAGGCCGGCGAGACCCCTCGGGGCCGGTCTACGAAGTCTTCCAGATCCTCTAGCCGGCGATCTTCGCCAGCACCGGCAGGATGTATTCGCGGAACTTGGCTGGGTGCTCGCTCATGGGGAAGTGGCCGACGTCCTTCATGATCTGCACCTCGACACCCGGGATCTGCCGGGCCGTGCGCAATGTATCGTCGGGCGTGCAGGAGAAGTCGTACTCACCAGTCAGCAGGTAAAGCGGGCAGACCTTGGTATCGATGGATTTCACTTTCTCGCGCAGATCGCCGTCGACCCGATAGAAGTAGAGATCGCCTTTGAACACGCCGGGCCCGCCCTGCATGTACATCCAGAGTGTCTCGTGACGATGGACAGGCGGGCTTTGCGGCGCGATCAGGCCCGACACGAGCCCGGCGCAGACCTCGCCACCGTGAACATCCGGCCGATGCAGCCATGCCGTGTCGTACCAGGGCTGCTGGAAGTCGGCGGCTTCGAGCGCGATCAGGGCGCGGAACTGGGCGGCATGAGCAATGGCGAGATTGAGTACGATGCGCCCACCGATCGAGCAGCCCATGACGACGGGCTTGTCGAGCTCCATCGCCCGGCAAAAGGCGCGGATCGCGGCGGTGTAGCTCTCGGTCGTGAGTCGATACTCGCCGCGCTCCCAGCCGTCTGGCGGTGTCGACTTGCCGTGCCAGGGCAGGTCGAAAGCAAGGACGCGGAAACGCCGGGTGATCTCTGGATCGGCGAGCAGATGGCGATATTGCCGGTTGTCGGCGCCGGCGGTGTGCAGGCAGACCAATGGGATGCCCTGGCCAGCCTCCTCGAAGTAGAGGCGGTGAGGGACACCGTCGATCTCCGCCCGTACGTAGCGACCGACCATGGGATCGAGCTTCGGGGCCATGTCAGGTACCCGTTGCCGATTGGCGTGGCAGCGCCAGCAGGTCCTTGAAGTACTGCAGATTCTGCAGCAATGGCCGCAGGTCGCCCTCCAGGGATGCCGCGCCGCGCTTGGTCAAGGCGAACAGGTCGTGCCAGCCCGGTTCGGGAATCGTCGCCCAGTATCGGGTCCAGGCGTCGTCCGTGGCACGGAAGGTGAAAGCGGTGGAGCGCATCAGCTGCGGCCCCCGATCGAGCGCGGCCAGGGCGCCGTCGCTGATCGACAGGAAGAACGGTTCGGCGCCGATATCCACCCGACAGTCGACGGAGAGCCAACGGCCGCGGCGCCGCAGATCAGGATCACCCGACAGCAGATCCGGCAGGGCGGCGAAGCGATCCGCAGGCGACATTCCTAGACGACCCGATCGGCGCGCAGCTTCTCGATGTCGGCTGGCGCGTAGCCCAGCTCCTGCAAGATTTGGTCGGTATGCTCGCCGAGCTTGGGTGCGCGCGTCCGGATCGTGAGCGGTGTGCGCGAGAGCTTCACCGGCTCCTGCAGCACCGGTACCGGCTTGGAGGCGCCGGGGAACTCCATCTGATGGAAGAAGCCGGCCTGCTGGACGTGCGGGTCATCGAGCGCCTGCTGCGGGGTGTAGACGGCGCCCGCCGGGATGCGATTGGCCTCTAAAGTTGCCAGCGCTTCGGTAACCGTATGTCCTTCGCACCATTTCTGCATGATCGCCGATAGCGCCTCGCCATTGTCGCCGCGCGCCAGGTCGTCCTTGAAGCGCGGGTCCTTGGCAAGGCTCTCGTCACCCATCAGCTTGCACCAGCGCACGAACAATGGCTGGCCGATGGTCATGGCATAGATCCAGCCATCCTTGCACTTGAACGTGTCCGAGGGGCCCGCGGCGAACCCGCGGTTGAGCGTGGCGACCCGGTTGAGGTTGAGCATCGCCTGCTCGATCAGGTGCCCGTTGGCGATGTTGATCGCCGTGCGCAGGAGCGCCGTCTCGACCTTTTGTCCCTTGCCGGTCTTGGCGCGATCCATCAAGGCGGCGAGCACACCCACGGTCGACAGCAGGGCCGAGCTGAAATCGACGTAGGGGGTATTGGCGCGCGTCGGTACCTTGCCGTCGCCCGAAAGAAACATGGCGCCGGACATCGCCTGGCCGATCGTGTCGAAGCCGACGCGCGTGGCGTAGGGGCCCTCCGAGCCAAAGGTCGAATTGGTGGCAAGGATGATGCGCGGATTGATTGCCGAGATGGACTCGTAGTCGATCCCCATCTTCCGCAGGTCTTCGTAGGGCAGGTTGGCGATCACCACGTCGGAAACGGCGGCCAGCTTCTTCACGATCTCGCGCCCGGCAGGCTTCACCGGGTTCAGCGTGAGGCCGAGCTTGTTGCGGCCCATCTGGAGGAACATGGCGCCTTCGCCGCTTTGTGTGACCGGCGCCACCCAGCGGTCCTCGCTGCCGTCGAGCTTCTCGATGCGGATCACCTCGGCACCGAGGTCGCCCAGCATGGTGCCGCAAAAGGGACCGGCGATGTACCGGCCGAAGTCGAGAACGCGTATTCCCTCCAGAACGCCTGGCATCATCCTCTCGTCAGAAAATCAATCGAAGAACGTATTCGGCTTCAGGAAGAACGCCAGCACGAGGCAGCCCTCGTCGGTCCAGGCATCGTGCCGGCTGCCGGCGCGGCGCCAGACATAGTTGCCGGCGGTGCAGACGCCGTCGCGGTCGGCAAGAGACCCCTGAAGGATATAGCTCTGCTCGATGGCGACATGCTCGTGCTGCGGCAGGCGTGCGCCAGGTGCCCAGCGCATCAGCACGGTCGACAGGCCAGTCGCCTTGTCTTCCATCAGCATCTTGGACTCGATGCCGGGAAAACGCGTCGGCATCCAGGGCAAGCCAGCGACGTCGATGTAGGTCGAATCGCGGGCGAGGCCTGCGGCTGTCTCGGCGTTCACGCCGCGGCCTTCTGCGTCGCCCGCTGCTTGGCGGCTTTGAGCGTGCCGCCACGCATCACATGGCCGGGCAGGGGGCGGCCGACGACCTCCTCGGCAACCTTCGCCACCTCGATCAGATGCTCGATGTCGAGACCGGTCTCGATCCCCATCTCCTCGCACATGAAGGCGAAGTCCTCGGTGCAGATGTTACCGGCGGCGCCGTCAGTGGCCGCGAACGGGCAACCGCCAAGGCCGGCGATCGAGGCATCGAAATCGGTGACGCCCAGCCGCAAACCGGCATAGGCCGCAGGCAGGCCGGTGCCGCGCGTGTCGTGCAGGTGCAGCGAGACCTCGAGCTCCGGCCACTTGTTGCGGACAGCGTCGATCAGGCGCTCGACAGATTTCGGCGTTGCCCAGCCCATGGCATCGGTGAGCTTCACGCCTTTCAGCTTGAAGCCGGCCAGCTCAGCTTCATCGAGGATCTGCTGGCAGCGCTGCAGGATCAGCTCGGTTGAGAGCTCGCCTTCGTAGTTGCAGCCGAAGGCACCCAGCACGACGCCCCAACTCACAGGCATGCCACGGTCTTTGAAGGTCTTGAGCGACATGCGCTGCTCGATCAGCGAGTCGGCCACCGACTTGCCGATGTTCTTGCGCGAGAAGGTCTCCGAGGCGGTGATGCGCACGCTGCCTTCGACATCGAGCGGCCCGCGCAGCGCGCGCTCCAGCCCCTGCTGGTTGAGATAGAGCGCACTGTAGTGGATGCCGGGCTTGCGATGGATCGCATCAGCCACTTCCTCTGCGTCGGCCATGGTCGGCACGCGCTTGGGATTGACGTAGGAGACGCAGGCGATGTGCTTGAGCCCGGTTTCCGCCAAAGCCTCGATCAGGCGGACCTTGTCGGCGACCGGGATCATCTTCTTTTCCGACTGGAAGCCTTCGCGGGGGCCTTCCTCGTTGATGGTCACGCGCTTGGGCAGGTCGGACATGGCAATACTCCTTCCGCGGATCAGCCTTCTTCTTCCTGGAACGCTTCCTCGCGTGCCCGCTTGATGCTCGGCAGGGCCATGAGCACAAGCAGGATGGCAGTGGCGATCAACAGGCCAAGGCTGATCGGCCTTTGAATGAACACCGACGGATCGCCACGCGAAAGCAGCATGGCGCGTCGGAAATATTCCTCCATCTGCGGCCCGAGCACCAGCCCCAGCAGGAATGGCGCGCCCTCGCAGCCGAGCCGCGAAAAGATGTAACCCATGACGCCGAAGATCGCGACTTGGTACACGTGGAAGGTACTGTTCGCCAGACTGTAGGCACCGATGGAGCAGAACAGCAGGATCGCCGGTGCCAGGAAGCGATAAGGCACGGTCAGCAGCTTCACCCACATGCCGATCATTGGCAGGTTGATGATGACCAGCATCAGATTGCCGATCCACATCGAGGCGATCATGCCCCAGAACAGATCCGGCTTCTTGGTCATGACCTCGGGGCCGGGCTGAATGCCCTGGATGATCATCGCGCCGACCATCAAGGCCATCACCGCGTTCGACGGAATGCCAAGCGTCAGCATCGGGATGAACGATGTCTGTGCCGCCGCATTGTTCGCCGATTCGGGCGCCGCCACGCCTTCTACCGCACCCTTGCCGAATTTCCCGGGGTTCCGGGAGATCTTCTTCTCCAGCGTATAGGACGAGAATGCGGCCAGCGTCGGGCCGCCGCCGGGCAGTACGCCGAGGATCGCGCCGAGTCCGGTCCCGCGGATGGCGGCGGGAATTGCCTGCCGTATTTCCTCGCGAGTGGGCCACAGCGACGATACCTTGATCGCGCCGGACCGCGTCATCCGTCGTTCGAGGTTGACCACGATCTCGGCGATGCCGAACAGGCCCATGGCGATCGGCGCGAAATCGATGCCGTCGCTGAGTTCGGGGATGTCAAAGGTGAATCGCTGAGCGCCGGTGTTGACGTCGGTGCCGACCAGTCCGAACAAAAGGCCGAGGAACACCATGGCGATTGCCTTCACGACCGAGCCGCTCGCCAGGACGACGGCGGCGACAAGGCCGAGCGCCATCAGCGAGCAATAGTCGGACGGCCCGAACTTCTGCGCCATCAATGTCAGGGGTTCGGCGAACAGCACGATGATGATCGTGCCGACGGTGCCAGCAAAGAAGGAGCCCAGCGCCGAAATCGACAGCGCCGCCCCCGCGCGTCCCTTACGGGCCATCTGGTAGCCGTCGATACAGGTCACCACCGAAGACGATTCGCCGGGCAGATTGACCAGGATCGACGTCGTCGAGCCGCCATACGCGGCGCCGTAATAGATGCCTGCCAGCATGATGAGCGCTGCCGTGGGCGGCAGATGGAACGTGATCGGCAGCAGCATGGCGATCGTGGCCACGGGCCCGATGCCCGGCAGCACGCCGATCAGCGTGCCGACCATGCAGCCGATGAAGGCATAGAGCAAATTCTGCAGGGAGAACGCGACCTGGAAACCCAGCGCGAGGTGGTCGAGCATGGCCATCTCACCAGACTCCATTCAGGACAGTGATGTTCATCCCGAGGCCGACCTTGAACACGATGACGCAAAGGATCGCCAGGACCACGATGTTGCCCAGGACCTCGATCAGCTTGAACTCGGTGCCGCCGAGCGACGAGAGCAGGACGAGGGCGACGAGCGCGGGCAACATGCCCGTCGTCTCGAACAGCAATCCAAAGGCGATGATGCCGATCGTCACCATCACGATCGGTCGCAGTTGCGGCGCTTCGACCTGCTCACCGCCCTTCAGCAAGGCGAAACCGGCAATGATCAGGCCGAGCACCAGCAGGATGTAGGACAACATGTTGGGGACATAGCCTGGTCCCATGCGCACCGGAGTACCGACCGCTAGATTTCGACCGAAATAAAGCGTTACCAGGCCGAAGGCGATAAACATCACCCCGGACAAGAAGTCCTTGCTTAGCAATCGGCTCAACGATGCCTCCCCATAACACGTACTATTGCGTAATTTTGGGCCCAACAGGCCGACCAGCCCCGCGCCGCAGATAACCACAGTTGGGCCGATTAGCCCAAGCCGATTAGCCCAAGTGGCAAGTTGGCGCCAGAGCAGATTGGCCAAGCCGAGCCGGATGGCCGATATGTTCGTCGCCGGTCCATCGCGGCCGTATGAGCGGCTCGCCGACGGACCGGTAATTCTATCGGAGGCTAGGGCTGCGACTTACCTGGAAAGACGCAACCGCTTTTCTTTAGTGCCTCGAGAACCCACGCCCGATCGCTCGTGCCGCTGAGCGTGGCGCGCATGCTGAGTTGCTCCGCGTCGTTCTTCGCTTTCGCCTCCTTGTAGACGCTCGCGGTTACGTCATACGGAATGCAAAGTAATCCGTCGTCGTCACCGAGGATCAAGTCGCCCGGCTCGATGACCATGCCGTCGACAGCGATCGGCACGTTCAATTCTGCCGGGCCGTTCTTGTAGGGGCCGCGATGCGTGACGCCAGCAGCATAGACCGGAAAGTCATGGCTCTTGATCCAACCGTAGTCGCGCACGGCGCCATAGATCACGACACCGGCCAGGCCACGCACTTTAGCGTGAGTGAGCATGAGTTCGCCGACAATGGAGTTCGTAAGGTCGCCACCGGCGTCGACCACGATGACATCGCCAGGCGCTGCC
The DNA here is from genome assembly GCA_017308235.1 of Alphaproteobacteria bacterium. Lineage (GTDB taxonomy): Bacteria > Pseudomonadota > Alphaproteobacteria > Reyranellales > Reyranellaceae > Reyranella. The sequence continues at coordinate 164,839 of JAFKFL010000027.1, read as the reverse complement.
GTGTTGAAGGCATGATGCACCATGAGATTGTCGCCAGGGCGGGTCTTCACCGTGACGGCCGGACCAGCCAGGACGCCGCCTGTGTGCAGGGGGCGAAGCGCCGCGCCGCCTGCCGTCATGCGAGACATCACATCGCTTACGTTGGCGACCGGAATCTCTCGAAACTTCTCGATGGTCGCTTTGTCGACCTGGCGGTGGCGCTCGAGAATCCTGAAGCCGATCATTGCATGTCCTCCGATCTAATGTTCGATCTTGAGCCCCGGCAGGATCTTGCCGAGCCGTTGGTAGTCGTCGACCATTTGCTTGCGAAAATCATCGCCGAGCACCAGCGACGGCAGCGCCATGTAACGCCCTAGGAGAGTCGTCCAGTCGGGAGAAGCGCTAATTTTCCGAAGTGTGTTGGTCCAGGTTTGGACGACGTTCTGCGGCAAGTTCGCGGGGCCCGCGATTCCGAAAATGATTCGTACCGGCAACGGGTAGCCGAGCTCACCGAAGGTCGGGATGTTTTCCATGCCCGGCATGCGGTCGTCACCGATCTCCGAAAGCAGTCGAACCTTCCCGGCCGACAAGAACGGGCCGTAGTCCGACGAGACGACCAGATCGATCTGACCGGCGAGCAGGGCCGAAACGGCTTCGGCGCCGCCTTTGAAAGGCACGAAGATGGTATCGAGTCCGAGCTGCTGGAAGGCTGCGGCATTGGCGAGATGCGGTGCGGAAAACGGAGTCGCCGCCGCCCACCGCAGCTTGCCTGGATTCGCTTTTGCGAAGTCGATCAGCTGCGCCCAGCTCCGGATCGGACTTTCCGTGAGCACGTAGTTGGGCGACGGAAGCCTTGCGTATTGGCCAATGTACGTGAAATCCGTTTCGACATTGTACGGCACGTGCTGGAAATAGGGGACTGTTCCAAATGCGCTCGTCGTGGTCTGCACGAGCGTGTAACCATCGGGCTTGCTTCGCATGACCTTGGTGGGTGCGATCGTCTGCGCGCCGCCGGGGTGGTTGTCGACGATCATTTGCACGCCGAGTTCCTCGGTCGCCTTGGCCGCCACCATGCGCATCGTGCCGTCGCCGGAACCGCCGGGAGCGAGGCCGACCACAAGCGAGATGGGTTCGTTGGGATAGCTCTTTTGAGCGCGCACCACATGCGGCGCAGCCAGCAGAGCGGGGAGGGCAAGCAACGAGCGACGCTTCATGGTGAACCCTTCTGAAGCAACCAAGCGGCTTCAATTTAATTGCCGTTGCATCAGATGACAATATATTTCATTTAATGAAATGATAATTGCAACCACCTATCCGAGCTGTCGTTCGGCAAGCTATGGATAGGAATTAAGGACAAAGGGCGCGCGGCAATGAGTGGCGAAGGCACGATAGCAGTCGATAGGGCGCTGGCTCTGCTCCAGGCCTTTCGTCCGGGAGATGGCGCCTTGACCTTGGCGGAGCTCGCGAACCGGACAGGTCTCAACAAAAGCACCATCCTGCGGTTGGCGGTGTCCCTGCAGCGCGCCAACCTTCTGGTGAAACTTCCGGTTGGCGGATTCCGGCTGGGTGGGCAGCTCTTGTCGTTGGCAGCGATCTTTCGAGAGTCGCTCCATCTCGACCGCGAAGTCAGGCCCCGCTTGGTCGCGCTGGCGGCCGAAGCCGGGGAGAGCGCTTCCTTCTATCTGGTCGAAGGAAACATGCGGATTTGCGTGGTGCGCGTGGAAGCGGACCAGGCTGTTCGCGACGCGGCACCGCTTGCGCAAGCGTCGCCATTGACGGCGGATGAGACGGCAACCGGACTTGTTCTCCGGCGCTTGCCTGGGCGCAACGTGGGGGCGGTCGATGGGCCGTTCGCGCCGATCTTCACGTCGGGCTTGCGCATTGCGGAGACCGCATCGATGAGTGCGCCGATCCTGGGTGGCGGGAGCACATTCATCGGAGCCCTGACTTTGTCGGGTCCGGCCTTCCGTCTAACAGCCGATTCCGCAAGCGTGCTGGCGCCACTGCTCGCCAAATCCGCCGCCGAACTCTCCACCATCTTTGGCTGGGCGCCCTAGCAACGCACCATTCGATCGAAGGAATCGGCCGGGGCTCTTGCAGGCATAGCTCATCGAGTTGACGCGACCTTTTCGTTCTATAAAATGACATTTGATTGTACGATACGATCGATCAAACTCAATTCTTGTTGGAAGGGCGTCATCATGTTCGTTCCTGCTGCTCGTCTGCGAGATGTTGCTGTTGGGGCATCGAGTGCTATGACCGCGTTGGCGCGGGCCAAGGGGGGAGATGTCATTGCGCTCTCGCAGGGCGAGCCCGATTTTGCGACTCCCGACAATGCCGTGCAGGCGGCGGGGCAGGCCGCGCAGGGTGGCGATACGAAATATCCGCCCCAGAGCGGCACGGTGGCACTGAAGAAAGCAATCCAGCGCAAGTTCAAGAGGGACAATGATCTCGACTATGCGGTCGACGAAATCATTGTGACCAACGGCGGCAAGCAAGCGATCTTCAATGCGTTGATGGCGTCGGTCGATCCGGGCGACGAGGTCGTCGTGCCGGTACCGTGCTGGGTAAGCTACACCGAGATGGTGAAGTTCGCGGGCGGCGTGCCGGTGATCGTGCGGTGCACGGAGAACAGCGGCTTCAAGTTGCGGCCCGAAGACCTCGATGCCGCCATCACGCCAAAGACGAAATGGGTGATCCTGAATTTCCCCAGCAACCCGACCGGTGCGGCCTGCACGCGAAGCGAGATGCGGGCCCTGGCCGACGTGATCCTGAAGCATCCGCACGTCATGGTCATGACCGATGACATGTACGAGCACCTGATCTACGGCGATTTCGAGTTCTGCACCATCGCCCAGGTCGAGCCGAAGTTGCGCGATCGGGTGCTGACAGTGAACGGCGCTTCCAAGGCCTATGCCATGACCGGCTGGCGCATTGGTTATGCCGGCGGACCGAAACCGCTGATCAATGCCATGCTGAATGTCCAGGGCCAGACGACCAGCGGCGTGTCCACGATCGGACAGGCGGCCGCGACGGCGGCGCTCGATGGCCCGCAGGATCTTTTGCGAGCGCGCGCCGAAGCCTACCGAGAACGGCGCGACCTGGTTGTCGGCATGCTGAATGAAGCGCCGGGCATGCATTGCAGCACGCCCGAAGGCGCGTTCTATGTCTTCCCAAACATCGCAGGCTGCATCGGCCGCACCAGTGCCGGCGGCCAGCGCATTGAGACCGACCGCGATTTCGTGATGGCTTTGCTGAATGAGAAGCATGTCGCGATCGTGCAGGGTGCCGCCTATGGGCTCAGCCCCTATGTGCGCGTCTCCTACGCCACGGACACCGAACGCTTGCGCGAAGGCTGCCGGCGTATCGTGGCTTTCTGCCGCGAACTCACCTGAGGCGATTGCACGCGAACAGGGGGTGACGTGGAACAACCGAGAGTGAGCCCGATGGGCAGCTCGGCGCTCCTGTTCCAGGCGCCGGGCGCACTCGATCTGGCGAACCAGCGCCGCATTTGGGCACTGGCACGCCAGGTAGCCGATTGGCCTGGCATCCGTGAAGCCGCTTCCGGCATGTCGAACCTCTTGGTGATCTTCGACGCGCAAAGCTGCGATCCGGAGGCCTTGCAGGCGAGGTTGCTGTCGACGTGGCCCACTGTGAACGATACGCCGGAGGCGGGCCGGTTGGTCGAGCTGCCGGTCATCTACGGTGGAGAGCTTGGCGATGATCTTGGCCTCGTCGCTGATCGTGCAGGGATGACGCCCAGAGAGACTGCGCAACTCCACGCCGCCACCGACTATGTCGTCTTTGCGCCCGGCAGTTCGCCGGGCTTCGGTTATCTGTTCGGACTCGATCCACGCCTTTTTACGCCGCGCAAGAACGAGCCGGTGATGCGCAAGCAAACCGGCACGATCGCCATCGGCGGGATACAGACTTCGATCGGTGCCGCCGCGGGTCCCAGCGGCTGGAACGCCATCGGTTGTCTCAGCGAGCCGCTGGTGCCGTTCGATCCGCTCCGTGATCCGCCGTCGGTGCTCTACCCGGGCGACCGGGTCCGCTTCCGCATCGAGGCGATCGTCGCATGATCGAGATCGTGCAGACGCCGCCTCTGAATTCGGTTCAGGACCTCGGCCGCTTCGGCGCTCGTCATTATGGCGTGGGAACGTCGGGCGCGATGGACGATGTGGCTCTCGCGACGGGCAATCTGCTGCTCGGTAACCCCGCAGGCGCGGCCGGCATCGAGATCCAGATGTTCCCGTTCAAGGTGAAGTTCCGATCGGATGTGGCCGTGGCCATCACCGGCGCCGATTGTCGAGCGCGGCTCGACGGCACGTTGTTGCCGCCGTGGTGGAGCACGAATGCCCGGGCAGGCCAAAGCCTCGTGCTACAGTCGCCAGTGTCGGGGGCGCGTTCGTATCTGACGATCGCGGGCGGCGTGGACGTACCTGTCGTGCTCGGCTCGCGCAGCACCTGCCTGCGTATTGGCTACGGCGGTCATCGAGGTCGCGCGCTGGAAGCAGGCGACAGGCTTGCTTGCGGCACGGCCTCGCAGGCCCGGCAGCCCCACGGTGGCATCGGGGCGGAGCCGCCCGAAGTAGCACTCGCGGCAGCGGCCGTTGACGGAGCGCGTGACGTGACCGTCCTTCGCGTCGTTCCCGCCGCCGAGCACGATGCCTTCCCGGAGGCATCGCGCCGTGCGTTCTGGCAGGAAGCCTGGATCGTGAGTGCGCAGAGCAATCGGATGGGGTTTCGATTGATGGGCACGCCGTTGCATCTCGACCAGCCGCTGGAAATCCGCTCAAGCGGAATCGTGCCGGGCATTGTGCAGGTGCCGCCTTCCGGGCAGCCCATCATCCAGCTTCGCGATGCCAACTCGGCCGGCGGCTACCCCAAGATCGGCGTCGTGATCGATGCCGACTTGTGGCGCTTGGGCCAAGCGCGACCGGGTGCGAGGTTGCGCTTCGTGTCGGTAACGCAGCAACAGGCCGCTACGGCGCAACGGGAGACAGCGACGTACCTGGCGGAGGTTGAAACGCAGGCGCGCCTTTGCCGAGGCGATGCGCTGTCATGAACGATGCGCTAAAGCCGCTGTCGCTCGACGACATTCGCGGGATCGCGGCGTGGGCGCGAACCGCGGGCTTGGGTGAGATCGAGCTCGAGCAGCCGGGCCTGCGCTTGCGCCTGGTCTTTCCAGCGGCAGGTGGTCTTCATCTCGTGCGATCTCCAATAGCTGGTCGATTCCTTGACCGCCATCCCGCACGGCCCGATCCGTTCGCGCGGCCGGGCGACAGGGTGGGCGCGCGCGATGTCATCGGCCTCATTCAAGTCGAACGTCTCTATCGGCCGGTTGTCGCCGGCCGCGCCGGCGTGCTGGTACGGCTTCTGGTCGAGACCGGCCGCCTGATCGATGCCGATATGCCGCTGGCCGAGATTACAACCGAGACGGAGGGACGCCATGGAACTCGATCTTAATTCCGACCTGGGCGAAGGCTTCGGCCGCTGGCGCATTGCCGACGACGAGGCACTGTTGGGTATCATTTCGTCGGCCAATGTCGCCTGCGGCTATCACGCGGGGGATGCCGTCATCATGGGGCGGACGGTGGCCACCGCGAAGGCGCGCGGCGTCGATATCGGCGCACATGTCGGCTTCGACGATCTGGAAGGCTTTGGCCGTCGCCCGATGGATGTGAACGCCGCCGAGTTCACGCAGCACGTGCTCTATCAACTGGGCGCGCTGCATGCCATCGCAAAGGCAGCCGGTTGCCGCGTGACCCATATGAATTTCCATGGCGCGTTGGGCAACATGGCATCAGTCGATCGTGCTTTGGCCGAGACGTTGATCGGCGCGGTCGCTTCCTTTGACCGCGACCTCGTCGTCTCCACGACACCTGGAAGCGAGACGATCCTCGCCGCCCAGCGCGCCGGCTTACGCACCATGGGGAAATTCCTGGCCGATCGAGCCTACGATACTCAAGGTCGCCTGGTTTCGCGCAAGGTCCCGGGATCGTTGATCAAGGATCAAGAGGCGGTCGCCCGGCGCGTTAGCCAACTGTTGAACGATGGTACGGTGGATACCATCGATGGCCAACGCATCCGCATCGAAGCCCGCTCCATCCTGGTGCACAGCGACACGCCAGGAGCGGTCGAGCTCGCCACCACGATCCGGCGCACGATCGAGCAGGGCGGCGGCCGCGTGGCGCCTCTCTCGCAACTCATGTCCTGAGAAGCGGGAGCAGGGTGATGAAGGCTCGGAATATTCTGTGCGCGTTGGCTCTCATCGCATGTGCCGGGATGGCGCACGCGCAAAGCATAGGGGATCAGCCGCTTCGCCTGGTCGTCCCTTACGGGCCAGGCGGGACGAGCGACATGGTGGCGCGTTCGCTGCAACAGCCGCTGCAGGAGCGGGTAGGCCGTCGCGTGCTGGTGGAGAACAAGCCCGGAGCAACAGGCAGCATCGCCGCCCATGCCGTCGCGACGGCTGCGCCTGACGGCAACGTGCTGCTGGTGCCCAATTCGGGGAATACGCTGGCACCGCTTTTGCAGGAGCGGCAGCCGTTCGATTATCGCAAGAGCTTCGCGCCGGTGTCGCAAGTGGCCACGGCGCCGATGGTCATGGTCGTGAGCCCCGATCTGCCGGTCAGCAACGTCGCCGAGTTCATTGCCTATGTGAAGGCTAATCCGGGCAAGGTGAACTACGGCGCGCCGGGCGTCGGTTCGTTCGGCCATCTGGCGACGGAGCTGCTGCAGCAGAAGGCAGGCATCCAGATGTATTTCGTGCCCTATCAAAATGGCACTCAGGTGAACCTTGCGCTGTCGACGGGCGAGGTGAAGATGACGATCACCAGCTTGCCGGATGCGCGAACCGCCATGGGCCTGAACAAGGGCGTCAAAGCGCTCGCCGTTACATCGCTCCAGGCGACGCCTTTGTTGGAAGGTGTTCCACCGCTCTCAGAGATGCTGCCCGGCCTCTTCGTCGAGCAATATTTCGGTTTGCTGGCGCCAGCGGGGACTCCAGCGAAGATCGTCCAGTCGCTGGCGGAGGCGGTCAAAGTGTCGTTGGCTGACGAGGCCGTACGTAAGCAGTATCTCGGCCTCGGTCTGTTGCCGGTCAGCAGCACCTCAGACGGTTTGGCTGCAATCATGAAGGCCGACTACGACCGATGGGAGCCGATCATCAACGGGCTTGGCCTGAAGAAGAACTAAGCGGCGGGTTGCAGGCGGAGAAGGGGCCAGGAGCAGGCATGGGCTTGGTATTGGGGATCGATATCGGCGGGACCTTCACGGATCTCGTGCTGTTCGATGAGGTTACGCGGTCGCTCAATGCCCATAAGGAGCTGACGAACAGGAAAGAGCCCAATAAGGCGGTCGTTCGAGGCTTGCAAACGCTGCTGGCCGCGAGCAGCCGGCAACCCGGCGAGATCGTTCGGGTCGTCCATGCCACGACCCTGTTCACCAACGCGGTGATCGAACGCCAGGGCGCCACCGTCGGCCTGATCACGACTGAAGGGTTCGGTGACGTCACGGAGATCGGGCGGGAACTGAAGTACGAGCTCTACGATCTCTTCATTCAGATGCCCCGGCCGCTTTGCCCCCAAGAACGGAGGTTCGAGGTTGCCGAACGCGTTGCCGCCGATGGCGCGGTGCTGCAGCTCGTCGAGGAGGGAGGCCTGCTGGCCGCGGTGGAGCGCGCCCTCACAGCGGGCTGCGAGAGTATCGCCGTCGGCTTCGTGAATGCCTTCGTCAATCCGGTGAACGAGCAGCGCGCGTACGATATCGTCCGCCGCCGTCATCCCGATCTGGCAATGTCGCTTTCGCATCGCGTCGCCAATGAGATTCGCGAATACGAACGGTTCTCGACGGTGATCGCGAATGCCTACATTCAGCCGTTGGCCGAACGCTACTTGCGCAATTTCGGCCTCGACCTCAACGCTGCCGGGGTCAAAGCACCCGTCTATGTGATGCTGTCGAACGGCGGTTTGACGACCCTGGATCGCGCCATGGCAGCGCCGATCCAGCTTCTCGAATCAGGTCCGGCCGCGGGTGCACTGGCGGCGGCTTATTTTGCGCGTCTGGCCGGCGTCGATCACATCATGGCGCTGGATATTGGTGGAACGACCGCCAAGCTCTGCACCATCGAGAACGGCACGCCGCTGGTCACGCATCGCCTTGAGGCGGCCCGTGAGAAGCGATTCGTTCCCGATAGCGGTTTGCCGTTGCGTTTGCCGACAGTCGATCTCCTCGAGATCGGCGCAGGCGGCGGCAGTATTGCGCGCAAGGACGGACTCGGTCTGCTGGCGGTGGGCCCGCAGAGTGCTGCCTCCGATCCGGGGCCGGTCTGTTATGGCCTGGGCGGAAGCGATCCCACGGTCACCGACGCAAACCTCCTGCTCGGCTCTCTTGATCCGGCCTATTTCGCCGATGGCGGGATCCAGCTCGACACCCGAGCCGCGCGCGCCGCTTTCGGGTGTTTGGGCGAGGACCTCGGACTAAAGCCTCTGGATGCCGCGAGTGGTGTTTTCGATCTGGCGAATGAGAACATGGCGGGAGCGGCGCGCGTGCACGCTGCCGAGCGCGGTCGTGATCCTTCGAGCCTGGCGTTGGTCGTGACGGGAGGAGGCGGCCCTTTGCATGGCGCGGCCGTGGCACGAAAGCTCGGCATCGAGAAGCTGATCTGCCCACCGGAAGCGGGCGTGGCGTCTGCCATTGGCCTCGTCCTGGCACCGGCACGCATCGATCGGGTGGCGTTCGTCTCGATGGCGCTTGCAACTGGAGCGGCCGGTGCACTGGAAAGTCGGTTCCGCGAACTGGAAATCGAGATCCGGCATGACATCGAGGCCATGGGACTCGCGGCAAGCAGGGCACGCCTGTCGCGTTTTGCCGACATGCGCTACAGCGGCCAGGGGTTCGATCTGTTCGTGGGCTTGCCCGACGGCCGTTATGACGAATCGTCGATCGATGAGCTGCGCGCTGCTTTCGAGCGGGAATATAAGGCGGTGTTCGGGCGTGTGGTCGACTGGGGCGTGATCGAGGTGGTCAACATCCGCGTGACGGCCACGCTTGCCTTCGTCGATGGCGCCGCACCTCTCCAGTTTGCATCGCCGTCCAGTGACCGCCTGCCGCCCGCGACGGAACGCGGCTTGCGACTGCCCGGCAGCGATATTCTCCACCACGTCGTGCCGCAGCGTTGGGATGCCTTTGAGGTGGACCAATCGATCGATGGTCCGATGCTGCTGCAGCAGCGCGGCACGACCCTCGTGCTGGGGCCCGGCGATCGTGCGCAATTGCTCAAGACCGATGTCGTGGCCGTATCGGTCGTTGCCGCGAAAGGCGCAGGCTATGAAGCATCGGACATGGGTAATGTCGGCCTCCAGGTCCTGTGGCGCCGCCTGATCGGCATCGTCGACGAAGCTTCGGCCTCTCTCGCACGGGCCTCGTTCTCGACCGTCGTTCGGGAGTCGGGCGACTATTCCATCGTGATCACCGACGCTGAGGGCAGGCTGCTTGCCCAGGGCACGCAATGCATTCCGATCTTCATCGGCAGCCTGCCGCAAACGGTGAAGCACTTCATCCGGGAGATCGGTGCCAGCAACCTCCACGAAGGCGACATCCTAGTGACCAACGATCCCTGGATGGGAACAGGCCATCTGTTCGACATAAGCCTCGCGATGCCGATCTTCCGGCAGGGACGTTTGGTTGGCTTTGCTGCAAGCACCGCGCATGCGGCCGATATTGGCGGGCGTTCGGGCGCGCAGAAGATCCCCGACGTCTACGAGGAAGGCTTCCAGATCCTGCCGATGAAACTCGCCGAGCGCGGCGTGCTCGACCAGACGTTGCTGCGCCTGCTCGGTAAAAACGTCCGCTCGTCCAACCAGGTGCTGGGCGATCTGTTCGGCCAGATGGCGGCGCTCGATCTCGTCAAGCGCCGCCTGCTCACGGTCATGGACGAATGGCAGCTGGACAGTTTGGAGCCCTTTGGCGAGGCCACCTTTGCCCGCACCGACCAGGCGATGCGGCAGGCCGTATCGCGGCTGCCGCGTGGCACCTACACGGCCCGACAGAACACCGATGGCATGAGCCAGCCGATCGAGCTCAGGGTCGCGGTCACGGCGGCAGACGATCGCGTGGTCGTCGACTACGCGGGAAGCTCGTCCCAGATCCCGGCCGCCCTGAACGTCGCCTATTGCTACACCTACGCGATGACGGTGTATGCGCTGAAGTGCATCCTCGATCCGGACAGCCCGAACAACGAAGGATCCTTCCGCGTGATCGAGGTGATGGCGCCCCAAGGCAGCATCCTCAATCACGAATATCCATACTCGGGTGCCAACCGGGCTCTCGTCGGGCACTACTTGCCGGGGCTGGTGCTGCAGGCCATTTCGACCGTCGTGCCGGAACGGGTCATCGCGGGCGTCGGTTCGCCGATCTGGAGCTTCCTGATGCGTGGATCGGACGCGGCGGGCCAACCGGTGGTGCTGAAATGCTTCTTCAACGGCGGCATGGGCGCATCGTCCGGACGCAATGGGCTGAACGCGACCAGTTGGCCCAGCAACATCACCGGCGCGCCGGTCGAGGTGATCGAGCAACTGGCGCCGGTGCGGGTGAATTTCAAGCGACTGCGGGCGGGCTCGGGCGGCGCCGGCCGTCACAACGGAGGGCTGGGACTCGAAACCGAGTTCGAGGTGGTCGACGACGGCCGCTACACGATCGGCTTCAACGCCGAACGTACCCGTCATCCCGCGCACGGGCTGTTTGGCGGTGAGCCGGGCGCGCCGGGCGAAATTCTCATCAATGATACGCAGATCGATATCCGGGAGACCCACACGCTGGTTCGCGGCGATCGGATCGCGATCCGTACCCCCGGCGGTGGCGGCTACGGGCCGGGAGGTCTCTCCGGCTGAGGATTGACGACTTTCGGCATATTGCGTGCCTGCGAACGGACGAGCAAACTCCGCCCCGGTAAACGCTCGTTCAGGAGCTCTTGGTGGCGCGAAAAGGCACGGAATATATCGGCACGATGGCGGTGCAGGAGAAGCACCGTTTCGATCCCGCGGCACTGGCCCAATTCATGTCGGCCAACGTGCCAGGCTTCGCAGGACCCCTGCAGGTGGAGCAGTTCAAGGGCGGCCAATCCAACCCGACCTACCGCCTGACCGATGGCGCCGGCCGCCGCTATGTCTTGCGGCGCAAGCCGCCCGGCAAGCTCCTGCCGTCGGCCCATGCCGTCGACCGCGAGTTCCGCGTCATCTCGGCCTTGAACAAGACCGACGTACCGACCCCGCGCGCCTATGCGCTGTGCGAGGACGAGAGCGTCGTGGGCACAGCGTTCTACATCATGGAATATTGCGACGGCCGTGTGCTGTGGGATCCGTTGCTGCCAGACGTTCCCAAGGAGGGGCGGCAGGCGATCTACCAAGCCAAGTGCGAGACCCTCGCCAAGCTGCATGCCGTCGATTATGCAGCGCTGGGCTTGGCCGATTTTGGTCGGCCGGGCAGCTACGTCGCGCGCCAGATCTCGCGCTGGGGCAAGCAGTACAAGGCATCGGAGACGGAGAAGATCGAGGCAATGGACAGGCTCCTCGATTGGCTGCCGGCGCATCTGCCTGCCAACGACGAGACCGTGCTGGTGCATGGCGACTATCGCCTCGACAATATGATCTATCACCCAAGCGAGCCGCGCGTGCTGGGCATAATCGATTGGGAGATTTCGACTCTCGGTGATCCGCTAGCCGAGCTTTCCTATCTCTGCATGCTGTGGCGTACGCCCAAGGACTGGGGCGGCCTCGAGGGGCACGACCTCGCGTCGCACGGCTTGCCAGCCGAGCAGGAGATGGTCGCCCACTATTGCGATCTGTCGAAACGAACGGTACCCGATCCTGCGCTCTGGGAATTCTACATGGCATACAATCTCTTTCGCGTGTCCTGCATCCGGCAGGGCGTCTATGCGCGCTCTCTCGACGGCACGGCGTCCAATGTGCGCGCCGCCGAGTCGGGCAAGCTGGTGCGGCCGGCGGCCGACCTGGCCTGGAAGCTGGTGCGCGATATGGCGGGAGCCGCGCCATGACCAAGCGCAAAACGGTCCGGCCGCCGCCCGCGGCATCGACGGTGATCGAGCGCGAGGGGAGGCCGCCGGTGGAAGCAATCCGTGCTGCCGCCTTTCGTCAGTTCGCCGAGCGCGGCTACCCGGTCGTGACGGTGCGCGACATCATGAAGGCCTGCGGGCTGACGCAGGGCGCGCTGTACAATCACTTCCGGTCCAAGGACGAGCTGCTGCACGACATCATCACCTCGACCCAGGCCGAGCTGGAGCGGATCTGCCAGCAGGCTGTGGCCGAAGCGGGCGACGATCCGAGCGCCAAGCTCGCGGCCTTCGTGCGGGCCTATGTCATGCGCCACTGCCGGCTGCGGGTCGAGGCGCTGGTCGCCAATCGCGAGATCAGCTGGCTCGATGCCAACCGCGTTTCGGACATCCGCCGCTCGCGGCGGGCGATCCGGGACGTACTGGTCGGCATCCTGGCAGAAGGCGTGGCGAGCGGCGTGTTCAGTCCGCCCAAGGTCGAGGGTCGCGAGGATCTCAAGACCGTGGCGATGGCCTTGCTTGACCAATGCACGCATGTGTCCATGTGGTACGGTCCCGGCGGCCGTCTCGCCGAGGAGCAGATGGCAACGCTCTATGTCGAGATGGCGTTGCGTTCCGTAGGGGCGAAGCGGCCAACCAATTGAGGGATACCCATTGATAAATGGAGGCGTCCGCATGTCGGTGCGCGTCGTGGCGGTTCTTGTCGCGTTGCTTCTCGCCGCCTGCGCGCCTTCCTCTGGAGACGCGCCGCGGACGGCACCGGTCGCAGACCGGCCGGCCCTGAAGGGAGCGATCACGTCGGTGCCCGCTGCGGGATGGCATGCGATGCTGGTGGGTGGCGACGACAGCAGCCCGGCTTTCGACAACGCGGTGGACACGCTGCGCGAGCGATTGGGCGCGCTTGGCGTACACACCATCCGGGCCTTCACGGCCGACCGCGCGTCGGGCGCCAGCCTTGCCACCTCGACCAACGTTCTGGACGGTTTGCGCACCGTCGGCGGTGACGCCTGCTTCGTCTACATCACCAGCCATGGCGAGCCGCGCGGCTTTTTTCTGCGCGCTGACCGGCGGATCTTCGGCCCGGCGGTGCTCGATCGGGCGTTGGCCGAGAGCTGCGGCAACGTTCCCACGGTGTTGGTCGTGTCGGCCTGCCATAGCGGCACCTTCATCAATGCCGCGACGAGCCAGCCCAATCGCATCATCCTGACGGCCGCCGCCATCGATCGCACCAGCTTCGGCTGCGGCGCGGATGACGACTATACTTATTACGACCAATGCTTCCTGCAGCAGCTCGACGCGGCCCGCACCTGGCGCCAGGTGGCATCGGGCACGAAATCCTGCGTCGAGTCCCTCGAGCGACGGCTGGGTGTGCGGCAACAATCGCAACCGCAAGCCTTCTTCGGGGCTGCGGTTGCGAACCTGCGGCTGCCCGGACGATAGTCCGGAGAGAAGGTCTACCCGCCGATCACCGCGACGAAGTCACAGGTGAGATGGGCAGGACTATTGGCACCAAGACTGAGGGTGTGCCGTGCGGGCCGTGCGTCCGCGTCCGGAAACATCTTGGACCACTCGCCGTTCAGCGCCTTGCGACCGGTCGCCGGATCCTTCATCCAGAAATTGACCTTGACGATGTCGTCGACCGTGCCGCCGGCAGCTTCGACGCACAGCCGGATCTGCTTGAAGACGTTGATGACCTGGCCATCGAGATCGGTGGGCATCGGCCCGCCTGCGGGATCGCGGCCACTGATCACGCTCGACATCAGGATGTTGCCGACGCGGCTCGCGTTGGGGATCGGGTTCTCGTGCTTGAAGCCCGGATAGTTGATGCTCTTACGCTTGGCCATTGCTCACTTCTCCTGTTGCAAATTCCCGATCGGTCATTTGACGCGCGCGCTTAGAAGCTCGCCGAACACCTCGAAGCGCTCGCCGTTGAAGCGCTGCAGCAGCATCTCCTCCATCGGCTGGTAGTCGGTGGGGCTGGTGTTCATGTTGATGCCCTTGAGCAGCATGGCGGGATGAAAGTCCTTCAGGTTGGCAGCCTGCTTCATGACGTTCTCGCGGGTGAGGACGTCGCCGCACTGCTTGAGGACCTGCACCATGGCCTGACCCTGGACATAGCCCACCACGTTCTGCGGATCCTCGAGACTGCCGGCGGGATAGTACTTCTTCATCCAGGCAACCCAGGCCTGGAACTCGGGGTCGTCCTTATATTGAGGATCCGTCGGATCCTTGACGAAAGCAGCTGAAATGACGCCTTTCGCGGCCTCGACACCAGCCGGCCGCATGACCACGCCGATCGAAGCTGCGGGGTTGTCGATGAACTGCATCGGCTTCCAGCCAAGCTCATGGGCCTTGCGGATCGCCTGGACGGCGAACTTTGGCGTGGTGATGTTCAGGAAGACATTGGCTTTGGTCGAGGCAAGGTCGATGATCTGCGAGTCGACGGTGGGATCGGTGACCTCGTAGCTTACGGTACGGACCATGACCTCCTTGGCCTTGTCGCCCAGCCGGTCGCTGAAGCCCTTGATAAAGTCCTTTCCGAAATCGTCATTCTGATAGAGGACCGCGACCCGGGCATTGGGTACGTTCTTCAGGACATAGGCGGCATAGATGTTGGCTTCGGCCTGATAGATCGGCGTCAGCGTCATGGTGTAGGGGAAGTGCTCGGGATCGTTCCAGCGGCTTGCTCCTGTCGCCAGGAATAGCTGCGGTACCTTCTTCTGGTTGAGGTACTTCTGGACCGCGGCGTTGGTCGACGTGCCAAGCGAGCCGGAGATGGCCAGGACCCGATCATCCTCGACGAGCTTGCGGGTCTGCTCGACCGTCTTGGGCGGACTGAAGCCATCGTCGAGCGAGATCAGGTTGATCTTGCGCCCATTCACGCCGCCCTGGTCATTGATCATCGCGAAGTAGGCGATCTCGGCCTTGGCGAGCGTGATGAAACCCGACAATGGCCCGCTGTAGGGCATCGTTTGCCCGAGCTTGATTTCGCTGTCCGAAGCGCCGGGATCGTATTTCTTTTGTGCAAACACCGGGCTTGCGAGCAGCACAAGCGACAAGACGGCGATTCCCACGCGTATTGTTGGCATGGTCCCCCTCCCGAGATTTGTCGGCTAGCATGACAGCAAGCATTGCGGGAAGCGACTGCAAAGGAGGAAGCGATGGCGCTGGTGGACTACGAGCGGAACGGAGCAATCGTCATTCTGACCCTCAACCGGCCAGAGAAGCTCAACGCCTTCAACGACGAGCTGGTTGGCTTGCTGGGAGAGGCATTGCATCGCTTCGACATGGACGACGAGGCCGAGATCGCCATCCTGCATGGCAGTGGGCGGGCATTCTCGAGCGGCGCTGACGTCCATCAGCGTCAGCTCCGCAGTCGCGAGGAATTCCTGAAGCTTGGTGGTCCGCAAGGACGCGGCACCCATTCGGCCGACCTGCTGACCAAGGCGGTGAACTGGAAGCCGGTGATCGCGGCACCCCACGGCTATGTGCTGGGCCTGTCGGTCGGCATCGTGCTCGAATGCGATCTGATCGTGGCGGAAGAGGGCACGCGCTTCCAGATCACCGAGACGTCTCGCGGCCTTGGCGCGGGCAAGTATTGGGGCCTGATGCATTTTCGCGGTGGCGGCGCCTTTACGATGGAAGCCGCTCTTACGGGACGCTTCTTCACCGCCGAGGAAGCGCTCCAGGCCAACCTGGTCAATCGCGTGGCGCCCAAGGGCAAGTATCTGGAGATGGCACGCCAGCTTGCCGGGGAAGTGATCAAGAACCCGCCGCTCAGCGTGCGTTCGACGGTGAGGCTCCGGCGCTGGTACATGGATCGCATGAGCCGCGAGATCATGCATCAGACGGCACCGGAGCGGCTCTATCTCACCGAGGATTTCCACGAAGCCGCGAAGGCGTTCACCGAGAAGCGCAAACCCGCCAAGTTCAAGGGACGGTAGCCATGAGGAATAGCAGCGACCGCATTCTGACCAGCCATGCCGGCAGCCTGCCACGGCCGGACGAGCTCGTTGCCGCCAATGCCCAGCGCGAAGCAGGCAAGATCGACGAGGCTGTGTTCCAGAAAAAGCTCACCGAGTCTGTAGCCGACGTGGTGAAGCGCCAGGTCGCGACGGGGATCGCCGTGCCAGGCGACGGCGAGTACGGCAAGTCGATGGGCTCGAAGATCAATTACCGTGCCTGGTGGAGCTACTCCTTCACGCGGCTGAGCGGACTCAGGATCGAGAACGTCAATCGCGACACGATGCCCGTCCATCGCTCGACGCCGGGCAACATCGTCCTGTCGACCTTCGCCGACCGCCGCGACCGCATCCGCTTTCGAACCGCCTATGCCGATCCGGAGTCGGGCATTACCACGGGACCGCCGCTGCCGACCTGGCCGTTCGCCGTCGGGCCGGTGGAGTACGCTGGCCATGCCGCCATCGCCGCCGACATTGCCAACTTCAAGGCGGCACTCGCGGCCAATGGCGTGCGCGAAGGTTTCATGACCTCGATCGGTCCGGCGAGCTGCGCCCGCGTCGGCAACCATCACTACAAGAGCGACGACGAGTTCGTTTTCGCCTGCGCCGATGCCATGCGCGAGGAGTACAAGGCGATTGTCGAAGCCGGGCTGGTGCTGCAGATCGACGATCCGGCGATCGCGGAGAACTTCGACCAGATCAATCCCGAACCAACCTTCGAGGAGTACCGCAAGTTCACTGCGCCCAAGATCGAGGCGCTGAACCATGCGCTGAAAGGACTGCCGCAGGATCGCATCCGCTTCCATCTCTGCTGGGGCAGCTGGCACGGCCCGCACATGACCGACATCCCCATGAAGGAGATCGTCGGGCTGATGCTCAAGATCAACGCTGGCGCCTATTCCTTCGAGGCCGGCAACGTGCGCCATGAGCACGAGTGGTCGGTATGGAAGGAGACCAAGCTGCCCGACGACAGGCTGATCCTGCCCGGCGTGGTGAGCCACGCCACCAACGTGGTCGAGCATCCGGAGCTGGTGGCCGAGCGCATCGGCCGCTTCACCAGCTTGGTCGGCCGCGAACGCGTCATCGCCTCGAGCGATTGCGGGTTGGGCGGCCGCGTCTACTCCGACATTGCCTGGGCCAAACTCGAAACTCTGGCCCAGGGTGCCGCCATCGCGAGCAAGCGGTTGT
This sequence comes from Alphaproteobacteria bacterium, assembly GCA_017308235.1. Classification (GTDB taxonomy): domain Bacteria; phylum Pseudomonadota; class Alphaproteobacteria; order Reyranellales; family Reyranellaceae; genus Reyranella. Next base: position 147,637 of record JAFKFL010000027.1, on the reverse strand, counting down.
GGTAACTCTCTTCCTCCCCAGCTTTGCTGGGGAGGTTAGGAATCCAGAAGACCCTCGGCCATTTCGCGGAGCTTGTTGCGCTGGATCTTGAAGCCGTTGGGCGAGGGGGTCTTGGGAAAATCGTCGACGGCGAAAACGCGCAGCGGGACCTTGTAGTTGGCGAGGCCCTGCCGGCAATGGGCGATGACGGCGCCTTCATCGAACGCGGTGCTCGAGGCCAGCGTCACGAACGACACCGCGCGCACGCCGTCAGGTCGGGCAAGCGCGATGGTCTGGCAGCCCTCGATTCCCGGCAGCTTCTGGATATGGGTCTCGATCTCGAGCGGATTGACCAGGAAGCCGGAGAGCCGCAGCACGTCTCCCATCCGGCTGAGAAAGGTGAATCCACCGTCCGCGCCGAGCTCGCCAAGGTCGCCGGTGCGAATGTAGCCGTCGGCAGTGATGGTCTCGGCCGTCGCCTTGTCGTTGCCCCAGTAGCCCACCATTAGCGATGGTCCGGCGCATTCCAGCAGGCCAGGTTGCCCTGGGCCCAACAGCGCGCCGGTCTCGGGATCGCGCACACGTACATGGGCGAGCGGCGAGGTCGGCACGCCGCCGCCTTTCTTGCGCCGCGCCGTCGGCGCCTCGATCGGCTGGACGGAGTAGAGTGCCTGCACTTCGCTCATCCCATAGAGGCCGCGCAACACGAGACCGCGCTGCTCGGCCGTCTCGGCGATCGATTCGAGGGCGGCATTGAAATTGGCATAGCCCGCCCATCGCACCGACGGCATCGGTCGCTCGCCGGGCATCCGATCGAGCAGACGCGCGATCATGTCGTCGCTGCCGAACAGCGTTGTCGGCCGATGACGTTCGATCAGGCCGGCGATCGTATCGATGTCGTAGGACTCGACTAGGACAGATGGCTTGCCCGCCGCGAGCGTCGAAAGCGTCTGGTTGAAGCCGAACACGCCGCAAAGCGGGAGGATACTGAGCGACAAGGTATCCGCCGCCTCGAAGCCGAAGACACGGGCCACTTGCTGGGCGTGACCTGCGATCGCCCCTTGGCGATGCATCACGAACTTTGGCGCACTGGTTGTGCCCGACGTCGTGAAAATGTTGCAGACCGCCTTGGTGCCGGCATTGTTGGCGCCGCGTCGCGGCCGCGTAAGCAGACGGTCGAATGGCACGCGTTGCAGCCGCTCGATAGCAGGCGGGATGGTCGCGGGCTCATCGCCGACTACCACCAGTGCCTTCAAGGCGTCGAGTGCGTGCGACTCGATTCCTGCCAGGATCGACAGGAAGTCGATACGGCGAAAGCCAGGCGCGCAGGCGAGCACCTTGGCGCCCGAACGGGTCACGATTTCGGCGACCTCGACCGCCCGATAGCGCGTATTGACGGCGACGGCGATCGCGCCAAGGCGCATGCACGCGAAGTACAGCAGCGGATAGGCCGGCACGTTGGGCAGCCAAATTGCCACCCGATCGCCCGGTCCGACGCCGAGGTCGGCTAGGCCTTGCGCCACCCGCAGCGACCGTTCGGCAAGCTCGGCGAAAGAGATCGCTCGATCACCATGCAAAAAGGCGGGCGCCCCGGGAGTGAGCTCAGCCCAATCCGCCAGTAGCGTCCACACGTCGGAAACAGGTTTCGCAACAGGCATGCGTGCGCAGACTACCTCAAGCTTTGTTCATCACAAGCGGGCTGCGCGTTCTTGACCCTGCTCATCGCTTGCTGGACGCTCCGCACCGGGGAGAGGGTGTCACCATGCTGCGTCGAAGTCTGCTTGCTGCTCCGTTGGTCTTTGCTGCAACGTCGGCGAGGGCCGATTGGACACCCAAGCAGCCAATGAAGATCCTGGTCGGATATCCGCCTGGCGGCACCGCCGACATCGCCGCCCGGATCGCGGCCGACACTATCCAGCATCAGCATGGCTACACCGTTATCGTCGATAACAAGACCGGCGCCGGCGGCTTCATCGCGCTCAAGGCCGTCGCCCAGTCGCCGCCGGACGGCTACACAGTCGGCGTCGGCATCATGGGCCAGCTTGCCATCGGGCCGGTCGTGCCCGGCTCGCAGATCCCGCTCGACCTCGACAAGGAACTGGTGCCGATCTGCAATCTCGTCGGTGTGCCGATGGCGGTGATTGCGCGCATGGATGCGCCCTTCAAGACCATCGCGGAGCTGGTAGCCTATGCCAAGGCCAATCCCGGCAAGGTGAGTTATGCCTCGACCGGGCTCGGCTCGACCAACCAGCTCGGCGCCGAGTTCCTGGCGGCCGAAGCGGGCGGACTGAAGATGATCAACGTGCCCTACCGCGGCGGCGCGCCGGCCATTGCCGATGTCGCCGCTGGTCAGGTCGATATTTTTTTCGGCAATATCTCCGAGCTGATCGGCCAGGCGCGCGGCGGCAAGGTGCGCGTGCTGGCGCTCGCCGCTGCCAAGCCATCGCCGCTCGCGCCCGAACTGCCGCTGCTCACCAAGGACATTCCGGCCCTCGACATCAACAACTGGTTCGGCCTCGTGGGTCCCGCCGGCCTGCCCGACGATATCAAGGCCTCGCTTGCCAAGCTGTTTCTCGATGCGATGGCCGATCCGAAGAATGCCGAGCCCCTTGCAAAGCAGGGCCTCGAGCCGCTCAGCCAGGGCCCCGACGCTTTCGCCGCCTTGATCAAGAAAGATCGCGAGCGCTGGGCGCGCGTGGTGAAGCAGGGCAATATCCGCGCCGATTAATTGAAGAGGAAGCGTAATGAGTGTCCCTCTCTCCCTCGGTATCGATATCGGGGGAACTTTTACAGATCTCGTGATCCACGATCCAAGCAATGGCCGCGCCGTCATTTGGAAGGAGAGCACCACACCGGACGATCCGGCACGTGGTGCGCTCGAAGGCACGCGGCGTGTGCTGGCTGAGGCCGGCGCCCGACCCGAACAGGTGGGCCGCGTCGTACACGCGACAACGCTCTTCACCAACGCCCTGATCGAGCGCAAGGGCGCCAAGACCGGCCTGCTCACGACGGCGGGTTTTCGGGACGTGCTGGAGATCGGCCGCGAGCGCAAGTACGAGCTCTACGATCTCTTCATCGAGATGCCCAAACCGTTGGTCCCGCGGTCCTGGCGACGAGAGGCGAAGGAGCGGCTGGCGCCCGATGGCTCGGTCGAAATGCCCATCGATATCGACGCCGCCCTTGGTGAGGTGGCCGAGCTCGTCGAGCAGGGAGTCGAAAGCCTCGCCATCTGCTTCTTGCACGCCTACGCCAATCCAGCGCACGAACGCGCGATCGGTGCGGCGATCGCCGAACGCTACCAGAACCTTTCGATCTCGCTCTCGTCCGACATCGCGCCCGAGATCCGCGAGTATCAGCGCGCCTCGACGACGGTGGCCAATGCCTATGTCCGGCCGCTGGCCGAGGTCTATCTCGAACGTCTGGAACAGGCCCTTCGTGCAGAGGGCATTCCCGGCGGCCTGTTCCTGATGCTGTCCAACGGTGGCCTGACGCACGTCAGCGAGGCCAAGCGCGCGCCAGTGCAGTTGCTCGAAAGCGGTCCTGCGGCAGGTGCGCTGGCAGGCGCCTGGTTCGGTCGTAATGCCGGCCTCGACCGCGTGCTTGCCTTCGATATGGGGGGCACGACTGCCAAGCTTGCGCTGGTCGATGACGGCGAGCCGCTGGTGGCTTATGGCTTCGAGGCCGCCCGCGAAAAGCGCTTTTTGCGCGGCTCTGGGCTGCCCATCCAGATCGCCACCGTCGAGTTGATTGAGATCGGCGCCGGCGGCGGCTCGATTGCGCATAGGAGCGAGCTCGGCACGCTCAATGTCGGGCCGGAGAGCAGCGGCGCCCAACCGGGTCCGGCCTGCTATGGCCGCGGCGGCACCGAAGCCACGGTGACCGATGCCGATCTGACCCTGGGTTATCTCAATGCCGACTTCTTCCTGGGCGGCGCCATGAAGATTGATCGTGTCGCGACCGACAAAGCCTTTGCCCAACTGGGCGATGCGTTGAAGGTTGAACCGTCGCGAGCCGCCTTTGGCGTACACGACGTGGTGAACGAGAACATGGCCGGCGCCGCGCGCGTCGCCATCGCCGAACGTGGCCGCATTCCGGCCGAGTATGCGTTGCTCGCGACCGGTGGGGCCGGTCCCGTCCATGCCTGGCACGTGGCGCGCAAGCTCGGCGTCAAACGTGTCGTCTGCCCACCAGGAGCAGGTGCGGGCAGCACCATCGGCATGCTGATGGCGCCGGCGCGCGTCGATCGTGTCGCGAGTTTCACCCAGCCGCTGGCTGGCGCCGACATGAAGGCGGCGGAGAAGATCTTCGCCGCGCTGGAGAAGGAAGCGCTCGAGGTGTTGCGCCTCACCGGCGCTGAGGTCGCGGCACGCAGCATCAAGCGGCTCGCCGACATGCGCTACATCGGGCAGGGCAGTGAGATCACGGTCGCGATGCCGTCATCCCTTGCCGAAACAGGTGTGCGCACGGCATTCGAGGAGGCGTACAAGGCGCTGTTCGCGAGAACGCCGCCGGGAGCGGCGATACAGTTCGTGGCCCTGCGGCTGTCGGTCAGCGCGCCGATGCCGGGCACGGGCGGGAAGCTCGAGTTGACACGCCATGCGGCAGCGGCAGCCGAGAAGGGAACGCGTCCGGTCTTCTTTCCCGATGCGGGCAAGGTCGTGCAGACCCGAGTCTGGGATCGCTATGCTTTGACACCGGGCGCTGACATCGAAGGTCCTGCGGTATTCGAGGAAAACGAGAGTACCTTTATCGTGGGGCCGGGCGCCGTGGCGCGGCTGTTGCCCGACGGTTCGATTCTGGCGGAGGTGGTGTGATGGCAAGGACCTTCGATCCGATCGAGCTCGAGCTCCTGTGGCGCCGGCTGATCTCCATGGTCGACGAGGCGGCGGCGGCGATGGTGCGCACGTCATTCTCGACTCTCGTGCGTGAAAGCTACGACTTCTCCTGCGTCATCACCGATGCCTCGGGCCAGTCGCTGGTCCAGGCGAGCGAAAGCATCCCGAGCTTCATCGGCACGCTGCCCGAGACGGTGAAACACTTCCTGCGTTTCTTTCCGCCGGAGAAGCTCGAGCCCGGCGACGTGTTGATCACCAACGACATCTGGCTCGGCACCGGCCATCTGCCCGACGTCACGATGGCCAAGCCGATCTTCCGCGACGGAAAGCTGGTCGCCTTCAGCGCCACCACCGCGCACGCCCCCGATATCGGCGGCAAGATCAGGTCGCCCGAGCCGCGCGAGGTCTTCGAGGAGGGCCTGCAGATCCCGCCGATGAAGATGATCGCGGCCGGCAAGACCGATGAGACGCTGGTCACGATCATTCGCAAGAATGTGCGCACGCCCGATCAGACGATGGGCGATCTCTACGCCCAGATCGTGGCGCTCGACCTGATGGAAGACCGGTTGCGCATCTTGATGGAAAGCTACGGACTGCCCGATCTCACCGATCTTGCGCGCGAAATCCAGGGCCGGTGCGAAACAGCGATGCGCGCCGCCATCCGCGAACTGCCCGATGGCACCTACAAGAGCGAGCTCAAGACCGACGGCGTCCACGACACGCCGATCACGCTAAAACTCTCGCTAACTATCAAGGGCGACGAGATCGCGATGGATTTCGCCGGCACCGACCCGCAGGTCGATCGCGCCATCAACTGTGCGCTTTGCTACACCAACGCGATGGCGATGTACGGGGTCAAGGTCTGCACCAGCCCCAACCTGCCCAACAACGAGGGTGCGTGGCGGCCGATCAAGCTCTCGGCGCCGCCGGGCTCGATCGTGAACCCGGTGTTCCCGGCCTCGGGCGGCTCGCGCATGCTGATTGGCCACTACGTGCCGATGCTGGTGTTCGGCTGTTTGGGCCAGATCGTGCCCGAGCGCGTGATGGCGGCGTGCGGCTCGCCGATGTGGGGCATGAACCAGTCGGGCGTGCGCGACGGCGGCAAGCCCTACGCCAATATGTTCTTCTACAACGGCGGCATGGGCGGCAACACGCAGCGCGACGGCGTCACCTGCCTCTCCTGGCCGTCGAACGTCTCCTCGACCTCGATCGAGATCAGCGAGCACATCGCGCCCCTGCGCTTCCATCATAAGCGCTTGCGTCCTGATTCAGGCGGTGCTGGCCGCCATCGCGGCGGACTGGGGCAGGAGATCCTGATAGAGAGCCGCAGCGACTCGCCGATCGTCGTGTCGTTCCTCGCCGAGCGCACGGTCTTTCCGGCCTTCGGCATCGAAGGTGGCAAGGACGGCGCGCCGGGCGAACTCCGGGTCAACGGCGAGAAGTCCGACCCTAAGAGACAGTACGTGCTGCGGAAGGGCGATACGGTCTCCCTTGGCACACCGGGCGGCGGTGGCCACGGCGATCCCGCGCAACGCTCAGCCGCATCGTTGCAGGACGACTTGGCCGCCGAATATGTGCTCGATCGAATTGCCTATCGCGGAGGACCAGCCAAATGAAACTCACTTTTGGGGGGCCCAGCCCCTATGTGCGCAAGGTCGTGGCATGCGCCATCAAACGCGGCATCTTCAACAAAATCGAGCAGCTGAAGATTGGCACCACCGATCCGGCGCTGTTGCAATACAATCCGTTGTCGAAGATACCGACGTTCATTACCGATGACGGCATGGCGATCTACGACAGCCCCGTGATCTGTGAATACCTCGACAGCATTGGCTCGGCGCCCAAGCTCTTCCCGCCTGCGGGCCCGGCGCGCTGGAAGGCACTGACGCAGTCGGCGCTGGGCGACGGCATCCTCGACGCCACCCAGCCCCGACGGCGCGAAATCGCCCTGCCGCAGGACGACGGTCGCAAAGCCTATATCGAGCTGCAGCAAGGCAAGGTGAAGCGCGCCGTCGACCTTTTGGAGAAAGAGGCCGGGACGCTGGGCGATCTCACGACCATCGGTGAGATCACCATCGGCTGCGCGCTGGGTTACCTTGATTTTCGCTTTGCCAACGAGCCGTGGCGGCCGGGTCATCCGAAGCTGGAAGCCTGGTATGCAAAGGTGGTGAAGCAGCCACCGCTCGCCGAGACCATGCCGGTGGCCTGATCGCAAGCGAAGGGCTGGCGGTCGGGGACGGCTTTGTCCTAGGATCGCATAGGATTTCGCCTCGGCGTAGGAGCTGCCTATGAGCGACGACGTCGTTTTGAAGCCTGACACGATCGCCAAGCCCAAGGTCCAGCAGCCGCGCCTCTACAAGGTCATCCTGCTGAACGACGACTACACGCCGCGCGAGTTCGTGGTGCAGGTCCTGAAGGCCGTCTTCCGTACCAGCGAAGACCAGGCCTATCGCATCATGATGACCGCGCACCAGAAGGGCGTTTGCGTGGTCGCCACCTTCACGCGCGACATCGCCGAGAGCAAGGCGACCGAGGCCACCGACATGGGCCGCAGCAAGGGCTATCCGCTCGCCTTCTCGACCGAGCCGGAGGAGTGAAGGCCGGAATGGCCCTTACTTGAGGTCGGCGCAGAACTCCTGGATGCGACGGCAGCCCTCGCGCAGGCTTTCGATGTCGGTCGCGTAGGAGATGCGGAAGTAAGGGCTCATGCCGTAGGCCGCGCCCTGCACGGTCGCCACCTGGCGCTCTTCGAGAAGCGCCGTCACGAAATCGGTGTCGGTCTCGATCCTGCGGCCTGATTTGGTGGTCTTGCCGATGCAGCCTGCGATGTTGGGGAAGACGTAGAACGCGCCCTCGGGCTTGTGGCAGGTGATGCCCTTCGCCTCGCGCAGCCAGCCCACGACGAGATCGCGCCGGTTCTGGTAGTCGGCTGCACGCTCCTTGATCAGGTCCTGCGGCCCGTCGAGCGCAGCGGCGACAGCCGCCTGGCCGATGGTCGAGACGCCTGCGGTCGCCTGGCCCTGCATGTTGGTCATGGCGGCGATCATCGCCTTCGGCCCGCCCGCATAGCCCACGCGCCAGCCGGTCATGGCGTAGGCCTTCGACGCGCCGTTCACGGTAAGCGTGCGCTCCTTCAGCTTGGGTTCGACCGCGGCGATCGAGCAGAACTTCAGGCCGTCATAGAGGAGATGCTCATAGATCTCGTCGGCCATGATCAGCACGCGCGGATGCTGCAGGAGCACGTCCGCAAGCTCCTGCATCTCGGCCCGCGAGCAGACCGCACCAGTGGGATTGTTGGGGAAGTTCAACACCACCCACCGGGTTCGGGGCGTGATCGTGGCCTCGAGATCGGCGGCACGCAGCCTAAACTGGTTGTTCTCAGGGCAGGAGACGGGAACCGGCACGCCGCCAGTGAGCTTCACCTGGTCGGCGTAGCTGATCCAGCCGGGCGACGGAATGATCACCTCATCGCCCGGGTTCACGCTCGCCATGGTGGCGCCGAACATGATCTGCTTGCTGCCGTTGGAGACCATGATCTCGTCGAGCGCGTAGTCGAGTCCGTTGTCGCGCTTGAACTTGCGCTGCACCGCTTCCTTGAGCGCGCGCGTGCCGTCCTGCGCCGGGTACTTGGTGTCGCCCGCGAGGGCTGCCTTGAGGGCCGCTTCGATGGCATGCTTGGGCGTGGGAAAATCAGGCTCGCCTGAGGACAGCCCGACGATCTTGACCCCCTGCGCGCGCATCTCGCGTACCTTGCGGGTCATGGCGGCGGAGGCGGAAACCTTGACGTTCTTCAAACGCTCGGCAGGTTCGAACATGGTCCCTTCCAGATAAGGCGCCGGACAATAGGGGAGGGTCAGCCCGACACCAATCCCGCCGCAGCGATACCCGCTATGCAGACCGCCTCGTCTTCATCGCCCGTGCCGCCGCTGGCGCCGGCGGCGCCCAGGATGTTGCCGTCCTTGTCCTTGATCAGCACGGCGCCGGTCTGCGGCAGGAACTTGCCCTGCGCCGTGGCCGAGAGCGCGCCGTAGAAATGCGGGTTTTCCTTCGCGCGCTGCAGCAGCGTGCGGCTCGAGGCGCCCATGCCAACGGCGGCCCAGGCTTTGCCGGTGGCGACATCGTTGCGGAACATGCTGGCGTCATCCTCGCGCTGGAGCGACCTCACGTGGCCGGCCTCGTCGAGCACCGCCACGGCCAATGGCTTCACCTTCATCTTCCGCGCCTCGGCAAAAGCCGCCTCGACGATCTTGTTGGCTTGGGCGAGTGTCAGCTTTAGCATTGAGTTCTCCTTCGTTGCGGCTTACTTTAGGAGGTGGCCGCCTAACGTCCTATAACAATTGAGAAAATTGGGACGAAATAGGACGTCCTGGGAGCAAAACAGGGTTGACGCCGAGCGGATCGATCCCTATTTTCCGCCCGCTTTTGGAATTCACCCCGGCGCTGCCGGGGCTTTTTGTTGAGAAGAACCATGAAGATCCGTCATTCGCTCAAGTCCGTGAAGGCCCGCCACAAGGACTGCCGCATCGTGCGCCGCAAGGGCCGCGTTTACGTGATCAACAAGACCAACCCCCGCTTCAAGGCGCGCCAGGGATAGTTTGCGGCTGGTCGGACGCGTTCCGAACACGACAGAGCGGCGGGGCCACCGGCTTCCGCCGCTTTTCTATTTGGCGTAAGGAATCGGCATGCAGATGCCGTTGCTCGATCCTGGGATCCTGCGCCGCCGCAGCGAGATCGTTGCTGCCTTGCGGGCGATCGTGCCCGGCGAGGGGGTGATCGACGATCTCGACGGCATGCGCCCCTACGAGTGCGATGCGCTCTCGGCCTATCGTCAGATGCCGCTGGTGGTCGTGTTGCCCGATACGGTCGCCCAGGTATCGGCCATCCTGCGCTACTGCCAGGATCACAAGGTGAAGGTGGTGCCGCGCGGCGCCGGAACGTCGCTCTCCGGCGGCTCGATGCCGGTGGGCGATGCGATCTTGCTGGGCATGAGCAAGTTCAACCGCGTGCTCGAGATCGACTATGCCAACCGCTGCGCCCGCGTGCAGCCGGGCGTCACCAACCTCGGTGTCACCAAGGCGGTGGAGCACGAGGGCTTCTACTACGCGCCCGATCCCAGCTCGCAGATCGCCTGCTCGATCGGCGGCAACGTGGCGGAGAACTCAGGCGGCGTGCATTGCCTCAAGTACGGACTTACCACCAACAATCTTCTGGGCATCGAAATGGTGCTCATGAACGGCGAGGTGGTGCGGTTGGGCGGCAAGCACCTCGACGCCGGCGGCTACGATCTCCTGGGTCTGATGACTGGCTCTGAGGGCTTGCTGGGCGTCGTGACCGAAGTGACCGTGCGGCTCCTGCGCAAACCTAGCACCGCGCGTGCTGTCCTGCTGGGCTTCCCTACCGAAGCAGGCGCTGCTGATTGCGTCGCGGCCGTCATTGCTTCCGGGATCATCCCCGGCGGCATGGAGATGATGGACAAAGATGCCATCAAGTGCGCCGAGAACTACGTCGGTGCCGGCTATCCGCTCGATGCCGAGGGACTCCTGATCGTCGAGCTCGATGGACCGGCAGTCGAGGTCGATCACCTGGTGGCGCGGGTCGAGGAGATCGCCAAGGACCGTGGCGCCACCACCTGCCGCGTGAGCCAAGATGAGCAGGAGAGGGTGCTGTTCTGGGCCGGACGCAAGGCGGCTTTCCCGGCCGTCGGCCAGATTTCACCGGACTATATGTGCCTCGATGGCTCCGTGCCGCGCGGACGGCTGGTCGAGGTCCTGGCCGAGATGCGCGAGATGTCCAAGAAGCATCACTTGCGCGTGGTCAACGTCTTCCATGCCGGTGACGGCAACCTGCATCCGCTGATCCTGTTCGATGCCAACGATCCGGAGGAACTGCGTCGCGCCGAGGAATTCGGTGCCGACATCCTGCGGCTCTGTGTGCGCGTGGGCGGCGTGCTCACCGGCGAGCACGGCGTCGGTATCGAGAAGCGCGACCTGATGGGCGAGCAGTTCACCGAGATCGACCTCGACCAGCAGATGCGCGTGAAGTGCGCCTTCGATCCCGATCACCTGCTCAATCCCGGCAAGGTCTTCCCCAAGCTGCGCCGCTGCGCCGAGCTCGGCCGTGTCGTAGTGCATCACAACAAGATGCCGTTTCCGGACATCCCGCGGTTCTAGGACTCATCGACCATGAGCGGCACGATCAAACCGCGCGACGCCAAGGAGCTGCGGCAGGCGGTGGAATGGGCGCTGAACGAAAGCGTCACGCTCGACGTGCGCGGCTCGGGTAGCAAGCTGGCGCTGGGCAAACCGATGATGTGCGATCATGTGCTCGATATGTCGGGCATCAGCGGCATCGTCGACTATGCGCCGGAAGAGCTGGTCGTCACGTTGCGGGCCGGCACGCCGCTGCGCGAGGTCGAGGCATTGCTCGCCCAGCGTAACCAGATGCTGGCATTCGAGCCGCCTGATCTCGGACCCATGCTCGGCCGTGAGGCGGGTGAGGGGACGTTGGTTGGAACACTCATGGGCAATTTCGCCGGGCCGCGCCGCCTCTCTGCCGGTGCCGCACGCGATCACCTGTTGGGCTTCAGCGGTGTCAACGGCCGTGGCGAGGCCTTCAAGTCGGGCGGCCGGGTGATGAAGAACGTCACGGGCTACGACCTCTCCAAGCTGATTGCGGGCTCGTGGGGAACGCTGGCGGTGCTTGACGAGGTCTCGGTCAAGGTGCTGCCGGCGCCTGACCAGACCCGCACTCTGATCCTGCGCGGCCTCGACGAGGCGACGGCCGTGAAAGCCATGTGCGCAGCAATGGGCAGCCCGCACGAGGTCTCCGGAGCGGCGCACGTCCTGGCTCAGACGGCGCTGCGCCTCGAAGGTGTCGCGCCATCGGTCGAGGCTCGCCTGAAGGGCCTGCGCGAGTTACTGATCGACGTGGCGGTCACGATGGAGGAGCTCGACACCCTCGAAAGCCGGGCCTTTTGGGCCGAGGTGCGCGATGGCACTGCCTTCAATGCAGCTCGTGATGCGATCGTCTGGCGTATCTCCTGCCCGCCGACGGCAGGGCCCGCGATTGTCGGCCGCATCAATGCCCAACGCCGCGAGGCGAACGTATTTTACGACTGGTCGGGCGGCCTCGTCTGGCTCGCCCTGCCACCCTCTGCCGATGCCGACCATCTTCTCGTGCGCAGCGCCCTCGATGCCGGTGGTGGTCACGCCACCCTGATCCGCGCGCCCGAGGCGGTGAGGGCAGCGGTGCCGGTCTTCCAGCCCCAGCCAACCGCGCTCGCCGCCTTGGCGCAGCGCGTGAAGGAAAGCTTCGATCCCAAGGGCCTCTTCAATCTGGGGCGGATGGGTTAGGGCATGCAAACCAACTTCACCCTGGCGCAACTGGCCGATCCGGAGACGGCACGCAGCGAGCGGATCCTGCGCAAGTGCGTGCATTGCGGCTTCTGCACGGCCACCTGTCCGACCTTTGTGCTGCTGGGCGACGAGCGCGATTCTCCGCGCGGACGCATCTACTTCATCAAGGCGATGCTGGAGGGCAATCGCGCGCCGACGGCTCAGGAAGTGCGCCATGTCGATCGATGCCTTTCGTGCCTCTCGTGCATGACGACCTGCCCGTCGGGCGTGAATTACATGCATCTGGTCGATCACGGTCGGCACCATATCGAAGAGACCTATACCCGCCCGTTGGCTGATCGCGTGTTGCGGCGGGTACTGGGCTTTCTCATGCCTCGGCCCCAGTACTTCCGCTGGGCAACCGTGCTGGCCTCGCTTGCCAAGCCGTTGGCGAAGGCGCTGCCGGCGACCAGCCGCGATCCAGGCGGGGCGACCTTCCTGCGGCGCGTAAGGGCCATGATCGAGGCCGTGCCACGGCGCGTGCCGACCCCGTCGGCGGTCGATCGGCCTCAGACTTTCCCGGCCCTGGGCGTGAGGGTGAAGCGTGTCGCGTTGATGCCGGGGTGCGGCCAGCAGGTATTGGCGCCGGAGGTGAACGAGGCGACAGTGCGGCTGCTAATCCGGCATGGTGTCGAGGTGGTGAACGTTGCCGGTGCGGGCTGCTGTGGGTCATCGGTGCAGCATATCGGCGACACCGAACAGGCGTTGGAGCTTGCCAGGCGCAACATCATCGCCTGGTTGAGGGAGGCCGACGGTGAGGGGCTCGACGCCATCGTCATCAATGCCTCGGGCTGTGGCACGACGGTGAAGGATTACGGCGCCATGTTCGCCAACGATCCCTTGTGGCAGGCCAAAGCCGAGCGTGTGGCAGCCCTTGCCAAGGACGTGAGCGAATTCATGGTGGAGGTCGGTCTCGCGAATGTGACGCCGAGGCCGCTTACCGTCGCTTACCATTCAGCCTGCTCCATGCAGCACGGTCAGAAGGTGAACGAGCAGCCGAAGAAACTTTTGCGTGACGCGGGCTTCGTCGTGAAGGACGTGCCCGAAGGCCACCTCTGCTGCGGCTGGGCGGGCACCTATCAGGTGCTGCAGCCCGAACTGTCGCTGCGGCTGCGCGATCGCAAGGTGGCGAATATCGAGAGCTTGAAGCCTGATGTGATCGCCGCGGGCAATTTTGGCTGCATCGGGAACATCGCAGGCGGCACGGGCCTTCCCGTCGTGCACACGGTCGAGTTGCTGGACTGGGCCACGGGCGGACCATGGCCGGCGGCGATGAAATGACGGCATGAGGGTCGTTCGCGCTTGCCTGACAGCCCTGCTTGGCCTGATGCTGGCAGCAGTCGCCGACGCTCAGATCTCCAATAGCGACAATGGGAGGGCCACCGTGCTCGATACCCTGTTCGCCAAGCTGCAATCCACCACAGACCCCATGGCGGCGCAGGCGCTCGAGCAGGCGATCTGGGAGCAGTGGACCATGGTGCCCGACCCTGGACAGCGTGAGCTCATGTTGCGCGGCATTGGGGAGATGCAGCAGCAGGAACTGCAGACCGCCATCGTGACCTTCAGCAAGCTGATTGAGGTCGCCCCCGATCTTTCCGAGGCGTGGAACAAGCGCGCTACGGTCTACTGGCTGCTGGGCAATTTCGAGGCGTCCATTTCGGATATCTGCGAGACCGTGAAGCGCGAGCCGCGCCATTTCGGAGCTTATTCAGGCCTTGGCATGATCCGGGCGCAAATGGGTGAGCCGGCTCGTGCCGCCGCGGCTTTCGAGCTTGCTCGCAAGTACAATCCACATATTGGCGGCATCGACGCTGAGATCGCGCGCCTCAAGGCAGAGGCAGGGTCCGATGCGCCGGCCGACCCGCTGGGTTGCGGCGAACGCACCGCCGGAAGATAGTGCGGAGCTTTTTTCAACGGGAGTTAAGGTAATGACGACGTTGTATGTCGGCGGCCGGTTGTTCGACGGCGAGAAGGTGCATGACGGTCAGGCGGTCCTCGAGGAGGGCGGCAAGGTCAAGCGCATCGGTCCGGCCGGCGAGTTCGCGGGCTTTGCGGGCGACAAGGTCGACACCTCGGGCGGCACGCTGATCCCCGGCATGATCGATTGCCACGTTCATTCGCTCTCGGGCGCCGAAGGCAATCCTGGCGCGGCGCAGGATCGCCTGAGCGCGGCCCAGATCACGGTACGCGGCATGGAGTTCATGCGCGCCACACTCGAAGGCGGCATCACCGCTGTGCGTGACTGCGGCGGCAAGGATTATATCGAGTTCGCGATCCGCGATGCCTACAACAATGGCCGCTTCCTCGGCCCGACGATGCGCTGCTCCGGTCGCATGATCTGCATGACCGGCGGCCACGGCAATCGCACCGGCCGCATCGCCGACGGGCCCGATGAGGTGGTGAAGGCGGTGCGCGAGCAGATCCACGCCGGCTCCGACCTGATCAAGATCATGGCGACGGGCGGCGTGATGACGCCGGGCGTCAATCCGGAGGACGCTCACTACTCGGCCGAGGAGATGAAGGCCGGCATCACCGAGGCGCATCGCTTCCACAAGTGCTGCGCCAGCCATGCCCAGGGGGCGCTCGGCATCCTGAACGCCGTCCGCGGCGGCATCGATTCGATCGAGCACGGCATCTTCATGACCGACGAGTGCGTGAACGAGATGAAGGAACGTGGCGTATGGCTGGTTCCGACGCTTGCCGCCGTGCAGAACATCCTGAAGGGCTATGACGACGGTGATCGCTCGATCCCCGACTACGTGATCGAGAAGGCCCGCCGCGTGTTCGATCGCCACATCGCCTCGATCAAGATGTACTACAAGGCGGGCGGCCGTATTGCGATGGGCACCGATGCCGGCACGCCGCACAACCGGCATGGCGAGAACGCGCGCGAGCTCGAGTTCATGTGCGATATCGGCATCTCCTCGCGCGATTCACTGTTCTTCGCGACAGCAAGCGCCGCCGACCTGGTGCGTCTTGCCGACCAGGGCCGCGTCAAGGAGGGCAACTCAGCTGATTTTGTGTTGTGCGACGGCGATCCGCTGGTCGACATCAAACGCGCAGCTCGCAAGGAGAATCATCGCCTGGTGGTGAAGCGCGGGCAGGTCGCAAAAGACAACCGCGCGGCCTTCGTCGCTTCGGCCGTTCGCGCGGCGGCGGACTGACGCTCGGAGTGCCGACGGCGGCTTGGGGAGCCCTTGGAATACGTCCTGCTTATCCTGCTGGGGCTCGCCTGGGCCTTCGGTACGCCTATTGTGGCGCTCGTTGCCTTGGCCCGCACGTCCAGCCTGCGCGACCAGAATGCGCGGTTGGTAGCGGAAGTTGCCGCCTTACGGCGGCAGATCGGGCAACAACCGCCGTCTCAATCTGAGGAACAGGCGGCAGCACCGCCGGAAGTGATCGCCCCGCCATCGGAAACGGCGGCACCTTTGCCGCCGCCGTTCGAGCCCGAACAAATACCCGAACAGGGAGAAGCGGAGAGCCCGCCACCGGCTCCGCCGATGCCGCCTTCGGAGGAACCCGCTCCGGCGGCTGCCAAAGTCGGCTGGGAACAGCGGCTGGGGGCGCGCGCCTTCATCTGGGTTGGCGCCATCACCCTGGCGCTCGCAGCGGTCTTCCTTGTCCGCTACTCGATCGACGAAGGTTACCTCTCGCCTGAAGTGCGCGTGATCCTGGCGGCGCTGTTCGGCTTCGGTTTGATCGCGGGCGCGGAGAAGGTACGGCCGCGCGACGATCGTGTGGCGCAAGCCATGGCCGCCGCCGGCGTTGCCGCGCTCTATGGCGCGCTGTTCGCGGCTGTCGCGCTCTACGGCATGATTTCCCAAGTAGCAGCCGGGGGTGGTGCGACGGCTCTCACGGCGTTCGCGATCGGTCTTTCGTTGCGCCACGGCATTTTTGTCGCGGCGCTGGCGTTCGTGGGTGGGTTCGTGAGCCCCGCGATCATCGGCAGCGAAGCGCCGAACGTGCCGGTGCTGTTCGGCTACCTGCTGGCGATCGCCGCGGGCACGTTGGGCGTCATCCGTTATCGAGGCTGGTGGCTGCTGGGTTGGGGAGTGCTGGCGGGGGCGGCGCTCTGGACTATTGTCTGGATGACGGCGACGACCGACGGCTTGCCGTGGGTCGGCGCGTTCCTCGTGGCCGTGGCTGGACTGTTCGTGTGGACAAGCTGGAAGCGATTGGGCGAAAGCGAGAATCCGCCCGTCGATGTCGTGATGTTGATGTGGACGGCGTTGGCCGGCACCGGCGTTCTTCTCGTCGCCATCATCATCCGCGACGGCGGCGAGCAGAACGCTGGCTGGCTCGCGCTCGCCGCACATGGCCTCGGCGCCTATGCCCTCGGCCGCTGGGCGCCGCGCTTCCAATATCATGCGGCACTCGCACCGGCGCTATCGCTCACGGCGCTGGTTCTGTGGTGGGGGACCATGACGACGGCCGGCATCGGCTGGGATGCCGACCGCTTCGCCACGCGGGCGATCCTGTTCGGCGGGCTCTACGCAGCCGGGGCGTTCGCTTTGATGTGGAACGCGGCCCGGCCGGGATTTTGGGCGGCGCTGTCGGTGGCGGCGGCTCTCACGCATTTCCTGTTCTGCTGGTTTGTCCTGCGCGAGCTCAAGACCGCGACACCGTGGGGCTTGATCAGCATCGGTCTCGCGGCCCCGTTCCTGATCGGTGCGGAGCGGCTGGCGCATTGGCGGCAGCGGATGGCAGGAGCGACGGAGGCGTTGGGCTTCCTCGCGGCCGGCGTTTCTTTCTTCATCGCCGCCGCCATCGCGTTGGAGCTGCGCCACGAATGGATCACGGTGGCCTACGCCGTCGAATTCGCCGCGGTCGCGGCCATTGCAGCAACGCTCGATCTGGTCGCCATGCGGCGGATCTGCTGGGGCTTGCTCGCAGTCGTGGTCGTGCGTTTCGTCTTGAATCCCTGGGTGCTCGACTATCCGTTGGGTGTGACGCCGATCCTCAACTGGATCCTGTGGGGCTATGGCATCTCGATCACGGCGTTCTGTGTCGGGTTGCGCTACCTCCGGCGTGTGCGCGACGAGCCGCTGGTACGGGCCACGGAGGCGGCCATAGCACTTCTCGCCTTTATGTTGGTGACGCTAGAGGTCCGAAGCGTCTTCCAGCACAACGCAATGGATGCGTTCGACTCGTCGTTCATGGAGCGCGCCTTCTATGTACTGGTGTGGGGCGCCTTCGCGCTCGCCGCGTTGTGGGTGGCACGCTGGCGCCGCGATCTCGTTGCCCTTTGGGCCTGGCGTGCCAGTGGACTCCTGGCTGTCGGCACGGCGCTGATCGTTCAAGTAGTGATCGCCAACCCTATTTGGGAGTCGGCTAATGTGGGCGAGCTTCCCCTCCTGAACGGCCTGCTGCTTGCCTATGCCGCCCCGGCGGCGATGGCGGCCATGGCACGGCACTGGATGCCTGACGTCGAGCGCGACAAGAAGTTCGTGATGTTGGCTGCCGGAGCGACGGGCGTGCTTTCCTTCGTCTACCTGTCGCTCGAGGTCCGCCATTTCTTCGATCCCGGCTTCGATCGCCCGGGGCTGGAGGCAGAAGGGGTGGAGCTCTATGCCTATTCCTTCGTCTGGCTGCTGTTCGGCGTGGCGTTGCTGACCTTCGGCTTCGTGCGCCGCTCGGCCGCGTTCCGCCACACCGGCATGGCGCTGGTCTGCATCGTGGTGATCAAGGTATTCCTGATCGATCTCGCTGGGCTGCACGGCCTCCTGAGGGTCATTTCCTTCCTCGGCCTTGGAGCGGCGCTGCTCGGTCTGGGATTCGTCTATCGTCGGCTCGGTTTCGACCCAACCCCAGAGAAATAGACATGCGCTTTCCCGAGTTCGATCTCAGCCTCGATGCCCTGCGGGCTCTCCAGCTCGAGCGGTTGAAGGTAGCCTTGGCTCATGCCTATGCCCATCAGAAGCCGTATCGCGCCAAGTGCGAGGCCGCCGGCGTCCACCCGGACGACCTGTGTTCGCTGGATGACCTGCGGCGCTTTCCGTTCACCGAGAAGCGCGACCTGCGCGATGCCTACCCGTTCGGCATGTTCGCCCTTCCGCGCGAGAAATGCGTGCGCATCCATGCCTCGAGCGGCACGACGGGACGGCCGACGGTGGTGGGCTATTCAGCGAAGGACATCGACACCTGGAGCGCGCTGATGGCGCGCTCCCTCTATGCCGGCGGCGCGCGGCCTGGCGACATCCTGCACAACGCCTATGGCTATGGCCTCTTCACGGGCGGGCTCGGCTTCCACTACGGCGCCGAGCGGCTGGGCTGCACCGTGGTGCCGATGTCGGGTGGCTTCGGTGAGCGTCAGGTCCAGCTCATCACCGATTTCGGCGCGCATGGCGTGCTGATGACGCCGTCCTACATGATGGCGATCGCCGACGAGTTCGATCGCGTCGGCATCGATCCGCGCAAGACGCAACTCAGGTTCGGCTTCTTCGGCGCCGAGCCCTGGACCGAGGGCATGCGGGCCGAGATCGAGCAGCGCATGGGCATCAACGCGGTTGATGTCTATGGCCTGAGCGAGGTGATGGGCCCGGGCGTCTCCTGCGAGTTTGCCGACGCCAAGGGCGGACCCACGATCTGGGAGGACCATTTCCTGCCGGAGGCCGTCGATCCCGAAACCGGAATGCCCGTTCCGGATGGCCAACCGGGCGAACTCGTCTTCACCTCGCTCACCAAGGAGGCGATGCCGGTCATCCGCTATCGAACCCGCGACCTAACGCGGCTGCTGCCGGGCGAGGCCACGGTGATGCGGCGCATGGCCAAGATCACCGGCCGCAGCGACGACATGCTGATCGTGCGCGGCGTCAATCTTTTCCCGAGCCAGGTCGAGGAGCAGATCCTGCGCGACCCGGTGCTTACCGGCCATTACGTGATCGAGCTTACGCGTACTGGCGCGCTGGACGACCTCCTGGTGAAGGTGGAAAGCCGGACAAGCCTTGTCGGCGACGATATCGTCCGAAGCAGCAGCGACCTTGTGCGGCGCCTGAAGGGAATGTGCGGACTGTCGGCGGTGATCGAGATCGTTGACCCCGGCGCCATCGAGCGATCGATGGGTAAGGCGCGACGCGTGATCGACAGGCGATCGAACGGCTGAACGATCAGACTACAATTGGCCGTTGGCCAGCCGTATCCTCGCGCCAATCAACGCGGGATCGATCGGCACCTGCCTTGCCTGTTCAGGTAATTCGGCCGCGGTGATCAGCGTCGAACGACCTTCCGCACGCGCGGTATGCGGGTTGTTCGAGGCGACGACGGCCAAAAACGTCAAAATCGAGGCAGCCAGGACGAGATAGTCCACCCAATTCAGGGCCGCTCCTTTGGAACGGGCGATAGTTTTTGATCGGTTGCTTTCCACGAGTCGCCTCACGCGCACTGCCTTCTGAATGGACTACGCGCGACTCTTCGCAGCCATCCCCGGAGTTTTTTATGGCTAGATGTAGGCGATACGAAGTGTGTTGGTGGCGCCGGGCGTCCCAAAGGGCACGCCGGCCGTGATGACAAGCCTTTCGCCTGTCTGAGCAAGCTTTTCCTTGCGCGCAATCCTTACGGCTCGCTGAACCATGTCGGAGAAGCTGTGCGCGTCCTCCGTCTGCACGGGATGAACGCCCCAGGCCAAGGTCAGGCGCCGCGCCGTATTGAGGTTGGGGGTGAGGCAAAGGATCTGCACGTCGGGCCGCTCACGCGCGGCGCGCAACGTGGTCGAGCCGGTGTTGGTGAAGGTGACGATCGCTGCTGCACCCAGCGTATGGGCGCACTGGCGTGCCGCCGCGCTGATCGCGTCCGCGGTGGTGGCCTCGGGTTCGCGGCGGCTCGCGTCCATCAGACGGCGATAGAGGGGGTCGGCCTCCACGCTCTTCAGGATGCGATCCATGATGGTGACGGCTTCGACCGGATAGTCGCCGGAGGCTGACTCCGCCGAGAGCATCACCGCGTCCGTCCCGTCGTAGACGGCGGTGGCGACGTCCGAGGCCTCGGCTCGCGTGGGTGTCGGCGAGTGGACCATCGAATCGAGCATTTGCGTCGCCACAATCGCCGGCCTGCCGGCCGCGCGGCAGGCCGCGAGGATACGCTTCTGCAACGGCGGCACGGCCTCAGGCGGCAGCTCCACGCCGAGATCGCCGCGCGCCACCATGATGCCATCGCTCTGCTCGATGATCTCGTCGAGGTGCTCGATCGCCTGCGGCTTCTCGAGCTTGGCCATCACCGCGGCGCGGCCCGCAACCAGCTTTTTCAGCTCGGCAATGTCGTCGGCTCGTTGCACAAAGGAGAGCGCCACCCAGTCGACGCCCAGCGACAGACCGTAGTCGAGATCGCGCCGGTCCTTCGGCGTCATCGGCGAGAGCGGCAGCATGAGATTGGGCAGGTTCACGCCCTTTCGGTCGCTGATCGGACCCGCGACCTCGACAGTCGCATCGATGGTCATCTCGCTGTGGGCCTTGATGCGTAGCCGCACCTTGCCATCGTCGATTAGCAGCAGGCCCTCGGGTTGGGCCGCCTTGAAGATCTCAGGATGGGGCAGGGGAATGCGCTTTGCAGTTCCGGGCTCGGGATCGAGATCGAAGCGCAGCTTCTGGCCCTTCTTCAGCTCCATCGGCCCGTTGGCGAAGGTGCCCAATCGCAGCTTGGGCCCCTGCAGGTCCATCAGGATGGCGATCGGATACTTGTATTGTTTCTCCAGCGCACGCAGCAGCTCGACGCGATGCTTGTGATCGTCCGGCGAGCCGTGGCTGAAGTTCAGTCGGAAGACGTCGGCGCCTGCATCGAACAACGCGCGCAGCCGCTCGGCACTGGACGTGGCCGGACCCAGAGTGGCGACAATCTTGGTGAAACGCTCGCGCCTCATGCCGTCAGTCTAACGCTTGGGCGACGACACTTTGAAGTCGCCTGCCTGTTCGTAGACCTTCACGACGGCCGCGTCATCGAGACGCCC
Organism: Alphaproteobacteria bacterium; assembly: GCA_017308235.1. Taxonomy (GTDB): domain Bacteria; phylum Pseudomonadota; class Alphaproteobacteria; order Reyranellales; family Reyranellaceae; genus Reyranella. Next base: position 126,491 of record JAFKFL010000027.1, on the reverse strand, counting down.
CCAGCCGGCCCCCGCCGCGGCGAGAAAAAGCTGATGCGCTGCCGCCGCCATGGGCAGCGGCAGGCGATGCTCGTGGCCGGTGCCCAGCACCAGGCCGAGATCCTTCACGAAGATCTCGACCGCGGAAAGTGGCGCATAATCTTCGTCGAGCATGTGCGGCACGCGGTTGCCGAACATCCACGAGTTGCCGGCACTGGCGGAAATCACCTCATAGACCGCGCGCGTGTCGGCGCCGGCCTTGGCGGCAAGCGCCATGGCTTCGGCGGCGGTCGCGATGTGCACGCCGGCGAGAAGTTGGTTCACGATCTTCACCAGCGAGCCGATGCCGGGCGCATCGCCCAGGCGAAAGACCTTGGCCGAGGTAGCGGCGAGGAGGCTCTCGGCTGCAGCGAACGCCTTGGGCGAGCCCGAGGCCATGAAGGTGAGCTCGCCCGATTCGGCGCGCGCTCGGCCGCCCGACATCGGCGCATCGAGGAAATCATGACCGCTCTTGGCAAGACGCTCGCCGAGACTGCGCGCGAAAGCCGCCGGCACGGTGGCGCACTGCATGACGAGCCCGCCCTTGTGCAGCGAGGAGGCGGCGCCGCCTTCGCCGTAGAGCACCGTCTCGACCTGCTTGTCGTTCACGACGGCGATCACGACGACGTCCGCCGCCTCGGCTGCTGCTGCGGGCGTGTCGGCGACCGAACCGCCGGCGGCCTTGAAGGCCTCGCGGGCGACGGCGCTGGGATCGACGCCCACGACCTTGTGGCCAGCCTTCAGCAGGTTCTTCGCCATGCCGAGCCCCATCGAGCCCAGCCCGATGAAAGCGATGGCGGGCGTGTTCTTGTCGCTCATGATCAAACCTTGATGCCGTATTTCGCCGCCCAGCCCAACCCGGCGGCGGTTGTCGTCTTGGGTTTGTATTCCAGTCCGACGTAACCCTGATATCCCAGACGGTCGAGCACATCGAGGAGATAAAGGTGGTTGGCCTCGCCAAGATCGGGTTCATTGCGATCGGGATTGCCGGCAATCTGCACATGCGCTGTGAGGGGGAACAATCGCTCGGTGCGCTTGGTAAGATCGCCTTCCGTCACCTGCAGGTGATAAAGGTCGAGCTGCAGCCTGAGATGCGGTGCGCCGACCTCGTCGATGATCTTCTTCACCTGATCGGTGGTGTTGGTGAAATAGCCGGGAATGTCACGATGATTGATCGGCTCCAGCACGAGCGTGATGCCGCTGTTGGCCGTGCGGTCGCAGGCCTTCCTGAGGTTCGAGACGAACGTGCGGTGCATGGCCGAGGTATCGGCCCCGGGCGCGATCATGCCCGACATGACGTGCAGCGTGCGGCACTCCAGGGCCTTCGCGTAGTCCAGCGCCGTCTCGAGGGCGGCGGCGAAGTCTGATTCACGCCCGGGCAGCGCCGCCACGCCACGCTCGCCCTTGCTTGCATCGCCGGGCGGCAGGTTGAACAGCGCCTGCGTGAGCTTGTGCTTCTTGAGCTCGGCCGCGATCTCCGCCGCCGGCGCCTCGTAGGGGAAGAGGATTTCGACGGCCTTGAAGCCATGCGCGGCGGCAGCGCCGAAGCGCTGTAGGAAGGGCACCTCCTGATAGATCCAGGAGAGGTTGGCGGCGAGCTTGGGCATGGTTGGTTCCGGACGCTAGGTGTCATCCCGAGCGCAGCGAGGGATCTTTCGAATCGCCGGGATAAGGATCCCTCGCTGCGCTCGGGATGACACGGGTGGGATGACGATAGTGGCGCTCACGATGGAAAGGCTTCCTCGATCTCGCGGACCTGGAAGTCGGAAAGCGTGCGTGTCTTGAGGCCTTGAAGCAGCAGGTGAAGTTTGGCTGTTTCCTCCAGCTCTTCGATCGAAGCCGATGCGGCCGAGAGTGACGAGCCGGCGACGACCGGTCCGTGATTGGCCAGCAGTACGGCGCGATGCCCCTTGGCATATTCTCGGATGGCGTCGGCGAGCTTGGGATCACCCGGCTTGAAATAGGGTACCAGCGGCAGCTTGCCCACGCGCATCACGAAGTAGGGCGTGATAGGTGGCAGGGTCGTCTCCGCATTGTGATGGCACGACGGGTCGAGGCAAGAGATCGCCACTGCGTGAGTCGAGTGAAGATGCACGATCGCACCGTCCTTCGGTCGCACGTCGTACACCGACCGATGCAGCAGCGCTTCCTTGGTTGGCGGATCGCCGGCCACATGCTTGCCCGCGGCGTCGAGCCTGGAAAGCCGCGCAGGATCGAGCTCGCCCAGCGACGAGTTGGTGGGCGTCATCAGCCAGCCGTCGTCGATCCGGACGCTGATATTGCCCGACGTGCCGGGGCAGAGGCCGCGCGCGGCGAGTTTCGCTCCCAGCGCACAGATTGCGTCGCGTGATGTCGCTTCCTTGCTCATAACCTGGCGAAGGCCTTGGTGAAGAAATCGGGTGCGCCGAAATTGCCTGATTTCAACGCAAGCAGGAGCGGCTTGTTGCCGACCGAGGCCGTCCACGGCACGCCGGGATCAATCTCGGGGCCGATGCGCAGCGCCGTGACATCAAGCGCTTTCACGACAGCGCCCGAGGTCTCGCCACCCGCGACCACAAGCTGGCGAACGCCCGCATCGACGAGACCGCGCGCCAGAGCCGCCATCGTCTGCTCGATCGCAAGGCTGGATTTCTCGACGCCGTATTTCGCCTGCAAGGCCTTCACGGCCTCGGGCTTGTCGCTGGCCGAGAGAAGGATGGGGCCGCCGTCGAGCTTTTGCTTGGCCCAGGCGACAGCCTTTTCACTGACCGGCTCACCACGACAGATCGCATCGGTATCGACCGCCAGATGCGCGCCCTTGAAATTGCCGATCTGGCCCAGAGTGGCGTCGGAGCACGAGCCCGCGAGCACGGCGGCGGCACCTGAGACTTTGGGTAACGCATCGGCGCCAGATTTGTGTGCCAGCAGTCCGCGGCGGCGGTAGGCGGCGGGCAGGCCGAGCGCCACACCTGAGCCGCCGGTGACCAGCGGATCGTCGCCGACCGCCTCGCCGATGATTCCAAGATCGTTGTCGGCCACGGCATCGACGATGACGTGCCGGGCGCCGTCGTTGGCGAGCTTGTCGAGCGCGGCGCGCAGGCTCGCCGAACCCGCCTGCACCTGCTTGAGCGGTATCAGCCCGACCTTGTGCTTCGTCTGTCGAGCCAGCACGCGCACCAGGCTCGAGTCGGTCATCGGTGTCAGCGGATGGTGGCGCATATGCGTGTCCGACAACAGCAGATCGCCGACGAACAGGTGGCCGAAGAAGATCGTGCGGCCGTTCTCCGGAAAGGCAGGGCAATAGATCGCCTGCCTTGCCTTCAACGCATCGAGCAGCGCGTCGCCGACCGGTCCGATGTTGCCCTGATCCGTCGAGTCGAAGGTCGAACAGTATTTGAAGAAGAAGCGCACGCAGCCTGCGTCTTTGAGGGCTTTCAACGCCGCGAGCGACTGCGCGATCGCATCCTTGGCCGCGATCGATCGTGTCTTGAGCGCGACAACCACAGCGTCGATGTCCTCAGGAATCACGCCCTTCGCCGGCACGCCGATCGTCTGCAAGGTGCGCATGCCGCCCTTGACCAGCATGCCAGCGATATCGGTGGCGCCGGTGAAATCGTCCGCAATGACTCCGAGAATGGCCATGGGGGACGTTAGGCGATCACGGTCGCAGGCATCCAGAACTTTCGACGCCGCGTGCGCCGGCGCTCTTCATTCTCGCCGTCGTAGTGGTGCAGGGGCGGCGCGGGATCGAAAGTGTCGCGGATGTCGAGGGCGTTCACATTCAATGTGGCGATCAGGCGGCCCTCGTCCTCCATCACCGCGCCGACATAGGCGCCACATTTGGCGCACAGGAGATAATCCGTGATGCCGAGGCCGAAGCGATAGCGCGCGATGTCCTTGGCCGCGCCCCGGAACTCGACCGACGCGGCAGGATCGCCCATCGTGCGGGCGCCGTGGCGGCGACAGAAGGAGCAGGCGCAACGCCCAACGCGCATTTCCTCGGGCCGCTTGGATGATTCGAATCGGATCTGAATGGCGCCGCAATGGCAGGAACCGGTGTACTGGGTCATGGAACCACTAGGGTGGCGCGGAAATCGTTGACGTTGGTACGGGTCGGGCCGGTGACGAGACTGTCGCCCAGCAGTTCAAAGAAACTGTGGCCGTCATTGTCGTCCAGCATGGCCTTGGGGTCACGGCCCTTGGCTCGGGCGCGGGCCAGCGTGTCGGGTGCGAAGACCGCGCCTGCGATGTCCTCGGCGCCATCGACACCATCGGTATCGGCGGCAAGCCCCCAGATTTGCTGCGCGCCGTCGGCGGCGATCGCCTCGCTCAGCAGGTATTCGACGTTGCGGCCGCCGCGGCCCTTGCCGCGCACCGTCACGGTCGTCTCGCCGCCTGACAGGATGACGGTCGGCTTGTCTTGCGTCTTCGCGAGGTTGAGCGCCTGCCGGGCATGAGCCGCGCCGAGGTCGCGCGCCTCGCCTTCGAGGTTGTCCCCCAGCATGACGACGTCGCAGCCCCGTCGGCGCGCCAGGTCCGCCGCGGCTTCGAGCGAGCGTTTGGGGGTCGCTACCATGATCGTTTCGACCCTCGCCAATCTCGGATCGCCAGGCTTTGGCGTCTCTTCGATTTTACCGGCCGCACCCGCCTCGAGGTGTGCACGCACCGCGGCCGGTGGATCGATCTTGTACTTTGCCAGCACCGCCAGGGCATCGGCGAAGGTGCTGCGATCCGGCACGGTCGGGCCGGAGCCGATCACGCCGGGATCGTCGTTGGGCACGTCGGAGATCAGCCAACTCAACACACGCGCGGGCTGGGCGGCGACGGCAAGGCGACCGCCCTTGATGGCGGAGAGATGCTTTCGCACTGTATTCATCTCGACGATGTTGGCGCCTGATTTGAGCAGTGCGCGATTGACCTCCTGTTTGTCCTCCAGCGTGAGGCCGGGCGCAGGCAGCGCCAGCAACGCCGAGGCGCCACCTGAAATCAGGCAGAGCACGAGATCGTCCACCGACAGTCCCTTGATCTTGTCGAGCATGCGGCCGGCGGCGGCGCGGCCTTTTTCGTCTGGCACGGGGTGCGCTGCTTCGACGATTTCGATCTGCTTGCAAGTCTCGCCATAGCCGTAGCGCGTGACGACCAGACCCTCGATCGGATGACGCCAGCGATCCTCAACCGCGCGGGCCATTGCGGCACTCGCCTTGCCGGCGCCAATCACGATCGTTCGCCCCTTCGGTGGCCGCAGCTTGTCGATATAGGGAGCGAGGCAGGTGGCGGGACGGGCGGCGGCGAGGGCGGCGTCAAACAGGTCGCGCAGGAGCGCGCGGGCGTCGGCATCTTTCATTTGCGCAATCTTCGCACTATAGGGGCGCGATGCAACCGTTGCTCGGGCCGGACGATCCGCCGCCGTTCTCCGTCCATAATGAACAAGGCAAGGCGCCACTTCTCCTGCTCTGCGACCATGCAAGCAAAGCCGTTCCCAAGGCGCTAGGCGATCTCGGCCTTCCGGCCAGCGAGTTATCCCGCCATATCGGTTGGGACATTGGCGGGCTCGACGCCGCGCTCGAGCTCTCGTCCCACCTCGACGCGCCGCTCGTCGCCTCCGGGTATTCTCGCCTGGTGATCGACTGCAATCGATGGCCGGGTGGCGAGGGTTCGACACCGGAGGTCAGCGACAGCACGGAAGTGCCGGCCAACAAAGGGCTCAGCAAGGAGCAGGTCGATGCCCGCGCGCATGCCTGCTTCTGGCCCTACCATCAGGAAGTCGATCGCCAGCTCGATCGCATGGCCCGGCAAGGCCGACCGGTCTGCCTCTTGGTGGTGCACAGCTTCACGCCCGAGATGAACGGGTTCAAGCGTCCCTGGCATGTCGGCGTGCTGTGGAATGACGATCCACGGTTGCCGCATGCCCTGCTGGCGCAATTGCGCCACGATCCATCGCTCGTCGTGGGAGACAACGAGCCATACTCGGCGCGCGCTTCCTACGAATATACCCTTACAGCCCATGCGCGATCCCGCGGTTTGCCGCACTGTTCGCTGGAGGTGCGCCAGGATCTGATGGGAACGCCGGGCGACGCCCGTGCCTGGGGCCGACGGCTGGCGCCGGCAATTGGCGGCGCGGTTGCGACGGCTCTGGCCTGAGCCTATATCCCGCTCAAGGAGTTTGCCCATGGATGACAAGACCCGCACCGAGCTCGAAGCCGCCGCCTTCCGCCGGCTGGTGGAGCATCTGCAGGAGCGCACCGATGTCCAGAACATCGACTTGATGAATCTGGCGGGCTTCTGCCGCAACTGCCTGTCGCGCTGGTATCGCGAGGAGGCCGGCAAGAAAGGCATCGAGATCGCCGATCCCAAGGCGCGCGAGATCGTCTACGGCATGCCGTACGACGAATGGCGGGCCAAGTACCAGAAGGAAGCGTCGGGCGATCAGAAGAAGGCGTTCGACAAGGCCCAGCACAAGCACTCGTGAGGGATCACGCCGGGTTGCGCGGCTTCAGGATGGCATCGAGCCGCGCCGGCGTTCCTTCGATCCGCTGTAGTCTGGGAAAGCGCAATCCGCCGCGATAGTCGATTGCGACCGTCCGAAAGCGGTCGTCGCTGTTGACCAGCAGCTCGATGGGCGAGTTGTCTGTCTTTGCCTCGGTGATCGCCGCCCGCAATAGCTGCGCGGTGTAGGCTCTCCCCCCGACGGCAATCAGCTTGTCTCCTACCGCCAGTCCGGCCTTGAAGGCCGGACCATCCCACTGGACCGCGGAAAGCTCGCCGCTGGAAGTCGCCGTGACGCCAAGCGAGAAGGAAAAGTCGGCGTTCTTGTCAGCCGACTCGATCTCCTTCTGCAAGTCGTTGGGCTGCTCCTCGTAAACCAGCCGATAGCCGCCGCGCTTGAGACCCTCGAGCGGCGCGGGCCCATGGCCTTCCAGACGGGTCTTGAGAAAGCCTGACCAATCGTTGGGAACGATTGCGTTGAGCGCCGCAACCACGTCGTCGAACGTGTAGGTCTTGGGAGTCCAGACGCCGTCGTCGATGCCAAAAAAAGCCTTGGCAAAATCGTCCAGCGACTTCTTGCCGTCGGTGCGTTCGCGAAGCAGCGTGTCGATATCGAGCCAAATCAACTGGCCTTCGGAATAATAATCCTCGGCGCGTTGCCAGCTGCGCCAGGCTTCGGATCGGCGGCCAAGCGTGATCGGATCGTAGGTCGTGTCGATCAACGGCCGCCAGCTTCGGCCGATGCGCGCTTCATAGACTGCGGCGGTGAGCGCCAGGGCGTCCAAAGTCTGCTGCCTGCCGAGCAGACCCGACCGAACCGCCAGCACTTGGCCCCAATATTGCGTCTGCCCCTCGTAGACCCAGAGCAGGCTGTTGCGCATCGGCGTGCGATAATCCGGCGTCCACAGGTCAGCGCCGCGCCGGAATTTGCCGTTCCAGGAATGCGTGTACTCGTGGGGCAGGAGATCGACGCCCAGGTTCGTGTCGAAGAAATTCGGTCGAGCGCCGTTCTCGCTCGAGCGATGGTGCTCCAGCCCGATCCTGCCGAGGTGGTCCGAAAGCCAGAGCAGAAAGTCGTAGTGATCGTAATGACGCGCGCCGAACAATGTGTCGGCCTCGCGCACCAGGTTTTTATAGACCGCGATCTTCTCCGGCTTGATTTCCAGCTTCTCTCGATCGTCGGCGAAGATATTGAGACGGACCGGCGAGCGGCCACCGGAGCTGAGGTCGACTTGCCTGTAGTGGCGGCCGGCAGCGAGTGGGGAATCGACCAGGGTCTCGAAATTGGTCGGCTTGAAGGTAACACGGTCGTCCTTGCGCTCGGCACCGTCGAGGGCGGATGCGAATTTCCAGCCCGCCGGCAGAAGCACGGTGGGTTCGATCTGGATCTGCCGCACATAGTAGCCAGCGGGATAGAGCGCGACCGCATTCCATTGCAGGTCCAGCATCTCAGGCGTTGAGACGATCCGCCCCTGTGCGCGTGCCGTCGGCGCCAGGAATTGAAAGGTCACTTCGAGCTCGGTGGCGCCAGCCGGCGGTTCGAGATGAAAGGCGTAGACGTCGACGGGATCGCGGCGCCATTCCACAGGCTTGGCGCCGGCGATTACGGTAAGGCCGGCAAGCTTGTCGATCGGGCCGTTGGGCGCGTGCGCGCCGGGCAGCCACTTGGGATAAAGCAGAGTGATGGGCCCAGTGCTGGCCACGGGAATAACTTCACGGACCCGGAAAATCGACTGCCGGATATCGGATACGTCAACGAGGAGCTTGATCGTGCCGGGGTAGGGCACGTCGCGGGCATCGGGAATGGTCGTTGTGGGTGGCGTCGCTGTCGGCCCAGGGGAGCCCTGGGCGAAAGCTGATGCACTCGACAAAACGATTGATAGGGCAAGGAGCACGACTGAAGGGCGCTTCAAGACAATCTCCCGAATTCGGCGTGAACGTGGGCGAGAGGGTTGCGGCAGGTCAACCCCGCTGACAGTCACATTGCCGTCCCCGTTATCCCCATCTTTCATCGTGTCGACGTCATTGAGCCGACACGGCGTCTGCTCCTATGGTCCGGCCACAGTGATCGGCGATGTGATCAGGGAGTAGCGGATATGCCGGACGGGAGCGCTGTTTCGAACAAGACCAAGGCGGGACCGATCTCCGCCGATCGGCTGAAGAGCTTCGTCGAGCGCATCGAGAAGCTCGAGGAAGAGCGCAAGGCCATCGGCGGTGACATCCGCGATGTCTACAGCGAGGCCAAGGGCGTGGGCTACGACGTCAAGACCATGCGCAAGATCGTCTCGCTGCGGAAGATGGATGCGGCCGATCGCGACGAGCAGGAAGCATTGCTCGACACGTACAAGCACGCGCTGGGGATGGTCTGAGAGGCCCGCAGTTTCGCAGCCTCGCCATGCATAGCAAGAATCCTGCGACGACCGTTCCGCTGACGGGCGGGCGACGGTAGCTTGCGTGCGAAAAGGTCCATTCGGCGGGCCGACGGGAGAAAACGAAGATGGCGGGCGCATCGCGTCGGGGATTTGTCGCCGGCGCAGTCGGCATGCTGGCGGGCGTCTCAGGCGCTCGTGCGGATGGCTTTCCAACACAGCCGGTCCATGTGGTCGTGCCGTTTCCGCCGGGAGGCGGCACCGATTCGCTGGCGCGCGCGATCCAGGAGCCGCTGCAGAAGGTGCTCGGCCAGACGGTGATCATCGACAACCGCGGTGGCGGAGGTGGAAACATCGGGCACGAGATCGTCTCCAAGGCGGCGCCTGACGGGCATACCGTGCTGATCAGCAGCAACAACCAGATGCTGTTCCCCTATCTGGTGGCGCATCTGGGCTTCGATCCGGCGGCGTTCGTTTCGGTCGGCTTCATCGCCAAACAGGAATCGGTGTTCGTGGGCAGCGCCGATGCGCCGTGGAAGGACCTCGCGGAGATCACCGAGGCGGCGCGCAAGGCCCCGGGCGACGTGCAATACGGCACCGCCGGCGTCAGCACGCCGATGCACCTGTCGACGGAGCGCTACGCGATCCTGAACAACATCAAGCTGACGCACGTGCCGTTCCGCGGCACCGGCCCGTTGGTCACCGATCTGCTGGGCGGCCACGTCAAGCTCGGCATGTCGAGCCTGACCAGCGTACTTCAATATCTCGTCAACGGCCGCCTCAAGGCCTACGGGATGGCGGCGCCGGAGCGCGCGTCATCGGCGCCCGACATCAAGACGTTCAAGGAGCAGGGCTTCGGCGATGTCGACGGCACGATCGTCTACACCCTGATCGCGCCGCCGCGGACGCCTGCGGCCGTCGTGGCAAAGCTCAATGAAGCGCTGAACGCATCGGTCGCCACGCCGCAGATGCGCGAGGATCTGCGCCAGCGCGGCTTCGTCGCCATGGGCGGCACGCCGGACGAGCTTGCCAAATGGACGGCGGAGCAGGCGCCGATCTGGGGACCGGTGCTGCAGGCAGCCGGCATCAAGCCGGAATAGGGCGGCTCATTTGCCGCCGGAGGCGGGGTCGGAAGCTCGCGCCAGGGCGGCGGTCGTTTGCGATGCGCTGAACATTGCCGTCGCATTGTGGCCGACGCCGGGCACTTCGATGAGAGTCCAGCCAAAGGGCCAATTGTGGCTCGCCGCGACCGCTTGCGCCGCCCTGAAGGCATTGCGGCCGCGCGCCAGTCGATAAGGACCTTGAGCCATCGCCTCGGGACTCATGGCGAGATTGTGGGTGCCGGTGTCGGCCTCACCCAGCAGGACGATCAGCGGCCGAGCGAGATAAGCGCGGAGTGCCTCCTCGGCACGATTTGCCGGTTCGATGCCGCGAAATCCAAACGGCGCGGCCTCGGTCAGGCTTGGCATGACCCAGGTCGAGGGATTGGCGACCACGATGCGGGCTGCCTCGGTCGTCGTGAAGGCGGCAGCCCGGTCGGCGAACTGAGCGCCGGCCGAGTGGCCCAACAGGACATAGGGCATCCGCAGCGCACCAAGGGCGGTGCGGGTCCAGGCCGCCAGGGGGTCGAGCAGGTCGACGGTCCGATGCCCGGCACCCGCGACGCGACCGTCATGCATGATGCCGCCATACTGATAGAGATCGCGCGGGAACCGTTGCTGGTCGAACAATGGCGCCACCACGACGGCGCACAGCCGATCCGCCAGGGGGCGTGCATGGTCGCGGTAGGGGCCGGCATCGCGACTGACGCCGTGGAACACCAGCAGGAAGAGGCGGGGAGAGCAGTTGGCCGGGCGGTAAGTGGACAACTCCAACGTTGCCCCGGGGAGCGCCGCCGATTGCTGGCCGTTGCCGACGCCGATGGTCTGTCCGCTGGCGGCGTGGGCAAACAGCGCGGTTGCCGCCGCAAGACTTCCGAGGATCTTTCGCATGGTCAAAACCAGATGTTCATGGGCAGGCCGTAGCGGTCGCGCGCGTCGGCCGGACCGAGCCGTGTCGCCTTGCGTTCGGTGATCAGCAGCGCCGTGCGGCAAACCGCGATGGCGTCGAGAATGTCGTCGCGTGCCGCGCCCGGCAACCGTTCGACCTTCGTCTTGAAGCCGTGCCGGGCCAGCAGCTTGCGCCGTTCGGCATAGCCGTCCGGCTGGCGCTTCTTGCTCAGCACCGGCTTGCCGCCGTTCATGCGCGCGAAGGCAAGCTCGGGGTGGGCTTCGTACACAAGCTGCTTCAGATGGGGCATGGTGCGCAGGAGCTGGTCGACCTCGCGCATCTTGGGGAAGAGATGAAAGGTCTGCTGGTTGAGGCCGATGCCGAGCTTGCGGCTGGTCGCGTTGGCCTCGGCATGGGTCGTGCAGGCGAGCGCGGGGCGGCAAGGCGTGGGAAAGACCGAACTCGCCTTGCCCGGCAGGAGCTTGCGCGCCTCGCCTTCGCATTGCCGGGCCGGACGCGGCACGTCGACGAACCCGATCGGCATGTCGACGGCTAAAATGGAAAGGCCCTCGCACGCATCGGCGAGGGCCTTCACCACCTTTATCTCCAGAGCACCGTTGGTCTCGCGCCGGCAGATTACCCAGCCGGTGCGGCAGCCATCGGCGCCGGCGACGATCAAGCGTCCACTACCATTTGGCCATCTTGGCCTTGAGGTTGGCGTCGAGCGTATCCAGGAAGTCCTGGGTATTGAGGAAGGGATGCGTGGGATCGATCAGGATCGCGAGATCCTTGGTCATCTTGCCGCTTTCCACGGTCTCGACGCAGACCTTCTCGAGCGTGTCGGCGAACTTCACCACGTCCGGCGTGCCGTCAAAATTGCCGCGATACTTGAGACCCTGCGTCCAGGCAAAGATCGAGGCGATCGGGTTGGTCGAGGTCGGCTTGCCCTTCTGGTGCTCGCGGTAGTGGCGCGTCACCGTGCCGTGCGCCGCTTCGGCCTCGACCGTCTTGCCATCGGGCGTCATCAGCACCGAGGTCATGAGGCCGAGCGAGCCGAAGCCCTGGGCCACCGTGTCGGACTGCACGTCGCCGTCGTAGTTCTTGCAGGCCCAGATGAACGCGCCTTCCCACTTCAGCGCCGAGGCGACCATGTCGTCGATCAGGCGGTGTTCGTAGGTGATGCCCTTGGCCTTGAACTTGTCGGCGAATTCCTTGTCGAACACCTCCTGGAACAGGTCCTTGAAGCGGCCGTCGTAGCGCTTGAGGATGGTGTTCTTGGTCGAGAGGTAGACCGGCCAGCCGCGCATCAGGCCGTAGTTGAACGAGCTGCGCGCGAAGCCGATGATCGACTCGTCGTTGTTGTACATGGCGAGCGCCACGCCACCGCCGGGGAAGTCGTAGACGTTGTGCTCGATCTTCTTGCCATCGGCGCCCTCGAAGGTGATCGTAAGCTTGCCCTTGCCCGGCACCACGAAATCGGTGGCGCGATACTGATCGCCGAAGGCGTGACGGCCGATCACGATCGGCTTGGTCCAGCCCGGCACCAGCCGCGGCACGTTCTTGCACACGATCGGCTCGCGGAAGATGGTGCCGCCGATGATGTTGCGGATCGTGCCGTTGGGCGAACGCCACATCTCCTTGAGATTAAACTCCTTCACCCGCGCCTCGTCGGGCGTGATGGTCGCGCACTTGACGGCAACACCGTACTGCTGGGTTGCCTTGGCCGCATCGACAGTGACCTGGTCGTTAGTCTTGTCGCGATATTCGACGCCGAGGTCGTAGTACTTCAGGTCGATGTCGAGGTAGGGCAGGATCAGCTTGTCCTTGATGAACTTCCAGATGATGCGGGTCATCTCGTCGCCGTCCATCTCGACGACCGGATTTTTCACCTTGATCTTCGCCATCTTGCTTTCTTTCGAGTCTCAAGATTCTCGATGCACGCAGGGTTTCAGCAAGCCGCCCCGGGGCGGTGCCATCCGACGCCGCGTCAAAGAGCGGCGAGTGCCGCGTTCAACGTCGCACTCGGCCGCATCCCTGCCGATGTCTTGGCCTGATCGGCCAGATAGTAACCACCAGTATCCACCGGCTTGCCCTGCGCGGCGATCAGCTCGGCATCGATCTTTGCCTCGTTGGCCGCCAGCGTTTCTGCCAGCGGCTTGAAACGGGCCGACAGGGCCGTGCTGTTGTCCCGCCTGGCCAGCGCCTGTGCCCAATACAGAGCCAGGTAGAAATGGCTGCCACGATTGTCCAGTCCGCCGACCTTGCGTGCCGGCGAACGGTTGTTCTCGAGGATCTTGCCGTTGGCCTCATCGAGCGTCTCGGCCAAGACCTTCACGTCCTCATTCCCGGTCGTCTGCGCCAAATGTTCCAGCGAAGCGCCAAGCGCCAGGAATTCGCCCAGCGAATCCCAGCGCAGATATCCTTCGTGCTGGAACTGCTCGACATGCTTGGGCGCCGAACCGCCGGCCCCGGTCTCGAACAACCCGCCGCCCGCCAGCAACGGAACGATCGACAGCATCTTGGCCGACGTACCCAGCTCCATGATCGGGAAGAGATCGGTCAGGTAGTCGCGCAGCACATTGCCGGTGACGGAAATGGTGTCGAGACCCTTGCGAATCCGATCGAGCGAGAACTTCATGGCCTCGACCGGCGGCAGGATGCGGATGTCCAGGCCCTTCGTGTCCTCGTTCTTGAGGTATTTCTCGACCTTGGCGATCAGCTGCGCGTCGTGCGCGCGCTTGGCGTCGAGCCAGAACACCGCCGGGGTGTTGGTCAGGCGCGCGCGGCGCACCCCGAGCTTGACCCAGTCCCGGATCGGTTCGTCCTTGACCTGGCACATCCGGAAGATGTCGCCGGTCTCGACCGGCTGTGACAGCAGGACCGTGCCGTCATCGGCGACCACGCGCACCGTTCCAGCGGTGGCGACCTCGAACGTCTTGTCGTGCGAGCCGTACTCCTCGGCCTGCTGCGCCATCAATCCGACGTTAGGCACCGATCCCATCGTCTCCGGGTCGAAGGCGCCATGCGCCTTGCAGTCCTCGATGACGGCCTGGAACAGCGTCGAATAGCAACGATCGGGAATCGCGGCGATCACGTCGTGCAGCTTGCCGTCGGCGCCCCACATCTTCCCCGATTCGCGGATCATTGCCGGCATCGACGCATCGATGATCACGTCGCTCGGCACGTGGAGGTTGGTGATTCCCCGGTCGGAATTGACCATGGCCAGGCCGGGCCGCTTCGCATAGGTGGCCTGGATGTCGGCCTTGATCGCCGCCTTTTCGGCCTCCGGCAGCGTCTCGATCCGGGTCAGCATGTCGGCCACGCCGTTGTCGGGATCGACGCCGAGGCGAGCCAGCGTGGCGCCATGCTTCTCGAACACGTCGGCGAAGAACACGGAAACGCAATGACCGAACAGGATGGGATCGGAGATCTTCATCATGGTCGTCTTGACGTGCAGCGAGAACAGGATGCCGTCCTTCTTCGCAGCGTCGATCTGTGCGGCGAAGAAGGCGCGCAACGCCTTACGGTTCATCACCGAGCAGTCGATGATCTCGCCGGCCTTGAGCGGGATCTTCGCCTTCAGCACCGTGGCTGCGCCGTCACCGCCGACCAGCTCGATGCGAGCATTGGTTGGTGCCCCAATGGTCGTCGCGACCTCCGAGCCGTAGAAGTCGCTGCCCGACATGTGCGCCACGTGCGTTTTCGAGTCCTTGGTCCAGGCGCCCATCTTGTGCGGATGTTTGCGCGCATACTGCTTCACGGCGCCGGCGGCGCGGCGATCGGAATTGCCCTCGCGCAGCACAGGATTGACGGCGCTGCCGAGCACCTTGCCGTAGCGGGCCCGAATCTCCTTGTCCGCCGGCGTCGCGTCGCTGTCCGGATAGTTCGGCACGTCGTAACCCTTGCCCTGCAACTCCTTGATCGCGGCCTTCAGCTGCGGGATCGAGGCGGAGATGTTGGGCAGCTTGATGATGTTGGCCTCGGGACGCATCGCAAGCTTGCCAAGTTCGGCGAGCTCATCGTTGATCCGCTGCTCGGGCTTCAGTTTCTCGGGGAAGTTGGCGATGACGCGGCCTGTCAGCGAAATGTCCTTCAGCTTCATCTTCACGCCGGCCGTGCCAACGAAGGCCTGGACGATCGGCAGCAGGGAAAACGTCGCAAGCCCGGGCGCTTCATCGACCTTCGTCCAGACGATTTCGAGATCTGACATACTTGCACCTCCGTGCGCCGCTTTCGCTTCGGCCGAGTTGATCTGTTGCTGATTATGGCCCGTCTTGTTGCATCGCCGTGAGGCAAAGGCAATCTTCGGCACGACGTTACCAGGGCGCGCGGCCGCATGATCGCACAGCAGGGCCGGCACGGCTTAAAGGCGGTCCAGCTCCTTTTGTGCGCCATTTACGCGCGGCATCGACGCCAGGGTCGGCAGGACGTCATCGAGGCTCTTCACGAATGCGACATGATCGAGATGGGTCGGGGCAGCGAAGCCACCGTCGACCACGCCATGCAGCAAGGCCGCCAGCGGCGCCCAGTAGCCCTCGATATCCAGGATCACGATCGGCTTGGCATGCAACCCCAGCGTCCGCCACGACAGGACCTCGAAAAACTCCTCAAGCGTGCCAATTCCGCCCGGTAGGACGACGAAGGCGTCGGCGCGCTCGAACATCTGCCGCTTGCGCTCGTGCATGGTGTCCACGACCAGGGTCTGGCTGAGCTTCGGATGGCCCGCCTCGCGTTGGAGCAGGAATTGAGGAATGACGCCCACGACCCGGGCACCAGCCGAGAGGGCAGCGTTCGCCAGCACACCCATGAGGCCAACGCCGCCGCCGCCATAGATCAACGTTATGCGTCGCTTAGCCAGCATTTCGCCAAATTTGGCGGCCAGGTCACGGGCCCTGGGATTGTTGCCGAAGCGGGCGCCGCAAAAGACGCAGATGGAGGAGGGAAAGGGCTCGGACACGGTGGGTTGTTGAACTTATAGGGGATCCGACGCCTTTCCGGACCCGAGCGACATGGTATCATTTCGCTCAAGAAAGGGACGGCGCCAATAGCGGTCGGTCGTCGCACCGCTGGGAGTCAAATGTCACGCACTGTTTTCGCGCTGGTCGCGATTGGCGCGGCGGTCATCGCCATCGCCCTTGGGGTCGCTTGGCAGCGGAAGATGAGCGACCGCGAGGCCATGAACCAGGCCAAGACGGTACAGCCTGCGCCATCGCCGGCTGCACCGACTGTCACGTCTCCGCCTGAGACAAAGCCGGCGGAGACGCCCAACCCGACGGCCGCCATCATGGCCCCGAGCTTTGACGTCGCGCGCATCGATCCCGATGGCCGGGCGGTGATCGCCGGCCGCGCCGCGCCCGGAGCCAAGATTGTCCTGCTCGACGGTGGCAAAGAGATCGCGCACGGCGAGGCCGACAACCGTGGCGAATGGGTGCTGTTGGTGCAGGAGCCGCCGCTTGGGCCCGGCCAGCACGAACTGCGCGTGGTGCAGCATATTGAAGGTCGCGCGCCGGTCACGTCGGAGCAGGCGGTCGTCGCCGTCGTGCCAAAGCCCGCACCCGGCTCGAACGAGCAGACGTTGGTCATGATCGCGCCGCCTGGGTCCGTCCCGACATTGGTGCAGCCGCCGACCACGGCGGGGACGCCGAAATCGGGCGACCTGCAACTCTCGACACTCGATTACGATCAGCACGGCCAAATGACCGTGACAGGAAAGGCAGCACCCGGCGGCCATGTGCGTGCCTATATTGACGACAAGTTGATCGGCGAGGGTGCGGCGGGCAAGGATGGCACCTGGCGGTTGGCGCCGAATGCGCCGATCGCGCCAGGCAAGCATACGCTGCGGCTCGACAAGCTCGGCACAGACGGCAAGCCAACCGCACGGCTCGAGCTGCCGTTCGATCGTCAGGAGGCGGTTTCGGTGACGGGCGACACTCGGCAGCTCTACGTCGTGCACGGCGACAATCTGTGGAATATCGCGCGGGCTCACTATGGCGAGGGCCTGCGATACACCCTCATCTTCAATGCCAACAAGGACCAGATTCGCGATCCGAATCTGATATACCCCGGCCAGGTTTTCAGCCTGCCCAAGGCCGACTGAGGTCGCCGGGCCCGGAAAAACATCCATGTTGGCCAACTTCCTGATTCCGATCCTCAAGGACGGCTGGCGGTTCATCGCCATCTTCGCCGCAGTAACGTTTCTTGCCGCGCTGACTGGCCTTGCCTGGCTTTTCTGGCCGATGATGGTTTTGACGCTGTGGTCGATTTATTTCTTTCGCGACCCGCCGAGAGGCGTGCCTCAGGAAGATGGCTTGCTGATCGCACCCGCCGATGGCCTGGTGCAGATGATCGCCGAGGCCGTGCCGCCAGTCGAGCTTGGCCTGGGCGAGCAACCACTGACCCGGGTCTCGATTTTCCTCAGTGTGTTCGACGTCCATATCAATCGCGCGCCGTGTGCCGGTACGGTCGAAGTGACGGCTTATCGACCGGGAAAGTTCCTGAACGCCGCCGCCGAGAAGGCGAGCGAGGACAATGAGCGCATGGCGATTGCCTTGCGTCGTGCCGATGGACGGCTGATTGGCTGTGTCCAGATCGCGGGATGGGTGGCTCGGCGCATCGTCTGTTATATCAGGCCCGGTCAGGTCGTGGCGGCAGGCGAGCGCTTCGGCCATATCCGCTTCGGCAGCCGTACCGATCTTTACCTCCCGCCCGGTGCGCGCCTGTTGGTGACTGTGGGCCAACGCATGATCGGCGGCGAAACGGTGATGGCTGAATTGGACCCGGTGGTCGGCACGCCGCGGCCCGCGATCGAATTCTAGGAGCTAACGGAGATCGCCATGGACAGCGATTATCGCGACCGCCGCGGTTTGCGGGGCTTTTCCGTCAATCGGCTGATCCCCAATGTGCTGACGCTAGCGGCGTTGTGTTCCGGCCTAACGGCGATCAGGTTTGCCTTGCGGGGCGAATTTCGCCTCGCCGTCATCGCAATCATTGTGGCGGCGATTTTCGATGCGCTCGATGGCCGAGTGGCGCGCCGGCTTGGCGTCACCAGCCAGTTCGGCGCGGAATTGGACTCACTGTCGGACTTCCTGTGCTTCGGGGTCACGCCGGCACTGGTGCTCTATATGGCTTCCCTGAAGGACGGCGGTGCCTTGGGCTGGGTGGTGACTTTGATGTTTCCGATCTGCTCGGCGTTGCGCCTGGCGCGGTTCAACACGGCCTTGCTGGCGGATCGGCCGCCACCAGCCTGGACGGGGTCATATTTCACTGGAGTGCCGGCGCCTGCCGGGGCCTTGCTGGCGCTGATCCCGCTGATGGTGAGTTTCGAGGCGGAAGCGGCGTGGCCGCGTCATCCTCTCGCCGTCGGCGCCATCCTCATTGCGGTCGGTGGTCTCATGGTGAGCCGATTGCCGACTTTCTCTTTCAAGAAGGGCCGGATCCCGCGGCACCTGGTCCTACCGTCGCTGCTCGGCGCCGCACTGGTCATGGGCGTCATCGCGAGTTCGCCCTGGATTGGATTGTCACTGGTAGGCTTGGTCTATCTCGGCCTCATTCCCTTCAGTTGGATGGCCTATCGCCGACAGGCAGCGCGGGATCGTAAGCCATCGACAGCGGGTGTTGTCACTTTGCGTAGCGTCGAGGGACGCTCTCTTTTTGATGAATAAATATGTTTAATTTCAATATATTATATTAGATTCTTCATGTTTTAATTGACCAACAAATATGTCTTAAGTAAGGTCAATAAGTCTAAGAATAATCAGATAAAAATGGAGATACCCCTCATGCTTTCCCTTTTTCGTCGGCTGATGAAGAGTGCCGATGGGGCCACGGCGATCGAATATACCCTGATTGCCTCTCTGATCGCGGTTGCCGCTATCGCTTCCATGCGAACCGTCAGTGGCAAGGTCAGCAACGTCCTAAGTAACGCCGGCGGAGCCATGAGCTAGAGAGCAAGGCCTACTAGAGGCAGGGCGTCCCAGTCGTGGGACGCCCTTTTTGTTGGGTCATCGCGAGAAATGTATCAATTGAATTTAGCGTTTAAAATGAAGGGGCTACAACCTTGCCTTAAGGTCACTTGAAAGATATCTTTGTAACGAACTTATCTGTTGTTTCAGATTCCGAGCAAATTTCTCTCTTGTTGAGCTAGTGGCTTAGGAAAATTTCTTAAGCGTCTCAAAAAGGGCGATATCGATAATCGGGGAACGAGGCAACAGCGCGGCCTACGGCAAGTCTAGATCGGGGGTGGGATGTCGCTGCTGGCGCTTCTCCAAGTTTGCTGCCTGGCAGCCTTTGCGATCCTCCTGATCGCTGCTGGCTGGCAAGACCTGCGCACCATGCGCATCGCCAATGGCCTTTCGATCGCGATTGCGATGAGTTTTGTCCTGTGGTCGGCGGCTGGCTTGGGGTTGGGACGCGTCACATTGGGTCAAATCGGGTGGTCGGCCGTCTCTGCCGTCGTCGTTTTCTCCGTCAGCGCATTTGCTTTCGCCCTTGGCGCCATCGGCGGTGGGGACGTGAAGTTGCTGGCCGCCGCCAGCCTGTTCGCCGGTCCGACCCACCAGTTCGACTTCCTTGCGGTCACGGCTTTTGTCGGCGGCCTCCTGGGCCTTGCCCTCCTGGCGGGAGTCCCCGTCGGTCCAGCGCGGCAGGTCGAGGGAGCGGCCACCTTGCGAAGTGGCCTGCCGTACGGCCCTGCCATCGCGGCCGGCGGATTGTGGGTCGTCGCTTCGCTCGCGATCGCTTGATCCCAAGGACAGGGACATGAACAGCAAGCGCATTATTTTCCTATTATTGGCGGTGGTCGTCGCCGGTATGACGGCCTTCCTTGCCCGTACCTGGCTTCAGGGCGAACGCGCCGCGATCCTGGCGCAGGCGCAAAGCGGCGTGCGGCGCGATCAGCCGGCTCTGACCAGTCACAAGGTCCTGGTCGCGAAGGCCGCGATCTACACGGGCAGAATCGTCAAGCCGGATGACCTCCGCTGGCAGGCATGGCCAGCAGGCGACATCGCTCCGGCCTACATTCTGGAAGAGAAGCGCAAACTGACCGATTTTGTCGGCGCCGTCGCGCGCGGCACCATCGGTCCCGGCGAGCCGATAACAGAGACCAAACTGGTGTTGCCGGGCACCCGCAGCTTCATGTCGGCTGTACTGCAGCCCGGGATGCGGGCAATCAGCGTGCCGGTGTCGGCGACCTCGGCAGTCTCCGGCTTCATCTATGCCGGCGACCGTGTCGACGTCCTGCTCACGCATACGCTCAACAGCGCACGAGGCCAGCACAAGGCGACCGAGACCATCCTGCGCAATGCGCGGGTGATCGCTATGGACCAGAAGGTCGACTCGACGCCAGCCGACAAGCCTGACGTTGCCAAGACGGCGACACTCGAGCTTACGCCCAAGCAGACCGAGATCATCACGCTCGCGGTGAAAATGGGCGACTTGTCTCTGACCTTGCGCAGTCTGCAGGAGAACGCGGACAGCGATTCGGCGGCGACGGAAGACGCGCCGGCCGAGCCAGGCGACAGCTACACGCAGGACGCGCAAGTTAGCCGATTGATCAGCGATGCTCCGCCACCCACGGCTCCGGCTGCGCGTGTCGTATTCGTGCTGCGCGGTAGTGGCCAGACCAAGCAAAACGTCGACGAAAGCAGTACCGGTAGTTCCGATAACGAAGGCGGGGATGAAGCAAAGCCCGCCAACAACAAGACCACGCGCGCGATCCCCTTCACCCGAACCCCAAGCGTGTCGCCATGATCTCCATCCCCTCTCTTGCTCCGATGGTGCGGAGCTGGCGCCCTATCGGCGCTTCGCTCGCATTCGCCGCATCGATTGCCTTTGTCATGCAGCCTTACCTGGTGCTCGCCCAGGCGTCTGACGAAGCCGCGCCACAAAGCGAGACGGTCAAGCCCAAGGCTCAACCCAAGCACGCCCGGAAATCGCGTCATACGGCGACGGATAACGTCTCCGACGACCTCAACCGGCGTGAGGCGGAGCGGGCGGCCCAGGTCGTCCGCGAGATGACGGGTGCTGCTGCGCCGGCTGCCGCCCCGGCCACCGCTCCAGTACCGGCGAAGACTGCGACTGCAGCGCCTCCGGCGCCTGCGTCAACGGCGCCCGCCGCCGAGCCGCCGACCGTCGCGGCCATTCCGCCGCGCACACCAGTCGTGACGGCATCGCTGACGCCCGACGTCGGCAGCGGCGTTGCCACCCACCAGGTCATTCCCGCGCAGGCGAAGAGCCCGGCGGACCAACCGCCGGGTCAAATCGCCCAGGCGCCCCGGCAGGCACCCGTGCCGATCCAGCCTCCGTCGACTACGCCACCGCCCAGCTCTCCGCCGGCGACCACGGGCGGCGCGCCGGGCCGGGCCTTTGGGCAGAGCCAGATGGTGTCGCCGCAGCAACCGACATTGCGGCTCGAGGTCAACAAAGGCACGGCCATCAAGCTTCCGGGTGCGGCATCGACCGTTTTCGTGGCTGCGCCCGACATTGCCGACGTGCAGGTGAAGTCGCCTGGCATGGTCTATGTGTTCGCCAAGAAACCGGGTGACACGGTTCTCTATGCCGTCGACGACCAGGACCGCGTGCTGCTCAACACCGTCGTCAGCGTGACCTCGCCGATCAGCCGGATCAAAGGTGCGCTCGATGCGGCTCACCCCAACAATGGCGTCACCTTCGACAACCAGGGCGAGGCGATCGTCATGAGCGGCACGGTCCGTTCCGCACAGGCCGCCGAGGATGCGCGCCAGCTCGCGCTGCAGCAAGTGAACGGCAATGCGTCGAAGGTGATCAACAATATCAAGATCGACGCCCCGACCCAGGTTCAGCTTCAGGTCAAGGTTGCCGAGGTGAACCGCAACGCGCTCAAGCGCGTCGGCATCAACTGGCAGAACATCAACAACATTGCGCTGTTCGGCACGGGCTGGCTCTCGGCCGGCTTTGCGGTGAACACGATCCTGAGCACCGGCGGCACCGGGTCGGGTGCGATCAAGCTGCAGACCAACGGCGGCCTGTCGTCGTTGATCGACTTCCTTGCCACGCAGAGCCAGGCCACGGTCCTTGCCGAACCCAACCTGATCGCCATGTCGGGCGAGACTGCGAACTTCCTGGCGGGCGGTGAGATTCCCGTCATCAGTCCGCAGGGTGGCCTGACCAACACGATCACCGTCATGTACAAGCAGGTCGGCGTCAGCCTTGCCTTCACGCCGACCATCATCGGCGATCGCATCAATCTGAAGGTGGCGCCAGAGGTGAGCCAGGTCACCACAACCGGGCAGGTGAGCGTGCCGATCAGCAACACGGCATCGATCATCGTGCCGGCCATTCAGACACGCCGTGCCTCGACCACCGTCGAGCTGGCGAGCGGCCAGAGTTTCGCGATCGCCGGGCTGATGCTAAGAACGGGAGAGCAAGATATCCAGAAGATGCCGTGGCTTGGCGACATTCCGGTCCTCGGTGCGCTCTTCAAGTCCGATGCCTACCAGCGCAACGAGACGGAACTCGTCATCATCGTCACGCCGTATTTCGTCGAGCCGGTGAGTGGTCCCATCCGCACGCCGCTCACGGGTCGCGTGCCACCGACCGATGCCGACCGTATCGTGTATGGGCGCTTCAACCATCCGACGCCGCCGCAGCGCTTGTCGGTGGGCCAGCAAACGTCCGGTCCGACTGCCGGCTTCAAGCTGAACTAGGAGGTCCGATGCGTACCGTCCTTCTCGTTCTTCTCACGGCTTCCGCGCTCACCGCCTGCGCCGATCCTGTGGCACAGCAGGCCAGGGTCGACACCCGGCTCGAACCGGTGAGAGCCGACACCATGCTGGCCGTCGGCTTCCGCCCTGGCACCGGCCAGCTCGATCCCGGGCAGACCCATGAGCTGCAGGCCATGGTCGCGGCCGGTCGGGCGGCCGAGCGAGATGAGTTCGTGGTCGTGACCGACGGGTCGGGTGGCTCAATCCAGCGGGCACGCGCGCAGCAAGTGGCGCACAGCCTGTCGAATGCCGGCGCACGTTGGGTCGTGTCCGCCGTGGAACCAGCCATGGCAATGGGTCCGGACAAGGTCGTCGTCGTTCGCTCGGAGTACCGGATCGGCGAGTACAACTGCCCCAACTACAATCCCGCCAGCATCGCGAACGTCAACGAAGCGGCAATGGGCGGGTTCGGCTGCGCGACCGCCTACAATTTCGGTCAGATGCTGGCCCGTCCGAAAGACGCCGCCATCGGCCGTTCGCCTGGGCCCGCCGATGCCGTCGTCAATGCGGCAGCCGTACAGCGTTATCGCGAAGGTAAGGTGCGCACCGCGACTCCCGCCAGTACCAGCGGAGCCGGGGCTGGAGCCGGCGCTGGCGCTGGCGGGACTGGCGGCGGCACGAATTGACGAGGACGACATGGCTTCCGCTACCGCACCCACCCAGCGCCAACCGGCTGCCGCGGCCGAGGAGAGACAGGCCATCGCCGCGATGGCCTTCATCGCCGATTCGGTAGCACAGGGGCGGGTGTCGGCCGATCTCTTCAACATGACCTTGGGCAAGGCGAATGTCCGCGAGGGATCGGTCGCGACGGCTCTGGCGATCAACGATTGGCCGCGCGACCTCGATCTGTTGGTCGTCGATCTCGCCGACGCCGCCGATCCAGTGGCCGATGCGGCGGCATTGAAGACCGCTGTCCCCGGCAACTGCGTCGTCATTGGCATTGGCCAGATCAACGACGTTGCCCTTTACCGGGACCTGATGGCAGTCGGCTTCAGCGACTATCTTGCCCTGCCGCTGGCCGAGGGTGTGGTCGGGCGCGCGGCAGAACGCGCTTTTGAGATGCGCGAACGCGGCGGAGGGGTGACGGCGGGCGCCGCGGCCAAGGATGCAGCGCCGCGGACGCTGGCGGTCATTGGATCGCGCGGCGGCGTCGGTGCCACGACGGTCGCGATCGCCGTCGCGGGCCTGCTCGGCAATCGACTCAAGGAAGAGGTGCTGCTGATCGATTTCGATCTGCACTACGGCTCGCTTATGCTGGCGCTCGACCTCGAGGCGATCGACGCGTTGCGCGAAGCGCTTGACCAGCCAGATCGCATCGATGCGTTGTTCATCCGGCAGGTTGCGCAGAGGAAGACCGAATATCTCTATGCAATCGGCGCAGAAGAAGCGCCGACCGGCGGTTTCCAAGCGCGGCCGCATGCGGCAAGCGATTTCCTCCGCTCGGTGCATCGTCGCTTCCGCTGGGTCGTCGTCGACGTGCCACGCGGCGACCCGGTGATCCAGCGACAGGTCATCGAGGCATCGACCGACGTCCTCCTGGTCACGGATCTCTCGTTGCCTGGGGTGCGTGATGCCATGCGCCTGCAACAGCTCGTTCATGACGTCGCCCCAGGCGCGCGCCTGCATCTGGCGACCAGCGGCATGGTCGAAGCGCGCCGCTCGGCGGTCAAGGTTGCCGATGTTGAACGCACGCTCAGTCGCAAGGTCGATTGCCAGATCCCAGCAGATCTGCCGGCGGCCCTTGCGGCGGTCAATCTTGGCAAGCCGGTTTCGGAAGCCGCTCCCAACAGCGGCATTGTGAAGTCGTTGAAGCCATTTGTATCGACGCTGGATGAGCCGGCGGCTCTGGCTTCCTCTTCGGCCGGACCGGCTGGCGCGCTGTTGCGCTTTGCCCGATCCTTCAAAGGCCGGAAAGCGAAGAAGTAAGGCGGTTCATGTTCGGTTTACGCGGCAAGAACTCAACGGCTACGGCAAATGCGGCGCCCAGCGCGCTCGATCGCCTGGGCCGCCGGGCGCCAGCCGAGGCAGGCGCCGACCGCATTTCGCCTGCGCCTGCGCCGATGGATCGCGCCGCACGCCTCGCCAGTGCCTCAGCAACACTTGCCAATGTCGTCGCGCCGCGCCTTCACGCCCTGATCAAGGCCGGCACTTCGGCCGGCGAAGTTACTCGCCAAGCGGGCCTTCAGACCCAGGGCCATTTTCATGGCCATGGCGTCATCCTCTCGCCGATCGAGCTGCGTGGCTATGTCACCGACGTGTTGCGGCCGGTGCTGCCGGCCACCAACTTCTCGACGCCGGCATCACCTCCTGCGGAAGAGCCGGGCGGCGACATGCCGTCGTCGATCGTCGAGGAGCCTCGCCAACAACCTGCAGCTGTCATTGCCGCGCCCATCGCGCCGCGGCCGCCCGAGCCGAAGATCGTCGCTCCAGCCTGGCCGCAGGAAACGGCGCGTCAAGACCCCGGCGAGAAGTCGACCAGCCGGTTATCACGCAGCAAGGTCGACCAGGCCCGCCGCGTGATCCAGCCGCTGGTGATCAGCCGCATCGATCTTGCGGCGGCCGTCACCCTGCCGCGCAAGGAGCTCGTGCGGCAGCTCGAGGACCTGGTCTCAGACCTGCTGGCTGAACAGCGGATGCAGCTCAACAGGCCCGAGCAGGACGATCTCGTCTACCAGCTCGTCAACGACATGATGGGGTTGGGTCCTCTCGAGCCGTTGCTCGAAGATGACGCGATCACCGACATCATGATCAACGGCCCCAAGCAGATCTATATCGAAAAGCGTGGCCAGCTCGAGATGACATCAGTGGTGTTCGAGGACAACGCGCACCTCCTCAATATCTGCAATCGCATCGTTAGCCGCATCGGCCGCCGCGTCGACGAATCGAGCCCGATCTGCGACGCACGACTGCTGGACGGTAGCCGTGTCAACATCATCATACCGCCGCTCGCCATCGACGGCGCGTCGGTGTCGATCCGTAAGTTCGGCAAGCGCCAGATCGGCTTCGACCAGATGGTGCAGCAAGGCAACATCTCGGCCGCCATGGGGACGCTGCTGCGCATCGCGGCGCGCTGCCGGCTGAACATGATCGTGTCGGGCGGTACCGGTTCGGGCAAGACGACGATGCTGAATGCGCTGTCGGGCATGGTCGACCAAGGGGAGCGTGTCGTGACGATCGAGGATGCGGCCGAGCTCCGCCTGCAGCAGCCGCACGTCGTCCGCCTCGAGACGCGGCCGGCCAACCTCGAAGGCAACGGCGAGGTGACGATGCGCGATCTCGTTAAGAACGCGCTGCGTATGCGACCTGACCGGATCATTTTGGGTGAGGTCCGCGGGCCGGAGGCGATCGATCTGTTGCAGGCCATGAATACTGGGCACGACGGCTCGATGGGCACCTTGCACGCCAACCGGCCGCGTGAGGCGCTGACCCGGCTCGAGAACATGGTGACGATGGGCGTCGCCAGCCTGCCGCCCAAGGCGATCCGCACCCAGATCGCGGGTTCGCTGCAATTGATCGTGCAGATCAGCCGCATGCGCGACGGTGTTCGGCGCGTGACGCACGTCACCGAGGTGGTCGGCATGGAAGGTGAGGTGATCATCACCCAGGATCTCTTCACTTACGAATTCAAGGGGGAGGGGCCCGACGGCAAGCTGACCGGTGCTTTCAAGAGTTCCGGCCTGCGCCCTCATTTCCTGCCACGCGCCGCTTATTACGGCCTCGACAAGGTGCTTATGGAGGCGATTGCTTGAGTACGCTGATCGGCCACGATCTCAGCGTCGACCAGCTTGCGCTCTACATAGCGGTCGGCATCGGCATGACGATCCTGGCGCTTGGCATCGTGTTTGGCGGCTTCTTTGCCGAGCGGCGGCTGCGCGATCGCCTCGAAGACCTCAAACTGCGGACGCGCTCGGGGCATCGCGCGATCCAGATGGCGACATTGCGCCGTACCGACCGAGCGGGCCTTCTGGCGACATTCGAGCACCTGCTTTGGCGTTGGCTGCCCAACGCCGGTAGCATCCGCCACAAGCTGCAAGCTTCGGGGATGAAAGTGACCCTGGGCGAGTTCGCCTTTGCCGCGCTTGGTTTCACCCTCGTGCTCGCTTTTGTCTTTTCCTTCCTGCTTGGCCTGCCGTCCTTCATGGTCGTGATCGGCTCCCTGGCCATCGGCGTCGGCGTGCCGAACTTTGTGGTCGGATGGAAGGCCCGCAAACGCGGCCAGAAGTTCAATCTCTTGTTCCCCGAGGCCGTGGACTTGATCGTTCGAGCGCTGCGCGCGGGGTTGCCGATCCAGGAAGCGATCGGCAGCGTCGCGCGAGACATCAAGGACCCGGTCGGCTCGGTCTTCCAGCAGACGCAGCAGGAGGTACAGCTCGGCGTTCCGATCGAGACCGCCTTGTGGAGGGTGGCCAGCACGGTGAAGACCGACGAGTTCAACTTTCTGATCGTGGCGATGTCGATCCAGCGCGACACCGGCGGCAACCTCGCCGAGACACTGGCCAACCTGAGCGTACTGCTGCGCGCCCGCCAGCAGCTCAGGCTCAAGATCCGAGCCTTCACGGCCGAGGCACGCACGACGATGTTGATCATGGTCGGTTTGCCGTTCCTGGTTGCCGGCGGTCTGTTCCTCATTTCGCCCGACTACATCAAGCCGCTGTTCACGACCTCGACAGGCCAGATGGTGGCCGGCGCGGCGGCTTGCAGCATGGCCGTCGGCGTTTTCGTCATGAACAAGATTGCGACGATCAAGGTGTAGGCGGCGATGATCTCGGCATTGTCAGATCAGAACTTCGTTCTCGTCATCACGGCCGCGGCGGTCCTGTCCTTCTGGGCAATCTGGCTTGCGGTCACCTGGCAGCCACCGATGGAGGCCCGGCTCAAAGCGTTACGCACGCGCCGCATGAAGACCCGGAGCGAGCAGGTCAGCGCGGCGCGTTCGTCGCCCAAGGTGGCATCGATCGGCTTGATGCGCGATATCGCCAACAGACTCAATCTTTTGCGCGGCGCGGCCGCTGACCAGACGTCGCGCAAGCTGCGCCTGGCCGGTTTCCACTCGCGCGATGCAGCGGTGATCTACGTCTTCGTCAAGCTCACGCTACCGCTGACGCTGGGTTTCGTGATGATCTTCCTGACATCCATTACCGGTGTGCTGAGCGTGCCCGACGATCTGCAGCTACTGACCAGTGTCGGTGCTGTCCTGGCAGGTTTCTTGCTGCCGGATTTCTACATCAAGAATGTGACGAGCAAGCGCCGGGAAACCCTGAACCGGTCTCTACCCGAAGGACTCGACCTGCTGACCATCTGTGTCGAGGCGGGTCTCAGCATCGATGCCGCTTTCCGGCGCGTCTCCAAGGAGACGGCCGAATCGATGCCCGAACTGGCGGCCGAATTCGAGATGACCGCAATCGAGCTGACCTATCTTCCCGATCGCCAACAGGCGCTCGAGAACCTGGCCGATCGATCCAATTCGGAGGCCATGGCCGCCCTGGTGAATGCGCTCCGTCAGACTGAAAAATACGGCACGCCATTGGCCAATTCGCTGCGTATCCTGAGCCAGGAATTTAGGCAGACCCGCGCCTCCAAGGCCGAGGAGAAGGGGGCCCGGATGCCTGCCTTGATGACCGTGCCGCTCATGGTCTTCATCCTGCCCACCCTCATCACGGTTCTTCTGGCGCCGGCGATCATGTCGGCATTGAATTTGACTTAATCGGCAAGGATCTCTATAGTTTAACCTATATTCTTATTGTTTTAGTTACGTTTCCATTTTGTGCCTCTCAAAGGCTCACATTCATATTGGGGAATGAATATGCTGCGAGCGATTTCGCGCGCATTCGACGTTGTGCGCGCAACGGCAGGAAGCCTTGGCCGTGATGAAGTAGGCACCGTCGTCATGTATGCCGCTGCCATTCCGGTGTTTGCCGGTGTCGTTGCTGTCGGCGCAGAGACCGGAAATTTCTACAACCAGAAACGACAGATGCAGAATGCGGCCGACGCTGCCGCACTTTCCGCTTCCATCGACAAGCTGGCCAATAATTCCATCAGTAACGATGCGCTCAACGCCAGCGCGAATTTGGCGGCGCAACGCAACGGCTTCTCCAATGGCGTCAACAACGTCACGGTCACTGCCGGCACGCCGACGACCGGGCCTTATGTCGGGGCGAACGGTGCGGTCAAGGTTGTCATCCAGAAGAGCGCCCAGAGCTTCATTTTCGGCAATGTGCTGAACACCTTGCTCGGCCAGAAGGCAGCCAGTCCATTCACGCTGACGGCGACCTCGGTGGCGGCGCAGAGCACCTACACCAAGACGACCAACACGACTGTCCCGACATATTCCAGCGAAGGTTGCATCGTCGCGCTCACGCCCAACGCCGAGCAGGGCATTAGCATAACGAACTTCAACAACCTCACGTCCGACTGCAGCATCCTGTCGAACGGCACATCAGCGACGCAAGACGCCAATGCTTCCATCTACATGGGGAGCTTCAACAATGCGACTTTAACTGCGGGATCTAGCATTGACGAAGCCGCCGTATGGACGCGCGGTTCGTTCTACTCAACCAACAATAATCATGTCTATGCCAGTCCGCAGCTCGTAAACCAAACAACGACCCTTAATGATCCCTATAGCTCGCTTAAGGCTCCGTCACCGCCGGCAGGCTGCACCCCCATGCCGTCCCCCGTTAGTAACGCGCTCACCTTTAAGCCGGGAACCTATTGTGGCGGCCTAACGGTAATTGGCAGCGCCAACAATGTCTATTTCCAGCCGGGCACTTACTACATCGTTAACGGAGATCTCTACATCACCAGCGTGAACGGCGTTTCATGCCTGGGCTGCACAGCGGGTGCTGGGACGACCTTTATCCTTAGTCAAACGACCGGTAACAACAACGATATTGGAGGTGTGAAGATTACCTCAGAGAACAACGTCACCCTCAACGCGCCGAGCACCGGGGATTATGCCGGGGTACTTTTTTATCAGGACCGGAACGCGCCGGCGGGTACGATGACGACGAGCTCGAAGATCTTCACCATAAGCTCGCTCAACAATGCGAAGCTGTCGGGAGTAATCTACTTCCCACAGAATCGGATCGATGTGTCGAGTCTCAATAATTTCCTATCGAGCACAAGTGATTGCACGGTTTGGGTCGGCAGGTACGTCAAGTTCTCGTCGTTCAACAACAACCATGCGGCTGGCTGCAAGAACACGTACGGCATAAAGCTGCCTGGCATTCCAAACGGAACGACAACGCAGACCTCGACGTCGACCGTGACCACGAGCAGAGTGGTGGAGTAGGCCCCGATGCGCAGCCTTACCGGCATCTTCCTGCGACGGCTTGCGTCGCAGGAAGATGGCAACGTCCTGATCGAATTCGCGCTGGCCGCGCCGGTCCTTTGCTTCATGTTGCTGGGCGGGCTCGACCTCGGCCGCTACGTGATGCAAAAGTCGGCCATAGGAGAGGGTGCACGGGCCGGGGCTCAGTACGGCGTCTTCAATCCCACTGACTCGGCCAACATCAACACGACGGCCCAGAACGCAGCGGGCCAGAGTGGCGTGACGGCGACCAATAGCTTCTCCTGCGAATGCGGCACAGCCCCGACTACCACGACAGTCTCATGCACAACCACAAGTTGCGCCGGCGGCGGAACTCCGAAGCAATACATCACCGTTACGACCAGCAAACCCTACTCGTCAGTCTTGACCAGCTCGACGCTCAATTTTGGCGCCTTCAGCTGGACGCCGCCGACATCGATGTCGGCGTCCGTGACGATGATCGTGCCTCAATAGGCTGGAGTCGAAGGGCCATGTCGATCCGTTTCAGTCACCTCTGGCGCGACAGACGCGGCGGCGCCGCCATCGAATTTGCTTTCGTGGGGCCTGTCTTCATCGCCTTGATGTTGGGCGCGGTGGAACTCGGGCGCATGTACTATGTCCGCCAGAGCATGGAATACGCGACTGAGCAGGCGGCGCGCTACTACAGCCTCAATCCCAGCGCGGCGACCACTACCATAACAAGCCAGTTGAACGGCTTTTTGCCGGGCCGGATCAGCAGCGGCGTTACGGTTTCCTATGCGGATACACTCAACTGTAACGGCAACTCCAACGTCAAGTGTACCACTCTCACCGTTACCTATCCCTTCTCATATGCTGAGTCGTTCCTGGGTTTTGCCGGTAAAACGTTGACCGCGACCTCGCAGGCCGTCCGCCAGTTTTGACGCGCGACGTCAAACTCTAGCGGCCTCAGTTGCGGCAAGCCCCAATATTTTGATATCCTGAAACACGCTCCGCCCAGGAGCGGGGAGTGTCTTCGGGGCAAAAATGAAGCTGGCGCCCATCATCATCGCGGGCCTTGCGTTTTCGCTGGCCGCCTGCGGCCTCGATTTGACGGGCAAAACGCCGCTCGAGGACAGCTACACCGCGACGGTCCAGGAGGCTGACGCCGCCCGTCAAGCTGGCGATCTCGACGCCGCGGTTCCGCTTTATGGCCGTGCTCTGGAGGCCAATCCCGAAGGATTAGAGGCCAAGCTTGGTCTGGGGCAGTGCTATCTCGCCCTTGGCGCGGGAGGCGAGGCGGCGGCACAGTTCCGGGATGTCCTCGCCAAACGTTCGGGCGATCCGGCTGCCCGTCGTGGCCTTGCGGCAGCCCTGATCACCCAGGGTCAACCGCAACTTGCCGAAGAGCAGGCCAGGAAAGCGCTCGACGGTGATAGTCGCGACTTTCGTGCCCTCAACGTCCTTGGGATTTCACTCGATATGCAGGGCAGGCACGATGAGGCGCAGGTGCGCTACCGCGAGGGACTGGCGCTGGCGCCTGACGACGTGGCGCTGCGTAGCAACATGGGGCTTTCGCTTGCGATCGTCGGCAAACCCCAGGAGGCGATCGCCCAGCTGCTGCCCGTAGCGACCGGCCCGAAGGCCGATGGGCGCGTGCGCCAGAACCTCGCCTTCGCTTATGTTATGGCTGGCGATTTCGAGAATGCTCTGCAAGTTAGCCGCCGCGATCTCGACGAAGCTCACGCCCAGCGCCAGCTCTCCTATTTCATGCAGCTCAAGGCACTTCCGCCCGAGGCACGCAGCGCCGAGATGCGGCGCACGGCCTACTTCTTCCCGCAGTCATCACCAGGCCGCGGCGCCTGATTTCAGCCCTGGACCGAGAAGCCGCCGTCGACCGTGATGGCCGCGCCGGTGATAAAGTCCGAGGCCGCGGCAGCCAGGAATACGGCGATGCCGGCAAAATCGTCGGGCATGCCCCAACGTCCTGCAGGTGTGCGTTTCAGCACTGAGTAGTGGAGACCCTGCACCTCCTGGCGCGCGCGTCGGGTGAGGGCGGTATCGATCCAACCCGGCAGGATGGCATTCACCTGGATGTTGTCTTTCGCCCACGCGGTCGCCATCGCCTTGGTCATCTGCACCATGCCGCCTTTGCTTGCGGCATAGGCGGCCGCAAACGGCGCACCGAAGATCGACATCATCGAACCGATATTGACGATCTTGCCACGGCCGCCCTGCTTCATCGCGGCGTATGCCGCATGGCTGCAGAGAAAGGCGCTGGTAAGGTTGCTGTCGAGCACGGTGTGCCATTCGGCGAGCGTGTATTGCTCAGGCTGTTTGCGAATGCTCATGCCGGCATTGTTCACAAGAACGTCCAAGCGGCCATGCGCCTTGACCGTGTCGCCAATCAGCGCGCGACACGAGTCCTCTTTGAGGACATCGACGGCAATGGCGCCTGCGTTGGCGCCAAGCCGCTTCAGCTCGTCGATGGCCGCTGCATTCTTCTCGGCGTTGCGGCCTGCAATCACGATCGTTGCGCCGGCTCTCGCCATGCCCTTGGCCATGCCAAGACCAATGCCGCCGTTGCCCCCGGTGACCACGGCAACGCGGCCGGAAAGATCGAACAATTCCATATCGATTTACTCCTCCGCGCGTCTGTATCGTCAGAAGCGAGGAGTGGCAAACGACAGAACTACTCCTCCCCGGACGGGCCAGGATCCTTGTTCGCTTTGGCGTCGCGCTCGATGAGGGCCAGGAGATCTTCCGGCAGCGGTTCGCTCGTGATCTCGTCATACATCGCATGGAGCTGCTTTTGCAGCCACATGTCGAAGGGACGCTCCCCTGCCGCCTTTGTTTTTCCGCGGGCCGCTTCACTGGCGCGGCCCTTCAGCGGTTTGTCGT
This sequence comes from Alphaproteobacteria bacterium, assembly GCA_017308235.1. Taxonomy (GTDB): domain Bacteria; phylum Pseudomonadota; class Alphaproteobacteria; order Reyranellales; family Reyranellaceae; genus Reyranella. The sequence goes on along the minus strand of JAFKFL010000027.1, from coordinate 93,744 downwards.
CATTCGCCATCGTTCTTGTTCCGCGGAAGGATGACCACCCCAAAGGTTCCCGTCCGAGGCATGCCGTTCTCCCGGTGAGAATGCCCATGTTTGGATCACTCGTCCATGGCGGCGTGTGGCAAATCAGCGTCCGCTGGGGATCGAGTCGCGCTCGCTGTCATGTCGAAGAGTGGGTTTCTCGGCGTTGGTCGTTGGCCGCTGTCTGGTATCGCCCTCCAGCAACAGCCGCTCGAGGGTATCGCGGGCGCGCGAAATGCGGCTCTTCACCGTACCGACCGAAACGCCGGTATGCGCTGCAATGATTTCGTAGGATTGGCCTTCTAACACCGCCAGCAGCAGGGCTTCGCGTTGCGTTGGCGCAAGCTTACTGAAAGCCGACATGAATTCGCGCATGACCAGGCGGCTTTCCTGGTGCGGTTGGTGCGAGAGCGTCTCGGCGATCGCCGAATCCACCGGTACACTGGGTCGAGTACGGCGCAGTCCGGAGATGAACTCGTTGCGCTGGATGCGGAACACCCAAGCCGAAAGGTTCGTGCCGGGTTCGAAGCTCTGCCGGCCGGCAAGGGCCTTGATGACGGTGTCATGCACCAGGTCGTCGGCGGCATCGCGATCGCGCGTCAAAGAGAGCGCATAGACGCGAAGACGGGGCAGAATCGCCTTCAGTTGTTCATGGAAATCTCGGAGGTCCTGGTCGGTGTCGGTTTTTTTCGAAATTACGGCGGCCATTGGTTTCTCCGATAGAGCGACAACACCAGATCAATGCCCGATCGTGGGAAAGGTTACAGACATCAGGCCGTTTCGAATCTAACTGACTGATTCTAAGGGATTTCTTGCGGACTATTTCATTTTGCCAGCGAGTTGTTTCCGGGCACGAGAAACACGGGCCTTCAAAGTTCCGATCGAACAGTTGCACAAGGCGGCGGCCTCCTCGTACGAAAATCCGCCAGCGCCAATGAGGATGAGGGCTTCGCGGGCCTGTGGGCTGAGCTGCCACAAGGCAGCGGACAATTCCTTCAGCTGAAGCGACGCTTCGGGATTGTCCACCGCGGCAAGAGGCATGGTGGCGGCGTCGTCGATCGCGGTGGGACGTCGTCGCTGGGCGCGCAGATCGGAATAAAAGCGATTACGCATGATCGTAAACAGCCAACCCTTCAGGTTGGTGCCTTCGACGAATTGTTCCTGCTTGTCGAGCGCCATCAGAATCGTGTTCTGGACCAACTCATCGGCAGTCTCACGTTCGCGGCACATGAAGCGAGCAAAAGCACGCAGATCCGGAAGCAGCGCCACGATATCGTCCTTAATCATCGGGATGATGGCTCCGGCTGCACGATGCGACAACGGGCGTACGACGACGGGCGTACACCGTATGTGGGACCATTGCGAGCGGGGCGCAAAGGTATTTTCCAGGAACCGCAGGAGAACATCGGCGTTATGTCCAGATTTCTGTGGGAGCGAGAATTTGATCGTTTCCATGTGGCGTGTGGTCTACCGTCAAGGATAGAGAGGGGGCGACAGTGTCAGAAGGGGCCGGAACAACCGAAAACATGTCGGAAGCCATCACAAGAACGCTGCCGTTCCTGCGTCGCTATGCGCGCGCGGTCACGGGCTCGCAGCAGCGCGGCGACGAATGGGTCCGCCTTTGCGCCGAAGTCGTCGTACGGCAACCCGAACTGGTTGCCACAATGGACGACACGAAACTCGGCGTCTTCACGCTGTTCCATCGATTGCAGCAACCGTTCGGCGGTCTCGACGAATCGGCCGAGGTCGCCAGCGTAAGCGGCCGGCTGAAGGAGACGTTGACCGAGATGGCGCCGCTGCAGCGGCGCATGCTGCTGCTCACCGTGCTCGAGGGCTTCACGGTCGGCGATGCCGCGCACATCCTGGATATCGACGTCGACACAGCCGAGAAGAGTCTGCAGGAGGCACGCCGCGAACTGCAGCGTGTCGCTTCAGTGCGTGTCCTGGTGATCGAGGACGAGGCCGTGATCGCACTCGATGTCGCCGATATCGTGCGCAACGCCGGCCACGAGGTCGTCGGTATCGCGGCGACGGAAAAGGCCGCCGTCGAACTGGCAAAGAAGCATGCGCCGCACCTTGTCCTGGCCGACATCCAGTTGCGCGGCGCCGACAGCGGCATCGCGGCGGTGAAGGAAATCATGCGGGCCATGACCGTGCCCGTGATCTTCGTTACCGGTTATCCAGAGCGGTTGCTGACCGGTGCGCAGATCGAGCCCGCTTTCGTCATCTCCAAGCCCTTCGACCCGGATCTCCTTCGTGCGGCGATAGCCCAAGCGCTCGATACCGTGTCTATCTGAGCCTGGGCGTCATCGGTCATGGCTCAATGGTCGCTGCGCACGAAGCTGGTGGCAGCGGTCATCGCAGCCTTGGCTCCCGTCGTCGGGCTTGCGGCCTGGAGCACCTATGATGACATCGTGACGGCACGGGCTTCGCGCGCGAGTGCCGTCGCCGCGGCCGTTGAGGAGGCTGCCGCGCGGCATCGCGAGTTGATCGAGGGATCGCGCCGGCTGGTAGCGGCGACGTGCTCCGCCGATACTGTCGGCAAGGTATTGGATCCCGGGGCGACGCCGGACGATGTCAACGCTTGCGCGGGATATCTGTCGCGCGTGTTGAAAGAGTTTCCCAACGAATATTCGGCGATGATGATCACCGACGCGGCGGGAGTCGCGCGCTGCTCCACGTCGCCCGACGATATTGGCCTGAGCTTCGCCGATCGCCAGATCTTTCGTCTCGTGCATGAGGCCAAAGGTATCTCCATCGGCAGTTTCGCCGCGAGCCGTGCGGTTCCTCACACGGTGATCCCGATGGCCATGCCGCTAGACGCCGGCGGTGAGTTCCACGGCATGTGTGCGCTCAACATCTCGCTACAGCTTTTCTCCGAGCTGTCGACCGGCGGTCGTGCCAGCCGGCACATTCCGGTCGTTCTTGTCGACCAGACGGGAGCGCCCGTGGGCGGCAACGCCGAAATGACCTTCTCGATGCCGGTTGCCAAGCGCCTGGCCTCGGCCATCGCGGCGGGTCAGCAGCGTTTCAGCGACTATGGCCAGAACGGTGCCTTCTACCAGTATTACGTCGTTCCCCTGGCCGGTCGGGCCGTTTTCGCCGTCGCCGCGACGCCCCTGACCGAAAGCATCTCCTCGCTGCTGCTCGAGCTTGGCAGGTTCGGCCTGATCGGCTTTGCCGCCATCATGGTCCTCCTTGCCACATGGTTCGGTGCCGACCGTTGGTGCGTGCGTCCCCTGCGTTATATCGGCGACTTTGCCGGCCGAGTGGCGCGCGGCGAGGACATCCGCTTCGCGCCGAGACTACCCTGGACGAGGGAGCTCGCCGTAGTAGGTGTGGGGGTCAAGGAGATGGCGGAGGCCATCGCAAGCCGCGAAGCCGATCTCAAGGCCGGCCTCGAGCAACGCGACCACATGCTGCGCGAGATCCATCACCGCGTGAAGAACAACCTGCAGATGATCTCGAGCCTGCTTAATCTGCAGGCGGGCGAAATTCGCTCCCCGCGTATCCGACGCTTCTTCGGCGATGCACAGAACCGGGTGCTGACGTTGTCGATTCTGCACCGGCACCTCTACGAGCGATCGAGCTGGTCATTGGTGGACTTCCAGCAGTTCATCAGCGATCTTGTGCGGCAGATCTCGGTTCCGCGGCCTGGGCTCGAGCGTCCCACGGTGCGGTATCATATCCGTGCGCCGATCATGGCCGTGGGACCCGATGTCGCCATTCCCGTCGGATTGATCGTCACCGAGGCGGTCAGCAGCGCCCTCAGCCATGATTTTGGTGCGACGAGCGCGCCCGAGATCCGCATCGATGCGACGGAGAAGGATGGACAGGAAGTAGAGCTCGTGATCGAGGATAACGGTTTGGACGCCAGCCACGGGTCGATCGGGCCCAATGTGCGGGGAAGTTTCGGCCTGACCCTCATCCGCGGCTTGGCCATGCAGCTCGGGGGAGAGGCGAGCATCTCCACCCGGGAGGACGGGGGCACGCGGGTCGTCGTGTCTTTCCCGATGCCGAGCGAAGGCGATCCGGATGGTTAGCGCGCGTCGCAGCGTTCGCCTGACCGGCATGGTGATCGGCCTCACCATCGCCGTTCTCGTGGCGACGGGCGCGCTTCTGGCGATCAGCCATTCACGATCGGCGTCGGAGCAGCAGCGATTCGTCGTCGGCAACTACGAGACCATGTCGCTATTGCGCGACGCTCTGATTGTCCTTCAGGACGCGGAGATCGGACAGCGCGCCTATCTTTTGACGGGCGACGTCGCCAATCTCGGGCCTTACGAACGCGCCCGTCCACGCATCGACACGGGGCTGCGGCAGATCGAGGCATCGGCCGCCGGCGATCGCGATGCGCTGCGGCAGATCGCCGAATTCCGGACCGCTGCCAACGAGAAGCTGGAAGAGCTCAATTCGGGGATCGTGGCCTACCAGCTCTACGGCCATCAGGTGACGTTGCCGCCGGGCTCGGGACGGGCGACGACGGACCGCATTCGGCAGGTCGCCGAATCCTTCATCGAAGGGCAGCGGCTGCAGCTGTCGCGACGCCTTGCAATGCTTCGATACGAGCAGGCTCAAGCCGATCTGGCCGGCTTGCTGGTGCTCGGCGGCGCCTTCGTCTGTCTGCTGGCCGGCATGTACATCATCGTGCGCGGCGGCGAGAAGCTCGAGGAAGCACAGCACCAGCTCGCAGCGCGCTCGCTGTTGCTGCAGGCGACATTGGAAACGCTGCGCGATCCCATCTTCGTCCTCGATGCGCAGGGCACCGTGGTCGCCTGGAACGAGGCCTTTGTCCGCCTTGCCGGCTGGGACCGTTCGCGCGAGCCGACGCTTGGCCGCCCCGAGCTGCTGTCGCAGCGATTCCCGGCGTTGCGCGTTTTGCTCGCGCCCCTGCAGCTTGACGGCAAGGCCACAGAACAGATCCTGACGGCGCGTGCGTCCTACGATGGGCGCGACTATGAGATCTCGCGAGGCGACATGGCGGATGGCGGTGCCGTGGTGCGCTGCGTCGACGTGACCGACAAGCTGCGTGACGAGGCAGCCCTTCGTCAGGGGCAGAAGATGGAAGCAGTTGGCCAGCTTACAGGCGGCATGGCGCACGACTTCAACAACATCCTGCAGATCGTCCAGGCCAACCTCGATCTGATCAAGGCCGACATGTCGACCAACGAGGCGGCACTGGCGCGCCTGCAGAGCGCGTCGGCTGCTGCGGATCGCGGTGCGCGCCTCACCCAGCAGCTTCTCGCCTTCTCGCGCCGCCAGCCGCTCGCGCCGCGGCCGACGGCCATTGGGCGGTTGGTGACCGACCTTTCGGTGCTGCTGCGGCATGCGTTGGGCGAGCGCATCACGCTCGATGTCGCGGTGGTTCAGGCATCGTGGAACGCGACGATCGATCCAGGCCAGCTCGAGAATGCTCTCCTCAACCTTGCCATCAATGCCCGCGACGCGATGGCGGAGGGCGGGACCGTGCGTGTCGAGGTGTCCAATGCCACCCTCGATCGTCGCTATGCGTCGTTGCATCCTGACGTGACGCCTGGTTCCTATGTTCTGATCGACGTTGCCGATACCGGGACCGGCATGTCGGCCGAGATTGTCGCACGGGCCTTCGATCCCTTCTTCACCACCAAGCAGGAGGGGAAGGGCACAGGGCTTGGCCTCAGCATGGTCTATGGCTTCGTGCGTCAGTCGAACGGTCATATCCGGATCGACACCGCAATTGGCCAGGGGACGAGTGTGAAGCTCTACCTGCCCCGGACGCTCGATCCGGTTGTCGAGACAGCAGGCGAGCCAGGCGACCTCTCGCATGGCGATGCCCGCATCCTCGTCGTCGAGGACAACAAGGATGTCCGCCTCGCAGTCGTCGATACGCTCTCGGGCTGGGGCTATCGCGTCGTTGCGGCGGAGAGCCCGGATGCCGCATCCGAACTCCTGGATCGCGATTCGGCTTTCGATCTCTTGTTCACGGACGTCGTCATGCCAGGGACGATGTCCGCGATGGACCTGATCCTGCTGGCGCGGCGTCTCAATCCTGCGATCGCGGTGCTGCTAACGTCGGGCTATGCCCGGGATCTCATTCCCCTCAAGGACAGGCCCGTATATCCGATGATCGCCAAGCCCTATCGCGGCGAGGAGCTGGCGGAGAAGATTCGTGTCTCCCTTGCCGCGGGCCAGGCGGTGCCGGCGCAAAGGTCGCCTCCTCCGGCGCCTTCGGGTGCGACGACAAAGCCGGCTCCAGCCCGGAGCGATCGGCCGCGTCGCGTTCTTCTGGTCGAGGACGAGGTCGTCTTGCGCATGTCCACGGCCGACATCCTCGAGCGCCTCGACTGCCTGGTGACCGGCGTCGGTAGCGGCGAGGAGGCGCTGGAGCTCCTGCGCAAGGACAGCGGGTTCGACCTCCTCCTGACCGACCTCGGTCTGCCAGGCATCAGCGGCGAGGATCTGGCCAAGGAGGCGCGACGGCGCTTCCCCGAGATGCCGGTGATCATTGCCAGCGGCTATGGCGCGATTGGACCGGAATCGAGCGGCGTCCGCTTCATCAGCAAGCCCTATTCATCGATCGACCTTCAGCAGGCGTTCGATCACCTCGACCATCTGTCGCCATTGGCCTGACCTGCCGCTGGCCTGAACTGATAGGGGGCGGCAACCTTGATTGATCCCCGCCGTTGGTGGGGAGGAAATCACCCTGCGCGCAGGTACGCGTCATGCAGGGGAAGGAGGTTGCATGCGTTCGATCTCGATCGCAATTCTAGCCGCCGGTGCGGTGGCAATTCTGCCGTTGGCAACGAGTGCTCAAACGAGCTCCCAGCCGACGCCGGCTCCGACGACCATGTCGAAGGAAGATCTTCACACGACGTGGGAGAAGATCAAAGGCGCGTGGACCCAGACCAAGGGCGTGGTCAAGGAGCGATGGGGCAAGTTGACCGATGACGATCTGCTCGAAATCCAGGGCAGGCGTGAAAAGCTCGTGGGGAAGATCCAGACCCGCTACGGTATCAGCCACGAAGAGGCCGAGTCGCAGGTGGGCGGGTGGGAGCAGAAGTATCACAGCATGTGATCGCTCCAAGCGTGATCGCTCCTCGTGTGATCGCGCCAAGTGGCCGAGTGATCACCTGGCGTCTCGATGTGATATTGATTGAAGGGCCGACGCCGATGGGTCGGCCCTTTCTTATGTAAACGGCACGGTCGGCGCTGGAACGGAGAAACTCGATGACGGTCACGCATAACGCTCCGCTCGGACGCTACGAAATGGAAACGGAACACGGCCTTGCCGTTGCGGTTTACGTCCAGCAAGGCGATCGGTTGGTCTTCACCCACACCGAGGTTCCTGCCGCGGATGAAGGCAAGGGTATCGGGTCGCGTCTGGTGCGCGCCGCCCTCGACGATGCGCGACAGCGCGGCTTCAAGATCAAGCCGGCCTGCAGTTTTGTCGCGGCCTTCATACGACGTCATCCCGAATACGCCGATTGAATCGGCGAGATTGGGAAACACTCACCCATGAAAGGCCGATGTTCACTTGGCGCTCACGCGTTTTGCGCCGGCCAGTGCGAGCTGGCCACGGCGTAGCAGGGACATCAACGCCCGGCGCGTCTGCATTTCGTTGAAGCCGCGGTCTTCGAGACGCAGCTCCAGATCCTTGATGGCCACGTCACCGCCATCGTGATCGCCAAGGATGGCGACCTCGTCCAGCAGCGCGCTCTCCGCATCTGTCAATCGGCGGGCCGTCGATCTCATGGGCAGCCACCGACAATGCCGCTGCCCGCTTCGACCGGCATGGCTTCGTGTTGCATAGGGGCCTCAATTGGCCTGCTCAAGGGACTCAGCAGAGTGCAACGTCGCATCGCCAACGCGGGTTGCTGTCGCGTCCCCGTTTTTGGCGGCCGAGGCGTCGTTCTCCGGGATGGGCCGCGCTAGCCGCCGGCCGCTTCAAAATGGGCACGTAGTCGGTCGCGTGCCATGTTCCCTGACGCTCGATCCCAGCAATTGACGATCGCCACCCGGAATCCTCCGGGAGGCATCGCGTGACGGTCGGCAGCCAGCGTTTCGTGGAAGGTGATCTGCAGGCTGGAGATACCCGGCATCGTCCGGATCTCCTGCTGCAAGGCCTGTGGCGGATGTTGATAGCGAGAACCGTGTGCCACGAACAGCACGACGCTATAGCCGGTCCGCGGATCGACGTCGCGAAACGACCAGTCGCCCTTTGCATACAACTTCACCAACGCCTCGACCCATCGATCGCCGCCATAGAGATCAGGCCACTGGTCGGCGAAGCGTAGATGCACTTCGATGATGCGGCCTCCGATTGTCTCCAGATTGACCATGCCGGTATAGCCGGCGAGGTGTTGGCGGCACCATGCACCGCACCATTCCTCCACGGCCGCGTTGGCGTCGGATCGCACCTCCCAATAGTCGAAGGTTCCCGCGCCACTCGCGATGCCACAGGCGTGCCGCCACCAGCGCGGCACGCCATCGACCAGCGCCACGTCGCTGCTGACATGCTCTCCCGTCAGCAGTGTCGACCAGAAGTGTCCCGGCTTGTATGCGTCAATGTAGTCAGTTTTTGACAGCAGTGCGCGGCTGCCGACCCCCATTCCTTTCAGATTGTATATAGGCTTGGAGAAGACGGGATAGAGGGGCGGTTCGACACCATGCGGTCCTGCATCGAGGCCTTGGCTCATCGCAACGGCGAGCTTGTCATAAACCCAGCGATGCTTGGGATTCCAGGTCCAGGCGTCGCTGTCTTCAGTCGGAATGCGCACGTCATCGGGACAGGGGACGTGCTCGAAATACTGCATGCGCCATGGATCGATTTCGCAAACCGGCACGTGTACCCCTTGGATAACTGTGGACGAAGGTAACACAACTGCGTTCACGCAAGCGGTCGCAACCCGCTATTCTTTTGCCGCGTTAGGAGCCGGCGGAGGTGTCGTGTCGAACCTGATAACGCGTGGTGCGCCGACGTCGGACATGTTGCGCCTGGATCGCTTCCTTGCCGTGCGCACGCTCACCGAACGGCTCGCCGCGCCGCTCTCGCCGGAAGACCAGACCGTGCAGTCGATGCCGGACGCCAGTCCAACCAAATGGCATCTCGCGCACACCACATGGTTCTTCGAGACCTTTCTCCTGCGACCGTATGTCTCCGGCTACCGGGTGTTCGATCCGGCCTACGAGTACCTCTTCAATTCGTACTACGAGGCGGTCGGGCCGCGTCATCCGCGGCCCCAGCGTGGCATGGTCACAAGACCCGGCGTGGGGGAGATCCTTGCCTACCGTCGCCATGTGACGGAGGCGATGGCTGACCTGGTCGAACGCGGCGACAATCGATGCATGCCGCTGATCGAGTTGGGGCTCCATCATGAGCAGCAGCATCAGGAACTCATCCTGATGGATGCCAAGCATCTGCTTTCGTTGAATCCGCTCAAACCTGCCTACGCCAATGCGCAGCGCGCCGCCGGCACCGAAGGCACATCGGCAGGATGGATCGAGGTCGAGGGTGGCCTGGTGTCGATCGGCCATGACGGCGAGGGATTTGCCTTCGACAATGAAGCGCCTCGCCACCGGGTCTGGATCGAGCCGTTTGCGCTCGCGACTCGCCTGGTGACGTGTGCCGAATACATGGCCTTCATCGACGATGGCGGCTACCGCCGACCGGAGTTCTGGCTCTCCGCAGGATGGGAGTGCGTGAACCAGCGTGGATGGGAAGCACCGCTCTACTGGCAGTGCGATGATGGACGCTGGAATGTCTTCACCCTGGGCGGCTTGCGACCGATGGCCGACAGCGAGCCGGTCTGCCACGTGAGTGCCTACGAGGCCGCGGCCTATGCCAAGTGGGCGGGCAAGCGTCTTCCGCGTGAAAGCGAGTGGGAAATCGCGGCATCCGAAGTGGCCCTCGTCGGGAATATGCTGGACAGCGGCCAGTTCCATCCCGCGCCGGCGGCCGGTCGCGGACTTATGCAAATGATCGGCGATGTCTGGGAATGGACGGCCAGTCCTTATGTCGCTTATCCGGGCTATTGCGAGCCGGCGGGTGCGATCGGAGAGTACAACGGCAAGTTCATGGCCAACCAGATGGTGCTGCGGGGTGGTTGCGCTGTGACGCCGAATGACCATATCCGCACGACCTATCGTAACTTTTTCCCGCCGGACGCCCGTTGGATGTTTGGCGGCATCCGACTGGCGGAGGATCTTCGATGAACGGTTTTGTGCTCGAGCTCGATCGTGCCCAGACAGCCGATCTCGAGGATTTCCGCCGTGCCGTGCTGGCCGGCTTGTCCAGCCGACCCCGCGCCATTCCGGCAAAATTCCTGTACGACGCCCGCGGCTCTGCGTTGTTCGACAAGATCTGCGAGCTGCCCGAATACTACCTGACGCGCGTCGAGACGGAGATCCTGCGCACCCATGCCGGTGAGATCGCGGAACTCGCCGGTGCAAACTCTGCCCTGATCGAGTTCGGCAGCGGATCGAGCGTGAAGTCACGTCTGTTGCTCGACGCCATGGATCCCGCCGTTTATGCCCCGATCGACATTTCGCGCGAGCACCTCGATCGATCGATGGCGCTGTTGCAGCGTGATTATCCGTCACTCGCGATCGAGGCGATCTGCGCCGACTATATGGCGCTCGATGACTTGCCAAAGCTCCCTTTTTCGTCGCGACGGCTAGGCTTCTTCCCGGGGTCGAGCATCGGCAATCTGGAGCCGGACGAGGCGCTCGCTTTCTTCCGTAAGGCTCGTCATCTGCTCGGCGGGGAGGGGGCGCTCATCCTGGGTGTCGATCTGAAAAAGGATCCGGAGCGCTTGCACGCTGCCTACAACGACAGTGCGGGCGTGACGGCGGCATTCACGCTCAACTTGCTGCGACGCATGAACCGCGAGCTACAGGCCACGTTCGAGCTCGACGCCTTTGCGCACGAAGCCTTCTACAATTCGGCGGACGGGCGGATAGAGATCTACTTCCGTAGCCTGCGCCCCCAGTCCGTCACCGTTGCCAGTCGGAACTTTACCTTCGCGGAAGGCGAACGGGTTCATACGGAATATTCCTACAAGTATGACATCCCGCAGTTGGAAGCGATGAGCCGTCAGGCCAGCTTCCGATTGCGACGCATCTGGACCGATCCAGATCGGCAGTTTGCGGTCGCCTACCTCATCCCTGCCTAACCACGGCTGTGTAATCAGGGCCAAATGCAGGCAGCCCGCCCCCAAGTTTCCTCGAGGGCGGGCGGGTAACGGCTAGGTGGGGAGGGTGGCGTTGCTGAGCGGGGGCAGGGGCAACGCCAGGAACCCAGCCGTGTCAATCCAACGCGGACGCCTCGCAAAAGGTTGCCAACTAAACCGCAAAAAGGTTTTCCACCCTCCGGAGCCGCAAACTCGTCCTAATTTGCAATTGTTCCGGTTCAGTTAGGCGCCGACCTTAAGGTGTCTCCAGAGCCACGCGCGCCCGCTCGATATTGACCTCGTGGGCCTGCAGCATGTCCTGCAGGTCATGATGCAGGGCATCGTCGCGCACCTTGGGCAGCATCTCGCGCAGCTTGCGCACCACCCAAGCCTGGCCACGGTTGAGGAAGGCAATGCGCTCGCGCATGTCCGGAATGGCCAAAGCCTTTTCCTGGAAAGCGCCGATCCGGGTCGAAGCCGGGGCGTCCAGCGCCTTGAGCTGCTTCAGGAGCATGGCGCACCAACGGGCCTCGTCACGATGGACGTCGCGCAGAAGGTCGACAAAAGCCGTGCCGGCAGCCGCTTCCGCACTGCGCAGTGCCACCCCCGTGCCCGCGCGCTCCGCCTCCAGCAGCTCGTTCAGGAAAGCCGCGATCTCATCCCGGCCCGCGAAGCCCATGTAGGTGTCCTCCGCCTCGTGCGCGAGGCAGGCCGGGGAACTCGGGGGATTCTTGGGGGTGTTCGTCATGACGGATGCCACCAGCGACCCGCCAGCACCACGCCGGCCGATAGCAGCCGCTTATCGCCGATCATGCTCTCGCCGAGCGAATCGGTATAGTCGAACGTTCCGCCCTTCAGGTCGATCACGGTGGCCTCGCCGATGCTGCCGACCTTGAGCGTGCCCAGATCCGGCCGTCCGATGGCTGCCGCAGGATTTTCGGTGCCAAGCTTGATCACCGTCGCCAGATCGACACCGAGGCACAGAAACTTCGACATCGTCGTCAGAAGATCGAAGGCGGGTCCGTCAATCGACGTCACGTGCACATCCGACGAGATGACGTCGGGCAGGAAGCCTGCCGCCAACATGCCGCGGGTCGTGCCGAAGCCGAGCGAGCCGTTGCCATGGCCGATGTCGAAGATCACGCCGCGCTGTCTGGCCGCCAGGATCTCCTCGTACACCCGACCATCGGGCCGGATCGGAGCATTGGGGAAGGGGCGGAAGCAGTGGGTGAGGATGTCGCCCTTGCGCAGCCGGCTCACCACCTCGTGGCGCGCGGGCGGCGGTGCGTCGAGATGCGCCATCAACGGCAGGCCGGTTTCCTCGGCCACGTCGAGTGCGATGTTGAGCGGCATGATGCCCGAGGCGCCGCTGGCCGATTTGCCCACACGCACTTTGATGCCGAGCACCAGATCCTTGTGCTCGCGCGCCACCCGCACCGCCTCGCGTGGATCGAGCAGGCGCATATCGACGTTCTCGCCCACCATCACGGTCTTCGAGAAGGCGAAGATGCCGGCGAAGGACGCATTGAGATAGGGCAGGATACGGACCGGCGACGGTTCGATCACGTGGCGGCGAAAGCCGTGGAAGTTACCTGGCCCGGCGCTGCCGGCGTCGATGAAGGTCGTGACGCCGCCAGTGCGGGCCAGCAACTCGGCTTCGACACCGAGCGAGGTGCCGCCCCAATAGACGTGCGTGTGCAGGTCGATCAGGCCCGGGCATATGATCTTGCCCGCGACATCGCGGACGTCCTTGCCCGCCAGCCCATCACCGATCGCGGTAACCTTGCCGCCGGCGAAGGCGATATCCGCCACCTTGTCGAGCCCTTGCGACGGGTCAATGACACGCCCACCCTTCAACACCAGATCGTTCATGTCTCTCTTCCACTTTCATCCGGGAACGCGAAGGTTCCCTCGGCTTTGCCTCGGGATGACACCAGGTTTTCAGCACACGCTTCGTGCCACACCAAAATTGTCATCCCGAGTCGCGCGGGGTAACCCCCGCGCTTCAGCGAGGGACCTTTATTTTTCCATCATCTGCCCACCTGATCGACGTCGCGGACGGCGCCGGTCGATGCGCTGGTGGTGAGCGCTGCATAAGCGCGGAGAGCTGCCGAGACCTTGCGATTTCGCTTGGGCTTCCAGGCTTCGCGGCCTTTGGCCTTCATCTCGACGCGCCGCCGTTCGATATCGGCTTCGGGTAAGGCAAGCGTGATCGTGCGGCTCGGAATGTCGATCTCGATTGGATCACCGTTCTCGATCAGGCCGATCATGCCGCCCGCCGCGGCTTCCGGCGAGATATGTCCGATAGAGAGACCGGAGGTCGCACCGGAAAAGCGGCCATCGGTGATCAGCGCGCACTTGGTCGCAAGACCCACGGCCTTCAGCGTGGCCGTCGCGGCCAGCATCTCCTGCATGCCCGGCCCGCCTTTGGGGCCTTCGTAGCGAATGACCGCAACTTGGCCCGGCTTGACCAGCCCGCTACGGATGCCGCGCGTTGCATCGTTCTCGCTGTCGAACACGATCGCCGTGCCGCGAAACTTCAAAAGTGCCGCATCGACGCCCGCGGTCTTCACGATGCAGCCGTCCTGGGCAAGATTGCCGTGAAGTACGGCCAAGCCGCCGTCCTGGCTGTACGCATGCTCGAAATCGCGGATGCAGCCGTTGGCACGGTCGAGATCGAGGTCGGGATAGCGCTTGTTCTGCGAGAAGGCTTCCTTGGTGCGTACGCCGCCGGGTGCCGCGCGATAGAAGTTCTTCACGCCCTCATCGGCGCCGTTGCCGATGTCCCAGCGGTCGAGCGCCGCTCCCATCGTCTCGGCATGCACGGTGCGCGCGTCGCGATGGATCAGACCCTTGCCGTCGAGGATGCCGAGCAGCGCCATGACGCCGCCGGCACGATGCACGTCCTCGACATGCCAGAGCGGCGAGGAGGGTGAGAGCTTCGAGAGATTGGGTGTCACGCGCGATAGCCGGTCGATGTCCTTCATGGTGAAAGGCACCTCGCCCTCGAAGGCCGCGGCAAGCAGGTGCAGGACGGTGTTGGTCGAGCCGCCCATCGCGATATCGAGCCGCATCGCATTCTCGAACGCCTCGAAGGTCGCTATCGCGCGCGGCAGCACCGATTGGTCCTTGTCGACGTAATGTCGCTTCGTCATCTCGACGATCCGACGGCCGGCCTCAAGAAAGAGCTCGCGGCGGTCGGCGTGGGTGGCAACGACGGTGCCGTTGCCGGGCAGCGAAAGGCCGAGCGCCTCGGTGAGGCAGTTCATGGAGTTGGCCGTGAACATGCCGGCGCAGGAGCCGCAGGTCGGGCAGGCCGAGCGTTCGAAGTTCGCAACATCCTCGTCGGTCGAGTCGGGCTTGTAGCCCACGACCATCGCATCGACGGCGTCGATCCGTATCTCTTGACCCTTCCAGTTGACCTTGCCGGCTTCCATGGGGCCGCCGGAAACAAACACGGTCGGCAGGTTGAGTCGCATCGTCGCCATCAACATGCCGGGCGTGATCTTGTCGCAATTGGAGATGCAGACCATCGCATCCGCGCAGTGCGCGTTCACCATATATTCGATCGAATCGGCGATCAGGTCGCGCGACGGCAGGGAATAGAGCATGCCGTCGTGGCCCATGGCGATGCCGTCATCGACAGCAATGGTGTTGAATTCCTTGGCGACGCCGCCGGCGCGTTCGATCTCGCGCGCCACCATCTGACCGAGGTCCTTGAGGTGCACGTGACCCGGGACAAACTCCACGAAAGAATTGACGACCGCGATGATCGGCTTGCCAAAATCGGCGTCGGTCATGCCGGTGGCGCGCCATAGCGCGCGCGAGGCGAGCGCGCGCTTGCCTTCGTGGGTTTTGGACGAGCGATACACGCCCATAACTTGCTTCCTCCAGTGGCCAGATGCAGTGAGATGCCGAGCATAGCGCATCGGCGGTCCACGATGCCGATGTTATCGCCGCATTGCACGGCCAAGGGCGCCGGCGCGAGGCAGCGAAATCTCCTCCAGGCCAAGCCAGTCCGCCATCAGCCGCAACTCCTCGCGTAGCGGAACAGCGACCTGTCGAGCTTCCGCGCCCGGCTCGAGATGCGCGGCGTGGACCAGCAGGCGGCCATTGGCGCGATCGGCCTTGAGGTCGACCCGTGCGACCAGCCGGTCATCCAGCAGGAACGGCAGCACGTAGTAGCCATGCGTGCGCTTGGCGACGGGCGTGTAGATCTCGATGCGATAGAAGAAGTCGAACAGGCGGTGCGTGCGCGCGCGCTCCCAGATCAGGGGATCGAACGGGGCGGCTGGCGAGCGGTCGGATCGAGGTAGGCGGGCCTGGTCCAGCCCTCGACCTCGGCCGGCACGAGGTCGCCCGCCTCGACCAGTTCGGCGAGCCTCCCCTTGGTGTCGGCAACACCGAGGCGGAAATAGTCGCGTAGATCGGTCTCGGTGGCGACACCCAGCGCCCGCGCCGACATCCGCAGCAGCTCGCGCTGTGCATCCTCCGCCGACGGCGTCGGCAGGCCCAGTACATCGGCCGGCAGGACCCGCTCCGTCAAATCGTAGACGCGCTCGAAAGCGCCGCGACGGGTGGCGGTCGTGACCTCGCCGGCGCGGAACATCCATTCGAGGGCGAGCTTGCCATCGTTCCAGCCCCACCACGGTCCGCGCCGCTCGCCGCCGTTGGAGAGCTCCGAGGCGGCCAGGGGGCCGCGATCGGCCAGCTCCCGTCGTACCTCGTCGATGTAGTCGGCCTTCTCGCGCCGGAAGACGTGCACCTTGCCCTTGCCGTCGCCGTCGTTCTTCTCTGCGCGTTGCATGCGCCAGCGGAACAGGGGATGCGACGAGAGCGGCAGCAGCGATGCTTCGTGTGCCCAGAACTCGAACAACTGGCGCTGGCTCTTGCGGCCCCAGGCGCCACGGTCGAGGTGGCTGGCGTTGTAGTTACCGAGCCTCGAAAACAGCGGCAGGTAATGCGCCCTGGTGAGCACGTTGACGGAATCGATCTGCAGCAACCCGAGCTGATCGATCGTGCGCTTCACGTGGCCGGCATTGGTCGTCCTCTCGGGACGGGCGGCGCCGAATCCCTGGGCCGCTAGGGCAATGCGTCGTGCGCGCGCGACGGACAGTCTTTCGAGCTTCATTCGGATCTTCAGGATACCGTAACGGATTGTGGATTTATCATGCCGTCCGTCGTGGTGCGAGAGGGCCGGCTTGTCAGGTGGATGGCAGCTTATTGAATGGCGCGCGCCAGAGCCGTTGCCCAGAACGAGGCCTGTTCGTCCGCGATGTTGGTGAAGGCGAGCAATAGACCGCGATCGCGTATCCGGCCGAAATACTGGCTGGATAGCGCAGAGGGAGCGAGGCCGCGGGCTTCCGAGCGCTGCACCAACGCGACATCGTCATCGGCGTCGGGGAAGCGGGCGAGCAGGTGCATGCCGCCGGATTGGACCGTCATCGCGATCCGGCTTCCAAACGCATCGCGGAGGGCGGAAGCGAGGGCATCCCGCCGTGCCGCGTAAAGCGTACGCATGCGCTTGAGGTGCCGGCCGAAGTGTCCTTGGGAAAGAAAATCGGTGATCACCATCTGCCCCAGGGTCGGCTCGCCGTGCGAGTCCGTCTGCTTGGCCTGGATCGCCTGTTCCAGTAGCGCATCGGGGATGACCAGATAGCCGAGACGAAGACCGGGGAAGAGCGTCTTGCTGAAGCTGCCGGCGTAGATCACGCGGTCGGCGACATCGAGGCTCTTCAACGCCGGAAGCTTGCGTCCGACGTAGTGGAACTCGCCGTCATAATCGTCCTCGACGATCCATGCGCTCGCGTCGGCCGCCCAGGCAAGAAGCTGCTGTCGACGCGCAAGCGACAGAGCGACACCAAGGGCGCTTTGATGCGCTGGCGTCACCACCGCGAGACGCGCGCGGGGAGCGTTCTTCCGGGCGAACGCCACGTCCATCCCCTGATCGTCCACGGGAACGGCCACGAGATCGGCGGAGGCTGCTTCGAGTGTCCGCCGCGCGAGGAAATAGCCGGGCTCCTCGAACCAGACATCGTCTCCCGGCCGGAGAAGCAACCGCGCGATCAGGCGCAAACCGGCCTGGTAGCCGCCGGTGATGATTACCTGCTCGGCCCGGCACGGAACACCGCGCGAAACAGCCAGGTAGGCGGCAATCGCCTCACGCAGATCCGGCAAGCCTTGCGGAATCGGATAGGCAAGGGCTGCACTGCCGAGTCGCTTTGCGGCGCGGGCCGTCAGCCGCGCCCAGAGTGCGCGAGGAAACAAATCGAGCGCGGGCAGGCCCATTTGGAAGGGACGCGGCTCGGTCGGTGGAGGCTCCAGCGGCGGCCGCGCTCTGGCTCGTATGGGGCGACGGATCGGAACATCGAGCTGCAATGCTGGCGAGACGACCGTTCCGGCCGGACCACGTGTGAGGAGGTAACCCTCGCCGGCGAGCCGCGCATAGGTCGTGTCAACCGTGCCGCGTGCGACGCCGAGCTCGCTCGCCAACGTGCGGGCGGACGGCAGCCGTTCGCCCGCAATCAGCTGGCGTTTGGCGATCGCCGTCCGGATGCGCTGATAGAGTTGTTCCTGCAGCGGCATCGACGATCGCGCGAGCAGGGCGGTGGCGAGCTTCACTGAAAGGGTCTGGGCCATGGCCTAGCGATTTTCGTGATTCTTGGTCCATATATATGGGCCATTATGGTGCCATGTAACGGGCGTCAACAGCAGGAGCAAGCATGTCCAAACGCCTGTCGATTCCCAACACCGCCCCCGAGGGGTACGCGGCGCTTAGCGCCGTCGAAGCCTATATCCAGCAGAGCAGCCTGCCGGCCCTGCTGGTCGACCTCGTGAAGATGCGCGGGTCGCAGATCAATGGCTGCGCCTATTGCCTCGACATGCACAGCAAGGACGCCCGCAAGCAGGGCGAGACGGAGCAGCGGCTCTATCTCCTCGATGCCTGGCGGGAATCGCCGCTCTATACGCCGGCCGAGCGGGCGGCATTGGCCTGGACCGAGGCATTGACCGAGGTCGCCGACACCCGTGCGCCGGACGCCGACTACGAGGCCTTGACGGAGCATTTCAACGACAAAGAGATCGCCGACCTCACGATCCTGGTCGGCATGATCAATCTCTGGAATCGGATTGCGATCGGCACGCGCGCCAGGCATCCCGTTGCCAAGGTGGAGGCGGTCCGTGAGCGGGCTTGAGCTGCGTCATGCCGATAGCGATGCCGATATTGAGGC
This sequence comes from Alphaproteobacteria bacterium, assembly GCA_017308235.1. Classification (GTDB taxonomy): domain Bacteria; phylum Pseudomonadota; class Alphaproteobacteria; order Reyranellales; family Reyranellaceae; genus Reyranella. The sequence continues at coordinate 75,350 of JAFKFL010000027.1, read as the reverse complement.
CAGCTTTGCGCTGATGCGCCAGCTGAGGCCGCATCTCGCCGACAGCTCGGAACTGCTGGCGCGGGTGAGGCGCCAGCAGAAAGAGAGATATCGATTGCTGGTCGCTTGGCGCGACCGGCAGCCGGCAGGCGCTGCCGGCTATCGCTTTCAGGAAAACCTGGTCCGTGGCCGCTTCGTCTATGTCGACGATCTCGTCGTGCTTGAGAGCGAGCGACGGAGCGGAATCGGCGCGAAGCTGCTGGATGAGGTGGCCCGGCTGGCCAAGAGCGCCGGATACGGCTGGCTCACGCTCGATACTGCGCTCGACAATGCGCTCGGCCAGCGATTCTATTTTCGATGGGGCCTCCTCTCGACCGCATTGCATTTTGGGAAGCCCCTGAAATGAGACGGTGATCCGACTTACGGCTGGAGCACCGTCATCTTGAAGGGGCCGGCGTTGGCGGCAGCGTGGGCGACGGCGTCGTTCACCTTGTCGAGACCGAAGGCCGTCACCTGGAATTCATTCAAGTCGATGAGACCGGCCCGGACGAGGCCGATCACCCGGCGAGCGTCGTCGCGCGCATACATGAATTGGCCACGCAGCGTGATGCCGTTTCGCATCAGCCAAGTGTAGGGCAACTCGATACCGCCATCGCCCGTCAAACCGCCCATCAGCACCACACGACCATGCGGCCGAACGGTCAGGGCCGCCGTGCGCACCTGGCTCGCCTTCGCGGCTGGTGGCAGGAGGTCGAGGACGCAGTCGATCGGCCCGGGCGCCGCCTCGTGGATGCGCGCGCGATCGTCGTCCTCCTTGCCGAACATGGGCGCGGTCCGAACGCGGCTGCCGAACCGACGCACCAGATCGCCGAGCGCCTTTTCGTTCCTGCCGGTCGCGATGACGGCGCTTGCGCCCATGGCCAGGGCGACCGCGACGCCGGCGCTGCCGAAGGCGCCGGTCGCGCCATTGATCAGGACGGTCTCTCCCGCGGTCAGTTTCGCCGCAGCGAGGCCGCCGTAAGGCACGAGCAGCGTGCCCAGCGCGCACCACAAGGGCGCATCCGAGTCATCGATATCGCCGATCCGGGTGACGTTTTCCGTCGGTACCCGCATCTGCTCGGCAAACGAACCGTGGGTGAAGTGCTTCTGCAGGCGAAGGCCGCCGCCGGCGTCGCCGGCGGTCCAGCCCTGCAGCAGGATGTCGGGCATCGTCGCATCGTCGCGCGAGCGCACAGTCGGATCACAGAACACCCAGTCGCCGACAGCGAGGCGCGTGGCATCGGGGCCGACGGCGCGCACGCGACCAATGCCGCCGGGCCCCGGGATGACGGGGACATTCAGGAGATAGTTCCGTTTGCCGCTGAAGACTTCGTCGGCGTAGGCAAGCATGCGCGTTGCCGCGACGTCGACGATGACCTCGCCCGTCCCGAGAACGGGGGCGGGGACGGTCTCGACGACGAGGGGCGAGCCGAATGCTTTCAGGACTGCAGCTTTCATGATCCATCCATGCTTTGTGGGATGTGACCATCCTCGCAGGGCGTTTGCGTGCTATTCAGGCCTAGTATTATCCTAGGATTGAAAATCCCTCTCTGGTGGCAGAGCGAAGATCATGAACGACCCGCGACGTGGCGAACTTGGAAATTTCCTTCGATCGAGACGGGAAGGGCTGAACCCGAAAGCTGTCGGCCTTCCGGTTGGGCGGAGACGACGGACGGTGGGCCTGCGGCGCGAGGAGGTGGCTGAGCTCGCCGGCATCGGCGTCGACTGGTACGTCCGACTGGAGCAGGGGCGGACCGTCAGCCCGTCCGTCACGACGATCGATGCGCTGGCGCGGGCGCTGCGTCTCAGCAAGGTCGAGCACGCGCATTTGCGCGCGCTCACGGGAATCGGCAATCGTCGCGCCTTCGTGCGCGAAAGCGTGCCCGAGGCGATCCAGCGCCTGGTGGAAAGCCTCGACCAGCCGGCCTACATCACCGGTCGGCGATGGGATGTCCTCGCCTGGAACGATTCAGCGGAAGAGATCTTCGAGTTCGGCAGCCTGCCGCAGGAAGATCGCAACACGCTCATCTGCATGCTGACAATTCCGGCGAGACGCCGACTGTATGGCGCGGGCTGGGCCGACATCGCAAAGCGCATGGTGGCGCAATTCCGGGCGACGCATGATCTGTGGGCCGGCGACCCTGCCTTCATTGACCTTTTGACTCGCCTTCGGCAGGGCTGCCCGGAATTCTCGGGCTGGTGGAAAGCGCACGATATCAAAGCCGCCATGGCCGGCCGGAAGCTGATGAAGCATCCCAAGAAGGGCTTGCTGCGCTTCGAGCACGCGACCTTCCAGGCGACCGATGATCCTGCGCTGACGCTGGTGATCTACACGCCTGTGTGAACGCCAAGCGCCGTTTCCGCGCGCTGCGCCATCGCAAGCAGTGGCCGGTCGTGCAGGCGCGGCGCCACGATCTGCAAGCCGACCGGCAGGCCGTCGCGGCCGCTGCCGCAGGGCACGGAGATACCGGGTGTCAGCGCGAGGTTGAACAGTGGCGTGAAGGCGGCATGCCCGCGCGGGCCGACTTCGCGGTTCTCGATCACCTTGGGATAGACCTGCTCCACCGGCCAGGAGACGCAAGCCGTGGTCGGCGTGAGGAGATAGTCGTAGCTGGTGAAGAACTGCGCCACGGCGCGAGCGCAGGCGTCGGCGAAACGGAAAGCAGCGACCACATCCGTGCCGACGATCGAGCGGCCGCGTTCGATCAGTGAGGTGACGTTGTCGCCGAACAGGTTCTTGTCGCGAGATTCGTGTTCACCATAAAGCAATGCCGAGGCCGCGGCATTCACCGCGCCGAAGGCCGATTCGTTGGTGCCGTCGGGCCAGCTTATGTCGGCTGTCTCGATCCGCCAGCCCGCGGCGCGCAACGTCTCGATGGCGGTGTCGACCGCCGCCATCACGTCCGGATCGACCGCCACGCCAAGGCCCAGGCGTGGGCTGTAAGCGATGCGTGGTTGACTGGGTGGCGCGATATTGAAGGTGGCGACGGAATGCGGATCATGCGGATCGGGCCCGGCCATGACCTCGAACGCGACCTTGGCGTCGGCGACGGTACGGCCCATCGGCGCGGTGACACCGTACAACGGGCCGTAGGAACCGCCAAAACCGAAGGGGCTGGGGATCGCACCGGCCGATGTTTTGAGCCCGACCACGCCGCAATGCGACGCCGGCCGTCGGCCCGACCCGCCACCGTCGGTGCCGAGGGCGATCGGCGTGAAGCCTGCGGCGAGCGCGGCCGCGGCGCCGCCGGATGAACCACCGGGCGTGAGGGAGGGGTTCATCGGATGACGTGTGGGGCCGTAGACCTTGTTCTCCGTGTGGCCCTTGGCGGCCATCTCGGGCGTGTTGGTCATGCCGAGGAAGATGCCGCCCGCGGCCTTGAGGCGCTCGGCGGCGACGGCATCGCGCGGCGCGATGAAATCCTTGTAAAGCAGCGAGCCATTGGTGATGCGCCGACCTTCGACCCAGGTCGTGTCCTTGACCGTATAGGGCACGCCCAGGATCGGCCCATCGAACCCCTGCTTGCGACGCGCATCGACGGCTTCGGCAGCCGCGCGCGCCTCGGCCGGATTGAAGTCGACGACGGCCGTGAGACCCGGATTGCGCGCCTCGACGCGGGCAATCGCCATCTCGGCAACGTCACGCGCCCTGAGCTTGCCCGCGCGTACGGCATTCGCGATGGCGGCGGCACCTTGATCGAGCAATTCGGTCATCACGTTTTCCCCCAACCTGAACTTACTCCTAGCATGATACGGTGCGCCGCGATGTCGTTGGAGAGCGACCTTTATGCGCCGGTGAAGACGCTACTTGAGGGCCAGGGTTACAGCGTCAAAGGCGAGATCCGCGGCTGCGACGTGGTGGGAATCCGCGGCGACGAGCCGCCGGTCATCGTCGAGCTGAAACGCACGTTCGGCCTCGGCCTCGTTCTGCAGGGCGTCGATCGCCTGGCCTTGAGCGATATCGTCTACCTTGCGATCGGTGCCTGGCCCAAGAACATGCGCAATGTGAAGAAGCTCTGCCGCCGGCTGGGTCTTGGCCTCATGATCGTGGGCGCCAAGCGGGTGGACGTGCTGCTCGATCCGGCGCCCTATGCCCCACGCAAGAATAACCGCAAGATCGGCCGCCTGCTCGGTGAGCATGCGCGGCGAGTGGGCGACCCCAATCGTGGCGGTTCTTCCACCAAGGTGCCGATGATGACGGCCTACCGGCAGACGGCATTGCGCTGTGCGGAGCTGTTGGCGCGTAACGGGCCGATGAAAGTTGCTGCCTTGCGTGTCGCTGGCGATGCGCCCAACGCCGCCGCGATCCTGCGCAACGACGTCTATGGCTGGTTCGAGCGCGTCGAGCGCGGTGTCTATGCGCTGACGCCAGAAGGCAAACGCGGCCTCAGCCAGTTCGGTTGGGAATCGCCGTAACGCCGGCTGCCGCGGCCCGTGGGCTGCAACCTTCGGTTTGCATCGGCTCTGTGTTAAGATCACGCAACTAAATCGGGGGAATGTTGTCGATCTTGTCGAATTGGCTGATGCGCGCGCTTTTGGGGGGTGGCGGTGCGTGTCTGCTGTTTCTGTCATGGCCGGTCGCGCGGGCTGCCTGGGAAGCCCAGAAGGCCGATGCCGTAATGATGGATCTGCGCACTGGCCATCCAATCGACGCCAGCGAGATCCGAGCAGGGATCGCCGCGCTTGACCGCGCCATCGCTTTGGATGCTAGCGCAGGCCGCTATCTCGATCGTTCGGAACTGCTCGGTGGGGCCGGCCTCGCGTCCGGCCTCGAGGTGTCGGCGACGGAGCGCACGGCATGGCAACGCCGCGCCCGCGCCGATCTTGAGAAAGGGCTCGCCGCCGCGCCCGCGCGTGGCGTCGCCTGGCTTCGCCTCGCGGCACTGACGGACGTTCTGGATGGTGCATCGCGCCAGGTCCTGCCGCCGCTTCTGCTGTCGATCGAGGACGCCGCGCTGATCCCGGAAACCTGGGCGCCAAGGCTTCAGGTCATCCTCGATTGCTGGCCCTACATGAGCGACGCGCAAAAGGAACGGATTACCGCCTATATGAGACAGACTTGGCGGGTCGCGACAGATCGGCGGGTCTTCGCCTGGGCGATCCAGTCGCCAGTTGATGAGCTGATCGTTCGCTACTTCCTGCGCGACGAGCCTGGTGCCCAGGAAGAGCTGGTGAAGCTGATCACCGACACGAGACGCCGCTGATGCCGAGGTCGGTTCAGGTCGAAGAAGCCTCGCGCCCGCGACAGGCGTGGTCTTTCCGCGGTTCGATCAGCTTCGTAGTCGTTGCTGCATTCTTCCTTTTGCTGCTCGTGGCGCCGCTGCCGATGGGCGCCAACCGCGAATGGGCCTGGGCGCCGATGACGGTTGCCGTTGCTGCGATCGCGATCGTCGCCGCGTTGGGCCTCGGCCCGAGGCGCGGTCTTCCGATCGCAGTCGGGGAGGGCTGGCCGATCGCGATTCTGACGGCCTGCTTTGCGCTGATGATCGGCCTCGCTGTGTTGCAGATGTCGACGCTCGCGCCGCTGACGGCGAGTGCATCGTTCTACGCAAAAGCAGCCGAGGTTTTGCGGCACGCGCGGGCCCCGGTTCCGAGCCTTGCGGTCGATGCGTCGTTTTATGCACTGCTGCGTTGCCTGGCGTGCGGCCTGATCTTTTGTATCGCGCGCACCTTTTGCCGGAATGAGGCGCCTGCCCGGTTTCTTTTAATGGTCCTGCTGGCCAGCGCCTTTCTGGTGATGATCTATGGGTTTCTCGGACTGTCCAACCATTCCTGCTTTCTCGGCAGCTATCTGAAGAAGCAAGGCAGCTATTCGCCCGAATTCGATCGCTGCATCATGTCGGGCACCTTCGTGAACAGCAATTCGTTCGGCTGTTTTGTCGGCATGGCGGCGATCGCTGCGATCGCCTTGGCCTTGCGCGGAAGGCGCACCGCTGCTCGTGCGGCACAGGAATTGGGGGAAGGCCGTCATATCCTCGATCGCGTGACCGGTTGGCGCCTTTCGCTCCTGGCCTTGGCGCTGTTCTTTGCGGGCGGATTGTTGTTTTCCGGTTCTCGGGCTGCGTTTGCCGCCACAGTCGCGAGTTTCGTGTTGTTGGCGGTGCTTTTGTTGCGTGGTCGATTGCACTCGCGGCGTCAGCTCGGCAGCTTTCTCGTTGGCGTCGGGATCGTTGGCGGCTTGTTCATCCTTCTGGCCGGCGGCGCCTTGATCCAGAAGACATCGAGTTCGTCTTCCGGCGCCCACGTCGATCGCGGCGTTATTTGGCAGACCACGCTTCAGGCGATTGGGGAGTCGCCGTGGCTGGGGTGGGGCCTCGGCAGCTTTCCGGATATCTACGCCGTACATCAGCCGACACAAATCCCGTTGGCCAATGACAAGGCGCATTCGACGCCGCTTGAGACCGTGCTCGAACTGGGCATTCCTGGCGGCGCTGTCGCAATGGCCACGGTCTTGCTGCCCTGGGCAATGGCCTTGCGGTCCGCCTGGCGCCGGCGGCGGCGCCGTTACCTGACTGCCGCCGCATTCGCGGTCTCGGCCGTCCCGATCTTCCATTCGACGGTCGATTTCAGCTTGCAGATGCCAGCCATCGCATTTTTCGTCAGCGCGCTGCTCGGCATGGGCTGGGCGCAGGCCTTTGTGCCGACCGACGGTTCTTCCACCTCTTTACGCAGTTCGCACGATAACTTATTATATTCTCATCATTAATGTAGTTTGTGGTGCGGGGCGCGCAGGTCGGTCGTTAACATGCCCTTGGATTGATCAGGCAGTTGGTTCCGCCTTTTATTGTTTCCTGTTGCGCTTTCGAAGGAGCGAGCACTTTGCGAGATGCGATGTCGGTCGGGGCCGAGTCTTCGGCGGGCGGGACGCTATCTGCTCGCGAGCATATCATCCGCTCCGCTCCTCAGCGCTTTATCGGGATCTGGCTCGACGCATTAGGCGGGTTCCTGTTCTGCGTCATGATGCCGATCGCGTTTTATGCGACCGGCGAGCCGTTCAAGAACGGCATCGGCGCAACCGAACAGACCATCCTGGCGACGGCCTTTGCCTATGCCGTGGTCTGGTATATGGGCCGTCGGCTCGACGCCTTCCCGCGCTCGACCCTGCAAGGCTACTTCCGCTACGTCGCGCCGCTTGCGGCCATCGCCTACGCGACCATAGCCGTGATCCTCGTGCTGCTGCGCTCGGAGTATTCGCGCGTCCAGCTTTTCGGCAGCGGCGCTCTCGCAATGGTATGGATGGCCGTCGTCGCCAGGCTGCGTACCCGCTATCTCGTGCGACACTACGTGGTGGTGCCGACGTCACTCATGGGCAGCATGCCGGAAGTCGCGAACTGCAAGTGGCTGGACTTCGATAAGATCGAAATGGGTGGCGTGGGTGTCGACGCGATCGTAGCAGATCTCGGTGCCGGCCTGACGGAGACCCAGCTCTCAGCACTGGCGAATGCGGCCATCGCCGGCGTACCCGTTCTCGACCGACGCTTCATCCTGGAGAGCTTGACCGGACGCACGCCACTGAACGGTCTTACGCCCAACGAATTCGGTGCGTTGCTGCCGTCGCGGCAGTATCTGCTCGCTCGACGCGCGATAGAGCTCATGGTGACCATCGTCGCCTTGCCCGTGCTTCTGCCCACGTTGGCCGTCCTTGCCCTCCTGGTGCGTCTGGACAGTGCCGGCCCCATCTTTTTCCTGCAGCCGCGGGTAGGCCAACGCGGCCACGTCTTCAGGATGGTGAAGTTCCGGACCATGTATCATGGCGCCGCCGGGCCAAGTTTCACGAGCACCGGCGATCCACGCGTGACGCGTTTCGGGGCCTTTCTCCGCCGTTGCCGGCTCGACGAACTGCCGCAGCTCCTGAATGTGCTGCGCGGCGACATGAGTTGGGTGGGGCCTCGGCCCGAAGCGCTGGTCCTCGACCAGCAATATGTGCGCGACATCCCGCACTTTGCGCTGCGCGGCATCGTACGCCCCGGCATCACCGGTTGGGCGCAGATCAACCAGGGTTACGTTCACGATCACGACGAAATGCGCTCGAAGCTGGAGTATGATCTCTACTACTTGAAGCATTGTTCGCTTTGGCTGGATGTCGTGATCGTGCTCAGGACCTGCGCCGTGATCTTCGCTGGCACCGGCGCCCGCTGACGGGGCTTCCCTCCATCTTTGCCCATGTGTGGAATAGCCGGGATATTCGCCTACCTTGATGTCGCGCCGCGCGCCGATCATCGAGAGCTCGCACGGATGAACGAGCGCATGGCCGCGCGCGGTCCCGACGGGAGCGGCGACTGGGTATCGTCTGACGGGAGGGTGGCCTTCACCCACCGCCGCCTCGCCATCATCGATCTCTCCCCACGCGGCGCCCAGCCCATGCTCAGCGCCGACAACGCAATCGCCATCACCTTCAACGGCGAGATCTACAATTATCAGGAGCTGCGAGCTGAGCTGGAGCAGAAGGGCCATGTCTTTCGCACCGAGACCGATACCGAGGTGTTGCTCCAGCTCTATGTCGACCGAGGCCCTGCCATGGTCGAGGCGCTGCGCGGCATGTTCGCCTTTGCCCTTTGGGATGCGCGCTCACGATCGCTGCTGCTGGCTCGTGACTCGCTGGGCATAAAGCCGCTCTACTACGCCGACGACGGTTGGACGCTGCGCTTCGCCTCGCAGGCCAAGGCATTGCTGGCGGGAGGTGCTGTCTCGCGCGAACCCGATCCCGCGGGGATCGTTGGTTTTCATCTCTTCGGCAGTGTGCCGGAACCGTTCACGGTCTGGCGGAGTATTCGGGCGTTGCCAGCCGGTACAACGCTCACGGTCGATGCGACCGGACCCCATGCGCCGGTGCCTTACTATCAGGTTGCGGCCTCCCTTCAGCGCCGAGCGACGGAACCGGCCTGCGATCCGGCGGCCGCTCGCGCGAAGCTCCGGGCGGCCGTGCATGAGTCGGTCCGCTATCACTTGGTTGCCGACGTGCCGGTCGCGGTGTTTCTTTCGGCCGGTCTCGATTCCGGCGCCTTGCTCGGGACGATGGCGGAACTTGGTGTGCGGGACATCACGGCGGTGACGCTCGCCTTTGAGGAGTTCCGCGGCACGCCCAACGATGAGGCGCCCCTGGCTGCCGACGTCGCGGCGCGCTATGGCGCGCGACACATCGTGCACACCGTCGATCGGGCCGAATTCGAACGCGATCTGCCGGCGATCGTGGAGGCGATGGATCTGCCGACGATCGACGGCGTCAACACCTGGTTCGTGGCCAAGGCCGCGCGAGAGGCAGGTATCAAGGTCGCGTTGAGCGGCCTGGGTGCCGACGAATGTTTCGGCGGCTACCCGTCGTTTGCTGATTTGCCGCGCGCGGTGCGGTTCTTGCGGCCGTTCCATTTCATGCCCGGAGTCGGCGCGCTGCTTCGCGGCGCGCTCTCGACGGGCATCCGCCTGGGCGCCGGTTGGCATCCGAAGGCCGCCGGCCTGTTCCAATATGGCGGCGACTGGGCGGGCGCCTATCTGCTGCGACGCGCGGTCTACATGCCGTGGGAGCTTGGCAGCCTTTTGGAGCCCGATCTCGCGGCGGAAGGGATGCGGCGGCTGGGTCCTGTGGGCCGAATAGGTGCACAGTTGAAGGCCGGACGGCCGCTCGGCGCGTTCGATCGCGTGTCGGCTCTCGAGACGGCGCTCTATATGCGTAACCAGCTGCTGAGGGACGCCGATTGGGCGGGGATGGCGCATTCGATCGAGATTCGCGTTCCCTACGTCGATCCATTCTTCCTGGCGGCGCTGCCTCCCGGCGAGATCCTCGATGCCGTGGACGCCAAGGCAGCTGTTGCCGACATCCCGTCGCCGCCGTTGCCAGAGTCGATTCGGCATCGGGCCAAGACCGGCTTCACGACACCGGTCGGGCAATGGCTTCATGCCGCTGCCGGAATGCGCGAGGATGTGTCGCTCTCGACGGCTTCGCGTGCCTGGGCCCGGCATGTATGGCGTGCTGGCTGGCCTGAGATGGCATTGACCTGAATGAAGGGGGACATTCGGCTCTTGGCTTTGTTGACCGATGGTTACGGCACGCGCGGCGGCATCGCGCGCTACAATCAGGACCTGTTCGGCGCGCTGGCGGATGGCGGCGCATCTGCTTTGATTTTGCCCCGCCTGGGCGACATTTCTGGCCTGACGCTGCCACCAGGGCTCGAACAGGCGCCGTCGATCTTCGGCCGCTTCCGCTATTTCCTGCGCGCATTATGGGCGGGGTGGCGGCATCGTCCATTCGACGTCGTGTTCTGCGGCCACATCTACATGGCGACGCTCGGCTGGATGGTCGCCAGGATGTTGGGAGCCCGTTTCTGGTTGCAGGCGCACGGCGCCGAGGTGAACGAAGCGCCTGGTCGCTTGACGCGCCGTGCCGTCGAAGCGGCCGATCTTGTTACCGTGGTCAGTCGCGCCACGCGCCGTGCCTTGCTCGAATGGGCCGATCTTGCGCCAGAGCGCGTGCGCGTGCTCCCCGATACGGTCCGAGACACGTTCGTGCCGGGTCCACCCTCGGAAGCCTTGCGGTCAAAATGGAGCCTAGGCGCCGGCCCGATCCTGCTTACGGTCGGTCGCCTCGCCGGTAGCGAGCGCTACAAAGGCCACGAGCAGATCTTCGCCGCGCTGCCGGCACTGCGGGAAAAGTTCCCCGGTCTCGTTCATGTCGTCGCCGGTGAGGGCGACGACCGTGCCCGCCTTGAAGCGCGGGCCCTTGAACTCGTCGGCGATCGCAACGCCGTGCGATTTGTCGGCTTCGTGGCGGAAGAGGCGCTACCCGACCTCTATCGGACAGCCGACCTCTTCGTGATGCCGAGCGCCAACGAAGGTTTCGGCATTGTCTATCTCGAGGCTGCGGCCTGCGGCCTGCGCGTCGTGGGCGGGGTGGGTGGCGGCAGTGGCGATGCCATTGGCGAACAGATCGGCATGCGGGTGGAGCCGAATGATCGCGAGGCATTGGCACAAGCGATCGAACGGCTGTTGTTTCAAGGCAGGATTAATCCAGAAGCGATAGAGCCCTATCGACGCAAGAATTTCGCCATCACGGCTCGGCGACTCCTCGCTCGCTTGATGGCCCATCCGCGTCGTATGAAAGACGCCGCATGAGCTCTTCCGATCGTCCGTTCTCGACGCGCCTCGTCCTCGAGGCGGGGCAAGCCGACAGGCAGTATTGGCGGGATCTCTGGCACTATCGCGAGCTGCTGTTCATTCTGGCCTGGCGCGACGTTTCCGTGCGTTACAAGCAAACGACGGTGGGCATCCTGTGGGCGCTTGTCCGGCCTTTCATGACCATGGTCGTTTTCACGGTCGTTTTCGGACACATCGCGAAAGTCGCCGCCGACACGGCCGTGCCCTATGCGATCGTGGTGGCTGGCGGCCTGCTGCCGTGGACTCTGTTCTCGTCGATTCTTGGCGATGCGTCGACCAGCGTGATCGCCAACTCCAACCTGATCAGCAAGGTCTACTTCCCGCGCCTTATCGTGCCGTTGGCGACGGTGCTGGTCGTCGTTATCGATTTTGCGGTGAGCCTCGCCATCCTGGCCGTGCTGATGATCTGGTACGGCGTCGTGCCAGGATGGCAGATGCTGCTGATGCCTTTGTTCGTGGTTCTCGCACTACTGGCGAGCCTGGGGCCGGCTATTTGGGCGGCGGCGATCGTGGTCAAATATCGCGACTTCCGCTTCGTCATTCCGTTCGCGCTTCAGTTCGGCCTCTATATCTCGCCGGTGGGTTTCCCGAGCTCGGTCGTGCCCGAGCGCTGGCGGCTCCTCTACAATCTCAATCCGATGGTCGGCATCATCGACGGTTTTCGCTGGTGCATTGTCGGCGGCGAAAGCGCCGTCTATCTGCCGGGGTTCATTCTCAGTCTCGCGGTCACCACCTTCTTCCTGTGGTGGGGCATTCGCACCTTTCGCCGCATCGAGCGTCAATTTGCGGACATCGTCTGATATGGCCGATACCGTTATCCGCGCCGAGGGGCTCGGCAAGAAGTTCATCATCGGCCACAAGATCGAGCGTGACGGGCTGTTGCGCGAGGCCATGACCGCCGGCGCCCGCGGCCTGTTTCACAAAGCTACGAACTTCTTTCGCGGACGCTCGATCGACAACACCGACGGGCGGACCGAAGAGTTCTGGGCATTGCGCGATCTCAACTTCGAGATCAAGCGCGGCGAACTGGTCAGCATCATCGGCCACAATGGCGCCGGGAAATCAACGCTGCTCAAGATCCTGTCGCGCATCACCGAGCCGACCGAAGGACGGGTGGAGATCGATGGTCGCGTCAATAGCCTGCTCGAGGTCGGCACCGGGTTTCATCCCGAGCTGAGCGGTCGAGAGAATATCTTCCTGAATGGCGCCATTCTTGGCATGCGTCGGGCCGAGATGCGGCGGCGGTTCGACGAGATCGTCGAGTTCTCGGGCGTTGGCAAGTTCATCGACACGCCGGTGAAGCGTTATTCGGTCGGTATGTATGTCCGCCTTGCTTTCGCTGTGGCCGCTCACCTCGAGGCGGAGATTCTGATCGTCGACGAGGTTCTTTCCGTGGGCGACGCGGAATTCCAGTCACGTTGCCTCAATCGACTGTCGGAGGTCGCTGGCAGCGGCCGCACGGTGTTGTTCGTCAGTCACAATTTCGCGGCGGTGGCGGCGCTCACGCGCCGGAGCATCGTGCTCGAAGGCGGGCGACTCACATTTGATGGCCCTGTCGACACCGGGCTCGCGCATTACACGGCGTCGCTCGGCAAACCCGGAAAAGTTCGCGATTGGGGACGCGGCAAGGATGCAAGCCTGATTTCCGCGAAGCTCGTCGATGGTGCCGGTATGGCGACCGAGAACTTCACGCCTGGCACGCCTTTGCGCCTTCATGCCGTCGTCGAAACGACAGGCATGCCCGGGATGTCGTTTGTCGTGATCCTGCGCGATCAGCACAACTTGCCGATCGGACTCTACTCGTCGGCAAGCTTCAACAACGTTCCTCTGCCGACGGTGGCGGGTCGTTACGAATGTCGGCTCTCGCTCGATCCGCTCTTCCTGGCCGCGGGCGAATACAGCGTCGATCTCCAGACCACGAGCACAGCGACCATCGTCGATCATAGGGTCGACGGTGCGGTGCAGTTCTTCGTCAATGCGTGCAGTCCCGGCGACGTGGGCTACGACTTCCGGCAAGACCAGGGCACGGGTCATCTGGCATTGCGGCTGAGCGCGCCGCTTGAGTTTGTGCTTATGCCGACAGCGGAGGCACCGAGCCTCCATTCCGAGCGGCGACTGGGATAGCTCGATGCCGCGCAGGATATGCATCTTGAGCTCGGGCAACCTTTCGTCCAATCCGCGCCTGGTCAAGGAAGCAGATGCGCTGCATCAGGCTGGTTACGATGTGACCGCGGTCGTCTGCGACTATACCGAGGCACTGAAGCCGTTCGACGACGAGATCGCAGGCGGCGCACCGTGGAAGATCGTTCGGCTGCCAAGAGATAAGAGCGAGCGATACATCACCGCTGCTGCTCGCCCTGTCGCGCAGGCCTTCCTGGCGAGCGGAATGCCGGTTCCGCTTCCGGTTGCGAGCCACGCCTATGGTGGACCGGCTTATGCGTTGCGGCGCGCTGCGTCCGCCGTCATCGCCGATCTCTATATTGCACACTATATGCCGGCGTTGCCGGCAGCGGCGATGGCGGCGCGCCGCCATCGGGCGCTGTTGGCGTTCGATGCCGAGGATCTGCATTCGGGCGAGGCGATCGATGATCATGCAGACGGCACCCAACCGAAGCTCGTTACGCGGATCGAGCAGGCATACCTGCCGGCGTGCACTTGCGTGACAGCATCTTCGCCAATGATCGGAAAGGCCTATGCCGCACGTTATGGAGTCAATCCAAGGACCGTCCTGAACGTCTTTCCGAAAACGATGGCTGCGCCGGTCGGTTCAGGCGCCGCCGAGGCACGCGAGCTTGGTCATCTCGCCGTCTACTGGTTTTCGCAGACGATCGGCTTGGATCGCGGCCTGCAGGAATTCATGCGCGCAATGGCGCGGGCCAAGGCACGAGTGTCGCTCGATGTGCGCGGCAGCAATCGCTGGGGTCACGGCGACACGCTGATGGCCCTTGCTCGCGATCTGGGAGTGGCTGAGCGTGTGCGATTGCTGCCGACAGCAGCACCAGACCAGATGGTGAAATTGGCGGCAACATACGACCTCGGCCTTTCTCTGGAGATCGGCAATTCGCCAAACAAGCGTGCCTGTCTCGGCAACAAGATCTTCACCTATCTGCTGGCAGGTGTGCCGGTGATGGTGAGCGATACGCCGGCCCAACGTGCGTTTGCATTGGATCTCGGATCGGCCGCGGCCGTGGTCTCGGTGGCCGACCCGGAGGGCATTGCGCGGGTCCTCGACCGGCTTGCCGCGATGCCCGCTGCGCTCGCCGATGCCAAGGCGACGGCATGGCGGCTGGCGGACCAGCGCTACAATTGGGAGGTCGAGCAGAAGGTGTTGGTCGAGACGGTGGGTGCGGTGTTCACACATCACGCGGGACGCTGATGCGCATCCTGCTCGCCGCCGATCCCGAAATCGAAGTGCCCCCCAGGCTCTACGGCGGGATCGAGCGCATCGTCGATGGTCTGGCGCGGCGCCTTCAGGTGCGAGGACACGTTGTTTGCCTGATGGCCAAGGCGGGATCGACCTCCTCGGTCGATGTCTTTCATGGTTGGCCTGGCCGCCGCTCGCAGTCGCGGCTGGATACGATTCGCAATACCCGAGCTTTATGGAAGGCCGTCCGATCATTCCGCCCCGACGTCATCCACAGCTTCTCGCGCGTCGCCTATCTCACGCCGCATCTGCGCGGGGCCATCCCCATCGTCGTGTCCTATCAGCGCGATCCAACGCTGCGCGCGATTGGTCTCGCGGCGAAGCTCGCGGCGCCGCACGTGCTTACCTTCACGGGCTGCAGCGACTACATCGCGGCGTGCGGACGTCGCGGCGGCGGCGATTGGCGGAGCATCGCGAACTTCGCCGAAATGGACACCCTGAAATTCTCGCCGTCGGTCGCACCTGATGCACCATTGGTGTTCTTGAGCCGGGTCGAAAGCATCAAGGGCGCGCATTGGGCGATCGAGATCGCGCGCAGAACCGGGCGTCGCCTCGTCATTGCCGGCAATCATGCCGACTCGGGCCCGGAGGTCGACTACTGGCACAAGCAGATCGCACCCTGGATCGGCCG
This sequence comes from Alphaproteobacteria bacterium, assembly GCA_017308235.1. GTDB lineage: Bacteria > Pseudomonadota > Alphaproteobacteria > Reyranellales > Reyranellaceae > Reyranella. The sequence goes on along the minus strand of JAFKFL010000027.1, from coordinate 60,129 downwards.
GGATGGCATCGACTATGTCGGTCCGGTCGATGATCGCCAGAAGAGCGACCTCTTAGGACAGGCGCGTGCCATGGTCGTGCCGATCCAGTGGGATGAACCGTTTGGTATCGTCTTTGCGGAGGCACTGGCCTGCGGCACGCCGGTGATCTCCTGTCCACGCGGATCGCTCACCGAGATCGTGCGACAGGGCATCGACGGCTTCTTGATTCGGTCGGTCGAGGAGGGATGCGAGGCGGTCGAACAAGCAGGCGCGATTGACAGGGCGAACTGCCGGCGTCGGGCAGTAGAGCAGTATTCGCCGGAAATCGTCGTAGGCCGCTATCTCGATCTCTACGAGGAAGCCAGGCAAAGGCTGAGGCATCTGTGAAGACCGTCGCCCTGGTTAGCGGACACTTTCCGCCCAGCAACCTCGTTGGGGCACACCGTGCACGCCTCTGGTCGCGGTATCTGCCGGAATTCGGCTGGACGCCGATCGTTGTCACCGGCGATCCGGCAAAGTACGAGGAACGGCCGGATCCCGATCTCGAGCGCCTGGTCGCGCCGCATCTGCGGGTAATCCACGCATCGACCTTTTCGACTCGGCCATTGCGACTGGTCGGCGACATTGGTGTGCGCGCTTTCGTCGGTTGCTATCGCGTGCTGGCGGCACTTGCGGCGCGGCGCGAGATCGATTTTGTGCTCGTGACGATTCCCTCGAACTTTCTCGCCCCTGTCGGGCGTCTGATCCATCGTCGCTATGGCGTGCCGTTTGGGATCGATTACCAGGATCCCTGGGTCAACCGCTGGCCAGGTGTCGAGCAGCCGCTCACCAAGGCATGGTTCTCCTATAGGCTGGCCGGCATGCTTGAGCCTTGGTCAGTGCGGGATGCTACGCTGATCACGGCCATGGCACCGGGGTATGTCGCGGGCATGCTGGAACGCAATCCCGAGGTGGCAGGCAAGGCCGTACAGGCGTTCATGCCGATGGGCAGCACCTCGGAGGATTTCGATGCCGCGAGGTCTCTCGATCGCCCGACCTTTCTGTTTCAACCGGCCGATGGCCATTTCCACATGATCTATGCCGGTGCGCTGTTGCCTGCCGGCCTGGACGTGCTCGATGTCTTCCTTGGCGGTCTGGCGGAGTTGCAAAGGACCGCGCCTGAACTGGCCGCTCGTCTTCGGGTTCACTTTGTTGGCACGGGAACGTCGCCGGACGATCCGCAGGGCCATCGCGTGATACCGCGCGCACAGGCGCTTGGAGTCGCGGCCATGGTGACCGAGCATCCGCATCGCATCGGCTACCTCGACACACTCAATCATTTGGGCAAGAGCAGTGCAGTTCTGATCCTGGGATCGACTGAGCGCCATTACACGCCGTCCAAGGTTTTCCAGAGCATTCAGTCTCGTCGGCCGATCTTCGCAATGCTCCATGCCGAGAGCAGCGCTGTCGAGATGATCCGATCGGCGAGGGCAGGGCGGGTCGTCTCCCTGTCGCAGGCATTCCTTCCGGAGCCGGTAACAGTTGCTCGAGAATTGCGAACCTTCATCGAAGACTCGTCCTACGATCCCGATGCCGTCGAGACGCTGGCCGGCGACGCTCTTTCGGCGCGGGCCTCAGCGCGCGCATTGGCCGTCGCCCTCGACCGCGCTTCTTCCGGCAAGGCGTCGCCCTGACATGCCCCTTCGTATCGGCGTCCTGATCAGCCATCCGATCCAGTATTGGGCGCCGATCTTCCGTGAGCTCGACAAGCTTTGCGATCTTTCCGTTTACTTCGCACATCGCCAGACGGCCGACCAGCAGGCGCGCGCCGGATTCGGCGTGCCCTTTGAATGGGACGTCGACATCCTGTCCGGCTATCGAAGCGAGTTCCTCACGAACGTCTCCCGTAATCCGTCGTCGGATCACTTCTGGGGCTGCAACACGCCGGACGTTGCCGCCAGGATCGCGCAGGGTCGCTTCGACGCCTTCGTCGTGCCGGGTTGGGCCCTGTGGAGCTACTGGCAAGCCGCTCATGCCTGCAGGCGAAGCAATGTGCCCATTCTGATTCGCGGCGATTCGCAACTAGCCAGCCAACGCCAGGGGCTCCAACGCGTCGCCAAGGGAATGATCTTCCCGCATGTACTGCGGCGCTTCGATGGCTTCCTCTACGTCGGGCAGCGCAATCGTGAGTACCTGCTCCATTACGGCGTCCCGGAACAGCGGCTCTTCTTCTCGCCGCACTGCGTCGACAACGACGCCTTTCGGTCGGGAAGCGAAGCCGCGCGTCGATCGTCGGAACCGTTGCAGCGGAGGGAAAGTCGCCGAGTCCTATTCGTGGGCAAGCTCATTCCCCGCAAAAGGCCGATGGACGTCCTGCGGGCGGCGAAACTTCTGCGGGACCGCGGCATGGATATCGACCTGACTTTCGTCGGTTCCGGTGAGCTCAGCGAGGAGCTCGCCAGCTTTGCGCGATCGGCTGGCCTTGCTGTCGACTGGCGCGGTTTCGTCAATCAGAGCGCGCTGCCCGCGATCTACGCGCAGGCCGACGTCATCGTCCTGCCGTCGTCGGAAGCGGAAACCTGGGGGCTTGTGGTGAACGAAGCCATGGCCTGCGGCGTGCCGGCCGTCGTGTCCGGTATCGTGGGTTGCGGGCCCGATCTTATCGAGCCGGGCATGACGGGCGACGTTTTCCCATGTGGCGACGTCACGGCGCTGGCCCGGGCGATCGAAACCGTCTTGCATGCCGACCGGGACGAGCAGCGCCGTCTGGTCGCCCGCCGGATCGCCACCTACTCGCCGGCGGCCGCTGCCCAAGGTGTTATCGAGGGCGCTGAAGCCTTGCGAAGGTAATGCTTTTGCAAAATCCTATAAACCAGTGTAAACATTAGACTTTATCCATGACAGCCGCCGCCATTTCGTCGCCTCCCCAACCAGCCCGCCTCGACGGCAAGCTGGTGCTGAAAGGCGCCGGTGTCTTGGCGGCTCTGTGCGCGGCCCTCGCGCCGCTTTCTCCCGACGCCGTCGCCCTTGCTGTCGGTGGTGCCGTGCCGTGGCTGTGCCTACGCATTGTCTATACGCCGGCCATGCCTGCCGCCCTGATCTACCTGTTTCTGTGGCAGTGGCTGCAGATCTTCGCCCGTGTGGTGCAGGCGTGGGTCGATGGCGAGTCGCTGTCGACGAGCCTTTCCGGGACGAACGTGGCCTACGCCTACTGGTACATGATGGCGAGCTTGGTCGTCCTCGCTGTCGTCTTCCGGTTGGTCTTGATGGACATGAAGCCGGCAACGCCTGCGCAGCGTACGGCGCACTATCGATGGAATGTCCGTCAGTTGCTGGTTTTATACATCTTGGGATTCCTCGGCTCCAGCTTTGCGGCCGTGCTCGGCAGGGGCGGCCTTGCTCAGCCGATCGAGACACTGGGGCACGTCAAGGTCGTCGCGTTGTTCATGCTCTTCGTCTACGTGATGTCCACGATGCGCGGCATCCGGGTCATGTTGGTCGTCGTGGCGTTCGAGATCGCTATCGGCTTCACGGGGTTTTTGGCCGATTTCCGTAGCGTTTTTATCTTTCTGACGATCGCAGCGGTGACAGCCCGGGTAAGGTGGCGGCTGAGCACTGGCGTGTTCGGCGCCTGTGGCCTTGTCGCGCTTATACTGATGGCGTTGTTCTGGACGGCAGTCAAAAACGACTATCGAGACTATGCTTCGAATTTCTCCGAGTCGCAGGTGATCTCGGTGCCCCTGTCGGATCGCATGGCTTATCTCGGCGGCAAGCTGCTGTCGTTTGGCGACGTCGATTTCGGCCGGACGGCATACATGCTGCTGAGCCGGTTTGCCTACGTCGATATCTTTGCCTCGGTCATTGACGTCCAGCAAGTGGTCCAGGAACCGACGACAATGCGCCAGTGGCAGGAGGCCATGGACCATGTGTTCAAGCCACGCGTTTTCTTTCCCGACAAGCCGGAACTTTCGGATTCCGATGTCTATCTGCGACTGACCGGGCGTGTCTTGCTCGACGAGATACTGAGAGGCACATCGATCAGCGTAGGCTATATGGGCGAGAACTTTGCCGACCTCGGGTTTCCGGGAATGCTGCTCGGCGTCGCTGTTCTGGGCCTCCTCTTGGCCGGCTGCATCCGCATCCTGATGTCCTTTGATTTGCCGCTGGTGATGCGCGAGGGCATCGTCATGGCGTTCGTCTTCAGCATCGCGCGTGACGGTGTCGAGATATCGTTGCCCAAGATGATCGGCGCCGCCCTGATGTTCATGATCATCTTCCTGCCGATGATCGCGTTCGTTGCGCCGCAGGTGATCCAGCGCCTTGATCGACCGGCCCAGATGGCGGCGAGGGCGCGAGCCCCGCGCGCGGCTCGCCGATAGCGTCGCATCGCCATCAGGCCAAGCTCTGTTTTGCGCCTCCTCCATATCGTCCCAACCTATTTGCCCGCGGTCCGATATGGCGGCCCCATTCGTTCGGTTCACGCGCTTTGCCGCGAATTGGCGGCGCGCGGGCATGACGTTCATGTCTTCACCACCAGTGTCGACGGCAACGGCGACAGCGATGTTCCGTTGGGGAGGCCGGTCGATCTCCACGGAGTAAAAGTCACGTACTTTCCGAGTCGCCATTTGCGGCGCCTGTATTGGTCTCCCGAAATGCGCCGCGCCCTGGCGCGGACCGTGCCCACCGTCGACCTCGTGCATCTGCATGCGATTTATCTCTGGCCAATGTGGGCCGGCGCCCGCGTCGCACGTCGCGCCCGCGTACCTTATGTGTCGTCGCCGCGCGGCATGCTGGCGCCCGAGCTGATCCGTCGCAAAAGCCGGCTCGTCAAGAATGCCTGGCTTGCCTTGGTCGAGCGGCGAAATCTCGAGTGGTCCGCGGCCCTGCATGCGACTTCCACCGGCGAAGCCGAGGACCTTCGTCGACTGGGCTGGTCGTTGCCGTCGGTCAGCATCATTCCCCACGGGGTGGATGATCCTGAAGTGGTCGCGGAAAAATCGCTGTCCGATGATGTTGCCACCGTGACTGCCGAAGGCGGCTATGTCCTTTGCTTCGGCCGCATTAATTGGGAGAAGGGACTCGATCGCCTGATCGGCGCCTTGCCATTGTCGCCTGCGATGCGGGTCGTGATCGCCGGTGATGATCGCGAAGGCCACGCGGCGAGCTTGTCTGGCCTCGCACGACGCCTCGGTGTCAGCGATCGCGTGACTTTTCTCGCACGTCATGTTGGTGGGGCAGACAAGGAAAGGCTGTTCGATCGAGCCGCGTTCTTCGCCATGCCATCGCTTGCGGAGAATTTCGGGCTCGCAGCCTTCGAAGCGATGCGGCGCGGTCTTTCGGTGCTGGTGACGCAAGAAGTCGGAATGTCGGAAATTGTTCGCAAGGCCGGTGCAGGCCTTGTGGTCGAAGGCAGTGCGGAAGCCTTGGCGGGCGGGCTCACGACTCTGTTGGCTGATCCTGTGAAACGAAAAGCCATGGGAAACGCTGGCTGCGCCCACGTCGTCGCGCACTACGGCTGGCCGGCGATTGCGCAGGAGATGGAGGCGCTCTATCGATCTGTGCTCACGGCACAGGGCGGAAGGGTTTCCCTCCAATGAGCGAACTCCTTGCCTACACTCCCTTCGACCCTGCCATCGAGCGGCGCATCGTCATAATCGCCGATTGGCTGCCGCCGGATTTCGGCGCTGTCGGCCAGTATATGTCGATGCGCGCCCGTTCGTTGGCTGAACGCGGCCACGACGTCACCCTGGTTGGCTTGGCGTCGGGACCTGGATCGAAGCGTAGAACGCAAATGGGGCGGGGGAGTCTCCACGAGGTGAGGCTCGCCGCCCGGCCGGTGCCGCGCGCTTCGATGCTGAGGCGGCTGCTTTGGACGTTGAGCACGGACATACGCCTGGTCGCGGCTACCTTTGGATCGCTGCGGCGCGCCGATGGCATCCTGTTCACCGGCTCGCCGCCATTCCTGATCCATTTGCTGGCGCCTCTCAAACGCCTGTGGAGAGGTCGTCTCATCTATCGCATCACCGACTTTCACCCCGAGTGCCTGATCGCCGCTCGCGAACGGCCATCGAAAATGCTGGACCTGCTGCTGGGACTTACGAATTTCTGGCGACGCAGGGTGGATGGCTTCGAAGTCCTGGGGGAAGACCAGCTTGATCGTCTCCACACGACAGGTGTCGCGCGCGAGCGCATCGTACTGGTGCGTGATGGCTCGCCGATCTCGTTCGACAATGCAGCAGGCTATCCGGTACCTCCCGAGCTCGCCGGGCATTGCGTGCTGCTCTATTCGGGTAACTATGGTGTTGCCCATGAGGTCGATACCGTGGCTCGAGGTTACCTGCTCCATCATCGCGAAGGGTCGGGCAGGGTGCACCTCTGGCTGAGCGCCACCGGAGTGGGCGCCGAGACCCTCGTCGCAAGGTTCAACGAAGACAGCCTGCCGTATTACAGATCGCCGCCCGTCGCGTTGGAACAACTCGCCGGACTGCTACTTGCACCGGATGCGCATCTCGTGACGCTCAAGGATCGCTTTGTTGGCTTCGTCATGCCGTCGAAAATCTACGCCTGCCTCGAGTCACGGCGTCCCATCGTCTTTGTCGGCAGCCTCAACTCCGACGTCGACCAGCTGGCGCGCCGTTCGGGCGCCAGCTATTGGCAGGTCCCCTGCGGGGATGCGATGGGCTTTGCGGCAGCTCTCGAGGCGTTGGCAGCTTCGGTACAAAAGAACCAAAAAAGAGCACTATCTTGACGTTTTATTCTCCAAAGATGCCTGCACGATGGGGAAGGAAGACATTCCCGCAACCATTCGTAGCTTGGTTTTACGCCATTGTTTCTGTATCTTAGATGCAGATTTAAAAGCTAGGGCTTAGGAAGATGCCCAGCGGTTGATCAGGGTGAATCTCTCTTGTGGGGGCCGGGTTTTCCGGGCGTTGGTGACTCCGATGCGAAAAATTGCATTTAAAGCGCAGGGTCTTGTCGCTGCGGCGCTGATCCTGTCTGTCGGAGTAGCCCTCGCCCAGGAGATCCGAGACCAGCAAGGCGCTGGCCCTCTTCAAGGAGCAGGATCAGACCCACTGCAGAACGGCGGTCCGCTACAAGGCACGGGGCCACTTCAAAACATGGGTTCGATTTTGGCCGCGGCACCGCTTCAAGGCACGGCCGGCAACATGATGACGGCAACTGGGCCCATCTTCGGGCCGCCGCAAATTCAGAATGCTCTTCCGCCGCTGATGATGCTGACATCCCTGCCAGCGTCGCTTCTCACGTTGATGCCGCTCGTTCCGGTACCGTCATCAGTGGACGTGCCTTTGTCGTCATCGTCGCCCGCGCCCGGTGCGCCTCAGGCCTCAGGTGGCTCGTCGAACACGCTGACTGTCGCGCCTTCGGGATCGTCTGGAGATTCTCCGGCCTCGTTTATATCGCCAACCCCAGCGCCGGTCGTTTCGCCTCAGAACGTTTGCAACACCGCCAGTTGCACCTAAACAAGCTTAAACGTGCAGATCGTTGTCCAATCCCCCATCGGACCTCTGCCCGGATGGTCTCAAATATCCATGCCGCCTAGCGTACGCAGTACCCAGTGGATTTGGACGCCGATCGTAGGATGGGTCTTGCTGTCTGGAAACACGTCCGCTGCCCTGGCGCAAACCACTGAAGCTCCTCCGACCGTCCAGGGCATTGGCCCACAGACAGGCGTGCCGATGATTGGTCCCGTCGGCGCTATGGGCAGCGGCTCGACAGCAGCAGGAGCGACGACCGAAGGCGGCGGTGAAGTGAAGCCGGCTATTACAACCAGCTTGCCGGCCGGTTCCACGACGGTTCTTCCGGCCGTTACGCCACAAGCCGGCATCGGCTCGTCGGCGGCCGGTGTGAACGCCAACCTGTTGACGGGTGGAACAGGCGGCGCGAGCGCGAATGAGGTCACGGGCCTCCCTTCCTATTCGACCACGATCGTGAACGCGCCCTTCGGCACCAGCAATCCGGTCGAGCAGCCGATTGGAGGCACGGGGCCCGTAACCGGCGGTAGCGAAGAGCTGGGCATATCCGTTGGGACGTTTCGCCTCTCCCCGCAAATCGAGACGAATGTCGGCTTCGACAGCAACGTGTTCGCTCAAAGCGCGTCGCTGGGAACTGTCGGATCCGCCTATACGACCATCGCCCCGACGCTCGATCTGCGATCCGACTGGTCGAACCACGCGTTGCACATTCTGGCCGGCGGCATTGCCGGCTTCTATGCCAGCGCATCGACCCAGAACTACCTCAACTACACGCTGCAGGCCGACGGCAAGATCGACATCCAAACTGACTTCTATGCCACGTGGTCAGCGGCCTTTAAGCAGACCACCGAAGCACTCGGCACGCCCAACGTCGCCTTTGCTCAGTCGCCGACCGTGGTGAATTCGGTGCCGGTCTCGCTCAACCTCTATCAACGCTTCAACCGGTTATCGTATCAACTGAAAGCGTCGATGACCCGCTATACCTTCTATGACAACAGCACCATCCTCGTGAACGGCCTGCCTGCCACCAGCCGCGACCGTACCGAGTACGAGGAGTCGCTGCGGATCGGATACGACATCAGCGATGATGTGACAGTGTTCGTTCAACCCGGTCTTAACCAACGGCGGTATTTGAATGCGGTCAACTCCGTCGATCAGGATCGCGATTCCAACGGGCAGCTTGTGAATGTCGGCGCGACATGGACGACATCTTCCTCAACCAAGCTCGAAGCGACCGTCGGCTATCAGAGCCAGGCGTACCAGACACTCGGCGGTACGACCTCGGCGTTCACTTTCGGACTGACGGGAAGCTGGAACGGCTATGCCCCGCTGACACTGCGTCCTTCGATCCAGCGCGCCATTTCGGAAACGGCCCTCACCACATACAAGAACTACGTGTCGACGACATACGCGCTCGACTTCAATTATTTGATTCACGACGCTTGGACGGCCGTCGGTGGCATCTCGCTTATCACCGCGGACTACACGCCAATCGATGGGTCGGGTGCGGCGCCGCGAACAGATTCGATCTATCGGGGCCAGATCGGTCTTCTCTACGCGTTGAGGCCGCAGATCCAGATCGGGCCTTTCTTCGAATACACCAACGGCGTGTCGACCGACCCGACCACGGGTCCAGGGTATGACCGTGAAATCTTTTCCGTGCGGCTGATCGCAAAACGGTGACAGTGTGCAAAGCAAATATGACCTTTGGCGTCCCAACGCCCGATCCCTTTGGAAGCCCACATGGGTCGCCGTCATGGCCGGCGCCCTTCTGGCCGTGGCAGCGTGCGACTCACGCACCCCCGGCGTCACGCAGCTTCCCGTTCCTCCGAACCGCGAGGTGACGTCCTTCAGCGAGCCGGCTCCCACCAACGGCCCGACCTACCGCCAAACCAACGACTGCAAGGCGGGGACTAGCAGTTACCGCCTTGGCGCCGGCGACAAGATCCGCGTGGTCGCTCTCCAGGACACGGAATTTTCCGGTGACTACGAGGTCAATGCGACGGGCAGCATTTCGCCACGGATGATCGGGTCCATCGAGGTGGTGGGCAAGACACTCAACGAGGTCGAGGAGCAGCTTCGCCAGCGGTATCGGGACAGCGGCTATCTGATCTCGCCGCGTCTCAGTGTAGAGCTGGTGGCGACCCGGCCTTTTTACATCCTGGGTGAGGTGACTCGTGCGGGCGCATTCGCCTATGCGGATTGCCTGCGGGTGATCCAAGCCGTTGCAATCGCCGGAGGCTTCACTCGGCGTGCCGCCAAGACCCGGATCACCATCAAGCGATTCTACTCGAAGACCGCCGAGGAGGAGTATGTCACCGAAGACACACTGGTCGAACCAGGTGACGTCATTCGGGTGCCCGAGAGGTATTTCTAATAGCACCGGTTATGCAACTTTGATATAAATCCACTCAAAGCTCTATGCGAAGACAATTCAATTAGACATTGTAATTTTTGAGAACTTGCGACCTCACACGTCGCAGGACGGGAATTAAGATGGGACCGCTGCATAAGTTTGATCACCCCGGCGACGATGAACTGCATCAGGTTCCGATTGGGGCCGAGCCATTCGCTCCTCCGAGCCCAGTTGCTGACTCGTCGAGTGAGCTTTGGGAATGGTTGCGGCTACTCAATCGCCGCAAGGCGCTGATCGTCGGTGCCGGCCTGATTGCCGTCGCGATCATGGCCTTGATTATTGCGCAGCAAACGCCGCTCTACAAAGCATCGTCGCGCGTCATGCTCGATACGCGGACGTTCAAGGTGATCAACTCCGAAGCCGCACTTTCGGGCGTCGACACACTCAATCTCGGCGCGATCCAGAGCGAGCTTGAAGTCATCCAGTCGGAGTTCCTGATCGGCCGTGTCGTCGATCGTCTCGGTCTCGCCTCCAATCCGGATTTCAACGGCTCCCGAGCGCCAGGTTTTCTCGATGCGGCACTGACGCCGATCCGCGACATTTGGCAGTCCGGAATCTCGTCACTTTTCGCGCCGCCGCCGCCGCGAACCGCATCAGCAACACCCCCTGTCCGGCAGGGACGCAAAGACGATAGCGACCCCAATCGACGCGCCGCCATCGGCACCGTGGCCAGCCATCTCACGGTCTCTCTGCTCGGCCGAACCTTCGTCATCATCATCACGGTCGAAAGCCCGGACGGCGCGATGTCGGCGCGCATCGCCAACGCCATCGCCGAGGTCTATCTCGCCGACCAGATCGACAACAAGAACGAAGCCAACCGGCGCGCCACGGAGTGGCTGGAGGAGCGGCTGGCGGAGTTGCGCCGCAACCTGCAGGCTGCCGAGGAAGCGGTCGCGACCTACCGCCGGGACAAAGGGTTGGCGGGCAGTCCCGAAGGTGTCGTGTCGACACAAACGTTGTCCGACCTCAATTCCAAATATCTGGCGGCCAAGACCCGCCGGATCGAGAAGGAAGCGCGGCTCGTTGCACTCAGCAAGGCAAGCCTCAATCCGGGTGAGCTGGCCGGGATCTCGGAGGTGGCGACCAATTCGGCTCTGAACGCGCTGCGGACGCAGGAACTCGAGCTTGGCCGCAAGATCGCCGAGCTCTCGACGCAGTTCGGACCCAACCATCCAAAGCTGGTGCAGGCGCGTAGCGAGCTGGCAGCCATCCATAGCCGCTTCCTGCAGCAGACACAGAGCATCACCAACGGCGTCCGTGCCGAGCTCGACGCCGCCAAGGCCGAGGAGGATGAGCTCAAGGCCCAGGTCGAGCATGCGTCCGTGATGTCCGGCACCGCAAGCCAGTACGAAGCGGAGCTGAAGCAGCTCGAGCGTGAGGCGCAGTCGAACCGCACGCTTTTCGAGAGCTTCCTCACCCGCTTCAAGGAGCTGCGCGAGCAGCAGGACATCCAGCGCGCGGATGCACGCATCTTGGCCTATGCCTGGCCGGCAGGCGCTCCCTCGTCGCCGCAATACAAGACCGGTCTTTTTGCGGCGTTCGTCGTCGGTTGCCTGCTCGGCATGGCGGGAGCGATCGCCGCGGAGAAACTCGATCGCGTGTTCCGCTCCGCGTCGCAGGTCGAGAAGGCCACGGGTGTCGCCGTGCTGGGCATGATCCCGTTGGTCAAGGGCGCGATCGGCCAGCGCGCCAATATCGTCACGCAGGTCGTGGATCGAACGACCTCGTCAGCGGCGGAGGCGATGCGAGCGGTGTTCACGGCCATCAGTCTCAGCAACCTCGACCAGCCAGCGCGCATCATCGCCGTTACGTCGTCGACGCCAGGCGAGGGCAAGACCACCTTTTCGGCCGCTCTGGGCGGACTTCTGACGAAAATGAACGCCTCACGCCGTGTGCTGCTGGTGGATCTCGACCTGCGCCAAGCCAAGCTGGCCGTCGCGCTCGGTCTGAAGGATCGCGGCGGCACCATCGACGAGTATCTCATGGGCACCAAGACGCTGGATGAGTGCATCCATCGTCACGAGTCCTCGGGCGTCGACTATATCTGCGCGCGGTCCGACACGCCGAATGCGCCGGAGGTGCTCGAATCGCACGCCATGAAGGCGGCGCTGGCGACCTTCGCCGACCGTTACGATCTCGTGATCCTGGACAGTCCGCCGGTGATGGCAGTGTCTGACGCCCGCATCGTGTCCCAGCTTGCCGACTACACCATCTTCGTCGTCCACTGGGCCAAGACACCGCGCGACGTGGTGAAGAGCGCGGTGGCGACGTTGCACAGCGTCACCGATCGGATCGGCATCGTCATCAATAAGGTGAACCTCGCCAAGCATGCCATGTACGAGTACGGCGACTATGGCGACTACTACTCGCGCTACCGCGGCTACTACGGCGCTGCCTATGGCGGCGGGACGGCCGGCGGGCCGCCGGCCGATGTCGCCCGAGAGACCAGCGGGATCGCAAAACTGACGCGCATCGTGCCGCGAATGAAGTAGAGTGCGACCCGATTTCGGGTGAGCATAGTCCTATGATTTTTCGCCGCTTGTTTGGACACGGGCGCGTGCCGCGTCCGGGCGCTATTCCGATGGGTGAAGCCGTGTACGCCATCGGCGATATTCACGGCCGCTTTGATCTCTTGCAGGACCTGTTGACGCGCATTTTCGAAGACGCCGGCCGGTATCCGTCCGATACCTTTCGCCATCTGATTTTCCTCGGCGATTATATCGATCGCGGCCCCGACAGCCGGGATGTCGTCGAGGCGCTTCTGCGCGATCCGCTGCCGGGCTTCGACACCGTTCGCCTGATGGGCAACCATGAGGAGGCTTTTCTGGCTTTTCTGGACGGCCAGACGGATGGCCTCGACTGGCTGGCCTTCGGCGGGCTCGAGACGTTGCTGTCCTACGGCGTCTCCCTGCGCCAGCTGCCGCGCACCGACGATGCCGTGGGGACGCTTCGCCTTTCAGTGACGGCCGCGGTGCCCCGAAACCACGTGGAACTTCTGCGCGGCTGCATGCTTCACCACAGCGTCGGCGATTATCTGTTTGTCCATGCCGGCGTCCGACCGGGCCTGCCGCTGGAGATGCAGAGGCCGGCCGACCTGATGTGGATCCGCGATGACTTCCTGCGCAGCAAGATTCCGCTGCCGCAGCGTGTCGTCGTGCACGGGCATACGATCTGCGACTTGCCGCAGGATCGTTCGCACCGGATCAACATCGATACCGGTGCTTTCGCCAGCGGCCGGCTGACCTCTCTTGCGCTTCGAGGCAACGAGAGACGATTTATCTCCACGTCGGACAGTTGAGTCTGCCGGCGTCGCCTACAGTCTCCACAGCGTGACGCCGTCAGGCGTCGTGGCGCGATCGAGCAGGGCGGGGACGTCGGCAACAAATCCGCCAGGCTTCAGCAGACCCTTGACCAAGCCCCAGCCACCTTCGCGATAGGGCCGATGGGCAACCGCCAGCACGACGGCATCGGCAGGCTCGAGCGCCGCCAGCGTCGTCAGAGACAGATTGTACTCATGGCGCAGCAAATCGCCGTCGGCCATCGGATCGTGGAGTTGCACGCCGATGCCAAAATCCTCGAGCTCGCGCACGATGTCTATGACCCGCGTATTGCGGATGTCCGGCACGTTCTCCTTGAAGGTGACACCGAGCACCGTCACCAGCGGTCGCCCGTCGTGCGGCCGCCGCATGATACTGCGGGCCACGCGATTGGCGACATAGACACCCATGCTGTCGTTGACGCGCCGTCCGGAATGAATGACGTGAGGGTGGTAGCCCACTTCCTCTGCTTTGTGCGCGATGTAGAACGGATCGACGCCAATGCAATGACCGCCGACCAGGCCTGGCCGGAAGGGCAGGAAGTTCCATTTCGTGCCGGCGGCGCTCAGCACGTCGCGTGTGTCGATGGCCAGCCGGTCGCAGATCAGGGCGATTTCGTTGATCAGGGCGACGTTGATGTCGCGCTGCGTGTTCTCCAGCACCTTGGCGAGTTCGGCGATCTTGATCGAGGGGGCGCGGTGGGTGCCGCCGGTCACGACGCTGCGGTAGACGGCGTCGACGATGTCGAGCGTCTCGGGCGTGTCTGCGGAGACGATTTTGAGGATATTGTCGAAGCGCCGTTCCTTGTCGCCAGGGTTGATACGCTCGGGCGAGTAGGCGACGTTGAAGTCCGCTTTCCATTTGAGCCCGGACTCTTGTTCAAGCACCGGAATGCACACATCCTCCGTCACGCCGGGATAGACCGTCGATTCGTAGACGACGATATCGCCCTTCTTGAGGATGCTACCGATTCCCTTGGACGCCGTGCGCAGTGGCAGGAGGTCTGGTTGCTTGCTGGCGTCGATCGGTGTCGGCACGGTGACGATGTGGAAATCGGCACGGCGCAGGTCGCCGACAGTGGCTGTGAAATGTAGCGTCGGGGTGCGCAAATCGGAGGGTTGGATCTCGCCCGTGCGATCATGGGCCTTCACCAGTTCGCCAATGCGGCGCTGATCAATATCGAAGGCGACAACCGGCAGTCCCGCCTTGGCGAAGGTGGTTGCCACGGGCAGGCCGACATACCCCAAGCCGATTACCGAAATGTGCCGCTTGGGGCGCCCGACCGTTGTCATCGTCGGCACCGGAGCGCCATAAATCCCAACATTTTGTAGGGAATTCTACCTATTTTCGTAAGGAAAGTCACGGGATCGCCGCCGCCGACCGCGGCCAAACCGAATCTCTCAACCGGTGCTGCACTTTAGACCCACGTAACGGCCTCAAATCTGTTCTCTTTGACGCGCGTCCATATTAAAGTCTTTGCACGCCACCAACTGCAAGGAACTGTTGATGCGCAATAAGGAAAAAAGTCGTCTCCAGCCCTTTCCCTCGGGCCGGAGCCGCAGCTCTTTGACTCGGTTGGCGAAGGGCTTCTCGTGCTTCGGTGGCGTCGCTTTGGCGATTGCCGGCGTGAGCGGAAGCGCATTTGCCCAGGCGACGTCCGGGACCGCGGTGTACGGAACCGCGGCGCCCGAGCAGCGATACGCGCCACCGCCCGGCCAGGACTATCTGAATCCGCGGCAGGCGGCGTCGGAGAACTACAACCCGCTGGGAGTGAGAGTGGGGTCGTTTCTGCTTTTCCCCACGCTTGAGTTGGACGAGGCCTATCAAGACAACATCTACGCGACGCAATCCAACAGAGTCGGGAGCTTTGTCCAAAACGTGAATCCTGGCCTGCAATTGCGCTCGCAATGGGGACAGCATGCGCTGAACTTCTACGCGCGAGGTGCGTTCGGCTTCTACTCCGCCGACGCCACGCAGAATTACCAGGATGTGAACGCCGGCTTCGATGGTCGCTACGACATCAGCCCTAATTCCAACTTCTATGGCGGCGCAGCCTATACCCGTGCGCACTATTTCCCCGGCAGCCCGAACGCCGTGGTCGGCGCCTTTCCGGTCTCCGTCTATAATCAGTACACAACGAACGTCGGCTATTTCCAGCAGTTCGGGCGCTTTCGGGCTCGCCTAGACGGCCAGATGGACGCCTACGACTACCTCAACAACGGACAGGGCGTTAATCAGGGGTTCTCCAACAATAGCGACCTCAATCGCGTTGAATGGCGGCAGGCCCTGCGGATCGGGTACGAATTCCTGCCGGGCTACGAGATCTGGACGAGAGGCGCCTTCAATCAGCGACGTTACCAAAACAATCCGGACTCCTCCGGTCTTTTCCGCAATTCATCCGGCTTTGAAGTCGTCGGCGGCGTTGCGGTGCTGGTCAGCACCATCACCTCGTTTGAGGTATTCGCCGGTTATATTCAGCAGGACTATGTCGATGCGGCGTTCCCCTCTGTCCAAGTCCCGACCTTCGGCCTGACCGGCTATTGGAGCCCGATCCGCGAGGTTCTTGTGAAGCCATTTGTCCGCCGAACCATCGACGAATCGTCGTTGTCAAATTCGGCGGCCTACATCAATACCGCTGGCGGCCTGGACGTGAACTACGCCTTCCGGCCGAATATCCGCCTCGACGGTCATGCCGACTATACGGTCGCCAACTACCTGAGCAGCAACAACGGCGGGCAGCCGAGCCGCTATGACCAGTACTGGACGTTTCGTGCCGGTGTGATGTACCAGCCGACGCCCAATTTCTTCGTCGGGCCGACCTACCAGTTCGTCCATCGAACATCCAACCAGTTCGGGCTCGACTACGACGCCAACACGATCATGCTCCGCTTGGGCGCACAGCTCTGAGTGCGAGCGTGACACGCTGACCTTCCGCCCCAGCTTCGAGAGCGGGAGGTCGTGCCGACCAAGGTCTAAATCTGCGCGAGGTTCGCATAGGTCTCAGGCCGGCGGTCGCGATAGAACTGCCAAAGATTGCGCACCTCGCGCACCATGTTCCAATCCATATCAGTCACCAGCAGCTCGTCCTTGTCCTCGCTGGCCTTGGCGATGATTTTGCCGCGCGGATTGACGAAGTAGGCCGAGCCGTAGAAGCGGCCGATGTTCCAGGGCGCTTCCGTGCCGACGCGATTGACCGCGCCGATGTAGCAGCCGTTGGCGACGGCCGCCGCGGGCTGCTCGAGCTCCCAGAGATATTGACTGAGGCCAGCGACGGTCGCTGAAGGGTTGACGATATATTCTGCGCCATTCAAGGCGAGCGCCCGCCATCCTTCGGGAAAGTGGCGGTCGTAACAGATATAGACGCCGAGCTTGCAGTAAGCGGTCTGGAACACCGGGTAGCCAAGATTGCCGGGCTTGAAGAAGAACTTCTCGTAGAAGCCCGCGACCTGCGGGATATGATTCTTGCGATACTTGCCGAGGTATCTGCCGTCGGCGTCGATCACGGCAGCGGAGTTGTAATAGACGCCGGTGATGTCTTCTTCGTAGATCGGCACCACGATCACCATCGAGTGCTTCTTCGCCAGTTCCTGCATCAGCTTGGTGGTCGGACCGTCGGGAATGGGTTCGACGGCGGCATACCATTTGGCGTCCTGGCTCGGACAGAAATAGGGCTGGGTGAAGACCTCCTGCAGACAGAGGACTTGGACGCCTTTGCGACCGGCATCATCGATCAGCGGGACATGCGCGGCCACCATGCGCTCGCGAATCTGATCCGGCGTCATCGTCGTATCGCCCTTGAGGGACATCTGAATCAAGCCGCCCTTCATCGTGTTCATAGCTCCTCTCCGTGCGAACAGGGATTTCGCAAGGTAGCGCGATGAAGGATTGGGCAGCAAAGCGTTTGAACAGGATGTGCGTTGACAAAGCCTAACGTCCGGTTGTGGACTTGCCTCCACTGTTCCCGCAGGGAACGAACACCAGGAGGGAGCCCAAGTGGCACGCTGGCGGTTCACCAAGGGCCTGCACGATATCGGCAAGGGCTGTCATGCCTACCTCCAACCTGATGGCGGCTGGGGCTGGAGCAATGCCGGCCTGATCGTCGATGGAGAGGAAAATCTCCTGGTCGACACACTGTTCGATCTTCGGCTGACGCGGGAAATGCTCGATGCCATGCGCGACGCGGTTCCGGCGGCGCGATCTATCCGCACTTTGGTGAACACGCATTCGAACGGCGATCATACGTTCGGCAATCAGCTGGTCAGGGGCGCCGAGATCATCACCACGCGGGCAACCGCCGAGGAAATGCTGGAGCGGCCACCCGAACATCTCGCCGCACTCATCCGCGACCGGGACCAGCTCGGCGACGGAGCGCAGTTCCTCTACGAGATGATGGGACAATACTTCCACTGGGACGATGTCGTGTACACCGCCCCGACGCGGACCTTCGAAGAGCGGATGGAGATCAAGGTCGGCGATAAAGAGGTGCAACTGGTGAAGGCGGGGCCCGCCCATACGCGAGGGGACCTGCTCGTCTATCTCCCCAAGGAACGTATCGTCTTCACCGGCGATCTGCTGTTCGTCGGCGGCCATCCGGTGATCTGGGCCGGTCCGATCACGAACTGGATCAAGGCCTGCGACACCATCCTTGCATGGGATGTGGACGTTGTCGTTCCCGGGCACGGACCGATCACCGACAAGACAGGTGTGGCCCATTTCAAGGGCTATCTCGATTATATCAACGTCGAAGCCCGCAAATGTTACGACGCGGGGCTCGACTACTACGAAGCGGCGCAGCAGATCTCGCTCGACCCCTATGCGGACTGGATCGATTCCGAACGGATCATCCTGAACGTCGCCGCTCTCTATCGCGAATACGGGATGGTCGAGCGCCCCGGCATCATGACCTTGTGGGCGGACATGCATCGTTTCCATCAGGCCGGCCTCTGCAGCTGCCATCGACGCGCAGCCTTTGGCCCTCTTAAGGCGGGCTGAGCCGCCAAAGAAAGCGTGATCAGCGCTGGGCCTTGTGGCGCAGGCCCAGCAGGCAGCAGCCCCTCCGATCGACAATGATGATATTGGCGGCGGCGTCCGCGAACCGCATGGGTCATCGCCGAAACCACGGATCTTTCAACGCGCTTCATAAAGAGTGTCGTCACCGACGATCAGGGTCCACGTCATTCCTGACCTGTCCGTGGCAAACCACCAAGTGTGGGTGCAGTTCTATGGCCTCGTCGACTCGCCGAAGCTGCGGGCCAAGCCGGGCCAGGTCGTGAATCATGCGGTGGTACTGGCGCCCAGCGAAGCTGCGGCCGCGCATTACTATCCCGTGATCTATTGGTTCACGATGATGAAGATGCCGCCGGAATCACCGCCAAACGAGGCATTCCCCGGGGAAGGTCTTCGTTCCGTCAACCTGAGCAAATGACGGGTCGCCTTTATTTGACAGCATGTTAATGATATGCGATTAATAATCAGTCGCAATTCATGTATTCTATAGATCGAGTGCACTGGAGAGCGACGATGGCGCCAGCCGATACGGGCAAGGGCAGGATCGTTGCCGACGCCGAGCAGCGGGGGAGCGAGTCGGTTCGATGACCCCGACCGCAGCTCGATACCGGCAGGCGCCATCTTTCACCGCTGACGGCAGACCGAGACTTTTCCGGCTGTCGGAGCGCAACAGGGACGGCGCCGCCAATGAATGCGTTCCTTCTTGGATCGCCTTTTGCGAATAGCGATCCCGCTCGTTGGGAATCAGAGGCAGCAACGCTGCTTCGCCCAGCCGGTCCGGACGACGGAACGGGTCGAATTAAAATATGGGAGCTCGAGGCCGGCACCCATTGCTCGGTCATCGGCACTTGCCTCGACCTCAATGACTTGCGCCGTCTCGCCCGGAAAGCCGGCGTCAGGATGGCGCCGGATGCCGATGACCACGATATCCACGGCTATTTCGTGACGCAGGCAGCTCGGCGAACTGCGTTCTCGAAGCTGATCAACAAGGCGCTCGATCGCAAATATGCGCCGCAGCTTTTGCGTTTCCGATCGTCTGCGCCGGATGAGTTGTGGGCGTTGTGGCGCCAGGCGACGACCAATGGCGATGTGGCGGGCGCCTATTGGGCCGTGATGACGCACAGGGCGGTGCCACGACCCATGAGGATCCGCGCGTACAACGAGATCCACATGCTGTCGCATTTGATGGGCAAGTCGAGTCGCAACGACATCAAGCGCATACGGCAGCTTGAAGCGGCGCAGGCCGCACTCGCCCAGAGATTGGAAAGAACTCGCACCCGGGCCGATGCGGCTCTCCAGGAGCGTGACGGTCGCATCCGCACGCTCGAGACCGAGCTCGCCGCGGCAACTGCTGCTCCACAAGGATCGTTCGCAGCGACGGTTGAAAATCGAAAACGCGACAGGAGGATCGATCGCCTGTGGGCGCGCTTTGAAACGCAGGAACAGCGACTGAAGGTCGAAAGGGCGCGGGCGCGCAGTGCCGAACGTCAACTCGCGAAGATCGTCGATGTTCGAAACCGCGAGGCATTACGGGCATCCGATTCCGCATCGCTCGCACTACCATTGTCGTCGGCGGCTCAGGCAGTAGATGACGGAGCGGACGAGACGCTGAGCGGCCAGGCGCTGCTCTACGTGGGAGGATATCGCGAGGTGGCGCCGCGATTGCGTGCCCACGTGGAGGAAAAAGGAGGAACGTTCCTCTATCACGATGGCGGCATCGAAATGCAGAACACGCGCCTGTCGGGGCTCGTCTCACGGGCCGCCGCCGTGCTTTCCCCGGTAAGCTGCATCAGCCATGACGCCTGCCTTCAACTAAAACGTCTCTGCAAGCGTTATGGCAAACGGTTGATCCTGCTGCGAAGCGGTGGCTTGTCGGGTTTCGTCTCGGCGGTGGGCAAGATCGAGGGCCCTCTGCGTACCGATGGAATGGCGGCTCCAGGACCCTGCATCCGATGAGAGTAGGAGGACTCCGCAATGGAGACTGGTCGACCTGGCATATTGCCGAACGATGCGGTGAGCGTGGGCATCTTGGTCGTCGCTGCCATGAGCCCCCTAACGATGGAAGGAATTCTCCGGGCGTTGGCGCATATCGGAGCACCGTCCTGGCGTCCTGTTGGCGATGTCGTGGTGGGGATCGTCTCGAGATTGCGAGAACATGACCTGTTGAAGATCGCGGCCTCCGAAGGCCGGGAGGGCGACAGGCTCGCGCCGACAGTGTGGGGCAGGGCCGTCTTGCCGGAGCTGCTTTACGCGTTGCCTATGTCGGGCACTGCGCTGGACGTCGGCTACAAGTTGAAGGTGATGGGGCTTGATGTTCTCGATGCTGCAGCGCGTGGAAGGCAGCTCCGGGCTCTTCTGGATCACTGGCGTGAGGTGGCGACCATGTGGCAGAACGCCGAGGACCGCTGTCCGTGCCGAGAACCGTCGGTTCGAGGCTGGATGCAGCACAATATCGATCTCGCGCGTTCCGAGATCGAATGGCTGACGTCAGCAAAGAGATAGAGGCTGGCCTCCGGGGGGCCGCGTTTATAGATCTGGAGGCGTGCCGGACGCGGCCATTCGGGCGTTTCGGAGAAATCTAACAAGCGCCTGTGTCAGGGATATTCCGAACGACAAAAGGCCGATTGAACCAACGATCAGTAGCGCATTCATCGCAAAACTCCGACGGACAGCCTTGGCGAAGCGGCTGCGCGGCAATGGACGTTGGTGCAAGAAAGCACGCCGCCATCGTGCGGAGCTTCGGCGGGATGAGCCACAAGATTGATTGCTCGATCTTGTGGTGATGTCGTCAAATTAATCCTTCGGCACGCGTCCGCGGCGAACGAACTTTCCGCTTCGGTCGATCAGGCGCTTATCGTGCTCAGTCTTTTCGCCGGCTGTGGTGCGCCACGATCAGGCGCGCGACGGCCGTCGTGACTCGTTTCCCTGTCGGAATGTGGAGGAACTCGTTGGGACCATGCGCATTGGAGTGCGGACCCAGGACGCCTGTAATGACGAACTGCGTCTTGGGGAACTTCTCGCCCAGCATGCCCATGAAAGGGATCGTGCCGCCTTCGCCCATGTAGGCCGGCGGTTTCCCGAACGCTTCCTCCGAAGCTTGCACCACAGCCGTCTCGAGCCAGGGGACCAGCGGCGGCGCGTGCCAGCCGCTCTGTCCCTCACCACCTTCGAAGACGACCTCCGCACCATAGGGCGGCTCGGTCTCCAGGGTCTGCTTTATCGTCTGAACTGCCTTCTTGGCGTCGAGCGTCGGCGGCGTGCGCAGGCTCAGCTTGGCGGTCGAGTAGGGCAGGAGCACATTGCCGGCATCGCCCGGCACGGGATAGCCATCCATGCCCACGATCGCGAGCTGCGGCCGCCAGGTGCGGTTCAGCACCATCTGGCCCGTATCGTCCACCATCGGCTGGGTTGCTCCCGCGAAGGGAAACTTGCCGTAGACTTCCTTGCCGAGAACGCGCGCGGCTTCCTTGGCTTGCTCGATCCGTTGCGGTGGGATTTGGACATAAAGTTCGGGCAGCCTGATTTCGCCGGTGCCTTCGTCTTCCAGCCGAGAGAGCAGGCCGCGCAAGATGCGGAAGGAAGACGGCACGATGCCGGACGCGTCTCCCGAGTGCACGCCCTCCGTCAGCACGCGTACCGTGAGCGTGCCGGCTGCAATCCCACGCAAAGAGGTGGTGAGCCACAGCCGCTCGTAGTCGCCGCAGCCCGAGTCGAGACAGACGACAAGTGACGGGTTGCCGATGCGGTCGATAAGATGATCGACATAGTACGGCAGGTCGTAGCTGCCTGATTCCTCGCAGGCCTCGATCATGATGACGCAACGGGCCCGCGGCACACCCTGTGTGCGAAGAGCTTCCAGCGCACAAAGACAGGCATAGATTGCATAGCCATCGTCGGCGCCGCCGCGTCCGTAGAGCTTGTCGTCCTTGCGAACCGGCTGCCAGGGACCCAGCCCTTCGGACCAGCCCTTCATCTCTGGCTGCTTGTCGAGATGGCCATAAAGCAACACGATATCGTTGCTGTCGCCTGGCAAATCCATGAACAGGAGCGGCGTGCGGCCGGGTAAGCGGATCACCTCGAGCGTGGCGCCGGCGAATCCGTCGAGCTGACGGCGGGCCCAACCCTCCATCAGCTTCACGGCATCTTCCATGTAGCCGTGCTCGACCCACTGCGGATCGTAGGCTGGCGATTTATTGGGAATGCGGATGTATTCGGTGATGGAGGGCAGGATCGAGTCTTCCCAGAAGGTCTCGACGAACTGTTTCAGGCGGGCGGTGTCCATGGACGCATACTAACCGTCCCGAGAAGCGTTCCAAGCAAAGAACACGCGATGAAATTCGAGTGTCAAAGGCAAAGCCGGAACCGGCTTCATCCTTTGATCATAAACATGACTTCGGCGCTCAGATCGGGATGACTTTGGACTGAAGGATCCAACTCACAATATTGCAACAGAGGCTGATGCTCTGTATCCACCGATACAGATGTTGGTTCACCGCTGCCTCAACAATCCAGCATCAGGGGCAACGCCATGCACTGTTCGAGCGGAAGTCTGTCCCCATGAGCGATATCAAGGTCGAATCACTGACCTGTCGCTATGGTCGGTCGGTAGCGGTCGACAATATCGACCTCGCTGTCCGCGAGGGTGAATTCCTGTCTTTGCTCGGTCCCAGCGGTTGTGGCAAGACCACGACGTTGCGCTGCATCGCCGGTTTGGAGTCGCCAGCTGCCGGCCGAATCTCGATTGGCGGCCAGCTGATGGCCGAGGTGGAGCAGGGCTTCGTCGTCCCGCCAAATAAGAGGGCGCTGGGTATGGTGTTCCAGAGCTACGCCTTGTGGCCGCACATGAGCGTGTTTGCCAACGTCGCCTATCCTTTGAAGATGCGCAGTACGCCGAGGGATCAGATCCCGACCAAGGTGCGCAAGGCCCTCCAGCTGGTGGGAATGGCGGAGTTGGAGCAGCGCGGCACCTCGGAGCTGTCGGGAGGCCAGCAGCAGCGCGTGGCGCTGGCACGTGCGCTGGTCGCCGAGCCGAGTGTGCTGCTTCTGGATGAACCGTTGTCCAATCTGGATTCGTCGCTGCGCACGCACATGCGGCGAGAGTTGCGGCGTATCCATCGCGAGATACGCACCACATGCGTATACGTCACGCACGACCAGTTGGAGGCGGCGACACTGTCGGATCGCATTGTCGTCATGCGCAGCGGCCGCATCCAGCAGATCGGGACGCCGCCCGAAATCTTCTCGACACCGGCCAACCAATGGGTCGCCGAATTCGTCGGCTACGACAATTTCATTCCCGCCACCGTCACCAATCGAGAAGGTAACCTGTTGATTGTGCAGCCGCGTAACTGGCCGATGACCGTGGCGGCACGGGCGCCGGCGCAGTGCCCGCCGGCCGGGGCCGGTGTCACGTTGGCGATTCGCAGTTCGGCGCTTGCCCTAAATCGGTCCGGTGTCGAGGGGCGGTCCCTCCAGGCCCGTGTTGTCGATTCTATGTTCGTCGGCGATCTGACCGAGTTCGTGCTGGATGCTCATGGTTCCAGATTGATCGCGCGAGCCCCCGAGCGGGCGCCGACCGCCGACGGAGCCACCGTGTCAGTGCACTTGCCACTCGACCAGATCGTCGTACTGCCGGCGCCGCAATGACCCGCGACAACGCCCGTGCGCTGCCGACGTCGGTCGCGCATCGCCGGCGGGCGGGCCGCATGGGCGGCCCTTGGGGGATGGCGCTGCTTCTGCTGGCTGTCGCGTTCCTGTTCATTTGGCCGGTGGTCATGCAGCTCATGGGCATGTTCCGAACGGCCGCGCCCGGCACCGATGGTGGGTGGTCACTGGATGTTGTCGCCCGGGTCTATGGATCGCCCGCGACATACCGCTATCTCTGGAACTCGCTGGTGTATGGCCTGGCCACAACGCTTCTGGCCACGGCAATGGGCGCATCGTTCGCCTTTCTGGCGGCACACAGCAACGCCTGGGGGCGCAGCCTGCTGACACCTGTGATGCTGCTGGTGTTTGCCGCTCCCAATCTTTTCTACGCAATCAGCTGGTCGCTGCTTGCCGACCCTGGCACGGGATTGCTGAACCTCGCGGTGCGCACGCTGACGCGGCCGGACGTCACGCTGTTCAATGCCTATACGTGGACTGGGCTGATCGTGGTCCAGGCGCTTAAGCTCACGGGCTTCTGCTATCTGCTGCTGCTTGGACCATTCCAGGGCATGAACCGAAGCTTCGAAGAGGCGTCGCTGATCTCTGGCGCGGGCCGCTTCACGACCTTGCTGAGGGTCACCATTCCGCTGATGGCGCCCGCCCTGTTCGGCGTCGTCATCGTGGGCATCGTGTTCGGGCTGGGAACCTTCGACATCCCGCAAATCCTCGGAGCGCTTGCCAATATCGATTTCCTGTCGACGGAAATCTTCAAGTCGATCAGCTTTGAGGTGCCGCCCGACTATGCGCGCGCCAGCGCCCTCTCGCTGTTCGTGATGCTGGTCCTGGCCGTGCTGCTGGTGGTGCAATGGCGCGTGCTGAAAGCCGGACGGTTCGTGACGGTGACGGGCAAGTCCAATCGGCAGAACCGCTGGGATTTGGGCGGTTGGCGATATCTCGGCACGGCCGCGATCTTGTTGTTCACGCTATTCGCGCTGCTGCTGCCGCTTGTGCAGCTGATCCTGACCTCGCTGCAGCCCACCATAGGCGTCTACAAGTTCTCCTTGGCCAACTACCAGGCGGTTTTCCGCGACCGCCAAACCGTGCAGGCCTTCAGCACGACCGGCCTGCTCGCGGTCTCTGCCGGGCTGCTGGCGATGTTGCTGGCTGCTCTGCTGGGCCATGTGGGCCGCCACGCTCCTCGCTGGATCGAAAGGTATCTGGATTCGGCCACTCTCGTGCCGATCATCATGCCTGGTGTATCCTTGGCGGTCGGTCTGCTGTGGGCCTACATTTCGATACCCGGTCTGCGGTCGCTGTACGGGACGTTCTGGCTGGCGCTGATCGGCGTAATGGTCGCGGTGATGCCCATGGCCAGCAGGGCGGTGCGCGGCGCGCTGGCACAGATCGCGCGCGAGCTCGAGGAGGCGGCCGCCGTTTCGGGCGCCTCGCCGCTGCGCGTCTTGTGGGACATCGTGATCCGATTGATGAGCCGGAGTTTCCTGGCCGGATGGCTGGTTACCGCCATCATTGCCGCAGGCATGCTCGACGTCCCGATCATGCTGCTGTCATCCACCCGGCCCACCGTGTCGATCCTGGTCTATACCCAGCTACTGGCAGGCACACCCACGCAGGCGTGCGCGTTGTTGGTGCTCCTGCTGGTCGCGGTGATGCTGCTGGCGGTGGCCGCGGCGGCGTTGATCGGCCTGTGCAACAGGCTCGCACGACGCCAAGTGTATCCTCCGATACAGACAGTCTCGCCTGGTGTTTGAACAGTGTTGCCGGCACTAGCGGCTGCCTGCGATCGTTCCGCCGCTCAAATCGCCTTGAGGTTCGCCAATGATGACGATCAAGCCAGCCCGTCTTGCAGCAGTGCCCGTTCGGCTGCTGGCCGCTGCCAGCCTGTGCCTTTCCTTAATAGCCCCGCCGGCGCTCGCCCAGGACACCGCCTGGGCCGGAGGTGACGCCAATGCCAAGGCATTGGGCGCGCTGTATGACGCGGCTCAACAGGCCAAGCAGACGCAGGTCGTGATCTACGGCGGCTACTCGGCGCTGTTCAAGCCCCTGTGGGAGGTGTTCCATGAACGCTTCCCGGCCATCACCATCACGCCCAATCCGATCTCGGGGCCGCGACTGGTCAGCAAGCTCGATGCGGAGTTCGCCACCGGGAGCTTGGAGGGCGACGTTTTGATGGCCGGCATGACCGAATTGCTGTCGAACGTCGCCAAGGACCGCGCTTCACCCTACAAGCCACCGAACATTGCGGCTCTTCCCGAGCGCTACGTCGATCCGCAGGGACGCTTCATCATCCAGTTCGCCGACGTATTTGGCCTAGTCTACAATACCAACCTGATGAAGCCCGCGGATCTGCCAAAGACTTTGGGCGATTTGGCCGATCCGAAATACAAGGGCATGGTACTCGACAGTCCGTTGGCCGGCGGCCTGGCCACGTTGACCTGGATCGAGCTCTACAACAGCGGATTGCTGGATGGGAAGACCATGCGCGCAATCCGCGACAACGCCAGCATCGTGCCGAGCGTAACGCCGTTTTACGCCAATCTCAGCACCGGCTCGGTCAAGCTCCTGCCATGGGGATCCTTCACTCGCTATATCCAGATGAAGGATGCGGGCGCTCCTGTCGGCTTCCAGGCCACGCCAGGCCTGGTCGTGCCCTTGTATGGCGGCACGGCGATCCTGAAGGGTGGCCCCAACCCGAAGGCCGCTGAGCTGTTCCAGGCTTGGTTCGTGACTCCGGAGGCGCAGAAGGCGCTGATCACTCGCGGCTACAGCTTTCCGCTCCTGCCGGGCGTGAACACCCCTGACGGCTGGCCCAATCTGAAGCAGATCGCGGAATCGCTAAAGGTGATCCCGCCGGCTGACTATATGGCGGTCCGCGGCCGCTTCGAGGCCGCGGTCAAGGAAGCGCTGCGTTAGGCACATGGCCGATCTCGATCTCCGCTTCCACGCCTGGTGTGACGATCGGAACGCCCCTCGTCATCGGTCGCTCTGGATAGAGCAGGCGCTGGTGAGGCTCCAGCGACGATCTCCGAACTCAAGCCGCGGCCTACCTGATATGAGCCATATGTACCAAGGGAGCTGACCGTGCCGCACAAGAACATGGGCCATTGGCGATCCTTGATTAGCGGCCAAAACGCCGAATACGTGCCGACGCACTCGATCGAGGAACTGGTCGAACGTCGCAACCGCGGTGCCAGCATGTTCGCGCGTCTGAACGTGAACTTGCCAGACGTGGCGCAACATCACGAGAAGGTCGTCATGCGTTCCGACGGCCGGCCTACGCCTTCGGCGGAGATCTATGTGCCTCACGGCCAGGGGCCGTTTCCGGTGCTGCTGCACATCCACGGTGGTGGCTGGTTCACTGGCAGCGCCGAAGGCGAACGCAAACTCGCCATGCAGTTCTGTGCCGGCGGTTTCGTGGTCGTCAACCTGAACTACGCGCTGGCGCCGGAACACCCGTACCCGAAGGGACTGGAGGACTGCGTCTATGCGGCGCGCTGGATCATGGGCAATATCGCGCGCTATGGCGGCGATCCCACGCGGTTGATCATCGGCGGCGGTTCGGCCGGCGGCAACCTGAGCGCCTGCACGACACTGGCGCTGCATGGCTCTGATGAAGGCCTGGACGGCGCCGATCTGGCTGGCATTGCAGTGAAGTTTTCCGGCGCCGTTCTGCAGTTCGGCGTGCTCGACGTACCGCGCTGGCTGCATGAGCCCCATTATTATGCAGGTACTTCGGAGATCTATGTCATCTCCTACCTCGGCATGAATTTCACCGACAAGATCCGCTGGCCGCTGGTGAGCCCGGTGCACAACCCCCATCTTGCGAAAATGCCGCCGGTGTACCTGTCGTGCGGTGACGAAGACGCCTTCCTTAGCCATACGCTGACAATGGCCAATGCGCTGACCCTGGTAGATGTGCCGACAACGGTGTCCGTGGTCGAAGGGGCCGACCACGAATTCCTGAAGATACCGGACGTCGTGGAACAGGCTGGTCCGGAGCGCGAACGCATCATCGCCTGGATGCACCGCCGCACGAGGCGCTGAGCCGCAGCGGCCTGATCAGCTGCTAGTTCAACCAATCGACCTTAACGAGGCTTCCCATGTCAGGCAGCATCGACTTCAACATCACCCGGATGGGCTACATCGAGTTTCTGGTCACCGACCTGGAACGTGCACGGGATTTCTATGTCGACGTCATCGGGCTATACGAGACGGAACGAGATGCCGAGCATGTGTATCTGCGCGCCATCGAAGATCGAGAACATCATTGCATCGTGTTGCGTAAGGCGCCGCAGCCTGGCGTCTCGCATTTTGCGTTCAAGGTCGAGTGCGAGGAAGACCTGGACCGGCTCCACGCGAAATTCACGACCTTGAAGCGACCGGTCCGATGGCTAGCGGACAACCAGCGCACGGCCCAGGGACGTACCTTGCTGGTACAGGACCCGCTGAATTTCGCGGTGGCCTTTTACGCCGAGATGGCATCGGCGCCGTGGCTGCTGCAGAAGTATCATTTGCATCGGCATGGCTGCCCAACCCGGTTGGACCACGTCAACGTGCTGACGCCCGACGCGCATCGCGGCTACGAGTGGTACTGCAACGACCTGGGCTTCCGTCCTGCGGAGATCACCGAGGGCG
Source organism: Alphaproteobacteria bacterium (assembly GCA_017308235.1). GTDB lineage: Bacteria > Pseudomonadota > Alphaproteobacteria > Reyranellales > Reyranellaceae > Reyranella. Next base: position 31,638 of record JAFKFL010000027.1, on the reverse strand, counting down.
AGGCGCCGGAGCATCGCATCTGGGCCAGTTGGCTGTACCGCAAGGCGACAGTGCACGACATCGCTGTCATGAACGGCCCGGGACCGCGAGTGCATCATGCGGGCATTTCGCTGATGGATCCGATGGGCGTGATCCGGGCCTGCGATGCACTGGCAGGTGCTGGCTACGCCGACAACATCGAGCGCGGCCCCGCTCGCCACGGCATTTCGAATGCCTTGTTCGTGTACATCCGCGATCCCGACGGCAATCGCTTCGAATTGTACACCGGCGATTACCTGACCACCGATCGCAACTCCGAGCCTTTGAGGTGGAGTCTCGACAATCCGCGCCGCCAAACCTACTGGGGCCCGCCGCCGCCGCGCCGCTGGTTCGAGGAACACATGAGCGTGCACGACATCATGACCGGTAAACCCATTCCACCGACGGAGCCACTACTGCGCGCGGTGCCTACTTACGTCGACTGAGTTCTGGCGGTCTCACCGCCATCATCCGCCTTTACCTTCCAACGGAGCAGGAAATGAGCCGTCAAGTCATCGTACCGCAAACCGATGCCCCACGTCCCGCCAAGGTGTTCTCGCCCGCGATCCAGGCCGGCAATCTGCTGTTCATCTCGGGCCACACGGGTTCGGATTTCGTGACCCGCGAGTTCGAGCCGGGCATCCAGGCGCAGACTCGCAAATCGTTGCAGAACATCCAGGCGATCATCGAAGCCGCTGGAGGCACCCTGGCCGACATCGCCAAGGTCAATGTCTACATGACCGACATGAACCGGGACTTCTCCATGATGAATGAGGTGTTCAAAAGCTTCTTTCCATCCGAGCCGCCGGCGCGCTGCACCGTCGGCGTTTCGCACCTCGCGCGTCCAGGAGTGGTAGTCGAAATCGAAGCCACCGCGGTGTTGAACCGGGCGGCCGCCGCCTGAACCATGTTCGGGCACCGTACATTGAGGCAGTCAGCCGCGCGAAGCTTGACTCAACGCGGCACGTCTCCTTCGTTAAGATGGCAGAAAATCCGCGTGCCGGAAGGAAGAGGTCAGCTTCTTTTTCCGGCAGACGGCTCCGCTTCACGCCATCTTTTGGGAGACATGGTGGCCGCCCCAATCAGCAAGGGAACATCCGAAACCTGGATGCCGCAGGGTGAGCATAACGCCCGTCTGATGAACACTGCCCTGGGTGAGCATGTCACTTTCCGGAAAGGGCAATATCTGTTCAAGCAGGGGGACGTGGACGGATTGTTCTATGTGCTGCAGTCCGGAAAGATCCATGTCAACACGCTGAGTGATGACGGCCACGAATCGATCCTTAATATCATGGGGCCGGGCAGCCTGATCGGGGAGGCGGCGGCGCTGTCCGGCGAGCCGCGCTATTCGACGGCGCGTGCCATCGAGACATCCCAGGCCATTCGCCTCAACGTCCGGGAATTACCCCGTTACGTCGAGCGCGATCCGCAGTTCATCGTGTCTCTGCTGTTCATCGTCAGTATCAAGCAACGCCAACTGGTCGGTCGGCTCAAGCGGGTGATCAACGACAATCCGGAAGTGCGCGTACTTCGTATGCTGCGCCAGGTTGCCCGCATCCAGCGCGATGCGCGCGCCGCCACCCAGCCGGTACGGGTGAATCTGACGCACGAGCAGATCGGCAATTTGACCGACCTGTCGCGGGTGACCGTTACCCGCACGCTGCAGCGGCTGCGTCGCAGCGGCGAGATCCAGATCGTCGGCCGGGCGATCCTGGTCCGTGAACTAGCAATCTGAAAGGCTGCCCTTGTTCGTGTCTTTTCGCGTCGGCATCGAAGTCGGCGGCACCTTCACTGATCTGGTGGCTTTTGACGGCGAGCAATTGCGGATCGAGAAGGTCAACAGTACGCCGTCGCAACCCGAGGCCGCGGTGTTCGATGCGCTGTACGCCGCGGATTTGCCGTTGAAGCGGCTCGACGATCTGGTGCACGGCTCGACCGTCGCTACCAACGCCGTCCTCGAGCGCAAGGGCGCCCGAATCGCCTTCATCACCACCGCCGGGTTTCGCGATCTACTGCAGCTCCAGCGGCACGATCGGCGCAATGTCTATGAGCTGGCTTACCGCCGGGCGGAGCCGCTGGTATCGCGCGAGCATAGCTACGAAGTCATGGAACGGCTGCTGGCCGACGGCCGGGTCGCGCAGTCGCTGGACGAGACCGATCTGGTGGAGCGTGTGTCGCCGGCGCTGCGATCGGGTGGCTATGAAGCAATCGCCGTTTGTCTGCTCAATGCGCATGTCGACCCGGTGCACGAGCAGCGCGTCCTGGCGTTGCTGCGGACCCATTTGCCGGGAGTGTTCGTGACGGCTTCCCACCAGGTCGCGCGCGAGATCCGCGAGTATGAACGCGCATCGACCACGGCGATCGCGGCCTACGTGCAGCCGGTTATCGACCGCTATCTGGGGCGCTTTGAAGATCGGCTCGCGCAGCAGGGCTTCAACGGATTGTTCACCGTCATGCAGTCGAACGGTGGGCGCCTGCATGCCGAGGCGATGCGGCAGAACGCAGTCACCGCGATGTACTCCGGACCGGCCGCGGGTGTGGTCGGTGCGGTGCATCAGGCGGGCCTATCGGGCTTCACCGACCTGATTACTTTCGACATGGGGGGCACCAGCACGGACGTGAGCTTGATCCAACAGGGCCGTCCTACGCTGGCGGCGGCCAGCGAGGTTGACGGTCTGCCCGTGCGCACGCCGCTGCTGGACATCGTCACCGTTGGGGCCGGCGGTGGGAGCATTGTCGAGCTCGACGATGGCGGCATGCTGCAGGTCGGCCCCCGCAGTGCAGGCGCCCAGCCCGGGCCGGCCTGTTATGGACGAGGCGGCGTGCAGCCCACCGTTACCGATGCGCATCTGCTGCGCGGCACATTGCAGCCTGACCTGTTTCTGGGTGGACGCATGCCGCTGGACACGGAGGCCGCTCGGGGGGCATTCGCTGCGTTGGCGGATCGCTTTGGTAGCACGCCCGAAGTGGTCGCAGACAATGCGCTGAAGCTCGCGGACGCCAGCATCGTGCGTGCGATCCAGCTGGTTTCCACGGAGCGCGGCCTCGACCCACGCGACTTCGTTTTGGTGCCTTACGGTGGCGCGGGCCCTCTGCATGCGGCCTCGGTCGCCACCGATCTCGGGATTCAGACCATCGTCGTTCCGCCGAACCCCGGAACCATGTCGGCCTTCGGTCTGTTGGCCGCTCCGATCGCCCGATATCTGACGCATTCGGTACAGCACCGCCTCGATGTCACGGCGCCAGCCGCCTTGCAGCGGGTGTGGGGCGCGATGCGGGAGGAGGTCGACCGTTCGTTGCGAGAGTTGGGGCTGGCCCAGGCGCCAGAGCACGTGCTCGCGCTGGATATGCGTTTCGTGGGGCAGGGCTTCGAGGTCAGTGTCGACGTCGAGCCGACACTTCTGGAGGTGGAGGATCCTGCTACGTGCATTGCTACGATGGAGCACGCCTTCCTTGCCACCTATGAGCGGATGTACCAGCAACGGGTGCCCGCCGGTCGACCGATCGAGATCACCGCGATGCGTGTTGCTGCCATGATCACGCCCGCGTCGGTGCCGCGGCTGGCGGAAGCGCCGCAGCCGTTGGCCCGCGAATCCACTCGCCGTGTGCTGGTTGACAGCGTCGTCGCCCAGACACGTTTCGTGCCGGTCGATGTCCTGCAGCTCGATCAACCGATCGCCGGCCCGCTGGTGATCCAGAGCAACACGTCCAGCATCGTCGTGCCAAAAGGTTGGACGATCCGGCGCGATTCCCACGAGAACCTGATTATGCATCGGAACCTGCCATGACCCCGATGACGATCGAGCGCACGCTGATCGGCCAGATGCTGGTTGCTGCCGCCCAGGAAATGAGCGCAAAGCTGATGCGGTCGGCGTTCTCGCCGATCCTGCGCGAAGCGCGCGATGGCTCATGTGCGCTGCTCGATGGGCACGGCAACGTTGTTGCCCAAGCCGAATCGATCCCGGTCCAGCTGGGCTCCGTGAGCGCCGCGCTAAAGCCCTGCTTGGCGGAGTTCCCGCTGGCAACGCTGGGGCCGGACGATTTCTTGATCACCAACGATCCCTTTCACGGCGGCCAGCACCTCCACGACATATTCATATTCTCGCCGATCTTCATCGACGGCCAACCGCTGGGTTTTGCGGCTAGTGTCGCCCATCACGTCGATGTCGGGGGGACGCCGAGTACTGCAGCGGCCGACATGTTCGAGGAGGGGTTGGTGCTCCCGCCGACGCGGCTGGATCGACGGCGCGACTGGAACGGCGGCCTGTTCGAACGGCTGCTGCGTGCCAACGTCCGGCTGGCGGATGCGACGGTGGGCGACATCAACGCGCAGCTCGCCGCCAATGCGGTCGGGGCGATGCGGGTCAAGGCGCTGGCCGACAAGCACGGTGCGGAAGCCGTAACCGATGCGATGCAGGCCCTGATCGATTATTCCGAGCGCCGCATGCGTTCGGCGATCAGCGCACTGCCGGACGGCACCTGGCACGGCGAGGCGGTCATCGACGACGACGGCGTCTCGCCCGGCCCGCTGAGTGTGAAAGCGGCCGTGACAGTGCACGGCGATACCGTGCGCGTGGATTTCGCCGGAACCTGCGACCAGGTCCCGCGCAACCTGAACAGCCCGTTCGCTTCCTCCGTGGCAGCAGCGGTCAGTTGCCTGAAGTCCGTGCTGACCGACGCAGCGATTCCCTACAACGAAGGTGTGGTGCGGCCCATCGAGGTGGTCGCGCCTTTGGGTTGCCTGCTCAATCCGAGGCACGGCGCGCCGACCCGATCGCGTATGCAGGCTTCTTATCGGGCGTTCAATGCGGTCATGCAGGCGATGGCGCAGGCCGCCCCGCAGCGGGTGATTGCGCAGGGTTTCGACACGACCACGGGCATCCTTTTCTCCTACCGAGGTCCTGCGGGCTATCGGGTGTCGGTGGAGGTCTTCGGCGGCGGCTATGGGGCTTCGGCCCATGCCGATGGCTGCGATGCGGTGGACTCGCCGCTGTCGAATTGCGCGAACACGCCGATCGAGACCATGGACGTGGATTTCCCGTTCATCCGGCTCACACGCTACGCGCTGGAGTCCGATTCGTTCGGCCACGGCGCTCAGCGTGGCGGCGCAGGGTTCATCCGTAGTTACGAGGTGCTCGAGGAGCATGTGACACTGGTGCTGTTCGGCGATCGCTTCAAGTTCGCTGCGCCAGGTCTCTTTGGTGGCGGCGCAGGTGCGGCAGGCCGCTGCCTCGTGCACCGCGATGGCCAAACCATCGCCCTGGAGGCCAAGACCACAATGCCCTTGCGCCGCGGTGACCGTGTGGACCTGCATCTGGGCGGTGGCGGTGGCTACGGCAAACCGACCGACCGCGACGTCGAGGCGATCCGCGCGGATCTGCGAAGCGGCCTGCTATCCCACGAGGGGGCCGCGATCTACGGCGTGCGCAAGCCGTTGGTCGCCTGAGTTTTCGGCCGCAAAGGCCTTCCGCATCTTAGCCCTTGGATCAAATCGATGCGTAGTCCGCTCGGATCACATTGCATCGAAGCGATCGAGGTTCATTACCTTGGTCCACGCCGTGGCGAAATCCTTCACGAATTTCCCTCCAGAATCGGCGCACGCATAGACTTCCGCGAGCGCGCGAAGCTGCGAGTGTGAACCGAAAACAAGGTCGACCCGCGTGCCGGTCCACTTAACGTTGTTCGTTTTACGGTCACGTCCTTCGTACACGCCTTCACTGTCTTTAGACGGCTGCCATTGCGTGTCCATGTCGAGCAGGTTGACAAAGAAGTCGTTGGTCAGCATCTCTGGTCGCTTGGTGAAGACGCCATGAGGGGACTTGCCGGCATTGGCGCCGAGCACGCGCAGGCCTCCAACGAGCACTGTCATTTCCGGCGCCGTCAGCGTTAGCAACTGCGCACGATCGACCAGCAGCTCTTCCGGCGACACGCGCTGCTTGCTGTGGAGATAGTTGCGGAACCCATCTGCGGTCGGCTCGAGCGGGGCGAACGAATGGGTGTCGGTTTGCGCCTGCGATGCGTCCATACGACCCGGTGTGAAGGAAATGGTCACTTCGTAACCGGCGGCCTTGGCGGCCTTCTCAATTGCTGCGCAGCCTGCGAGTACGATCAGATCGGCCAGCGAGACCTTCTTCCCGCCAGACTGTGACGCATTGAAGTTCTTTTGGATCGTCTCGAGCGTGAGCAGCACCTTTGCAAGCTCTGCCGGCTGGTTGATCTCCCAGTCCTTTTGCGGCTCGAGGCGGATGCGCGCACCGTTGGCGCCACCACGCTTGTCGGAGCCACGAAACGTCGAGGCCGATGCCCAAGCCGCCGAGACCAGTTGCGAGACTGTCAGGTTCGAAGCAAGGACCTGCGCTTTCAGTGCGGCAACGTCCTGTCCATCGATCAGTGGATGATCAACGGCGGGGGTCGGGTCCTGCCAGATCAGCGGTTCCTTCGGCACGAGCGGGCCGAGATAACGTACTATCGGCCCCATATCTCGGTGCGTCAGCTTGAACCAAGCCCGGGCGAACGCATCGGCGAACTGATCTGGATGCTCTAGGAAGCGTCGCGAAACTTTCTCATAGGCTGGGTCGAAACGCAGCGCGAGGTCGGTGGTCAGCATGGTGGGCACATGCCGCTTCGCCGCGTCATAGGCGTCGGGAATCGTGGCGGTGGCGCCCTTTGCCGTCCACTGGTGTGCGCCGGCAGGGCTCTTGGTCAGTTCCCATTCGTGGTTGAACAGGTTCTCGAAGAAGTGGTTGCTCCACTTGGTCGGCGTCTGCGTCCAGGTGACCTCGAGGCCGCTGGTGATCGCGTCCTTTCCCTTCCCCGAGCCGAACGTGCTCCTCCAACCGAGGCCCTGATCTTCGATGGGCGCGGCTTCCGGCTCCGGGCCTACCTGAGAAGCCTCACCAGCGCCGTGGGTCTTGCCGAAGCTGTGCCCACCCGCAATCAACGCAACGGTCTCTTCGTCGTTCATCGCCATCCGGGCGAAGGTTTCGCGGATGTCTCGAGCGGCGGCAATGGGATCCGGCTTGCCGTTTGGCCCTTCTGGATTGACATAGATCAAACCCATCTGAACCGCGCCGAGTGGACTCTGGAGGTCGCGGTCGCCGCTATAGCGCTCGTCGGCAAGCCATTTGCCTTCGGGTCCCCAATAGATGGACTCGTCGGGCTCCCAGACTTCTTCGCGCCCGCCGCCAAAACCGAACGTCTTGAAGCCCATCGATTCCAGCGCGACGTTGCCTGCAAGGATCATGAGGTCAGCCCAGGAGATCTTGCGGCCGTATTTCTGCTTGATCGGCCATAGGAGTCGGCGCGCCTTGTCGAGGTTCGCATTGTCGGGCCAGCTGTTGACCGGCGCGAAGCGCTGTTGGCCAGAACCGCCGCCACCACGGCCATCGCCGATGCGGTATGTACCGGCGAGATGCCACGCCATGCGAATGAATAGTCCACCGTAGTGGCCGAAGTCAGCAGGCCACCAATCCTGTGAGGTCGTCATCAAGGCATGCAAGTCCTTGATCACGGCATTGAGATCGAGGCTCTTGAATTCCTTGGCATAGTCGAACGTTTTGTCCATCGGGTCGGACAAGCTGGAATGCTGATGTAGGATCTGTAGGTCCAGCTGGTTCGGCCACCAGTCGCGGTTCGCGCGTGCGCGGGGTCCGCCCGAGACCGGGCACTTGCTTTCACTCGCCATGGTCCTCTCCGATTGCGTTTGTTCCCCCTATATATTCCTTAGAACTAATCTAAACAAGAGCGGACATGAAGCATGGAGTCAGCGACCACGGCTTTCGCAGACTAGCTTCCTTTGAGGTCATACAACATGACCGACCGTCGCATCTCGGGTGGCACCGAGCGCCAGAGCGCAGGATCGACTGGAGTGGCGTGCTCGCGGACCCAGCGAACGAATTGACCCTGGCGTGTCTCGCTGTCCGGTGTTCGGCTACCGAGTAACACAAAACGCACCTCGCCACGCTTTGCCATGTCAGCAAAGGTGTCGAGCGGCAGGATCGGATCCGCGCCGAAGTATCCGCCGTAGGCAAGTGCAGGTTGGCCGGTATGAATGATAAGTGGCGCTACCATGCCCGTAGTGGGGGCGGCCAAAGCAAAGTGCGCCCCGCCGCGATGTTCGGCCAGGAATGCGAACAGCTTGGGATCATCGCCCAGCGCTTGGAAGTTGCGCGAGAGGATCACACCGCGACCATCGTCGAGGTCGAGCCAGCGTGCGAAACTGGCGTAGGGCAAGACCCTGTTGCCGGTCACAAAGACGGGACTGAGTGCCCAGGCGACGGGCAGGACGAAAAGGGCGACGCCGCCGAAGATGGTAGCCGGTTGTTTGCCGAACCATAAAGTGCCGGCCGCGCCAATGAGGCCAACCGCTGCGAAGCCGAGCCACGGCGAGGTCCAGCCGATCGACATTCCCGTGATGTAGATCTGCCAAATTGCGCAAAGAGCAAGACCAAGTGCGAGATAGGCTGGCCCACGTCGCCAGAGCTGAACGCAACCGATGGCTCCAAGCGCGGCGAGCGGCGGAGCGAGCGCGGAGAGGTAATAGGCATGGAAGATGCCTCCCGCGACGCTAAAAACGATGCCGTATATAAGGGCCCAGACACCCCACTGGACGAGCGACGACTGGGCCCCATCGTGGGGTCGACGCCATCCCATTGCAAGCGCAAGCCCCAATATAGCGAGCGGCAAGGTCCATGCGACCTGGCTCGCCAGTGTCGGCGTGGCAAGCCTCAGGGGCCCGGTCGGTACCCGGTCATACATCTGAAAGCGTCGCCCGTCGCCCGCTTGCGCCAACGGCGCGGGGCGGGGTGAGCGGGTGTGCACGAAGCGTTCGAGACCATTGTGCAGCAAGACCAGCTCAAGCATTGAATTGCTCTTGGTGCTTCCAGCGTAGGGACGAGAAGCAGCGGGTGTGAGATCGAATGCGACCGCCCACGAAAGACCTACGATCACGAGTGCGGCGCCGGCTGCTGTCATCCAGGCGAGCCGACTACGCCAGCTTATGGCACCCGATAAAAGCCACGCGGCGAGAATTGCCGGCCCGCATACCAGTGCTGCCAGCATCTTGACGTTGAATGCCACGCCCAGAAGAGCCATCGACAGCACGAGCGATGGGCCACTGCCGCGCAGGGCGGCCCAGGCCGCCAACAACAGAAAGAGTACCAACCATGAGTCGGTATTGTTAGACCGGTCGATAGCGACCGAGATCGGCGTGATTGCAAGCAGGAAAGCGGCGATCAGTCCGGCCACTGGTCCAAACGGCCGGCGAACCAGACGATACAGGATCGCTACAGACCCGATGCCCGCCAGTGCTTGCGGCAGGTGAAGGACCCAACCACTGAAGCCAAGGAGCGAGGCGAACGCGGCTTGGATCCAGAAAGTGATCGGTGGTTTGTCGAGCGAGACAACACCCGCCGGATCGAAAGAATTGTAGAAGAACAGCCAACCGCCCTGGAGCAGGCTGCGCACACCGGCAGCGTAATAGAGTGTACCGAAGCCGTTGTCGTCCAGCCGCCATAGACGCAAAGCGGCCGCGACGATTAGAACGGCTGCCAAGCACACAAGTTCGGTTCTTCGATCGGCCCGCGTGTCATTCATTAAGGTATCGTCCCCGAAGGAGCGATACGCAGCCAACTCCACCTTCATCCCGCAACGGCAACCTAAAATGCCGCCAGGCGCATCGCAGCTGGCCTGCAAGCGATGATGCCATGCGTGGTCAGGGTGGCTCGTTCGCGCTCTTTTGTATAGTCTTATTCGCAGAAGAGAGGGAGCCGGGCGTGGATAGCGGCAGGAAGTTAGCTCTCGGCATGTTGATCGGCTCGGCGGCAGGCGGCCACCCGGCGGCGTGGCTGCACCCCGAAGGGAAGGCCGGAGGCTCGACCGACATCGACTATTTCCAGGCGCTCGCGCAGGAAGCCGAGCGCGGCCTGTTCGACCTTTTCTTCGTTGCCGACACACCGGCGGCGCGCACCGATAACCTACACGCCTGGAGCCGTTTCCCGATGTTCATGAACGTGCTCGAGCCGGTGACATTGCTCACCGCACTCGCGGGCGCGACCCGGCGCATCGGCCTCGGCGGCACCGTCTCGACCAGCTTCTCGGAACCCTACAACGTGGCACGCCTATTCGCGTCGCTCGACCATATATCGGGCGGCCGCGCGGCGTGGAACGTCGTCACCTCTGCCAACGACTATGCCGCGCGTAACTTCGGCCATTCTCAGCTGCCACCGCACGCGCTGCGCTACGAGAAGGCGGGTGAATTCGTCGATGTGGTGAGCAAGCTATGGGACAGCTGGGACGATGACGCCTTCGTCCACGACCGCCAGACCGGCCTTTTCTTCGAGCCCTCACGACAACATCCGGTGAAACACGAAGGCAAGTTCTTCAAAGTCGACGGTGCGCTCAACATCGCGCGTTCGCCGCAAGGCCATCCGGTGATCATCCAGGCCGGCGCCTCCGATACCGGCCTCGAGCTCGCCGCACGAACGGCAGAGATCGTTTTCGCCAGCGCCTCCAATCCGAAGGATGCCAAGCGCGGCTACGACGATCTCAAGGGGCGCATGGCCAAGTATGGCCGTACGCCTGACCAGCTCAAGATCCTGGCTGGCCTGCCCGTTGTCATCGGCAGTACGCAACAGGAAGCCGAAGACAAATACCAGGCGTTGCAGGAGATGATCCATCCCGACGTCGGGCGCTTCCGGTTAGGCACCGATCTTGAGGCCGATCTCTCGGACTTGCCGCTCGACGAGCCGATCCCGCCGGAGCGGCTGCCCAAGAATGCCAATCAGCACAAGGCATTCTTTGACGGCATCATGAAGATCATTCGCGAGGAGAACCCGACGCTCCGACAGCTCTATCTACGCTACGAGCGCGGCCGCAAGACCATCAAGGGCACGCCTGAGCAGATCGTAGACGTGATGGAGGAGTGGTTCACGAGCGGCTCGACCGATGGCTTTATGATGCAGTTCTCGACGCTCCCGGGCGGGGTCAAGGACTTCGTCGACCAGGTCGTTCCCGAGTTGCAGCGCCGTGGGCTCTTCCGCACCGAGTACACGGGCAGCACGCTGCGTGACCATCTCGACCTGCCACGGCCTGCCAACCCGCATACGGTGGCACGATGATCCTCACCGTTTCGATTCCGGGCTGTGGCGCGCATCCCAATGCTTGGCGTTACAGCACGGCACCCGCGGCGCCGTCGCTTGCATGGTTCCGCACGCTGACCGCGACCGCCGAGCGGGGTGGCTTTGACGCGATCCTGTTCGATGGCGAATGGGGACCGGCGGGCCCGTTTGTGCTCGATGCGGTGCCGCTGATCGCGGCTCTGGCCGCATCGAGCAAGAGCATCGGCCTCGGTGCCGCGATCGCGCTCGATCACGCCGAGCCGTTCAACATCGCCCGTTCGTTTGCTGCGATCGATCGCCTGACGGCGGGACGCAGTGCGCTGATCGCCCGGATGGGCACCGGCCGACTGTCGGATTTTGCGCATTTGCAGCCACAGGAACCGGCCGCCCGCTGGGCGCGTGCGGCCGAATGCGTCACGGTGGTGCGCAAGCTCTGGGACAGCTGGGAGGACGAGTCGATCGTGCTCGATAAGCCGAACGGCCGCTTCTCCGATCCAAAGTACATCCATCCGATTAATCATTCCGGGCCATTCTTCAGCGTGCGCGGCCCGCTCAACGCGCCGCGTCCATTGCAGGGTAATCCGCCGGTGATCCAGCGCGGCGTCACGCCCGAAGATCTGGCATTAGCGCGTGAAACAGCCAATGTGCTGGTGGCGCCGGTGAACGACCCGGCAGAACTGGCAGCTGTCCGGCAGAGCCTGGGCGAGCGGCCACGTCTCCTCGTGCGCCTCGCTGTGCTGCTGGCGCCCACCGAGGCCGCCGCCAAGGCGCGAACCACCGAACTTGGTGGACCGCTCGCGGGCCTATCCTTCACGGGAACGCCCGATGGACTCGTCGCGTACCTGATCGAACTGTCGGCGCTTTGCGACGGTGTCGACATCGCACCGGCCGTGGTGCCGACCGACTTCGAACTGCTCGTCGACGAAGTTGTGCCAATACTACGGAGTCGCGGGCAGCGGCCGGCCGCCTATGAAGGCCGGACGCTGCGCGAGCATCTTCATTTGCCCCGGCCGCGGAGCCAGTTCGCCGCATGACCCGCCAGCTTCATCTCGGTGTCTTTATCTATCCGGGCGGGCATCATATTGCCGCTTGGCGTCACCCCAACATGCGCGCCGAGCGCATCACCGAGCTCGACTACTATATCGAGGCAGGACAGCTTGCAGAGCGCGGCAAGTTCGATTTGTTCTTCGTGGGCGATGCGCTGAATGCGCGCGAGCGGGAAGGTCGTGTCGTGGGCGAGATCGCGATCAACAACCTTGATCCAGTCTCGGTCATCTCGGCGGTGGGTTCAGTCACCCAGCATCTTGGTCTCGTGGCCACACTCTCCACGACCTACAACGAGCCCGCCTCGATCGCCGCCAAGTTTGCGACGCTCGATCACTTGAGCGGTGGCCGTGCGGGCTGGAACGTCGTCACCACCCTCGACGACAAGGCGGCACTCAACTTCAGCCGCGACCAGGCCATGGAGAAGTCGCTGCGTTACGAGCGCGCCGCGTCGTTCGTCGATGCCGTAACGGCGCTATGGGACAGCTGGGAGGACGGCGCCGCACCGCAAAGCAACGGGCGCATCCGTGCACCGGATTATCGCAGCAGCTTCTTCTCCGTCGAAGGACCGCTCGGCATGCCGCGTCCACCGCAGGGCTGGCCGGTGCTGGTGCAGGCGGGCGGCAGCCCGCCCGGTCGCGACTTTGCGGCTCGCATCGGTGAGGCGATCTTCACGGCGCAGGGCAAGCTTTCCGAGGCGCAGGCCTTCCGTGCCGATATTCACGCCCGCATGGTGGCGCGTGGTCGCGATCCCAAGAGCGTGAAGATCATGCCGGGTCTTTCGCCGATCATCGGTGATACCGAGACGTCGGCGCGTCGGCGCGAGGAGGAGTTCGCCGAGTTGGCGCATCCTTCGGTCGGTGTTTGGATGCTGACCGAGATGACCAAGTTCCGGCTATATGACCATCCGCTCGACGCGCCACTGCCAACCCGCGACATCCGCGCCTTCAATCCGGCCCTCGGCCAGAACGCGCTCGGCCTGCTCGAACGCGCCGAGCGGGAGCCCATGACCATCCGCAACGCCGCTCGCATCATGGTGCGCAGCCGCGTCCACCAGTCCTTTGTCGGCACGCCCGATCAGTTGGCAGATCACATGACGCAATGGCTGCACGAGGGAGGTAGCGACGGCTTCAATATCCTGCCGCCGCTTTTCCCGGACGACCTTGCCCTGTTCGTTGATCACGTCGTGCCAGCGTTGCAGAAGCGTGGCGTCTTTCGTCGGGACTATACCGGCCCAACCTTGCGCGATCATCTCGGCCTGTCGCGTCCTCCCGGCCGGCCCTCAACCCGAACCTGATCGGATACTTCCTATGACTACCAAGCGATGGCTTGCTGCCGCGATTTGCATGCTGATCTCGGCGACCGCTTATGCTGCAGACACGCCAAAGAAGGGCGGCACGCTGATCGTCGGCAATGGTGACGATCCACGCGTGCTCTCGGGCAATTTCAGCTTCCAGGTGGCCGATACCATGATCGGCTGCATGGCCTACGAGGGCCTGTTGCGCTTCGGTCCCGGCTTCAAGCTGGTACCGGGACTGGCCAAGTCATGGGAGGCTTCGCCGGACGGCAAGACCTACACCATGCATCTCGACAATTCAAAGTGGGAAGACGGTCAGCCGGTCACCTCCGAGGACGTCGCCTGGTCGCTAATGAACATCAGCGCCAAGTACGGCCCCAAGTTCGGCCCGGCCGGCAAGGCGATCGACAGTATCGACTCGTCCGATCCGCACACGGTGGTGTTCCACCTGAAGCAACCCTTCGGACCGTTCCTGTTCTCCTTGGTCTGCGAACAGAACGCCGCGATCATGCCCAAGCACATCTTCGAGAAGGGCGACATCCTCACCAATCCGGCGCTGACCACCAAACCTATGGGCAGCGGCGCCTTTCGTCTTGCCGAATGGGTGCGGGGCGACCACGTCACGCTGGTGCGTAATCCCGACTATCGCCGGGCTGGCTTGCCATATCTCGACAAGGTCATCCTGAAGACGATCCCGGATTCGGCGGCCCGCGTGCTCGCCCTTCAGGCCGGTGAGATCGACATGATCGAGGAACTCTACTTCTCGCTCACCTACTACAAGACGCTGTCGGCCGACCGGCGCTTCCAACTTTTCCCCGTAGGCTACGGCGCGGATGATCTGGTGCTGTTCAACACCAAGAATCCACCACTCGATAAGGCGGAGGTGCGGCAGGCGCTGATGGTCGCGATCGACCGTGAGTATCTCTTCAAGAACGTCTATCTCGGTCTCGGCCAGATGGGCACCAGTGCGTTCGACAGTCGTCTGACCTGGGCCCACAATCCGGCGGTCGACTTCAATAAGATGTACGCCTATGACCCGGAGCGGGCGAAGAAGATGCTAGACGATGCCGGGCTGAAGCCTGGGCCCGATGGCACGCGCGCCACGCTTCGGCTTGCTTTCTCGGCCAATCGCGCCGACGACGTGCAGACCGCACAGGTGCTTCAGCGCAACTGGCAGGCGGTTGGCATCAAGATCGTGCTGCAGGGAACGGAAGGCAACCTGTTCGCGACCAAGATCTTCAATGACTACGACTACGATGCCGCCATCGCCAACTATTCGACAGGCGGCGATGCGGCACTGGGTGTCTCTCGGCTCTACACCACGGACGCGATCCGCAAAGGAGCCGTATTCGTGAATGGCTCGCGCTATTCCAATCCCGAGGTCGACAAACTGTTCGACGAGGGCCGTGACGGGGCCAACCAGGAGGAGCGGGCCAAGGCCTACTTCAAGGTACAGGAGATCCTGGCACACGATCTGCCGGTGCTGCTGCTGCACGAACAAGCGCAGATCAACGCCGCCAGCGTCAATGTGCACGATCTTGCCAAGGCAGCCCACTACCCGTGGTGGGACGAGATCTGGATGGCTCAGTGATCGATGCTGCGCTTTCTGCTCATGCGGTTGCTATGGGCCGCACCGATTGTGCTCGCGATAGCCGTGCTGGGCTTTTTGCTTCTGCATCTCGTGCGCGGCGATCCGGTGACGGCGCTGATCGGCGACTTTCCGGCACCGCCCGAATACGTCGCGCGGGTCCGGGCCGATTTCGGTCTTGATCAGCCGCTCGGCACACAGCTCTGGCTCTATCTCGTCAATCTCGCTCACGGCAATCTGGGCTTTTCCTTCGCCAATCGTCTGCCGGTCCTGACGCTCGTGCTCGACCGCGCCCGGATCACACTCCTGCTGATGATCCCGGCGCTCGTCGCCGCCTCGACGCTTGGCGTCGCAATGGCGCTGGCCGCCGCGCCGCGGGCAGGCTCTGGTACCGACGCTACGATCACGGGGCTGAGCCTGCTCGGCCATGCGGTCCCGGTCTTCTGGCTGGCGCAGCTCCTGGTCATGGCCTTCGCGGTGCAACTTCACTGGATGCCGGCAAGCGGCATGATCTCTCTGCGCAACGCGCCGACCGGATGGGGCGCCGTTATGGATTTCCTTTGGCACCTCGTGCTGCCGATGACCTGCATCACGATCTACTACGTCGCGGTCGTGGCGCGCGTGGCGCGGGCCGCCGTGGTCGAGCTGTTGCACAAGGATTTCGTGCTGACCGGAATGGCCAAGGGGCTGACGCGCCGACGTGTGCTATGGCGTCACATCCTGCCAAATGCACTCATCCCCGTCGTGACGGTGGTGGGCTATAGTTTCGGCAGTTCCTTGACGGGTGCCATCCTGACGGAGACCGTGTTCGCCTGGCCAGGACTTGGCAGCCTGTTTGTCTCCTCGATCGCCTCGCGTGACTATCCGGTGATGCAAGGCATCTTCCTGTTCAGCGCGGTCGCCGTCGTCGTCGCCAACATCCTGACCGACTTCGTCTATTGGCTGGTTGATCCGCGCCTGCATCGCAACCGTCGCGTGGGCGCCGCCAATGCGTAGCTTCTGGCGACATCTCCGGGCTCAACCGATCGGCTTTGCGAGCCTGATCGTCGTGCTGCTGCTGGCGCTCGCGGGCGTGCTTGCGCCCTTGCTGTCGCCGGGCGATCCCAACGCACTCGGCAACGACGCGCTACAGCCGCCGGGTGCCGCGCACTGGCTCGGCACCGACGATCTCGGCCGCGACGTACTGGGGGGTATCATCTACGGCATTCGCATCTCCCTGCCGGTCGGCATCCTGTCGGCGGCGGCGGCGCTCCTGGTGGGTGGTGGCATCGGCGCGATTGCGGGTGCGCGTGGTGGCTGGACGGACGCAGCCGTCATGCGCGTGTCGGAGATGTTCCAGGTTATCCCGGCCTTCATCCTGGCCGCCGTCATCGCCGCTCTGTCCGGGCCGGGCGAATGGCAGGTGATCGTGGTGATCGCGGCGCTTTCCTGGCCGCAGCCCGCGCGCGTGATGCGTGGCGAGGTGATCCGGCTTCGCCAGCTCGATCATGTGCAGGCAGTGCGCTGCCTTGGGATCCCGGAGCACCGGATACTGCTCGGCGAAATCCTGCCCAATGCACTGGCACCAGTGCTGGCGGTGGGTGCATTGATCGTCGGCACTGCCATTCTGCTGGAAGCCTCGCTTGCCTTCCTTGGCCTCAGCAATCCCGACGTCGTGAGCTGGGGCCGCATGCTGAACGTCGGCCAGCGTTTTCTGTTTCAGGCCTGGTGGTTGTCGGTCTTCCCCGGTCTCACCATCGTTGTCACCGTGCTCGCTTTCAACCTGGGCGGCGATGCGGTTGCGGCGGCGCTCGATCCGGCGTCCAAGCCGTGAGCCTGCTGGCGGTTGATCGCCTGCGGCTGGTCTACGACAGCGGGCGCGCCAGCACGGTTGCCATTGAAGAGGCGACACTCAGCGTCGCAGAAGGCGAAGCGGTAGGTTTGGTAGGCGAGTCGGGCAGCGGCAAGTCCTCGCTGGCCCGCGCGCTGCTCGGCTTGCTGCCAGCAGGGACCGGCCGCATTACCGACGGCAGCATCTCGATCGCCGGCCGCGATGTGACAAGGCTGTCGCGTCGGGATTGGGAGAAGCTGCGCGGCCGGCCGATGGCCATGGTCTTCCAGGATCCGCTCAGCAGCCTCAATCCCGTCATGCGCATCGGCACCCAGATCGGCGAGAGCGTGCGCCGACATGATCACGACGCCGATGTCGCGAAGCGCATCGGCGAACTGCTGGACCTGGTGCGCCTGCCGGCCGCCTGCGCGGGGTCTTATCCGCACGAACTGTCCGGCGGCATGCGCCAGCGCGCGCTGCTGGCGATCGCGCTCGGTTGCCGTCCGGCCTTGCTTGTGGCCGATGAGCCAACCACGGCGCTTGATGTCACGACACAGGCCGAAATCCTCACCCTGCTGCGCGAGCTGCGCGGCCGGCTGGGCATGGCGATGCTGCTGATCAGCCACGACCTTGGTGTCGTGGCGGATGCCTGCGACCGCGTAGTGATCATGTATGCCGGTCGCACCGTGGAATGGGGCAATACCGCCGACACCTTCACTCGGCCGGGTCATCCCTATGCGAGTGCGCTGTTGGCGGCAGGCCAGGTATTGCGCAATGCGCAGGGGCTGTTCGTCACCATCGAAGGCGAAGTTGGCCGTGCGGGCGGCGTCGGTTGTCCTTTCGCACCGCGATGTCCGCAGGTCATGCCACGCTGCCACATCGAAATGCCGCCGGCTTTTTCGGCTGAGGGACGGGCGCACGCAGCGCGTTGCTGGCTGCTCGAAGACCAACCGTCACGGGCGGCACCGTGACCGAACCTTTGTTGCGTCTTGCCGGGATCGCCAAGTCCTTCCATCGCGGCGGCGAGCGTGTGGCCGCCGTGGTCGATGCCGATCTGCATGTAGGTTACGGCGAATCAGTGGCACTGGTGGGGGAGAGTGGCTCGGGTAAATCGACGTTAGCGCGCCTCGCGCTCGGCCTGATGGCACCCGACAAAGGCAGCGTCTTTCTCGAAGGCCGCTGCCTCGCTGAGATGGCGCCTGCTGCATTCGCCGAGGCACGTACGGCGATGCAGCCGATCTTTCAGGATCCGGGCCAGTCGTTTAATCCGCGCCGTAATGTCGGTGAGGCGTTGGCTCAAGCCTTGTGGCGCAGACCGCGCGTCGAGCGCCGCCCGCGTAGTCTCGATCTGCTGAACCGCGTCGGTTTGCGGCCTGCGGAAACCATTCTCGGTCGCTATCCGCATGAGTTGAGCGGCGGCCAGAAGCAGCGGCTGGCCGTGGCGCGGGCCGCCGCCATGTCACCCAAGCTGATCGTGGCTGACGAGCCATTGTCGGGGGCCGACGTCTCGATCCGCGGTCAGATGCTGAACCTGCTTTCCGAGCTGCGCCGAGATGGCGTGGCCTTCCTGATGATCACGCATGACATCTCTGTCGCGCGGGCCTTTGCCGATCGCGTGGCGGTGATGCAACATGGGGTCATTGTCGAGAGCGGACCCGCCGCAACGGTGCTGGAGCGACCAGAACATGCCTACACGCGCCGGCTGATCGCATCGGTTCCGCGCCTCGACCACTATAGCGGCACCTGAGGTTGAGTCCTTTGGCGGGCTAGGCCGCCTGCGCAGTGTCGGTGGCTTCAGCGCGTCGTTTGAGGACGGGCTTGATATCCCGCTCGAAAATGCCGCGCTCGCCGGGGGTCAGTGCAGGGTAGCCCTCGCGAGCAGCCTTCCAGGCCACCGCATAGGCAGGCGTTCCGCTGTCGATTTCCCCGTCTTCGAGGAGGCTTTCGATTGCCCAAAGCAATTCGTCGGCCCGAAGTATCACTGGCCCCATATTCCCTCCAGCGCCCGGCGGCGCCCCCTGCGGCCATATATGTGCACGCCGCAGGCCAGAATCAACCTTGGGCTACGGCGAAGCCTTTGCCAGTGACCAACGGTGTCGATTGTATCAACCATGCTGGCCCTGTAGCTGGGCAACGCTTGCTGCAACTTGGGCGGCACCCCTCTGATACGATTAGAACATGTGCAACCTCGCTTCCCGGTGCCCGGATGATGCCAAGAAAGCTTAAGGCTTATACGACTCCTGCCGGATTCTTCGACCTGGCCGTTGCGGCACCTTCGATGAAGGCGGCGTTGGCGGCTTGGGGATCGAACCGCAATCTTTTCCAGCAGGGCTTCGCGAAGGAAACCGATGACCCGAAGATTGTTGCCGCGACGATGGCCAAGCCAGGTGTCGTTCTGCGCAGGCCGGTCGGCACCGATGTCGCGTTCACCGAGCACGCGGCACTTCCGAGGGGCTTCGCCGCGGGTATGGCCGGGCGATCATCTGCCGAACGGAGCGAGCCGCGGGGGGAGTCGGCGGCTAAACCGATCGACGAGCAGACGGCTCGGAAGGCCGCGCTGTCATTCCAGCGAGAACAGAAGCAGCGGCAACGTCAGGCTCAAAAAGAAAAAGACGTCCGTGAAAGGGAGCGCGAACGTCGCGAGCGCGCCATCGCGGTGGCCGAAGCTGCTCTCGAGGAAGCTGCGAGGGCCCACCAAAGGAGAGTGGAGGACATAGGCAAGGCTCGAGCCGCGCTCGACAGAAAGATCGAGGTGGAGCAGGAGGGCTGGAGGCGGAAGAAAGAACAGCTTGAGAGGGTACTACAGCAGGCCCGATCCTAGCGTGCATATAACCCGTGTAGCTGCGAACGGCCGGTGGAGCACGCGACCCGTCGAGCTACCTTTCCTGTACGACCATTGCAGGGACTGGCGGGCAATCGGGCGTCCCGCGACCGTCTACATGACGGACGCCGAGGGTCGGATTACATTCTACAATAAGGCCGCGGCAAAGCTTTGGGTGTCCGGTCTGAGCTCGGGAAAAGTGAGTTTGCGGCTCCTGGAAAATTGTCCGGCCGGACGGGGCGTGACTTCCGCACGACGAATGCCCCATGGTGATCGCCGGCGAACATAGGGAATTGTCTCGGATCGAAGTCCTAGTGTTCGCGTGTCCGCGACAAAGCCAGGTGCAGAAGTTATTGGGTGGAAAGATATGAAATCTCTTCATCAGGCGTGGGCAACTTTGCAGCAACGACTGAAAATCTTGGAACCAGTGCAGTTCTCTTCCGAGCACTGGTGTCTTGTTGAACGCATGCGTGAAAATTTCAATGATCGTGAAGTGCATACACACTTGCCCATACCAATTGCCCGTTTTCGCGAGACTGCAACGAAAGCAATCTATGAACATGCGAAACGGTTTGACGACGTCAAAACGGTGTATGTCGATGACGGTTGGTTTGCTGAAAATTTTGTCAACGGCACTGCCGACGCAATGGCGAGTTATGTCCGCCTCTATAATGACGACGTCGATGAAATGATGAGCGTGCTCGTTCCTTCAGCGCGCTATCGCAAAGAGCATTATGCGTTTGGCAAATTTACAGTGCCCGAACCGCATGGTTTGCATACGGACCATAGTGCAGAAGATCCGGATGGCGCGGGAGAACCGATCTGTATAGCCAGAATTGAAACTCTGGGTACGCACTATGCTGCTGGTAACTACAAAACGCATGACTCTAGAACGCAGAGTATGCTCAAAGCGTTGAGGTATTGGATTGCTGTTCCCGAAGGTGAACCGGAGAATATTCTCGATGAACTGTTGAGGCGAGGGACGCTCAAAACCATCCCGGTAAATCATGTCATGCTGATGGTCGCGGGAAACAATTCAGAAAATGCCCAGATCACACAACATATTGCTGCGAGACCGCCCAGAGGCGGACTGCATTCGGCATTTTTTCAAAGGCAATACAAGCTCACGTAAAAGAGCGAATAACCCTTAGCGTCTGTTTGCGGCGTGCCCAGCAAGAGCATCTAATTCTAGTCCAAGTCCTTAACTCGGCGGCTCGAAGGGTCATAGAACGGCTGTAGCGTGATTTCGGCGGGAACTCGTTCGCCAGCAACTTCTATCTCATAGCGGCCGCTTCTTACAAAAGCCGGATCGACGATTTCCCCTCCGCTTTGGACGTAGCCCATGCCGATTGATTTGCCAATGGTGTGTCCATACGCGGCCGAGGCGACGCGGCCCACGAGCACGCCATCCCGCCAAATGGGCTCATTGTGATACAGGAGTTTGTTCGGATCGCTCAGGGCGAAGCTGGCCAGCCGGCGCGTAACGCCCCGACTTTTTTGCTTTTGAAGGGCTGCCCGGCCGATGAACTCGGCGGACTTTTCCCAAGAGACTGCAAAGCCAAGGCCGGCTTCCAGCGGGGTATCCTCGTCTGTGATGTCGTGGCCCCAATGACGGTACGCCTTTTCCATGCGCAGTGAATCGAGAGCATGGTAGCCAGCGAGGCGCATTTCGAACGAGCGACTCTCGGCTTTGATCCTGTCGAATATATCTGCCGCGAACTCGGTCGGGATATAGAGTTCCCAGCCCAACTCGCCGACATACGTGATCCGGCTGGCGCGGACGCGCGCATAGCCAAGGTCGATGATCTGCGACGTTGCGAACGGAAAGGCAGCGTTCGACAAATCGGCGTTCGTCAGGCGGGAGAGAAGGTTCCGCGACTGCGGACCCATGACACCCAACACGGCGTATCCGGATGTCACGTCGACGGCGATCGCACGAGCATCGGACGGAATGTTGCGCTGCAGCCAGCTCAAATCGCGGGTCTGCGTTGCCGCGGCGGTCACAATCAAATACCGAGTCTCTGTCTCGCGCGTGACGGTAAGATCCGCTTCGATGCCACCCCGCTCATTCAACCACTGCGTATAAACAATGCGTCCGACAGGAACGGCAACATTGTTTGCGCTGATGCGATTGAGCACCATTTCGGCGTCGGGTCCTTCGACGATGTATTTTCCGAAGGACGACTGGTCGAACAAACCGACGCTCGTGCGGACGGCGCGGTGCTCGTCAGCGGAACGCTCGAACCAATTCTGTTTGCCGTAGCTATATTCGTATTTGGTTGGCGTTCCCTTCGGCGCATACCAGTTGGGCCGTTCCCATCCAGCTACTTCGCCGAAGCAGGCGCCATTTGCGGTCAGACGATCGTGCAGGGCGGAGCGTCGAACGCCGCGAGCGGTCTCAGGCTGACGGAAAGGCCAGTGCATGGCGTAGAGCAGACCAAGAGCTTCGACCGTTCTGTCATGAAGGTAGAGACGGTTGCGCTGGAAGGGCATCATGCGGCGGATGTCGACGTCCCAAAGATCCATGGGCGGATGACCGTCGATGATCCAATCGGCCAACACTTTGCCGGCGCCACCGGCTGACTGGATGCCGATTGAATTGAAACCCGCTGCGACGAAGAGATTCCGTACTTCCGGCGTCTCGCCTAGCAGGTAACGGTCATCCGGCGTGAAGCTTTCGGGACCGTTGAAGAAGAGCTGGATGCCTGTGCTTCCAAGCGCTGGGACGCGACGAATGGCTTGTTCAAGTAGCGGTTCAATGTGCTCGAGGTCGTCGGGCAGGGTATCGAAACTGAAGCTCTCGGGAATTTCTTTGGTTCCCCAGGGTTTCGCCACGGGCTCAAACCATCCGACCAGGAGCTTTCCGGCGTCTTCCTTGAAGTAGGCGCATGAGTCGGCATCGCGAAGTACGGGAAGATGCCTGGGTAGACCGGCAACCGGTTCAGTGACGATGTAAAAGTGCTCCGCCGCATGGAGTGGCACGGTCGTTCCCGCAGCTGCACCAAGACCATGCGCCCACATGCCGGCAGCGTTGACGACGATGTTCGCGTGAATATCGCCCTGTGCTGTGCGGACACCTACAGCTCGACTGTCTTCGACGATGATTTCGCTGACCTTCAGATTCTCGAAAATGCGGGCACCGCGGCTCTTCGCGGCTTTTGCAAGGGCTTGCGTGGTATCGATCGGATTGGTTTGGCCGTCCTTGGGAAGGTGGACCGCTCCCACAACATCGTCCGTTGTCATGAACGGCCACATTTCTTGCGCACGTTCCGGCGTAACGATATCGACCTCAAGGCCGAAGCACCGTGCCATCGAGGCACCGCGCTTCAGTTCTTCGAAACGCTCCTTGGTCGTGGCCAGCGCAAGAGAGCCAATCTGCCGGAAGCCGGTCGCTTGGCCCGTCGTGCTTTCAAGGGACGCGTAAAGTTCTGTGGTGTATTGAGCCAGGCGTGTCAGATTGTGAGTGGCGCGCAACTGGCCGACGAGACCGGCGGCATGCCAGGTCGTTCCCGACGTGAGCTGCTTCCGCTCCAGCAGAATGACGTCAGTCAGGCCCCGCAGGGTCAGATGAAAGGCGATGCTGCATCCGATAATGCCACCACCGATGATGACGACCTGCACCTTTTGAGGAATCTCGACCACGCTGCTATCTCCAATGAACCGACGCGTGAGTATAATCATATCGCGAAGCACACGACGAATTCCGAGGAGCGCAGGCAGAAGTTCTTGCTGTCGTGATTCTCGGGGTCAACCACTAGCAGGATCAGGTCGAGCCATGACGCGAAGCTTGGAGCATCTCTTTTCGTCGCTTCGCATTCGGAGCGTTGAAATACGCAACCGGATACTGTCGACCGGACATCAGACCTATCTGGCTAAGGGCGGCGTTCCTTCGCCGGAAATGGTGGCATATCATGAAAGGCGCGCGCGCGGAGGCGTAGGTCTCATCATCACCGAGTCTTCGCGAATGCACGCGTCAGGCTTGAGCGACGCACCAGATCTCAACGCGAGCGATGATCGGTGCATCCCTGGCTATGCCGCAATCGCCAAGGCAGTTCATAAGCACGGCGGTCGGGTCTTCGGTCAGCTCTCGCATCCGGGCAAAGCAACGCGACGCATCAAGGGCGGAATGCGTGCTGTTACCTTCGCGCCGTCGGCCATACCCGACAATCGCTTTCACACCATGCCACGCGAAATGCCTCTCGATATGGTCGAGGAGCTGGTCGCCTCCTGTGGCATGGCAGCTCGGCGCCTTGCCGAAGCCGGCCTCGATGGCATCGAGATCGTCGCGTCCCACGGCATGCTCTTTGCGGCATTTCTAAACGCGAACGCAAATGTCCGTACCGATCGCTATGGCGGGTCCTTCGAGAACCGCATGCGCTTTCTGACCGAGTGCCTCGCTGCGGTCCGCGCGAATGTCGGCGATATGGTTGTGGGGATGCGCATCTCGGCGGATGAGGTGGAGGCCGACGGCCTGCATAAAGGCGACGTACTTACTGTTTGCAAGGAGCTCGCGAGGACAAACGCCCTCGACTACATCAATACGACGCTTGGCTCGATGACCGGCCCTGGCGGTTCCATCCATGTCGTCCCGCCGATGGGTGTCGAGAATGCCTACGTCGCTCCGCAGGCGGGAAAGATTCGTGCGGTAACAGGACTTCCCGTCTTCGTTGCAGGAAGGATCAATCAACCGCAGATCGCCGAGCAGGTGCTCCGAGCGGGGTTCGCGGACATGTGCGGCATGACGCGCGCGATGATCACGGACCCGGATATGCCGAACAAGGCGGCCGAGAAACGTCTCGATGATATTCGCGCCTGCATTGGCTGCAACCAGGCCTGCATCGGGCATTATCATGCCGGGTACTCGATCTCCTGCATTCAGAACCCTCTAACAGGCAGAGAACACGAGCTCGGCGAGCTGACGCCTACTACATATGCCAAGACCATCTTGGTCGCAGGCGGCGGTCCCGCTGGTATGAGGGCCGCCGTTACCGCCGCCGAGCGCGGTCATCGCGTCATCCTCTGCGAGGCCAACAGACAGTTGGGAGGGCAGGCGCTGCTCGGGCAGCTACTGCCGGACCGAGCGGAGTTTGGCGGACTGGTCACAAACCTCGAAGCCGAAATAGGAAAGCTGAACATTGATGTTCGTCGTCAGACCAGAGTGGACCGAGCGCTGGTCGAAATGTTGGCTCCTGACGAAATTATCGTTGCGACAGGCGCCAAGCCCTATGAACCGCCTGTTGAAGGACGCGAGGACGGCCATGTGGTGGGCGCTTGGAGCGTATTAGCAGGAGGGGTGAACCTCGGCTCGAGTGTCCTGATTGCCGACTGGCGCGCTGACTGGATCGGTATGGGCCTCGCCGAGATGCTGGCGCTCGCGGGGCACAAGGTGCAGCTCGCGGTCAATGCGCCTCACGCAGGTTACAATTTGCAGCTCTATGTTCGCGACCATTGGATGGCCAAGCTCGACAACCTTGGAATCACGGTGATTCCTCACGCACGCATCTATGGCGTCGACGGCACGACGGCGTATCTCGTGCATGCGCTATCAGGCAATGCAGTGGTCCGCGAGGATGTGGATACGATCGTGCTGGCGACAGGGCATACGCCGGTGACGACGCTTGAGAAGGAATTGCATGGACTTAGGCGGCCTGTCCATCTCGCAGGGGATTGCCTCACGCCTCGAACAGTGGAGGAGGCACTTTATGAAGGGTTTCTCATCGGGCGTTCGATTTGAGCGGTTGTGCCAGAAGGACTCCGGATACTGCCGATGTGGGTCGCTTTGGCGCGCTGAAATCGTCAGGATGCATTGCTGCAATCCGGGGCAGACCAATGCAATCCCACGACATCAGCCGCCACAATCAGCTCGCATCTGGCCGTGCGGCCAGATTGGCTTGCCCGCCGATGCGAACCTTCTCTTTGCCCCCACGGAGCTGAAGTGGAAGGTCGTCAATCCGGACAGAGTAGGGTCAGAAGCCGCGCCGCGGCCTCGATTCTGAAGATCGGCATCATCTCGGATACCCACGGTCTTGTGCGGCCAGAGGCCCTCAGAAGCCTTGGAGGTGTCCATCATATCATTCATGCGGGCGATATCGGCCACCCCGAAGTGATTTCAGAACTAAGTAAAATCGCACCGATAACGGCAATAAGAGGGAACATCGATAGAGGCGGGTGGGCGTCCGGGTACCCGCACACTGCACTCGTGAAGCTCAGCGGTCGGTCCATTTATGTGCTCCACAATCTCAAGGAACTGGATTTCGATCCCGCGGTAGCCGGTATTGATGTGGTTGTGTCAGGTCATTCGCATCGTCCGAAAATCGAAACCGTTAACGGTGTGCTTTACCTCAATCCGGGAAGTGCCGGCCCACGCCGTTTCTCCTTACCCATTGCGCTCGCAATGCTCGAGCTAGCCGGTCAGGCCTTCCGGCCGAGCATTCATGAAGTTGGCGTCGAGCCGTCCCAGGGGGATAGCGGCGTTTCCCACCGACGGGCTGCGCCGCATTGAACATGACGATTGGAGGAGCGACGATATGGAAGATCTACCGGCATAGTCGGCAGGGGAGGTTGAATATCAACAACGATGATTACGTTGCCAGTCGGCCGTCGCGATGCCAGTTAACTGAGCGTCGTGCTCTACGAGTCCGGCCACTCCATACATTTGATGGTTAACCCCCTCCAGTCACGTAAGCGATGACAGAACGGCGGGACATCCGTCGGCTGATGATGTTCTTCGCCATCGTGTATGTCGTCGAAGGAATTGGGCAGGCGCGCTTTGGCGTCATCTTCCAACCCTTAAGCTACTTCTTGAAGGTGAAGGGCTGGACCCCTGTCGAGGTTACTGCCTACTTCGCCGTGCTGAACTTTCCTTGGGTCATCAAGCCTGTCTTCGGGTTGGTGTCCGATTTCGTGCCGCTGTTCGGCTATCGCCGCAAGAGCTACCTGATCCTGTCCAGCCTGGTCGCGGCCGGCGCCTACGCCTGGATCGCGTACCTGACCGAGCCGTCGGAGTTCGCGATCCTGCTCGTACTCACCTCCTATGCGATGGCGACATCAAGCACCTTATGCGGCGCGTTGCTGGCCGAGAACGGGCGCAGCTTCCGCGAAGGTAGCACGCTGGTCGGCCAGCAATGGCTGTGGTTCAACATCGCTGTGATGGCGAGCGCATTCTCGGGCGGCTTCTTGGTGCAATACCTTTCGCCAACTCGAGCCGTGCAGGTAGCTGCGGCCATCGCAGCAATCGCTCCGATCGCCGTCGTCATGAGTTCGCTCGTCTTACTTAACGAGCCCAAGACCAAGATCGATCGCGTCGAACTGCGACGCACGTTCGCAAGCATTGTCGAGGCGGCGCAATCTCGCAAGCTCTGGGGCATCGCCCTCTTTCTGTTTCTCTACGCCTTCGCACCGGGTTTCGGCACGCCGCTCTACTATTACATGACCGATACGCTGAAGTTCTCGCAAGAGTATATTGGCGTACTGGGCTCGATCTCATCGGCCGGATGGATAGCAGGCGGTTTGCTCTACCGCTTTCTGTTGCAGCGCATGAACTCCAAACCCCTGCTTTATCTCAGCATTGTGCTCGGGACTGTGGCTGCTGCCTCATTCCTACTGCTGACCGACGAACTTTCCGCTGCAGCGGTCAATTTCACCAGCGGCGTGGCGGCAATGATCGCCACGATCGCCTCGTTGTCGCTTGCCGCGCATTACTGCCCGCGGCGTGCCGAAGGCTTCGCCTTCGCGGGTCTCATGTCTGTCATGAATCTCGCCGACATCTTTTCAACAAACGCCGGAGCGTTTTTGTATGAACGTGTGTTCGACAATCACCTTGAGCCATTGATCGTCGTTTCCGCGGCGACGACTGCTTTTGCCTTCGCCCTGGTTCCTCTGCTGCGGCTCGGCCGCGATCCCGAGTGACGGAAGAGCGAGGTGACGGCATACCCGTCCCGTGGATTAGCCGGGTCAGGGGCTTGTTGGTGCCGGCTGCGTATGGGCTCTGGCTGCTGGCGACTGTTAAGCCCAGTCTTTGGGTCGCCCGTGTTCTCCTCTATCATTTCGAACATGGATGCGTCGCCTTTTGCGTCGCCCCCGGGAAGTTGCAGGAGGCTGCATGACGCTGCTCGTTATCAACCTGGACAAGATCATCGGCACGGCCCAGGCATGGCGTGACGCCTTCAAGGAGCGCGTTCCCGGTCTGCCCATTCGCTTCTGGCCCGATGTCGGCGAGATGAAGGACATCGAATATCTCGCCTTCATGCATCCGGATTTCGACGCGCTTCCCGGCTTTCCCAACCTGAAAGCCATGTTCAGCCGTGCCGCCGGGGTAGAGGACATCGCCGCGCATCCAAAGCTGCCGAAAGTCCCGCTGGGCAAGCTGGAACCGCCGGGGGGCGATCCCATGATGACGGAATACGTCGTCATGCACGTCTTGCGTTTCCATCGCGACATGCCGGCCTACCAGGAGGCCCAGGCAAACCGGGAATGGCGCAGGGTGCCGATCCTTCGGCCCGAGCAAAGGCGCGTCGGCTTTTTGGGCTTCGGCATGATGGCCAAGGCGCCGGCGCTGGTCCTGCAGTCGCTTGGCTTCAAGGTGTCGGCGTGGGTCCGCTCACCGCGACAGGCGGCCGACGTCCCGCTCTTTCACGGCCGCGATCAGCTTGAACCGTTCCTCCGTCAGACGGATATCGCCGTCTGTCTGTTGCCACTGACGGCGGAAACCGAGGGCATCTTCTGTGCGCGCACGTTCGCCATGATGCCGCGAGGCGCCATGCTGGTGAACGTTGGACGCGGCAAGCACGTGGTGGACAAGGACCTGATCGCCGCGCTCGATTCGGGACAGTTGTCTTATGCCGCCCTGGACGCGCTCTGGCCCGAGCCGCTGCCGCCGGAAAGCCCGCTTTGGCGTCATCCCAAGGTGACGGTGATGCCGCACGTGGCGCGGCGGCCGACCGTAGCCCAGCTGGTCACCGAGGTCGCCGCGAACATCCGCAGCCTCAAGGCCGGAGGACGTCTCCTGCAGGAAGTCGACGTTACGCGGGGGTACTGATCGATCTGCCCGGCAGACGCCACTGAATCGGAGAGGAGAGCTGCTTACAATGATAAAGCCGTGGATCTTCGAATTCTTTGCGGCGCCCGGCAAGCTGCATGAGCGGTTCGATGCATCCCATTCGCTGCGCTATTTCAATGCGTATCTGGGCTTGTGGGCGAGCGCTGAGCCGGCCGGCTTCGAGGGCATCTTCTTCAGCGAACATCATTATGGGGCGGCATACTCGCCGGCGCCAAACCTGCTGATCGCCAACATTGCGTCACGGACCACGAAACTTCGGCTCGGAACGCTCGGCATGGTGGCGCCCTATCACACCCCATGGCAGCTCATCGAAGAGATCGGCATGCTCGACCATCTCACCGGTGGCAGGCTCGAGATTGGAACGGCTGCCGGTATCCCCAATGAAATGGAGAAGATTGGCCTCGGACCTGACGAGGCGCGCGCCCGCAATGACGAAGTACTCGACATTCTCGATGCCGCCTTGAAGAGCCCCGTGATTTCGCATCATGGCAAGTTCTGGCACTTCGATAATCTTCACCTGACGCCGCGTCCCGTGCAGCAGCCATCGCCACCGGTCTGGGTCACAGTGGTCAGCGTTTCATCCGCCCGCAAGGCGGCGCGCCGCGGCGCCAAGCTCTGCACCGGCTTCCATCCGTTGAGCAAGATCATCGAGATCTTCGATGCCTTTCGCGACGAGGCATACAAGGTGGGGCGAAAGGTGGGCCCGGACGATCTATGCATTCGCCGGCAGGTCACGCTGCTCGACGACGAGCGCGAAGCCGCCTCGATGTCAACGCCCAACGCCGCAATACGCTCAAGTTTCTTTCAGCAGACCCACGACTCGATACACCAGACCGGCCGGCGATCCTCGATACGCCGACGGCGCACGCATTCTCGGTTGGCGATGACGAATTCATCGCCGGTACCGCTCTCTCCGTCGCGGATCAAATCATCGACCAGTGCCAAGCTGCCGGCGCTGGCCATTTTGCGGCTACGTTCAACAGGTCTCAGCCGCCGGAGAGGTTGAAGGAGTGGTACGCCAAGTACGGTAGCCACGTGATTCCCAAGCTGAGGCACACAGCCGTTTGAGACCGAGCCTCAAAGGCACAATCAATTTGCTTTGTCGACCACGTTGAGTAACGGTTCGCCGCCGGCACCACGGTGGTGCCATCCCACATGCGAAGCATAGCTATTATTACGGACCTGGTGGAATAGGTGATCGTAGCTTGCCCAGAAATTCCAGACCGGTTGGACTACTTAGTGGATTCATCCGACAATAGCTGTAACGTGCGCCAACCGTTGCGAAATCGCAAAGCCGTGGTCGCCGGGACAGAAGTGCTACGAACCGGTCGCAGATTGACGATCGTGCAGCGTCGGCACCATCACGACTTGGACAAGCGCATAAACTTAGTGTCGGTCTTCCTCAGCGAGGCCCGTTCCAACGCCATTATTGTCGGACGCTACTGACAGGGGATGATGCCATGATAGTCAAACAAATCTGGACCGCCAACGCCTTCCGCAATTTCAACTACCTCATCGCCTGCAGCGAAACCGGCGAGGCCCTGGCCATCGACCCCTTGGATCATGAAAAGTGTTTGCGGGCAGCCAAGCAAGAAGGATGGGATATCACTCAGATTCTGAACACGCACGAACATCACGATCATACGGGTGGAAACGAGGCTATGGTCGGGAAAACAAGCGCGACGATTCTGGCGCACAAGAATGCCAAAGACAAAATCCCCGACATGGCCCGAGGCCTGAGCGCGGGCGATGTCGTCAAAGTGGGCAAGACAGTCGAGCTTGAAGTGCTGGATACGCCAGGCCACACCATGTGTCACGTATGCCTGCTGTCACACACTGACCAGCCGGCGCTATTCTGTGGCGATACGCTATTCAATGCCGGTGCCGGGAATTGCCACAACGGCGGTCATCCGGAAGAGCTGTATAGGACGTTTGACCAGCAGCTCGCCAAGCTGCCGCAATCGACATTGATTTATCCGGGCCACGATTACATGGAAAACAATCTGCGTTTCACATTGAATCGCGAGCCCGACAACAACAAGGCTCGGGAAATGCTCGACAAACTCTCGGGCCAAGATCCCAATCGCGCGTACATATCGACGCTCGAAGTCGAAGGGGAGATCAACACGTTCTTTCGCCTGACCAACCCAACGGTCATCGCGAAATTGCGCGAGACCTTTCCCGAATTGCCCGATAAGCCTGACCCGCGCAAAGTATTCTTGAAGCTTCGCGAATTGCGTAACTCGTGGTGAACCCTAAAGGCCAATTTTTAACGCTGGGGAATGGCTAATGGCCCAGAATCACTTTCGAGCTTCGGCGGACATGGGGATCGACCTCGGAACGGCCAACACGCTGGTCTATGCGAAGGGGCGGGGGATCGTTCTCAACGAGCCGTCCGTCGTTGCGCTTACGACGCAAAGCGGCAAGCGCCAGGTCCTGGCGGTTGGCGAGGAAGCCAAGATGATGCTGGGTCGCACGCCCGACAGCATCCAGGTGATCCGGCCACTGCGCGACGGCGTCATCGCCGACTTCGAAGTCGCAGAGGCGATGATCAAGCACTTCATCAGCAAGGTGCACAATAGCCGCTTTCTCACCCATCCTCGGATCGTGGTCTGTGTGCCGACGGGCTCGACCGCGGTCGAGCGCCGCGCCATCCAGGAGTCGGCCGAGAGCGCGGGCGCCCGCAAGGTGTGGCTGATCGAGGAGCCGATGGCGGCCGCGATCGGCGCCGGCCTGCCGGTGACGGAGCCGACCGGTTCGATGGTAGTCGATATCGGCGGCGGCACGACGGAAGTCGCCGTTCTGTCGCTGGGCGGCATCGTCTATCCGCGCTCGGTGCGGGTCGGCGGCGACAAGATGGACGAGGCGATCATCGCCTACATCCG